>CAWBJI010000004.1:0-58187 GCA_963789105.1 uncultured Alphaproteobacteria bacterium
GTCGATGACCACGGCCAGGTAGGCGAACCCTTCCTGCGTCCTGACGTATGTGATGTCAGTTACCCAGACGTTGTTCGGCACCTCCACGTCGAACTGCCGATCCAAGGTGTTGTCGACGACGATCGAAGGCTTGCCGCCATACTTGCCGGGGCGGCGCTTGTAGCCGATCTGCGCCTTGATGTCGGCCAGCCTGGTCAATCGGGCGACCCGGTTCAGACAAATGCGTTCGCCCTGCTCGAGAAGGTCGTCGTGCAGCTTCCGATGACCGTAGACCTTGCCGCTTTCGGCCCACGCAGTCCGCAGTAGCTTAGTCTGACGCTGATCCTCCTTAGCCCGCTTGCTCAGCGGTGCCTTCAGCCACGCATAGAACCCGCTGGGCTGGATGCGCAGGCATCGGCACATCGCCCGCACGGAAAACTCGCCACGATGCTCGGCCACGAACGCGTATCTCACTTTGCATCCCTGGCGAAATACGCGGTGGCCTTTTTTAGGATGTCGCGTTCCTCGACCGTCCGCGCCAGCTCCCGCTTCAGACGCCGAATCTCGATGTCTTTCTCGCTCTCGCCAGCCGACGCCTTCGCGAACGTCTTCTTCCATGCGTAAAGCGAATACGGACTGACCCCGAGCCGCCCAGACACCTCCTTGACCGGGTAGCCCCGCTCCGTGATCTGCGCGACCGCATCCCGCTTGAAATCGTCGCTGAACTTCTTGCTGCTCATCATGGCCTCCTTGCCTCAAAATTAGGGAAGAAGGCGTCCACGAACCACGGGGCTATTCACGCCGCCAAGTTGAGGATTTGTAGGAATGCGGTCGCTCATCAGCATGCCCATCCGACACATCGCGACCGAAACGCCTATGCTCGCTCTCGGCTCGGTCTGTGCATGGCGACCCCGACCATCACCTTCGACCCGGTCAAAGCCGGTCCAGCTTGCTATCCCGGTCAACCCCGGAGCAGTGGCTTCTTCTCGGCTTTTCCGCTCCGATTTTTATAACATACATGATCGTTCGTTCTTTGGGATCGGCCGATGTTCCATCGCTCTATGCGCCCTCGCCAGTTCTCACGGTATCGTTGGCCACAGCTTTTTGACTTTTGAGGGCAAACTGCCCGGCAAAGCTTCAAGGTATTTGTGAAATTCTCCGGGGTATTCACCTCGTCTCAGCAGGACATCACAGGCATCGATTTATAGATCACACCTTAGATATCGTTCTGCCTTACAACTCCATTGGCGACGTCATCGGGCGGCATCATTCGCACCACCCTCCGGCTAGGCGGCGCATTACCCATGTCCGTCGAAGCGGCAGCTTTTCGATCTCGAGTGTTCTGTTTAGCGGTAGCCGGGTCGCTGATTAAAAATCGGCGGCGTGGAAAATCAGAAGTGAGAAAGGCAAGGGAGAAATACTGGTTTCTATCAAATCGCACCGCGACGGGTAACCACTCACTGCGCGGCGCATGTCAGCTTGGAGTTAGGCGGGGGATTCACAGTCGTGCCCCATTAAACCGAAGCATGACGCGGGATGGTGCGGTCCGACCACTGCGGCGCTGATAAAGAGGCCGAATTTGCTGCTTGGATCGTGAGGGACTGGATCGCCGCTGTCAGTGCCGCGACGGTTTCCAGTAAGTCGTTATCACCTCGGAAAAATAAGCGCCATGGGAGCTTCCTTGTCCGCTGTAAGGACGAATTTTTCCACGGCGAAGTCTTCCACCTGCTTCGGGAAATTTACATCATCAGAAGCTGAAGGAGCCCAAGAAATACCGAGTACTTCATAATACCATAGGATACCGCTCGTTGATCGTTGCGATTATCGATCCGACGGAATCGAGACTGATCATGCACTAACATTACAGACCGACCACCCGTGTAAGATTGATTACTTAACTTCTCCACCGACCGGATAGATTCAATTAGCCTGGCATGGCGGAAACGCGTGATGACCTCGAGCATCATCCAATTCCCGAGCGCATTCCGCTTCGACGCACTTCATCAGCCCGCACCTAGTGAACTCAACTCCTGAACGATGGTATGCGTACACCTCCCAAAGACGCCAATACTCACCGCTTTCGTCCGAAGCCCGCTTCTAAAGGACAGCTTCCGGTGCAGGATCGCGGGCAGTAATCCGACGACTTCGTTCCGCGGGACGAACATCTGGGTCTTCTCGGCAACGCTGCTCCTCAGAATTGTGACCGAGACGCAGTCGCCACCGTCCGGGCGACGACGGCGGCGGTATCGCTCCAGCGGGGAAGGGCCGCACCGGCGCGGGCTGAAAGGGTGGACAGGTTCTTCAGTTGCCGGGCATCCGTCAGAAGTTCGCGCAACGCGCATGCGAGGGCGGTCGGATCGTCTGGGGGAACAAGGATGCCCGCCGCGCCGACAGTATCCGGAACCGCGCCGACATGGCAGCTGATGATCGGCAGGCCCCATTTCATCGCTTCACCGAAGACGATCCCGTACCCTTCGTAACGTGTCGCGAGCGCGAAGATGGTGGCTCCGGCATAGGCGTCCTGCAGTTCGGCGACGGTCAATTCGCCTTCGAGGGTGATGCGCTGGTCCGTTCCCGAAGCGGCGATGCGGCGGGTCAGACAGGCGGCAAGGTCCGGGTCGTGCGCGGCGCCGACGATCCGGGCCCGCCAGTCGAGATCGGCGATCCAGGCCAGTGCGCCGATCAGGACGTCGTGCCCCTTGCGCGGCGCGAGCAGGCCGACGGACAGGATCACGGGCGGGACGACCGGATGCCGCGTTCCGCCGGTCATGTCGAAACCCGGGGGTGCAACGGTGATACGAGCCGCGTCTACCCCGAGGCGGCGAACGATGGCCTGCGCCGTATGGGGGCTAGGGACGATGATGGCTGCGGCGTGGCGCAGGGCCGCGCCCTCGGCCTCGATCAGGCGCGCGGCACGGTCGGTGGGCAGTCCGGTTTCCAGCCCGAGGGGATGGTGAATCACCGGTATCAGCGGCGCGGAAATTCCGGCGAGGCCCTCGGGCCCGACGGAGCCGGGGATGAAGCCGTCCAGAAGGATCGGGCGATCCGCCGGGACTGCGGAAAGTAGGGCGCGTGTACGGGCGATGTCGGCGGACGAGGGATCCGGAAAGCTCGTGGGCAATTGCAGATGCTCGACGTCATGTCCGAGGTCGCGCAGCGCCTGCAGCAGCTTGCTTTCGTAGATGAATCCGCCGGTACGGCGGTGCATGTCGCCCGGGATGGCGAAGACGGCCTTCACCTTGCGACCTGTTCGGGTGCGTAGACGGCCAGAACGGCGCGCTCGACGCGCCCGATCGCTGCATAGGCGAGCGCTGCGGCGAGGGCCACGACGACGACCGCGCTCCAGAGCATGCCGTAGGCGGAGGTCGAGGCCGTCAGCGCCATGAGGCTGCCGATGCCCTTGCCCGTTGCGAGCCATTCGGCGGTCGTGACGGCGAGGATCGCGGCGGGCACGCCCATCCGCGCGGCCGCGAAGAACGCGGGCAGCATGGCAGGGATGCGGGCGAGCCGCAGGGTCCGGCCCCGGCCGGAGGCATAGCTTTCGAAGATGTCGATGACTTGGCCGGGCGTTTGGCGCAGCCCTCGAAGACAGGCGACCAGGGTGGGGAAGAAGATCATCACCGCCACAATGACGATGGTGCCCACGGCCCCCCGACCGAGCGCCAGCACGATCAGCGGCGCGGTCGTCACGATGGGGACCGAGCGCAGCGCCACCGCCGCGGGCAAGGCAGTCGCGGCCAATGCCGGGGCGAGGACAACCCCGCAGGCGAGACCCGCGCCGAGGGCGAGGCCGGCGAGGTAGCCGGGAACCGCGAAGGTCATCGTTTCGATCAACGCGCCCAGCAGGGTGGCGCGGTTCATCGCTGAATCGGCATTCGTCAGGAGGAAGGCGACCACGTCGCTGGGGCGTTTGGCGAAGTACGGGTTGAGGCCGAACGCGTCCATGAGCCCCTGCCACAAGCACAGAGCCACAAAGGCGATCGCGACGGTCTCGCCGAACCGAAACGCCCGCGGCAGGGTCCGCACAGCCCGGGGCGCCGCGAGGAGGAGGGCGGGAGGAGCGACAGTGAGGTGACGGCCCAGCGCCCCGAGGGCCGCATAGGCCGCAATCGACGCCCCGGAAGCGATTGTGGCGATCGTCCAGGTCGCATCGACGTCGAGCGCGCGCATGGCGCGGATCGTGAGCACGCCGAGCCCTCTTTCGGCCCCCGTGAACTCACCGATCATCGCGCCGAGAATGGCAGCTGGGGCCGCAATCTGAAGCCCGGCGATGAAGTACGGCAGGGATGCCGCCGCGCGGACATGGACGAGTTCCGCGCCCGCCCCGCGACCATGGCTTCGCACGAGATCGAGCCAGCTTTGCGGTACGGACCGGAGCCCGACGAGCAGCGCGAGGAACGTGGTGTAGTAGACCGCGAGCGCAGCTAGGGCGATCTGTGGCCCGTCGCCCGGTCCGAGGACCACGCGCAGGATCGGCCCGGTCGCCACGAGCGGTAGGCAGAAGACGAGGAGGGCCAGCGCCGATAGCAGACGCTCGAGCCGGGGAACGAGGATGACGGTCACGGCCAGCCCGATCGCCGCCGCGTTTCCGAGAACGAAGCCCCAGGCCGCGTTGCGAAGCGTCGCAGCGAGGGCGCGGCCCAGCAGCCCCGCATTGGCGAAGCCGTAGGTCGCGACGTCCACGGGCCCCGCGATCACGAAGCTACCCGCATTGGCGCGGGCTGCGAGTTCCCACAAGGCCAGGAGCGCGACGATGCCGGCGACCCCGGGTGCGAGATGCGGAACGAGGCGCCGACGGGCGACGGTCGCGGTCACTGCGCGGCCTGGGCGTGACCGGGAGCATCGGCCGCCAGCGCTTCCGTGACGACCGCAACGCATTCGCGGAAGGCCGGTGCGGACTCGGTTCGCGGGCGGTTCATGGGGACGTCTATTTCGGCCACGATAGTCGCCGGACGCGGCGACAGGACGAGGATGTGGTCGGCGAGCATGACCGCTTCGGTCACCGAATGGGTCACGAGGAGCGTGGTGACGCCGCGCCAGAGCGACGGGAGATCCCGGTTCAGCCGCCGCCGCGTCAGCTCGTCCACTGCGCCGAACGGCTCGTCCAGAAGGAGCAGCTCTGGGTGAGCCACGAGGCAGCGTGCTATGGCCGCCCGCTGGCGCATGCCGCCAGAAAGCTCCGCAGGGCGCCGGTCCCCGAACCCGGCAAGACCCACCATCTCCAGAAGCTCGTCGATCCGGTCAGGATCGGCGGCGCGCCGGGCGAGAGTCAGGGCGAGTGCGACGTTCCCCCGGACGCTGCGCCACGGCAGAAGCGAGGCATCCTGGAAGGCCATGGACAACCCTGCGCGTTGGCTAAGCGCACGGGGGCTTTCACCACCGATGCGAATGGTCCCCCGGGTCGGTTCCTCCAGCCCGGCCACCATCCGAAGGAGCGTCGACTTCCCGCATCCCGAAGGCCCAACGAGGGCCGTCGTGGTGCCGGCGGCGAAGACGACGTCCAGCGGGCCGACCGCCGGGACGGGATCGCGAGCGGCATCGAAGACTTTCGAGACACCGTCGCAGCGGACCTCCCGTCCCTCTCCGCTGTCAGCCTCCATGCAGTTCTTCGAGGATCGAACGATCCCACAGCGCGGGGCTCACATCCCGGCCGAGCAGGGCAAGCGTCTCGATATTGGCGGCCACGGTCTCTTCGGTGAACCAGCCGAAGCCGTTCTCGGCCGTCAGGTCGGAGAACATCAGCGGGACCTGCCGCTCGGCCTGAAGCACCTGCGTCGGCAATTCCAGGCCCGCATCCGGGAACGTCGCAACGGTCAGCGCGGCGGCGGCGGCGGTGTCGGCCTGATAGTCGGTCCAGCCCCGCACCTCACCAGACATCAGCCCGAGCAGGTCGTCGCGACGGGCCGCGAGGCTCTCGTCGGTCGCAATATAGGTCTGGGAATGAACCGAATAGCCGTGATCGGCCATCAGCATCGTCACCGCCTCAATGCCCCGAACCGCCATGGCGACGGGCAAATCCGTGGCCCAGCAGAGCAGGCAATCGACCTGATCCGCCAGCAGGGGGGCGGCGTCGTACTGCGTCGGCACGATCTCGATCCGGTCGATATCGACACCGTTCAGGGTGCAGAGCGCCTGCAGGACCGGCATGTTGGCCAAAGCCATGCCGATGCGCTTGCCCTGTAGCTCCGCGGGTTCGTTGACCGGGTTCTCGGGCAGGGAGGCTATGGCGAAGGGGTTCTTCTGCATCGCTACGCCAATGATCCGGAAGGGCGCGCCTTGTTCGACCGCGGCCGCCGTGTAATCCGCCGCCGAGATGCCCACGAGCGCTGTGCCAGCCACCACCGGAGGCTCGACCGGCGCGTTCGGCCCGCCGGGCAGGAGGGCGACGTCGAGGCCACGTTCCGCCCAATAGCCGCGATCCCGGGCGATATAGCTGCCGCCGAACTGCACGGAATGCAGCCAGGACAGTTGCAGCGCGATGGACCGCTCCTGCGCCAGGGCGGTCCGTCCGGTCATCGTCGCGCCGATTGCGGCGGCGCCTGCAGCCAGAACATGGCGGCGCGTCGGCGTTCGAAAAGCTGTGGCGTCGATCATGATGGACCTTTCCCGTCGTTTGACAAATAGGCTAACGCCTTGGTTCTACGGTCGGCAAGGCCCGCCCGCGTCGCAGGCGGGCCGACGATCCATATGAGGCCGGGCAGGCTTGTCCCGACGAGGACGAGACCGAAGGCCAGACTGGCCGCGACCCCCGCATCCGGCGTGGCGACCACCAGCGGGAACAGGGCGGCCGCAGCACCCTCGCGCCACCCCAGTCCCGCAACCGAGACCGGGATCAGCATGGCCGTCAGGATCAGGGGAACGATGGTAACGATCGCCTCGAACGGGAGTGCCGTCTGCGTCGCGCGGGCGCAGGCCGCGAACGCCGCGAGGTTCAGCGCTACGATCGCCAGGCCGAGGGCGATCTGTTGCGGCAGAACGGCCGGGGAGAGCACGGCCCTGCGAAAATTCCCGGTGAAGCTCCGGACGATCGCCTGACGCCGCGACAGAAGCAGCGTACCGCCGATTGCGAGCGCGACCGCACACACCGCCGCGAGCAGGATCACACCGGTCCAACGGGGCCAGACTATGCCGCCCGGCATGGCGAGCGTCGCGGCAAATCCAAGACCGACCACGACTGCCATCGCGACCTGCCCCGCTAAACGCTCGATCATCACCGCATGGGCGGAGGCGGTGAGGCCCCCGCGATCGCGCGACCGAACGGCCCGGGCGGCATCGCCGATCACGCCGCCCGGCAAGGTCACGTTGACGAGCTGTCCGATATAATATTCGCCCACTGCCTGCCGCCACCCGATCCGAAGGCCCAGCCACGCCGCCGTCAGCCGCCAGCGCATCGCCATCAACAGCGTCTGAACCGTGAGGAGAGCGCCTGCCGCAAGGAGCCAGCCCGCCTCCGCCCGGGCGAGCCGCTGACCGACTTCGGCGGCGTCGATCGACACCAGCACCACGGCCACAATGCCCACCGACACCGCGATCCTCAGAAGCGCTCCGGCGTTACCGCTCACGAAGCCTCGCCTTCCGCTGCGGGCCCGCTGACCGCCTCGAGGAACCTGTCGCGGAACGCTTCCATCGGCCAGACGGGCGTATCGACATCCGGAACGAGGCCCGGTCTGGCGTACCAGTCATCGAACAGGGCCAGAACCTCTGGCGGCCCGATGAGGTGGATCGGAACGTCGCGGCTTTCGATCTGCGCCACCCAGGGCGCGGGCTGATGGTCGCCGAGCACGATGATCAGCGGGCCGTCCGGGCCCGCCTGTCGTGCGGCGAATGACAGGACCGTCTGCAGGGAATAGTCGACGGCGAGGCGATACTGCAGACGCACCCGGTCGCGATCCTTCCAGACGACACGCGGGGGGTCGCCCGAATTCGCCCAGCGGTTGAACACGCTGCCGTCACCGATCGCATCCCAGTCGATCAGCGGCGGGATCGGCACCCAAGGCGCATGGCTGGAGATCAGGGCGATCTCGAGGAAATCCGGCCGCGGATCGTCACCCAGAAGGTCAGGATAGGCGGACAGCGTGTATTGGTCGGGCATCGTCACCCAGTTGAAGGGGTCGCCGGCGTAGTCCAGATCGGCAGCGGCGAGGATCGTCTCGAACCCGAGGAGCGGGCCTTCGGGCCAGGGCAGGGTTATGGCGGGCACCACCGCCGCCGTCCGGTATCCAGCGTTCTGAGCCAGGTGATAGAGCGTCCTGCGCGGAGAGGCGAGCATGGCGCCGTAGCGCGCCTGATCGGCCGTTCGGAGGCCCGAAGCAAAGGTGCCATGCGCAAGCCAGCTCTGCCCCCCGGCGATGGGCGAGGTGAGCCAGAGACTGCGCGTGCCCAGCCCCTCCTCCGCCAGCTCTTCCTCCGCCGCGCGCAGGGTGGGGAGGTGGGTTTCGGCGTAGAACGGGCTATCGAAGCTGGACCGTCCGTAGCTTTCGATGAAGACGACGATCACGTCGCGTTTCTCCAGCCGGTCGAACAGCCCCGGCGCCGCGGCAAAGGGATCGGTCTCGGCAGCGATCCGGTAAGCCGCGAGGTCTCGCGCCGCACCCCGCGCGCGTTCCGCATGGCGCATGGCGAAGATCGTCGTGTTTGCCGTGCCCGGCGGATCCATCGACACGGCGGAGGAATTTAGCCGGTGGCTCGCGTCAAGCGCGGTCAGTGCCGCGAAGACGATCGCCACGCTCCCTGCGCCCGCGCGAATGGCGGGTCCGGTGCCGGGCCGCGACCATCGCCGCAGCGCCCAGAAAAGACCTGCCGCTGCGAGCAGATTTGCGAGGACGATCCCCGCGAGGGCCCCGACCCCGAGGACCGGCCCGAGGCTGCCCAGAAGGAGGTTCGCGCCGGCGGAAAAGACGAAGACGTCAGTTACCGGGTTGAAGGACCGAGAGAACGCTTCGAAGAGTGTGTAATCCGCGACCTTGAGCAGCAGGATAGCCATCAGGATCAGGGCGAAGACACCGCGGACGAGCCGCGCCGCACCCGGACGGGCCCCTGCGACGATCAGAAGGCCGAGAAGCGCCGGAAGCTCCAGCGGGAGGCGCGCAAAGGCGTCCCAACCCATCGCCGACGGACGGTTCGGCAGGACCAGGACGAGACCAAGCAGCATCGCGGCGATGCCGAGCGACGCCACGGCGCCGATCCGGCTCCGCATCACGGGGACCTGCGCCCGAGCCAGAGAACGTCGCGCCCGAATGACCAGACGAGCAGCGCCGCAGCCGCGACCGCCATCGGCGTCATGTCGGCTCCGTCCGGCCATGGCAGCAAAAATGCCACGAGCGTAGCGATCTGAACCACACATATGGCCTTGCGCGAGGTCCTCTCGGGCAGGTCCGCGCGCAGCCATGGCAGGAGACAGGCGGCGAGCACGAAAGCGTAGCGGGCGAAGCCGAGGACCAGCAGCGCGGCCATCCCGAGAGATGTGTCGACCTGTGCGGAGCGGGCAAGGATCAGAGCAAGAACGGCCGCCAGCACCGCATCGACCTCCATGTCGAAGCGGGCGCCGAATGCGGAGGCGAGCTTCGCGCGCCGCGCAAGCCAGCCATCGACCCCGTCGAGCAGGAGAGCCGCGGTCGCAAGGGTGGGAATGGCGGACGGTCGGTTCGTCAACGCATCCGGTATCAGGACGGCGGCCGCGAGGATCGCGACGAGGGCCGCACGGATGAGCGTAGCCACGTTGCAAGCCCCGAGGACGGGATGGGGGTAGCGCGCGCGCATGCGGCCCAGGGCAATGGCGGTACCGACAAGGAAACACGCGAGAACGACCGCGATCACGTCCGGTGCGGCCCCCAGAATCCCGGCACCCGCCGCGATGGCCGGTAGCGATGCGACGACGGCCAGTGCGAATGTCGCCGTCGGTTGTTCCGGCGTCCATGGGGTTCGGCCCCGGCTGCCCGCGGGGCTGGAAACATCGAAATCGGTCATCGTCCTGTCACGTAGCCTGTTCGGACCATCGTCAAGATGGTTTCCGCGCTGATTGGAAAGTGACGCTTACGGCACATGGCCGACGGTCCACCACCGGCGGGATGGACCGCCGCCGCAGCGCCGACGTCCCGCGCGATTACGTCGACGATGCGGTGTGCATCGATCTGCCCGTCCCGTCTCCGGGTCATGTTGTTACTCCAGCTGACGCAGCGAAGGGTTATCTGGCGCCGACTGTCGGCATCGCAGCCTCTGAAAGAAGGGAGACTATGCGCGGGATTGGATTCAACCTACAACATCTCGCAAGCTCGGCCGCGCGCCAGACGTTCGAACACCACACTGCGAAGGAGAATTCATGTCTCGCCTATCGATTGCCGCAGCCGCGCTGCTTGTCGTGCTTCCGGGGATTTCGTCGGCGGAACCGCAACGGTACGAACTGGACGCCGAACACACGACAGTCGCCTTCCTGATCGACCATGTGGGATACGCCGCCACTTTGGGCCTGTTCGGCAACGTCGAGGGTGGGTTCACCTACGACATGGAAACCCAGGACCTGTCGGATCTGGAGGTCCGCGTCATGACGGCGTCCGTCGAAACGCTCAACGCGGCGCGGGACGAACATGTTCGCAGCGGCGATTTCCTCGACGTCGCGGAGCACGAGGAGATGACCTTCACCGCCAATAACGGCATGGCGGAGGGGGAAACGTCCGGAACGGTGACCGGCGATCTGACACTCCTCGGAGAGACGCGCCCGCTGACACTGGACGTGACGCTGAACAAGGCGGCCGAGTATCCGTTCGGCCACGGTCGCTTCACCCTCGGCATTACTGCACGCGGGGAATTGAACCGGAGTGACTTCGGCATGGAATACGGCGTGGACAACGGATTGGTCGGCGACACCGTCCGGATCATCATCGAGACGGAAGCCATGCGTCTCGAATAAGCCTGACGGGTTGGAGTTCCGAAATTGCGGTCTAGCTGGTCCATAGATCGTTCGGAGTGAAAATCGGTCAGGTCGATTGATCGTCGACAATCCCGAGCTTGTTTCGGTTCCGGTGCACAACGCCATTGCTGGCCGATACTGCCCTCTGGCCAGGATATGTCGGTCGTAACCTCTATAGCGGGGCTTCCAGCCGCAGGTTGGCCGCTCATCGCCGCGATGCGGCCTGGACCTCCGCGACCTGTCGATCCAGGTCCCGTATCAAGAAGCCCAATTTCGGCAAGTTCATGCAGCGCAGCCTGGTTTTGACACGGCTTCCTCGGTGGTATTCGCTCCGGTTTCCCCAGATGGTGCGACCAAAATATCTCGGGCCGCTGAGAGCTTCATTTCGGGCGACGACATCCTCTTAAGCCGGTTTCTCCCGCTTTGCGTTTCCATGCGGCGGGATGACAGCGCAAGCACCGGAACAGGCGATGGCGCCGCCGAGCCGCAGGAATCAAGCCACTGATACCCCGTTAGGCCGCAGGAGAGATAAATTTCAGGCCGGTCGGATAGTCTCGTGTTCGCCAGAGAAAGAACCAGCTCGAAGGTATGGCAGGTACGCGGGACTCTTGGGTTTCATCAGGCGCACGCGGAGTAGTTGCTTCGCCAAACCTCTCGATCGCGGTTACGGCATTTCGCGGCAAGCAACATACCAGGACAACTCTTCTTCATCCTCATCGGCGCTTGTGTCGCCGCTCTCGACCTGCCTCCGAAGGTTCGCTTTCCTGTCAAACTTCTTTGGGTGGATACCCACTGCGCTCTCCCAGACCATCAACAATCAGTTGCCTCGCCGCGCCTCGGCCTGATCCATCAAAGCGGCAATATGACGAGCGAACGCCCAGGATGCAGGCCAGCCCAGTATGATTCCCCCTACCAGAGCCCAGGTCGGTGAGATCACCGGGAGACCGACCCAGGTGCCGAGAAGCGACGCGAAGAACAGGTTGATCGCCATCGCGCCCGCTCCGGACGGATATAGCAGCAGCGTAAGGCGTCGCACGCGGCTCACCGGCGTCGCACGCTCAGGTGGACCGCGAGGAGAGCAACGAGCAATGCGACCGAGGCGGCGGCGAACCAGATTTCGGCAGTCGCGCTCTGGGGCTGCGGAATGGGGCGATCGAACGCCTCGGCTAGTGCGAGGCCGGGAAGGAAGGCGGTAAGAAAGGCGGGGAGGAAACGCATGTCGGTTCTCATTTGTCAGGGTTCGGTCGTCAGGGACCGGTAGATGTCGGGCAGCGCTCTGGTCAGACGGGCGGGATGGGGCAGCAGATGAAAGCCGCCGCGTCCGAAGATCCGCGCGAACCAATCCTGTCCGTCTTCGTCCACGATCACGCCGTGAACGGACTGTCCCGCCCGCCGCGCCTCGATCACGGCCATGCGGCTGTCCTCGATCCCGTGTTTTCCCTCGTAGTGATCCAAATCGTTGGGCTTGCCGTCGGTCAGCACCAGCAGAAGGCGGCGAGATGTTCCTTCGGCGGCCAGTCGCGCGCCGACATGCCGGATCGCCGCGCCCAATCTCGTGTAATGCCCGGGTTTCAGCGCGCCGATCGCGTTCAGCACGGGTGGACCCATGGGAGTATCGAATTCCTTGCAGCAGGTCACGAACACCCGGTCCCTCCGCAGCGACGAAAAGCCCCACAGGCCAAGGCGATCGCCCGCCGCGTCGATCCCACCGGCCAGCGTGGCCAACGCGTCGCGTGCCACGTCGATGACACAGGTCTCACCGATCGCCGCCTCGGTCGAACGGGAGCAATCGAGCAGGATGGCCACGGACAGGTCGCGTTCGGTCTGGCGGGCGGCACGCCAGACACGATCGCTGCCCTGCCCGGTCGCGGCAAGATCGGCGCACATGGTAACGACGGCATCGATGTCCAGTTCCGGCCCGTCGATCTGTCGTGGTTGAACGACGCGGCGCGGAAGCAGAGCCTCGAACTGGCGGCGGACCTCACGCGCACGGCGGGGATCGGTCGTGAAGGGCGGCGCGGTTGGGTCGGGGCGAGCAGGTGCTTCGAGCACGCGGCAATGGGCGTCCATGTAGCGGCGCGAACGGTGGTTCCATTCAGGATAGGTGTGTTCGCCTGCCAGACGTTCATGGTCCGCGTCAGTCGGCGACAGGTCCAGATGCAGCCTCAGGCGGGTTGCCGCGCGGCGGTCGTGGCGGGTCAATGCGATCTCGTCCTGATCCTCGGCCGCCTTCTGCGCGTTCTCGTCGTCGTCATCGTCGACCGAACGGTGGAGGTTCATCGACTCCACCCAGGACAGAATGGATTCGAAGCGGTGGATGATTAGACTGTCCGCTCGGTTCGTCTGATCCATGTTCCGGCGCAGGCCGAGTTTGCGCGTTCTGGTCGTGACCGCAGCGGACGGAGCCATGTCCTCGTCTGTCGGATTGTCGGCGGAGGCGCCCCGTCCGGGGCGGGCAAGGTGTAGCCAGATCGGCACCGGGGCAAAGGGGCGCGCCGCTTCCGACAGCGGGATATGGACGGTGGAATCGGCCAGCCAGTCGCGGATTGCGCGTTCGGTCGCGGCTTCCGCGGAAGCCCCCGACAAATGGGGGCGATCGGCGAGGGTGGCAGTGCGCATCGCCCAGTCGGCAGGGCGCAGTCCGGGACAGACAGCGCGCACGCGATCAGCCAAGGCAATGTTCGCCGCAATCTGCGCAATACGACCGGAATCGTCCGGCAGGTCCTCGGGCCGGCACAACGCGGCCATCGCGGTCAGCCACAGGTAGGCTGCACGGTTCAGATCGGGTTCGGGAAACACATCCATCATCGGCGGGAGCGATAATGCCTCGCCGTCATAGCCCGCTCGGGTATAGGTCTCACGCCCGGTGCCGAGGCGCCGCCGCGCGCTTCGGCGGTGGAGTGCAGGGACCGGAACCGCTTCCCGAATCTCGGCGCCATCCGCTCCGCCGAGCGCGCGGAACAGAACGGCCAGCGACAGACGCATACGATCCAGGGAAACGGCCGCGTGGGGATAGGACGCCGCGGCACCAAGCCCGTGCGCCAGCCCGTGCCAAATCTGTCCGACCGTCTCTTCGGGGTCCATCAGGTCCAGCGGTCGAAGCGCCATGTCGTCAGCCCCAGGTCGTTGCCACGAGGTCGCGCAGCGCCGCGCGCACGTCGTCATCGTCGGTCAGCGGTTCGATCACCGCGGCCTCCAGCGCGCGGTCGATACCCATGCCGCCCGCGATCAGCGTGGCGGCATAGACCAGCAGTCGGGTCGAAACCCCTTCCTCCAGATCCATGCCCGACAACGCACGAATACGACCGGCCAGTAGCACGAGCGGGCCGACGCGGTTCTTGTCCAGCCCGCTTTCGCGCGCGACGACGGCACGTTCGGTTGCCGGGTCGGGAAAGTCGAAGGTCGCGGACAGGAACCGCTGGCGCGTCGATGGCTTCAACCGCTTCAGCACGTTCTGGTAGCCGGGGTTGTAGCTGGCCACGAGCATGAAGCCGGGCGGCGCCCGCAACTCCTCCCCGGTGCGATCGATCATCAGCGTGCGGCGATCGTCGGTCAGGGGATGCAGCACGACGGTCACGTCCTTGCGCGCCTCGACCACCTCGTCGAGATAGCAGATCGCACCCTCGCGCACGGCCTGCGTCAGGGGTCCGTCGACCCACTCCGTCTGCCCCGCGCGCAACAGATGGCGGCCGATCAGGTCAGCGGCGCTGAGGTCGTCGTGACAGGCGACGGTGTATAGCCGACGCCCCATCCGTGCGGCCATGTGTTCGATGAACCGGGTCTTCCCGCAGCCAGTCGGCCCCTTCAGCAGCAGGGGCAGACCGTTGCGATGCGCCGCCTCGAACAGCGTGCATTCGTCGCCCGTAGGGCGATAGTGCGGGATCGCCACCGGGTCGGTCATCGCGTTCATCGTCATTCTCCCGGGACGGGGTCGGACACGGTGGGCGCGGGATTGGCAGGGCCGGCGGGGATCACCTCATGACGGCGCACGACGAAGATGCTGTAGATAAACAGCAACGCGCCCAGGACCACAAAAAGCCCCGATATCCAGCGCATTAGGTAGAAGAGGGCCAGACCTTCCTGCACCTCCATATAATAGTAACCCAGCACCCGCTGCATGTGCGTCTGGATCGTGCCCGCAAAGGTCAGGGTGAAGGTCATGAAGGCCATGCCCCCGGACATGAGCCAGAACGACGCCATATTCAGCACCTGGTTGTAGGGTTGCCGTCCGCGCAGCAGCGGCATCGCATAGCTGATCATCGCGAGGTTCATCGCCACATACGCGCCGAAGAAGGCCAGATGGCCATGGGCGGCGGTGATCTGCGTACCATGGGAGTAGAAGTTCACCCCGTGCATGTTGTGCAGCACGCCCCAGACGCCCGCGCCGAAAAACGCGATGGTGGCCGATCCGAGCGACCAGAGCAGCGCTGCCTGGTTCGGATGGTTGCGTCGTCCGCGCCAGACCATGACGAAAGCGAACGTCATCATCAGGAAGAACGGCGTCACCTCCAGCGCGCCGAAGATCGACCCGATCCACATCCAGTAGCCGGGTGTGCCGATCCAGAAGAAGTGATGCCCCGTGCCGAGGATCCCGGTGAACAATGCGGTCGCGACGATAACGTAGAGCCACTTTTCGATGACCTCGCGGTCCACACCCGTCAGCTTGAGCAGAATGAACGCGAGGATCGACGCCATCACAAGCTCCCATGTGGCCTCGACCCAGAGGTGGATGACGAACCACCAGTACATCTTGTCCAGGCTGAGGTTCGACGGGTTGATCAGCGCGAATATCCAAAGGAGCGACAGCAGCCACAGCCCCATAAGAAGGACATTGGTGACGGCCGTCTTTCGCCCCTGCAACACCGTCATCGAGACGTTGAGCAGGAAGATCACGGCCGCAACCAGAATGCCCAGCCGTACCCACATCGGTTGCTCGAGGAATTCTCGCCCGCCGTGGATCCTGAAGCCGTAGCCGATCACCGCGCCGAGCGTGCCGATCATCAGGATGCCGAGTTGCAGATAGGCGAGCTTCGGCGACCAAATCTCGCGTTCGCTCTCTTCGGGGATCAGGAAATAGGACGCGCCGAAGAAGCCGAGCAGGAGCCAGACGATCAATGCGTTGGTATGCACCATCCGGATGACATGGAACGGGAACACCTCCGCCAGGAAGTTGGGCGAAACGTAGATCCATCCTGCGAGGAGGCCGCCGAGAACCTGAACGGCGAACAGGCCCATCGCGCAGACGAAGTAGGCATATGCGATCTTCTGCGACTGATATCTCATCTCTCTCTCCTCAGCCCGCTTCGTTGGGCGGCCAGCCCTGCGTGTCGATCTGGTCCGCCCAGCGGAGGAATTCCGCGAGGCCGCGCTTGTCCTCCTCGGACAGTTCGAAATACGGCATCTGGCGGCGACCCTCGATCCGCGAGGGCTGCGATTCCATCCAGCCGTCCAGGATCTCGAACGCCGCTTCGGGATCGTCGGCGACGCCCCATCGGGTCATCACATTGCCCAGTTCGGGCGCGAAATAGGCGCCCTCGCCATGCAGGGTGTGGCAGTTGATGCAGCTGTTTCGTTCCCACACGTGCTTGCCGTGGATGACGGCCTCGGTCAGCGGCGCGCCTGCCGTCGACTTGTTGACGATGTAGCGATGGCTCTGCACGCTGAGCGCCACGAAGATGACGACGAAGAACAGCGATCCCCCGTAGAAGATATTGCGGGCCCTCGCCTTGGTCAGGATCTCGGCCATCTCGCGGGCCTCTCTTACGGTGACGACAAGCCCTGCCTAGGCCGATGGGGCGGTTCGGTTCTTGCGCAAGCGCAACGTTCGCGCAGATCGCCTGCCTTACCTTCGGGACAGCGGCTGGAGGAGGTCCGGAAGGGAGCGATGATGCAAGTCAGGATCGACGACCCGAACCTGTCGTTGCATGCGCTGATGGGGCGCTGGCCCTGCACTGTCGCCGTATTCCTGCGCCACAGGATGCTGTGCCCGAGTTGCCCGTTCACGCCGTTCTACACGCTTGCGGATGCTTGCACGCGCTACAACCTTGCGCTGGATGGTGTGCTGTCGGAACTCCGGGCCGCGCTGGACGGAAACGGCCCTGGCGGCGTTGGCTGAACCGGCCACCCGGCCCGCAGGTCATTTCGTCCCGGGACGCCCTTCCACAAGCTCCACCAGACGATGCGGATCGGTCACGACCACCCGCTTGCGCGTGCTGAGCACGATCCCGTCCCGCTCCCATGCGCTCAACAACCGACTGACCGTATACAGCGTGGTACCCGTCAATTCCGATAGATCTTGCCGGGTTATGGGAAAGCCGATCTCGATGCCGTCATTCGTTCGTCGCCCCGTCTGGTTCGCCAGACGGGCCACCGCGCTGGCGACCCGCTGCTCGACGGCTTGGGTCGCCATCTCGACGATACGGTCGTTCATCTCTGCCAGCCGTCGCCCCACCGTCGCATGGGTTTCGGCCGCGAAGCCGTTTATCGCCGCGAACGTATCCCAAAGGCGCACCGGCCATGCGAGCACTAGGCATTCCGACGCCGCCTCGGCGGTGCCGGGATAGTGGGTTCTGCCGATCGCGGGTGCGAAGCCGAAAAGCTGTCCGGCGGGGATGTGGAGCACAGCGACATTCTCGCCCGTGGGGGTCACGTGGGTGACCCGGATCGTGCCGTCGAGCAGAAGGAAGAAGCTCTCGGCCGTCTCGCCCTCGTGGAAGACGGTGGCACCTTCTTCGAGACGGCGCGGCGTCGCCTGATCCAGCACCTCGCGGATCTGCGTCCGCTCCATACGGTCGAACGGCGCCATGGGCGCCAGCAGGCTCTCGTCGAGACGATGGGTCGCGGCGCGCGTCATGGACCAACCCTTCCACGGTTCGTCGGCCCTGCAAAGCGAAAGCACCTTGCGACAGCGCAATGTCCCGAAACGGCGGACTGGCTACACGACGAAGCGACAGACAAACAACTGGGAATAATTGCCATGTGTCGAACGGTAACCACCGCCACGATCGCCCTGTCCGCATTCCTGTCCTGCGCCGCCCAAGCCGAAACGGTCGAAGTGCAGATGCTCAACCGAGGTGAGAAGGGCGCGATGGTGTTCGAGCCCGACTTCCTGCGGATCACGCCCGGAGACACCGTAAAATTCATCGCGACGGACAAGACCCATAACGCGGAATCCATTCTCGAGATGATGCCGGAGGGCGCCGAGGCGTTCAAAGGCAGGATCAACGAGGAGATCGAGTTCACCCCCGTGATCGAGGGCATCTACGGCATCAAATGCACGCCGCATTTCGCCATGGGCATGGTGATGACCGTGGCCGTGGGCGACGTCGCCGAGATCCCCGAGAATTATTTCGAGGGCCGGATCCCGCGCAAGGCGCAGGAGCGGTTCAGCGAGCAGATCGAGCTGCTCACCGAGGAATAGAGCGCGCGATCCGCCGTGATCCCGCATCGCAAACACATACGTCCTTCCAAAGGAGAATGAGGCAATGAACAGGAAATCCGAGAAAGGCACGATGTCCACCAGTCGCCGCGACGTCCTGCGCGGTGGCGTTCTGGCCGGGGCCGCCGCCGTGGCGGGCGGAAGCGCCGCTGCCGCACCGGGCCCCCGCGCCGCACCACGACTGCGCAACCGCGACGCGCAGGTCTGGCGCGTGCAGGGCCAGGCCCCCGCGGAATCCGTGTCGCCCGACCTGTCGGGCTACGAGCGGGTGCGCCAGGAACTGGTCGCACCCCCCTTCGCCCCCGAGCACGAGCAGGTCGCGTCCGGCCCGCCCAAGATCGTAGAGATCGAGCTGGTCACGACCGAGAAGCTGCTGGTGGTGGACGAGGATACCGGCGCCTCCATCTGGGCGATGACCTATAACGGTTCGGTACCAGGGCCGCTGATCATCGTGCACGAGGGCGACTACGTCGAACTGACGCTGCGCAATCCACCAGACAGCATGCTCGAGCACAATATCGACTTCCACGCCTCGACCGGCGCCCTGGGCGGCGGCGGGCTGACCCATGTCTATCCGGGCGAGGAGACGGTGCTGCGCTGGAAGGCGACCAAGGCGGGCTGCTTCACCTATCACTGCGCGCCCGGCGGCGCGATGATCCCCTACCACGTCTGCCACGGCATGAATGGCGGGCTGATGGTGCTGCCGCGCGACGGGCTGAAGGATGCCGAGGGCAACCAGCTGACCTACGACAAGATCGCCTATATCGGCGAGCAGGACTACTATCTGCCGCGCGACGAGAACGGCGAGTTCAAGACCTACGCCACTTCCGACGAGGATTATGCCGACAGCCTCGAGGCGATGGCCACCTTGGTGCCGACGCATCAGGTGTTCAACGGCGCGGTCGGGGCGCTGACCGGCCCGAACGCGCTGACATTCAATGTCGGTGAGACCGTATTGATGGTGCATAACTCGTGCAACGTCGACTCCCGTCCGCACCTGATCGGCGGGCATGGCAACTATGTCTGGGAGACGTCCTTCGACGTCGCGCCCCTGACCTCGATGGAGACGTGGTTCGTGCGCGGCGGCTCCGCGGCGGCGGCCATGTACACGTTCGAGCAACCCGGGGTTTACGCCTACGTGAACCACAACCTCATCATAGCCTCGCTGCTGGGCGCCACTGCTCATTTCGTGGTGGAGGGGGAGTGGAACAACGCGCTGATGGAACAGGTCGTGGCGCCGCGACCGACCGAGACCTGAGCCGCGCCATGATCGCGCCCGCCGCGCCCCCTCTCCGACACTTCGTCCTCCCGGGCGTGATCGGACTGGCGGTGGCGGCGGGCGCGGTGGTCTGGATGACACGCGGCCCCGGCCCCGACCTTTCGCTGCTCCCCGAGATGCAGGCCGTCACCGTCGCACCCCTTCCCTTCGACGTGCGCGGGTATCGGGATCCGGGTGCTGCCCCGGGTACGGCGCGCGACCTCTGGGTCCAGCGCGACGAAGTCAGCGTGACGGAGTGGAACGCCTGCCATGCCGACGACGCCTGCGATTTCGCCCTTCCGGCGCGGCCCGGCATGGATCCCTCGGCGACCCCCGCGACTGGCCTCAGCCAGCCCGACGCCGAGAGGTTCGTGATCTGGATCAGCGCACGAACCGGACATCCCTTTCGCTTGCCAGACCTTTCTGAATGGCATGCCTTTGCAGCACCCGTCCTGCCGGAAACCAGCGACCCGATCTTCGACGATCCCGATCTCGACTGGGCGTCGGCCTATCTGATGGAAGAGGGACGGAGCCGCGCGCTTCGTCCCGCAGGGTCTTTCTCGACCTCACCCGAAGGCATCCGGGACCTCGACGGCACGGTCTGGGAATGGACACGCGATTGCTACGCAGGCAGCGCCGGACAGGTCGATCCCTCCCATTGCCCCGCCTACTTCGTTGGTGGCGAACATATCGCGGCGATCCCGTATCTGGAACGCGACCCTGCCCGTGGCGGCTGTGCCGTCGGCACGCCGCCCGCCCATCTGGGGTTCCGTTTGGTCAGCGACCGGCGACCGCCCGCCCGCGACTGACGCTACCATCCATCAGAGTGGCAGCGGCGACACCCCCATCAGCAGCGGGTGCAGCACGATCAACGCCGCCCAGCCGAGGGCGCCGAACAGAAGACGCAGCGCGGCGCCCCTCCAAGACGCCGGGGCGCATATGGGCGCGGTCCGGACTGCGCGCGCCAGACGGTCCCATTCCGGCCCCATCAGCCGTCTGCGACGCCGGTCGATGATGCCGCGCCCGGCGATGGCAAAACCCGTGAAGAGTCCGAACAGGGTCACATGAGCCAGATCGCCGTTTGCGACCATGTGAGACGCCGCCCAAAGCGCCAGCGCCCAGAGCACGGGATGCCGCATCACCCGGACGATTCCGGGGCGGGACGGGTCAAACCCGTCCGCTGGACCGCCGAAGGAGAACGAGTTGGCTCGCCCGAGGGTCAGCGACAGGATCAGACATGCGGGTAACATCGCCAATAGAGGGATCCAGACGAGCCAGCCGGCATGGTGCCAGAGCGGTACATATGGCGCCCGTCCCGCCGCGGCGATCAACCAGAAGAGCGTCCCGAGCGAGACCGCCGCGTAGGTCAGCCCGAACCCCCGCACGCCGATCGCCGAGACCAGTCGCCCCCGCACCCTAGGGCGCAGCGGCACCAAGTGGAGCAGAAGGAAGACCGCGAACGATGCCGCGAACCCAACCCAGCCCACAAGGTCAGACACGTTTGCGTCGCAGCAACAAAGGTCCGTAGAGCACCGCGAACGTGCCGAAAGAAGCGATCCAGCACAGCCCGGCCACCAGATGGAGCGTCATCTGCCCCCCCGGAAATCCCGGTGCCGATACGCGTGCCAGTACCGCAATCAGCATCAGCGCGTAGATCGCGACGGTCCCCGGCCCGGCATGCAGGTCCCGCCCCGAATGGCCCAGCGTCGCCCTGGTCATGACCGCCAGCGTCATCAGCCCGACGGCGCCCGCCATCCACAGATGCTGTGCCGCGGCCGGGCCCCATACGTCCGGCCACAGGAGCGCCGCCCCCATGGCCAACGCCCCGAGCGGCAGGAACGCATAGCCCAGATGCAGCGCGGCGACGAGCGGCTCCGCCAGCGTGGTGGTGCCGCGCCATCGGGCCAGACGGGCGAGCTGAACGATTCCGGTCGCCAGCAGGGCCACGGCCGTCACAACCGCTTCGGGACCCAGGACCCACAGCGCCAGCGCCGCCGACGTGATGGCCAGCGCAATCTTGTCGAACCGTCCCATGGGCGGCGCGGGCAGCGCCGCGGCCCCACGCCGCACCAGCCAGTTCCGGGTGAAGGACGGCACGATCCGCCCGCCGATCACCGCGATCATCATCAGACCCGCTGCCAATCCGACGCGCAGGCCGTATCCATGCGCAGGATCGTACCCCCGCGCCGCCTCCCAGTGGAACAGCGCATTTCCGACGATCAGCGCGCAGAGAAGCACCAGCACCATCCCGTTGCGCCAGTTTCGACCCGCGACGATCTCGCACCCGATGACAAGCGCCAGCGTCGCGGGAAATGCCAGATCGAGAAGCGCCACGACGAGCAGCGACCAGGCTTCGGACATGGCCACGAAGACCCGCCCCGCGATCCACAGCGCGACCAGCCCCCCAAGCGGCCAGCCCACGATCGGCAACCGGCCCGTCCAGTTCGGCACCGCCGTCAGCAGGAAACCCGCGACCACCGCGCCAAGATAGCCAAACAGGAATTCGTGCGCATGCCAGGACACCGGGTCGAGTCTGATGGGCAGGGGGATCGTGCCGGACAGCATGACCAGCCAAAGCGCCATGGCCAGCGCCGCCCAGATCGCCGCCCCCAGAAAGAAGGGCCGGAACCCGTAGCTCAGCAGCGCCGGACCCTGCCAGTCCCGGACCCGGTCCATACTGCGCCCGGCACTCATGGTTTCGTTCGGACCCGGGTGGTCGTCAGAATATCGCCCTGCCCGTCTATGGTCAGCCGGAGACGAAGTCCGCCGTACCAGAATGTCAGTCTGTGGCGACCCACATCCTCGTCCGCGCCCGCCTCCAGGCGGCTGGTGATCTCGCCGTCGCGCATCAAATTGGGCACGTCCGCGGGAGCCACGTCGAGCAAGGGCCCGAGTATCTCGGCGGGGACGACGACACCGTTCGGTCCGATCTCGATTGTCATGGTCCGTCTCCCATTTTCATAGCGCCATTCGCCTCCGTAGTTCCGCAATAGTTCAGTCGGCGGCGCCGGGGTCGTCTTGTCGGTTCAGGAGTGGTGCGCATGTCGGCGAAGTGGTCCTCTCCTCGATAGAACGAGCTGTCTAAGAATGACGATCGTCCTGCTCGACCCCACGGGGCGGATTATTTCGGAGATACGCCAGAACCGCCCCGGACGCGCCAAGAAGCAGGTGCCGGGTCATACCACGACGATCCAGACAACGATCAAGCTCGCCACGAGGTAGATGAGCGTGTTGATCATCCATCGGATCAGTCCCGCATCGGCCTCCGGGTCCACTCCCAGTCGCCGACAGATCGTTGTCCCCGGCCAAAGGAACGCGTCAGACAGCTTCATCGGCCCTCTCCATAATAGGTATTTTCCATGCGTAATATATACGCTTCCAATTCCGCACCGTAAATGCGAAATATCGGACATGCAGGTGGACAAGTTCACGGACTACGCGCTGCGCGTTCTGATGACCTTGGCGGTACGCGCGCCCCAACGGGTCTCGACGTCGTCGATCGCGGCGAGCTACGGGGTGTCCGAGAATCATCTGTCGAAGGTCGCGACGCAGCTTGCCCGCCTAGGGTTTGTGATCTCCGAAAGAGGGCGTGCCGGCGGTCTCACCCTTGCGCGCCCGGCGGATCAGATCCGCATCGGCGATGTGGTCCGGGCCCTGAAACGCGATGACCCGGTGGTGGAGTGCTTCGGATCGGACAAATCCTGTCTCATCCTTCCCGCCTGCGGATTGCGCGAGCCCTTGGCCCAGGCGCAGGAGGCATTCTTCACGGCACTGGATCGCCATACGCTCGCCGATGTGACGCGCTCGCGAAGTGCACTTGCCGCATTGCTGGACGGCTGACCGGCAGGATGCGCAGTTTCCGCGGAGAGATGCGCGGATTGGGAGAAGTCGGCTGATTGCTGAAGATTAGCAATGCTTAACCAAGCTCTTCCGTTGCTTTCACGGGTGTACCGTCCAAACAGCCGGATCAAGGCCTGCCGTCGCAGAGCACTGCCGATGCAGCGTCTGTGATTTCAGTTTCTTATCGGCGATTTGCCTTCTGTCCTGAGCGGTCAATATGGGGCATTTCGTTTTCACAAAGGGCGAAGAGCAACCATCAGGAGCAGGCTGGCATTGCCCCGAACCGGTGTTCCCCGCCTTCATGCAGGAAAATTGGTATCGGACCGGGGTTGGTTCTGCGCGTTCCTCTCGGACGTAGCGGGCGACCTACGACAGACGGCGGAATGTCGGCGGCTCGGGCTATAAGAATCTTCGATGAACTCGCTGATAACCATGTACGCCGCGGTTCGCGCGGACCGACGCGCCGATCCGATCCCCATGTCGACGGGATATACGGTCCTCGTTCGCGGGATATGGAACGTCCCTCAGAAGGCCAACTTTCGTCCATAGAACCCGAGGCCCCCAACCCCGGATCATGCAATTCGCCGAGCCACTTGCGCGGCACCCGATAGTTGGACGATCATACCCGCACAAAACCAAGGTTGGCTCGGTCAAGAGTCACCACATACAACTGGAGGAGATCATCCATGAAGACGGCCATTCTCGTCGCCGCCACCGCCATCGTGCCCGCCATGGCACTTGCAGATGCCCACACCGACCGCACCGGTTGGCCCGCAAGCTTCACCGTCGCGACCGCGTCGCAGGGCGGCACCTATTTCGCCTATGGATCGGGCTGGGCCAACCTGGTGGCCGAAGAGCTGGGCATCACCGGCGGTGGCGAAGTCACCGGCGGACCGGGCCAGAACATGGCGCTGGTCCATACCGGCGACGCGCAGTTCGGGATGACCACCATGGGCCCCGCCGCCGAGGCGATCCGCGGCGAAAGCCCGATCGCGCCCGGCATGGCGATGACCAATGCCTGCGCGATGTTCCCGATGTATGAAACGCCGTTCTCGGTCACCGCGCTGGCATCGTCGGGCATCACCTCGATCTCCGAAATTCCCGATGGCGCACGGATCGGCTTCGGCCCTGCGGGGTCCACCTCGGACACGTATTTTCCCCAGATCATGACCGATCTCGGCGTCGACTATGAACGTCGCAACGGCGGCTGGACCGATCTGGGCAGCCAGTTGCAGGACGGACTGCTCGACCTCATCGCCTTCGCCGCCGGTGTGCCCGTGCCCGCCGTCAGCCAGCTCGAGGTCCAGACCGACGTGAACATCATCGAGTTCACCGAAGAAGAGCAGGCCAAGATCATGGAGGACTTTCCAGTCGCCGCCTTCGAGATCCCGGCCGAAACCTATACCACCCTGACCGCACCGGCGCGGTCGGTATCCATGTGGAATTTCGCGATCGCGAATTGCGACCTGCCCGACAGTTTCGTGAACGCGGTGGTGGACATCATCATGTCGGACAACGAACGCATGGTCTCAATCCACAACGCCGCCCGCACCACGATCCCCGAGAACTGGGACAAGAACGGCGGCACGATCAAATGGCATCCCGGTGCGGCCCAGTGGTTCATCGACAATGCGGGCGCCGACATTCCCGCCGAGAACATCCACGGCCAAGGCAGCTGAACCTTACGGGGGGCCGCGCAGATCGCGCGGCCCCATTCGTTCCGGCAGATGAATCGAGTTACCGAGCGCCGGCCGCCGTGACCATGGAACCGCCCGGGATCAGGAAGGCGCCAGATGACCGACACCCCCCCGGCGAAAGACCGGACCGCCGACCAGACGGACGGACCCGTCGACACGCATGGCGTGGACGACGAACCCGTCGAACAGAACCGTCGCATCTTCGAGGGGCGGACCTATCTCGCCATCGCCGCATTTTCCGCGATCTACGCGGTCTTCCATATGGCGGTGCTGAACGGATGGTCGATCCGCGCCTGGACCGGTATCGACATTCCCGTGCTTCCGGTCTTTCCGATGGAGACGTGGAACTTCCGGATCGTCCATGTGGCAGGCGCGTTGATCCTGGGTTTCACCCTCTATTCCGCCCGCGCCTTTCCCGATGACGAGCCTCGGGGACGCAAGCCGCTGGATTGGCTTACGTATCTCGCGATGCTGCCGGCGCTCTATGCCTGCTGGACCGGCATCGGCTTTGCCGCGGATATCGCGGGGGGCGTGATGTGGAACGGCGTCGATCCGGTGATCCGCGCCCGCGAGATCTGGCATTACGGCGTACCGCTGGTTGCGGCCACGGGTATGGGCATTGTGCTGGGCTGGGCGCGACCGCGTGTGCGGGGCGCCATCGCCGCGCCCGATATCCTGCTGTCGATCTGCGCCGTGGGCGTGGCGATCTACCTGATCACGATCTTCGGTACTCTGATGCGCAACGCCACCGGCACGCCCTTCGCCCCCATCGGGATGAGCCTGGCCGCCGTCGCCGGAACCGCTTTGATCATGGAGATGACGCGGAGGGTCGCGGGTCTGGCGCTGGTGATCATCGCGGGCGTGTTCCTGCTCTACGTCTTCGTCGGGGAAAAGCTGCCGGGCTTTCTGAACGCCCCCGATATCGCGTGGGAACGGTTCTTCTCCCAGGTCTATACCGATGCGGGAATCCTCGGGCCGACCACGGCCGTCTCCTCGACCTACATCATCCTCTTCATCATCTTCGCCGCGTTCCTCCAGGCGTCCAAGGTGGGCGAGTACTTCGTCAACTTCGCCTTCGCGGCAGCGGGTCGGGCGCGGGGAGGCCCTGCCAAGGTGGCGATCTTCGCCTCGGGCCTGATGGGCATGATCAACGGCACCTCCGCCGGCAACGTGGTGGCCACAGGCAGCCTAACCATCCCGTTGATGAAGAAGGTGGGCTACAAGCCCAAGACGGCAGGCGCGATCGAGGCCGCTGCGTCCACGGGCGGACAGATCATGCCGCCGATCATGGGGGCGGGTGCCTTCATCATGGCCGAGATCACCGGCATTCCCTACACCGACATCGCGATCGCCGCTATCATCCCCGCAGTGCTCTATTTCGTGTCGATCTACTTCATGGTGGATTTCGAGGCGGCGAAGCTGGGTATGCGCGGCATGCGCGAGGACGAGCTGCCGAAGTTCAAGGACATGGCCAAACGGGCCTTCCTGTTTCTGCCCATCGTGATGCTGATCGTGGCGCTGTTCATGGGCTATTCCGTGATCCGCGCGGGCACCGTGGCTACGGCTGCAGCCGCTGTCGTGTCGTGGCTGACGCCGTACCGCATGGGCTTCAAGTCGGTTTCCAAGGCGTTCGAGATCGCGGGGATCATGTCGATCCAGATCATCGCCGTCTGCGCCTGCGCGGGCATCATCGTCGGGGTGATCTCGCTCACCGGCGTCGGCGCGCGCTTCTCGTCGGTGCTGCTGAACATCGCCGATGCGAACCAGTTGCTGGCCCTGTTCTTCGCCATGTGCATCGCGATCCTGCTGGGCATGGGGATGCCGACCACGGCCGCCTATGCCGTGGCCGCGTCGGTCGTGGCACCGGGCCTCGTGCAACTGGGGATCCCGCCGTTGACGGCGCATTTCTTCGTCTTCTACTTCGCGGTCGTATCGGCCATCACGCCGCCCGTTGCTCTGGCCAGTTACGCCGCGGCGGGCATTTCGGGATCCAACCCGATGGGCACCTCGGTGGCGTCGTTCAAGATCGGCATCTCGGCCTTCATCGTGCCGTTCATGTTCTTCTACAACTCCGCCATCCTAATGGACGGCACCTGGTTCGAGGTGATCCGCGCCGGTCTGACCGCCACCTTCGGTGTCTTTCTGCTGTCTTCGGGCGTGCAGGGATGGTGGGCCGGAGGAAGGGCGAATCCGGTGATCCGGATCGCGTTGATCGTGGTGGCGCTCCTGATGATCGAGGGTGGGCTGGTTTCTGATCTGATCGGCGTGGGCGGTGCTGTCGCGCTATTCGTGCTTGCCCGGATGACCCGACCCAATTCGGAGCCAAAGTCGGCAGCGAGCTGACGAACGTTACGACGAGCAAGCGTACCCGCATGACCGGGTGCGGACCCGTTTTACCTCAATGGGACCTACGCGGCCCGCGTGATCCGATCCCGTCGGGACGTCACATATCCATCGCGCGTCTGGGGGAGCTTTCGGCCCAGGATCGATGAGGCGACCTGATTGCGCAGCATCTGGGCCGTGCCCCCGCCGATGGTGAACATGCGCGCATCGCGTACCATCCGCTCCAGCGGCATGTTGCGCGAATATCCCCGGGCTCCGTGCAGTTGCAGAGCGTCACCCGTGACCTTCACCGCCATCTCGGCCGCGAAGATCTTGGCCTGTGCGGCCTCTTCCATATCCGGGAACCCGCCTCCGCCGCCCATTGCCGCCTTATAGATCAGCGCCTGGGACGCCGCCAACCCAACCGACATATCGGCAAGCATCCACTGCAAGCCCTGGAATTCTGCCAGCGGGCGGCCGAACTGCTCCCGTTCGCCCAGATAATCCCGTGCCGTTTCAAACGCGCCCTGGGCGATGCCGTGCGCCACCGTCGCGGCCCCGACCCGCTGCGCGTTGTAGGCGCTCATCAGCGCGGAGAACCCCTTTCGGAAGCCCTGCGGAAGACGCACGACCATATCGTCGGGAACGAACATATCGTTGAAATGGATATGGGTTTCCGGAATGCCGCGCAGCCCCATGGCCGGTTCCCGCGCTCCGACCTCAAGTCCCTCGGTTTCACTGCGAAACGCCAGAAACCCGCCGATCCCCATCTCCGCACCGTTCTCGATCACCCGGGCAAAGACCAGATGCACGCGAGACACGCCGCCGCCCGTGATCCAGTGCTTGGTGCCGTTTACGACATAGCCGCCGTCCCGCCGCACGGCGGTCGTCGTCATCTCGGTCGCCGCCGATCCGGCATCCGGCTCGGTGATGCAGATCGCCGGCTTGTCCCCGGCCAGGACATAGGGCGCGACCTTTTCCTTCTGCGCCTCGGACCCATAGGCCATGACCGCGCCGATGCCGCCCATATTGGCCTCGACGACGATGCGCGCCGTGACGCCGCAATTGCGCGCCAACTGCTCTATCACCAGTACCGCATCGAAATAACCGAGGCCCCGCCCGCCGTACTTTTTGGGGATGGTCATGCCCATGAACCCCGCCCGGGTCAGTCGATCGACGTTGTCCCATGGATAGCATTCGCTTTCGTCGACCATGGCGGCACGGTCGCGCACCGGACCGTCGGATAGGTCCTTTGCCGCAGATTGAAGTGCGCGCTGGTCTTCCGTGAGCGAGAACATCGGGCAGGCCCTTTCGTTGGATATGCGGAGCTGTTCACACTGACGTTACCTCATTTGCAGAACTTTCGGCAGAGAGGTATTTCTATCTTTTAATGTTGAAGAAACTCACGTAAGGGCGATTTCGTGAACCTCCGGTTTTTGCAATCCATCGTCGCCTTCGCCGATCACGAGAGCCTTGGTGCCGCCGCCCGCGCCCTGGGACTGAGCCATTCCGCCGTCAGCCTGCAGGTGAAATCGCTCGAAGACTCGCTTGGTTTCGCGATTATCGACCGAACCACACGACCCGCGCGCCTGACCGATGACGGCCTGCAGCTGGTGGACCGCGCGCGGCACATGCTGGCCCTCTCCGAAGATATCCGTGCCATCGGGGCAGCAGATACGCTTGTGGGGTCGGTCGTGATCGGGGTCGTCCCTTCCGCATTGATCCGATTGATGCCACCTGCACTGGCCAGCCTGCGAGCCTCACATCCCGGCCTGAACGTTCAGATCCGGAGCGGCCTGTCGGAACAGCTGGTCCAGGACGTAGTGCATCGCTCCGTGGATCTCGCGCTCGTTACCCAGCCCGACATCCTCCCCGATGGCCTCAGCGAAACGGTGATCTGCCACGAACCGCTGGACGTAATCGCGGGGCAGGATGTGCCGCAAAGGACAATTGCCGGGATCCTGACCCACAATCCGTTCATATGGTTCAGCCGGCGGACCTGGACCGGACAGCAGATCGAGCAACATCTGCGACATTTGAAGATGCCGGTGCAAACCGCCATGGAAACCGACAGCATCGAGGCGATCGAGGCCCTCGTTGCCAATGGCCTCGGCGTTTCGGTATCGCCGCGGCGGGTGGGGTTCGACGCACCCGATCCGCGGCTTCGGCGATTGCCGTTTCCCGCGCCGGGGCTTTCGCGGGGCCTGTCCCTGGTCAGCCAGACGCGCAACCCGCGCCGACGGGTGGTTCAAGCGCTGCAGTCTGAACTTGCCGATAGCGTCCGTCCGGGCACGTGACGACATGGAGTTTGAAGGCTGTTTTCGATCCGTTCCGATAGGTTGGATACACCGAACCTTAATCGTTTCCTAACAAGATCGCCTGTGCAACGATGGACCTGGCAAAGGACGCATAGGCGACGGCACTTCGGGATCCTCGTTGAAAGACCCGGCAAGGACCTGTCAGGCTCGCCCATCAAAACTGTCCTACGGGTTTAGGCGGCCCTACAAACGCAAGAAACCACCAATGAAGACGGACATGGCTGCCACGGCAGGTTGTTGTCAGACTGCACGACACCTGCTTAAGTCGGCGAAGTCACCGGGGACGTATGCGCACGGAAATGAAAGATCTTGGATCAGAGACCTTCTTGCGTTTCGACAACGTAAAGAAGAGCTACGACCAGAAAAATCTTGTGGTCAAGGGCTTCGATATGGACGTCCGGGATGGGGAGTTCATCACGCTGCTCGGACCGTCCGGGTCCGGGAAAACCACCGTACTGATGATGCTTGCGGGCTTCGAAAGCGTTACGTCGGGCGACATCGCCATCGACGGCAGATCGATCAACCGCACAGCTCCGAACAAGCGCAACATCGGCATGGTGTTCCAGAACTACGCCCTGTTTCCCCATATGACCGTTGCCGAAAATCTGGCTTACCCGCTGAATGTGCGAAAGATGCCTAAGGCCCAGGTCAGGGACCGGGTGGGGGAATACCTCGATCTGGTGGAGCTTTCGGATTTCGGGAACCGCCGTCCGGGACAATTGTCTGGGGGCCAACGGCAGCGCGTGGCCTTGGCGCGGGCGATGATTTTCGAGCCGACACTGATCCTGATGGATGAACCGCTCGGCGCGCTGGACAAGAACCTGCGCGAGCAGATGCAGTTCGAGATCACCCGCCTGCACAAGAAACTGGGTTTCACGGTGATCTACGTGACCCACGATCAGACCGAAGCCCTGTCGATGTCCAGCCGGATCGCGGTATTCAACGACGGAATCGTGCAGCAATGCGCACCACCGGCAGAGCTTTACGAACACCCGACGAACGCCTTCGTCGCGGATTTCATCGGTGAGAACAACTTTGTCCCCGGGACGGTAATCTTGCAAAACGCGGACAGCGCGAAGATCCGGACCGACGGCGGCACGATTGTCGCGCAGGCGGCGGAGGGCCTGACCGAGGGCGGCGCATGCCGGGTGTCGATCCGCCCCGAGAAGCTGTTCATCCCGCCAACCAACCATGCCTACGATAATGCGCTGACGGTGCGGTTCAACACGCGCATCTATGTCGGCGATTTCATCCGCTATTATTTCAAGCTACCGGACGGCACCGACATTATCGTCAAAGTCCTGAACGACTTGTCCGCGCCGGACTTCGACGACGGCGCGGAGGCACAGCTGCTTTGGCTGGCATCCGATTGCATCGCCTTCCCTGCCGGGTAGGTGACACAGGACAAACCGGGGTCCTCCACAACGCCCGGACTGACAAGGAGAGACCGATGAAGAAACATCTGACGTTACTTGCCACCCTGGCACTGACTGCCACCCCCCTGGCGGCGCAGGACCTGACCGTGACATCCTTTGGCGGGGCTTACGGCGCCGCTCAGAAGGAGCATATGATTGATCCGTTCGTGGCCGAGACCGGCACCAATATCCTGTTCGAAGACTACGGCGGCGGCATCGCAGAGATGAAGGCTCAGGTCGAAGCCGGCAATATCCAGTGGGACGTCGTCGATATCGAGGTGATCGACCTCGAACGTGCCTGCGCCGAGGGGTATCTCGAGGTTATCGACCAGAGCATCCTGCCCGACGGTGACGACGGCACACCGGCGGCGGAGGATTTCATCGAGGACGCTTTGGCCAATGAATGCGGCGTCGGCAACATCGTCTGGTCGGTCGTCTTTGCGGTGAACACCGAAAACGGTCCCGGCCCGCAGACCATCGCCGAGTTCTTCGATACCGAAGCCTTCCCCGGCAAGCGCGGTCTGCGCAAGCGGCCGCAGGTCAATATGGAATGGGCGCTGATCGCCGATGGCGTCGCACCCGAAGACGTGTACGAGACGCTCTCGACCGAGGAAGGTCAGGCCCAGGCCTTTGCCAAGCTGGACACGATCAAGGAGGACATCGTCTGGTACGATAGCTGGTCGCAGGCTCCCGTTCTGCTGAATGACGGTGGCGCGCAGATGGTGCAATCCGCCAATGGGCGCATCTTCGCCGCCATTCAGGACGATGGCGCTCCGTTCAGCATCGTCTGGGACAGCCATGTCTACGACCTCGACGTCTGGGCGATCATGAAGGGCACGCCGAACAAGGAAAAGGCGATGGAATTCATCCAGTTCGCCACCCGGACAGTGCCGCTGTCGGGGATGCAGGATGTGGCCTATGGCCCGACCCGTCGGTCGGCTCAGGCGCTCCTGCCCGAAAGCGTGAAACAGGATCTGCCGACGGCCCACCTTGAAGAGGGGCTGAAAGCCGACGGCATCTTCTGGGCCGACTTTGGCGAGAGCCTCGGCGAGAAGTTCAACGAGTGGCTCCTGCAATGAGTCGCTGCCCCCCGCGCCTCGATACGGTGCGGGGGGCGTCGAGAAGTCCGATCATGACAGCCGAGATCCGCAGACTGGACTCCGCAGACGCCCGCAATGCGGCGCGCGAAGTGCGCAGGCGCAGGCTGCAGGCATTCCTGTTCGTGCTCCCCCTGCTGGCGTTTCTACTCTTCGCCTTCGTGGCGCCTATCGCGACGATGCTCTTCCGCAGCGTCCACAACCCGACCGTCGCCACTCTGGTGCCCGATACGCTGACGGCCCTCGCCGACTGGTCTGGCGATGCCATTCCCGACGAGTCCGTCCTCATCCAGTTCGCGGGAGACATGAAGCGGATGGCGACGGATCGCACGTCCGGTCAGCTTGCCGATGAGATCAACCGCGCATTGCCCGGCATGTCGAGCGTCGTCAAATCCACCGCGCGCAATCTGCGCCGGGTGGACGATGCGGAGATTGCCGCGAACGGCGCATCCCTTCTTCTGGAGGCGAATGACCGTTGGGCAGATCCGGCCACATGGCGCGCATTGAAAGCGGCCGGGCAGGTCTATTCGTCGAGTTACTACCTGACATCGGTCGATCTCGAGCGAACCGCGGATGGGAGCATCGCCCCTCGCGACACGCAGATCTATGTGAAGCTCTATATCAAGACATTGCGGATGGCATTCATCATCACGGCCCTGACGGTCCTGCTAGGCTATCCGCTGGCCTTCTTCATGGCGCACGCTTCCGAAGGGCTGGCGAACTTCCTGATGGTTTTCGTCCTTCTGCCTTTCTGGACATCGCTGCTGGTGCGGACCACCGCGTGGATCGCGCTGCTACAGACAAACGGCGTGGTCAATTCCACGCTCATGGCACTGGGGATTACCGATCAACCCCTTGAATTGCTGTACACTCAATTCTCGACCATCATCGCCATGACCCATATCCTGCTGCCGTTCATGGTGCTTCCGCTCTATGCAGTCATGCGGGGGATCGACCAGAGCTACATGCGGGCCGCGATGTCGATGGGCAGCCGACCGCTTGGGGCGTGGTATCGGATATATCTACCGATGAGTTTGCCGGGCCTGTCCGCGGGGGCACTCCTGGTGTTCATCATTTCGGTGGGCTACTATATCACGCCGGCCCTGGTCGGCGGAACCGACGGGCAGATGATTTCCAACATCATCGCATTCCACATGCAGCAATCCAACAACTGGGAACTGGCCGCAGCCCTCGGGTCGCTTCTTCTGGTACTCATCCTGTTGCTCTATTGGCTGTTCGACCGCTTCGTCGGCACGGACAATATCAAGCTGGGATAGATGATGAAGCGGTTCCCCGAATATTACACGCTTTGGCATTATTCGGGCCACTACGCGCTGCGCATCGTCGCGTTTCTGGTGTTGATCTTCCTGATGTTGCCGATCCTCGTGATCATGCCCCTGTCGTTCAATTCCGAGCCATTCTTTACCTTCACAGAAGGCATGCTGTCGCTGGACCCTGACGCCTATTCGCTACGCTGGTATCAGGAATTCGCAGACGATCAGAATTGGCGGTTGGCGATCCGGAACAGCTTTGTCATCGGGATCGCCGCGGCCCTGATCGCCACCACGCTCGGAACGCTGGCCGCGGTCGGCCTGTCCTCCCCGTGGATGCCGTACAAGCGGTTGATCACGGCGCTGTTGCTGTCCCCGATGATCGTCCCGCTCATCATCATCGCGGCGGGCATGTTCTTTTTCTACACCCGGTTCAATCTGGTCGGGACATATGCGGGCCTGATCATCGCCCATGCCGCACTGGGGGTCCCCTTCGTCATCATCACCGTCACGGCCACGCTGAGCGGGTTCGACAGGTCCCTGTTCATCGCGGGCCTGAGCCTCGGCGCGGCACCCGTCAAGGTGTTCTGGGACGTCGTGATCCCGTTGATCCGGCCTGGTGTCATCGCAGGCGGATTGTTCGCATTCGTGACCTCGTTCGACGAGGTCGTCCTGGTCCTGTTTCTGGCCGGGCCGGAACAACGCACGATTCCGAGGCAGATGTTTTCGGGACTGCGCGAACAGATCAATCCGACGATCCTCGCCGTGGCGACCCTGCTCGTCGTCCTGTCTGCTGCACTGCTTTTCACGCTTGAGGCATTGCGTCGGCGATCAGCACGGTTGAGCGGATCGGGCTAGGCTCCGGCGGAGCGCAAATCAGGCTTCAGATACCATGCCCTGCTTCCCACTACCGGGTCTTCGGCCCTGCACCCGATGCAAAGTTGATCGCCCGGCAACTCTCGAAATGACCATGGTGAAGAAGTTCACCAGTTCGCTGCGATTCTGAACCGACCGGACGCTTCGTCGGACCCCAAGCCGACATATTCCGCGATTGCCGACTCGGCCTTGGGTGGTGGCCTCCCGCATCGGCTCTCCGGCCTTAGGTTTAACAGACCTTGCAACGCGATAATATAATCCGGCCCATTGCACGAACCGATCCGCGGCCCGGGCCGTTATCCCGCAAGCCAGCCGCCATCGGCCACCAGACTGGACCCGGTGGTGAAGGAAGCGGCGTCCGACAGAAGGAAGGCCACGGCGCGGGCCATTTCTTCCGCCTTGCCCAGCCTACCCAGCGGATGGCGCGCGACGGATCGCGCCTTCGCCGCCTTGGGATCGGGGGCACGGTCGAATGCGCGGCGCAGCAGCGGCGTGTCGATGGCGCCGGGCACCAGAAGGTTCACGCGGATCCCTTCGGCCGCGTGATCCACCGCCATGGTCCGCGCGAGGCTCGTCACAGCACCTTTGCTCGTCAGATAGGCCGCATTGCCGCGCCCGCCTGCGAAGGCCAGTTGCGAGCCGACCATGACGATGGCGCCGCCCTGCCCGCCCGCGCGCATGGCACCCACGGCCGCCTTTGCCCACAGGAACGTCCCCGTGACGTTCGTCCGCAGCACCGCCTCCCATTCGTCCAGCGGACAATCGGGCACCGTCTTGCCGTTGGAGAACCCCGCGCAAGTCACCAGCCCGTCGATCCGCCCGAACCGCGCCATGATCTCCTCCGCCTGCCGCGTCACGACCGCCGCGTCGCCGACATCGCCGGACAGAGCCAGCGCCGCGCCCGGCACTCCGCCCCCGGGCAGGTCCCGATCGATGACTGCGACCTGCGCGCCCGATCGCCCGAACAGGGACGTACAGGCCGCACCGATGCCGGAGCCGCCACCCGTGACGACGATTACCTTGTCATTAAAGTCTTCTGCCATGCGGGTATCATATGGGTTGGAAGACGGATCAGACGAGGTCGTAGACCTCTCCGAACCGTGCGTTCAGATGCACGAGATAACGTGCGGGATCGAGCGTGCGCCCCGTCGCCCGCTCCAGCAGAACGTCCCGCGTATGGCGCAGCCCATGTTGCAGGACATGGTGGGTCAGCCATTCCTTCAGCGGCCTATAATCCGCCGCCTCCAGCCCCGCTCCGACGTCGTCCTGTCCAATGGACGTATCGAACAATTGCGTCGCCATCACATTGCCGACCGTGTAGTTGCAGAATGTGCCGAACTGCCCGGTGCACCAATGCAAGTCCTGCAGCACGCCCGAGGTGTCGTTGGGAACTGCGATACCCAGATCGGCCTGCACCGCGTCGTTCCGCGCGTCGCTGACCTCGCACATCGCGCCCGCGGCGCATATTGTCGCCGCAGAGTATGTCCCGCACGGCGACCTTCAGCGTCGCGATCTGCCTGGGCGCGCGCACCAGCGCCCGACGCCGGCATCATCATCCGCAAGTTCCGGGCCAGCAGCGAGGCCGCATTCGGCAGGTCGTTGATCCGGCCGCTGTCGCCCAGAAACGCGTTATAGCTCATCGCCGACCTCTTCGTGATCCTATCTCGTCATACGATCATGCAGGGGGCGGATCGAACAAGTCGTTTCAGGGTCGTCTCAGGTGAGGCAGGCGTGCGCTTGGGCAGCCGTTTCCCGGTGTTCCACTTCAGCCCAGGCGGAAACGACACGATGAAGGTCTTGGACCGCGTGATGCGCGCGAGACGGGAACCGAACACCGCTTCCGGAGCTCGCTTCCTAAGCCCCTGAACGACACTTGCGGTCAGGGGCCGATGCCGAACTCCTCGATCTCGGCCAGTTCGGGTGCACTGCGCAGGTACTTCAGGAAACTGGCCTGGACGCGGATGGGATTTTCGTCCTCGCGGGTGATGGCCACGACGGGCACCGGGTGGCTGGGATAGAGCGGGCGGTAATCCAGCCGGTAGCGACGACCCGCCCCGATCGTCAGCGCATCGACGACCGCGACGCCGAGTCCGGCTTCGGCCAACTGGCAGGCGAGCGAGCTGTAGCGCACCTCCGCCACCGCATTGGCGCGCATCCGCTCCGTTACGAAATCGCCGTCGAGCAGCACGCTTAGACGGCTGCCCGGCTCGTAGATCACCAACGGCACCGATTCCAGATCGGCGGGCAGAACGGCGGCCCGGTCGGACAGGGGATGGCCGGGTGGAAAGCAGCAGACCATCTGGGTCGTCGCGATCCGCTCGCGCCGGAGCCCGTCGCGGTGGGGCGGGTTCAGGGCGAAGCCGATATCGGCCGTGCGGATGGAGACGGATTCCAGCACCCCATCGATGCGCCGCGTATCGAGCGTCAGGCGCACATCCGGATGCGCGGCGAGGAAGCCTCGCACGACGCCCGGCAGGGGCGCGTTGGCGACAGGGGGCGTACTGACGATCCTGAGCGTGCCCGCCGCACTTCGGCGGCGGTTCTCGACCCGGTGCGCGAAAGCATGCCAGAGGCTGAAGATCGCCTCGCTGTCGCGGTACATCTCCTCGGCATCGGGGGTCGGCACGAGGCGGTTGCCGCGGCGGTCGAACAGGTCGAACCCGATGCGCGCCTCCATCTGACGGATCGCGTTGGACACGGCGGGTTGCGACACGCACATGGCCTGCGCGGCGCCGACGGTGGTGCCGGCACGCATGACTTCCCGGAAGGTCTCCAGCTGCTTGAGCGTGAGCATCGCGACCTCAGGCCTGCCCTCTATCGATGCAGTATAATCCAGGTGAGTAGTAAGACGCCATAATTAATGCTTCATGATATTGCGCGACGGTGCGGATGCGTGGTGACTTTGGCATAGGATCCGGCCCCTTCACGGTGGGCCGGACCGGCGGGCCCCGCGGTCGTGCGGCCCGGCAGCGCAGCCGCAAGGGAGTGCCCCATGACCGTCAGACAACCTTTCTCGTTCCCCCGGACCCTCGCCGTCCTGGCCCTTGGAAGCGCGATGCCGCTGGCCGCGCAGGCGGAGGTTCTGCGCTGGTCGTCGCAGGGCGACATCGTCACTCTCGACCCCTACGCCCACACCGAGAGCTTCACTTCCAGCGTCCTGCATCACATCTACGAACCGCTCGTCCGCCGCGCCCGGGACCTCACCATCGAACCGGCGCTAGCCACTGAGTGGGAGATCGTGGACCCGACCCGCTGGCGCTTCACCCTGCGCGAGGGCGTCACGTTCCACGACGGCGCGGCCTTCACCGCCGACGACGTGGTCGCCTCCATCGAACGCCTGCTGCACCCCGACGCCCGCGCCCGCGGCAACCTCTCGACCGTCACGGGAGTCGAGAAGGTCGACGACATGACCGTCGATTTCCTGCTCGACGGGCCCTACCCGCTCCTCCTGAACGATCTGTCCGGCGTGTTCATGATGGACGCCGAATGGATGGAGGCGAACGACGCGTTGACCCCCGGCAACATCACCACCGGCGTCACCTCCCATGCCTCGACCAACGCCAACGGCAGCGGGCCCTTCGTGCTCGACAGCTACCGCCCCGACGTGGCCACCATCATGTCCGTCAACGACGACTGGTGGGACGAGGCGGAGCACAACCTGACCGGCATCGAGTTCCGGCCCATCACCTCGGACGCGACCCGCGTCGCCGCGCTGATGTCGAACGAGGTCGACATGATTGCGCCCGTCCCGCTGCAGGATATCGACCGGCTGGAAGCCGCGCCCGGCTTCACGGTCGAGACGGAACCGGCGCTGCGCCTGATCTTCCTTGGCTTCAACTACCGCGACGAGCTGCTCGGCATGCCGGGCGAGCCGAACCCTCTGCTGGATGTCCGCGTCCGCAAGGCCCTCTGGCACGGGATCGACCACGACGCCCTCCGTGAACGGATCATGCGCGGCGACAGCCGGACGGTCGGCATCATGGTCGCCCCGCCGGTGCCCGGCTACGACGCCGCCCTCGACGAACCGCTGGCCTATGATCCCGAACAGGCTCAGGCCCTGCTGGAGGAGGCGGGGATCGCCGATGGATTCTCGGTCAAGCTCGACTGTCCCAACGACCGCTACATCAACGACGAGCCGATCTGCGTCGCCGTCAAGGCGATGTGGGAACGGCTCGGGCTGACCGTGGACCTCTCCACCGAAAGCCGGTCCACCTACTTCCCCAAGGTCGATAACGGCGAAACCGACATCTACATGCTCGGCTGGGCAACCCTGCCGGCGATGGACGGGTTCAGCCCGCTGCGCGCCCTTCTGGCGACCCGCGACGGCGCCTCGGGGGGGAACAATCCCAACGGTCTGTCGGATCCGCGCATCGACGAGCTGAACGCGCAGGTCGCCGTCGAACTCGACGAACCCACCCGCCGCGGAATGCTGACCGAGGCGTTCCGTATCGCCCGGGACGAGGCTTATTTCCTGCCGCTGCATCAGCAGCCGGTGGCGATGGCCCTGCGCGACGGGGTGGAGGTGCCGCAATTCGCCGACGAATACATCCGCCTCTGGTTCGCCCGCATCGGGGAGTAGGCGGTTGGCGCGCCTCCTCCTCGCGCGCCTCGGACAGGCCGTACTCGTCATGCTGGCGGTCACGGCCCTCGCCTTCGCCCTGTTCCGCTTCGTCGGAGACCCGGTGCAGGTCATGGCCCGGGAGGAGGCCAGCGTCGCCGAACGCGCCGAACTCGCCACCCGTCTCGGCCTCGACGACCCGGTTTGGGTGCAATACGCCCGCTTCGTCGGCCGCGTGGCCCAGGGCGACCTCGGCATCAGCTACCGCAATCAGCGCGAGGTCGCCGAGCTGATCGCCGAACGTGCGCCCGCAACCCTCGAACTCGTCCTCGTTGCCACGCTTTTGTCGCTGGCCCTCGGCATCCCTGCGGGCGTGCTCTGCGCCCTGCGCCCCGACGCGGTCCTCTCCCGTCTGGTGCAGGCGATCTCGCTGGTCGGCATCTCCGTGCCCACCTTCGTCACCGGCACCGTCCTGATCCTCGTCTTCGCGGTCGAATTGCGGATGCTCCCGTCGTTCGGGCGCGGCACGACTGTCGATCTGGGCTGGTGGACGACCGGGTTCCTCACGGCATCCGGTCGCATGGCCCTCCTGCTCCCGGCGATCACGCTCGCGCTCTATTCCACCACGCTCATCATGCGGCTGGTGCGGTCCGAGATGATCGACATCCTCTCCACCGACTACATCCGCTTCGCCCGTGCCCGCGGCCTGCCCGACCGGCGCATCCATTTCCGGCTGGCCCTCAAGAACGCGCTGATGCCCGTCATCACCGTGACCGGGCTGCAGATCGGATCGCTCATCGCCTTCGCCATTGTGACCGAGACGGTGTTCCAGTGGCCGGGCCTCGGCCTGCTGTTCATGCAGGCGATCATCTTCGTCGATATCCCGGTGATGACCGCCTATCTGCTGCTCGTCGCCGCCGTGTTCGTCACGATCAACGTCCTCGTCGATCTGACCTACGTGCTGGTCGATCCGCGCCTGCGGACCGCGTGATGGCCACGGCACTCGCCACGCTGCGCCGCCGGATGCCGGTCTTCGTGATGGTCGCGGGCATCATGTGCCTCACCATCGTCGGCCTCGCCCTGCTGGCCCCCTGGATCGCGCCGGTCGATCCGACCTCAACCGCCAGCATGGACCTGATGAATTCCGAACGCCCCCCCGCCTGGATCGAGGGAGGCGAGGCGCGTTTCCTGCTGGGCACCGACAATCAGGGGCGCGACCTGCTGTCGGCGATCCTCTACGGGACCCGCATTTCGGTGATGATCGGCATCGGCGCGGTGCTCCTCTCGGCCGGTATCGGCGTCTCGCTGGGCCTTCTGGCGGGCTATCTCGGCGGATGGGTCGACGCACTGGTGATGCGCGTGGCCGACGTTTTCCTGTCGCTGCCGACGATCCTGCTGGCCCTGCTGGTTGCCGGCATCGCCCGCGCCATCATCCCGGAGGCGGACGACGCGCGCTGGGCCCCGCTTATCCTGATCGCAGCCATCGCGGTCAACGAATGGGTGCAATACGCCCGCACCGTGCGCGCCGCCACGATGGTCGAGGCGTCGCGCGACTACGTTCGCGCCGTCCGCGTCATGGGCCTCCCGATGCCGCGCATCCTGTTCCGCCACATCCTGCCCAACGTGATCGGTCCGATCCTGGTGATCTCCACCATCAACCTCGCCGCAGCCGTCCTGACGGAGGCGACGCTGAGCTTCCTCGGCGTCGGCATGCCGCCTGACTACCCCTCGCTCGGAACGCTGATCCGCATCGGCAACGAATACGCCTTCTCCGGCATCTGGTGGATCACGGTGATGCCCGCTCTCGTCCTCGTGATGCTGGTCCTGTCGGTCAACATCGTCGGCGACTGGCTGCGCGACCTGTTCAACCCCAAGCTGCAGGGCCGCGCATGACCGCCGCCCTCGACATCGCCGGACTGACGGTTGAATATCCGATGCCCGATGCGGCGCCCTTCGTGGCCGTCCGCGACCTGTCGCTCACCGTCGAGCCGGGCGAGATCCACGCTCTCGTGGGCGAATCCGGAGCGGGCAAATCCACCGTCGGCAATTGTGTCCTCGGCCTGCTGGAGGCACCGGGCCGCATCGCTTCGGGCACCATCGCCATCGCCGGACAGCCCATCGCCGCGGACACCGCGCGCAATGACGGCACCCGGCCCGGCCGCGACATCGGCGCCATCTTCCAGGACCCGATGACCAGTCTGAACCCCCTCTTCACCATCGAGGCGCAGCTGACGGAGACCATGCGCCACCACCTCGGCCTGACCGCCGCCGCTGCCCGCGCCCGCGCGTTGGAATTGCTGCAGGCGGTCGAGATCCCCGAACCGGAACGCCGCCTGCGGCAGTTCCCGCACCAGCTCTCGGGCGGCCAACGTCAGCGTGTGGTGATCGCCGCCGCCCTGTCCTGCGGGCCCAGCCTGCTGATCGCGGACGAACCCACCACAGCCCTCGACGTCTCGGTGCAGGCGACGATCCTCGACCTGATCCGCGGACTGGCCCGCGACCGGCACCTCGGGGTTCTGCTGGTGACACACAATATGGGGGTCGTGGCCCAGATCGCCGACCGCGTGACGGTCATGCGCCATGGCGAACGGGTCGAGACCGGACCCACGGACGACGTCCTGCGCCGTCCCCGCGCGCCCTATGCCCGCGCCCTGATCGGCGCGGTGCCCCGCCTCGACCGACGCCTCGACCGCTTCCCCGTCACGGACCCGCAGGCCCCGGGCGAGGCGGAGGCGCAGGCACGACTGGCCGCACGCGGGGGCGGTGCGGCCGGCCCGGACCCGCTTCTGGAACTCGACGGAATCGACGTCATCTATGGCGGCGGAATGCTGTCGCGCGCACCCGGCTTCCGCGCCGTGCAAGGGGCCAGCTTCGCCGTCCGGCGCGGCGAGATTTTCGGTATCGTGGGCGAGTCGGGCAGCGGCAAATCCACCCTCGCCGCCGCAATCACCGGTCTGATCGCGCCCGCCGCCGGGCACCTCTGCTTCCGCGGCGAACCCCTGGGTCAGCGCCGCAGCCCGGCGCAGCGCCGCGCCATCCAGATGGTGTTCCAAGACCCGTTCGCCTCGCTCAATTCCCGAATGCGGATCGGCCGTGCCATCCGCGAGCCAGTGGCCCATTTCCGCACCGATCCCGACCCGTCCGCCGCCGTCGCCACCCTGATCGCCGCGGTGGGCCTGCCGGCCGAGGCCGCGACCCGCCACCCCCACGCCTTCTCCGGCGGTCAGCGGCAGCGCCTGTCCATCGCCCGCGCCCTCGCCGCCGGTCCGGACCTGCTGGTGGCCGACGAACCCACCTCCGCGCTCGACGTCTCGGTTCAGGCCCGCATCCTGAACCTGCTCAAGGACCTGCGCGACCGCACCGGCCTCTCCATCCTCCTCATCAGCCACGACCTCGCCGTCATCCGGCAGATGTGCGACCGCGTCGCCGTCATGCGCCACGGCCGCATCGTCGAGATGGAGGATGTCGAGACCCTCTTCGCCCGCCCGCGCGATCCCTATACGCGCGAGCTTTTGTCCCTCGTCCCCACGCTCGACGGCCCCGCCGTCGCGCCCCAGCCCATCGGAGCCTGACCTTGGCCACTCTCCTCGTCACCAACGCGACAATCGTCACAATCGACCCGGAGCGCCGCGTCCTGCACGACGCCGCCATTGCCGCGGACGGCGACCGCATCGTTGCAATCGGCCCGACCGAGGAACTCATCGCGCGGTACCCCGACGCCGAGGTGATCGACGGGCGCGGAACGGTCGCGATGCCGGGACTTGTCGATGTCCACGCCCATGCCGGGCACGGCCTCATCAAGACCATGGCATCCGGCGACAGCGCGGCGTGGTACGACGCCTGCCGCGTCGCCTACACCACCGCCTCCACCCCCGATTTCTGGCGCGCCGAGGCACAGCTCGCCGCTCTGGAACGCACCCGCTTCGGCGTCACCACCGGCGTCTCGCTGCTCGGCGGGGGCGACAGCATCATGCGCACCGACGACCCGGTCTATTGCGACGCCCATATGGATGGCGTGCGCGAGGTCGGAACACGGTCCGTCGTCGCCATCGGCTCCACCCGCCCGCCGCATCCCCTGACCTACGCCTCATGGGACGGCGACGAAGCCACCGAGTACCCCGTCGATTTCGACCGGCAGCTTGCCACTTGCGAAACCCTGATCGACCGGTGGCACGGGACCGAGAACCGTCGCCTCAACGTCGCGCTCCTGACCCCCACCCTGCGGGCGGAACATGTCGAGACTCTGGGCAAGGTGGAGTTAAAGCGCGCCTGCGAGCAGGCCCGCATCATGTCCGACATGGCCCGCCAAGCCGGTCTGGTGTTCACCCAGGACGGCCACCGCCGTGGCTCCGTCGCCTTCGCCGACGAGATCGGCATTCTTGGTCCCCACGTTCTTCTTTCCCATTCCATCGACCTCACCGACGAGGAGATCGCCATCTGTGCCCGCACCGACACGAAGATCGCGCACAACCCGTCCGCCATCGCCTCAGTCATGGGGCGCTGTCCCGCGACCGAGCTGATGGCGGCGGGCGTGACCGTGGGCCTCGGCTCCGACGCGACCGCGCCGGACCGGTCGGCGGACATGTTTCGCCACATGCAGCAGGCGATGCATTACCACCGCCGCCACTTCCGCGACCCGTCCTGGCTGCCGCCCGGCAAGGTGCTGGAGATGTGCACGATCGACGGTGCCCGCGCCCTCGGGATGGACGACGATATCGGCTCGCTTGAGGTGGGCAAGAAGGCCGATATCGTGCTTATCGACATGCGTCGTCCGCATCTCTACCCGGCCAACATGCATGTCAGCCATGTCGTCAACTTCGCAAACGGCAACGATGTGCGCGACGTGATCTGCGACGGCCGTGTCCTGATGCGCGGCCGCGACGTGGTGACGGTGAACGAGGATGCCGTCCTCGACACGGCGCAGCGGGAAACGGACCTGATGCTCGACCGCGGCGGTCTCCGTTGGCAGCTGGAGACGCCGAACACCTTCTGGGGCGCGTTGCAGATGAACGCCGAGACCGGCTAGAGCGCGACGGCGAGATCGATGGCGAAGGCGGCTGCGAGATCGGTCGGCGCGTGCCCCCGCCGCGACAGCAGACAGGCGGCGATGTCACAGGCGGGCACGAACGGGATCGCCCGCATCGACACGTTGGGCAGGAACAGCGCGGTGTAGCGGTCCACCACGGCAAGGCCGTTCCCCGCCTCGGCAAGGATGGCGGCCGTGTGGCAGTAGCGCACCTCCACCTGCGGCGCATAGGCCGTGTCGCAGGTGCGGAACGCCGCGCGCAGGGCGAGGCCCAGCGGCGACGTCGCCTCCAGACCGACATGGCGATGCACCGCCATGTCGCGCGGCCCGATGACGTTCTGCCGGGCCAGCGCATGCTCCTCGGGCACCAGCACGAGCATCGGATCGACGCGTAGCACCCTGATATCCACCGGCCAGGTCGCAGCATCGGGCGAACCGAGGGCCAGCCCCACATCCGTCGTCCCGGCGGAGATCGCGTCGATCACCCGTTCCAGACGGGCCACCTCGTAATGCACCTTCACCGCCGGACGCCCGGTCAGGAAGGACCGCAGCGCGCGCGGCACGACGGAATGGCCGAGCGGCGGCGTGGACATGATGCGCAATCGACCCGCCGTCCCGTCGCGGATGTCGGCTGCACGCATCTCGACCACCGCCAGCCGATCGAACAGCGGAGCCACCTCCTCCATGAGAACGCGCGCCGCCTCCGTGGGCTCCAGCCGTCGCCGGTCGCGCACGAAAAGCTCGAACCCCACCCGCGCCTCAAGCTCCGTCACCGAAAGCGAGACGGCCGATTGCGAGATGCCCAGGACCTCCGCGGCGGCGACGGTCGTGCCGCAGCGCATGAGCGTGCCGAACACCTCCCATGCGCGCAGGTTGGAGCCGCCGCTGGGCGGGCCGGACACTACGCTACCGTCTGGGCCAGCACCGTGCCGAGCGCCATGGCCACCGCCGCCTGCACCGGGTCGATCACCGGCACGCCAAGCCGTTCCTCCAGCGGGGAGCGGTGCGCGGCCATGCCGGCGCAGCCCAGCACCAGCGCCTCGGCCCCGTCCGAGACCAGCGCGGCGCCCACTTCCGTCAGCCGGTCCAGCGTCCCGTCGCCCCGCGCGCTTTCGTCCACGCTGAGGTCTGCGGCCCGCTCGCCCACGACGCGGGCCGACACGCCCATCCGCCGCATGTAGCGCCGGTGCCGCAGCTCTGATCCCTTGGACAGCCCGATGATGCCGATCCGGTCGGCCCGGGCCAGTGCCGTCAGCACGCCCGCCTCCTGGATACCGAATACGGGCACCGCCGCGGCCTCGCGGCACGAGTCCACGCCCGGGTCGGAATAGCAGGCGATGATGAATGCCGACGCGTCCGGCCGCGCCTCGACCAGCTTTACCAGCGGGCCGATCACCGCGTCGCCGTCGCGCTGGCTCTCGATGCCGAACGGTCCTTCGGCCAGTGTGACGCATTCGATTTCCGGACCACCGGGCAAGCGAAACGCCGCCAGCATCCGGTCCAGACCATCGGTGACGGCCTGGTTCGAGTTCGGGTTCACGACGATTATCGGTCCGGTCATGGCAGGATCTCCGTGCCCCAGTTGCGCGCCGGATCCACCTCGGGTGACAGAACACCCGGATGCCCCGTCAGGTCGATGCGGTCGCGGGTCACGAACCGCCCCTGCCCCTCCCGTGCCACCAGCGTGCCGCCGTCCACGACCCGCTCGCCGCGGGTCAGCACGGTGACGGGCCAGCCCGTCAGTTCGCGGCCCTCGAAGGGCGTGTAGTCCATGTTGTCGTGCTGATCCTCCGCGCGCACCGCGCGTGTCTCCTCGGGGTCCCAGATGGCGATATCCGCATCCAGACCCACGGCAATGGAGCCCTTGCGCGTCAGCCCGTAGAGCCGGGCCGCATTGGTCGCCGACAGGGCCACGAATTGCTGCACCGTGATCCGGCCCGTGCGGACACCCTCGGAAAACAGGAGCGGCAGCCGCAGGCCGATCCCAGGCATGCCGTTGGCGATTTGCTTGAACGTCGCGTCCGGTCCCTTGGCGAGCTTGCCCGTCTCGTCGAAGCGGTAGGGCGCATGATCCGACGAGAAGACGGAGAACGTCCCCGCCTGCAGATGCCGCCATAATGCCTCCTGCGTTGCCGTATCCCGCACGGGCGGCGAGCACATGAACTTAGCCCCCTCCATTCCCGGTCGGTCCAGATCGTCGCGATCGAGGAAAAGGTATTGCGGACAGGTCTCACCGAAGATCTTCGCCCCCGCCAGACGCGCCTCCGACACGAGCGCCGCCCCCTCGGGTGTGGACACGTGGACGATCAGGAGCGGCGCATCGGCAAGTTTCGCCAGCGAAATCGCCCGGTTGATGGCCTCCGCCTCGGCGATCGCCGGATGACTCAGCGCGTGGTAGCGCGGCGCCGTATGCCCGCCCGCGACGAGCCGGTCGGACATCCACGCGATCATGCCGGAATTCTCGGCATGGACCATCGTCAGTGCGCCATGCTCCCGCGCCACTGTCAGGATGTCGAGGAACTGCCGGTCGTCCACCTGCATCAGGTCGTAGGTCATGAACACCTTGAAAGAGGTGATGCCGCGCGCGAAGGCCGCGGGCAGTTCGTCATGCAGCGCCGTCTCGGTCGGGTCCGCGACGATCAGATGGTAGCCCCAGTCGATCACCGAGGCCCCCGTGGCCCGGCTGTCGTAGAGGTCCAGCGTCTCGGTCACGCCCATGCCACGATGCTGCGCGGCGAAGGGCACGAAGCACGAATTACCGCCGAACGCCGCACTGATGGAGCCGGAGCGGTAATCGTCCGACGTCATGCCGCCCGTCGCGGATTCCTGCGCGATGTGGCAATGCGCCTCGATCCCGCCGGGCAGGACCAGCTTGCCGCTGGCATCGATCACGTCGCCACCGTCGAGGCCCGTGCCGATCGCCGCGATGCGTCCGTCCGTTATACCGATATCGGCCATGAACGTATCGGATGCGGTCGCCACCTTTCCGCCGCGGATCACCAGATCGAACATCGTCAGACCCCCCGGATCGCGCCGCCGTCACAGCGCACGAGGCTGCCGGTGACGTAGCTGGCTTGCGCGGAGCAGAGGAACGCGGCGACGGCGGCGAACTCCTCGACGGTGCCATAGCGACCCACCGGAATCGTGGCACGCGAAGCGGTGCGGGTATCCTCGACGGATTTTCCCGTGCGCTTGGATGCCGCTGCGTCCAGCTCATCCACCCGCTCGGTGTGGATCCGGCCTGGGAGCAGCATGTTCACCGTCACGCCATCCGCGGCCACATCGCCCGACAGCGACTTGGACCACCCGACCAGCGCCGAACGGATCGCGTTCGACAGGCCGAGATTCGGGATCGGCTGCACCACGCCGGACGAGCCCACGGTAACGATCCGACCCCAGCCGCGCTCGCGCATTCCCGGAAGTACATGCTTGGTCAGCGATACGACGCGCAGAACCATGGCGTCGAATTGCAGGGCCAGCACGTCGGGCTCCGCATCGACCATCCGGCCGGGGGGCGGACCGCCCGTGTTGTTCACGAGAATATCGACCCGTCCCAGCTTGTCCTCGGCAGCCTTCGCGAGGACATCCACCGACATCTCCTCGGTGAGGTCCACGCGCACGTAATCGGCCCGGCCCGCGCCCTTCGCGGTGATCGCCTCGGCGGCGGCACGCAGCTTCTCCTCCGTCCGCCCGGTCAGCAGCACGTCGCAGCCCTCGGCCGCCAGCGCCTCCGCGATCCCGAGACCCAGCCCTCGCGACGACGACATGACGAGCGCCTTCTTTCCCGCAATCCCCAGATCCATCAGCCCAACTCCCCCAGACGTTTCTCCAGCCGCCCCATCAGGCGCCCGATCTCCTCGTGGTCGCGCTTGGTCAGCGACGGCCCCGGTGCGCGCACCTTTGCCGACGCGATCACCCCGCGTCGGCGCAGCACTTCCTTGCGGATGGCGAGACCCAGCCCCAACTGCTGTTCGTAGCGCACCATCGGCAGGTAGGCGTCGAACAGGTCCTCGGCCCCGTCCACGTCGCCCGCCGCATGCAGATCCACCACCTGCACCATCATCTCCGGATAGGCGAAACCGGTCATCGCGCCATCCGCACCCCGCTGCATCTCCTGCGGCAGGAATAGCGCCGAATTGCCCGTCAGGATCGACAGGCGCGGCACGTCGCCGGTATCCGTCTCCGCCCGCACCCGGCTCAGCTTGGTCAGCCCCGGCCAATCCTCGTGCTTGAGCATAACGATCTGCGGATGCGCCGCGGCCAGCTCGAGGATCGTCTCCACCGACATCTGGACGCCCGTCGTCTGTGGATAATCCTGCAGGCACACGGGGACATCATCACCCAGAGCCGCACAGACCTGCGCGAAATACCCCCGCAGCTTCGCCTCCGTCGCCAGCCCCGGCATCGGCGCCACCATCACGCCCGCCGCGCCCGCCGACATCACCTCGCCCGTCAGCCGCGCCATGTTGTCCAGTCCCGGCCCCGACACGCCGACCACCACCGGCACGCGCCCGTCCACGCGGTCCAGAATCCGGCGCGCGAAGGCCATCCCCTCGTCCGGCGCCATCTTCGGGGCCTCGCCCATGATCCCGAGGATCGTCATGCCGGTAACGCCCGCGTCGAGGTAGAAATCCACCATTCGATCGGTGCTGTCCTCGTCGGGCGCTCCGTCATCGGTGAATGGCGTGGCGGCGATCACGTAGACACCTTTGGAATTTCGGTCGAATGTCATGGCTGTCCTCCCTGCGGCGCCGTTGGAATTGTCATCGGCGCAAGTTCTTCCAGCGAAGCGTAGCGATCCGCGAACAGGCGCGCGACCGGATACTCCCCGCCCCAATCGAAGCGCCACGTGGCGGCATCGATCAACCCGTCCCGCGCCGCCATCGCCACCGCCCGCCCGATCACCAGATCGCGTTCGTTGGAAAACGCCAGCGTGGTCAGCTGCCGACATTCGATGGAGACCGGCGCGTCGGCCAGCCGGGGTGGTGCGACGGCAACGCTCGGCTCCGTGGCCAGCCCCAGCGCTTCCGTCTCGCTGCCCGCATGCTCCGCCGCCGTCCCTAGCATCGGCTCCAGCAGGTCCGGCGTCGCGATGTTCACCACGAACTCGCCCGACCGGCGGATGTTGCGCGTCGTGTCCTTGGGCACGCCCCCCGCCCTATGCTCCAGCCCCAGCACGATCAGCGCCGGATCCTGTCCGAACACATTGAAAAAGGAGAACGGCGCCGCGTTGACCACGCCCGCCGTATCCACCGTCGTCACCCATGCGACGGGGCGCGGGATCACCGCCGCGCAGAGCAGCTTGTACCGCTCCCGCGGGTCCAGCGCGTCGAGGTCGATCCGGTGCGTCATTCCGGCGGCTCCGCGCCCGCCTGGGTAGCGATCCGTCCGTAATGCTCGATCCGGCGGTGCCGCCCGAAATCGAAGATCGTGGTCTTGCCGAACCGCGTCGCGTCCATGTCACAGGCATGGAGGATCAGCTCGTCGCCCTCCCCGCCGGTCCGCGCCACCACCATCCCCTCGGGATCCACGATGATCGACCCGCCCATCAGCGGATGCCCGTCCTCGTCCCCCGCCTTGGCCACCGCCACCGCCCAGGTCGCGTTCTGATACGCCCCGGCGCAGACGACGAGATCGTGGTGATAAAGCCGCCGCTCCGGCCCCTCCGCCCCGTTCTGGCTGTTCACCGACGGCGTGTTGTAGCCGAACAGGACAAGCTCCACCCCCTGCAACCCCAGCTCCCGCCACGCCTCGGGCCAGCGGCGGTCGTTGCAGATCATCATCCCCATGACCGCGCCCAGATTACGCCATACCGGAAAGCCCAGATCCCCCGGCTCGAAATACCGCTTCTCCAGATGCTGGAACGCGCGTTCGTCGTCCCATTCCGAATGGCCCGGAAGGTGGATCTTGCGGTACTTGCCCACGATCCCGCCTTCCCGGTCGGTCAGGCATTGGGTGTTGAAGTGCCGCCCCTCCGGCGTGCGCTCCGCGTAGCCGAAACTGATCGCCACACCCCGCGCCCGCGCCCGCTCGAACAAGGGTCGCGTCGCATCGTTCGGCATCTCGGACTCGAACCAGCCGTCGATCTCGCCCGCATCCTCCATGTACCAGCGCGGAAAGAACGTGGTCAGCGCCAGTTCGGGGAACACCACCACGTCGCATCCCGCATCCGCCGCCTGCTCCAGCAAGGCCAGCATCCGCTCGACCACCGCGCCGCGCCCGTCGACCCGCTGGATCGCGCCCATCTGCGCAGCCCCCACCACCAATTCCCTCATGCGATCATCCTCCGCTCGAACCGCGACACCAATCGGACCAGCGGCCAGAGCAATGCCAGATAGATCGCCGCCGCAAGAATCAGCGGCGACGAATTGTAGGTGACGGACCGCGCCATGTTGGCCGCGTGCAGCATCTCGCCCAGACTGACGACCGATGCGAGCGAGGTCAGCTTCACCACCTCGATGCTGTTGGAAATGAGATCCGGCAGCACGTTGCGCACCGCCTGCGGCAGCGTCACGTGGATCAGCGTCTGAACTCCAGACAGCCCGGTGGAGCGCGCCGCCTCCGCCTGCCCGCGCGGCACGGATAGCAGACCCGCGCGAAAGATCTCGCCGTAATAGGCCGAATTGTTGAGGAAGAACCCGATCATCACCGCAACGAAGGGGGACAGCGACAGGCCCGCGAAGGGCAGCCCCGAATAGATGAAGATCAGGAGTACCAGCGGCGGCAATGCCCGGAACAGGTCCACCGCCGCGATGCTCACCCACCGCAGCCAGCGCCGCCGCGACAGCGACCCGAGCGCCGCCAGAAGGCCCCCCGCCAGTCCCAGCGGGATCACCAGGGCACACAATGCGAGCGTCAGCCACAGTCCCCTGGCCACGATGGGCCATGCCTGCGCCATGATCCCGAAGTCGAAGAATTGCGAGAGGATCGCCTCCATCAGGCGCGCCCCATCGCGAACCGCGTCTCGAGCCAGCGCGACGCCACCACCAGCGGCAGGAATAGCGCGACATAGGCGATGGCCGCCAGCGTGAGGGGCGAGGCATTGGCCGAGAAGCTCTGCGCCGTCGTCGCCTGTCCCAGGATGTCCGGCACCCCGATCACCATGCCGAGCGCGGTCATCTTGGTGATCGCGATGGCCCGGTTTGTCAGCGGCGGGATCGTCATCCGCACCGCCTGCGGCAGGACCACGAAAGCCAGCGTCTGCCCGAACCCGAGGCCCGTTGACCGCGCCGCCTCCCACTGCCCTTTCGGCGTCGCGGTGATCCCGGCCCAGACGATCTCCTCCGCGAAGGCAGCGAGGACGAGGGCCAGCACCGCGAACAGCACCATCGACGCCGACAGCGAGATGCCTACATTCGGCAACCCGAAGAACCCCAGCAGGATCAGGACCAGCGGCGGCAGCGCCCGGAACACGTCCGCGAACACCACGATGACGGTCGAGACCGGTCCCCACCGATACGCCCGCAGACAGGCAAGCGCCGTCCCCGCGGCGAGGCCCGTCGCCACGATGGCCAACGACAGCGCGACCGTCACCCCCATCCCGCTCAGGATGGCGGGCGCATAGCGCGCCAGCACTGCGCCGTTCAGGAACGTGTCGCCGAACGCCCCCATCAGCGCCCGCCGACCCGCCCGAGAAACGCCTGCGTCCGCGCTTCCCTCGGGGCGCCGAATACCGCGTCGGGCGGCCCCTGCTCCACGACCCGGCCCGCATCCATGAAGATCACCCGGTCCGCCGCCTCCCGCGCGAAACCCATCTCGTGGCTTACCACCAGCATCGTCATGCCGCCCGCGCGCAGGTCCCGCATCACCGCAAGCACGTCGCCCACCAGTTCGGGATCCAGCGCCGAAGTCGGCTCGTCGAACAGCATCACCTCCGGGTCGAGTGCGATGGCGCGCGCAATGGCGACCCGCTGCTGCTGCCCGCCGGACAACGCGGCGGGCCAGGCATCCACCTTCTCCGACAGGCCCACCCGGTCCAGCGCCGCGCATCCCCGCTCCCGCGCTTCCGCCCGGCCCAGCCGCAGCACCTTGCGCAGGGCCAGCGTCACGTTCCCGAGGGCGGTCAGATGCGGGTAGAGGTTGAAGGACTGGAACACCATTCCGATCCGCCGCCGCATCCTGTCGATATCCACCCCCGCCCCGGTGACCTGGTCTGGGCCCAGGAACACCGCGCCGTCATCCGGCTCCTCCAACCGGTTGCAACAGCGCAGCATCGTGGATTTCCCCGACCCCGACGGGCCGATGACGAACACCATCTCGCCCGCGCCCACGTCGAGGTCGATCCCGTGCAGGACCTCGTCCGCCCCGAAGGACTTCCGCAGGCCCCGCACGGACAGGTTCGTCGCTGTCACGCCCCGCGCCTCAGCCGCACGCCATCTCGTGCCCATCATCGACGTAGCCGGTGAACCCCGGCTCCCCGAACCCCGGACGCGGCGTCACCGCGGCGGACCCTTCGGCGGGCGCTGTGCCGAACCACTTTTCGTGCAGCTCCGCCATCGTGCCGTCCAGCTTCATGCATTCGATCACCGGCTCGACCCGCGCGCGCGTCTCCTCGTCGCCCTGCCGGAACGGCATCCCCCAGACGAGGCCCGTGGAATGCAGGTAGTCCAGCTCGATCGCCGGGTTCTGGCTGGCGGCCCAGGCGCTCACCGTGTTGCCCGCGACGTTGGCATCCGCGCGTCCCGACACGACCGCCTGCACCGCGTCCGTGTTGGTGCCGTAGCTCTCGACCGTCCAGCCGATCTGTTCGGCCAGACCCCGTGCCCAGCTGTCATAGACCGAACCCTTGTTCACGGCGATGGTCTTGCCCGCATATCCTTCCAGCGATGTCGTCTTCTCCGTGCCCGCGGGCACGACGAACTGGAAATCGGTGTTCAGGTAGCCTTCGGAGAACAGGATGCTATCCGCCCGCTCCTCCGTGATTGTCGTCGGCGCCACGATGAAATCGTAGGTTCCCGCCGCCAGCGCCGGCAGCAAGCCGGAGAACTGCGCCGCCACGATCTCCATCTCCACGCCCAACCGCTCGCCGATGGCGTTGGCCAGATCGACGTTGAACCCCTCGACCCCGCCATCCATCGACGGCATCGCATGGGGCGCGAAGGTCCCGTCCAGCGCCACGGTGTAGCTGTCCTGCGCCTGCGCGCCCGTCGCGGCCAGCAGGGCCGCCGCAATGATCGTCACTCTCATGTCTCTCTCCTTTTCACGGTTCAGAACTCTGGAATGTCATAGGCCAGCAGGTCGGCCAGATGCGCCTCGGCCCCCTCCTCGAACAGGCTTCGCGTCACCCCGCCGATCAGGCGCGGCGGCCCGAACTTCAGCGCGTTGAGCGATGACCCCGACGGCCCGAAACTCATCGTCGCCCCGAAGGTGAACAGCCTGATCCGCCCGAGGGCCGCATCCGGCCCGTCCCGCCCCTCGAACTCGAAGGTCGGCCCGAGATACGGATACCGCGCCAGCCGCGCATCCTCGGCCGCGGCCGTCGGATACCGATCGCCCCAGGTCGCCACCCGCTCGCCGAAGCCCGCGAGCAGCGGCGCCGTCCCCGGCGCGATGTCGAAGCCTGTGGCGCAAATGATGTGATCCGCGGTGAACGGCCCCGCCGCCGTCTCGATCTCGACCCGGCCCGCCACCACCCGCGCGCCCGTCCAACCGGCACCCGGATGCAGGGTCGCATTCCCGTGCCGTGTCACCCGCTCGTAGGTCTCGACCGGAAACGCCTCCCGCATGGTCAGCAGATGGCGCAGGAACCGCCACCGCATCGCATCCGGCAGGTCCCCCATATGCCGCAGGAACCCGCCGTAACTGATGTGCTTGTAAGGCTGCACCCGCTGCATCTCGGCCCGGCGGAAGAAGACATGCACCTCCGCCGCCCCCGCCTCCAGCGCGGTCGCCGCATTGTCGAAGGCGGACGCCCCTTGCCCGAGAACGGCGACCACCTTGCCCGCCAGCGCTTCGAAATCCACCGGCCCGCAGGCATGGTCGCGCATCCCCTCCGGCAGGTCGCGCAGGAAATCCGGCATCCACCACGCGCCCGGGCTCTCGATTCCGGTAGCCAGCACCACATGCCGCGCCAGCCGCACCGTGCCGTCGTCGCAGGTCACCTCCACATGGGTGTCCCGCGGGACCAGCCCGGTCACCGTCACCCCGGACTCCACCGGCAGGTCCAGAACTCCCTCGTACCATTCGAGGTAGTCGGCCCACATCTCCTTCGGGATCTTTCCCAATGCCTCCCATGCCGCCGCCCCGTGCTGTGCCTCGAACCAGCTCTGGAAGGTCAGCGACGGGATATCGAGATCCGGCCCCGTCACGATCTTGGGAGAGCGCAGCGTCTTCATCCGCCCATACGTCTTCCAAGGCCCGCGGCTCTCGGGCGGTCCGGCATCGAGGATGGCGAGCCGCTCGATCCGCTCCCGCATGGCCTGGAACCCGAGTGTCAGGCCCCCCTGACCCGCCCCCACGATCAGCAGGTCGAGCATCGGCGCGCCGTCCGGCCCGGCCAGCGGCTTGACCCATGGCTGCGCCGGCCACGATATCCGCGCCAGATCGCTTGCCACCTGAGCCGACAAGGCCGACAACGTCTCCAGATCCTTCATCGCACCCTCCCCGGAAAGGTCCCGACATGCGCATCCTCGTCACCGGCGGGTCCGGCTTCCTTGGCCTCGCGCTGACCGACGCGCTGGCCCGGCGCGGCGATGCGGTGACCTCCGCCGATCTCGGCCCGCCGCCCGCCGAATTGCAAGCCGCGCGTGCCGAGGGCATCGAGTTCCGCCGCCTCGACGTGACCGATGCCGCGGCGATCCGCACCCTGCTGGACGATGTACGACCCGAAACCATCGTCCACGCCGCCGCCGCCACTCCCGACGCGGCGCGCGAGGCGGCAGGCGACAGTGCCGCCATCGTCGCCGCCAATATCGGAGGAACCGCGAACCTCATCGAGGCCGCCGCCGTTCGGGGCACCCGCATCCTCGCCCTGTCCTCCGTCGCAATCTACGGTCGCACGCTCGCCGACACCAACCGGCTGCACGAGGACATGCCCCCCCGCCCGCAGATCCTCTACGCGATCACCAAGGCGGCGGCGGAAAGCCTCGCCCTGCGCCTCGGCGCCGTGCACGACATGCCCGTCTGCACCCCTCGCATCGGCATCCTCTGGGGCGCATGGGAGCATCGGACATCGCTGCGAGCCACGCCTTCCCCTGCCTTCGCGATGTTCGAGGCCGCGCGCGCGGGACATGACATCGTCCTCCCCGAAGCCGCTTCCGCCCCCCTCCTGCATGTCGACGCCTGCGTCGCGGCCCTCCTCGCCCTGATCGACGGCGACGTGCGCGGCATCATCAACCTCGGCGCTCCCGCCTCCGTCGACCTCGTCACATTCGCGGTTCGCATCGCCGAGCGTTACGGCGTCACCGCCCGCATCGATTCCGAAGCCGCCAACATTCCGCTGTTCGCAGCGAACCGCCCGCCTACCGACAACACGCGCCTGCACACCGCCACCGGCCACGACATCCCGGCCCACGATACAGCCCTGATCGCGGCCCACGCGGACTGGCTCGATGCTCATTACGGCACCCCCGTCAGCCAGAGCGCGATCTGAGGGAACGCCATCAGCAGGCCCAGACGCACCACGTCCGACAGGCAGAACCCTGCCACGCCCACATAGGTCCGCCCCATGCTGACCCCATCGGCCATCGAGTTGATGACGAACAGGTTCAGGCCGAAGGGCGGCGAGATCATCCCCACCTCCACCGCGATCAGGACCATGATCCCGAACCAGATCACCGTCTGCGCCGGGCTCATGCCGAGATCGAGCGCCAGGATCACGGGGGTGAAGACAGGCAGGGTCAGCAGCACCATGGCGAGGCTTTCCAGAACGCAACCGAGCACCAGGTAGATCACAAGGATCATCGTCACGATCAGCCATGGCGACACATTCAGAGCCACGATCCGCGCCGACAATTCCGCCGGCATCCGGGTCAGGGCGAGGGCGGCCGAGAACAACTCCGCGCCCAGCAGGATCAGGAAGATGAACGCCGTCGTGACCGCCGTCCCGCGCACCGCCTCCACGAATTGCGGCCAGCGGATGCGCCCCTGCACCACGCCCAGCAGGCCGACCGACACCGCCCCGATGGCCGCCGCCTCGGTCGGTGTGAACCATCCGTCATAGATGCCGCCGACGACCACGAAGAATACGAGGGCGGCGGGCCAGACCTGCCGCGACGCCGCCCAGCGATCCCCCCACGGGATGCGGGCGGCGGGCGGCGCGGCCCCCGGAACCACCGCCACATAAATCCGGATCACCGCCATGTAGCCCAGCACCGCCAGCACCCCGGGCACGATGGCCGCGATGAACAGCGCGCCTATACTCTGCTCGGTATAGAGCGCGTAGATCACCAGGATGACCGAGGGAGGGATCAGAATTCCCAGCGTTCCACCCCCCGCCAGCGTCCCCGTGGTCAGCGCGCCGGAATAGCCGTGCTTGCGCATCTCCGGCCCCGCGACGTGGCTCATCGTCGCCGCCGTGGCGATAGAGGAGCCGCAGAGCGCCCCGAACGCGGCGCAGCCCCCGATGGTCGCCATGGCGAGGCCCCCCGGGCGGTGGCCCAGCCACGCCCGCGCCGCGCCGAACAGCGAGGTGTTCATCCCCGACCGGGTCGCGAACTCCCCCATCAGAAGAAACAGCGGGATGATCGACAGCGTGTAGGACGAGAAGCGCGTAAAGGTCAGCGACTTCAACGTCGCCAGCAACGGCGACAGGCCAAGGATCGCCGCATATCCCGCGGCCCCCGCCACCAGCATCGCGATGGCCACCGGCACCCGCAGGACCAGCATCGCCAGCACCCCGGCGAACATCGCCGACCCGATCTCCGCTCCGCTCACGCCCGCGCCGTCCCGCTGGCCCGCTCGACCATCCCGAAGGCCGCGGTCACGCTCCAGAGAGACGCGAACAAGGCCCCCGCCGCGTAGCCCCACCAGAGCGGCAATTGCAGGAACATCGACGCGCGCCCGCGATCCCAGACGTCCACGCCGCCGACGATCAACCTCCAGGTCAGGACGGCGGCCACCGCGAATGTCAGAACCGCGGCAATCAGATCAAGCGCCTGCCGCACCCCCAGCGGCGCGCGGTCGGTGAACAGCGTGATCGCGATATGCCCGTCCCGCATCTGGCAATAGGGCAGGAACGCGAACACGCAGGCGCCCACGACCAGCTCCACCACCTCGCTGTCGCCCAGGATCGGGGCGCCCGCCGCATCGGCCAGCACCGCGCCCACCGTGAACAGCGCGCACACCGTCAGGGCCACGCCGCCCGCAAGCGCCGACGCCCCCGCCGCCGCCTCCAGCGGCGGACGCAGCCGCTTCGGAAAGCTCATTCCCGTCCGTATTTCGCGGTGATCTCCTGCAAGGCGGCGAACAGGGCCGCGCCGTCATAGCCCTGCGCGTCCATCTCCGCGATCCAGGCGTCGTAGGCCGGCGTCACCGCTTCCTTCCACCGCGCCCGTTCCTCGTCCGAGAGTGTGATGATCGTGTCGCCCGCCTCAATCGAAGCCTGCCGCGCGGGCTCGGTCGCGGTGTCCCAGATTTCCCCCATCCGGGTCGCGTATTCGACACCCGAATTTGAATCGATCACCGCCTGCAGGTCGGGCGGCAGCGCATCATAGCTGTCCTGGCTCATCAGCGTCATCAGCATCGATTGGAACAGCGGCTCGTCGGTGTGGTAATCCACCACCTCATAGAACCGGAACGGCTGCGTGATCGCCCAGTTGATGAGGAACCCGTCCACCTGCCCGCGGCTCACCGCCTCGTAGATGTCGCCCAGCCCCATGCCGACCGGTGTCGCACCCAGCCCCTTGACCCCCTCGCCGATGAAGCGCCCCGCCACGCGCAGCTTCAGCCCTTCGAAATCCTCCAGCGTCTCGACCGGCGTATCCCGCGTATGCAGGATCGCCGCATCCGTCGCGTGAACGGAGATGATCTTGATCCCCTCGAATTCCGGCTGGAGATATCCGTCGATGAACTCCATCGCCGCCGGGCTCATGCTGGCCGACGTGCCCGTGTTCATAAACGGCAACTCAAGCCCCTGCGCTCCCGGAAACCGTCCCGGCGTGAATCCGGGTAGGGTCCAGACGATATCGACCACCCCGTCCTCCAGCTGCGTCATCAGGTCGGCCACCCCGCCGCCCAGCTGCAGCGAC
>CAWBJI010000005.1:0-152108 GCA_963789105.1 uncultured Alphaproteobacteria bacterium
TGATCCCCCGGTTTGATGGTGCGATCCTTTCTCGGGAATGGAAGGAAGCCATATGGGACAAGTTCGTCACGGGAGCGCCACGACGACGCACGCCGTCAGAGCTGCAATACAGCGATCCATCGGCTGACAGGGTATTGCGCAGCAATGTCCCGAGAAGCGCAAGCTTCGCTCACGGCGCCGAGCCAAGGAGCTGGGCAGTGAGGAGGGTCGGAAAACGATCCGGTGAATCGTTTTCCCGACGAACCCCAAGACGGTTGCGAAGTGGCGGAAGCGGGCAACGGTCGAAGATATGAAGACCGGGCCGAGAGAGCCGCGCTCGACGGTTCTGACCGAGGCCGAGGAAGCGGCGATCGTGGCCTTCCGACGCCATACGCCGCTGCCTCTCGACGACTGCCTCTACGCCTTGCAGCCGTCGATCCCACACCTGACGCGCTCGGCGCTTCATCGATGCCTGCGACGATGAACCATTGCGGCGCCATCGGTTCAAGCCCGATGGCGAATGCATATCGCGCCGACCAGACATCGAGGGCCCCTCTCGTGACATTGCTTCGCAATGCACTGCCGGGCAATGGACAAGCCGAAGCGCCGGAAGTTCAAGCGATATCCAATCGGCTTCTTCCATATCGACATCGCCGAGGTTCTGACCGTTGAAGGAAAGCTATATCTGTTCGTCGGTATCGACCGCACCAGCAAGTTCGCTGTGACCCAACTCGTCGAAAAGGCCGACCGGCGCACGGCTTGGGAGTTCCTTCAGCACATGCTCGAAGCCGTGCCTTACCAAGTCCACACCATTCTGACCCCCTCTCGGGATCATGCTTCGCATAACCCTGCCGGGCAATGGACAACGGCATCCAGTTCGCCGAGCAGCCCCGGAACCGGAACACCATCTATTCCCGGCCAATGCGCTCCGACATGATCTGCGAGGGTGAGCCGGTGGCCGCCACTGGTCCGAGGATGACGGCGAGCGGGATCGAGCACCGATTGACGAAGCCGAACCACCCTTGGACCAACGGTCAGGTCGAGCGGATGAACCGCACGATCAACGATGCCACAGTCGAGCGCTACCACCACGACAGCCACGATCAGCTGCGCACGCATCTCGCCGACGTCATGGCAGCCCACAACTCTGCCCGCAGGCTCAAGACACTCGGCAGCCTCACTCCCTACGAGTACATCTGCAAAATCTGCACTTCAGAGCCAGAACAATTCATCCTCGAACCGATCCACAAGATGCCGGGACTGAACGATTAGTCGAAGCCGAGGCGTCTCCCGGATTGGTGGTCCGAACTGCGTCTCCGTCCTCCTCGAAATTGCGCCGGGATCCCCTAGCTGCGGCCCTTCCACGGAACCAGCCAATCCTCGGCCTTCCGCATGAGGATGTCGATGGAATAGCCGATGATCCCGATCAGGATGATCCCCATCAGGACGATCTGGGTGAGCTGGAACTTGGACGCCGCGATGATCATCATGCCCGCCCCCTTCTGCGCCGCGACCAGCTCCGCCGCGACCACGGTGCCCCAGCAGACGCCCATGGCCACGCGGGCGCCGGTGAAGATTTCCGGCAGGGAGTTGGGGATGATGACATGGCGCAGGATCTGCCACTTGGACGCGCCCAGCGAGTATGCCGCGTGGACCTTGGTGATGTTCACGCCCGACACCCCGGCCCGGGCCGCGATGGCCATGATCCAGAGCGCGGCGAGGAACAGCAGGACGATCTTGCCGCTTTCCCAGATGCCGAACCATATGATGACCAGCGGGATCAGCGCGAGCGGCGGCACCGGGCGCATGAATTCCACGATCGGATCGAACCAGCCCCGGAACCACCCCGACAGGCCCATCGCGTAGCCGAGCGGGATGCCGACGAGGGAGCCGAGGACGAACCCCGCGAGGACCCGGCCCAGCGAATAGCCTACGTGTTCGGCCAGCGTGAAGTTCTGGAACCCGTTCTGCGCGATATCCCAGAAGGCGGCCGCCACCTCCTCCGGCGCGGGAAGCCAGATCGACTCCATCTGGAGCCCCTTGGCCGGGGTCACGTTGAGCGAGCCGCGCGGGGTCATGAAGACGTCCGCATCGGCGACGGAGACTGTTTCGCCCGGGGCGATGGGCTGCCCGTCGACGGCGATCACCGACAGCTCCTCGCCGGTATCGTTGGACGTCACGCGGAACAGCTCGGAGCGGTAGGCGGCGACCGTCCCGGTATCGTTGAGCGCGAAGCCGTCGCCATCGGCGAGCACCGGCGCCTCCGCATCCTCGCCCAGCGGATGGACGGTGAAGCGGACCTCGGCATCGTCAGTCTGACCGGCCGGATCCTGCGCGGTATATGTGAACCCGCTCTCTCCGAGGAACGGGCCGGGGACGTGGACGGGGGTGAGCGACGAACCCGTGAACGCGCCCCAGAGCAGGAAGATCACGACCACCGAAATGATCGAGGCGGCGCGGTTGGGGCGCACGGCGCTCTCGTCGCCGAAGGTCACGGTCTTGAGCGCGGTATAGTCATGCCGCTCCCGCCCGCGGGTGACGAGGCCGACGAGCACCATCGCCGCGACGAACAGGGCGACATAGAGGGCGAGGAGGATGAGGCCGGTCATCGCGCGTTCTCCGGAAGGGGGCCCGAAAGTCGGGCGGTTGCGGCGGGAGCAGATGCCGGGACGGAGCGAACGGGGCGACGGCCCATCATGCGTCCTCCGCCCGGCCCATGATCTCCTCCTCCATCTCCCAGATCATCGACAGGATTTCCTCCCGCGTGCGGCCGAATTCCGGGTCCTTCTTCACCTGACGCAGATCCTCGTTCACCCCCGCCTCGGCGAAGGACAGGCGGTATTCGCGGTGAATGCGCCCGGGCCGCGGCGCCATCACGATCAGGCGCTCGCCCAGCAGCAGGGCCTCCTCGACCGAATGGGTGATGAGGATGATGGTCTTGCCCGTCTCCTTCCAGAGCTTGAGCACGAGGCCCTGCATCTTCTCGCGGGTCAGCGCGTCCAGCGCGCCCAGCGGCTCGTCCATCAGGATCACGTCCGGATCGTTGGCGAGGCAGCGGGCCAAGGCCACGCGCTGCTGCATTCCCCCCGACAGCTCGTAGATCGCCTTGTCCTTGAAGTCGCGCAGGCCCGTGATGTCCAGCAGGTGATCGGCGCTCTGGCGGCGCTCGGCTACCGCGGTTCCCTTCATGCGGGGGCCGAACTCCACGTTCTCGCGGACGCTCATCCATTCGAACAGGGCGCCCTGCTGGAACACCATGCCGCGATCGGCCGACGGTCCCACGACCCGCTTGCCGTTGAGCGTTATCGACCCTTCGGTGGGCGCGAGGAACCCCGCGACGATGTTCAGGAGCGTGGTCTTGCCGCAGCCCGAAGGCCCGAGGACCGACATCAGCTCCCCCGGCTCCAGCGAGAGGGACACGTTCTGGAGCGCCTGCACGAAGCTGCCGTTGGGCAGGTCGAACCGCATGGAGATGTCGTCGATGATCAGGCCGGACATGGGCACGCTCCCGCGGGATGGGTGGCTTCGTCGTGGATGCACCGGGGCGGACGATCCCCGCCCCGGCGCGCGTTCATCCGGCGATCACATTTCGGACGCGGCCTGCAGCGGTCCGGTATTCACCGCGTCGGCATAGCTGTCGAGCGCGCCCTCGATGGAGCCCGCCTCCACGAACACGTCTGCCACGCCCTTCATGAAGGTCTCCGCATTGCCGCCGAGCCAGGCTTCGCCGAGCTGCTCCTCGACACTGGGGAAGGTGAAGGTCGTGATCGCCTCGCGCGCGGCCTCCAGCTCCATGCCGGAATCCTTGGCGATGATCTCCAGCATCTCCTCGCCGCCCTCGCCCGAGGTCCAGCGCGCATTGGCGTCGGCGGTGATGGCCAGGAACTTGGCCACGAGGTCCGGGTTCTCGGTCACGAAATCCACCGGGGCGGAGGTTACGTCGAACACGAGGATGCCCAGCTCCTGCTTCTCGTCGCCGGTCAGCAGGACGTTGCCGTATTCCTTCATCCGGCCGAGGCCCCCGCCATAGCCGCAGGCGAAATCCACATTGCCCTGCGACAGCGCGACGGCCCCGTCGGGCGGTGCCATGTCCACGATCTCCAGCGTCGAGATGTCGACGCCGAAATGGTCCATCTGCCGCAGGAAGCCGTAATGCGCCGCGGTGCCGAGCGGAACCGCGACCTTCTTGCCCTCAAGCTCCCCGGCAGTCTCCTTGTCGATCTCCAGCTCCGTGCGCACGACGCAGTTGTCGTTGTCGGAATAGCTGACCGCCACGTCGAGAACCTGAAGGTCCTGGCCCGCGCTGGTGGCGACGACGAAGGGCGGGACGCCCTGGCTCACGGCGATCTGCACGTCGCCCGAGGCCATGGCGGCGCTCATGGCGGTGCCGGTGTCGAAGGCGACCCAGTTGACCGGGATGCCCAGCTCCTCGTCATAGGTGCCCGCGACCTTTGCGGCCTGGAACGGCATCGGCCATTCGAGGAAATAGGCGACGGTCAGGCTTTCGAGATGTGCGTCGGCCAGCGCGGCATGTCCGCCGGTCAGCAGGGCGGCAGCGGCGGTGGCCGCCATCATTCTGGTCTTGAGCATTGTGATCTCCCGGTTGGATTTGTCGTTGGTTCCGGAGGCATCTTCGGGCCTCTCTGGACGCGGCGGACCGCGGATGGTCGCCCGCACAGTCGAACCTAGAAGGGCCACGGCGAAGCTGACAACAGCGGCGTTCCACTGGACATAAGCGACGGACCGGACTGGCCCTACGGTCCCCTTGCCATCCGTGGCCTGATCGGGCGATCATTTCGCGCCTGCCCTACCGCCCGCGGGCGGCGGCGCGCGCACCCCCCGGAGGACGATCATGGACACCCTGACCCCGAACGACCTTTCCGCCGTCGTCGAAGCCGACCGCGCCCATGTCTGGCACCACCTCCTGCCGCACAAGCCGCTGGAGACGAACGATCCCCGCATCATCGTCGAGGGCCGGGGCATGCGCGTCTGGGACCAGCACGGCAAGGAGCATCTTGACGCTGTCTCGGGCGGTGTCTGGACCGTGAATGTCGGCTACGGACGGACGGAGATCGCGGATGCGGTCCGCGACCAGCTTGTGAAGATGAACTATTTCGCCCAGAGCGCGGGCTCCATCCCCGGATCTCTCTTCGCCGAGAAGCTGCTGTCGAAGATGCCGGGACTGAGCCGGGTCTACTACGCCAATTCCGGATCCGAGGCGAACGAGAAGGCGTTCAAGATGATCCGCCAGATCAGCGCCCGGCACCATGGCGGCAGGAAGCAGAAGATCCTCTACCGCGAGCGCGACTACCACGGCACGACCATCGCCTGTCTCAGCGCGGGCGGGCAGCAGGAGCGGAACGCGCAATACGGGCCGTTCACGCCCGGTTTCGTCGAAGTCCCTCACTGCCTCGAATACCGCGCCCACGAACAGGGCTGGCAGGACGAGGCCGATTACGGCCTGCGCGCCGCCAACGCCATCGAGGAGGTCATCCTCCGCGAGGGGCCGGATACGGTCGGCGCCCTGTGCCTGGAGCCGGTGACGGCGGGCGGCGGTGTGATCGTGCCGCCCGAGACCTACTGGCCCCGCGTGATGGAAATCGTAGAGAAATACGACCTGCTCCTGCATATCGACGAGGTCGTGTGCGGCGTGGGCCGGACCGGCACCTGGTTCGGGTATCAGCATTACGGGGTGAAGCCGGACTTCGTGACGATGGCGAAGGGCGTGGCATCCGGCTACGCCGCGATCTCCTGCATGGTGACGACCGAGGCCGTGTTCGACATGTTCAAGGACGATCCCTCGGACCCGATGCACTATTTCCGCGACATCTCCACCTTCGGCGGCTGCACCGCCGGTCCCGCCGCGGCGCTGGCCAACATGGAGATCATCGAACGCGAGGACCTGTTGGGCAATTGCGAGCGGATGGGCGCGCGGATGCTCGGCAACCTGCAGGCCCTGATGGAGAAGCATGCGGCGATCGGCGACGTTCGGGGCAAGGGCCTGTTCCTCGGGGCGGAACTCGTCTCCGACCGGGTGTCGAAGGAGCCCGCGGACGAGAAGCGGGTGCAGGCCGTCGTGGCCGATTGCATGGCGCAGGGGGTCATCATCGGGGCCACCAACCGCTCCGTCCCCGGCCACAACAACACCCTCTGCTTCAGTCCCGCGCTGATCGCCAGGCCCGACGACATCGACGCGATCACCGAGGCGGTGGACGCCGCGCTGGGCCGCGTCTTCGGCAGCTGACCGAGCGCGCGATCCGGAACCCGTCCTTGAATAGCGGCCGGGTGCCCGCGCAAGCCCGGAGGGGACCGATCCCCTCCGTGAGGCCCGCCCCATGTTCCGCATCCCGCGCGGCCCCGGTAGGGCGGAAGGCGTCACTCGAAACCGCCTGATTCCGCGCGGGCGCATTTTGTGCGGGCCGCGCCGGCCCTGCCGCGACCGGGGCCGCCCGAAGTCGCGCCCGCCCGGGCGAAACACCGCCGGCCCGCCACGCCTTCGGCCAAGACAGACACGCGCGGGACGCGGGCCGGGGTGGCTCGCTTGCGTCGACAACATCGCGAAGGCAGCCACGGGCTCGCCATACAGCGCTCCACCCGAGCTTCCGTCCAGCCCGCCGGACGTATAGGTCCAGATCATGCCGATCGCCGTGGAGACCTTCATCCTCGACCCCGCCCATCGCGGCACCCTGCAGCGGCAGCTTCAGGAGATCGTGACCGCGGGCATCCTGTCCGGCCGGTTCCGGCCGGGCGACCGCCTGCCCTCGTCCCGCGGCCTCGCCCGGCATCTGGGGATCAGCCGGATCACCGTCACGCTGGCCTATACCGATCTCGTCGCGAACGATTACCTCGCGGCGCGCGGGCGGTCGGGATACTTCGTGTCCGAGGGGGCGCCGCGCCCTTCCGCCTTCGCCGCAACCCGGGCCGAATCCGATGAAAGCCGCGTGGACTGGGCCCGGCTGATCGGCCCCCGCGCTCCGGCCATGCCCCCGCTGCTCCGCCCCGAAGATTGGCGCCGCTACCGCTATCCCTTCATCTACGGTCAGGCCGATCCACGCCTCTTCGATCACCAGAACTGGCGCCGCTGCGCGCTTCAGGCGCTGGGCACCCGCGACTTCGAGACGCTCACCTCCGACAGCTACGGCCGCGACGACCCGCAGCTCGTGGAACAGATCATCCGCCAGATCCTGCCCCGCCGGGGCATCGCCGCGCGCACGGACGAAGTGATGATCACCATGGGCGCCCAGAACGCCCTCTGGACCATGGTGCAACTCCTGCTCAAGGCGGGCCGGACGGCCGTGGTGGAGGATCCGTGCTACCCCGCCCTGCGCGACATCCTCCGGCAATCGGATTGCGCCACGGTCGCGGTGCCGGTGGATGCGGGGGGCCTGCCGCCGGACGCGGTGCCCGCCGGGGCGGACGTCCTGTTCGTGACGCCGTCGCACCATTGCCCCACCTCCGTCACCATGCCCGTCGCCCGCAGGCGGGACCTCCTGGCGCGGGCGGAGGCGGAGGAATTCGTGATCGTGGAGGACGATTACGAGTTCGAGCTGTCCTTCGCCGCCTCCCCCGCCCCGGCGCTCAAGTCGCTCGATCGCGCGGGCCGCGTCGTCTATATCGGCAGCTTCGCCAAATCGCTCTTCCCCGGCCTGCGCCTCGGCTATCTGGTCGGGCCCGCGCCCCTGATCGCCGAGGCGCGGAGCCTGCGCTCGCTGGTGATGCGTCACCTGCCCGGCCATGTGCAGCGGGCCGCGGCCTATTTCCTCGCCCAGGGGCACTACGACGCGCAGGTCCACCGGATCGCCCGCGCCTATCGCGACCGGCGGGCGGTGGCGGAGACGGCGATCCGGGCCCACGGCCTCCGCATCGCGGGAGCGGGCGGGTTCGGCGGCTCCTCCTTCTGGATGCGGACCCCGCCGGGGGTCGATGCGGATGCGCTGGCCGAACGCCTGCGCCAGCGGGACGTCCTGATCGAGCCCGCGGGCCCGTTCTTCGCGCCCGGCGCCGATCCCCGGACCCATTACCGCCTCGCCTATTCCTCCATCGCGGCCCCGGACATCCCCGAGGGGATCCGCCGCATCGCGGAGGAGGGCGCGGCGCTCGGCTCCTGATCCCTCGCGCACGGTGCGGTCGGGACTGGCCCTAGGGCAGGCGGTCGATTGGCCCTATCGGGAGGTTGACGGGACCCCTAATCTTACGCAAAGAACGAGATAAATCGAGACTTGAAGTCTCGATTTCGGACATATCCGGGAGGACCCCCCATGAAGATGACGACCGAGGAAGCCTTCGTGAAGACGCTCCAGCGGCATGGCATCCGCCACGCCTTCGGCATCATCGGCTCCGCCATGATGCCGATCTCGGACATCTTCCCCAGTGCGGGCATCACCTTCTGGGACTGCGCGCATGAGGGATCGGCAGGCATGATGGCCGACGGCTACACCCGCGCCACCGGCGAGATGTCGATGATGATCGCCCAGAACGGGCCGGGCATCACCAATTTCGTGACCGCGGTCAAGACGGCCTACTGGAACCACACGCCCCTCCTCCTCGTCACGCCGCAGGCCGCCAACAAGACCATCGGTCAGGGCGGCTTCCAGGAAGTCGAGCAGATGAAACTGTTCGAGGACATGGTCGCCTATCAGGAAGAGGTCCGCGATCCGACCCGCATCGCCGAGGTCCTGACCCGCGTCATCGCCAAGGCCAAGCGCCTCTCCGGTCCCGCGCAGATCAACATCCCCCGCGATTTCTGGACCCAGATTGTCGATATCGAGATTCCCGATCCGATGGAGTTCGAGGTCTCGCCCGGCGGCGAGAACAGCGTGAAGAAGGCCGCGGAAATTCTCGATTCCGCGAAGAACCCCGTGATCCTGAACGGCGCGGGTGTGGTCCTGTCCGATGGCGGTATCGCCGCATCCATGGCGCTGGCCGAACGGCTCGATGCGCCGGTCTGCGTCGGGTATCAGCACAACGACGCCTTCCCCGGCGGCCACCCCCTCTTCGCCGGACCGCTCGGCTACAACGGTTCCAAGGCGGGGATGGAGCTCATCAAGGACGCCGATGTCGTCCTCTGCCTCGGCACCCGTCTCAACCCGTTCTCCACCCTGCCCGGCTACGGCATGGACTACTGGCCCAAGGATGCGAAGATCATCCAGATCGACATCAATCCCGACCGCATCGGCCTGACCAAGAAGGTCACGGTGGGCATCGTCGGCGATGCGGCCAAGGTCGCGAAGGGCATCCTCGCCAACCTCTCAGACAATGCGGGCGATGCGGGCCGCAAGGAGCGCAAGGACCGGATCGCGCAGACGAAATCCGCCTGGAAGCAGCAGCTTTCCTCGATGGATCACGAGGAGGACGATCCGGGCACGAGCTGGAACCAGCGGGCCCGCGACGCCCGGCCCGACTGGATGAGCCCCCGCATGTCCTGGCGCGCGATCCAGTCCGCCCTCCCGCGCGAGGCGATCATTTCGTCCGACATCGGCAACAACTGCGCCATCGGCAACGCCTATCCGGATTTCGACGAGGGGCGGAAATACCTCGCCCCCGGCCTCTTCGGGCCCTGCGGCTACGGACTGCCCTCCATCGTCGGTGCCAAGATCGGCTGCCCGGACGTGCCCGTCGTGGGTTTCGCGGGCGACGGCGCCTTCGGGATCGCGGTCAACGAACTGACCGCCATCGGCCGCGAGGAATGGCCCGCCATCACCCAGATCGTGTTCCGCAACTACCAATGGGGCGCGGAGAAGCGGAACTCGACGCTCTGGTTCGACGACAATTTCGTCGGCACCGAACTCGACATGAAGGTCAGCTATGCGGGCATCGCCGAGGCCTGCGGGCTCAAGGGCGTGCAGGTCCGCACGATGGAGGAGCTGACCGCCGCGCTGAATACGGCGATCAAGGATCAGATGGAGAACGACACCACCACCCTGATTGAAGTCATCCTCAATCAGGAGCTGGGCGAGCCCTTCCGCCGCGACGCGATGAAGAAGCCCGTCCGGGTCGCGGGCGTCGACAAGGCCGACATGAACGTCGCCGCCGAGTGAACTGGATCATAACGACAATCGGGGTGGCGTGATGTCGCCGCTCCGGGCCCTGCACGACCGCGCGCGCGCCGTGTGCCACCACATCGTCCTGCCCGAAGGGACCGATCCCCGGGTGCGGGAGGCCGCCGCCCGCGCCGCGGCGGACGGTCTCGCCCGGATCACCCTGCTCGCGCCGAACGGCACCGATACACTCGCGGGCGTCACCCTCCGCGATCCTGAAACCGCCGAATGCGACGCGATGGAGGCGGCCTATCTGGAGGCCCGCGCCCGCCGCCGCCCGACCCCGGAACAGGCGGCGGAAGCGGTGCGCGACCCGCTCACCCACGCCGCTCTGATGGTCCGCATGGGGCTGGCCGATGGCACCATCGGCGGGGCCGTGGCCACGACCGGCCAGACGGTCCGCGCAGCCCTCCAGATGATCGGCACCGCGCCCGATGCGCCCCTCGTCTCCAGCTTCTTCCTCATGGTGATTCCCGACACGCACCCCACCCGGCCCGGCGCGGCGCTCGTCTTTTCCGATTGCGGTCTCGTCATCGACCCCGACGCGCAGCAGCTCGCCGCCATCGCACGACAGGCCGCCGCCTCCGCCCACGCCCTGCTCGGGACCGAGCCGCGCGTCGCCCTGCTCAGCTTCTCGACCCGCGGGAGCGCGCATCACATGGCCGTCAACAAGGTGACCGACGCCCTGGACCTGCTCGCCGATGCCCCCTTTGCCGTCGATGGCGAGTTGCAGTTCGACGCCGCCTTCGACGCCGATGTGGCCGCCACCAAGGCCCCCGGCAGCGATGTGGCGGGCCGCGCGAACGTCCTGATCTTTCCCGATCTTGACGCCGGCAATATCGGCTACAAGATCGCGCAGCGGATCGGCGGGGCCACGGCCATCGGCCCGGTGCTGCAGGGCCTCGCCAAGCCTGCCAACGACCTCAGCCGGGGCTGTACCGCGGACGATATCCTCGACATGATCGCCGTCACCTCGGCCCAGATCGACGCCAGCAAGGGATCCTCCGAATGAACCAGCCCAAGCTGAACCTGTCGCCCAAGGTTTCGGACGAGGTGCGCAAGACCACCTGCTACATGTGCGCCTGCCGCTGCGGGATCGACGTGCATATCAAGCATACCGACGAGGGCGAGAAGGTCGCCTATATCGAAGGCAATCGCGACCATCCCGTGAACCGCGGCGTGCTCTGCGCCAAAGGCAGCGCCGGGATCATGCAGCACAACGCCCCCTCCCGCCTGCGCGCCCCGATGAAACGGACCGGCCCCCGCGGCTCCGGCGAATTCGAGACCATCTCCTGGGAGGAGGCTTACACGCTCGCCGAATCCTGGCTCCGGCCCATCCGCGAAACCGCCCCCGAAAAGCTCGCCTTCTTCACCGGCCGCGACCAGTCGCAGAGCTTCACCTCCTGGTGGGCGCAGGCTTTCGGCACGCCGAACTACGCCGCCCATGGCGGTTTTTGCAGTGTCAACATGGCCGCGGGCGGCATCTACACCATGGGCGGCGCCTTCTGGGAATTCGGGCAGCCGGACTGGGAGCGCACCAAGCTCTTCATCCTCTTCGGCGTGGCCGAGGATCACGACAGCAATCCGATCAAGATGGGAATCGGCAAGATGAAGGGCCATGGCGGCCGCGTCGTCGGCGTCAATCCCGTCCGCTCGGGCTACAATGCCGTGGCCGACGACTGGTTCGGCGTAACACCCGGCACCGATGGCCTGCTGATCCTGAGCCTCGTCCATTGCCTCCTGAAGGCGGGCAGGATCGACCTCGAATACCTCCGCGACTTCACCGATGCCCCGGTCCTGATCGACGCCGACCCGGCCAGCCCCACCCACGGCCTGGCACTCCTGGACGATGACGGCCACAAGCTGGTCTGGGACCGCACCGAAAAGCGCCCCCGCTGCTACGACGCCGAGGGCGTGAACCCCGATCTTGCCGGTGTCTGGGAGCAGGACGGCATCCGCCATCGCACCGTTTTCCAGCACCTCGCCGAGAAGTACCTCACCGACGAATATACCCCCGAAGCCGTCGCCGACCGCTGCGGCATTCCCGCCCCCCGCATCCGCGCGCTTGCCGCCGAAATCGCGCGCGTCGCCTTCGACGAGGCGATAGAGCTGGACCGCGAATGGACCGATTTCCGCGGCCGCAGGCACAAGACCATGACCGGCCGCCCGGTCTCCTTCCACGCCATGCGCGGCATCTCGGCCCATGCCAACGGATTCCAGACCTGCCGCGCGCTCCACATGCTCCAGATCCTGATCGGCAGCGTCGAGACCCCCGGCGGCTTCCGCTTCAAGCCGCCCTACCCCAAGTCCGCCACCGCGCACCCGAAGCCCCATTGCAAGGTCACCCCCGGCGCGCCCCTCGACGGCCCCCACCTCGGCTTCGTGCACGGTCCCGCCGACCTCGCGCTTCGCGACGACGGCACCCCCGCCCGCATCGACAAGGCCTTCACCTGGGAAAATCCCATGTCGGCCCACGGTATGATGCACATGGTCATCTCCAACGCCCATGCCGGCGATCCCTACAGGATCGACACCCTGTTCATGTACATGGCGAACATGGCGTGGAACTCGTCCATGAACACGTCCGGCACCATGAAGATGCTGTCGGACACCAACGACGACGGCTCCTACGTCATCCCCCACATCATCTATTCGGACGCCTATTCGTCCGAGATGGTGGCCTATGCCGACCTGATCCTGCCGGACACGACCTATCTCGAACGCCACGACTGCATCTCGCTGCTCGACCGCCCGATCTGCGAAGCCGAGGCCGCGGCGGATGCCATAAGATGGCCCGTGGTGGAGCCCGACCGCGACGTGAAGGGCTTCCAGTCGGCGCTGATCGACCTCGGCGCACGTCTGGGCCTCCCCGGCTTCGTGACCGAAACGGGCGAGCAGAAATTCGCGGACTACGCCGACTATATCGTCAACCACGAACGCCGCCCCGGCATCGGCCCCCTGATGGGTTTCCGCGGCAACGGATCCGAGACGGGCCGCGGCGCGCCGAACCCCGCGCAACTGGCCGCCTATATCGAGAATGGCGGCTATGCCGTCGCCCACATCCCGGAGGAGGCGCAGTTCTACAAACCGTGGAACAAGGCGTATCAGGAATGGGCCGTGGAGATCGGCCTCTTCGACAAACCGGCCCCCTACCTCTTCACCCTCTGGTGCGAACCGCTCCGCCGCTTCCAGCTCGCCGCCGAGGGTCATGGCGACCGCCAGCCACCCGACCACCTGCGCGACCGCATCAAGGCGACCATGGACCCGCTCCCGATCTGGTGGGACGCATCGCGCGAACAGACCGGGGACGGCACGTTCACCATCAACGCCCTGACCCAGCGGCCGATGGCGATGTACCATTCCTGGGGCAGCCAGAATGCCTGGTTGCGGCAAATCCACGGGCGCAACCCGCTCTATGTCCCCACGAAACTGTGGGAGGCGCATGGCTTCGCGGAAGATGACTGGGCCCGGGTGTCCTCGCCCCATGGCGAGATCACGGTGCCCGTCGCCCATATGCCCGCGCTCAACGAAAACACCGTCTGGACCTGGAACGCCATCGGCAAGCGCAAGGGCGCCTGGGCGCTCCAAGACGACGCGCCCGAGACGGAGAAGGGATTCCTCCTGAACCACCTGATCCACGAACTCCTTCCGCCGAAAAAGGACGGAATGCGCTGGTCCAACTCCGATCCGATCACCGGACAGGCGGCCTGGTTCGACCTGAAGGTGAAGCTGGAGAAGGTCGCGGCCCCCGCCGATGCCCGTTCCAAACCGGATACGGGGCGACAGGTCTCGCCCGTCGGGTCCGGTCCCGACGCCCTGGCATGGGAGGTGACCTGATGGCTCTTTGCTCCCGAAATATTCCCGCCCGGGGCGCAGGCCAGCCGGATGCGCTTTCCGTCGGATGGATTAGAGTGTCGGGTTGCCGGAGCCTGCGCGGACGCGGATGGACCGCCATCGTCGGCGCCCGTCGAGCCGTCCGGATGCCTCCGGCGGGAATATTTGTGGAGCAAAGAAACCGACGGGATTTCGTTTTCCGCAAACCTGTCTTTGCATTCCTGCGGTCACGACCAATGTCACGACGTATGTCACGACATTCGTCACGACCTCCGTCCCCCTCTCTGCCGGAGGCCCTCCGATGACCGCATTGCCCCCCGAACCGAGTGTCAAGCTGGGCCTCGTCATCGACCTCGACACCTGCGTCGGCTGTCACGCTTGCGTCACCGCCTGCAAAGGCTGGAACACCCAGAATTACGGGGCGCCACTTTCGGATCAGGATCCCTACGGGGATGCCAGCGGCACGTTTCTCAACCGTGTTCATTCCTATCAAAGCCAGCCGGAACAGGGACTTGCGCAAACAACGCACTTCCCGAAATCCTGCCTCCATTGCGACGACGCTCCCTGCGTCACCGTCTGTCCCACCGGGGCCAGCTACAAGCGCGCCGAGGACGGGATCGTGTTGGTGAACGAGGATGCCTGCATGGGCTGCGGCCTCTGCGCCTGGGCTTGTCCCTACGGCGCGCGCGAAGTCGACGAAGCCGCCGGTATCATGAAGAAATGCACGCTCTGCGTCGACCGGATCTATAACGAGACCCTGCCCGAAATCGACCGGCAGCCCGCCTGCGTCCGCACCTGTCCCACCGGGGCCCGGCACTTCGGCGATCTCGCCGACCCGACCTCTGCCGTGTCGATCCTCGTCGCCGAACGCGGCGGTATGGACCTGATGCCCGAACAGGGAACAAGGCCGGTAAATCAATACCTTCCCCCCCGCCTCAAGGACAGCATCCAGCCCGCCATGGAGGGTCAGGAAGACATCCTCGCCCCCTTCCTCGCCCCCGTGGATCAGGAACCGCAGGGCTTCCTTGGCTGGCTCGACCGCACGCTGGAGAAGCTCTGATGCATCCCGCCCCAAGCGTCATCATCTTCTCCTCCCTCTCGGGCGCGGGCTTCGGTCTTTTGTTCTTTCTGGGACTGGGCTTGCCGACGGTCACCGGCCGGATCGCCTTCGTCTTTTACGCCATTGCCTTCGGCCTTTCCGTCGGTGGCCTGCTGGCGGCGACCTTCCACCTCAAGAACCGCCGGAACGCCTGGAAAAGCTATCGCGAGTGGCGCACCTCCTGGCTCTCCCGGGAGGCGTGGGCGGCGGTTTTCGCCCTGCTTGTCATGGGCCTGCACGCCTTTCTTCAGGTGTTTTTCGGAACCACCCTCGTCCCCCTCGGCTGGCTCGGCGCGGCGCTGTCGATGGCCACCGTCTTCACCACCTCGATGATCTACGGGCAGCTCAAGAGCGTCCCCCGCTGGAACCAGATCGCCACCCCGATCCTGTTCCTCACCGTCAGCCTCGCGGGCGGCGCGCTCCTGTCCGGCAATGTGGCGATAGCCGGACCGCTCCTCCTCGCCGCGGGCGCCGTTACGATCTGGCACTGGATCGCGGGCGACCGCCGCTTCGCCGAGGCGGGGTCCGACATGAACACCGCGACGGGTCTCAAAGGGTCGGTATCGCTCTGGGAAAAGCCGCATACCGGCGACAATTACCTCACCCGCGAGATGGTCTACCGGGTCGCGCGCAAACATGCGGTGAAGCTGCGGGTCATCGCCCTGATCCTGCTCAGCCTGCTCCCCGCGATCCTGACATTCCTGCCCATGCACCACGTCATGGGGGCCGTCGCGGTCCTCTCCTACCTCGCGGGCGTCTTCGTCCAGCGCTGGCTCTTCTTCGCCGAGGCGGAGCATGTCGTCGGCCTCTATTACGGCGTCCATGCCGAAAAGGCCGCCGCCTGACTTGATCGCCACGGGCGCGCATGAAAGCGAAGGCAATGGACGAAATCGGACGCGCCTTCTTCGCCGCCGCGACCTTGCTCATCACCGGGGACGGCGATCTCTATGCCATCGCAGCCCGGTCGCTGTTCGTCACCCTCACCGCCATCGCCATCGCGGCCGCCCTCGGCCTGCCGCTGGGGGCTTGGCTGGCCCTCCGCCGTTTCCCCGGTCGCCGCGCGGTGATCGCAACGCTCAACGCTCTGATGGGCCTGCCGCCGGTGGTCGTGGGCCTGACGCTCTACCTGCTCCTTTCGCGGTCGGGGCCGCTGGGCGCACTCGGCCTGCTCTACACGCCGTGGGCCATGATCGCGGCGCAGGTCGTCATCGCCCTGCCCATCGTCGCCTCCATCGCGCATCAATCCCTGCGCGAGCTCTGGGCGGAGTATCACGACCTCCTGATCGCGCTGAACGCGAGCCCGGGACAGCGGTTGCGGACCCTGCTCTGGGACGGGCGGCGCGCGCTCCTGACGGCGGTGCTGGCGGGGTTCGGACGGGCCATCGGCGAAGTCGGCGCGGTGATGATCGTGGGTGGCAATATTGACCACGTCACCCGGGTCCTCACGACCGCCATCGCGCTGGAGACATCCCGCGGCGATTTCGCCCTGGCGCTCGGGCTGGGGATCATCCTCCTGACGTTGGCTCTGGCGGTCAATCTCGGCGTTCACGGCCTCGCCCGGACCGAACGGCGCGGCCGATGGTGAGCCTGGAAGGGGCCCGGATCGGGCGGCGGCTGGGCCCGCTGGACCTGCGCGTGGGGCCGGGGACGATGGCGGTGATCGGGCCGAACGGGGCGGGCAAGACCACGCTCCTGCGGGCCCTGTTCGGACTGGACCGGCTCCATGCGGGGACCCGCCGCTGCGCCGACGACCGCGCGCTCGGCCTCGTGTTCCAGCAACCGGTCCTGCTCCGCCGGTCGGTGCGCGCCAACCTCGCCTACCCGCTCCGCCTCGCGGGGCGCAGCACGAAGGCGGTCGATGACTGGCTTCATCGTGCGGGGCTTACGGACCGGGCCGACTTGCCCGCCAGCCGCCTGTCCGGCGGCGAGCGACAGATGCTCGCGCTGGCCCGCGCGCTGATCGCGGGGCCGCGCCTCCTGCTGCTGGACGAGCCGACGGCGCATCTGGACGGGCGCAGCACGCGCGCGGTCGAGACGATGCTGGCGGAGGCGCCCTGCGCGCGGGTCCTCGCGACTCACGACCTCGGACAGGCGCGCAGACTGGCCGACCGGATCGTCTTCCTGCACCATGGAAAACTGCTGGAGGACGCCCCCGCGCCCGCCTTCTTCGCCGCCCCCGCGACGCCCCAGGCACGCGCCTTCCTCGCCGGAGATATCGTCGAATGATCCGCCTCGCCCTTCTCCTGATCGCGCTGGCCCTCCCCCTCCGGGCCGAAACCCTGCGCCTGGCCGTGACCACCAGCTTGGAGAACAGCGGGCTGGCCGGGATCCTGCTGCCCGCCGCGCAGGAGGAGACGGGGATCGAGGTGCGGCTTCTGGTGGTCGGCACGGGACAGGCCTTGCGCCTCGGGGCGGCGGGGGATGTGGACGCGGTGCTGGTCCATTCGCACGCGGCGGAGGATGCGTGGCTGGAGGCGGGGCACGGGACCGGGCGGACGGAGATCATGTCGAACGATTTCGTCCTCGTCGGGCCCGCTTCGGACCCAGCCGGCGTGGCCCGCAGCGCCAATATCGACGTCGCGATGGGCCGCATCATGCGCAGCCAAGCCCCCTTCGTCAGCCGCGGCGACGACAGCGGAACGCATCTGCGCGAACGGGATCTGTGGCGCGTTCCCCCCGAAGGCGCGTGGTATCGCGAGACCGGATCGGGGATGGGCGCCACGCTGAACGTCGCGGCGGGGATGGGGGCCTATATTCTGGCCGACCGGGGATCCTGGCTGAATTTCGGCAACCGGGCGGATCTGGTGATCCTCCACGAAGGCGACGACCGGCTGCTGAATGTCTATGCCTACCTGCCCGTGAATCCGGAGCGGCATCCCCATGTCGCGGAACAAGCGGCGAAGCGGTTCGGCGCGTGGCTCACCTCTCCGAATGCCCGTGCGCTGATCGACGGATACCGCATCGACGGCCAGCCGCTGTTCCGCGCCGTTCAGCCGTAGAGGTCGCCGAACTTCGCTTCCAGATAGGACAGGAGCGGGTCCGCATCGGGCGCCGCCCCGGTCGCGTGACGGATGGTCTCCGTCGGCGTCCGGAGCGCGCCGAAGCGGTGCACCCGCTCCCCCAGCCAGCCCGTCGCGGGGGATGGGTCGCCCGCCGCCAAGGCAGCGTCAAGATCGGGAAGATCGGCACGCAACGCGCTGAAAAGGCAACCGGCGTAGAGGTTGCCGAGGCTGTAGGTCGGGAAGTAGCCCATCAGGCCCACCGACCAGTGAACGTCCTGCAGGAACCCGTTCGAGGGCCGGTCGACCGCGACGCCGAAATCCGCCGCGAAGCGATCGTTCCAGGCGGCCTCCAGCTCCGCCACCTGAAGCTCGTCGCGGATCAGGGCGCGTTCGAGGTCGAAGCGCAGCATGACATGGAGGTTGTATTGCACCTCGTCGGCCTCGGTCCGGATGTAGCCGGGCCGCACCCGGTTCACCGCACGATAGAAGTCGCGCTCGGAGCCGACGCCGATCTCCCCGAACGTGTCCCGCATCCGTCCGTAGAGCCAGCCGCAGAACGGCTCCGACCGGCCCATCTGATTCTCGTAGCTGCGGGACTGGCTTTCATGAACGCCCATGGACACGCCCCGTCCGATGGGGGTCAGGAGATGGGCCTCGTCCACCCCCTGTTCGTAGGCGGCGTGGCCGACCTCGTGGATGGTGGAATAGAGGCAGTTGAACGGATCGCCCTCGTCCACCCGCGTCGTGATGCGCACGTCGAGGCCGGACCCGGAGCTGAACGGATGCACGGCGAGGTCGAGGCGCCCCCGCTCGAGATCGTAGCCGAAGGCGGTCGCGATCTCGGTCGAGAGGGCGAGTTGTTCCGCCCGTCCGAAATGGCCCGCGAGCGTGGGCGCGGGTGGCCCGTCGAGCGCCATGGACCGCAGCGCCACGAGCCGCGGGCGCATAGTGTCGAACATCGCGGCCATCTCGGCGGAGGATCCACCCGGCTCGTAATCCTGCATCAGGGCATCGTAGGGATCGCCGCCCGACGACAGCGCCGCGCCCTCCTCCCGCCGCAGGCGCAGGACCTCGGATAACACGGGCAGGAACGCGGCCGGTTCCTCCGCTTCGCGGGCGTCGGCCCATTGCCCCTGCGCCAGCGAGGTGATGCGGGCGATCTCCGCGGCGAGCTTCGCGGGCACGCGACGGTTGCGGTCGTAGCTGCGCCGAAGCTCCCGCAGATTGGCGTCGGCGATCTCGTCGGGGGCATGCGCCTCCCCTAGCCAGTCGCCGAGGCGCGGATCGGTGCGGCGGGCGTGCAGCACCTCCTCCAGCGCGGCCATCTCCTCGGCCCGCTGGGGTGCGGCACCCCGGGGCATCATCGTCTCCTGGTCCCAGCCGGTCCGTCCCGCCACCTGTCCCAGCGCCTCGGTTATGCGCTGAAACGCCATCAGATCGTCATAGGCAGCCATCTCAGGCCCTCACGGATTGGGGAACGGGGTATTTGGCGCGGTGCCGCGCCCGGACGGCGAGGCAGATCAGGACGACCGCCCCGAACTGGTGCAGGATCGCGAGAGACCAGGGCGAGGAATTCATCACCGTGACGATGCCCAGCACCATCTGCACCACCGCCATCGCCAGCACGCCGCCGAAGGCGAGAGAGGTCTTGCGGTTGGCCGAGCGCCGAGCCCGCAGCCAGCCCGCGACGATCAGGACGAACAGGGCATAGCCGGTGACGCGGTGGAAGAACTGCACCGTCCCGTCATTCTCGAACAGGTTGCGCCACCATGGCTGCAACTCCCACATGCCGGGCGGAGTCAGCCCCCCGGCCATCAGCGGCCAGTCGATGTAATTGCGACCCGCATCGATACCCGCGACCAGCGCGCCCAGCAGGACCTGCAGGAAGACCGCCCCGATCAGGATGCCGCCCCAACTCATCAGCGCGGGATCCCGCGCCCGCCGCGCCTGGAGCAGGGCCGCTTCCGGGCGGGACATCGACAGGACGAACGAGGCGATCAGAGACAGTATCACGAAGGCAAGGCCCAGATGGATCGCAAGCCGGTAGGACGCGACATCGAGCATCGCGCCGCCGAGGCCCGAGGAGACCATCCACCACCCGATCGCGCCCTGCAGCCCGCCGAGCGCGCCGAGCCCGAGGAGCCGTCCCGTCCAGCCCGGCGGGATGCGGCGCGCGAGCAGGAGGCCGAAGAACCCGAGCGCCCAGACGAGGCCGATCACGCGCCCGAGCTGCCGATGGCCCCATTCCCACCAATAGATCGTCTGGAACTCCGCGAGGGACATGCCGCGGTTCTGAAGCTGGTATTCCGGGATCGCGCGATAGAGGTCGAATTCCCGCTGCCAATCCCCGGCCGAAAGCGGGGGGATCGCGCCCGTCACCGGCCGCCATTCCGTGATGGCGAGCCCCGAATCCGTCAGGCGGGTCAACCCGCCCACGGCGATCATCGCCACCACGAGCGCGAAGAGAACGATCAGCCAGACGCGCACCGCCCCGCGGGATCCCCGCCGCGCCGCATCGATCGCGCCGCCGCTCGCCTGCGCCCGTTCGGTCGTCCGCACGTCCTCGAATATCGCCCGTTTCGCCATCTCTCACCTCCGTCACGGGCATGTAGGCGGTTCGGCGACCGGGCGCAAAACCCCGATTGCCGCAGCCTCCTAGGACCGGTCCTTCCAGCGCACCATCTGGCGCAGGATCCCGTGGAACACCTGCGCGTCGGCCCGGGTCAGGGGCATCCGGCTCCACATGTTGCGCAGCGTCCGCTTCATCGCGGGCGCCTTGCCTTCGGGAAAGAAGAACCCCGCCTCTTCCAGCCGCTCCTCATAGTGACCGACCAGCGCCTCGATCTCCGCGTGATTGGCCCAGTCGGTCCCCGCAAGCTCCGTCTCCGCCCCGGCGGCACCGACCGCCGCCCGTCGCCATTCGTAGCCCATCAGTAGGACGCATTGCGCGAGGTTCAGGGAGGGGAAATCGGGATTGGTCGGGACGCTGACGATGGCGTTCGCGCGCACGATGTCGTCGTTCTCCAGCCCCGTGCGCTCCGGCCCGAACAGGATCGCCACCCGCTCGCCCCGCAGGCCGCGGGCGCGCGCTTCGGCCATCGCCGCCTCGGGCGTATAGACCGGCTTCGTCAGGTCGCGGTCGCGGGCGGTGGTGGCAAAGACGAAAGCGCAATCGGCCACCGCAGCCGCCGTCGTCTCGCAGATCCGCGCGCCGTCCAGCAGGCGCCCGGCCCCGCTGGCCAGGGCCACCGCCCGTTCGTTCGGCCAGCCGTCGCGGGGCGCCACCACACGCAGATGCTCCAGCCCGAAATTCAGCATCGACCGCGCCGATGCGCCGATATTCTCCCCCATCTGCGGCCGCACGAGGACGAGGGCGGGACGGGGATCGGGACTGGACATGGCCGCGCCCTACGCAATGGCGCGGGGCCGCGCAATGGTCCGGGGCGATGCTGGCGCAACGGAGGCCCCGCCATTGCGGTCGCGGACCGACATACCGGTCCAGCCAATCCAAAAACCCGCTGATCCGGACGAACGCGTCCCACGCACCCCCCGGCACGCCAAGCGCCCTGACCCCACACGCATCTTGCGACGGCAGGAGCCGGCGGATAAGTCCCCGCGGAACCCCGGGGGACCTGCCGATGACCGACATGCCGCAGATCTATCTCGTGACCCCGCCCGAGATCGACGCCGCCTTTCCCGACCGCCTCGCCGCCCTTCTCGACGCGCATGCCGTCGCCTGCCTCCGCATCGACCTCGCCAGCCGGGACGAGGATCGGGTGACGCGGGCGATCGATGCCTGCCGCGAGGTGGCGCATCGCTTCGACGTACCCACGGTGATCGCGGACCACGTGGCGCTGGTGGAGAAGCTGGGCCTCGACGGCGTTCACCTCGGCGATCCCCGCCCCCTGCGCAAACTGCGCGCCGAATGGGGCGCCGATCCGATCATCGGCGCGTTCTGCGGCATCTCGCGGCATGACGGCCTCGGGGCGGGCGAAGCGGGCGCGGATTACGTGGCGTTCGGCCCGGTCGGCGGTGATGCGCTGGGCTCGGGCGAGCGGGCGGAGGCGGACCTTTTCGGCTGGTGGTCGGAGATGATCGAGCTTCCGGTCGTGGCCGAGGGCGGTCTCGACCTCGCCACCGTCACGGCCCTGCGGGAGGCGACGGATTTCTTCGCGTTCGGCGAGGAAATCTGGTCCGCGGAGGACGCCGCTGCGCGTCTGACCGACCTCACCGCGCCGCTGCGGGGCTGATCCCCGGCGACGGATCGGACGCGGCCTCCGCCACGACGCCCTCCGTCAACACGCCCGCCCGGTCGAGACCATGCCGCACCGCCGCCTCCGCCGCCCGGGCCAGATGCTTGCGGTCCGCGTGATCGGCGACCGCGAGGGGCGGATGGTAGATCACCTCCACCCGGCCATGGCGCGGCATGGCCAGCATCCGGATCATATGCTCCGCAAACCCCTGATCCCCCCACCAGCCGTAGAACGACGCGGGCGCCCCGAACGGCGCGTGATAGGCCAGCGTCACCGGCTGCACCTGCATGTCCTTCGGCAAGGCGGGGTCGAAGAACGCCGCGAAGAGCGTCGTCTTGAAGGGGAGGAGGCGGATGCCGTCGCTGCTGGTGCCCTCGGGGAAGAACAGCAGGCGATGACCGAGCCCCAACCGCTCGGCGATCCGGTCCGCATGGTCCCGCGCCTCGCGCCTGTCGCGACGGATGAACATCGTGCCCGTCGCGCGGGCCAGCCAGCCGATCCCGGGCCAGCCGGACACCTCGGATTTCGACACGAAATAGATCCGCTTGGAGGCGTTGAGGGCGAAGATATCGAGCCAGGAGACGTGGTTCGCCACGACCGCACCGGTGCCCCGCATAACTGACCCCGACACCTCCCGGCGCAGGCCCAGGATCACGAGCGCCGCGCGGCACACCCCCTGCGTGACGTAGGGCGTGACCGGCCGGGCGAGGCCGAAGAGAGGCCGCTCGACCACCCGCAGCAGCAGGAGCAGGAGCAATCCGCCGAACACCGTCAGCGCCATCGGCACGCCGCGCAGGACGACCCGCATCCACCCTGCCGGACCGATCCGTGCGGGCGCCGGTGGGGGCGCGTCGTTCCAGGTCATCAGCGGCGTCAGACCGGGGCGGCGGAGCGGTCGGCCGCGCGCCCGGCATCGGGTCGCGCCGGTCGCGCGCGCCCGACGAGATCGAGCACGATGCAGACATCCACCGTATTGAACGCCGCATCGATCCAGGCCCCGTCCCCGACCCAGGCGCCCGCCCGCAGATAGGTCCGGATCAGGGGCGGCACGCCGCGCATGGCGGCGGGCGGCGCGGTGCCGTCGACCGCGACCGCCTGCGCCCCGCGGGCGACGGGTCGGAACCCCGGGGGGGCAAGCGCCTCCTGCCGCAGGCGGCGCAGCGCGGGCATATGCGGCGCGGGATCGGCCCCGTGGAACGAGGCGGTGCCGACGAGGAGGTCCGCGCGACGGCGGGTGAGATGCGCGAGCGTCCCCCGGAACAGGACAAGCCCCGCGCAACCGCCGCGATACTCGGGATGGACGCAGGCCCGGCCCACCTCGGCCGGCCGCCGCCCGGAGGCGCGCAGCTCCGACAGGTCGAACTCCGTCGCGGTATAGCGCATCCCCTCGGCCACCCGCAGCGTCGCCACGACCCCGAGATCGGGCCGACCGAGATCGCGGATAATCAGGTGATCGGCCCCGGCGTCGAAGCCGTCGCGCTCCAGCCCGTCGCCGCTGGAATCGTCGCCCCCCAGCTCCCCGACGAAGACGCGGTGGCGGAGCGCCTGCGCCGCGCGCATCTCGCGCGGGTCGCGCGTGACAGTCAGGGAAAGCCGCCCGTCCATGTCCCCGGAGGTAGTCGCCCGCGCCGGGCCGCGCAAGACGCGTCGCGAACCTCCGCGCACGGGACATCCGCGTGCCGATCGCGCTTGCCAGCCGTCAATCCTTCCTTAACCATGCGCGTCTTAGCCTTTGGCTTACTCGAACACGGGAAGGAGAAGGATGCGCGTGCCGTCAATGACTTGCTTGCCCATGTTCTCGAAATTCACGGTGACCTTCGCGCCGATGTTGGACTGCACCTGCCCCAGCCCCCAATCGGGGGCATCCGGGTGGCGCACCAGCATCCCGGGTTCGAGCATCGAATTGAGGTCGTGCGCCACGGGGAGCCTCCGATGACCGAAACGTTCGCCCACGAGGATAGCTCTCGACGGACGGAGGGCGAGCCCGATCTGGTCGCCCTTCTCGGCTCGCGCCTGTGCCACGATCTGGTCAGTCCGATCGGGGCCATCGGGAACGGTCTGGAGCTGCTGGAGCTGTCGGGCGGCGGGGCCGACGAGATCGCCCTCATCCGCGGATCGCTGGACGCGGCCCTGGCCCGGATCGCCTTCTTCCGTGTCGCGTTCGGCAAGGCCGGACCCGATGCCGTCCTCTCCGCCCGGGAAATCCGCGACATCCTCGCCGCCATGTACCGCGACACCCGGACCAAGGTGCGCTGGACCGACGAGGAGGACCGGCCCCGTCCGGAAATGCGGCTGGCCTGTCTGGCGCTCAACTGCATCGAGGTGGCGACGCCCTGGGGTGCCGTTGTGGAGGTGACGCGGAACCCGAATGCGTGGGTATTCCATGTCGATGCCAAGCGGCTGAAGATCGACGCACCGCTCTGGCAGGGGCTGGGGAGCGGCGTGTTACCGAAGGACCTCAAGGGGTCGGAGGTCCAGTTCGGCATCCTCGCCCGGGATTGTCGCCGTATGCGCCGTCCGATCTCGGTCAGCGCGGATGACAGCCATCTGAGCCTTCTGGTCTAGGCGTTCGCCTCAGACGGCGCGCAGGCCCACCCGGAACCGGGCCGCGTTCTCCCGGTAATGCTGCGCCAAGGCCAGCAACGCGCCCAGCGCCGCGTCGTCGAGCTCCCGCACGACCTTGCCCGGCGCGCCCATCACGAGGCTGCGCGGCGGGATCACCTTGCCCTCGGTCACCAGCGCACCCGCCCCGATCAGGCTGCCCGCGCCGATCACCGCCCCGTTGAGCACGGTCGCTCCCATCCCGATCAGGGCCCCGTCGCCGATGGTGCAGCCGTGCAGCATCGCCTTGTGCCCGATCGTGCAATCCGCCCCGATGGTCAGCGGATATCCGAGATCGGTATGCAGCACGCAGGCTTCCTGCACGTTCGATCCGCGCCCCACGACGATCCGCTCGCCGTCGCCCCGAAGGGTCGCGCCGAACCATATGTTGGCACCGTCCTCGAGGGTGACCGCGCCGATGACATTGGCGTCCGGCGCGATCCAGACATCCGCGCCCAGCTCCGGCGCCACATCGTCCAGTGCGTAGATCATCGAAGGTCCCTTTCCCTGAATTCCCGCGCGAGGCCGCGCACGAAATCCGTCAGCCAGGGCTGCCGGTCCCGGCGCAGACGCTCCGCCGCGAGGATCGTGCGCAGCCGCTCCTCGCAGGCATCCACGTCGTCGTTGACGAGGACGTAATCGTATTCCGCCCAATGGCTGATCTCCGCCTCGGACTTCGCCATCCGCTCCGCGATCACGATATCGTCGTCCTGTCCGCGGGCGCGGAGCCTGCGCTCCAATTCGGCGATGGAGGGCGGCAGGATGAAGATCGACACCACGTCCCGGCCCAGCGCGGAGTTCCGCACCTGCTGCCCGCCCTGCCAGTCGATGTCGAAGATCACGTCCCGCCCGGCGGCAAGCGCCCGTTCGACCGGCGCGCGAGGACTGCCGTAATGATTGCCGAACACCTCGGCATGTTCGAGCATCTCGCCGTCGAGGACCATCTGACCGAAATCCTCGCGAGTCCGGAAAAAGTAGTCGATCCCCTCCCGCTCGCCGTCCCGCGCGGGCCGGGTCGTGGCCGAGACCGAGAAGTCGAGCGTCGAATCCCACTCCATCAGCCTGCGGGCGAGCGTCGACTTGCCCGCTCCCGACGGGCTCGACAGGATCACGGCCAGTCCGCGTCGCTTGCCCTGCGGCAGGGAGTCCTGCGCGGTCATCCGCACCGCGGCCCGGCGACCCGGTGGGTCGCGACGGCCAGACCATCCGTCCCGGGGCGCATACCGCGCCCCCTTCGCCGGGGCGCCGCCACCCGATATCCCGTCACAACCGTCATGCCCCCGCCCTACCGAAGGCCGCCTGACCGGGCAAGACGTTCGGGATGTTAACCAATGGTGAAGGAATAGAGCGCATTTTCACGAATATTGTTCTAAATTTGGTCTTGGGTGGCGGGTTTGGCCCGTCCCGGTCCGGAGGCGGACGGGGATCGGGCGCACAGACGGCTGAAGGGGACGATCGATGACCGGATGGGATGACGACGACGCGCACGGCTCCGAATATCAGTCGGAGGTGCACGACCTCATGGGCGAGCGGATGACGCGCAAGTCGCCGGTGCTGGAGGAGGCCTGGCGCTACTGGAGCTCGCTTCGGAGCGGTAACGCCCTGCCCCGGCGCGACGCGCTCGACCCGCGGGCGATGTCCCTGACCTTGGGGCACAGCATGATCCTCGACCGGGTGCGCCCCGGAACCGTGAGGGTCCGCCTCGGCGGTCGGGTGATGAACGACCTGATGGGGATGGAAGTCCGCGGGCTGCCCGTCCGGGCCTTCTTCGAGGTGGCGCAGCGGGACGGCGCCGTCGATCTGGTGGAACAGGTGTTCGAATCGCCCGCCACGCTGGAGTTGGACCTGCTGTCGGAGGGATCCGATGGCGCGACTCATGCCCGGATGCTGATCCTCCCCCTCTGCGACGACGAGGGAATCGTGAGCAAGGCGCTGACCTGCATCGCCACGGACCGGCTGCAATCCGACCCGCCGCACCGGTTCACGATCCTGCGGAAGCGGCTGAACCCATTGACCCGGGCGCAGGCCGGACCCTTCGCGACCGCGGGCGCATCGTTGCTGGACCGCGCGGTCCGTCCGCCGATGGAAATGGCGGAGGCCGCGACCCCCTACAGCCCCGGCGCCTCGCCGCGACCTTGGCTCCGCGTGGTGAAGTGACCCGCGCGACGCACCTGCCGGAACGATGAAAGGGCGCCGCGACGGGCGCCCTTCGCACGACTTCCGCGGCCCGTTCAGGAGGCCGCGCGCTGCCGCTCCTGACGCAGGCCCGAGAGTTCCTCCGCCACCAGAAAGGCCAGCTCCAGCGATTGCGACGCGTTCAGGCGCGGATCGCAGGCGGTGTGATACCGTGCCGACAGGTCCTCGTCGGTGATGTCGCGCACGCCGCCGGTGCATTCGGTCACGTCCTGCCCCGTCATCTCGAAATGCACGCCACCCGGGACCGTCCCCTCGGCCCGGTGGATCGCAAAGAATTCCTGCACCTCGCGAAGAACCGACTCGAACGGCCGCGTCTTGTAGCCGGAGGACGATTTCACCGTATTCCCGTGCATCGCATCGCAGGTCCAGACGACATTCGCCCCCATCTCGCGCACCGTGCGGATCAGGCGCGGCAGGTGGTCGCCGACCTTGCCCGCCCCGAACCGCGCGATCAGGGTCAGCCGACCCATCTCGTTCTCGGGGTTGAGCCGCTCGATCAGGCGACGCAAATCGTCCTCCTCCATCGACGGCCCGCATTTCAGGCCGATCGGGTTCAGCACCCCGCGGCAGAACTCCACATGCGCGCCGTCCGGCTGCCGGGTGCGGTCTCCGATCCAGATCAGGTGTCCCGATCCGGCCAGCCACTGCCCCGTCAGGCTGTCCTGTCGGCAGAGCGCCTGCTCGTACTCCAGAAGAAGCGCCTCGTGCGAGGTATAGAAATCGACCGTGGCCAGTTCCGCATTCGTCTCGGGCGTAAAGCCCGCGGCGGTCATGAAATCGAGCGTGTCCTGAATGCGGTTCGACATGTCGCGATACTGTTCCGCGCGCTCGCCCTCGGCGAAGCCCAGCGTCCAGGAATGGACCTGATGGACGTCCGCGAACCCGCCCTTGGAAAAGGCCCGCAGAAGGTTCAGCGTCGCCGCCGATTGGGTATAGGCCTCCAGCATTTTCTCGGGCGCGGGGATCCGCGCCTCCGGCGTGAACGGAAGCTCGTTGATGATGTCGCCGCGATAGCTGGGCAGCTCGACGCCGTCCTTCACCTCGGTCGGCGCGGAGCGGGGCTTGGCGAACTGGCCCGCCATGCGGCCCACCTTCACCACCGGAACCTTGGCCCCGTAGGTCAGGACCATCGCCATCTGCAGCATGACCTTGAATGTGTCGCGGATCGTGTCGGAGGAGAATTCCGCGAAGCTTTCGGCGCAATCACCCCCCTGGAGAACAAACGCCTCCCCACGCCCGGCCGCGGCCAGTTCCGCCTTGAGGGTGCGCGCCTCGCCCGCGAAGACAAGAAGCGGATATTTCGCCAGCCGCGTCTCGACCGCACCCAGCGCCTCCGCATCCAGGTAATCGGGCATCTGCACCCGGGGCTTCGCCCGCCAATCGGCTTTCGACCATGCCATGTCCGTTCCCTCCGGTCGCACGTCTCGGAGGCTGGGGAATAGCGCAATCGTCACCGGGCCGCCAGCGTCCCCGATGCGGTTCCGCTTGATCCCGATGCCGACATGCGCTTTCCCGGTGACAGGGCGGTGCATCCCTTGCCGGACAGGCGCGTGGCATCGGGCCCCCGGGGGACGGACAGATGGCGCAGCGCGATATCGGGGAAGAGGACATGCGGGGTCGGCCGACGCCGCCCTCGCTCACCATCCCCGACAAGCCACTGCACTACGTCTTCGTCCTGCTCGACCGGTTCACGCTCATGTCCTTCGCCAGCGCGGTGGACGCGCTCCGGATCGCGAACCGGATGTCGGGGGGCAGCTCTACAGCTGGGAACTGGCGGCGGACGGGGGCGGGACGATCACCTGTTCGGCCGGGACCAGTTTCGTGCTCGACCGCGACCTGGAAGAGATCGGCCGCGACGACACCCTCCTGCTCGTCGGCGGGATCGACGTGGCGCAGGCGACGTCCAAGCGCATCGTGTCGTGGCTCCGGCGGGAGGCGCGGCGGGGTGTGACGATCGGCGGGCTCTGCACCGCGTCCTGGACCATGGCGATGGCCGGGCTGCTCGACGGCAAGCGGGCCACCATCCACTGGGAGAACCAGGACAGCTTCGCCGAGGAGTTTCCCGAGATCGAGCTGACCAAGTCGATCTTCACCGTCGACGGCAAGCGGATCACGACCGCGGGCGGTACCGCCTCCGTCGACCTCATGCTGCACCTCATCGCGCGCGATTACGGCGAGGATCTGGCCTCCCTCGTCGCGGATCAGCTGATCTATTCGTCGATCCGCACCGATCAGGACACGCAGCGCCTGTCGATCCCGACCCGCATCGGCGTCCGCCATCCCCGCCTGAGCCAGGTCATCCGCGAGATGGAGCAGAACATCGAGGACCCCATCAGCCCCTCGATCCTGGCCGCCGAAGTGGGCATGTCCACCCGGCAGCTCGAACGCCTCTTCCGCCGCTACCTGAACCGCTCGCCGAAGCGCTACTACATGGAACTCAGGCTGGGAAAGGCGCGCAACCTGCTGATGCAGACGGATATGTCCATCATCAACGTGGCGCTGGCCTGCGGCTTCACCTCGCCGTCGCATTTCTCCAAATGCTACCGCGCGCAATACGGCACGACCCCCTACCGCGAACGCGGCGCCAAGGCGGTCCCCCGGGACTAGTCCGGCATCCGTCCCGCCCGGCCGCCCCGCCGTCCCTGCCGCGCCGGGCGCTCCAGCCCCTCGCGCAGCACGACGCTCATCGGATGGTCCGCCGCGCGCCCCTCCAGCAGGCGCGGGATCGCCTCCGCCGGGGTCGCGCCGTCGAGGCTCAGCGCCCAGTCGAGGAAGATGCTGCGGCATTCGGCGATCGCGATGCCCTCCATGCGGTAAGCCTCGTGGATCAGGGCCTTCGGATCGTCGGGTCCGCGCCCGGTCTTCGCGTGTCCAGCCATGCTCCGCCCCGCCCTGCCCTCGGATCCGGCCTAGCCCGCGCCCATCCCCCGGGCAAGCGCCGCGTCGAGCGCCTCCGCCGCGGCCTCCGCCGCATCGTCGCAGGCCCGCGCGACCGAATCGGCATCCTCCGCCTCCAGCGTCCGGGCGAGGAACGCCTCCCCGCCGGTCCCCAGCGTCTCGGGCGGATCGGAATCCGTCAGCAGGCGCAACACCTGCTGCACCCGCGACAGGGTGGCGTGGGACGCCGCGAGCGTGGCGCGCTCCGTCGCATCGAGCCACCCCTCCACGCCAAGCTGTCCCGCCACGTCCCGCGCATCGTGGCGCGCGACGAGCGCGTGGGCCTGCGCCGCAAGCTCGATATCCTGCATCCGCCCAGCCCCCGACTTGACCGCCAGCCCCGCCCCCGTCCGCCCCGCCTCCGACAGGCGCCGCCGCATGTCGGCCAGTTCGGAAATCACCGCCACCGCGGCGAATCGCGACGCGGCGAGGACGTCGCACCGGACGATCTCCACCTGCCCCCGAAGCGCGCCGTCCCCCGCCACCGCCCGCGCCCGGGTCAGCGCCATATGCTCCCAGACCCACGCCTCCGTCGCCTGATAGGTGCGAAAACCCGGCAACGCCGTCGCCACCGGCCCCTGCCGGCCCGAGGGGCGCAGGCGCATGTCCACTTCGTAAAGCCGACCGTCCCCCATCGGCGCGGTCAGGGCCGTGATCAGGACCTGGGTGAATTTCGCCGCCCATTGCGGCGCCGCGAGCGCCCGTCGCCCGTCCGATGCCGCATCCGGCTCCGCCCCGTCATGGAGGACGACCAGGTCCAGGTCCGACCGCGCCGTGAGCTGCCCCGCGCCCAGCGATCCCATGGCCAGTCCCGCCAGCCGCAACCCCGGAACCCGACCGTAGCGCCGCGCCGTCTCCGCCTCCGCCGCAGCCCAGCAGGCGCGCAGCGTTGCCTCCGCGAGCGCCCCATAGGCCGCGCCCGCCGCATCCGGCGCCGCCTCTCCCCGCAGCAGGTGGACCCCGATCCGGAAATGCGCCTCCCGGTGCCAGCGGCGCAGGGCCGCCAGCGAGGTCTCGAACTCCGCCCCGTCCGCAACCGGCATCGCGTCGTATTCCGTCGGCAGCGGCGCCATGAACGTCCCGTCGATCACCGCATCCAGAACGGCCGAATTTTCCGACAGGTAGCGGGCGAGGTCAGGTGCCACGGCACAGATCTCCGCCGTCAGTTCCACGAGAACCGGGTTCGCCTCGAACAGGGACAGAACCTGCACCCCGGCGGGAAGACCGCGCAGGAAATCGTCGAAGGCCGAGAGCGCCTCCTCCGGGCGGGCCGCGCGGGCGAGCGCCGTCAGGATCGCGGGACGCAGGCGGCCGAGGATGAGCCGCGCCCGCTCGGACCGGAGCGCGGGATAGGTGGCCCAGCGGTCGGTGATCGCCCCCGCGCCCGCGATCGCATCGGTCCGGGCCGCGATCCGGGCCGGCTGGAACGTCGGATCGACGATCGCCTCCACCGCCTCGAACCGGGCGCGCAGATCGGCCGCGAACGCGCCCGCATCCGCCTCTCCCATGAAACAGGCGAGCCGCCTAACCCCCTCCGCATCCTTGGGAATCTTGTGCGTCTGCGCGTCCTGCACCATCTGCAACCGGTGCTCGACCGCGCGCAGATAGGGATATTCGCGCGCCAGAACCTCCGCCTCCGCCGCAGGAACCCGCCCCGACGCGACCAGCCGGTTCAGCCCCTCCAGCGTTCCCCGAACCCGGAGCGACGGGTCCCGCCCGCCCGCGATGATCTGGTGCGTCTGGGTAAAGAACTCGATCTCGCGGATCCCGCCCTGCCCCAGTTTCACGTCGTGGCCGGGCACGGTCCAGTCCGCGCCGAGGCCCTTGTGGTCGCGGATCCGGGTCCGCATCTCCCGCGCGTCCTGCACCACGGCGAAGTCGAGATGCCGCCGCCAGACAAAGGGAATGAGCCGGTCGAGGAACCGCGCGCCCGCCGCCACATCCCCCGAAGCGGCCCGCGCCTTGATCCAGGCGGCCCGCTCCCAGGTCCGCCCCATCGCCTCGTAATAGCGCTCCGCCGCCTCCATCGACATCACGATGGGGGTGGAGGCGGGATCCGGGCGCAGCCGCAGATCGGTCCGGAAAACATAGCCCTCGGCGGTGATCTCCGACATCTGCGCCATGGCGAGCCGCGCGATCTTCAGAAGCGCCGCGCGCGCCTCGCCATATTCCCCCGGATCGTAAAGCGCCTCGTCGAAGAGCAGGACCACGTCGATATCGCTGGAATAATTCAGCTCGAACGCGCCCATCTTGCCCATGGCCAGCACGGCGAGCCCGCCGAAGGGCTGCGGCAACCGTTTGCCGTAGCGCCCCATCGCGTAACGCAGACAGGCATCGAGGGCCGCGTCGGCGAACCGCGTCAGCGCCGCCGTCGCCTCCATCACCGGCCATACGCCGCCCAGCTCCGCCAGTCCGACGAGCAACGCAACGCGCCGTTTCACCTTGCGCAGCGGCCCCTTCGGCTCCCCGTCGATCCCGGCCACCTCGTCCAGCAGGTCGGCCAGAGCCGCCTCCGGCTCCCGGTCCCAGAGCGCCGACAACCACTCCGCCTCCCGCGCCATGGCCGCGGCAAGATAGGGGCTGCACCCCGCGGTCCCGGCCACGAGGTCGGACAGCATCCGTCGGCGGGGCCAGCGCCTCCAGCGCGTCCCGACCCGCGGCGGGGTCGAACGGCACGGGATGGCGGGTGATGCGGGACCGGAACATGGCGCCGATCAGGTCACTTGGCACCGCCCCCGTCAACGGGCACAACCGCGCCATGAGCAAGAGCCTGAAACGCGTGGCCGCCGCCCTCGACGCCCTCGGCCTCACCGCCCGACCGGTCGAGATGCCGGGCGAAACCCGCACGGCGGTACAGGCGGCAGCGGCCGTCGGCTGCACCCTCGATCAGATCGCCAAATCCATCCTGTTCGGCCGCGGCGACGGCTGCGCGCTCTTCCTGACCGCCGGCGGGAACCAGGTGGATGCCGCCAAGGCAACCGCGCTCGCGGGAATGCCCCTCACCCGCGCCGATGCCGCCACCGTCCGCGCCGTCACCGGCTTCGCCATCGGCGGCGTCGCCCCGCTCGGCCACCTGACGCCCAGCCCGATCTGGATGGATCCCCGGCTGATGGATTTCGCCGAAATCTGGGCCGCGGCGGGCACGCCGCGCCATGTCTTCCCCATCGCCCCCGCCGAGTTGCAGGCGGCGACGGGGGCGATACTGGCGGATTTCGTTTCGTACAATTCGTGAAACGGGCCCGGGGGTTTTACCCCGAAACGTGAAGAGTCAGGCGAAGAGGTCGTGGCAAAGCTCCAGCGCCTCCACCAGCACATCCACCTCCGCCTCGGTATTGTAGACCCCGAAACTCGCGCGACAGGTCGCCGTAACGCCCAGATGCTCCATCAACGGTTGCGCACAATGGTGACCCGCCCGCACGGCGACGCCCTTCTTGTCGAGCACGGTCGAGATGTCATGCGCATGGGCCGCACCGTCCAGGGTGAACGAGAATATCGCCGCCTTGTCAGTGCTTTGCCCCTGAACGTTCAACCAGTTCAACCCGTCGAGCCGCGTCCTCGCATAATCGCGCAGGGACCGCTCATGGTCCGCGATCGCGCCCATCCCGACATCCATCATCCATTCCAGCGCAGCCCCCATCCCGATGGTCTGCACGATCCCCGGCGTCCCCGCCTCGAACTTCATCGGCGGATCGTTCCACGTCACGACATCCCGATGAACCTCCCGGATCATGTCCCCACCGCCCATGAACGGCCGCATCTCCGCCATCCGTTCGGGCCGGATATGGATCGCGCCCGACCCGGACGGACCGTAGAGCTTGTGACCGGTGATCGCATAGAAATCCGCACCGATATCGGTCACATCGACGGGCATATGCACCGCGGCCTGCGACCCGTCGATCAGTACCGGGACGCCCCGTGCATGGGCTCCCTCGGTGATCGTCTTCACATCCACGACGGTTCCCAACACATTGGAAAGATGCGTGATCGCCACCAGCTTCGTGCGGTCGGTGATCGCGCCGAGGACCGCCTCGGGATCGAGGTCCCCGCGCACGTCCGGCTCCACCCAGACCAGCTTCACGCCCAGCCGTTCGCGCAGAAAATGCCACGGCACGATATTCGCGTGATGCTCCATCACCGACAGCACGATCTCGTCGCCCGCTTCCATCCGGGGCGCGGCCCACGCGTAACTCACGAGATTGATCGCCTCGGTGGTGCCGGAGGTGAACACGATGTGGTCCTCCGACGCCGCCCCGAGGAACCGCGCGACGGTGGCCCGCACCGCCTCGTACCGCTCCGTCGAGAGGGTGGAGAGCGTGTGCAGACCGCGATGGACGTTGGAATATTCCTCCGAATAGGCGCGCTGAATCGTATCGAGGACCACCTGAGGCTTTTGCGCGGAGGCGCCATTGTCCAGATAGACCAACGGCTTGCCGTTCACTTCGCGCGACAGGATCGGGAACTGGGCGCGGATCGCATCGACGTCAAACATGGGGCATCTCCGCCACGTAGAGGGAATTGAGCCAGATCCAGACGAACCCGCCGATCACCACGAGCCCCACCGTATCCAGCGCCGGGCCGGGCCCGACGAATCCCGCCGTCAGACCCGACAGCAGCAAGGCAGGCGTGACCGCCAGGAAGGACCAGAACAACGCGACCCTTGCGCGCAGTCCGGTCCCCTTCCCCCCGGCCAGCCGCGCGACCAGATGGGACAGCCAGGCCAGCACATACATCGCGAGCGGCACAATAAAGATCCATCCCATCAGCGCGCCGGAGACGAGCGCCTCGAACTTCGCGTCCGCAATATCAGGGGTGATGGCCATTCCCACGCGCTCGCTTTCCGAGATCACGAGCGAGTCGAAGTCCGGGTCGGCCTCCCGCGCGCGGCGGACCAGCGCGGGAAGCTGCGCCACGAAGGCCAGAACCGACGCCGCGGCGAGATAGACAAACGCGACCCGGTCGTCCGGTCCGCCCGTCAACCGCTGCATCATCACCTCGCGCGGACGGATCCAGGCGCGCGGAATGTCCCGCGTCACCGACATCAGCGACGCGCGAGCCAGTCCGCCATGCGATCCCCCACATGGGCGCGCAAGCCATCGTCCCCGATCTCCTCCAACGCCTCGGCAAGGAAGCTCAGCACCAGCAGATCGGTCGCGGCCTCCCGCGGGATGCCCCGCGAACGCAGGTAGAACAGAGCCGTGTCGTCGATCGCCCCGGTGGTCGATCCATGGGAACAGGCCACGTCGTCGGCGTAGATCTCCAACTCCGGCTTGGCGAGGAAGACACTGTCATCATCGAGCAGCAGCGCCTGACTGATCTGATAGCCGTCGGTTTTCTGCGCGCCTTCCTTGACCAGGATCTTGCCTTGAAACACGCCGGTCGCGCCGTCGCGGAGGACCTTCTTGAAGACCTGTCGGCTCTCGCACCGCTCCGCATCATGGGTGATCCAGACAGTGTCATCATGGTGAAAATCGTCCCGCCCGAAGGCCGCGCAGGCGATATGCGCGGCGGCATCGTCGCCGGTCAGCTCGATCACCGCCTCGTTCCGCGTCAAGCGTCCATTGGCCGAAAGGGTGAACGATTTCAGCAGGCTTTCTGCCCCGAGCCGGGCGAACAGATGGGTGTGGACGTGGCGTCCGTGATCCGGCCCCTGAATACGGAAATGGTGGCAGGTTCCGCCATCCGCGACATCGATCTCCGTCACGGTAGATGCGCGCGCGCCCATCCGGCCCGACTTCAGCAAGGTCAGTTCGGCCCCCGCCTCCACCCGGACGAGGTGGTGATGGATCGGGTCACCGGAACCGGTCGTGCGGATGTGAATCGGCGTCGGGACCCGGCCCGTGGCCCGGATCGTCAGGCCTCCGCTGGCGAACGCCGTGTTGAGCATCGCGAAGGGCCGGGAGATCGGCCGAGAGCCCGCCGCTTCCAGTTTTCCATACAGATCGCGCGCCCAATGGATATCAGCCGCCCCCGCCTCGGCCAGGGTTCCGATCTCGATCCCTTCGGGCAGCGTCGCGGGCAACGTGATGCGGTCATCCTCGATCACGATGACGCAAGCGTCGATCCCGTCGAACGGATCGCCCTCGTCCACGCCATCCTCTCCCTGCGGAGCGTCCGCGTTGAACGGCGCGGGATCGGTGTAGCGCCAGTATTCGTCGCGTCGCCCGGGCAGGCCTACGGCCCGCAACCGCCCCAGCGCATCTTCCCGCGCGACGCGGAGCCAGCCGCCCCCGTCGGGCAGCGTCAGCCCGTCCAGGCGCGCTTCGGTCGGGGCGTGCTTCGGATCCGCCGCCATCAGGCGACCTCGCCCACGATATCGCCGTAGCCGTTCTTCTCGACCTCCAGCGCCAGTTCCGGTCCGCCCGATTTCACGATGCGTCCGTCGGCCATGATATGCACCACATCCGGACGGATATGATCCAGAAGTCGTTGATAATGCGTAATCACGAGGAATCCACGGCCCGCATCGCGCAGGGCGTTCACCCCCTCGGAGACCAGCTTCATCGCATCGACGTCGAGCCCGGAATCGGTCTCGTCCAGAATGCACATCTTCGGCTCCAGCATCGCCATCTGGAGGATTTCGTTGCGCTTCTTCTCCCCGCCGGAAAAGCCGACATTGACCGGCCGCTTAAGCATGTCCGCGTCGATCTTCAGGTCCTTCGCCTTGGCCCGGATCACCTTGAGGAACTCCCCTGCCGAAAGCTCCTCCTCGCCGCGGGCCTTGCGCTGCGCGTTCACCGCGGTCCGCAGGAAGGTCATGTTGCCGACGCCGGGAATTTCCACCGGATACTGAAACGCGAGGAACAGCCCCGCCGCCGCGCGCTCTTCCGGCTCCATATCCAGCAGGTCCGCACCCTCCAGCGTCGCAGTGCCGTCGGTGACCTCATAGCCGCCGCGCCCGGACAGGACGTAGGACAGCGTCGATTTTCCCGACCCGTTCGGCCCCATGATCGCGTGGACCTTGCCCGCCTCGACGGTCAGGTCGACCCCCTTGAGGATCGCCTTGTCCTCTTCCTCGAGCTTGACGTGCAGGTTCTCGATCTTCAGCATATTCTCTTCCTTGCAATACGTTACCGGGCGATGTTCACGCCGGTCGCGCGCGGCCGAACAGTGCCCAAAGAAGGATGGGGGCGGCCAGTGCCACGACCTTGGTCATCGTGTAGCCGCCGCCGATCCACATCATGTCGAGCATGTTGCCCGCGAACGACCCCACGACCACGGCGATCACATAGACCCATCGCGGCAACCGTCGGCCATCGTCAGCCAACGGACCCCTCCAGCGAGATCGCCACCAATTGCTGCGCCTCCATGGCGAATTCCATCGGCAGAGCCTGCAGCACTTCCTTGCAGAAACCGTTGACGACGAGCGCCACCGCCTCCTCCTCGTCCATCCCGCGGGAGCGGCAGTAGAACAGCTGATCGTCGTCCACCTTGGACGTCGTCGCCTCATGCTCCACCCGGCTCGAATTATTGCGCACCTCGATATACGGGACCGTGTGCGCGCCGCACTGGCCGCCGATCAGCAGCGAGTCGCATTGCGTGTAGTTGCGTGAATTCTTCGCCTTCGGGTGCATCGAAACGAGGCCCCGATAGGTGTTCTGCGCCCGGCCCGCGCTGATCCCCTTGGAGACGATCCGGGACTTCGTGTTCTTGCCCAGGTGAACCATCTTGGTGCCGGTATCGGCCTGCTGCATGTTGTTGGCGATGGCGATTGAATAGAATTCGCCCTGGCTGTCGTCGCCGCGCAGGATGCAGGACGGATACTTCCACGTCACCGCCGAGCCCGTCTCCACCTGCGTCCACATCACCTTGGACCGCGCACCCCGGCAATCGGCCCGCTTGGTGACGAAATTGTAGATGCCGCCCTTGCCGTTCTCGTCGCCGGGATACCAGTTCTGGACGGTGGAATACTTGATCTCCGCATCGTCCAGCAGGACCAGCTCCACCACCGCGGCATGCAATTGCGCCACATCGCGCTGCGGCGCGGTACACCCTTCGAGATAGGAGACATAGGCCCCCTCGTCCGCGATGATCAGCGTGCGCTCGAACTGACCCGTATTCTCCGCGTTGATCCGGAAATAGGTCGACAGCTCCATCGGACAGCGGGTGCCCTTGGGGATGTAGACGAACGAACCGTCCGAAAAAACGGCGGAATTCAGCGTCGCGTAGTAATTGTCCGTCTGCGGCACGACCGAGCCGAGATACTTCTTCACCAGCTCCGGGTGATCGCGGATCGCCTCCGAGATGGAGCAGAAGATGACCCCCGCCTTCCCCAGCTCCTTCTTGAACGTCGTCCCCACCGACACGGAGTCGAACACCGCATCCACGGCCACGCGACGATCCTCCGGCGCGGGCTCGACCCCGGCGAGAAGCGCCTGCTCCTTGAGCGGGATCCCCAGCTTCTTGTAGGTCTCAAGCAGCTTCGGATCGACCTCGTCCAGCGATTTGGGCTTTTCCGTCATGCTGGCGGGCCGGGCGTAGTAATACTGATCCTGGAAGTCGATCTCGGGATATTCGACCATGGCCCATTTCGGCTCGGTCATCCGGAGCCAGCGGCGATACGCCTCCAGCCGCCAGTCGAGCATCCATTCGGGCTCCTCGTTCTTCTCGGAGATCAGGCGCACGATGTCCTCGGAAAGGCCCTTCGGCGCGTATTCCATCTCGATTTCGGTGTTCCAGCCGTGCTTGTAGGTCCCCGATAGGGACTTCACCGCCTCGACGGTTCCGGCATCTACGCCGTCCTTCACCTTCACGTCATCCAGAGCCGTCATGTCCGTCTCCTATCCCTCAGCCGGCGGAAGGTTCCCATGAACCGCTCCACCTGTTCTTCCGTCACATCCGGGCCCAGCGACACGCGGATCGCGCAATCCGCCTCCCCGGCCCCGTATCCCATCGCCCGCAGCACCGCGCTCTCGCGAACCTTGCCGCTGGAGCAAGCGGATCCCGCCGAAACCGCGAACCCCGCGAGGTCCAGCGCCATCACCTGCGTCTCGCCCTTCCAGCCCGGCGTCATCAGGCAGGCGGTGTTCGGCAAGCGACGCGATTCCTTTCCGACCAAAATAGTCGGATTGTCCGCTCCCTCAAGGCTTGTTTCTAGAAAAGTTCTAAGTTGCGCAACCCGCTCCCATCGACCCGCCGCGATATCCGCGACCGCCGCCTCCGCCGCGGCGCCGAAACCGGCGATCCCGACGATGTTCTCCGTCCCGGACCGGCGCCCCATCTCCTGCCCGCCGCCCCGTATCCATGCCGTGACTTCGATCCCGTGCCGGACCACCAACGCGCCGATCCCCTTCGGCCCACCCAACTTATGCGCCGAGATCAGGGCCATCTCCGCCCCGGTCCAGTCGAAGGCGACCGGCACCTTGCCGAATGCCTGAGTCATGTCGCTGACCGCGATCCCGGGCGGCAAATCCTGCAAAACGCCCGTCTCGGAGTTCGCGAGTTGCAGCGCCGTCCGCCCGGGCTCGGCCACCTCCACCCGCCCCGCGCGATCCACCGACAGCGCTCCGTCGCCCCAGGCCGCCACCGCCTCGTGCTCGACTGGCGCCGAAGCCAGGCTCCGCCCCGCCATCGCAAGCGCCGCGGCTTCCGTCGCTCCCGACATGAACACCACATCCGATCCCGCCGCCCCGAAGGCCGTGGCCACCTGTGCCCGCGCCCGTTCCACCAGCGCCCTGGCCGCCCGCCCCTCGCCATGGACGGAGGACGGGTTGCCGACCACATCCATCGCCGCGACCATCGCCGCCCGCGCCTCCGGCCGAAGCGGCGCGGTCGCGTTCCAGTCGAGATAGACCCGCTCGCGCATCGTCCGTCCTCATCTTGCCGAAAATACCTCGGGGGAGCCCCGCAGGGGCGGGGGGCGGAGCCCCTTACTCGTCCACGACCTCGAACAGCGACGGCACCGCCGGGCAAGGCGTCAATTCGTTCTGCACAACGTCGGACAGCCGCGTCTGGTGCAGGAACACGTACACGTTCGCCGACAGCGATTCCCACAGCCGGTTCGTCATCGACTGCGCCCGGCTGCCCGACACCGCGCCCTTGGCACCCGCGCCGGTCTGCATCGCGCTCACCGTCTCGTCCACCGCGCTCAGGATGTCCGACACCCGGATCTCCGATGCGGACCGAGCCAGACGGTAGCCGCCGCCCGGCCCCCGCACCGACACGACCAGTTCCCCCCGCCGCAGCTTCACGAACAGCTGTTCCAGATAGGGCAGCGAGATATCCTGCCGCCGCGAGATATCGCCCAGCGTCGAAAGCTCCCCTTCCGGCCGCATCGCCATATCCGCGAGCGCCACCATCGCGTATCGTCCCTTGGTGCTCAGCTTCATGTCCGCCTCCGTTGACGCGGATCGGTCCTGCGCATAACTCTCCCGCACCCGCGAGCCCGGCAGTATCGCCCGTTCGGCGAACCCGTCAAGCCGAGGCCCGGCGCAGAACAGGAGCATCCATGCCCGAAGTGATCTTCCCCGGTCCCGAAGGCCGCCTCGAAGGGCGGTACCATCCGCAGAAGGTCAAGGACGCGCCCATCGCCATCGTGCTGCATCCCCATCCGCAGTTCGGCGGCACGATGAACAACAAGGTCGTCTACAACCTGCACTACGCGTTCCAGTCGCTCGGCTTCACGGTCCTGCGCTTCAATTTCCGCGGCGTCGGCCGCTCCCAGGGCGAATACGACCAGGGGATAGGGGAACTGTCGGATGCCGCCTCCGCCCTCGACTACCTGCAGTCTATGAACGCCAATTCCAAGCATTGCTGGGTCGCGGGCTTTTCGTTCGGCGCCTGGATCGGGATGCAGCTTCTGATGCGTCGGCCGGAGATCACCGGGTTCATCTCGGTCTCGCCCCCCGCCGACCGCTACGATTTCAGCTTTCTCGCCCCCTGCCCGTCCTCCGGCCTCGTCATCAACGGGCTGGCCGACCGAGTGGCGCCGCCCGCGGATACGGCCACGTTGGTGGGCAAGCTGCACGAGCAGAAGGGCATCACCGTCACCCACGAGGAGGTGGAAGGCGCCGGCCACTTCTTCGAGGATCCGTACATGGACCCGATGATCGAGAGCGTGAAGACCTACGTCTCCCGCCGCCTGACCGAGACGACCCGCTAGGCGGCGCGCATGTCTGACACCACCGATCTCGATGCCCGCATCGCGTTCCTGCTGGAGGCGGACGGACTCAAGACGGTCCTGCGCGCCACACGGCTCGTCGACGGCTCCCGCCCGGAGAACAGCGCCGAACACTCCTGGCATCTGGCCCTCGCCGCGCTGGTCCTTGCGCCCCACGCGCCGTCGGGCGTGACCATCGACCGGGTCGTCCGGATGCTCCTGCTGCACGATCTGGTGGAGATCGACGCAGGCGACATGCCCTTCTTCGCGGATGGCGATTCCGCCGCGCAGGAGGCGGCCGAGAATGCCGCCGCCGACCGCCTCTTCGCCATGCTCCCAGGCGAACAAGGCACCGCGTTTCGCGCCCTCTGGGACGAGTTCGAGGCCGCCGAGAGCCCCGATGCCCGCTTCGCCAAGGCGCTGGACCGGTTCCAGCCGCCGCTTCTCAACCTCGCCAATGGCGGCGGCTCCTGGACCGAGTTCGCCGTGACGGAGGAGGGCATCCGCGCCCGCGTTGCGCCGAAGATCGCCCGCGGCGCCCCCGCCCTCTGGACCTGGCTGGAGCCGCGCATCCGCGCCTTCTTCTCGGCGTCCTGACCGCGGTTCCCCCCGGCGCGGCAAAAGAAAGTTATCGGCCCGCCGAAACTATCTTGTAACGCCTCCCGTGTATCGGGGCGGAGCGACGGCGTTTCCACGTGGAAAGATCGTCCGACAATGGCCTCTCCGGTTCTTGGTTCCACGACCTTGAGAGATGGCCGGCCCGGCCGATGGTATGGCCGGGCCACTTCTTTCCACGCCGCCCGATCCGCTCGGTATGCCGCGGCATGCCGACTGGTCCCCGTGCCCGACATCGCGTAAGACCCGCGCGAACGGAAACCGGACCACGAGGCCCCCATGACCAAGATCAAGGTAGAGAACCCGGTCGTCGAGCTCGACGGCGACGAGATGACCCGCATCATCTGGGACTTCATCAAGCAGAAGCTCATCCTGCCCTATCTCGATATCGACCTGCTCTACTACGACCTCGGCATCGAGGCCCGCGACGAGACCGACGACCAGATCACCGTCGACGCCGCCGAGAAGATCAAGGAGGTCGGCGTCGGCGTCAAATGCGCGACCATCACTCCGGACGAGGCGCGGGTGGAGGAGTTCGACCTCAAGCGCATGTACCGCTCGCCCAACGGCACCATCCGCAACATCCTCGGCGGCGTCATCTTCCGCGAGCCCATCATCTGCTCCAACGTGCCCCGTCTCGTGCCCGGCTGGACGCAACCGATCATCGTCGGCCGCCATGCCTTCGGGGACCAGTACAAGGCCACCGACTTCCGCTTTCCGGGCAAGGGCAAGCTCACGATCAAGTTCGTCGGCGACGACGGCGAGACCATCGAGCACGAGGTGTTCGACGCGCCCGCCGCCGGTGTCGCCATGGCGATGTACAACCTCGACGAATCGATCCGCGACTTCGCCCGCGCCTCGCTGAACTACGGCCTCGGCCGCGGCTATCCGGTCTATCTCTCGACCAAGAACACGATCCTCAAAGCCTACGACGGCCGCTTCAAGGACATCTTCCAGGAGGTGTTCGACGCCGAATTCGCCGATAAGTTCGCCAAGGCCAAGATCACCTACGAGCATCGCCTGATCGACGACATGGTGGCCGCGGCGATGAAATGGTCCGGCGGCTATGTCTGGGCCTGCAAGAACTACGACGGCGACGTGCAATCCGACACCGTGGCCCAGGGCTTCGGCTCCCTCGGCCTGATGACCTCGCAACTGATGACGCCCGACGGCAAGATCGTGGAGGCCGAGGCAGCCCACGGCACCGTCACCCGCCACTACCGTCAGCATCAGGCGGGCAAGGAGACCTCGACCAACTCCATCGCCTCCATCTTCGCCTGGACCGGCGGCCTCAAGCACCGCGCCAAGCTCGACGGCAACGACCGGCTGATGACATTCGCCGACACGCTGGAAAAGGTGATCGTCGATACGGTCGAATCGGGTGACATGACCAAGGACCTCGCGCTTCTGGTCGGCCCGGAGCAGAAATGGCTGACCACGATGGGCTTCCTCGAAAAGATCGACGAGAACCTCCAGGCCGCGCTCTGACCCGCGGGTCCCGTCCCGATACAGGGCCGTCCCCACACCGGGGCGGCCCCTCTTTTATCCACCACGCGCCCCGTCGCCGACCGTACGCCCCACCGGATGCGGCTTCTTGCCCGGACGCGCGATTTGCCGGATCATGCGCCGCGTCCGGACACGAAACCCCCTTGTCCGGACACGCATTTCGTTGATCGGCACCATCCACCCCGTGTTTCAGGAAGGCGATCCCGGAGGGTCCCCGACATGAGCAAGAAGACCGAAACGCTTGAGATACGCATCTCGCCCGAGCTGAAGACACGGCTCGGGCAGCACGTCGATGCGCAGTCCCAGAGCATGAGCATGTTCGTCCGCAGCCTCATCCAGGAGGAACTTTCCGGATCACAAACCCGAACCGGAAGGATAGATACGATGACACGCTCCCCCCTCTCAGCGCCGCGCAGCTTCATGCTCGCCGGTGCCTCCATCCTGCTCCTCGGCGCCGTCGCCACCTTCGTGCAGGGCAGCCCCGTCGTGGCGCAGGCGACCGTCCGCGCCGTCTTTGCCGAACTGGACTACAACGGCGACGGCATCGTCACACCCGAGGAATTCGACGCCTGGAACAGCGGCCTGGCCGAGGAACTGGAAGAATTGAACGACGAGGCGATGGCCGACGAACGGGTTCTGGCTGCCTGCGCCGCGGAATTCGCCGCCGGGACCGAGGAGGCGATGGAGGCATTCTACGAGGATTTCGGAACCTACGACCTCAACGGCGACGGCAAGGCCGTCTTCGGGGAGGTGCAGAACGTGATGTCCAAGGACATCATCGCCGATTTCGTCGAGAGCGACACCGACGGCGACGGCCTGATCGACCTGAAGGAGTTCGGCGGTCTCGACATCGAAGATCTCGAGACGGCGGAAACCGAGGCGGCCGAGATGGAAGACGTCTCGGAAGCGTGCCTCGTCGCGCTCGAAGCCGCGGAGCCCGAGGAGGAGGAGGCGTTCGACGAGGAGGCTTTCCTGCGGGAGATCCGCGTCGACTTCGCCATCATCGACCAGAACCAGGACGGCAAGCTGAGCACGGCGGAATATCTGGCCCAGTGAGATAACGGCGGAGGCGTCCTCCACGGCGCCTCCGCCATCCGCAGATCGCGCCGCCGCGATCCCCGAACGGGCAGCGCGTCAGTCGCCCCCCTGCCACAGCGCTGGACAGGCCATCGCACAGCCCATAACCCGGGCGCCATGCCCCGCACCTCCCCCGCCGCCGACAGCCGCGAGCCCCATCGCCCCCCTCCCCTAAAGCATACCCTGCTGGAGGACGCGCAGGCGCTCCTCCTCGGGACGACCCTCTGCGCCCTCGGGGTGCAGTTCCTGACCGCCGCGGGCCTCGTAACGGGCCAGACGGCGGGCCTCGGCGTCCTGCTCTCCTACGTCACCGACCTGTCCTTCGGCATCTGGTTCTTCCTCCTGAATCTGCCCTTCTACATCCTCGGCTGGTTCCGCATGGGCCCTCGTTTCGTCGTCAAGACCGTGATCGCCGTCACGCTCGTCTCCGTCATCTCCGCGATCCTCCCCCGCTTCCTCCAGATCGGCGCCGTCGATCCCTGGGCCGCCTCCGCGCTTTCGGGTGCGGTGATCGGCATGGGGCTCATGGTCATCTTCCGGCACGGCGCGTCGCTGGGCGGGGTCGGCATCCTCGCACTCTGGCTCCAGGAACGGTTCGGCATCCGCGCGGGCTGGGTGCAGCTCGGTTTCGACGGCGTCCTCTTCGCCGCGGCCTTCGCCATCCTCGATTTCCGGCTCGTCGCGGCCTCGCTGCTCGGCGCGGTGATCGTGAACCTCATCATCGCGGTCAACCATCGCCGCGACCGCTACGTCGGCCGCTGATGCCGTGGCTCTGGCTCGTCCTCGCCATCGTGACCGAGACGGTGGGAACGATGGCGCTCAAGATGTCCGACGGCTTCTCCCGCCTCTGGCCGTCGGTCGTCACGGTGATCGCCTACGCGGCATCGTTCTGGTTGCTGGCCCTCGTCCTGCGGACGATCCCGGTCGGGATCGCCTACGCCATCTGGTCGGGCCTCGGCATCGTCCTGATCGCGGGGATGGGATGGGTCATCTTCAGTCAACGGCTCGACGCACCCGCACTGATCGGGATGGCGTTGATCGTCGCGGGCATCGTCGTGATGCAGGTCTTCTCGAGCAGTACCGGTCCCTGATGCTGGCGGCGGCTTTGCGAACGGGTCGCAAACAGTATGACGTTTGTATGCACGAATGGTGCACCGGCGCATGTACGAACGACGGACGAACCTCAGAGCGCTTCTAGCACATCCCGAACCGCCGCCAACGCCGCCTCGGCTTGGCCGATATCGGCCCCGCCGCCCTGCGCCATTTCGGGCCGTCCGCCCCCGCCCCGGCCACCCATCGCTTCGACGGCGACCTGCACCAGATCGACCGCGGAGACCCGATCGACAAGGTCCTTCGTCACTCCCGCCGCGACCGCGGGCTTGGCCCCGGTATCGGCGATCAGGACCACGATCCCGCTGCCGAGCACCTGTTTCTGCTGGTCGATCATCGGCCCGAGATCCTTGCCGGAGACTCCTTCGATGATCTGAAGGACGGCACGTATCCCGTTGATCTCCGAAGCCTCCTCCCCGGCACCCATGGCCGCATCCCGCCGCAGCTGCGCGATCTCGTTTTGCAGTTTCCGTCGCTCATCCAGCAGAGCACGAACCCGCGCTGCCACCTCGTCCGGCTGCACCTTGAAGAGTTGGGACAGTTCCGAAACACGCGCGTCCTGTGCCCGCAGATGATCCATCGCCGCCTGCCCGGTCAGCGCCTCGATCCGCCGCACGCCCGCACTCGACGCCTGATCCCCGAGCGTGACGAAAGCCCCGATCTCGCCGGTCCGCCCCACATGCGTTCCGCCGCACAGCTCGATCGAATAGGTGCGGCCATCGCTCCCCTTGCCGGAGCCGTTCTGCGAACCCATTGAAACGACACGCACTTCGTCGCCGTATTTCTCCCCGAACAGCGCCTGTGCGCCCAACTCGCGGGCATCGTCCGGCGCCATGATCCGGGTCGAGACTTCCGCATTCTGCCGGATATAGCCGTTCACCTCCGCCTCCACCGCGGTCAGCTGCTCCGCCGTCAAGGCATGACCGTGGCTGAAGTCGAAGCGCAGCCGGTCCTCGGCGTTCAGCGATCCGCGCTGCGCCACGTGATCGCCGAGCGACGCGCGCAGCGCCTCGTGCAGCAGATGCGTCGCGGAATGGTTCGCACGGATGGCGCCCCGCCGGACGGAATCCACCACGAGATCAGCGGCTTGACCCGGTTCGATCCGTCCCTCCTCGACCTCGGCCTGATGCAGGAACATGCCCGCCGCCTTGCGCGTATCGGTGATCCGCACGCGGCCCGTCTCCGTGCGCAACGTCCCGGAATCACCCACCTGACCGCCGCTTTCCGCGTAGAACGGCGTCTGGTTCACCACGATCGTCACCGTCTCGCCCGCCGTGCCGACTGGAACCTCCGCCCCGTCTTGGACCAGCGCCAGCACCTGTCCCTCCGCCCGCTCCGTGTCGTAGCCGAGGAACTCGGTCGCCCCATGGTCCTCCGCCAGATCGAGCCAGATGCCCGCATCCGCCTGCTCTCCGGACCCGGCCCAGGCCGCACGCGCCCGAGCCTTCTGCTCCGCCATGGCCGCGTCGAACCCGGCAACGTCAACGCGCAAGCCCTTCTCCCGCAACGCATCCTGCGTCAGGTCGAGGGGAAATCCGTAGGTGTCGTAGAGCCGGAAAGCCGCGTCACCGCCCAGCGTCCCGTCTTCCGGCAAGCTGGATACCTCGTCTTCCAGCAGGCGCAGGCCACGGTCCAGCGTCGTGCGGAACCGCTCCTCCTCGCCGCGCAGCGTCTCCTTGATCAGCGCGCGCGCCCGGACCAGTTCCCCGTAATGCCCACCCATCTGCCGGACGAGTTCGGGCACGAGCCGGTGCATCACCGGATCCTTCGCCCCCGCCTGATGCGCATGGCGCATGGCGCGGCGCATGATCCGCCGCAGCACGTAGCCACGCCCCTCGTTGGACGGCATCACCCCGTCCGCGATCAGGAACCCCGTCGCCCGCAAATGGTCCGCGATCACCCGGTGGTGGATGTTCTCCGGCCCGTCCGGATCTGTGGAGGTCGCGGCGGCGCTGGCCTCGATCAGGGCGCGCATCAGGTCGGTGTCGTAATTGTCGTGCTTGCCCTGAAGCAGCGCGCCGATCCGCTCCAGCCCCATGCCGGTATCGATGCTCTGGATGTCGAGCGGGCGCATCGACCCGTCCGCGAACTGCTCGTTCTGCATGAAAACGAGGTTCCAGATCTCAATGAACCGGTCACCATCCTCGTCCGGACTGCCCGGGGGACCGCCTGGGATGTGGTCGCCGTGATCGTAGAAAATCTCGGTGCAGGGTCCGCAGGGTCCGGTCGGCCCCATGCGCCAGAAATTGTCGTCGGACGCAATCCGGATGATCCGCTCCTCCGGCAGTCCTGTGACCTTGCGCCAGATCGCCGCCGCCTCGTCATCGGTATGGTAAACCGTCACCAGCAGGCGATCCGCGTCGATGCCGAAATCGCGGGTCAGGAGGCCCCAGGCCAGCGCGATCGCCTCCTCCTTGAAATAATCGCCGAAACTGAAATTTCCGAGCATCTCGAAGAAGGTGTGGTGCCGTGCGGTGTAGCCGACATTGTCGAGATCGTTGTGCTTGCCACCCGCGCGGACGCATTTCTGGCTGCTGGTCGCGCGGACGTAATCGCGGGTTTCGGCACCGGTAAACAGGTTCTTGAACTGCACCATGCCCGAATTGGCGAACATGAGCGTCGGATCGTTCCGGGGGACCAGCGGGGAGCTGTCGACCTTCGCATGGCCGTTCGCCGCGAAATAATCGAGGAACGTCGCGCGGATATCGTTGAGGCTGGCCATGTCGTGTCTTCCCCTTCGGTGCCCGGGCTTCCTAGACCCGGTCCGCAGGGCTGTCGAGTATGCGAAAGGGGCCGCCCATCCGGACGACCCCATTCGGCGCTATCGCACGCCGCCTCCCGTTCCGGAAGCCGGTCTAGTCGTCCAGAACCTCGTCCTTGTCGGTCTCGGACATCTTGAAGTCGAGGCCATGGGCGGCGCGAATCTTGTCCTCGACCTCGATCGCGACCGAGGGGTTTTCCTTGAGGAACAGCTTGGAGTTTTCGCGGCCCTGGCCAATCCGCTCGTCGCCATAGGAGAACCAGGCGCCGGATTTCTCGACCACGCCAGCCTTGACGCCCAGGTCCAGAAGTTCGCCCATCTTGGAAATACCTTCGCCATACATGATGTCGAACTCGACCTGCTTGAACGGCGGCGCGACCTTGTTCTTCACCACTTTGACGCGGGTCGCATTGCCCACGACCTCGTCGCGGTCCTTGATCGCGCCAATCCGGCGGATATCGAGGCGGACGGAGGAATAGAACTTGAGCGCATTGCCGCCGGTCGTCGTCTCGGGCGAGCCGAACATCACGCCGATCTTCATCCGGATCTGGTTGATGAAGATGACCATGCAGTTGGAGCGCGAGATCGAGCCGGTCAGCTTGCGCATCGCCTGGCTCATAAGCCGGGCATGGACACCGACGGAACTGTCGCCCATGTCGCCTTCCAGCTCGGATTTCGGGGTCAGGGCGGCGACGGAGTCGATGACCACGACGTTCACGGCACCGGACCGGACCAGCGTGTCGACGATCTCCAGCGCCTGCTCGCCGGTATCGGGCTGCGAGATCAGAAGTTCGTCAAGATCGACGCCCAGCCGGCGTGCATATTGCGGGTCGAGCGCGTGTTCGGCGTCGACGAAGGCGCAGACGCCCCCGGTTTTCTGCGCCTCGGCGACGACATGCAGCGTCAGCGTCGTCTTGCCCGAGGATTCCGGACCGTATATCTCGATGACGCGCCCCTTCGGAAGACCACCGATACCGAGCGCGATATCGAGCCCCAGGGACCCGGTGGAGATCGACTCGATATCCTTGAGGACGTTATCGCCCCCAAGCTTCATGATTGAGCCCTTGCCGAACTGCCGTTCGATCTGCGCCAAGGCACTGTCGAGCGCCTTCTGCTTGTCGGTGCTGCGTTTGTCGCCCATGTCGAGAAGGTTCGCCATTGCCATGATTTCCGCCCTTTTCGCACGCCGCCGCGGGAGCGGCAATCGCGGTTTGTGTTCACGTCCTGTTCCCATACACCATCTGGTACGAAAGCAGAACGAATGCAAGCCCGGTCGGGCAATCGAACCGTAGGACGCTTTTGGTTAACGAACCCTTATCGACCCGGGCGCGTAGAAACCAAATCGGCGACTATTGCAGGATGCGCTCGACCGTGCGGGTCAGATCCGAAAGCGAAAACGGTTTCGGAAGGAAGACCGCATTCGGCACCGGCGTGCTCGTTTCCGACAGGGCGTCCTGCGCGTATCCGGACATGAAGACGGTGCGCACGCCGGGCCGGTCCTGCAGGGCCTGCCGCACCCATGTAGGCCCGTCCAGACCCGGCATCATCACGTCCGTCACGAAGAGGTCGACCTCAAGCTCCCCATCCTCCAACATCTCCAGGGCATCCTCGGCATTCGCGGCCTCGAGCACGGTGTATCCCCGCAACCGGAGGGCGCGGGAGGCGAAGGCCCGCACCGGCGCCTCGTCCTCCACCAGAAGCACCACCGGCCGCCGGGCCCGCCCGTCCGCGCCGGGCATGTCCACGGCGATGCTCTGCCCATCCGCATCTCTCGGGACGGCACCGGCGCCCGGTCCGACCTGTCCGCTTCCATCAGCGAGGGTTGTGCGGATCGTCCCGGCATCGCAATCCGGTTGCGCCTTGTCTTCGGACGGAACCGGAGCATCCAGCGCGCGCCCTTCGCCATCCATCCGCCCGGGCGCGAGTCCGACGGCACGGAAGGCCGCCCCGTCATCGTTCGCTGACGCGACATGGGTCGTCCCGTTCGGGTCGGCGGGGAAGTAGAGGCTGAACCGCGCGCCCTCTCCCGGCGCACTGTCGGCGAAGATGTAGCCGCCGGATTGCTTGACGATGCCGTAGGCCATCGACAGGCCGAGGCCGGTCCCCTCCCCGGGTCGTTTCGTGGTGAAGAACGGCTCGAAGATGCGTTGCAGCTTGTCGACGGGAATCCCCGTGCCCTCGTCCGTGACGGTCACGACGACGAACTGGCCCGGCGGCACCGTCACCCGGTCGCGGGTCATCGGCTTTTCGAGGTAGCGACACTCCGTCTCGATCAGGATCTCGCCTCCGTCGGGCATCGCGTCCCGGGCGTTCACGACCAGGTTCATCAATACCTGTTCGAGCTGTCGCCGGTCGCCCCGGATCGGGATCAGCGCCGGATCGTGCTCCAGCCGCAGCCGCACCCGCTCGCCTACCAGCCGGTTCAGCAGATGCGTGAGGTCCCCCAGCGTGTCCCGCAGATCGACCTGCTGCATTTCCAGCGTCTGCTTGCGCGAGAACGCCAGAAGTTGCCCGACCAGCGCGGCGGCTCGGTTCGCGTTCTGCGTGATCTGGGTCAGGTCGGCGTAATCCTCATCCCCCTCCCGGTGCCGCAGCAGCAGGAGGTCGCAATGCCCGGAAATCGCCGTGAGCAGGTTGTTGAAATCATGCGCAACACCGCCCGCGAGCTGTCCGATGGCCTGCATCTTCTGGCTCTGGACGAACTGGGCCTCCATGGTCTTCAACTCGGTCGCGTCGTTCAGGACCGCGATCAGTCCACCGGCATCGTCGTCCAGCGGACGTCCCAAGGTGATCTGGAGAAACGTGTCGGTGGCCGCGCCGGATACGCGCACGATCTCCGGGCGATAGAGGCCGCGCCCCGCCGCCGCCTCGGTCACCCATTCGCGCACCGACCGGCCCAGCCCCTCGACCATCACCGCGAGCCTGGCATCGCCGGTGCCGTCCGCCCCGGGCAGCAGGTCGCGCGCCGGACGGTTCGCGAACACCACCCGCCCCTCGGGGTCGAGCCGAAGCAGCGCCACCGGCAGCGCGTCGAGCGCCACGCGTCCGTCCGCGCTCTCGCCCACGGGCATCACGAACGCCTCCTGCCGCCCCAGCGCCGGCTCGGACAGGACGACGCGGACGGAGGTCCAGCCATCCTCCGCCTGGATGCGGTTCGTGAAGCCGTTGCGGAGCGGCACCTCCTCGAACAGGTCCCGAATGCGCTTTGGCCGGGTCCCGAGCATGCCCCGCAACGCCTCGTTCATGTGCAGGATCGCGCCGCTCGACTCGAAGGTCAGCGCGGGCAGGCCGACGCTTTCGGTTCCGCCGCCGGTGTCGTCGACAAGATCCTCCAGCCGCCAGAGATATCCGCCGGGGATGCGGTGGACGGCAACCCGGACATGGCCGCGCCGGGTCACCACGTCCTCGCGCGCGGCGGCCCCGTCGGCCGCCCGGCTCCGCAGGCGTTGCACCACCGCGTCGGGATTCGCGACCAGCGACTGCAGGGCACGCGCCATGGTCCCGGACTCCGACTCGGCGAAGCGTTCGCGCGCGACCCGGTTGCGGGCGAAGATCGACCCCGCCGCATCGGTGCAGAAGCCCGGCGCGCCGTCATGTTCGAGGAAGCCCATGACGATGGCCAGCCGCCGTTTGGCAATCACCGTGCTGATATATGTCCCGATCCGAAGCGCCAGGACGAGGACGACCATCGCCGCCGCCGCCGCCGACAGAAGGACGCGGATCGGACCGGGACCGGTCGCGTAGGCCGCCACCGCCGCACCGATCGCAACCAGCACGAAGGCCGCGCTTCCCGACGTCAGACGCCTTGCCGTCATTGCCGTGTCGTCCAAGCGGTTCGCTCCCCGCGGGGACAGCGGGGCCCCCGTCAAACCAGTTCCGTCACCGATCCTATCGCGTTCATTGGTTAACGTCATATTAACGACTGCCGGGCATATGCGCCCGGAATGGGGTTTTGCCCGCTTATATCAGCTAGGCGCGGCGCAAAAGCGACAGGTGGAACCCGTCGCATCCATCGAGCGGCGTGCAGTTCCAGCGATCCTCGACCGACAGGCCGCCATGCTTAGAGCAGGCGTCGTCGGCCTGCGCCGCGTTCTCCTCCGCCAGAAACGAGCACGTCATATAGGCGATCCACCCGCCCGGCCGGGTCAGGGCGACTGCGCGGTCGAGGATCGCCGATTGCATCGCCAGCAGGTCCGCGAGCCGCTCCGGCGTCAGACGCCACTTCGCCTCGGGCGTCCGCCGCCAGCTTCCCGATCCCGAGCACGGCACATCGACCACCACACCGTCGAACGGCGCCGCCTCCTTCGGATCGTCGAGGATCGCGACCTGCGCCCCCGCCCGTTCCGCCCGCGCGGGAAGATCCCGCATTCGTCCGGGCTCCACGTCATGGGCGAAGATCGGCCCCGCACCCCGCGCCGAGAGCGCGAGCGTCTTGCCCCCGCCGCCCGCGCAGAGGTCGAGGATCCGCGCTCCGGCCTCAAGCGGCACCCGGTCCACCAGCGCCTGCGACCCCGCATCCTGCAACTCGAAGAGCCCGTCGCGGAAGGCGGGCAGCGCCGTCAGCCCCCGGGGCGCGCCCTCCAATACCAGCGCGGTCGGCGCGACCGGATGCGGTGCCGAGGCGATCCCGGTCTCGGCCAGCATCGCCGCGACCTCCGCCAGCCCCGCCCGCGCGACGTTGACCCGCAAGGTCACCGGTGCCCGGTCCCGCAAGGCGGCGAGGACAGCGTCCGTCTCCGCCCCCAGGCTCCGCCGCAGGAGCGGCAGGAGCCAGTCGGGAATGTCGAGCGCCACCGCCTCCGGCGCGGGGCCGGGATCGGCGGGTGGCTCCGACAGCGGTTCGGGGGCGTATCCCTCGCCGGTGAAGAACGCCGCCGGATCCCGACCGCCCAGTCGCAAAAGACCCGCCATCACCGCCCGCCCGTCCATCGCGGGCAAGGCCACGTCACCGGCACCGCCCGCCCACGCAGCCGATCGCAAACGGCGCAGCGCGTCGAACACGTGATCCCGGACGGCGGCCCGATCCTTCGATCCTGCGTAGCGGTTGCCCCGGGTCCAGCGCGTCAGCTCCCGCTCCGCCGCCTCCCCCTGCAAGATATTGTCCAGGATCCCGATCGCCGCCTGAACCCGTGCGCCCGGGGTCACGGCCTAGCCCGCCCGATAGTTCGGGCTCTCCCGCGTGATCTGCACGTCATGGACATGGCTCTCGCGCAGGCCCGCGCCCGTGATCCGCACGAAACCGCAGGATCCACGCATCTCCTCGATGGTGGCGCACCCGGTATAGCCCATGGCCGCACGCAGGCCGCCGACGAGCTGGTGCACCACGGCCCCGGCGGATCCCTTGTAAGGCACCTGCCCCTCGATCCCCTCGGGCACCAGCTTGTCCCCCGCCGCATCGGCCTGAAAGTAGCGGTCGGCGGAGCCGCGGGCCATCGCGCCCATGCTGCCCATCCCGCGATAGGATTTGAACGAGCGGCCCTGATACAGGATCACCTCGCCCGGGCTTTCGTCGGTGCCCGCGATCATGCTGCCGACCATGGCGCAGGACGCGCCCGCCGCGATGGCCTTGGCGAAGTCGCCGGAATACTTGATGCCGCCGTCGGCGATGACCGGCACGTCGCCCGCCGCCCCCGCCGCGTCCATGATCGCAGTGAGCTGCGGCACGCCCACGCCCGCGACGATCCGGGTGGTGCAGATGGAGCCGGGGCCGATCCCGACCTTGACCGCGTCGGCCCCCATATCGATCAGGGCGCGGGTGCCCTCGGCGGTGGCGACATTGCCCGCAACCACCTGAACGTCGTTCGACAAGCGCTTGATCCGGTTGACGGCGACGCCCGACGCCTTCGGAATGACCATGGGCCGTATCGACCACGATCAGGTCGCACCCCGCGTCGATCAGCGCCTCGGACCGCGCGAAGCCCGCATCGCCCACCGTGGTCGCGGCGGCGACGCGCAGGCGGCCCAGATGATCCTTGCAGGCCTGGGGGTTCAGCACCGCCTGTTCAAGGTCCTTGATCGTCAGGAGACCGGTCAGGTGCCCCTTGTCGTTGACGACCAGCAGCTTCTCGATCCGCCGCGCATGCATCAGGCTCTTGGCCTCGGAATGGTCCACCGGCTCATGCAGCATGACCAGGTTGTCGGAGGTCATCATCACGGAGACCGGAGTCGCATCGTCCGACGCGAAGCGCATGTCGCGGTTCGTGACGATGCCGAGAACGCGCCCCTTCGCATCGGTGACAGGGAAGCCGGTGACGCGATACCGCTCCTGCAACGCCTTGGCGTCCGCCAGCGTCTGATCGGGGCGCAGGGTGATCGGGTTGTAGACGACCCCGCTCTCGAACCGCTTGACCCGCCGCACCTCCTGCTGCTGTGCATCGAGGTCGAGATTTCGGTGGATCACGCCCATGCCGCCCGCCTGCGCCATCGCGATGGCCATGCGCGCCTCGGTCACGGTGTCCATGGCGGAACTCAGGAGCGGGATGTTCAGCCGGATCGACCGCGTCACCCGCGTCCGCGTATCGGCGGTTCCGGGCAGGACCTGACTGGCCGCCGGAACCAGCAGGACGTCGTCGAAGGTCAGCGCCTCGCGAATCTCCATCGCGTCTCTCCGTGAGCGGGATCGGTTGGCGCGTTCCTGTCTCACGGGGCGGGACCGGGGGCAAGCCCGCCCCCGTCCGGTGTGGTCGCCAGCCCGTCAGGCCGCCGGGGCGATCAACACGTCGCACGGCGCCTGGAGCGCGACCGACTCGGCCGTCGCGCCCAGCACCAGACGGGCCAGCCCGGAACGCGCGTGCCGCCCGACGGCCAGCAGGTCCGCGCCCTCCTCCGCCTGTCGCGCGAGGATGTAGGCCGGTGGTCCGACGAGGACCTTGACGGACGGGTTCTTCACGATCCCGGCCACTGACCGCGCGACCTGTCCGCGCAGGCGCTCAAGCGCCTCCTCCGTGATCGCGCCCCCGCCCTCGTAGGCGTAGGGCATCGCGGCGACGGGTTCGTGCCACGAATGGACGAAGGTCATCGCCGCCTTCGGCGCGAGCGCGAGGGCCACCTTGGTCGCCGCCTCCCCCGCCGGGGAGAAGTCCCAGCCGATGCTGACCTCGGCATAATCCGCCTCGGGCCGTCCGACCGCCACCAGAACCGGCACATCCACCCCGCGCAGCACCCGCGACAGGGTCGGCGCGCCCAGCAGGTCGGCAAGACCGCGCCCGCGATGGGACCCGACCACGATCAAATCTGCCTCCCCCGACCGCGCCACCTCCGGGATCAGGCGATCCAGCCGACCGGCTTCCACGTCGACGGCGGGGGCGAGAGCCTTCAATGTCGGGTTCGCCGCCACCATCGCGGCGAGCACCTCCTCCGCCTCCTCGCTCCGGCGCTGGAGGATCGCGCCTGGCACGTCGTCGCTGACCACGTGCACGATCCGCAGGGCGGCACCGTGCGCCTGCGCCAGATGGGCCGCCCGCATGACCGCCCGATCCGACCGCGCGCTCAGATCCGTCGCCACCAATATCCGTTCCATGCCGCCCCCCGTTTCCGTGCCAGTCGCTCCGCTTGTCGCCCACGCGCGCGCGCCGCGCCTTGACGCGGATCAAACCCCCCGCCAAAAGCGCCGCCACATAACCGCAACCGGGCGTTCCGTAGGCGCCGAACAGACGGAGGACGGCTCATGTCCCAGTTCACCCTCACTTTTCCCGATGGCAATACGCGCGAGGTCCCCGCGGGCACGACACCCGCGGAGGTGGCCGCGGACATCTCCAAGTCCCTGTCGAAGAAGGCGATTTCGGCGCAGGTAAACGGCGCGCATTGGGATCTCGCCTGGCCCATCGAGACGGACGCGAAGATCGCCATAAACACGATGCAGGACGAAGGTCCTGCGCTGGAGCTGATCCGCCACGACCTCGCCCATGTCATGGCCCGCGCGGTCCAGACGATCTGGCCGGATGTGAAGGTCACCATCGGACCGGTCCGCGACTACGGCTGGTTCTACGATTTCGACCGGGAGGAGCCGTTCACGCCAGAGGATCTGGGGGCGATCGAGGCCGAGATGAAGCGCGTCATCGCCGCGCGCGACCCCGTCCGCACCGAGGTCTGGGACCGCGACCGCGTCCGCAAGCATTACGAAGACGCGGGCGAGCCGTTCAAGGTCGAGCTGCTGGACCGCATCCCCGGCGACGAGCCGATCCGGATGTATTGGCACGGCGACTGGCAGGACCTCTGCCGCGGCCCGCACCTGCAGCATACCGGGCAGATCCCCGCCGATGCCTTCAAGCTGACCCGCGTGTCCTCCGCCTATTGGCTGGGCGACAACACCCGCCCGCAGTTGCAACGCATCTACGGCATTGCCTTCCGCAACCGCGACGATCTCAAGGCCCACCAGAAGTTTCTGGAGGAGGCCGAGGCCCGGGACCACCGCCGCCTGGGCCGCGAGATGGATCTCTTCCACATGCAGGAAGAGGCGCCGGGACAGGTGTTCTGGCACCCGAACGGCTGGACCATCTACACGACGCTGCAGGATTACATGCGACGGCGGCAGCGGCGCGGCGGCTATGTCGAGGTGAATACCCCGCAGGTCGTGGCCCGCGAGCTTTGGGAGAAATCAGGCCACTGGGAGAAGTACCAGGACCACATGTTCATCGTCGAGGTCGACGAGGAGCATGCGCGCGAAAAGGCGATCAACGCGCTTAAGCCGATGAACTGCCCGTGCCACGTCGAGATCTTCAAGCAGGGGCTGAAAAGCTACCGCGACCTTCCCCTGCGGATCGCCGAATTCGGCTCCTGTAGCCGCTACGAGCCCTCGGGAGCGCTGCACGGCATAATGCGGGTCCGCGGATTCACCCAGGACGATGGGCATATCTTCTGCACCGAGGACCAGATCGAGGCGGAATGCGCGGCGTTCATCGATTTCCTGTCCGAGACATACCGCGATCTCGGCTTCGAGAGCTTCGACATCGCCTTCGCCACGCGCCCGGAAAAGCGCGTCGGCAGCGACGAGAGCTGGGACCACGTCGAGGGCGCGCTGGAAGCGGCGATCAAGTCCACCGGCAATCCCTATCGCGTGGAGGCGGGCGACGGCGCCTTCTATGGCCCGAAGCTCGACTTCTACCTGACCGACGCCATCGGCCGGGTCTGGCAATGCGGCACCTTCCAGGTGGACCCGAATTTGCCGGATCGGCTGGGCGCGACCTACGTGGCCGAGGACGGGGCCAAGCATCGCCCCTTCATGCTGCACCGCGCGACGCTCGGGAGTTTCGAGCGCTTCATCGGCATCCTGATCGAGAACAGCGCCGGACGCCTGCCCTTCTGGCTCGCCCCGCGGCAGGTCGTCGTCGCCTCCATCGTGTCGGACGCGGACGATTATGTGGCCGAAGTGGTCGAAGCGCTGACTGCGGCGGGCGTGCGGGCCGAGGCGGACATCCGCAACGAGAAGATCAACTACAAGGTCCGCGAACACAGCCTCGGCAAGGTTCCCGTCATCCTCGCCATCGGCAAGCAGGAGGTCGAGAACCGCACCGTCACCCTGCGCCGCCTGGGCGAGAAGGCGACGGCGGTGCACGGACTGGACGAAGTCGTGGCGGATCTCGGCACGGAGGCGACGCCGCCCGACCTGCGGCCCGGTGCGGCGGGGCGGTCGGCTTCCCACGATGAGCTGCAAGCGGTTCCGGAGGCGGAATGGGTGTAGCGCAGACTCTAGAATCCGGAGCGACGCCGCGCGCCCAGAACACGGCGCGGACGACGTTGCCTACGGACAACTCGGATGATTCCCGTGCGGGCTGAAGCGATTGCCAGATCGGCGCCGTTCCGATCCTCATGCCGCAGACCGCTCCGGCGTTCGGCATCGCCTGTCTTACGCTTACGTGCTGCGCAAAGCGCCGAAGGTCTTGCCGCCCTGCCGATTGTACCGGGATCTAACCCGCGTCCGTCAGCGGCTTGATAAGCTCCCGCCCCTCGGCACGATTGGAGTTCACCGCCGCACCCACCCGATAGCGGGCGATCCGCCCCTCAGGCGCCGCGCGCATCAAGGGCGCCGCCTTGCCCTCGGCCTCCCCGAGCCACAGCGCCCAGTCCTCCGCCGCCAGCGTCACAGGCTCCCTATGGTGGATCTCCGCCATGATGGGACCGGCGGCGCAACTGACGATGGCGCAGGTCGCCGTCGCATCCGGCCCCCAATCCTGCCAGATGCCCGCGAAAACAAGCGGTTCGCCCGCCGTCGAGTGGAAATACCACGGCAGGCGCGTGCCGTCCTCGGCCTTGGTCCACTCGTAGAACCCGGTCGCCGGGATCAGGCAGCGGCGTTCCCGGCAGGCAGCGCGAAAGGCTGGTTTCTCGGCAATGGTCTCGGCCCGCGCGTTGATGAGGAGCGGTCCGTCGGTGGGCGTCTTGTACCAGGCGGGCACGAACCCCCACCGCATCGACACGAGCCGCCGCCCGGCCCCGGTCGCCCGCACCACCGGGACCTGCATCGTCGGGCAGACGTTCCAGCATGGCCCCTCGGGCAGGTCGTTGGCCGGGATCGCCTCGAACAATTCGATGAGCTCGTCATCCGGTTCGGCCAAGGCGTATCGTCCGCACATCCCTCAATCCCTCATGCGAACGGGGCGCCGGATCCTTCGACCCGGCGCCCCGTGGATTATCGTCCCGTCCATCACTTCGCGACGATGCGACCGTCCGTATAGGGCGTGTAGGTGCCGCCCTTGGAGGCGATGTAGTCGGCGACCACGACTTCCAGTCCCGGGCCGTAATCGTAGGCGTCGGCGGCGGTCGAGAACATCGCGTAGCCGTCGCCCCCGCCCCGGACGTAATCGTTGGTCACCACCTGATAGGTGGCGGCGGGGTCGATGGGCGCGCCGCCGACCATGACGTCGCTGACGCGGCTGCCCGGCTCGGCGGCCGCGTCGAAGGCGAAGGAGAGGCCAGCGACCTGCGGGAAGCGGCCCGCGCCTTCCTCGATCTCGCCCACGCCGTTCTCCAGCGCCGCGACGATGTCGGCGCCGGTGGTCGAGAAGGTCGAGAGCGTGTTCTGGAACGGCAGCACCGTCAGCACCTCGCCCATGGTGATCTCGCCCCCGTCGATGGAGGCGCGCAGGCCGCCGCCGTTCTGGATGGCGATGGTCACGCCCTGATCGGCCACGCGATCCAGCATGGCATCCGCCACGAGGTTGCCCATGGCGCATTCCTGCGCGCGGCAGACCTCGCGCGACCCCTCGATCACGTCCGACGCCTCGCCGATGACGCGGGACTTCAGCTCCTCGATCGGGCCCGCCAGTTCGGCCACCCGGGCGGTGATCGCCTCGTCGGCCTCGACCGACGCGTCCAGCAGTGTCGTGTCGCCGGTGGCTGAGGTAACGTTGCCGTCATCGTCGAAGACCAGCGTCAGGTGGCCGACATACTTGGAATAGGCATAAGCCTGCACGATGGGCACGCCGTTGACCTCGGTCGGATAGGCTTCGGCCCCCTCCTCGGTATTGGAGAAGCGGGTATGGCTATGGCCGCCGACGATGGCATCGAGGCCGGTGACGCCTTCCGCGATACGGCGATCGGCGGGAAGGCCTACATGGGTCAGCGCGATCACCTTGGTCACGCCCTGCTCGGTCAGCGCGTCGACATCGGCCTGCAGCGCCTCGATCTCGTCCTGGAAAACGACGTCCTCGCCCGGGCTCGACGTCTCGACCGTATCGGTGGCAAGGGCGGAGACGATACCGATCCGCTCGCCGCCGATGTCGAGGATCAGGTGATCCTCGATCTGGCCATTCAGCTCGGCGGAACCGCTGAGATCGAGGTTGCCGGAGACGAGCGGCACGTCCACCTCGCCCACGAACTCCGCAAGCTGTGCCGGACCGTCGTCGAATTCGTGGTTGCCCACGGCCATGGCGTCGAAGCCGATGGCGTTCATCATCTCCGCTTCCACGTCGCCCTTGTAGGTCGTGTACATCAGCGAGCCCTGGAACTGGTCGCCCGCATCCAGCACCACGACGTTCTCGCCCTCCAGCTCGGTACGCTTGCCGTCGATGAAGGTCTTCACGCGGGCCACGCCACCGAAGCATTCGCCCGCCGCGTCGTCCTCCGCCGAGCAGGTGCCGTCATACTGGCTCACCGGCTCGATCCGGCTGTGCAGGTCGTTGATGTGCAGGATGTGCAGGGTGTACTCCGCATTCGCGGCCCCGGTCATCAGCGCCGTGGCGGCGCAGGCAGTCAGAAAACGAGTCATATGGTCAAACCCCCTGTGTTTTGATTGCGCGGATGGTGCGCGGCTAGCGGCCCGCTGTCAAAGGCATATGACATCGCCCTTGGCTTGACGCCGGGACAGGAGCGCGGCAGAGGGCGGACATGATCTACAAGCTCTTCCGCAGTCCGGAATGGGACGCGCTTCAGGCCGACGAAACGACGATGGGCGCGCCTGTCGACCTCGCCGACGGCTTCATTCATTTCTCGACCGCAGCACAGGTCGCCGAGACGGCGGCCCGGCATTTCGCGGATGTCGAGGGGTTGTGGCTGATCGCGGTGGACGAGGCGTCGCTCGGTCCGAACCTGCGGTGGGAGGCGTCGCGGGGCGGGGCGGACTTCCCCCATCTCTACGCGCCCCTGCGCCTCGATCAGGTCGCCTGGGCGCGGCCGGTTCCGCTGGTGGAGGGTACGCACCGCTTCCCCGACGGGATGGAATGATCGAGCGGCTGGGCCTCGCCGCCCTCCGGCGGCTGGACCCGGAGCGGGCGCACGGGCTCGCGCTGGCGGCCCTGGGCGCGGGGCTCGGGCCCCGGGGCGGGCCGCTGACATCGCCGCGGCTGGCTACCGCGCTGGCGGGGATCGCCCTGCCCAATCCGGTCGGCCTCGCTGCGGGCTTCGACAAGAACGCCACCGCCCTCGCCCCCCTGGCCCGCAGCGCCTTCGGCTTCCTGGAGGTCGGCGCGGCCACCCCCTTGCCGCAACCGGGCAACCCGCGCCCCCGCCTCTTCCGCCTGTCTGAGGACGCGGCCGCCATCAACCGCTTCGGCTTCAACAATGACGGGGCGGAGGCCATCGCGGCCCGGCTCGCCGCCCGTCCCCGGGGCGCGGTGATCGGCCTGAACCTCGGCGCGAACAAGGACAGTGCCGACCGCGCCGCCGATTTCGCCGCCGTCTTCGCCGCCTGCGGCGCCCATGTGGATTTCGCGACGATCAACGTCAGCAGCCCGAACACCGAACGCCTGCGGGACTTGCAGGGGCCGGCGGCGCTGGCCCAGCTTATCGCCGGAGTGCTGGCCGCGCGGGACGCCCTGCCCCGCCGCGTCCCGCTCTTCCTCAAGATCGCGCCCGACCTCGATGCCGACGCGCTCGGCGCCATCGCGGAGGCTGCCGCGGGTCTCGACGCGATCATCGCCACAAACACCACGCTCGCCCGCGACGGCCTGACCTCCCTGCACCGGGATCAGGCCGGGGGCCTGTCGGGGCAGCCGCTGTTCGAGCGGTCCACCCGCCTCCTCGCCCGACTCTCGATGCTGACGGACCTGCCGCTGATCGGGGTCGGCGGAATCGCCTCGGCGGAGCAGGCCTACGACAAGATCCGCGCGGGCGCCTCGGCGGTGCAGCTCTATACCGGGCTCGTCTATGGCGGCCTCGGTCTGGCGGCGCGCATCGCCACCGGCCTCGACCGCCTGCTGGCGCGGGGCGGCTACGACAACGTCGCCCAGGCGGTCGGCACGAAACGCGGCGACTGGCTCTGACCTTTTCGACGGTCGATCACAGGCGCCCATTGAGCGGCAATCCGGGTGTGCTACCCTTCTGAGCAGATAGAGAGGGAGGAAGATCATGACCGAGATAGCGGGGTCCGACGGGATCGAGACCGAAACCGAAGCGCGGGAACGGGACGGGGCGCAGAGCCGCCGTTCGTTCCTCAGGACGACGGGGCTGACCACATTCGGCGCGATGGTGGGGATGCATGTGCCTTTCGAGCGGGGGATCCCCTCGGGGCTGGTGCCCGCGGCGATGGCGCAGGGCATGGAGGAGGACCTGATGGCCGACAAGCAGGGCCTGATCCTGCTGAACGACCGTCCGATCAATGCCGAAACGCCCGCGCACCTGCTGGACGACGATGTCACGCCCTACAAGCGTCTGTTCGTGCGAAACAACGGCCTCGTGCCGGACACCGCGCTGGATCAGGACGCCGAGGGCTGGACCCTGACCGTCGACGGCGAGGTGGAGACGCCGCTGGAGCTGAGCCTTGCCGACCTGAAGGAGCGGTTCGAGGTGGTCACCAGCCGCCTCGTCCTCGAATGCGGCGGCAACGGACGGGCCTACTTCAATCCGGGCGCGTCGGGAAACCAGTGGACGACCGGTGCAGTCGGCTGCCCGGAATGGACCGGGGTGCGCCTGTCGGACGTCCTGCAGGCCGCGGGGGTGAAGGACAGCGCCGTCTATACCGGACATTACGGCAACGATCCCCATCTGTCGGGCGATCCCGAGATGGAGGCTATCTCGCGCGGCGTGCCCATCGACAAGGCGATGGAGGGCGACGCGATCCTCGCCTGGGAGATGAACCGCGCGCCGATCCCGGCGCTCCATGGCTTCCCGCTGCGGCTGGTGATGCCGGGTTATCCCGGCTCCGCCTCGCAGAAATACCTGACCCGCATCTGGATCCGGGATCAGGAGCATGACGGCGCCAAGATGGGCGGTTATTCCTATCGCCTGCCCGCCTATCCCGTCGCCCCGGGCACCGAGGTGCCGGAGGAGGACATGGTCGTGATGGAGGAGATGCCGGTCAAGTCGCTCATCACGCATCCCCAGACCGGGACGGAAGTCGCGGCGGGCGCGGCGCAGGAGGTGCGCGGCCATGCCTGGGCGGGCAACGGCGACATCGCCGCCGTCGACGTGTCCACCGATTTCGGCCAGACCTGGACCGGGGCGGCGCTGGACGATGCGCCCAACAGGTTCGCGTGGCAGCGCTGGCGTTCGGACGTCACCCTGCCCGAGGCGGGCTATTACGAGGTCTGGGTCCGGGCGACCGACATGAACGGCGTGGTGCAGCCGCCGGTGGTGCCGGGCTGGAACCCGCGCGGCTACGGCAACAACATGCAGCACCGCATCGCGATGATCGCCACCTGACCCGTTTCCGACCGGCGGCGCGCGGGCGTGTCGCCGGTCGATCACAAGGATACCAAGATGACGCAGTTCCGACGCGGTGCGTTCACCGCCGCCCTCCTCGTGATCGCGGGCGGCGCGCAGGCGCAGACCTTCGACCCGATGGCCGCCCCCGCCAATCCGATCAACCCGATGGCCCCCGCCACCGCCCCTGCAAGTGCCGCGCCGACGGCCCCGCCGAACGCGGAGTTCGGGGACCTGCCGGACACGGCGGGCGCGGAGGATACCTTCTACCAATGCACCGCCTGCCATTCGACGGCGATCATCCGGCAACAGCGCCTGACCGACGAGCGCTGGGACTACCTGTGGACCTGGATGATCGAGAAGCAGGGCATGTACGAACCCGACGACGAGACCCGGGATATCGTGCTGGCCTACCTCAAGGAGCATTTCTCGTCGGAGCGGTGACGCGCGGGGCGCCGTCCGTTCCCGCCGCCCGCTCCAGCGCCGGATAGCGCGCGCCGAGCGTCAGGCCCCGTACCGCGAACGATATCATCAGCGCCGCCCAAAGGCCGTGATTGTCCAGCACCGGCACCAGCAGCGCCACCGCGACCACGTAGACGGCGAAGCTGATCACCATCATGTTGCGCATGTCGCGGGTCCGGGTGGCCCCGATGAAGACCCCGTCCAGCATCCAGGCGACAACCCCGATCAGCGGTGCCGCCACCATCCACGGCAGATAGTCGCGCGCCGTCGCCCGCACGCCTTCGTCCACCGCCATCACGTCCACGACCCAGCCCCCGCCCATGGCGAAGCCGGCCGCGAGCACCGTCACCGTCGCAAGCCCCCACCCGGCCGTCAGCAGAACCGCACGCCGCAGCAGCCCGCGGGCGCCCGCGCCGAAGAACCGTCCCACCAGCGCCTCCGCCGCGAAGGCGAACCCGTCCAGCGCATAGGCCGTGATGTAGAGGAACTGCAGCAGTACCTGGTTCGCGGCCAGCGTGACGGTCCCGAAATCCGCGCCGTAGAAGAGGAACGACACGAAGGTCGCCTGCAGCAGGACCGAGCGGATCAGGATGTCGATATTGACCACCGCCATCCGCTTCAGCCGGACCGCATCGAACACCCGCGCCGGGTCGCGCCATGCGGGCAGGCGGAACGCATCGCGGCAGAACCACAGGCCCAAAGCCGCACCGGACCATTCGGCGAGGAAGGTGGCGATGGCCACACCTTCCACCCCCCAGCCGAGGCCGAGCACGAACCACAGGTCGAGGAGGATATTCGCGCCGTTCATGGCGATCTGCACCACGAGGACGGCGGCGGTCCGTTCCTGCGCGATCAGCCAGCCGGTGATGCCGTAGACGGCGATGGCGGCGGGCGCGGACCAGATGCGGATGCCCATATAGGCGCGGGCCATCTCCTCCACCGCGGGCTCGGCGGGCGAGAGGGCGAAGGCGCCCGCGAAGATCGCCGCCTGCCCCGCGATCAGCACCAGACCCGCCGCGCCGGCGATCAGCATCGCCCGGGACAGCAGCGCGACCAGCTCCGGCCGGTCCTCCGCGCCCAGTGCTTGCGCCGCGAGACCGGTCGTCCCCATCCGCAGGAAGCCGAAGATCCAGTAGACCGCGGACAGGACGATGGCGCCGATGCCCACCGCCCCGATGGGCGCGGCCGCGCCCATCTGTCCCACCACGCCGGTATCCACGGCGCCGAGTATGGGAACCGTCGCATTCGAAAGCACCACCGGGATCGCGATCCGCAGCACGCGCCGGTGGGAGAGCGCGCGCGTCTCCGCCCCGCTCACCCGTCCCGCAGCGGCATGAGGAAATGGCCCGTCGCCTGTGCGAAGAGGCGGTCGCGGTTGTCCTGCCAGCCCTCCACATGGACGGACGCGTAGCGGCGGCCCGAGCGGTTGATCCGGGCACGGGCATAGGCGTCCCGCGGCAGGCCCGCGCGCAGGTAGTCGACGCTGAAATCGATGGTCTTGGGCAGGCGCGGGGACGTGGCCGCACCGATGGCATCGGGGTCGAGCCGTCCCGCCTCCAGATCGTCCCAGAGCATCGCCCAGGACAGCGTCACGATGGCCGTCACCTCCAGGAACGCCGCCGTCACCCCGCCATGCAGCGCGGGCAGTATCGGGTTTCCGATCAGCTTGTCGTCGAAATGCAGAACACCGGTCAGCTCGTCGCCCCGCCGGTCGAACGTGATCCCGAGGAAGCGGATGTAGGGGACGCCATCCACCAGCGTCCGGAGCGCGCCGTCCCGACGCTGCTTGACGACCTGGATCGGTTCGGGCCGCTTCACCCCCGCTCCCCGCGATCCACGGTGAACGTACCATTCGCCACCGCCACGGGCCCCTCGCCGTCCTCGTCGAACGCCTCCGCCCGCACGAAGGCGACGGAGCGGGTGACATGGTGACAGGTGGCGCGCGCGGTGATCCGCTGGTTCGGGCGGGCCGCACGCATGTAGTCGATGCGAAGATCCATCGTCGCCGTCGAGACCGGCGCCGTCGGATGGCTAAGGACGGCCGCCCCGCCCGACGTGTCCATCAGGGCGGAGACCGCCCCGCCATGGATCACGCCCGTTGCCGGATCGCCCACAAGCTCGGCCGACCACGGCATCGAGACAACCGCCATCCCGGCCGCGACCTCCTCCACCTCCATGGCGAGCGCGCGGCAATGGGGCAGCGCCGAGATGAATTGCCGGGCGGCCCGGTTGCGTGCGTCGTCGGCATCTTCCATGCCGCTACCCTTGCCGCAGGTGCGGGGCCCCGGCAACCCCGGCGCCGACCGGTCCGGCAGGCCCGTGCGCGCCTGTGGACAGGTCCGATGCCGCGTGCGAAAGTTGGAACCGGGAGCTTTGCGATGTCGGACCGGCTAGACTTCAAGCAGATGTGCGCGCGGTTCGACGTGACGCCGCGGACCCTGCGCCACTACGAATATATCGAGCTGCTGTTTCCCGACCGGGAGGGGCGTGCCCGCTTCTACGGACCGCGGGAGGTGGCGCGGATGACCCTGATCCTGCGGGGCCGAAAGTTCGGCTTCTCGCTGGAGGAGATCCGGCAATGGCTGGAACTCTACGATGCCGATCCCGAAGGCCGGAAGCAGAAGCAGGTCTGGATCGACCTCGCCGACCGGCAGCTTTCGGAACTGGCAGAGCGGCAGCGCGACCTGCAGGAGGCGATCACGGAGCTGACGGCCCTGCGCGACAATGTCCGCCTCGATCTGGAAACGCCCCCGTCCGGCCAATGACCGCGCAGGACAGCCCGATGGCCCGGATCCGATGCCGGGGCGGGTCCGGGACCCCATCCGCCGCGACATAATCCAACCCAGATCCCGCCTTACGTGACGGGATGTTACGTCAACTGCGTTGTGACGTGACGTCTCGTTTACCTCTACGTCATATAGGCTTGTATGACAGAGGAGTGGTTCGCATTTCGCGCCTTAGACAAGAGCAAACCATTCCGAGGATCGACGGCGAAATGTCCGATGAATTGATGACGATACGGGAGATGTGCGACGCGTTCGACGTGACCCCGCGCACGCTCCGCTTCTATGAGGCCAAGGAACTTCTGGCACCGAAACGGGAGGGGCAGAAGCGGCTCTTCACGCGGCGGGACCGGGCGCGGCTCAAGCTGATCCTGCGGGGGAAGCGCTTCGGCTTCTCGCTGGAGGAGATACGACAGTTGCTCGATCTCTACGATCTGGGCGACGGGCAGTTCCGGCAGCTCAGCCGGGCCCACGATGTCGGTCGCGAGCGGCTGGCCGAGATGACGACGCAGCGCGATGAGTTGACCGCGGCCGTAGCCGACCTCGAGGAACAGCTCGAGTGGAGCGCGAAGATGCTGGCCGAGATGCAGCCGCGCAAGGCCGGATAGACAGACGGACGGGGGCCGCGACCCCCGGCGACACCGACAGGAGGAACGACGACGATGCCCACCTACACCGCCCCCGCCAAGGACATGCAGTTCGTCCTCCACGACCTGCTCAGGATCAGCGAACAGGACATTCCCGGCTACGAGGACATGGATGCCGAGTTTACCGGCGCCGTGATCGAGACGCTGGGTCAGCTGGCCACCGAGGTGATCCACCCGCTCAACGTCGTGGGCGACACGCAGGGGTGCACGCTGGAAAACGGCGTGGTCCGCACGCCCGACGGCTTCAAGGACGCATTCGATCAGCTGCGCGACGGCGGCTGGACCGCGCTGGACGCGCCAGAGGAATACGGCGGCCAGGGCCTGCCCTACATGGCCTATACCATCGCGGGCGAGATCCTGTCGGCCTCCAACATGGCCTTCAACATGTATTACGGCCTGACCCATGGCGCGGCATCTGCCATCATGGTCCACGGCACCGATGCACAGAAGCAGAAGTGGCTGCCCAGGATGACGTCCTGCGAGTGGACGGGGACCATGAACCTGACGGAGCCCCATGCCGGCACCGATCTGGGCATGATGCGCACCAAGGCCGTCCCGCAGGAGGACGGCTCCTACAGGATAACCGGCCAGAAGATCTTCATCTCCGCCGGCGATCACGACATGGCCGACAACATCGTCCACCTGGTCCTGGCCAAGATCCAGGGCGGCCCCGAGGGGATCAAGGGCGTGTCGCTCTTTATCGTGCCGAAGGTGTTGGTTGACGATGACGGCAATCTCGGCGCGCGCAACGGCGTCTCGGTCGGCAAGATCGAGGAAAAGATGGGCATCCACGGGAATTCCACCTGCGTGATGAACTATGATGAGGCCGAAGGCTATCTGCTGGGCGACGAGCACAAGGGCATGCGCGCCATGTTCACGATGATGAACGAGGCGCGGCTGGGCGTGGGCCTGCAAGGCTACGCCCAGGCCGAGATCGCCTATCAGAACGCGCTGGCCTATGCCGTCGACCGCCTCCAGGGCCGCGACGTGACCGGCAGCAGGAACCCCGACGGGCCGGCCGATCCGTTGATCGTGCATCCCGATATCCGCCGCAACCTTATGGACCAGAAGAGCTTCGTCGAGGGCGCGCGCGCCTTCACCTTCTGGGGCGCCTCGCTGATCGACCGTGATATGCGCATGGGCGACAAGGATGCCGAAGGTCTGGTCTCGCTGCTCACCCCCGTGCTCAAGGGCTTCCTGACCGACAAGGGGTTCGAATACGCCACCGCGGCGCAGCAGGTCTATGGCGGCCACGGCTACATCGAGGAATGGGGAATGTCGCAATTCGCGCGCGATGCCCGGATCGCGATGATCTACGAAGGCGCCAACGGCGTTCAGGCGCTGGACCTCGTCGGCCGCAAGCTGGCGCAGGACGGCGGCAAGCACGTCATGGCCTTCTTCGATCTGGTCAAGACGTTCTGCAAGGAGAATGCCGAGGACGAGACCCTCAAGGCCGGGTTCCTAGAGCCGCTCAAGGCCGCGTCCAAGGACCTGCAGGCTGCGGCCATGTATTTCATGCAGAACGGCATGAAGAACCCGAACGCGGCGCTCTCCGGCTCCTACGACTTCATGCACATGTTCGGCCATGTCTGCCTCGGCCTGATGTGGGCCCGAATGGCACAGGCGGCGGGCGCGAAGCTGCGCGAGGACGGCGCGGATCGCGACTACCTCGAGGCCAAGATCGCCACGGGACGCTACTATATGGCCCGGCAGCTTCCGGCGACGTCGATGCATCTGGCACGGATCGAGACCGGGCCGGAGACCGTGATGGCGCTGGAATCCACGGCGTTCTGAGGTCGGACGGAATGCGGCGCGCGCCCGGGCTGGCCACCGGTCGGGCGATGTCGCAGAAGACGGGCGCGTGGAGCCGGGCACGGAGCCTCCGGCGGGGATATTTGTCCCGGGAAGAAGGCCCGGGGACGGGAGGCTCTGCCAAGCCGTCCCCGGGCCACGGGAAAGCACGGGGCTTCTCCTCGGGCGGTCATCGGCGTCCCCGCCTGTACCGCCCGAGGACCATGACCGGTCGAGATTAACGGGTCGCTAATGCCGGGATATCTTCTCGGTCGAAATATCCCGGGGGGAGCGAGCCCCGCGAGCGGGGGGCTGGCCCCCCGCCCCTCCGACGGGACGACGAACCGGGCTTCGGGAGGAGGTGCCGAGATGGGTATCGAGCTGCATTGCTTCGGCGAGAGCGGGAACAGCTACAAGGCCGCGCTGGCACTGGAGCTGTCCGGTGTCGACTGGTCTCCGGTCTTCGTGGACTTCTTCGGCGGACAGGTGCGGACGCCGGACTGGCGCGCGCTGAACCCGATGGCGGAGGCGCCGGTCCTCTTGGACGGCGATTTCCGGCTCAGCCAGTCCGGCGCGATCCAGACCTGGATCGCCGACCGCACCGGTCGCTTCGGCGGCGCGCCCTCCGACCGTTACGAGGTCCTGCGCTGGATGCTGTGGGACAACCACAAGCTGTCCTCCGTCGCGGGACAGGCCCGGTTCCTCGCCAACTTCCTGCCGCCGGAAAAGCGCCCGGCCGAGGTGATCGCGTTCCAGCAGGGACGGCTGCGCAGCGCCTATGCCGTCCTCAATGCCCATCTCGCGGACCGTGACTGGATCGTGGGCGACGGCGTCACCAATGCCGACCTGTCCTGCTGCGGCTATCTCTTCTACCCCGAGCCGTTCGGCTTCGACCGCGCCGACTGGTCCCATATCGACGCCTGGCTGGACCGCATCGCCGCCCTGCCCGGCTGGAAACATCCCTACGACCTGATGCCCGGCAATCCCTCGGATCGCCAACAAGGAGTTCCCGCATGACCGAAGCCTATATCTACGACGCCATCCGCACGCCGCGGGGCAAGGGTCGCCCCGACGGCGCCCTGCACGAGGTCACCGCCGCCCGCCTGTCGGCACAGGTTCTGGACGCCTTGAAGGATCGGAACGGCTTCGAAGGCCACGCGGTCGAGGACGTGATCTGGGGCAACGCCACCCAGGTCGCGGAGCAGGGCGGCTGCCTCGCCCGGACCGCCGTGCTGGCCTCCTCCCTCGACGAGCGCATCCCCGGCCTGTCGATCAACCGCTTCTGCGCCAGCGGGATGGAGGCGGTGAACCTCGCGGCCAATCAGGTCCGCGGCGGGGCGGGCGACGGCTATATCGCGGGCGGCGTCGAGTGCATGTCCCGGGTGCCCATGGGCTCCGACGGGGCCGCCATCGCCGTGGACCCCTCCATCGCGATGGAGACCTATTTCGTGCCGCAGGGCATCTCCGCCGACATCATCGCGACCGAATACGGGTTCAGTCGCGACGACGCCGACGCCTTCGCCGTCGAGAGCCAGACCCGCGCCGCCGCCGCCTGGAAGGCGAACCGGTTCGAGAAATCCGTGGTGACCGTGCGCGACGTCAACGGCCTGCCCATTCTCGACCACGACGAATACATCCGCCCCGGCACCGACATGCAGTCGCTCGGCGCACTCAACCCCGCGTTTCAGGCCATGGGCGAGGTCATGCCCGGCTTCGACAAGATCGCGTTGATGAAGTATCCGCATCTGGAGCGGATCAACCACATCCACACCGCCGGCAATTCCAGTGGGATCGTGGACGGCGCGGCCGGTATCCTGATCGGGTCCAGGGCGTTCGGTGAGAAGTGGGGCCTCACCCCCCGCGCCCGCATCCGCGCCACCGCCAAGATCGGAACGGACCCGACCATCATGCTGACGGGGCCGGTTCCGGTGACGGAGAAGATCCTCGCCGATAACGGCATGGAGATCGGCGATATCGACCTCTTCGAGGTGAACGAGGCGTTCTCCTCCGTCGTGCTGCGCTTCATGCAGGCATTCGATGTCGATCACGACCGCCTGAACGTGAACGGCGGCGCCATCGCGATGGGTCACCCGCTGGGCGCGTCCGGCGCGATCATCATCGGCACGCTGCTGGACGAGATGGAGCGGGCGGACAAGGCCACCGGCCTCGCCACACTCTGCGTCGCGTCCGGAATGGGCGCGGCCACGATCATCGAGCGCGTGTGATCCCGTGATGCCCGCCGGTTCGGATCCGCAGGCCATGGCCCTCTATCAGGAGCATCTGGACATCCTGTCCGATGCCCTCCTGTCGGGGGATCCCGACCGTTTCATGGCCCGGGTCACGGTGCCGCATGTGATGCAGACGGCCACCCACCGGCACGAGACGATTACTGCGGAGGCGCAGCGCGCGCTCTTCACGACTTTCGCGAACCTCTTCCGGTCCGAGGGGATCACCGCCTTCGTCCGGACGGCCCGGTTCGCAACCTTCGTCTCTCCCAACGTGATCGTGGGCCAGCACGACAGCCACAAGATGCGGGGCGCCCACCGTACGCTTGCCCCCTACCCCAACCGCGTCCGCCTCGCCCGCGGCGCCGACGATATCTGGCGCGAGACCCATTGCGCCAATGCCGTCCAGAACCTGACCGGCAGCTTCGCGCAACCGCCCACGATCGCGGCCGACCCGCAGGTGCCGGACCTTCATCCCGATTTCCGAAAGGTGCCCCTATGACCGATTTCACCATGAAGACCGACGCCGACGGCGTCGCGATCATCACCTGGGACGTGCCCGGCAAGTCCATGAACGTGCTCAGCCTCGAGGGCTGGGACGAGCTCGACGCCTGCGTGACCGACGCGCTGGCCGACGACACGGTCAAGGGGATCGTCATCACCTCCGGCAAGGACAGCTTCGCGGGCGGCATGGATCTCAACGTCATCGCCAGGATGAAGGCGTCGGCGGGGGACGAACCCGCGAAGGGTCTGTTCGAGGGTCTGATGAAATCCCACGGCATCCTGCGCCGGATCGAGCGGGCGGGCATGGACCCCAAGACGCTGAAGGGCGGCAAGCCCATCGCCGCAGCCCTGCCCGGCACCGCACTCGGCATCGGGTTCGAGATCCCGCTCGCCTGCCACCGCATCTTCGCGGCACCGAACCCCAAGGCCAAGATCGGCCTGCCGGAGATCATGGTCGGCATCTTCCCCGGCATGGGCGGCACTACGCGCCTCGCGCGCAAGCTCGGCGCCATGGCCGCCTCCCCCTTCCTGCTGGAGGGGAAGCTCTCCGATCCCGCCCGCGCCAAATCCGCGGGCCTGATCGACGAGGTGGCGGACGACCCGCTCGCCGCGGCCCGCGAGTGGGTGCTGTCCGCCAAGGAAGCGGATCTCGTGAAGCCGTGGGACGCCAAGGGCTACAAGATGCCCGGCGGCGCGCCCTATCATCCGGCGGGCTTCATGACCTTCGTCGGCGCGTCGGCCATGGTGAACGGCAAGACCCAGGGCGTGTTCCCCGCGGCCAAGGCACTCCTGTCCTCGGTCTACGAGGGCGCGCTCGTCCCCTTCGACACAGCACTCAGAATCGAGGCCCGCTGGTTCACCCATGTCCTGATGAACCCGTCCTCCGAGGCCATGATCCGCTCGCTCTTCATCAACAAGGAAGCGCTGGAGAAGGGTGCGAACCGCCCCGACGTCGCCGACGAGAAGGTCCGGCGCGTGGGCATCATCGGTGCGGGCATGATGGGCGCGGGCATCGCATATGTCTCCGCCAATGCGGGCATCGACGTGGTCCTCATCGACCGCGAACAGGCCGCGGCCGACAAGGGCAAGTCCTATTCCGCGGGGATCCTCGACAAGGGGATGTCCCGCAAGAAGGTGACCGAGGAGAAGAAGGCAGAGATTCTGGGCCGCATCGAGGCCACCACCGATCTCGACGCGCTCAAGGGCTGCGACCTGATCGTGGAGGCGGTGTTCGAGGATGTCAGCGTCAAGGCCGAGATGACCAAGGCGGTCGAGGCCGTGGTGGGCGACGATGCGATCTTCGCCACCAATACCTCCACCCTGCCGATCACCGAGCTGGCCAAGGCCAGCGCCCGGCCCGAGCAGTTCATCGGCATCCACTTCTTCTCGCCCGTCGACAAGATGCTGCTGGTGGAGATCATCAGGGGCAAGCAGACCGGCGACCGCGCCGTGGCCAAGGCGCTCGATTACGTCCGCCAGATCCGCAAGACCCCCATCGTCGTCAACGACGCACGGTTCTTCTACGCCAACCGCTGCATCATTCCCTACATCAACGAGGGGATCCGGATGGTGGCGGAGGGTGTAAACCCCTCTCTGATCGAAAACGCCGCCAAGATGCTCGGCTTCCCTCTGGGCCCGCTGCAACTGGTGGACGAGACCTCCATCGACCTCGGCGTCAAGATCGCCAAAGCCACCAAAGCCGCGATGGGCGACGCCTATCCCGACGGCGCGGTGGACGAGGTGCTGTTCTGGATGGAGGGCGAGGGACGCCTCGGGCGCAAGTCCGGCGCGGGCTTCTACGGCTACGACGAAAAGGGCAAGCGGCAGGGCCTGTGGGACGGCGTCGCGGCGAAATATCCGGAGGCCGACGCCCAGCCGGACCTGCACGAGGTCCAGAACCGTCTGATGTTCGCGCAGGTGCTGGAGGCCGTCCGCGCGCTGGAGGAGGACGTCCTCCTCGACATCCGCGAGGGCGACGTGGGCGCCATTCTCGGCTGGGGCTTCGCGCCGTGGTCGGGCGGGCCGTTCTCCTGGCTCGACATCGTCGGCGCCGATTGGGCGGTAGAAACCTGCGACACGCTCGCCGCGTCCCATGGCGACCGCTTCGCCGCGCCGAACCTTCTGCGCAAGATGTCGGCGGAGGGCACGTCCTTCTACGGCGCGACCGCGGCCAGGGCGGCCTGAGCGGCACCGACCCGGGGGCCGCGTCCGACGGAAACGTCAGGCGCGGCTCTCCCGCCCCCGCAGCGCGATCAGGCTTCCCGCCCCCGCGATCAGCGCCAGCCCCAGAAGGCCCGCGGGGCCCAGCACGTCCCCCCAGACGAGCCACCCGAACAGGGCCGAGAATCCCAGCACCGAATATTCGAAGACGGAGACCAGAGACGCCTCCGCCAACTGGTAGCCCCGCGTCAGCAGCAGCACCGCGACGAGGCTCCCCACCGCCTGCACGACGGTCCACATCCAGACCTCCGGCATTGGGCCAGACCCAGCCCCGGCTGAGGAATCCCTCCCCCTCCAGCCCCAGGACCGCGACCGCCCCCATGCCGCCGATCCCCCACAACGCCATGAACGTGAAGATGCCCATCGACAGGACGACCGCCCCCTCGCCTTCGCACCATTCCCGGGTCGCGATCACCGCCACCGCGTAGAACGCCCCCGCCACCATCGGCAGCGCCATGAACGGCGACACCGTCGACGGGTCCGGCGCAAGCACCAGCACCACGCCCGCGAACCCCATCGCCACCGCCGCGATCCGCACCGGGCCGATGCGCCGCCCGAAGAACGCTACCGAGAAGAGCAGGACCCAGATCGGTGCCGTGAACAGCCCCGCCGCCACCTGCGCCACCGGCAGGAAGCCCAGCGCGCCGAAATAGACGATCATCGCCGTCGACATGATCGCCGACCGGCCCAGCACCCCGCGCCAGTTCACGACCCGCAGGCGCACGCCGCTGACGAGCAGCCACAGATCCGACCATCCCCCACATCATCGCCGAGCGCAGGATGTGGAACGTCCAGAGGCTCGATTGCTCCGCGATCACGCGCACGAACTGGTCGATGAAGCCGATGACCGACATGCCCGCAAGGATCACGCCCGCCGCGGCGAGGATTCCACCCGGCGCCGCTCCGCCCGGTACCCCGCTCCGCATCGTTCCGACCCGCATCGCCCTTGTCCTTCCCCCGCGGCTCGCGGCACTATCGGCCCCCGCGCCCGGGGCAGTATCGACGGGCCGGGGGAGGGGCGCAACGGGGGACGCGATGGGCTGGCTGCACGACGAGACGGGACTGGACCGCTGCGCCGCCAACCACGTGGCGCTCACCCCGCTGTCGCATCTGAACCGCGCGGCCGCCATCTGGCCGGAGCGGGAGGCGTTGGCCTACGGCGCGACCCGCCGGACCTACGCCACCTACCGCGACCGCGTGACCCGCCTCGCATCGGCCCTGACCGGCCTCGGCGCCGCCCCCGGCGACGTGGTGGCGACCCTGCTGCCGAACGTGCCCGCACAGGTGGAGGCGAGCTTCGGCGTGCCCGCCTGCGGCGCGGTGCTGAACACGATCAACACCCGGCTGGATCTCGATACAATCGCCTACATCCTCGGCCATGGCGGCGCGAAGATCCTCCTCGCCGACACGCAATTCCTCGATCTCGCCGAAGCCGCCGCCGATGCGCAGGACGCGCCCCCCGCCATCGTCGAAGTGCCCGACGCGGCGGCGGGCTTCCCCGCCTCCGGCCGTCATCCGACCTACGAAGATCTGCTCGCCGCCGCCGATCCCGACCATCCCTGGCACCTGCCGGAGGACGAATGGGAAAGCCTCGCGCTCAACTATACGTCCGGCACGACCGGGCGCCCGAAGGGCGTCGTCTATCACCATCGCGGTGCCTACCTGATGACCATGGGTACGGTCGTCTCGTGGCGTATGGTTCTCTATCCGCGCCTCCTGACCATCGTGCCGCTGTTCCATTGCAATGGCTGGTGCCACGCCTGGATGATGCCTCTGGTCGGCGGAACCGTGGTTTGCTGCCGCGACGTGACCGCATCCGCGATCTTCGACGCCCTGGCCGACGAGGGCGTCACCCATTTCGGCGGCGCGCCCATCGTGCTGAACGCCCTCGTCAACGCGCCCGCATCGGAGCGCTGCGCGTTCGACCAGCCGGTCGAGATATTCACCGCCGGCGCCCCGCCTCCCGCCGCGACGCTGGCCAAGATGGCGGCCCTCGGCTTCGGCGTCACCCATGTCTATGGCCTGACCGAAACCTATGGCCATGTCTCCGAGAACGTCTGGCAACCCGGCGAGTGGGACGCCCTGCCTCCAAACGAACAGGCGGCGATGCGCGCGCGTCAGGGGGTCGCCTTCCCGATGATGGAGGGGCTGGACGTGTTCGACGCGGATGGCGTGCCCGTCCCCGCCGACGCGGCGACCCAGGGCGAGATCGCGATGCGCGGCAACGCCGTGATGAAGGGCTATTTCCGCGATCCCGACGCCACGGCGGAGGCATTCGCGGGCGGCTGGTTCCGCTCCGGCGACCTCGCCGTCAAGCATCCCGACGGCTACGTCCAGATCGCCGACCGCGCCAAGGACATCATCATCTCGGGCGGCGAGAACGTCAGCAGCGTCGAGGTGGAGGGCGCGCTGATGCACCACGACGCGGTCGATCTCTGCGCCGTGGTCGCCCGCCCGGACGAGACCTGGGGCGAGGTGCCCTGCGCTTTCGTGGAGCTGAAACCGGGGGCCGAGGCGAGCGAGGCCGACCTGATCGCCTTCGCCCGAGACCGGCTCGCGGGCTTCAAGACTCCCAAATCGGTCATCTTCGGCCCGCTGCCCAAGACCTCCACCGGCAAGATACAGAAATTCGTCCTCCGCGACCGCGTCCGGACCAAGGTCCACGATGACGGTCAGATGACCGCCCCGCCCCTTCCGGGTGGCACGGTAGCTGCAACTCGCGCGCCCGCACCCCGGACCCGCGACCGGAGGGCATCCACCCCCGACGCGACCACCCCGTCGCGCCCGATCTCAGACCCCAGCGACTCGCCCGCCTCCGACGCACCGGACCGCCCCGCATCCCCCGATCCGAAGCGCCGCCGATGACCGCCCTCGACGGCATCGAACGGCTGGAGACCCCCGGTCTTTGGCGACCGGAGGCAGGGGCGCAGCGGCGCGATGTCTATGTCGTCCATCGGCGAGGCCGAACTCGTGGTGCAGGACCGCGCGGGCACCGCCCTGTCGCATTGGTCCCTGCCCGCGCTCATCCGCCTCAACCCCGACGCCCTCCCCGCCCGTTACGCCCCCACCGAGGGCGCGGGCGAGGAGCTGGAGATCGCGGAGCCCGAGATGGTCGCGGCCCTCGACCGGGTGATGGATGCGGTGACCCGCGGGCGGCGACGGCCCGGACGCCTGCGCCGGATCGCGATGGGTCTCGCCATCGGCCTCACCGCCGGGTTCACGCTGATGTGGCTGCCGGGGGCCGTGCGCGATCAGGCGGCGGACCTGCTTCCCCCGGCCAAGCATGCGGAGATCGGCAAACGGATGCTGTCGGAACTGACGCTCCTGACCGGCCCGCCTTGCGAGACGGTCACGGGACGCGAAGCGCTGGACGCGCTGCAGGCCCGGGTCCTGCCGCGGACGCCCGCCCGGATCGAGATCCTGCACGACCTGCCGCTCCCCGCGCTCGCGCTGCCGGGCAACCTGCTCGTGCTGTCGGACCGCATCCTCGTGACGCAGGACGATCCCGACGTGGCCGCCGGACACCTGCTGGCCGCTTCCCTCACCGGGCGGGCCGCGCCGCCGCTGGATGCGTTCATCGACCGCGTGGGACCTGTGGACCTGATGCGGCTCCTGTCGGCGGGAACCGTCACCGACGGCCCGATCACGGCTCATGTCGAGGCATTGCTGACCGATCCGCCCGCGGTTCTGGGGGCGGACGCCCTGCGGTCCGGTTTCGCCACGGCGCGTCTCGCCTGGCCGCCCTACGCGACCGCCGAAAGCCTTCCCGCGGGCGACGTCACACCCTCCGACATGCCGCCCGCGCTGGACGACCCGACCTGGCAGCAATTGCGCAGCATCTGCGACCGCTAGACCGGGATCAGGTGGCGGGCGGGGGCACCTGCTCGAACCGCACGCCGGAGCCGAGGCCGGATACGAACAGCCGCCGCACCCCGTCCACATCCGTCACGAACACTTCGGCCCGCGGTCCGGGTCCACCGCCCGCGCCCACCGGCACGCCGGTCGGATCCTCGATGACGAAGCGCGACGCGCTTCCCCCCTGACGGAACGTGACCGTGTAGGGCAGCGCGTAGCCGCAATCGCCCGTCACCCCGGACCAGCCGCCGGTCTCCCCCTCGGGCCGCACGCCCACGCAGCGGGACCGGTCCGACAGGCGCATCACGACGCGGTCGGGGCTGGCGCTCACATCCACCACCCGGACCTGGCCCGGCGGGATCGAGGGCGCGCCCGCTCCGGGCCCGATCGCGGGGTTGCAGGCGGCCAGGATCGGCAGGGCGAGAAACAGAACGGAACGCATGAAACCTCCGGGATGCGGTGCACCCGTCACAACGGCCAGATCAACGGGATCAGGGCCGCGGAGACGAGCGCCACGATGACGTTCATCCCGATACCCACTTTGGCGAAGTCCGTAAACCGATAGCCGCCGGGACCGTAAACGAGCATGTTCGTCTGGTACCCGATAGGTGTCGAAAAGGCACAACTCGCCCCCACCATCACCGCCACCACCAGCGGACGGGGGTCCACGCCCAGCGCCTGACCCAATGCGATGGCCACCGGCGTCACCACCACGGCGACCGCGTTGTTCGACACGATCTCCGTCAGCGTCGAGGTCAGCAGGAATACCGCCAGCACCAGCACCGGCCCCGGCGCCCCCGCGAGCCAGGGCGCCACGGCGTCCACGATCATCTGCACCGCCCCCGACGCCTCCAGCGCCGATCCCACCGCCAGCATCGCGAAGATCATCGTCAGCAGCCGCCCGTCCACGAAGCCGAACGCCTCGTCCGCATCCACGCAGCGGGTCAGCAGGACCAGCACCGCCCCGATGATCGCCAGCGCGAAGATCGGCGCCACCTCCAGCGCCGAGAGCGCCACGATCCCCGCCACCGCCGCCACGGGGATCCACAACTGCTCGCGTCGATAGGCCCGCTCCGACGGCTGGTTCACCTCCACCAGGTTCATGTCCTGCGCCAGCCGCGTGATATCCTCCGCTCCGCCCTCCAGCAGGAGCGTGTCCCCGATCCGCAGCACCACCTCGTCGAGCTGTCCGGAAATGTTGCGGTCCCGCCGATGCACCGCCAGCGGATAGACCCCGTAGCGCCGCCGCATCCTGAGCGCGCCCAGCCGCCGCCCCACCAGCCGTGCATCCGGCGTGATCAGCACCTCGACCGTCGCCGTCTCCACCGCGCCCACCTGATCCAGCCGCTTCAGGTCCGGGTTCCGCTGCAACGTCAGCAATTCCGCGATTTCCGTGCGCAGGATGACCCGGTCCCCGACCTCCAGGATCACCCCCTTCAGGTCGCGGCGCAGCGACCGGTCCCCCCGCACCACGTCGATCAGGCGCACGCCGTCCCGCTGGAACAGCTGCACCTCCGCCGCCTCCCGCCCGATCAGGTTGGATTCGGGCGGAATGACCGCCTCCGCGAAGTATTTCATGCCCTTGCGGTTGCCCAGCATCGCTGCCATCGACGTCCGCTCCGGCAGCAGGTGCCGCCCCACGAGATAGAGATAGGCGAGCCCCGCAAGGGCCACCGGAATGGCCAGCGGCGACACCTCGAAGATGGTGAACGGCTCCATCCCCCGCGCCCGCGCCACCCCGTCCACCAGCAGGTTGGTGGACGTCCCGATCAACGTGATCGTCCCGCCCAGAATCGACGCATAGCTCAGCGGGATCAGCAGCTTGGACGGCGCAAGCTTCATCGACTTCGCAAGCTGCACGAAGACCGGGATCATCACCACGACCACCGGCGTGTTCGCCACGAAGGCCGACGCGACCAGCACCACGGCCAGCAGGACCCCGATGGCCAGCCGGGGCCGCGTCCGCACCCGCGCCTCCGCGAAGCGGGTGAACCAGTCCAGCGCCCCGGTCCGCACCAAAGCCCCCATCAGCAGGAACATCGCCGCGATGGTCCAGGGCGCCGGGTTCGACAGGACCGCCACCCCTTCCTCGTAAGGCAGGATCCCCAGCACAAGCAGCAGCGCCGCCCCCGCCATCGCGACCACCTCGGTCGGATAGGTCTCGCGCATGAACAGGACCAGCATCCCGGCCAGCACCGCCAGCGTCACCCACGCCTCCACCGGCTGCGGCAGGTCGAGCCAGGTCATGCCGGGATCCCTGCGCGCGATGGGGAGACGGCTTCCGGACCCGCCGCACCCCGGACGGCCCCCGCCGATCCGCCCCCCGGACGTGGGTCATGCGCCGCATCCCGCCGCGCAAAATGCGGGGCCGATCTCACTGCATTCGTTCGGGGGCAGGTCATGGGCGCATCCTCCCGGACCGGATCATGCCCGGATCCCCGCGTCCCGTCACCTCCGCATCCGCGCGCCGCGCACGCCCCGCGCCCGACCGCCGCTTCCGCACTCCCGAAGACAGGGAATCCTGTCGCGCTCAATCCGGCCCCGCCTGCGACAGTCGCCCGCCGACCCGGACCTGCGCCACCTCACGGGCCAGGCCGGTCGCATCCTCCGTCTCCACGAACAGGCCCGAAAGCGTCGCCTCCCCCGTCGCGGGTTCGAACCGGTCCCGGGGCATCCCCGTCACGAACCGGCGCAAGGGCTCGGCCTTGTCCATCCCGATGACGCTGTCGTAATCGCCGCACATCCCCGCATCGGTCTGATAGGCCGTCCCGCCCGGCAGGATCCCCGCATCCGCCGTCGGCACATGGGTATGGGTGCCCACCACCACCGAGGCGCGTCCGTCGCAGAAATGGCCCATCGCCATCTTCTCCGACGTCGCCTCGCAATGCATGTCCACCACGATGGCCTGTACCGCGCGGCCCAGCGGATGCGCCTTCAGGATCGCGTCCACGGGGGCGAACGGATCGTCGTATTGCCGCGACATGAACACCCGGCCCAGCACCTGCATCACCAACAGCTTGCGGCCGCCGATATCGAAGATGCGCGCGCCAGCGCCCGGCGCCGACTTGGCATAGTTCAGCGGGCGCAGGATCCGCGGATCCGCTCCGATCGCCTGCATCATGTCCTTCTGGTCGAAGGCATGATCGCCCAGCGTGACGACATCCGCGCCCGCCTCGAACAGGCCCTTCGCCTGCGCCGCGTTCAGGCCCCGCCCGGAGGAGGCGTTCTCCCCGTTCACGATCACCGCATCCAGCCGCCAATCGGCGCGCAGACCCGGCAGGCGTTCGGCGATTGCGGTGCGACCGGCCCGCCCCATGACGTCGCCGAGAAAGAGAATGCGCATGGGCCGGGACTAGTCCCCTCCCTTCGGGCGCGCAACCGGCCGATCGCGGCCCGCGCCACTCCCGCCGCGACGGGTCGCCGAGGGCGGAGCCTCCGGCGGGGATATTTGATCGGAGAAGAACACGGACGCGGAGATTGCAGGGGAGCATCTTCTCGGTGGAAATATCCCGGGGGACGCCCGGCACGGGCGGGGGGCGGGGCCCCCTCCTCCGCCCGGCCTGCCACCGAACGGTTAACGCCGAGTGACCGCCCTGTCGGTATGACATTCGTATGCACGAAAGGCGTACGGGCGTATGTACGGCTGGCATACGAAAGAAGCGGCACGATATCAGGGGTTAACGCCCGGATCCGGCCCTTTCCGCGGCCCGGCCGAAAAATCCGCCCTCACCCCTTCACCGCCCCCGCCGTCAACCCGCTCACGATCTGCCGCTGGAAGATCATCACCAGCAGGAAGAGCGGCGCCGTGATGCTGACCGCGGCGGCGATGGCCTCGACCTGATCCGTGGTCGTCGTCTCCCGGTTGAAGTAGCTCGCGATGGCCGGAACCATGGTCTGGTTCGACGCATCCAGCAGCAGCGACGTGACGAGGAAGTCGTTGTAAGCCAACAGGAAAGAGAACAGACCCGTGGTGATGACCCCCGGCCACATCACCGGCATGATGACCCATCGGAATGCCTGGAAATGGGTGCAGCCATCGACCCGCGCGCTCTCGTCGAGATCGACGGGGATGTTCTGGAAGAAGCTGCGCAGCATCCAGATCGTGAACGGCTGGTTGATCGCCACAAGAACCGCAATGACCGCAAGGGGTTGGCCGTAGAGCGTCGGCGCATTCTCCCCCAGGATCGGGCTCAGAAGCTCCGCCGAGTTGATGAAGACCGGAAGGTAGCCCGCGACCAGGACGGAATGCGGCAAGGCCCTGAAAACAAGCGCGATAATCAATATCCAGAAGGCCAGCGTGCTCCCCGACCGCGCTAGCCCGTACCCCGCCAGCGTCCCCACCGTCAGCGAAACGGTGACCACGCCGATGGTCACGATCATCGAGTTGCGGAAGTTCTGGTAGAACGCGTTCTCCACCCACACCGCCTCGTAATGCCGCGTCGTCAGCCCGAGGACCGGTTGTCCCAGCGGCCCGAGCAGGTCCTCCAGCGGGCCCGCGATCCAGGGCATGACGACGAAAAAACCGAGCAGAAACAGGACCACGAAACCCAGCGCGATCACGGCCCAGGAGAAGACCTTCTGCAGCGTCCCCTCGCCCGCCGCCATCGGCATCAGCCACTTGGTCGCGGCCTTGATCGACAGCCAAGCCACCGCGATCCCGAGCACGATGTCCACGACCGAGACCCCGTCGCCATCCGCCAGCGTCCGCGGCCCGAGCAGGACATTGACCGCGTTGGAGGAAAAGGCATCGACCGGCGACTTGAACGACATCGCCAGCACCCAGAACAGCGGGAACGCGGCCAGCAGGAGCCAGACCAGCAGGAAGCCGTTCGATGCGAGTCTCAGCCCGAAAGGCTGTCGCATCGCGCGGGGGACGGAGGCGTCGGCCATGGCTCAGCTTCCTCTCATGTGCGGTGCGCCCGTCACGCGCCGCGATAGTCGCGCCAGGTCCGGCGCAGGGGGGCGGCGAGCAGGATCACCACCCCGATCATCGTCAGCATGGCCGAGGCACTCGCCGAGCTGACCGCCCGGTTCCCGGCATCGTCCGGACGCAGGTAATCGTAGGTCAGGTATTGCAGCGTGATCCGGTAGCTCTCGGACGAGAAGCCGATGACCTCCTCGAAGGCGCGATAGGCGTCCATCAGGTGGATCAGGGTTATGAACACGATCAGGGGCATGAGGTGCGGGATGACGACGTAGCGCAACCGCTCCCACCGGGACGCGCCGTCGATCACCGCCGATTCCAGCGTATCCTGATTCACGGTCTGCAGCCCCGCGTAGAAGATCACGAAGGCGAAGGGGGCCACATGCCAGACGCGGTAGTACATCATCAGGAACTCGATCGCCCACCCGTTCGCCGCGATGCTGAGATCGGTGTCGAACAGCGCCTCGAGCCAGACCGTGACGATCCCGTCGCCATAGAACAGCCAGCGGATCGACAGCGCGCCGATCACCGGCGTGATGATGAACGGCAGCAACGAGACGAAGATGACGGGTCCCTTGATCGCCCGGGACGCGTTGTTGACGACGAGTGCGATGGCGAGGCCAAGGCCGAGCACGCAGGGCAGCGTGATGAGCGTGAAGGTCAGCGTGAAGCGCAGCGCCTTCCAGAAGTCGATCTGGAGGATCGCGCCGAGGTCGAAATTCGAAAGCGCCCGGAGTGCGCGATCCCCGCCGAGCACGTTGGCATAGCTGTCGAAGCCCACCCATTCGGTGGTCGTCTGCATCTGCCCGTCCTCACCGATCAGGGGGACGGTCTTTACCTCGGTGACGCAGTTCTGGGTCAGGAACCCCGCTGAACAGGTCTCCACCTCCTGTGTCGTGAAGACGGGCTGCGTGACCTGGAAGGAATTGATGAACACCGACACCAGCGGGAAAGCGATGAACAGCAGCATCAGGAAGATCGACGGGCCGACGAACATGGCGAATGTCTTGAACTTCATCGCGTATTCCCCTGAAAAGTCACGGGGCGCCCGATTGGGGCGCCCCGGCGGATCGGGTCAGAGCAGGCCCGCCTCGCGCGCGGCGGAGGTATAGGCCTCCTCGATGGCGGCCAGCGTCTCCTCGGCGGTGCGGTCGCCGGTAAAGAAGGACGGCAGCTCGTTGCCCAGCGCGGTGTGCATCAGGCCCATCTGACTGGTGGACGGGTAGCTCGGCGGCGGCGGGGAGGCCGTCGCGGTGACGATCGCGCCCTGGGCCATGTCGTCCGGCTGATACCCGGCGACGAGCCAGATCGCGTCGGAATTGTTCGCCGTCACCATCTCGGTATCGAGCCCTTCCATAGCTACGCGGAACGCCGCCTCAGCCTGCTCATCGGTGATGTTCCTGGCGATCACGATGCCGTCCCACCAGAGCGTCGTCGCAGGCGGATTGCCCTCCACCACGAACGGTGCGGTGGATGTCGCGACCTTGCCCACGACCTCGCTCTCGGCCGCGTCGTTCATCGCCCCGCCGCGCGATGCCCAGAGGTTCGCCATGGCGATCTTGCCCTGCTGGAACTGCTGCTGGACGTAGGTGGAATCGGATACGAGGTACTCGGGATCCATGTATTCCGTCAGCGCCTTGATCATTTCCAGCGACTTGAGCCCCGCCTCGGAATTGATCGCCGGCGTGCTGTCGTCGTTGTAGAAGGTGCCGCCGTAGCCGACGAACATGTTGATGAACTCCATCGCGATGTTCCAGCCGGACATCATCGTGGCACCCAGCGGATACTCGACCACGCCCGCATCCTGGATCGTCTGCGCCGCGGCGAGCACCTCCTCGTAGGTCTGCGGCGGCTGGATCCCCAGCTCCTCGAAGATGTCGGCCCGGTACATCATGTGCTGCGTGTTCACCATCATCGCCACGGCCATGATCTGACCGTCGATGCGGATGAGCTGGTTGGGCGACAGGTTCTGGCCGTATTGCTCCACGAGGTCGTCCAGCGGCCGGATCGTCCCCTCGTTCAGCAGCGGCGTGATCGTTCCGTTGGACACGCCACCCACGGAATAAAGCGACGGGTTCGCGGCGAAGGCGGCGGGTTGCTTGGTGCGGAACTCCTGATCCAGCTCGGCCGAGACGCTGCCGCATTCGGCCATCGCGTCGGTGACCGCTTTCCACGCCTCGAACCCGGCGCTGAGCGTCTTGATCTCCACGTCGTTCTGAAAGGCGCAGTCGGCCATCGCCGTCCCGCCCGTCAGCATGGCCATCGCCCCCGCAAGGGCCAAGGTCTTGATCGGCAAGGTGTTGATACGCATCGGATACTCCCTGTCTGTCATTTTTCCGGGGCCGGGTTGTCCCGATCCCCGTTTTCGGCCCGTCCCCACCCGGACGGTCGATTGCCGGTGCCGCTTCCCTTGCGACGCTGAGGCGTTACGTTGCACGTGTGCATACGCTTGCAAGGACGCTAGCCGCCCTTTCGCGCATGTGGCAAGCACGAATCGCGAGGGACCTTCATGACCGACTTCCGCCACGCCGCCCGGGATGGCCTTGCCCGCCTTTTGCGCGATCCGGAGGCGGCGGACGTGCTGGCGCCGAACGCGGTATGGCACATGATGGCGCCGGTGAAGCGCGTTGAGGGGCGGGAGGCGATCCTGCGCGAGGTGATCGACCCGCTGCGCGCCGCCCTGCCCCACCTGCACCGGCGGGACGAGATCGTCATCGGCGGCGAGAACCGCCGCGATGTCGGCGGTCGCTGGGTCGCCTGCCTGGCGCATCTGGTTGGAACGCATACGGGCGACCTGTGGGGCGTGGCGCCCTCGGGGCGGCTGGCGTTCTTGCGGGCGGGGGAGTTCCACCGCATCGACGGGGACGGGCGGATCGTGGAGAGCCGGATCATCCTCGACCTGCCCGACCTGATGCGACAGGCGGGCCGGCAACCCTTCCCCGAGCGCCTCGGGACCGAGATGACGTTTCCCGGCCCCGCGACCCACGACGGGGTCTGCCCCGATCCAACGGGCGGGGCGGCGAGCCTCGATCTGGTGGAGCGGATGCTCGGCAAGCTGCATGTTTACGATCCGGAGACCCGGGGCAGTGCGGGACAGACTGGCGCGGACGGCACTTGGGCCGACGACATGCTGTGGTACGGGCCGGGCGGAATCGGGTCCAACTACCGGTGGGACGGGTTCGTGGCCGATCACCGCGACGCATTCCTCACCGCCTTTCCGGACCGCAAGGGCGGCAACCATTACTGCCGGATCGGCGACGGGAACTATGCCGCGGTGTCGGGCTGGCCGTCGATGACGATGACCCATCGCGGGCCGTATCTGGGCCTGCCCGCCACGGGTCGGGCGCTGAACCTGCGAGTGATGGATTTCTACCGCTGCGCGGACGGGCGGATCGCGGAGAACTGGGTCCTGCTCGACTATGTCGATCTCGCGCGTCAGATGGGGCACGATATCCTGCGTTGACCTCGGTTATGGCGCAGTCCCGCGGCATCGCGGAACCCTCGGGGTCCGGGATTGGCCCCGCGGCGCCTGTTGCAAGGCGGCCCCCGCTCCCCTATCCCCGGCTTGTCCAAGGTCGGAGGTCTGCCATGCCCGTTCCCGTGTTCATCGACGGCGAGGCCGGAACCACCGGCCTGCGGATCCGCGACCGCCTCTCTGCGCGCGACGACATCCGGCTCGTGTCCCTCGCCGACGAGAACCGCAAGGACGAGGGTGCCCGCCGTGCCGCCTTCGACGAGGCCGATGTCGCGATCCTCTGCCTGCCGGACGATGCCGCACGGGCCGCGATCCCGCTCGCCGGGGCGACCCGCCTCATCGACGCCTCCACCGCGCACCGGGTCGCCGACGGCTGGACCTACGGAATGCCGGAGCTTCCGGGCCAGCGGGACCGCATCCGCGGCGCCGCGCGCGTTGCCAATGTCGGCTGCTATGCCACCGGCTCCATCGCTATCCTGCGGCCGCTGACCGATGCGGGCGTCCTGCCCCACGACCACGGCACGGTCCTGACGGGCGTGTCCGGGTATAGCGGCGGCGGCAAGGCCCTGATCGCGGAATACGAGGCGGGAAGCGCGCCGGACTACTACCTCTATGCGCTCGGTCAGGGCCACAAGCACGTACCCGAGATCATGGAATACGCCCGGCTCACCCGCCGGCCCCTGTTCCAGCCCGCGGTGGCGAATTTCGCGCAGGGGATGGCGGTACAGCTGCATCTCCATGCCGACCTGCTGCCCGGCGGCGTGGCCGGCCATGCGCGGATCGAGGCGGCCCTGCGCGACTTCTACGCGGGCGATCCGTTCGTGTCGGTCGCCGCTCCCGGCGAACGCGTCGATCCGCAGGCGCTGAACGGAACGAACCGGATGGTTCTGAGTGTGCAGGGCGACGGCGCGGGGCGCGTTACGGTGCTGGCGGTGCTCGACAACCTCGGCAAGGGCGCGTCGGGGACGGCGGTGCAGAACCTCAACCTTATGATCGGGGCGGACGAGGATGCGGGACTGCGCTGACGCGAGGGCCGTCGCAACGGATCCTTAACACCCATCGGGCAGAACCGGCGCAGACCCAGCAAGGCGAGCGCTCCAGCCCATGTCCGATCTCAGCCCCGTCTACATGCCGTCTTCCCGCCGCTCCCTGACCCAGGGACAGAAGGCGGCGGTCATCATCCGCCTGCTGGTGAACGGCGGCGCCGATCCCGGCATCTCCACCCTCCCGAAGGAACAGCAGCGCCGCATCGTTGCCGAGATGACGTCCCTCCGCTTCGTGGACCGGACCACCCTGGCGGAGACGGTCGCCGAATTTGCCGCCGAACTCGACGGGATCGGGCTGCATTTCCCGCGGGAGGTGGACCGCATCCTCACCACGCTCGACGGACGTCTGTCGCTCGATGTGGTCGAGGCGCTGATCGGCGAGCATGGTGGCGAGCCGGGCAATCTCGGCAATGCCGCATGGGAAATGGTCACGACCCTCGACGACCAGACGCTGCTTGGTCTGATGGAGGGGGAGAGCGACGAGGTCGGGGCGATCCTTCTTTCCAAGCTCCCCGCCGGGAAGGCCGCCGATCTCCTGACGCGCCTCGACGCGGAGCAGGCGGAGGCGCTCGCCGGTGCCTTCGCCCGGACCGAGGGCGTGACGCCCGGCGCCGTCTCCCGGATCGGCACGGCCCTCGGCCGCCAGACCGCCGCCATCGCACCAACCGCGTTCACCACCGATGCCGAACGGCGCGTCGGGGACATCCTCAACGCGGCCCCGTCCAAACTGCGGCGAGACCTCCTCGACCGGCTGGACAAGACGAGCCCGGATTTCGCCAACCGTGTCCGGGCCGCGATCTTCAGCTGGGAGAATATTCCCGAGCGACTCGACGCGCGATCCGTCCCGAAGGTCCTGCGGGTGGTGGATCAGGGGGACGTGGTGCTGGCCCTCGGTGGCGCCCCGGAGGAGCTGAAGGCGGTGACGGAGTTCCTGCTCGACTCCATCTCCAGCCGCCTCGCCGACCAGATCCGCGATCAGATCGAGGAGAACGGTGCGGTCACCGTTGCCGATGCGGACGGCGCCATGTCCCGCATCATCGCCGGCATCCGCGAACTGGAGGAATCGGGAGAGATCACGCTCCTGTCCCCGGACGACGGGGATCCGTAGAGGCCGGGCAAGTCAGCGGCGAAGGCAAGCGGAGCACCGCAATCGGCCGCAGGTTGTCGCGGTACGCGGCGCGGTTGCGCGCTCTGATCGTGAAACCCCGTCCGGGCAGCGGAGTCCTGCGCGTGTAGGTTCCAGGCCTCCCTACCGCCGCCGCACATCCACCGCCGAAGTCGGGCCACATGGGGCAGGCCCCGGATGCGACCCATCTCCCGGTCCTTCGTCACGTCAACGGACATCGCGGCGGTAGCCCTCCGCGTCGGACGCGCTATCCTTGGGCCATGGTTCTCGAATTCCGCGAAGACGGCATCTACTGCCCCTCCGGCGACTTCTATGTCGACCCCTGGCGCCCCGTGGATCGCGCGCTGATCACCCATGGCCATGCCGACCATTCGCGTCCCGGTCATGCCCGCTATCTCGCCACCCACGCCGCCCTTCCGGTCATGCGCCACCGGCTCGGCGAGATCGATGCCGAAGGGATCGCCTATGGCGAGACCCGTCGGATCGGCGACGCGACCGTCAGCTTCCACCCCGCGGGCCACGTCCCCGGCAGCGCGCAGGTCCGGATCGAGCATCGCGGCGAGGTCTGGGTCGTGTCGGGCGACTACAAGACCGGCCCCGATCCCCTGTCGGAGCCGTTCGAGCCCGTCCGCTGTCACGCTTTCATCACCGAATGCACCTTCGGTCTGCCGGTCTTCGACTGGCAGGAGGAGGCCGCGCTGGCGGAGCAGTTGAACCTCTGGTGGCAGGAGTGCCGCGACACCGGCCGCCATGCGGCGATCGGGGCCTATTCGCTGGGCAAGGCGCAGCGGGTGATGACGATGGTCGATGCGTCGATCGGCCCGATCCTGACCCATGGCGCGGTCGAGAACACGAACGCCGTGATGCGCGCGCAGGGGATCGCGCTTCCGGACACGGTGCGGGTGACGCCCGACACCGACCTCAAGGCCCATGCCGGCGCGCTGATCGTGGCGCCCCCTTCGGCGCTGGCCGGCGGATGGCTACGCAAGTTCGGTCCGGTCTCCACCGGCATCGCGAGTGGCTGGATGGCGCTGCGCGGGGTACGGCGGCGGCGGGCGGCGGATCGGGGCTTCGTCGTGTCGGACCATGCGGACTGGGCCGGGCTGAACGCCGCGATCAAGGAGACCGGTGCGACCCGCATCTTCGCTACCCACGGCTATACCGCGACGTTCCGGCAATGGCTGGAGGAGCAGGGCTACGACGCGCAAATCGTGGAGACCGAGTACGAGGGCGAGGCGCTGGACGCCCCGGAGGAGGCGGTATCCGACGCGCCCCCGCCCCGGGACGACGCCGCATGAGCAGGGCTTTCGACCGCATGCGTCGCATCACCGCCCCATGGGTGGAACGCCCGCTCCTCAGGCTTCCGGTTCCGTTCGCGGTGGCGCGGCAGGTATTCGAGCTGGGGTCGCTGATGTTCGGGCGGTCGCTTGATCTGCGGGTCGACTGGTGCGATCTGGATGGCGTGCCGACCCGCGTGACGCTTCCGAAAGGAGCGCATGGCCGGATCCTCTGGCTGCACGGGGGCGGGTTCGTCATGGGCTCCCCCGGCAGCTATGCGGCGCTGACGGACCGGCTGGCCCTGCGCACGGGGATGGAGGTCTGGGTCCCCCGCTACCGGCTGGCGCCGGAACACCCGTTTCCCGCGGCACCCGACGATTGCGCTCGCGCGGCCCGCGCGCTCGGGGGCGAGATCCATATCGGCGGAGACAGCGCGGGCGGCACCCTGGCGTTGACGGTTTTGCAGGCCCTTCTGGCCGACGGCTCCCCGCCCGCGTCGCTCACCGTGATCTCGCCGGGCGTCGATCTGCGCCCCGACCGTGAAATCCACACCCATACGGAGATGGTGTTCTCCGAGGATGTGCTCCGCCGGTTCCAGCGCGCCTATGTGGCTGGCGCGGACCCGAACGATCCCCGCGTCTCGCCGCTCTTCGCCGATTATACCGGCGCGCCCCCCGTCCTGATCGAGCTGTCGGAGGGGGAGTTCCTGGAGCAAGAGGGCTTGGCCCTTGCCCACCGGCTCCGGTCCCAGAGCGTGCCCGTGGACGTTGCCGTCGAACCCGGTGTCCCCCACGACTATCACATCTTCGCCGGTCGCTCGGCGGCCGCGGACCGGGCGCTGGACCGGATCGCGGCGCATATGGCGGGCGCCGTCCGGGCGGTCGCATGAAACGCTTCGCCGACCTCTTCACCGCATTGGACCGGACCACCAAGACCGGAGCCAAGACCGCCGCCCTGGCCGATTATTTCCGCGACGCCCCGGATGACGACCGGCTCTGGACCATAGCTCTCCTGTCCGGTCGGCGGCCGAAGCGCACCGTGACGGCCACGCGTCTTGCGGAATGGGCGGCGGAGCGTGCGGGCCTTCCCGACTGGCTCTTCCGGGCGAGCTACGATGTGGTGGGCGATCTCGCGGAGACGATGCACCTCGTCCTGCCCGATCCGGCCCATGCCTCCGAGCGGTCGCTGAGCGAGTGGATCGCGGACATCCGCGCCTTGTCCCGGGCGGAGGAGGCGGAGCGGCGGGCCGCCGTGCTCGATGCATGGGACCGGCTCGCGGGAGCCGAGCGGTTCGTCTTCAACAAGCTGATCACCGGCGGTTTTCGGGTCGGGGTGAGCCAGAAGCTGATGACCCGCGCGCTGGCCCAGGCGACCGGGATCGAGGAGGCGGAGCTGGCCCATCGCCTGATGGGGAACTGGACGCCGGAGACGACGAGCTACGATGCCCTGATCCTGACGCCGGATCCGGAGGCCGGTCTGAGCCGTCCCTATCCGTTCTGCCTCGCCTACGGGGTCGAGGACGGGCCGGAAAAGCTCGGGGTGCCGGGCGACTGGATGGCGGAGTGGAAGTGGGACGGCATCCGCGGTCAGCTCATCCTGCGCGGCGGGCAGCATCACCTTTGGTCCCGTGGCGAGGAGTTGATGACCGACCGCTTCCCCGAATTCGCCCGGGCCGCGGATTACCTGCCGGACGGGACGGTGATCGACGGCGAGGTGCTGGTCTGGGACTCGGAGGCGGGCCTGCCCCGCTCCTTTGCGGCCCTGCAAAAGCGGATCGGGCGGAAGACGGTGCCGAAGAAGCTGCTGGCGGAGGCGCCGGTGATCCTGCGGGCCTACGACCTGCTGGAGGACGCGGGCGACGACATCCGCGCCCTGCCCTTCGCGGAGCGGCGCGCGCGGCTGGAGACGCTGCTGGCCAAGGTGCCACCTGAAGCGCCCGTCGCGTTATCGCCGCTCGTCCCGTTCGACGATTGGGACGCGCTCGCGGAGGTTCGCGCCACCGCCCGCGATGCGCAGGCCGAGGGGCTCATGCTGAAGCGGCGAAGCGCGCGCTACCATGTCGGGCGCAAGAAGGGCGATTGGTGGAAATGGAAGCTCGACCCGCTGACCATCGACGCAGTGATGGTCTATGCGCAGGCGGGGCACGGGCGGCGGGCGAACCTCTATACCGACTTCACCTTCGCCGTCTGGAAGGGGAACGAGCTGGTCCCCTTCACCAAGGCCTATTCCGGCCTGACCGATGCCGAGTTCCGCAAGATCACCGCCTGGGTCCGGCGCAACACGTTGGCCCGGTTCGGACCCGTGCGGCAGGTCCCCGCCGAGCAGGTGTTCGAGATCGGCTTCGAGGGCATCCAGAAGAGCACGCGGCACAAATCCGGCGTGGCACTGAGGTTTCCGCGGATGCTGCGCTGGCGCGACGACAAGCCGGTGCAGGAGATCGACACCCATGAAAACCTGCTGGAGATGCTGCGCCTGTACGGCTGAGCGCCGGGTCTGACCCTGCTCCCGCCTTCCCCTTAGAGCGGAGCCCGGATCGTGGTAGGATGATTCCCATGACCTGAGGGAGAACCGACATGCTTGCCCATAGCGAAGCGGTCCGTCGGGCTTATGCGCTTCATCGCCTGCATGGCGATCGCGCCGAGGCCACGGCCGCACAGAAGGCCACCGAAGAGAACATCGCCGGAGATCGGGATGCCGCCGACGATTGGCGCCGCATCCGGGCGGTGATCCGCGAACGCCGCGGCCCGCACCAGAGTTGATATACGGCGCCGGACGGGGCGGAAAGTTCTCTACGGCCGCTTTTGGCGGGCGCGGAACGTTGTGGTTTGAACCTTTGGCTCGAACCGCAACGGATGGTGCACGGCATACGGCATGGAGAAACGGCCGACGGGAGCGCGCCTATCCCGCCCGGGCGAGCGGCGCCGTGCGGCCCGCGCGCCAGGTGCGGCAGGCCTCGCCGAACCCCTCAAAGAGCGGCCGTGAGACCGGATCCTCGGCGGCATTCCATTCCGGATGCCACTGGACCGCCAGACAGAAGCCCGGCGCGCCCTCGATCCAGATCGCCTCCGGCGTGTCGTCCGGCGCCCATCCGTCCACCCGTACCCGCGCCCCGGCGCAGCATATCCCCTGCCCGTGCAGCGTGTTCGTCATCACGGTCTCCGCCCCCATCAGGCGGGCGAAGGGTCCGCCGGGCGTGAACCGAACCTCGTGGCGGAGGGCGAACTTTTCCTCCAGCGTGCCGTCGGGGGGCATCCGGTGGTTCATCCGACCCGGCAGGTCCCGGATCTCGGGATGCAGGGTCGAGCCCATCGCAACCGCCACCTCCTGAAACCCGCGGCAGATGCCGAGGACCGGCTGACCGCGCTCCACCGCCGCCCGGATCAGGGGCAGCGCGAGCCGGTCGCGATCCCGGTCGAACGTGCCATGGGCCTCGGTCTCCGCCTCGCCGTATTCCTCGGGATGGACATTGGGCCGCCCGCCGGTGAACAGGAACCCGTCGAACACTTCCAGAAGCTCCGCGATCTCCACCGCGGCCGGATCGCCCGGAAACGTCAGCGGAACCGCTCCCGACACCCGGGCGACGGCGTCGGTGTTCATCTTGCCGTTCGCATGGGCCGGATACTGATCGTTGATGAGGTACTGGTTCGCGATGATGCCGACGATCGGGCGCATTTGGGTCCTCCGGTTCCCGCAGGATATACCGCCCGGGGCGCGTCCCGCATAGTCCTGTGGGGGCAGGGTCGACCTTGCGCTGGCGCACAGCGGGGCGCGTGCCCATATCATAGGCATGTTCGATCTGCGCCGCGCCGATTTCCTGATCGATCCCGGCCCGCTGCTCGCCGCGATGCGGGCGGAAGGGCCTGTCGTGCCCGCGCGCCTGCCGGTTGTGGGGCGGACCTGGCTGACGACGACGGATGCCGCGGCCCGCGCGTTGCTGAAGGACGAGACGCATTTCGCGCGCGATCCCGCGGCGGCGACCGGGCGGTCCATGATGCGGACGTATTGGTGGCTGCCGCGCCGGGCGGCGCCGCTGATGGAGAACATCATCCTCAAGGACGGGGCCGACCATGCGCGTCTGCGGTCGCTGGTCTCCGGCGCCTTCGCGCGGACTGCGATGGACGACCTGCGGCCCGCCATGGCGGTGCGGGCGGATGCGTTGCTCGACCGGCTCGACACGGGACGGCCGGTGGACCTCGTCCCGGCCTATACCAAGCTCTTGCCGTTCGAGGTGATCTGCGACCTGCTCGGTTTCGACGCGGCGGACCTACCCTATCTGCGCCGGGCGGTCGCGCCGATCTCGTCGGCCGGGAATGCACCATCGCTGATGCTGGCGCTCCTGCGGCTGGGCGGGCTGATGGCGTTCCTGCGCAAGCGGTTCGACGCCCTGCGGAACCGTCCCGCGCCCGGTCTCATGTCGGCGCTGGTGGAGGCGCGGGAGGGGGGCGACCGGCTGTCGGAGGACGAGTTGCTGGCGATGGTGATGACGATCTTCATCGCCGGCCACGAGACCACCGTCCACCTCCTGAACGATTGCCTGCTGACGCTGATCGACCGGCCCGACCTGCGCCCCGGCCTGTCCGATCCGTCTGCCATGGCCCTCTTCGTGGAAGAGGCGATGCGGCACTGGACGCCCGCGATGCTGACCAAGTTCCACTTCGCCCGGGTCGATTGCGATCTGCTCGGCGTCCCGCTCCCGCGCGGCGCCCGGGTCGGCGCGTTCCTTCTGGCGGCGAACCACGACCCCGAAAGGGTCGCGGATCCGGGCGGGTTCGATGCGACCCGCCGCCCGAACGCCCATCTTGGCTTCGGGTTCGGCCCCCATGTCTGCCTCGGGATGCAGCTCGCCCGGGCGGAGGCGGCGGTCGGCATCGGGCGGCTGCTGTCGCGGTTTCCGGATTACGCGCCGAGCGGGCCGCGTCCGCGCTGGCTGCGTCGCGTGGGGCTCCGGGGGCCGGAGAGCCTGACGGTCATGCTTCGCCCGTAAGACCCGCCGCCTCGATCCCGGCAAGGCCGCAAAGTGCGTCGTTCTCGGAAGTGTCGCCCGTGACGCCTACGGCACCCATCACCGCGCCCTTCCGGTCGCGGACCAGGATGCCGCCCGGGACAGGGACGACCTTGCCGCCATAGGCGCCGTTCGCGGCCGCCATGAAATAGGCCTGCGCCTCGGCCCGCGCCATCTGTGCCCGGCCCGCCATCCCCATCATCACGGCCCCATAGGCCTTGCCCTCGGCGATGGGAAACCGGCCCGGGGCCGCGCCGTCCTCCCGCTCGAACGCCTTCACGTGGCCGCCGGTATCGAGGATCACGACGGAGAGCGGCTTGCATTCCATATCGCGCCCCCGCGCGAGGGTCGCCTTGATGATCTGTCGCGCGCGGCGCAGGGAGAGTTCGGGCATGTCGGGCTCCTGAGGATATCGGTCCCCGGGACTTTAGACGCCCCGCGGGCGATGGCCACCGGAACTTAGCCCGGAACGTCCGATGCGATCTCCTGCAAAGCCGAATCCGGCGCCGCGATCCGGGTCACCACCTGCGGACAGCGGTGACAGGCCGCCGCCCCCTCCTGTGCATGCCAGCGACAGGTGGGCCGGATTACGCAGGCCGGGAGGCGGTCCACGACCGGGGCCATCCGCGTGGCGATCCGGGTGGCCAACCGGCAGGCGCCGCCCTCGAAATGCGTGCAGGTCGCGGTGGCGCAGGGGGCCGCGAACCGGAAGAGCTGTGTCGGCGGAACCGGCCCCGCGGCCTCCAGCACCTCCGGCGTGACCGGCACGCGCGCGTTGACGTAAGAGAGCCTTTCGCCGTCCACCACACCCAGCACCTGCGCGCCCTCCGTCTCCGGTTGGGCCGAGGGGCAGGAAAGCCCCTCGCGCCCGTCCGTCATCGCAGGCCTCCGAACTCCATCGGAATGCGCGGGAAGAACCCGACCGTTCCGAAATCGCGACCGAACGTGACCCGGGCGCTTTGCTCGATGGCAAAATCGCCCAGTTCGGAGGTGATCTTGTCCGCCACTTCCAGCGCCTGTTTCGGTTCCAGCTTGCCGATGAGGTCGCCGCGAATGACCAGACCCATCGTGCCATGGCCCGGATACCAGCCGACCTTGATCTCGCCGATGTCGATATCGCCGAAGCGATCCCGGACGACCTGACTCGCGACCTTGCGGGCCCGCTCGATCACCTCATCCGCCTTCACTGTCTCTGCACGTTTCATCATCTGTCCGTCCCTTCCCGTACCGTTGGAAACCCGGCGCGAACGCCTGCGCCGCAGAGCAAGTTTACCATAGGTAAGCTGATCGACGCAGTCAGGATTCCCCTACCCCGGGACTACGGAGCCGTCGGGATCACCAGCGACGGCTTCCGCGGAGGTATTCCTCCGCCTCGGGGCCGAAGGTCCGGCGCAGCGCGACCTCCTCCTCCAGGATGAACCGCCGGGTCACTATGGGCGGGAAGGCCAACGCCAGAAGTATCGCCGGAACGGACCCGAGCAGAAGGCCCGCCCCGATGAGGATCAGGGCCATGCCCGCATAGATCGGATTGCGGCTGAGCCGGAACGGTCCCTCGACGATCAGGGCGCGCGGCGTGTCGCGCGGCTCGATCGACGTGTCCTTCGCCCGAAACCACAGCGCGGCCCAGAGGATCAGCGCGAGGCCCGCGACGCACCCAACCGCACCGAGGATCGCCGCCCCGCCGGATGCGAACCGACCCCATGGCAAGAGCAGCGCCGCGGCCACCTGCAGGGCCAGCACCCCCGTCGCCCAGACCGGCGGAAGGTCGGGAAAGTCGCGGCGGATCGACATCGTCCCGCCCTACCCCGCCTTGCGCTCGAGCCTGCGAGCGTGGAGCACCGGCTCGGTATAGCCCGACGGCTGTTCGCGCCCCTCGAACACGAGATCGGATGCCGCGCGGAAGGCAACGCCGTCGAAGCCGGGGACCATGGGAGCGTAGCCGGGCGTGCTCTCGTTCTGGGCATCGACCTTGACCGCCATCCGCCGCATCGCATCCTCCACCTGCGCCCGGCTCACCACCCCGTGATGCAGCCAGTTCGCCAGCGCCTGAGACGAGATGCGACAGGTGGCGCGATCCTCCATCAGGCCGACATCGTCGATATCGGGCACCTTGGAACAGCCGATCCCGGCATCGATCCAGCGCACGACGTAGCCGAGGATCCCCTGGGCGTTGTTCTCGATCTCTGCTGCGACCTCCGCATCGGACAGGTTGCGCCCCTCCATCACCGGGATCGTCAGCAGGTCGTCCAGCGTCCCGCGCGGGCCAGCAGCGGCCAGCTCGTCCTGGCGGGCGAGGACATCGACCTCGTGGTAATGCGTCGCGTGCAGCGTGGCGGCGGTTGGCGACGGGACCCAGGCACAGGTCGCGCCCGCCTTCGGATGCCCGATCTTCTGATCCAGCATGTCGGCCATGCGGTCGGGCATCGCCCACATCCCCTTGCCGATCTGCGCCCGCCCCTTCAGCCCGCAGGCGAGACCGATATCGACATTGCGGTCCTCGTAGGCGGCGATCCATGGGGTCGATTTCATTTCCCCCTTGGGCAGCATCGGCCCCGCCTCCATGGAGGTGTGGATCTCGTCGCCGGTCCGGTCGAGAAAACCGGTATTGATGAACGCGACCCGATCCTTGGCTACCCGGATGCATTCGGCGAGGTTGGCGGAGGTGCGCCGCTCCTCGTCCATGATGCCCAGCTTGACCGTATTTGCGGGCAAGCCCAGCATCGCCTCTACCCGGGTGAAGATCTCGTCGGCGAAGGCGACTTCCTCCGGCCCGTGCATCTTCGGCTTCACCACATAGACGGACCCGGTGACGGAATTGCGCGGGCCGTCGGTCTTGGCCAGATCGTGCATCGCGATCAGGGTGGTGATCGCCGCATCCATCAGGCCCTCGGGGATCTCGGTCCCGTCCTCCATCAGGATCGCCGGGTTCGTCATCAGGTGCCCGACATTGCGGATCAGCATCAGGGCGCGGCCCTTGACGATGACGAGGCCGCCTTCCGGGGCATTGAACTCCATGTCCGGGTTCAGACGCCGGGTGAACGTGCTTCCGCCCTTCGATACCTCCTCCGTCAGGTCGCCGCGCATGAGGCCGAGCCAGTTGGCATAGGCGCCGACCTTGTCCTCGGCATCGACGCAGGCGACGCTGTCCTCGCAATCCATGATCGCGGACACGGCGGATTCGACATGGATCGCGTCGAGGCCCATGGCATCGCCCGCCCCGATCGCCCCGTCCCGCGTGACCACGAGGACGATGCCCAGATTGTTGTGGCGCAGCAGGATGCGCAGCGTGCCGTCCTGCTCGACCCAGCCCTCGTAGGCGGCGGGATCGGCCAGCGCCGCCTCCTCCTCCGCCCGCTCGATCACCAGCGCACCGCCCGAAAGGCCGAGGCCGGTCACTTCGGTCCAGGAGCCGTCCGCGAGCGGCACTGCCCGGTCGAGGAACCGCTTGCCCCACTCGATGACCCGCGCGCCCCGCGCCGCGTCGTAGCCGCTGCCCTCCGGCGCATCCCCCAACGCATCGGTGCCGTAGAGCGCATCGTAGAGGTTGCCCCAGCGGGCGTTGGCGGCGTTGAGCGCATAGCGCGCATTCGTGATCGGCACGACGAGCTGCGGTCCCGGGGTATCGGCGATCTCCGGATCGACGTTCTCGGTTCCGATGGCGAAGTCCGCGCCCTCGGGCACGAGATAACCGATCTCCGACAGGAAGGCGCGATAGGCGTCCGCATCATGCGCCTGTCCGGCCCGGTCGCGGTGCCAGCCGTCGATTCGGTCCTGCATCTGCGTCCGCGCCCGCAGCAGGTCCGCGTTCCGGGGGGCAAGGTCGCGGACGAAGGCTGCGAACCCGTCCCAGAACGCTTCCGTCTCTATCCCCGTCCCCGGAAGGACCGCGTCGTCGACGAAGCGGGCGAGTTCGGACGCGACGGCGAGGCCGGATTTATCGATACGGGACATGGGGGCTCCTGCTGATATCAAGGTCGCGAGGTAGCGCACCGGTCGCGACGCGGCAACCGACCGTCATGGGCGGCGCGCGGTCCGCCCCGCGCGGCAGCGGTCGGAGCAATAGCGCACCTCGGCCCAGACCTTCGCCCATTTGCGCCGCCACGTGAACGGACGGCCACAGGTGGCGCAGACCTTGGTCGGCAGGTCGCCCTTGCGGCGCATGACGGCCATCAGGTGCGTGCCCTGCGGCGTTCGGGGGCACCCTTGCGGGAGCCGTGCTGCCGCGCAACCGCCTGCGCATCGTCGCGGAAGCCCTCGGCCCGGCGGACCGTCTGGATGCGGTCGCGGGCCGTGCGGGCGGCGGCGACGGGATCGACGAGCGGCGCTGGATAATCGGGTGGCGGGGTCGCGGCGCGCCACGGCTCCTGCAGGTCCCGGCCGTCCAGATGGGCCAGTTCCGGCACCCATTCCCGGGTGAACGCACCGGTCGGGTCCTGGTCGTGCCCTTGCTTCACGGGGTTGTAGATGCGGAGCTGATTGATGCCGGTGGTTCCGGACTGCATCTGCGTCTGGGCCCAATGGATGCCGGGCGCGTAATCGGTCCAGAGGCGGGCCAGCACCGGACCGGTCTCGCGCCAGTCGAGCCAGAGATGGTAGCTGGCCACGCATTGCACCATCGCGCGCATCCGGAAATTGAGCCACCCGGTCGCGGCGGCGTAGCGCATGCAGGCATCCACGAAGGGCAGGCCCGTATGGCCCGTGGCCCAGCGCTCCAGCACCTCCGGATCGGCCGGCCGCGGGCGCAGATCGTCCAGCGCGGGATGGAGGGCGCGGCGGTCGAGGAGGGGGAAATCCTCCAGCTTCTGGGTGAAGTGATCACGCCAGGCGAGCCGGGAAACAAAGCTGCGCATGGCCTTGGACCACTGCGTCTTGGGCATCTCCGCCGCCCGGCCCCGCGCAGCCTGCTGCGCTTCGCGGGGAGACAGCGTGCCCCAGGCGAGGTGGGGCGAGAGACGGGAGCAGCCGGTTTCGGCGGTAACGGGGGAGGACATGTCGGCTGGGTAGCTTTCGCCCCGGTCGTGGAGGAACCCGTGGAGGAGTGCTTCGGCGGCACGGCGACCGCCCGGTTGTCGCTGCGGACAGGGGTCGGGGGGGAGGCCCAAATCGGCACCTTCAGGGATCGGACCGGGCGGTGTGTCGGTCCCTTGAAGGGATCGGGTAGGCTGCGCAAGAGACTGTTTCATATAGCCTTCCCGGCGGGCGGCCCAGCCGTCCCGGGTGGCGAGGCGCCGGACGACGCCGCTATCCGCATGCTCCGTCCAAGGGATGCCATGGGCGGCGCACCATGCGGCCACGCGCCGGTCCCGCTCCCACGACCAGAGGAGGCCGGTCTCCTCGTGGCTGACCAGCGCGGCGACCGGATGGGCGGTGCGGATCGCCTCCAGCACCGCCACCGCCTCCCCCTTCCGGATCACGAGCGGAGCGCCCAGGGCCCTGAGATCGTTTCGCAATTCGGCGAGGCATTCGGCGACGAAAGCCCATTGCCGACCCGAGGCATCCGGGTGAGCCCACATCTCCGGTTCGGCGATGTAGAGGGGCAGGACAGGGCCGCTTATGGCCGCAAATGCGGCATTGTCGGACAGGCGCAGGTCGCGCTTGAACCAGAGGATGGTGAGGGGTCGGGACATGGGAACTCGCGCCGTTTAGCAGGGGTCAACGCGGTGGGAGGGGGGCCGCGTTCCCGGACAAGATGGCGCGGAATCCAACGTGCGCCGTTCGTACATACGCCCGTGCACCATTCGTGCATACAAACGTCATACCGACAGGGCGGTGACGGTTCGTTCATCGTTCCGTGTATATCCAGGTCGGAGTGAAGGAGGGTATCGAGTCGTCCGCGGCGGCGGACGGCTGGGTGCTGTGCCCGGGATGGTGGATCGTCCGGTGCGCCGAGACCGGTCGGCAAGGGCGATGTGAGCGGTCCGCAAGACGGCGCGAAGGATAGAAGTGGAACACGAGGGATGGGTGCGCGGTCGGGCGCGTGCGGATGGCGGCCATTCGGGACAGTCCGGCGGGCGGGAAGCCTACGGTCGCGGTCGGGCGACACTGTCGAACGGGATCCCGCAATCGACCTTCGGACGGGACTGGCGAGCGCCCTGCCCCGGCCCTAGGTAGCGCTGGAACCCGAGGAGAGCCCCATGCGCGACGCGACCCCGAGCGGGATGGACAGAACTGTCCACCTGAAGGATTACGCCCCCGTCCCCGTCACCGTGACCCATGTGGACCTGCATGTGCGGCTCGACCCGCTGGCGACGGAGGTTTCCGCGCGGCTGACCTGCGAACGGCGGGGACCGGGGGAGATGGTTCTGGACGGGGAACATCTGAAGCTGATCTCGCTGACGCTCGACGGGGAAGCGCTGGCGGAGGACCGCTACACGCTGACGGAAACGGACCTGACGATCCATGATGCACCGGATGCGTTCCTGCTGGAGAGCGTCGCGGAGATTTCGCCCGAGACGAACACGGCGCTGGAGGGGCTGTATATGTCGAACGGCATGTACTGCACCCAATGCGAGGCGGAAGGGTTCCGGCGGATCACCTGGATGCTGGATCGGCCGGACGTGATGGCGACCTGGGACGTGGAGATCGACGCGGACCTTCCGGTGCAGCTCTCGAACGGGGACGAGGTGAGCACCGGCATCTGGCACGATCCCTGGCCGAAGCCGACCTATCTGTTCGCGCTGGTGGCCGGAAACCTGATCGCGACACCGGACACGTTCACGACGATGGAGGGGCGCGAGGTGGCGCTCAACATCTGGGTCCGGCCGGGCGACGAGGGGCGGACGGCCTACGCGATGGATGCGCTGAAACGGTCGATGGCCTGGGACGAGCGGGTTTATGGGCGGGCCTACGACCTGTCGGTGTTCAACGTCGTCGCGGTGGACGATTTCAACATGGGCGCGATGGAGAACAAGGGCCTGAACGTGTTCAATTCCAGCGCCGTGCTCGCCTCACCCGAGACGGCGACGGATGCGGATTACGCCCGGATCGAAGCCATCGTCGCCCACGAATACTTCCACAACTGGACCGGCAACCGGATCACCTGCCGCGACTGGTTCCAGCTCTGCCTCAAGGAGGGGCTGACGGTGTTCCGCGACCAGCAGTTCAGCGCCGACGAGCGGGGCGAAGCGGTGGAGCGGATCGGCAACGTGATGCAGCTGCGCGCGCGGCAGTTCCGGGAGGATGCGGGGCCGCTGGCCCATCCGGTGCGGCCCGAGAGCTTCGTGGAGATCAACAATTTCTACACCGCCACCGTTTACGAGAAGGGCGCGGAGGTGATCGGGATGCTGCGCACGCTGGTCGGCGCTGAGGGATATGCGGCGGGCTGCGCGCTCTATTTCGAGCGGCATGACGGGCAGGCCTGCACGATCGAGGATTGGCTCGCCTGTTTCGAGGAGACCTGCGGGCGGGACCTGTCGCAGTTCAAGCTCTGGTACGGGCAGGCGGGGACGCCGCGGGTGCGCGTGACGGAGGCGTTCGCGGACGGGGTCTATCGCCTCGACCTCGCACAGGAGGTGCCGGACACGCCCGGCCAGACCGGCAAGGCACCGATGGTGATCCCGCTGGCGCTTGGCCTTCTGGACCGGGACGGGAACGAAGTGGTGGAGACGCGGATCCACGAGCTGAGCGCGGCGGAGGATGTCGTGACGTTCGAGGTGGCGGAGCGGCCGGTCCTGTCGATCCTGCGGGGATTTTCGGCGCCGGTGATCCTCGATTTCGATCAGTCGGAGGAGGATCGCCTCCTGCTGCTGGCCCAGGATACGGACCCGTTCAACCGCTGGGAAGCGGGGCGCGGGCTGGCGCGGGACCGCCTGATGCGGGCGGTGGCGGAGGGCGCGACGTTCGATGCCGGCTGGCTCGACGCGCTGGCGGCCGTGGCGCTGGACGGGGATGCGGACCCGGCCTTCCGGGCGCTTACGCTGGCGTTGCCGTCCGAGGACGATCTGGCCCGCGGGTTGCACGAGGCGGGCGTGGTGCCGGACCCGGATGCGATCCACACCACGCGGCGGGAGGCGGCGCGGGCCATCGCGCGGCGGCTGGAGAGCGACCTGCCCGCCCTGCGCGGTTCCGTGGCGACGCCGGGGGCCTACGATCCGCGGGCGGAGGATGCGGGGATGCGCGCATTGTCGGCAGTGCTCCTGCGGTTGCAGACATTGCTCGACGGGGGCGAGGTGGCGCGGGCGGCCTATGCCGCGGCGGACAACATGACGGACCGGATGGCGGCCTTCGCCTGCCTCCTGGAGGCGGGGGACGGCGACGTGGCCGCGGCGTTCGAGGCCGACTGGCAGCATGACCGCCTGGTGATGGACAAGTGGTTCGCGGCGCAGGTGGTCCATGCGGCGCCGGCCGATGCGGTCGCCGTGGCCCGGGCGCTGACGGAGCGGGCGGATTTCGATCCGGGCAATCCGAACCGCTTCCGCGCGGTGATCGGGGCGCTTGCCGGGGGCAATCCGGCGGGGTTCCATGCGGCCGACGGGTCGGGATACGCCTTCGTCGCGGACTGGCTCCTGCGGCTGGACGCGAACAACCCGCAGGCGGCGGCGCGGATGTCGACGGCGTTCGACAGCCTCGGGCGGTGGGATGCGGACCGTCAGGCGCTGATGCGCGCGGCGCTGGAGCGGATGGCGGCGGGCGGGATCAGCCGGGACCTGTCGGAGATGGTCGGGCGGATGCTGGCGGCCTGAGAGACCGGGGCGGAGGTCGCGAAAGACGCCCGCCCCGGCCCGTCAGTTCGTGAGAGCGGGATTGCGCAGGAGCGAGATCGTAAAGGCGCCGGGCAGGGTCGTGTCCACGCCGATCCGGACGGCGTGCATGGCGTCGGCGCCGGGAACCTCCAGCGCCAGGACATTGGGCGCGCCCTCTGCAAAAGGGCGCGACTGGCGGAAGCGGTGGCTGTCGCCGTAGATCAGCAGAACAGGCTTGCCGTAGGCGGCGGCTTCCTCGACCAGGGCGGGGCCGAAATTCTGGAAGCCGGAATGGCGGAGCCAGGTCTCGGGCGACCAGGACGGGCCGAAATCGAACTCGAACATATCGGCATGGATGGCGACCACGATGGCGTCGGATCCGGCGGCGTCGGCGAAGCTGTCCCGGAGCCACCGGGTCGTGGCGGCGTCGCGGGCGAAGAATTCGTCGACGGCGGCGGAATCGCGGATTTCGAAGTTGTTGTTGGAGCCGACGACATGGGCGGTGACGAAGGTGACGCCGCCATGGGTGAGGCGCGCGTTCTCGGGATAGCCGTCGGCGCCCTGATGGGCGACTTCCAGCGTCTCGGCCCCGAAGGTGGTGGCCGGGTCGGCGAAGTAGGTGTCGCGGATGTAGGCGAGACGCTCCAGCGGATCGAAGCCGCCGGCATTCGCGCGGTGGCAATCGGTCCATTCGTTGTCGCCGGGCGTGTAGAGCGTGGGCGTCGCGAAGGTGCCGAGGAACGCCAGCTGATCGTCGAGCATCGCATCGGAACACTCCGTCCCGCCGGATTTGGTGTCGCCGACATGGATGACGAGGGTCGGGTCAGTGGCGTTGATGGTGTCGATCAGGGTCTCGAACGGGGCATAGACCTCCGCCGGATCGCCGTAGGGCGCATCGCCCAAGGCCACGAAGGTAAAGGGCTCGGCCGCGGCGGGGAGCGCGAGGCAGGTGGCGAGGCAGGCGGCGGGGATCAGGCGCATGGGGGCTCCGGGGGCTGGGGGTTCTGGCGAAAGGTCGCTGCGGGACTTCACGGCGATGCGACGTCGGGGTGACGGTTCGGTGACGGGCGAAGGTGTGTGCGCTACGCGGCATGTCGGCGGCGGGTGAACGGCACGATCGGGATCGGGACGGCGCTGAGCGGTGGGATGCAACTGCCGTTTACCGGTATGAGGGAGGAGAATCGTGGAAGGCGGGCCGCGAGGCCGCCATCGGAGGGAGGGCGCATCATGTCGCGCGGGACATTGCTCATCACCGGGGCGTCGTCGGGGATCGGAGCGGCCACGGCAAAGCTGGCCGCCCCGGACCACGACCTCGCGCTGCACTGGAACGCCAATGCGGACGGGATCGAGGCGGTCGCCGCCGATGCAAGGGCGCGGGGCGCGCGGGTGACGCTGCACCAAGCCGACCTGTCCGACCCCGAGCGGGTCGCGACCCTGTTCGAGGGGTTCGACGCGGAGCATGACCGGCTCGACGGCCTCGTGAACAACGCGGGAATGGTGGACGAGGCCATGCCCGCGACCGGATTCACGGCGACGCGGGTGGCGCGGATGGTGGCGGTGAACCTGACCGCCCCGATCCTGGTCGCGGCGGAGGCGGCGCGGCGGATGAAGGCCGGCGCGGCGATCGTCAACATCTCGTCCGCGGCGGCGCGGCTCGGATCCCCGAACCAATATGCCGATTATGCCGCGACCAAGGCCGGGCTGGAGGTGTTCTCCCGCGGGCTGGCACAGGAACTTGCACCGAAGGGCATCCGGGTCACCGCGATCCGTCCCGGGATCATCGAGACGCCGATCCACGGCAAGGGCGGCCAGCCCGATCGCGCCGAGACCCTGGGCCGGACGGTGCCGCTGGGCCGGGCGGGAACGGCCGAGGAGGTCGCGCGTGCGATCCTGTGGCTGCTCGGGCCGGAAGCGTCCTACATCACGGATACGGTCCTCGACGTCGCCGGAGGGCGGTAGATTGCCGAGGCGGCGGGGGCGGACACGGACCACGATGACAAGTCTGCTCAATTTTCGGTAGAAACCGGGTGCGGGCGCCCGTAGATGCGCCGGTATGCGGCGGCGGCGTCATGCTCCCGTCATGTCAGTCTGATGGGAGGGCGCCATGCGCGACCGTCTCGACCCTCTGATCGCGGAACGGGCCCCGTGGCTTTTCGGCGGCTCCCTGCCCGCCCGGACGGCCCGCCTCGTGCTCGACCGTCTCCTGGCCTACGAGCGGTCGGTCGAGATCGGAACGCATTACGTCGATCTGGACGTACCCGACATAATGGCGGATCTGGCCCGGCGCATTGCACGTCGGGTGACGTCCAGCGGGGTCGAGAACGTGCCGAGGACGGGTCCCGCCCTGATCGTGGCGAACCATCCGACGGGAATCGCGGACGGGATCATTCTGCAGGATCTGCTGCTGCAACGGCGCGGGGATGCGTTCTACTACGCCAATTCGGACATCCTGAAGGTACTGCCGCAATTCGCGGACATCGTGGTCCCCGTCGAATGGCGCGAGGACAAGCGGTCGGTCGCCAAGACGCGGGAGACCATGCGCCTGACCCGGGAGGCGTTCGAGGCCGAACGGCTGGGCGTGATCTTCCCGAGCGGCAGGCTGGCCAAGCGCCGCGGCCTGCGCCTGCACGAACGGCCCTGGATGGCGAGCGCGGCGATGATCGCGCGGAAGTTCGCCCTGCCGGTGATCCCGGTGCATGTACGGGCGCGGAATTCGGCGATGTTCTACGGATTCGACGCGGTGCATCCGACGCTGCGGGACATCACCCTGTTCCACGAGACGCTGAATAAGGACGTGCAGCCCTATCACGTCACCTTCGGGCGACCGCTGGACGGGGCGGCCCTGCCGAAGGACGCGAATGCGGGGATCGAAGTCCTGCGGGAGGCGACGCTGGCACTCGGGAATCAGCGGCACGGCGAGATCAAGCTGACGGAGACTCGCCCCGCCTGGAGGCTCTGGCGACCGCGCCATGTCTGAGATGTGTTAATGTGGGGTTGCGATTTTCGTAACGTGACGTTATTTCGCAGCCAAGCTCGAATTTAATTGAGCGTTAGCAAGTGCTCCCTTAGGTCAACCAAACAAGCCGCCAAAAAGGCGGCGGGACCTTGCGTTCCTGACCTTTTAGACAAGTTGACCCTGCGCCCCACAGAAGGGAGTCTGCACGGGTTATCCAGGATGCGATCGGTCGATCGGAGGACGAGCAGGATGAAGTCGGAAGCCAACAGAAGCCATGCCGCACGCCGCGTTGGAGGTGCAATCAGCCGGGATCCCCGGACGCGCAGCGCGTTCGTGCAGCAGGGGGCCGCTTCGGCCGCCGGGCTCGCGGTGGTGATGCTGGCGCTCGGGTCGGCTCCGGCACGGTCGATGACCATCGACGCGCTGATCCAGACGGACGATCTCGGCTATTCCTGTATTCAGGAAGCGTCCCTCGAGGCCGCTTTCGCAGCCGCGGGCAAGGCCGGGCGGATTCCGCAGACCTGCATCCCGGAACCCTGCGCGGAGATGATGGAGACCGAGGATCTGGCGATGTATATCGGCATGCGTCCGGAGGAGGAGATGCGCGACGAATACGTTGCGCGATACGCCGATTCCTGCGTCGCCGAGACCGGTGCCCCCTGGGGCGACGCGCTCGACATCTCGGATATCCAGGAAGTCGCGTTCCGGCCCAACGGTCCGATCGACGGGATCGAGTTCCTGCAGGCGATCACCGCGCCGATCCCGGTCGCCGCACCGGTGGCGGCCGCGGCAGCCCCCGCTGCGGTTGCCGCCGCGCCGTTCGTGCCGGTCCGCCTGCTCAGCCCGACCAGCGGCGGTTTCCAGCGGAACCCCGGTGGCGTATTCACGAGCGGCGGTGGAGGCGGCGGCTTGAGAAGCGCCGTAGCCGGCCCGAATGGCGGTAGCGGCAGCGATCCGGCCGCGCCCGTGATTGTGGTCGATACGCCGCTGGTGAGTATCAACCCTACGGACCCGACAACGACCAATCCGAGTTCTCTGACGCCGCCTACATCGGCCCCGCTCCCGGCATCTTTCTGGATGCTGTTCGCGGCCATCGGTGCAGGCTTTGCGTCTCGTGGGATCGGCCGTAGGTCTGCCAAGGCCGCTTGAACGTGCCGACCTGCTGGATCGACGTCTTCGATCCAGCTTTGGCCGGTCACCGACCGGACCGGAACGCCGCCCCTCCCCGGGGCGGCGTTCTGTAGTCTGGCGATTTGGTTGGACTGGGTCCGTGACGGCGGACCGGGCGGCCAGCCGTTCGGGATCGGTAAACCCCTATTGTCATTGGTCCTGGGAAAGCCGCGCCAGGCAGATGACGGTAAGATCCGAAGATCGGTCGATTGCTGTTCGCCTGGATCCGCAGCGGGCGGGTCCGACCGTTCGGGACGGCAAGGATGACCGGATGGATGATCCCGATCCGCACCACTCAACTGGCTTGGGAAAATACGCGAAATGCCTTTCAGGAAGGGAAGGCCGCAATCGAAATGGATGAAGCCATCGGGCAGCTCCTTGCCCCCAGTGCCTCCGATCCGGCTGTGGTCGTCATCGATCGTGCCCGGTCGGCCCCGGATGCCGGTTGCGAAATGATGATGGCGAGATAAGTGGACTGATGTCGATGATGGTTCGGCACGGGTCCAATCGACGCGATTTGGACCCTCGGCTGAATGGGAGGTGGCGCGTCAAGCGTGGCTTCGTCCAGTAGCAAATGTATCCCGGATATCAAATGGATCACTGACCTGCGTCCCGGAAGCGTTTGACCGGCATGCGCTAACCTGACAAACACTTCCGCTGCCGATACCGCCTTCGCCGCAGACCGGGATGGACCTGCATGATCCGAACTGGGCGCTCTTCCAGAAAGTTATCGGGGAGCGGGCAGGTACGACCAATCGGACGCGGCCAGAACGTCGAACGCCCTAGCAACTGCTCCAAAACGGCTCCGGACCGGGCCCGCTGGCCGACATTCGGTGGCGTTCTTTGCAGAAGGCCTTTGGTGCGGTCGAGAAGACTCGAACTTCCACGGGTGTTACCCCACAGCGACCTCAACGCTGCGCGTCTACCAATTCCGCCACGACCGCAATGCCAGGCGTCGGCCTGCGGCGTCTTAGCGGGGGCCATCGGGGATGTGAAGGGTCATTTTCGACCGCGGCGACGCGACCCGCGCATTCGGCCAGGCGGCGGCGTCTTCGCCCGGTCCCCGACCCCGCGATCCCGCCGGTCCCGGTTCCCCTTGCCCCCCGGACCGCCTAGACCGCGCCCATGGCCCCCGACTGGATCACCTCCACCGCCCCCGTCCCGTTCGAGACCGCGCTCGCGGAGATGGAGGCCCGGGTGGCGGGCATCCTCGCGGGCACCGCGGCCGAGGCGCTATGGCTGCTGGAACATCCGCCGCTCTATACTGCCGGGACCTCCGCCGATCCCGCCGACCTGCGCGACCCGGACCGGTTTCCGGTGTTCGAGGCCCGGCGGGGCGGGCAATACACCTATCACGGGCCGGGGCAGCGGGTCGTCTATTGCATGCTCGACGTCGGCAAGCGGGGTCGCGACGTGCGCGCCTTCGTGACCACGCTGGAGACCTGGGTGATCGCCGCGCTGGCGGAGTTCGGAGTGCGCGGCGAAATCCGCGCGGGCCGTGTCGGCGTCTGGGTTGCCCGGCCCGACAAGCCCCCCCTTCCCGACGGCACCCCACGGGAGGACAAGATCGCCGCGATCGGCATCCGCCTGCGCCGCTGGATCAGCTTCCACGGCCTTTCGATCAACGTCGAGCCGGAGCTGGACCATTTCGACGGGATCGTCCCCTGCGGAATCACGGGGCACGGGGTGACATCGCTGGTCGATCTGGGTCTGCCGGTGACGATGGACGATCTGGACGCGGCCTTGCGACGGACCTCGCCCTTCGGGTGATCGCGGCTTCCTGAGAGGCAGGCGGGGTCCGTCAGCCGAAAATGAGCAACCGGCTTCGACGTGCGGGATGAGCCGGTGCGGGCTGTGATGCGGGGACCTCGGTTTCGCCTCCGGGGACCGGTCCCAGTGGCCGAACCTGCTCGATGGGCCGATGGGAGCGCGTAAAACAGGGGGATCGACACCGTTCGTGACGTCTCGATCCGGGCCGTCGCCCCTGTGAGGCGTGCGGAACGCCCCGTGTCCTGCCGGCCAAGACAAGGCGCGCATCGTCGAAGTTCGACCGGATTCGCTGCAATCCCGGTTAGAGATCCGCGCGCTTCGAACGTGACCTCGCGTACGGCACAACGGAACCCCGGACGTTTCCCGACCCACATCCCCGTCCGGAGGCCCAGAACCCCGAACCCACCAAGCCCTGCGTCAATTTCCCGCCCCGCAAGGCGGCCTGCGCCGTTGCCCCGGCGCGATCCCGGGTCTAGAACGCCGGAACCAGACGGGTATGACGTGCGTGCACGCCATGCTTCGCGCATATTCACGGAACGGGAGCGACCAGATGGCTGACGCCGCCATTCAGGGCCATGACGACCACCAGAAGCCTGGCTTCTTCACCCGATGGTTCATGTCCACGAACCATAAGGATATCGGGATCCTTTACCTCTGGGTCTCCGGATTTGCAGGGTTCATTTCCGTCGCTTTCACCGTCTACATGCGGCTGGAGCTGATGGACCCCGGTGTGCAGTACATGTGCATGGAGGGCGCGCGTCTGACCGCCGCCGCCGCCGGGGATTGTACCCCGAACGGTCACCTCTGGAACGTTCTGATCACCGGCCACGGCATCCTGATGATGTTCTTTGTGGTCATTCCCGCGCTCTTCGGCGGCTTCGGCAACTACTTCATGCCGCTGCATATCGGCGCGCCGGATATGGCCTTCCCGCGGCTCAACAACCTGTCGTTCTGGTTGTTCGTGGCGGGCACGTCGCTTGCCGTCCTGTCGGTGCTGGTGCCCGGCGGCAACGGGCAGTCGGGCTCCGGCATCGGCTGGGTGCTATATCCGCCGCTGTCGACGACCGAGGCGGGGATGTCGACCGACATCGCGATCTTCGCCGTCCACGTCTCGGGCGCGTCGTCCATCCTCGGTGCGATCAACATCATCACCACTTTCCTCAACATGCGCGCACCGGGCATGACGCTGCACAAGGTGCCGCTCTTCGCCTGGTCGATCTTCGTGACGGCGTGGCTGATCCTTCTGGCGCTGCCGGTTCTGGCCGGTGCCATCACCATGCTGCTGACGGACCGCAACTTCGGGACGACCTTCTTCGACCCGGCGGGCGGCGGCGACCCGGTGCTCTATCAGCATATCCTGTGGTTCTTCGGCCATCCCGAGGTCTACATCGTGGTCCTGCCCGCCTTCGGCATCGTCAGCCATGTGGTCAGCACGTTCTCGAAGAAGCCGATCTTCGGCTATCTGCCCATGGTCTACGCCATGGTCGCCATCGGCGGTCTGGGCTTCGTGGTCTGGGCGCACCACATGTACACCGTGGGCATGTCGCTGACGCAGCAGGCATACTTCATGGTAGCCACGATGATCATCGCGGTGCCGACAGGGGTGAAGATCTTCTCCTGGATCGCGACGATGTGGGGCGGCTCGATCAGCTTCAAGACCCCTATGCTCTTCGCAATCGGCTTCATCTTCCTGTTCACCGTGGGCGGCGTCACTGGCATCGTCCTGTCCCAGGCGGGCATCGACCGGGCCTATCACGACACCTATTACGTCGTGGCCCACTTCCATTACGTGATGTCGCTCGGCGCCGTCTTCGGCATCTTCGCAGGCATCTACTATTGGATCGGAAAGATGTCGGGGCGGCAATATCCGGAATGGGCAGGCAAGCTGCACTTCTGGACGTTCTTCATCGGCGCCAACGTGACGTTCTTCCCGCAGCACTTCCTCGGGCGTCAGGGCATGCCGCGCCGCTATATCGACTATCCGGACGCCTTCGCGCTCTGGAATCAGGTGTCGAGCTGGGGCGCGTTCCTGTCCTTCGCCTCGTTCCTCTTCTTCATCGGCATCGTGTTCTACACGATCCTCGCCGGGAAAAAGGTGTCGGAGGAGGCCTATTGGGGCGAGCATGCCGATACGCTGGAATGGACCCTTCCCAATCCGCCGCCGGAGCATACGTTCGAGCAGCTTCCGACTCGCGAGATGTGGGATCGGCATCCACATAGCTGATGCCGATCACGGTTCTTACCGATCGCGTTCAGGGGGTTCCGGCATCGACCGGGGCCCCCGCCTCCGCTCCCTTGCTGGAGCTGGAACTCCGCCCCCATCAGTCCCTCACGCCCGAAGGCTTCGTCGTGATGATCGGCGGTACCTTCGCCATGCTGATGATTCCGCTCGTCGGCCTGCTCGGATCCGCGGTCCTTTGGGGCGTGCTTCCGTTCGAGCTGGCGGTTCTGGGCTTGCTCTGGTTCGGTCTGAAGCGGAGCTGGCATGACAGGAACATCGTGGAGACCTTTGCGCTCACTTCCGACACGGCCATCCTGACCCGCCTGGATCCGGACGGATCGCGCCGGGACTGGCAGGCGAACCCCTACTGGATGCGGGTGGAGCGACACCGGAAGGTGGGCCAGATCGAGGATTACCTGACCCTCGAGGGCGGTCCGCGAAAGGTCGAGATCGGCGCGTTTCTGACGCCGGAGGAACGGCGGGGTCTGCAGGACCGCCTCAGCGTGGCCCTAGGGCGCGTCCGCGGTCTTCCGAGAACCTAACCGCCACCTACATCCGCCTTGGCGACGCCGCTGGTCTTGATCACGGCCCAGACCGCCTGCCCCTCCGTCAGGGCAAGCGCCGCGACCGACCGCTGGGTCAGCCGCGCAAGCAGGGCGCCCTGCCCGGTCGCGAGGCGCAGCATCACGCCAGACCCCTGCCCCTCCCGGATGGCCTCGATCCGCGCGGGCAGCACGTTGAGTGCCGACAGACCCTCCGGCCGTGTGGTCGAGACCATCACATCCGCCGCCCGGATCCGAATGCGCACCCCTGCGCCCACCTCCCCCGGGCCCGCGACGTGCAGAAGGCCCACCGACGTCTCCACCGCCGCCAATCCGTCGGCCAGCGCTGTCACCCGCCCTTCCAGCACCGCGCCCGCCTGATCGGGACCGAGCAGGATCGCCGCCTCCGGGTCCGAGAGGATCGCACCCACCGGGCCGGAGCGGACCACGCGCCCCTCGCGGAGCAGGACCAGCGTGGTGGCGAGGCGGGCCACCTCCTCGATGGCGTGGGAGATATAGAGGATCGGGACGCCGCGGTCCCGCAACCGCTCCAGATAGGGGAGGATCGCACCCCGGAGACGCGCATCCAGCGCCGCCAGCGGCTCATCCAGGATCAGCAGCCGCGGCTCCCGCAGGAGCGCCCGGCCCAGCGACACCCGCGCCGCCTCCCCGCCCGAGAGGTCCGCGGGTCGGCGCGCGAGAAGCGGAGCGATGTCCAGGAGCTCCGCCACCGCGCCCGCCGACACGCCGCGCGGCGCACCATAGAGAAGGTTATGCGCCACGCTCAGATGCGGGAACAGACGCGCCTCCTGAAACACGTAGCCGATGCCGCGCCGATGCGGCGGAAGGTCGATGTCCGGTCCGAACAGGACCTGTCCCGCAAGCGAGATCCGACCCGCATCCGGTCGTGCCAGCCCCGCGATGCAACGCGCGAGCGTGGTCTTGCCCGCGCCGGACGGGCCGAAGATCGCGGTCACGCCCGACGCAGCCTCCAGCGTCACGTCCAGCGTGAAGTCCCCCGCCGCCCGCGTGATCGCCACCTCCAGCATCAGCGCCCCGCCACCCGCGCGGCGATCCGCGGTGCCAGCCAGTTCGACACCAGCACGGCCCCGAGTGCCACCGCGACCGCGACCGCGACGAGCCCGCGCAAGGCGGGTTCCGCTCCCGGAACCTGCAGGAAGGCGTAGATGGCGGAGGGGAGCGTGCGGGTCTCTCCCGGGATGGAGGCGACGAAGGTGATCGTGGCGCCGAATTCGCCGAACGCCTTGGCGAAGCCGAGCGTGGTCCCCGCGAGGATGCCGGGTGCTATCAACGGCAGGGTCACACTCCGCCAGACCCGGAACGGCGAGGCGCCGAGGGTCCGCGCCGCCTCCTCCAGCTTCGGGTCCACAGCCTCGATGGCCTGCCGGATCGACCGGACGACCAGCGGGAAGGCCATGATCCCCGCCGCCAGCGCCGCCCCGGTCCAGCGGAAGGCGAGGCCGAGGCCGAGCGGCTCCAGCACGCCGCCCAAGGGTCCCGCGCGCGAGAACAGAAGGAGCAGCGCGTAGCCCGTCACCACCGGCGGCAGAACCAGCGGCAGATGCACCGCCGCATCCAGCAGGCCGCGCCCCCGGAACCGCCCCCGCGCCAGCATATGCGCCACCCAGATCGCGGGCGGCAGGGAGAAGATCGTGGCCACCAGCGAGACCCGCAACGACAGGGCCAGCGCCTCCCACGCTTCGGGCGGCAGGGCGATCATGGTGTCGGGATCGGCGCGAAACCGTGGGCAGCGAAGACGTCCTGCGCACCGGCCACCGCGTCGAGGAATGCCGACGCCCCCGGATGCGCGCCCCGAAGGACGGCGCCCGGATAGACGATCGGCGCATGGGAGCCCGGGGGAATGTCGGCCAGCACGGCCACCCCCGATCCCCGCGCGTCCGAGGCATAGACCAGCCCCAGCGCCACATCCCCCCGCCCCACGTAGGCGAGCGCCGCGCGCACGTTTTCGGCGGTCAACGTGCGGGGGGCCAGATCGCCCCAGAGGCCCAGCGTCTCAAGCGCTTCCCGCCCATAGCGCCCGGCGGGGACGGAGGCCGGGTCCCCCATCGCGATCCGCCCGTCCGCCCCGAGGCGGGACAGGATCGCCTCCGCCTCCAGCGGCAGCGGCGTTACATCCGGCGGGCCGACGAGGACGAGGCGGTTGCCCGCGACCGGGACCGAATCCCCGGACAGCGCCCCCTGCCCCGCGAGCCAGTCCATCCAGTCGGTCGCGGCGAGGATCGCGATATCGGCGGGTGCCCCGGCGGCGGCCTGTCGCGCGATTGTCCCGCTGCCGCCATAGGAGATGGCCACCGGCTCCGGCCAGTTCCGTGCGATCTCGTCCAGGGGAGGCTTGAGGCTCGCCGCGGCCAGCACGACCAGACCGTCCCGTGCTCGCACCCGCCCGGCCAGAAACGCGGCCGACGCGCCCCCGAGGACCGCGCGCCGGGTCGGCTCAGACCGGATGCGGGCGTCCGTCATAGGTCTCGAACCGGCCGGTCGTGTCCATGTCCAGCGCCTCGAACCGGTCCCAGAGCCCCTGTGCCGACTGCTCCGCCGAGATGGCCGCCGACCCGCCGCCCATATCCGTCCGAACCCAGCCCGGATGGTAGATGCCGACGGCGATGCCCCGGTGCCGCAGGTCCGCGGCGATGTTGAGGCCGAGATTGACCGCCGCCGCCTTCGACGCGCGGTAGGCGAAGGAATTGCCTGCCGCCTGGGTCGAGGCGCCCATCTGCGACGAGATGATCGCGATCCGCCCGCCGCGGACGAGGTTGCGGAGCTGCGCCCGGACCGTCAGCAGAACACCGGTGACGTTGACGGCAAAACTGTCGGCCATGTGCTCCGCCGTCATCTCCTCCAGCGCCACGCGCCGGTCGGTGAAGACACCGGCATTGCAGACCAGAAGGTCGATCGGCCCCGATGCCTCCGCCGCGCGGACCTGGGCCGCGGGATCGGTGACGTCGAGCGTGATCCATCCGTCGGCCTCGTCGCGGCGGGTGCCCGCAACCTCGTGGCCGCGGGCATGGCCCTCGCTCAGGAGGGCGGCGCCGATGCCCCGCGACGCGCCGGTGACGAGGGCGCGCATCAATTCGCCCCCCGCTTCGGGCCGAAGGGCAGCGGGGCGACCGGTATGCCGTCCTCGACCAGGGCCCTGGCGTCCTTCGCGTTGGCCTCGCCCCAGATCGCGCGGGCGTCGCCGGTATCATGGATTGCCCGGGCCTCCTCCGCGAAGCGTCCGCCGACATAGGTGGCTTCGGACTCCACCTTGGCGCGCAGGGCCGCGATCTTGCGCTCCACCTCCGAGGCGGGGGCGGCCAGCGGACGGTCCGATGCCTTGGCCGACACCTTCGGCGCCATCAACGCCTTCTCCACCTCCGACGCGCCGCAGATTGCACAGGCGAGCATCCCGCGGGCGGCGAGCGTGTCGTAGGCGTCGGCGGAGGCGAACCAGCTTTCGAAGGCATGGCCGTCGGAGCAGCGCAGGGCGTAGCGGATCATGAATGGGGCATCCGGGAAATGAGGTTCCCGCAATCTAGGGGCTTTCGCGCCCGGTGCAACATTCCTTGAAGCCGCGCCCCCGCCCGCTATCCTCCTGCACCATGCGCACACTCCTCGCCCTCCTCCTTCTCGCCACCCCCGCCGCGGCCTTCGAGTTCGAGGCGCTGGAGGGCGGGACGATCGACCTCGACGTCCTGCGGGGCCGCGCGGTACTGGTGGTGAACACCGCCTCGCTCTGCGGTTTCACGGGGCAGTATGCCGGGCTTCAGGACCTTGCCGACCGCTACGGCGACCGGGGCCTGACCGTGATCGGCGTGCCGTCGGACGATTTCCGGCAGGAGCTCGGCAGCGCGTCCGAAGTCGCCGAATTCTGCGAGGTGAATTACGGGCTCACGATTCCGCTCGCGGCGATTACGCCGGTCAAGGGACCGGACGCGCATCCGTTCTATCGCTGGCTCGCCGAGCAGGGGGCGGTGCCGCGCTGGAATTTCAACAAGGCGCTGCTGGATACGGAGGGACGGCTCGTCGCCTTCGAGGGCGCCTCGACCCGTCCCGACGCGCCCCGCCTCGTCGCAGCCATCGAAGGCGTCCTGCCGGAGTGACGCCGCTCCTCTTCGGCTCGGAGATCTACCGCGGTTCCAGCTACGGCAAATGGCACCCGCTCCGCGTGCCCCGCGTCTCCACCGTGATGGACCTTACGGCGGCGCTCGGCTGGCGTCCGGTGCCCGAGTTCCGCATCTCGCCCCGGGCCAAACCGGCGGCGCTGACGATCTGGCACAGTGCCGATTACGTCGCGGCTCTCGCCCGGGCGGAGGCGGAGGGTGCTGTGGACGCGGTCACCCGCGAGCGGCACGGCCTCGGCACCGTTTCCAATCCGGTCTTTTCCGAGATGTTCCGGCGGCCCGCCACCGGCGCGGGTGCGTCCCTTCTCGCCGGGGAGCTGCTGGCCGGCGGCGGGCGCATCCACAATCCCGGCGGCGGCACCCATCACGGAATGCCGGACCGGGCCGCGGGCTTCTGCTACCTCAACGACGCGGTCCTCGGCATCCTGTCGCTGCGCCGCAACGGGGCCGCGCGGATCGCCTATGTGGATATCGACGCGCATCACATGGACGGGGTGGAACACGCCTTCGCGGACGATCCCGATACGCTTCTGATCTCGACCCACGAGGAACGGCGTTGGCCCTTCACCGGCGCGCTGACGGATGCGGGGGTGGGACAGGTCTTCAACCTGCCGCTGCCGCGGGGCTGCAACGACACGGAATTCGCGCTGGCCCGGGACCGGGTGATCCTGCCCGCTTTGGAACGCTTCGCGCCGGACGCGATCGTGATGCAATGCGGCGCCGACGCGCTGGAGGAGGATCCGCTGTCCCGGCTGGCGCTGTCGAACGGGGCGCATCTGGCGGTGCTGTCGGCCCTCCTGCCGCTGGCGCCGCGGTTCCTGCTTCTGGGCGGGGGCGGCTACAATCCATGGTCGGTGGGGCGGCTCTGGACGGCGAACTGGGCGGTTCTGTCGGGGCGGGAGATCCCCGACCGCCTGCCGGAAGCGGCGGAAGAGGTGCTGCGCGGCCTGCGCTTCGACGGCAATTCGCGCGGACGCAATCCGCCGGAGCAATGGTTCACGACGCTGGCAGATGTGCCGAAGACCGGGCCGGTGCGGGCGGAGGTGACGGAGAGGGTCGCGACGCTGGTCGCGCGGGTGCGAAAGATGCCCGGACGGGTGCTCTGAAGCCGACGCCGCGCCGGGGGCCGGCCCCCGGACCCCCGGAATATTTCGGGAGCAAAGAGGGGGGCCGGCGGCGGTTCGGGGATCGGAGTCGGGGCCCCGGCCGCCTCAGCTCAGCCGGGCGGTTTCGAACGCCGCGAGCCGGTCCCAGTCGAAGACCACTCCGGTGCCGGGTATGTCCGGCGCCACGGCGCGTCCGCCCTCCACCACCAGCGGACGCGTGGTGTAGCGGTCGATGGGAAAGCTGTGCACCTCGATCAGGCCGGGATTCGACTGCGCCGAGACGAGGGAGACGTGCAGCTCCTGCATCCCGTGGCTGCAGATTGGGACGCCCATCCGACGGGTGAGATCCGCGACCCGGAGCCAGCCGGTGATGCCGCCGCAATTGCCGGCATCGGGTTGCAGGTAGGACAGCTTCGACTGATCCGCGGCCATGGCGAATTCGTGGATCGTGTGAAGGTTCTCGCCCATGGCCAGCGGACAGCCGGTCGCGTCGTGGATGCGGGCGTAACCGGCATAATCGTCGGGGATGATCGGTTCCTCGAACCACAGGATACCCTGATCCATGAAACCGCGCGCGGCCTCGATCGCCTCCGCCTCGGTCAGGGAGTAGTTGGCGTCCACCATGAAGGCGCGTTCGGGGCCGATCAGCTCGCGGACGGCGCGGGCGCGCATCTGGTCATCCTCGCGTCCGACCTTGATCTTCACGCCGTCGAACCCGCGTTCGAGATATCCCTCGACCGAGCCGAGCAGCTTCGGCAAATCGAAGCCGAGGTCGATGCCACCGCAATAGGCGTCGCAGCGGTCGGCCGCTCCGCCCGCCATCTCGACCAGCGGGCGTCCCTCCCGCCGACCGCGCAGATCCCAGAGCGCGATATCCACCGCGGAGATCGCGAAGGACGCCACGCCGCCGCGCCCGACATAATGCACATGCCACTGCATCGCGTCGTGCAGCGCTTCGGGCTCCGCCGCCCGGCCCGTCAGCATGGGTGCCAGATCGTCGCGGATCATGGCCAGGATCGCGGTCCCGCCCTTGCCGCCGGTGTAGGAATAGCCCGTGCCCTCCAGCCCGTCCTCGGTCCGGATGGTGCAGGTGACGAGTTGAAAATGGGTGTGTTCGCCGTGCTTGGCGTCCACCAGAACCTCGTCCAGAGGCACGTCGAAGAGACGCGCCTCCAGATGGGTGATCGCGGGCGCCGTCATGCGACCGCGCCTAGAGGTGCCGGCATTCGGGCACGGGCGTCACGACATTCCCGTCCTCCAGCCAGCGGGTGAGATTCTCCACCACCAGATCACCCATGGCCTGCCGGGTCTCGTGGGTGGCGGAGGCGACGTGCGGGGTGAGGACGACGTTGTCCATTGCCTTCAGGGCGTCGGGGATCTTCGGTTCTTCGTCGAACACGTCGAGTCCCGCGCCCGCTATGGTCCCGTCCGCAAGCGCCTGGACCAGCGCATCCTCGTCCACGACCGACCCGCGGGCCACGTTGAAGAACAGACCGTCGGACCCGAGCGCCCGCAGGACGTCGGCATTCACGAGATGCCGCGTCTCCGGCCCGCCGGGCGTGATCGCGACCAGAACCTCCACCGCCTCGGCCAGCGATGCGGCACTGTCGTGGTAGGTGTAGGGCACGTCCTTCTTGGAGCGCGAATGGTAGTGGATATCGGCCCCGAAGGCGGCGCAGCGATCGGCGATGGTCTGACCGATCCGGCCCAGGCCGAGGATGCCGACGCGCCGGTTCATCACGGAGCGAGTGAGGCGATAGTTCCCCTCCGCCTCCCATTTGCCGGAGCGGGCATGGGCGTCCGAGGGCAGCAATTCGCGGCTGACCGCGAGCCAGAGCATGACGAAGGTATTGGCCACCTCGTCGTTCAGGACGTCCGGCGTATGCGCGACCTTGATGCCGCGATCCGCAAAGGCATCCGCGTCGATGGCGTCGTAGCCGACCCCGTAGCTGGAGACGACCTTGAGGTTCGGCGTCGCCCCCTCGACGTCCTCGGGCACGCCCCAATGGCCGTTGGTGAGAACCGCGGCGTAATCGCCTCCGTTGTCGCGGAGGAACCCCGCGCGGTCGTCCTGATCGAACAGGATGTCGATGTCGAAATGGGGGGCGAGCGCGTCGCGCATCCGGTCGGTGATCCCCCCGACCTGGAGCAGCTTGACCTTAGCCATCGGCCCGCACCTCCTGCCGCTGGCGGCCGAGGCCCGCGATCTCCAGCTCCATGACGTCCCCGGCCCTGAGATAGACCTCCGGCTTCATGCCCATGCCGACGCCCGGGGGCGTGCCGGTGGTAATGATGTCGCCGGGATGCAGCGTCATCAGCTCGCTGAGATGGGCGATGCACTGGGCCACCGTGAAGATCATGGTGGAGGTGTTCCCGGTCTGCATCTGCTTGCCGTTCACCGAGCAGGACATGGCGAGATCCTGCACGTCCGCGATCTCGTCCCGGGTCACCAGCCAGGGGCCGATGGGGCCGAACGTGTCGCAGGACTTGCCCTTGGTCCACTGACCGCTGAGCTTTGTCTGGAATTCCCGCTCGGACACGTCGTTGACGATGCAATAGCCCGCGACATGGTCCAGCGCGTCCGCCTCCGAGACGTACTTGGCCGCCGTGCCGATCACCACGCCCAGTTCCACCTCCCAGTCGGTCCGCTGGGATCCGCGGGGCATGACCACGTCGTCATTGGCGCCGACGATGGCGGAGGTCGCCTTGTGGAACAGGATCGGATGGTCCGGGATGGCCGCGCCGGTCTCGGCGGCGTGGTCGGAATAATTGAGACCGATGCAGAGGAACTTGCCCGTCCCGGCAACACAGGGGCCGTAGCGGACCGGGCCGTCGATCTTCGGTAGCTGCATCGGGTCGAGCTTCGACAGGATGTCGAGCGACATCGGGGTGAGCGCTTCCTGCGCGATGTCTGCGATCTCGTCCGAGAGGTCGCGCAGATCGCCGTTATGGTCGATCATGCCGGGCTTTTCGGACCCCGGCTCGCCGAAGCGGACTAGTTTCATGTCTCGGTTCTCCTGTTTTCCGTACCTGTTTCGTCAGGCGTTCACATATTCGATGGGCCGCGACGTGGAGGCGCGCAGGTTGACCGCGATGATGGCCCGATCCTTCCGTTCACGGCGACCGCGATCCGTCGACCGTATTCCCGCCCCGATGTGAGTTGGGTTCAGTGATTGTCACGGGGCAGGCCTTTCTGCGCGATGCCCCGATAGGCATCCGCCCCGCGCAGCGTCATTCCGTGGGACAGAGGTTCGACCCGGTCGCGGAAGATCTCCTGCCACGGGGTCTGGCTTTCGGGGGTGAAGGGATGGGGCGGGAGAGCGCGGGACCGCTCCGCCAGTTCCGCCTCCTCCACCAGCATGTCGGCGCTGCCGCGCGCGAGGTCGATGCGCAGGCGGTCGCCCGTCCGTACCAGCGCCAGGCCCCCGCCCGCCGCCGCCTCGGGCGAGGCGTTGAGGATGGAGGGGGAACCGGAGGTGCCCGATTGCCGTCCGTCGCCGATGCAGGGCAAGGCGTGGACCCCCTTCTTCAGCAGGTAGGAGGGCGGGCGCATGTTCACCACCTCGGCCGCGCCGGGATAGCCGATGGGCCCGACCCCGCGCATGATGAGGATGCAGTTCTCGTCGATCCCCTCAGCCGCGTCGTCGATGCGGGCATGGTAATCCTCGGGGCCGTCGAACACGACCGCCCGCCCCTCGAACGCATCGGGATCGTCGGGGTTCGACAGATAGCGTTCGCGGAACTCGGGCGAGATCACGGAGGTCTTCATGATCGCGCTTTCGAAGAGATTTCCCTTCAGGTTCAAGAACCCGGCGGCTTCCAGCATCGGGGCGGAGATGGGTTTGATGACGTCGGGAAGCTGGCTTTCGAGCCCCTCGCAATTCTCGCCCATGGTGCGACCGTTCACCGTCATCGCGTCCGGATTCGGGAGCAATCCCGCCGCCAGAAGCTGTCCCGTGACGGCGGGGACGCCGCCGGCGTGGTAGTAGTCCTCGCCGAGATATTCGCCCGCCGGTTGCAGGTTGGTCAGGAGCGGCACGTCGAGGCCGATCTTCTGCCAGTCGTCGTTGTCGAGCGGCACGCCCATGTGGCGGGCGATGGCGTTGAGATGGATGGGCGCGTTGGTGGAGCCGCCGATGGCGGAGTTCACCACGATCGCGTTCTCGAAGGCCGCGCGGGTCAGGATGTCGGAGGGCTTCAGATCCGCGTGCACCATCTCCACGATCCGCTGTCCGGTGTGATAGCTGATCTGTCCGCGCTGGCGGTAAGGTGCTGGAATCGCGGCACTTCCGGGCAGTTGCATCCCCAGTGCCTCGGCCAGCGAGTTCATCGTGGTGGCGGTGCCCATCGTGTTGCAATAGCCGACCGACGGCGTGCTGCTGGCGACGATATCCATGAACCCGTCATCGTCGATTTCCCCTGCGGCGTGCATTTCGCGCGCTTTCCACACGATGGTGCCGGAGCCGGTGCGCTCGCCCTTGAACCAGCCGTTCAGCATGGGGCCGACGGAGAGGGCGATGGCGGGGATGTTCACGGTCGCCGCGGCCATCAGGAGGGCGGGCGTGGTCTTGTCGCAGCCGATCATTAACACAACGCCGTCAAGGGGATAGCCGTAGAGCGTCTCGGTCAGTGACAGGTAGGCGAGGTTGCGGTCCAGGCTTGCGGTGGGGCGCTTGCCCGTCTCCTGGATCGGATGGACCGGAACCTGCATCGGGACGCCACCGGCGGCGATGATGCCGTCCCGGACGCGCTTCTCAAGCTCGAGATGGTGGCGATTACAGGGGCTTAGATCGGAACCGGTCTGGGCGATGGCGATGATCGGCTTGTTGCCCTGAAGCTCCTCCCGGGTGATGCCGTAATTGAGGTAGCGCTCGAGGTAGAGCGCGGTCATCTCGCGGTTGTCGGGATTGTCGAACCACTTGCGGGAGCGGAGGTCTGTCATGCCGGATCGGGCCTTTTGTACGAATTGGGGTAAGTTTCCGGAGCCTGTTTCACAAATCGGGGTAACTCACTGTCCCGACCATCCGCCGTCGATGATGTGGGGATGGCCGGTGGTGAACGCACTCTCGTCGGAGGCGAGGTAGGTGACCAGCGCCGCGATCTCCGTCGCGGTGGCGACGCGGCCCATGGGCTGGCGCGAGACGAACTGCTTCATCGCCTCCGCCTCGCTGCCGAGCTGTTCGCCCAGCGCCTTGACGCGGTCGTGCCAGGACGGCGATTCCACGGTGCCCGGACAGATCGCGTTGCAGCGGATGCCCTTCGACACGTAGTCGACCGCGACCGATTTCGTCAGGCCGATCACCGCGGCCTTGGTGGCGCCGTAGATGAAGCGGTTGGGCGCGCCGATTACCGACGAGCAGGCCGACGACATGTTGATGATCGAGCCGCCGCCCGCCTCCAGCATGATCGGGAGAGCGGCGCGGATGGTGCGGAACATGGACCGCACGTTGAGATCGAAGCCGAACTCCCATTCCGCATCCGTGGCGTCCTGCACATTGCCGTGATGCACGAAGCCCGCGCAATTGAAGAGGACGTCCGGACAGGCGCGCTCCACCCCGGCCTGAACGCTGGAATCGTTGCGGGCGTCGATCATCAGCGTTTCGCAGTCGAGCCCGTCCAGCAGGTCCGTATTCACGTCGGAGGCGAAAACCTGCGCCCCTTCGGCGAGGAACATCTCGGCGGTGGCACGGCCGATCCCCTGTCCGGCAGCGGTGATGAGGGCGCGCTTGCCCGAAAGGCGACCCGGTGCGGTGGCGGTCATGAGAACTCCTCGGTTGTCATTGGGGCTATTGGGTTTCTACTGTGAGCGCAAACAGGGGACGCAGCGCATGACGAAACTCACTCTCCTCGGCACCGGCCTCATGGGCGCGCCGATGGCCCGCAACCTGATCGCGGCGGGCCACGACCTGACGGTCTGGAACCGGTCGCCCGGCAAGGCGCGGGAGATCGCGGGTGCCAAGGCCGCGGACAGCCCGGCGGAGGCGGTGGCGGGATCGGCCATCGTGATCTCCATGCTGTCGGACGGATCCGCCAGCGCCGCGGTGCAGGAGGCTGCGCGCGGATCCTTCGCCGAGGGTGCGATCTGGGTCGAGATGGGTTCGATCAAGCCGGAAGAGTCGCGGGCCCACGCGGCCCGCTTCGCCGAGGACGGGATCGGATATGTCGATGCGCCCGTTTCCGGCGGGACCAAGGGGGCGGAGGCCGCGACGCTGGCGATCATGGCGGGCGGTGATGCCGATACTTTCGCCACGGTGGAGCCGGTCCTGGCCGCCATGGGACGTCCGGTCAATGTCGGCCCGGTGGGGGCGGGACAGCTCTCGAAGCTGGCCAATCAGGCGATCGTGGCCTGCACCATCGGGGCCGTCGCGGAGGCGATGCTCCTGCTGGAGCGGGGTGGTGCGGATCCGGCGGCGGTGCGCGCGGCGCTGAGCGGCGGCTTCGCCGACAGCGTCATCCTGCAACAGCACGGCGCGCGGATGACCAAGGGCGATTTCGTACCCGGCGGCCTGACCAAGTTCCAGATCAAGGACCTCGACAACGCGCTGGCCGAAGCGGAGTCGCTGTCGCTTGACCTGCCGTCGGTGCGGGCCGTGAACGAGCGGTTCAAGCGCCTGCGCGACGAGATGGATGGCGGGGAGCTGGACCATTCGGCGCTCTACCTCGAACTTCGGGCGCGCAACGGGCTGGACTGACCGGATCATCCGAGGTGCCGCGTCTGGTGGTCCAGGATCGCCTGGCGCAGGCCCGCCTCGTCCCCGGCGAGCGCGGTGTCGAGGATCGCCTGATGCTCCGCGATGATGGGGTGGAAGTATTCGGGCGCGAAATGCGGCGTGAGACCCACGAGTTGCTGGCGGAACTGCATGTAGACGCTGGCATAGGTCTCCTGCAGCAGGGGCATCCCGCATTCGGAGATCAGCGTCTCGTGGAACGCGAGCTCCGCGTCGGACCAGAGGACGATGAAGGGCGCGGAGGACGGGGAACGCGCGATCTGCCGCTCGATGTGGCGGAGCGAATGGTGGGCGGCGGTCAGGCGGACCTCCCACGGCAGATCGCCGCGCCGCATCGAGGCGACCGCCCCCTCCTGCTCCAGAAGAATGCGGAACCGGGCGACATCGGCGTGGCGCGCGGCGCTGACCCGGCGGGCGCGGAAGCCGCGCTGGATCTCGAACTCCACCAGCCCGACCTTGGAAAGCTGGAGCAGGACGTCGCGCACGGTGTTGGCGGAGCATCCGTATTCGTGCTGGAGCGCCGAGGGCATCAGCTTAGCGCCGGGCGAGAAGCCCGCCGTCATCAGGCGGCGCTGGAGGTCGGCATAGATATCGAGGGTTCCGGTCCGGCCGGCGGATCCGGTTCGCGCGCTGAGGACGGCATCGCCTTCCCCAAGGCCATCGACACGATTCCCGGACATGTCCGAATCCTCCCCCGAATTTTGATATTCCTTTGGATTGTCATTTGTCCACGAATTTTCATTTTTCGTTTGCGCATGGGCGAAACCCCGTTAGGCTTTCTGCGCGCACCCCTCCAAGGGAGGCCCGGGAAGGGGTCCGGGGGGCGGGCAAGTGACATGAACGGGAGGATTACCATGAAGACGCTCACGCTGGCGGCTGCCGTCGCCGCGACCACCGCGCTGACCGGCACCATCGCCATGGCGCAGACGACGACGCTGCGCATCCAGACGCATTACGCGCCCGAGACCGAATCCGGTCGTCTGGCACAGGAATTCTTCGACAAGGTCCAGACCATGTCGAACGGCGAGATCGTGATCGAGCCGTTCTTCAGCTCGTCGGTCGTCAAGTCGGTCGAGACCTTCGACGCGGCCGCGACCGGCATCCTCGACTGCGACATGACGGGCGGCGGCTACCAGACCGGCAAGAATCCGGCCTTCCAGTTCGTCGGCGACATCATGGGCGGCTACGACACCCCGTATCAGCAGCTTTCGTGGCTGTATTACGGCGGGGGCCTCGAGGATGCGCAGGCGCTCTACAACGCCTATGACATGCAGCTCATCGGCTGGTGGGTCTATGGGCAGGAGAGCCTCGCCTCGACCAAGCCGATCGCGGGGATTTCGGACCTCGAAGGGTGGAAGTTCCGCTCGCCCCCGGGAATGGAGACCAAGATCTTCGAGAAGCTGGGTGCGACGCCCATCGTGATGGACTTCACCGAGATCTTCACGGCGCTGGAGACCGGGATCATCGACGGCGCGGATGCGTCGGGCCTGGCGAACAATGTCGGCCTCGGGCTTTACGACATCGGCAAGTTCACCAACTTCCCCGGCTTCCACTCGATGCCGTCGGACCACCTCGCCTGCAACAAGGCGGTGTGGGACGGGATGCCCGAGCATCACCGCGCGATCATGTCGACCGCGATGGAGAGCCTCGCGCTGCGCACGGCGCTGACCTTCGAGAAGAAGAACGCCGAGGCGGCGGCCACCCTGCGCGATCAGGGCGTGACGCTGTCGGCCTGGTCGGACGAGGACCTGCAGACCTTCCGCGATGCGGCGCAGGCCACCTGGCCGGAATTCGCCACGACCCCGGAGGCGGAGGCGCTGGTGCAGTCGCATCTGGAATACCTCACGCAGCTCGGCCTCGTTTCCGAGTGATCGGGACCGTCTGACACGAACCAACCGGTGCGGCCCCGATCCACGGGGCCGCCCGACGCACCGACCCGCGAGACGAACGCGCCTTCCCCCGACCACGGAGTTCCGAGATGGCAGACACGCCTTCGCCCACGCCGGTCGAGACCGTCGGCGATGCCGGACCGTTCGTCTACAAGCCGCGCCCGGTCGAGATCATCATGCCCCTGCTCTTCACCGGCTGCTTCGCCTGGCTGACCTGGAACATGCCCGCCTTTCTGATGTTCTTCCGGGAAGCCGGACCGGCGGTCGATGCGCTGGCCCGGCGCTACGATACCGTCAACGTCTTCGACTGGCTCGCGGTGGCGGGTGTCGTCGTGTTCTTCGTCCTCGGCATCCGCACCGTGCGCAGGGCGCCGTCGGAATGGGAGGATTGGGGCCTGTTCGACCGGATATCGGTGTTCATCGGGCGGGTGACGATGCTGCTGATCGTCATACTGGTCAGCGTGATGGTCTACGAGGTGATCCTCCGCTACGTCTTCGAGAAACCGACGCTCTGGGCCAACGAGCTGTCGCTCTGGCTGGCGGGGTTCATCTTCGTGCTGGCGGGCGTCTATGCCATGCAGCAGCGCAGCCATATCCGCATCTTCCTGCTCTACGACCTGTTCCCGCGCTGGTTGCAGCGGGTCTGCGACACGATCTCGGCGCTGCTGATCGTGGCCTTCGCGTTCTTCCTCTTCTACGGCGCCTGGGGCGAGGCGCGGGACAAGTTCCTGCGCTGGGAGACGTTCGGGACGGCCTTCGATCCGCCGATCCCCGCGACGCTCAAGCCGATGATCCTGCTGGTGGTGGTTCTCGTCGCCGTGCAGGCCGTGGCCAACCTGATCCGCGACTGGAACGCCGTGCCGGTGATCCATACCGCGGCCGACGACATCGACAAGGAAGACCTGGAACGGCTCCGCCGCCAGGTCGGCTCGGAATAACGGACCCCGAACGGGGCGCTTGGGGAGACAACGATGGACGTCGGAACGATCTCACTGGTCCTGCTGGTCGGGCTGATGCTCCTGCTGGCGATCGGGATGCCGCTGGGCATGGCCTCGGCCATCCTCGCGGTGCTGGTGCTGGTGATGAAGTTCGAGCCGAACCTCCTGACCGCGCCGTGGGAGTTCGGGGAAGGCATGCTGACGGGTCGTTTCGGGACCGGCCCGCTCAACATCCTGAGCCAGAAGATATACGGCCTGTTGACGGATTACGTCCTGATCTCGATCCCGCTCTTCATCTTCATGGCGGCCCTGCTGGAACGGTCGGGCATCGCCAAGGACATGTATTCCTCCCTCTCCATCTGGCTGAGCCGGACGCGGGGCGGCATCGCCATCGTCACGTCGATCATGGCGGTCATCATGGCGGCGATGTCGGGGATCATCGGCGGCGAGGTCGTCCTGCTCGGGCTGATCGCCCTGCCGCAGATGCTGCGGCTCGGCTACGACCAGAACCTCGCCATCGGCACGATCTGCGCCTCGGGGTGCCTGGGAACGATGATCCCGCCGTCGATCGTCCTGATCATCTTCGGCCTGATCACCGAGACGTCGATCAAGGCGCTGTTCACCGCGGCCTTCGTGCCGGGCTTCATGCTGGCCTCGCTCATCATCTTCTACATCGTGGTGCGCACGCAGCTCAACCCGTCGCTCGCCCCCCTGCCCCCGCCCTCGCCCGACGACCCGCCCACACGGGAGAAGTCGATGCTGTTCGGCGCGTTCTTCGCGATCCTCGTGGCGGGGTTCGGCACGGCATTGTTCCTGCGCGCCCTGTTCTTCACGGTCACGGGCCAGAACGCCCTGATCGAGAATGTCGATCCCATCGCCTACGGCACGTCCGATTACGTTCCGTTCTTCGGGATCGTGGTGGCGGTCGCGCTGGCGCTCATCTTCTTCGTGTTCAAGCCGCATCGCGCCAAGCTGGGCTGGGACATGGGCAAGGGCCTCGTCGCGCCCATCGTGGTCATCGGCGTGGTCATGGGCTCCATCTACGGCGGCATCTCCGGCATCACGGAAGCGGCGGGCATGGGCGTCGTCGCCGTGTTCGTCATCTCCGTCTTCCGGGGCGAGGCGAGCGTGGAGCTGGTCTGGGACAGCCTCATGCGGACGCTGAAATCGACCGGCACGATCATCTGGGTGACCATCGGTGCGGCCACGCTGGCGGGCGCCTACACCATCGCGGGCGGCCCGACCTTCGTGGCGAACCTCATCATCGCGGCGGACCTGCCGTCGATGGGGATCCTGCTGGTGATGATGGTGATCCTGCTGTTCATGGGCGCGTTCATGGACTGGGTCGGGATCGTCCTGCTGATCATTCCGGTCTTCCTGCCCATCGTGCAGCGCCTGCCGATCGAGGAGATCGGCCTGCTGGGCACGCTCGATCCCAAGAACCTCGCGGTCTGGTTCGGGGTCCTCTTCTGCATGAACATGCAGGTGAGTTTCCTGTCGCCGCCCTTCGGCCCGGCGGCGTTCTACCTCAAGTCCGTGGCGCCGCCGCACATCTCCCTGACCGATATCTTCAAGGGGTTCCTGCCGTTCATCTGCATCCAGCTCGTCGCGCTGTCGGTGCTGCTGATCTACCCGCCGATCATCGAAGTGCTGCTGGACTAGGGCGATGCTGGACGCGGAACAGGTCGCAACCTTCCACCGGCGCGGCTTTCTCGCGCTGGAGGATGCGGTGGGCGCGGAGGTCCTGAATCCCGTCCGGGCGGAATATTCCGACCTGCTGCGCGACCTCGCCAACGGGTGGGGGATCGAATGGCGGGGCTTCTGGCCGACCCTGCGGGACGCGCATCTTGCCGGTCACGACTGGTTCCAGCCCTTCGACATCTCGCTGCCCGGAGGGGAGATCGCCGCGGACACGCCGTTCCACGCGGGTCCGGCGGTGTTCGACATGCTGACCGCGCCCGCCGTGCTGGACATCGCCGAGGCCCTGCTCGGACCTGAGATCACGTCGACGCCGATCCAGCATCTGCGCATCAAGCCGCCCGCCGCGGAGGTGGCCGCCGGGGAGGACCGCGCGCATGTGACCGTCACGAGCTGGCATCAGGATCGCGGCGTCGCCCATGCGGAGGCGGATGCGACCGACATGGTGACCGTCTGGATCGCGATGAGCGACGCGACGGAGGAGAACGGATGCCTCGTGGTGCAGCCCTTCGACGGCGCCCAAGCGATGCTGCCCCATTGTCCGCTGCGCCAGACGGCGATCCCGGACGCGTTCCTCGACGCGGGCCGGGCGGAGGCGGTGCCGGTGCGGGCGGGGGGCATCGTGCTCCTGCATCCGATGGTGCCCCATGCGTCGCTCGACAACCGGACCGACGGGTTCCGCTGGTCCTTCGACCTGCGCTATCAACGGAGTGGGCAGCCGACGGGGCGCGCGCATTTCCCGGCCTTCGTCGCCCGCTCCGCCGGGCGCGGGCGGGAACTTCGGGACTGGCGCGTCTGGCGTGGGATGTGGGAGGCGGCGCGGGCGGACCTGTCGCGGCGGCCGCATATCCCGATCCACCGCTGGACCTCCACCAGCCCGCATTGTGCCTGATACGGTCCGGGCGGGGACCTGAGACCATTCGGAAGCGAACGCCATGCAACAGATCATCCGCCTTCATCCGACCGACAATGTCGTCACCGCCACCCGCGCGCTGGAGGTGGGGACGCCGGTTGAGGAGGTCGCGACGACCGCGCTGATCCCGTCGGGTCACAAGGTCGCCACCGACGCCATCGCGACGGGGGCCGCGATCCGCAAATACGGCCAGGTGATCGGCTACGCCTCGCGGGACATCGCGCCGGGGGCGCATGTCCACGTCCAGAACTGCGCCTTCGCGGCGACCGACCACGAGTACGATTTCGGCACCGATCTGCGCCCGGTCGCGCCCGCCACCGGCGACACGTTCATGGGCTACCGGCGCGGGAACGGGTCGGTGGGGACGCGGAACTACATCGCCGTGGTGACGTCCGTGAACTGTTCCGCCACCGCCGCCCGGCGGATCGCGGATGCGTTCGGGCCGGAAGAGCTGGCGGATTATCCCAACGTGGACGGGGTGGTGGCCTTCGTCCACGGCACCGGTTGCGGGATGGCGGGCGACGGCGACGGGTTCGAGGCGTTGCAGCGGGTGATGTGGGGCTATGCCAAGCACCCCAATCATGCGGGCGTCCTGATGGTCGGGCTCGGCTGCGAGATGAACCAGATCGACTGGCTGCTGGAGGCGTATGGGCTGAAGCAGGGGCCGACCTTCCAGACGATGAACATCCAGAACGTCGCGGGGCTGCGCCGGACCATCGAGCTGGGGGTGGAGAAGGTGCGCGCCATGCTGCCCATCGCGGATCGCGCGCGGCGGGAGCCCTGCCCCGCGAGCGACCTGATGGTGGCGCTGCAATGCGGCGGGTCGGATGCCTGGTCGGGGATCACGGCGAACCCCGCGCTGGGCTATGCCTGCGACCTTCTGGTGGCGCAGGGGGGGACCGGCGTGCTGGCCGAGACGCCGGAGATTTACGGGGCGGAGCATCTGCTGACCCGGCGGGCGGCGGACCGGGAGGTGGGGGGCAAGCTTGTCGGCCTGATCGAATGGTGGGAGGATTACACCAAGCGCAACCGCGGCTCGATGGACAACAACCCGTCGCCCGGCAACAAGGCGGGCGGGCTGACCACCATCCTGGAGAAGTCGCTCGGGGCCGCGGCCAAGGGCGGGACGACGCCCCTGACCGGCGTCTACAAATATGCGGAGCCGGTGCGGGCGCGCGGCTTCACGTTCATGGATTCACCCGGCTACGATCCGGCCAGCGTGACCGGGCAGATCGCGGGCGGGTGCAACCTCGTCTGCTTCACGACCGGGCGCGGCTCGGCTTTCGGCTCCAAGCCCGCGCCGACGATCAAGGTGGCGACCAATTCCGACCTCTACGCGCGCATGACCGAGGATATGGACATCGACGCGGGCGACATCCTGACGGGTGCTGCGACGGTCGAGGAAAAGGGGCACGAGATCTACGCGCGGTTCCTCGCCGTGGCCTCCGGCGAGATGTCGAAGTCGGAAGCGCAGGGGCTTGGGGACTACGAGTTCGTGCCGTGGCAGATCGGGGCGGTGATGTGAGGTTCGCGACCGGGGCAACTTGGAAAGCGTTCTTTGGACTTGCGTTCGCCTGCGCTGCCTTCCCCGAAACTGCCGTGTCGGATCGGTTTGCAGGTCCTTACTTCGGGACCGTCATACGGGTGATCGACGGTGACAACTTCGAGGCAAACGTGAAGATATGGCCCACTATCTCATCGACGCTGAGCGTGAGAATGAGGGGTTTGGACGCACCGGAATTGGTCCGCCCCGACTGTCCGCAGGAAAAGCCCGGGGCGCAGGAAGCCCTTGCGGACCTCGAGGATCTTTTGCCTGAAGGGACTCTCGTACGGTTGGAACAGGTCGCGGCGGATGCCTTCTCGGGTCGCGTGCTCGCGGTGGTTTTCCGTCAGGGTCCCGAACGCGGTCGTACGTTGCAGGAACTACTCCACAATAGAGGAATTGTTCAGAATTGGGCGCCTGGAGAACCGGCCATCGACTGGTGCTCTGGCCTGTTCGCGTATGAATGATACCTCGCTTTCAATGAGCCACCGACGAGAAAGAGCGAAGAGAGACGATCTCTCCGGAGGAGGCGCCCCATGACCCGCCTCCTCCTCGCCGGGACGGGGCTGATCGGGGCGCGGCATCTGGCGCATATCGAGGCGCATCCGGATCTCGTGCTGGCCGGGATCGTGGATCCCGATCCTGCGCGGCGGGTTCATGCGTCCGCCCCCGGTTTCGCGTCGATCGCGGACGTGGACGTGGCGGCGGACGGGATCGTGCTGGCGACGCCCACGGCGTCCCATGCGCCGCTGACCCTGGAGGCGGTGGCGCGGGGGTGGCATGTGCTGGTGGAGAAGCCGGTGGCGGACAGTCTGGAGGCCGCGGACGCGATGATCGACGCGGCCCGGTCGGCGGGGGTTGCGATACTGGTCGGGCACCATCGGCGGCACCATCCGCGGGTCATGAAGCTGCGCGAGATACTCCTCTCGGGGCGGCTGGGACAGCCGGTGGCGGCATCGCTGCTGTGGCTGATGCGCAAGCCGGACGACTATTTCGATGTCGGCTGGCGGGCGGGGATCGACGGGGCGCCGATCAAGCAGAACCTGATCCACGATGTCGACACGCTGCGCTGGCTCTTCGGGGAGGTGACGGAGGTTGTGGGCCTCGCCTCGAACGCGATCCGCGGAGCGGGGCGGCCCGAAAGCGGTGGCGCGGTTCTGCGCTTCGACAGCGGGGTGGTGGCGACGCTGACCTATGCGGACACGACGCCGACGCCCTGGGGGTTCGAGGCGGGGACCGGGGAGAGTCCGCATATTCCCCACACGGCGCAGGACAGCCTGCGCATCGCCTGCACCGCGGGCGGGATCGAGTTCCCGAGCCTGCGGGTCTGGTCGGGCGCGGCCCATTGGAACGAGCGGCCAGAGGCGTCGGAGACCGAAGTGGAGGAGGCCGTGCCCCTGCTCCGGCAGCTTGAGCATTTCGCCGACGTGATCGCGGGCCGGGCGGAGCCGGTCGTGGATGCGGCCTCCGCCCGGGCGACTCTGGAGGTGATCCTGCGGATCGAGGCGACGGCGGGCGTCTCGTGAGGCTGGCGCAACAGACGATCCGCTGCGGTCTCATCGGGGAGAATATCGGGGCGTCGCGGCTGTCGCGGGCGCTGGCGATCATGGCGGAGGATCACGGGCTGGAGCTGGATTTCACGCCCATAGACACGGCGGACGACCCGGAGTTCGACTTCGACGCGACGGTGGACGAATTGCGCCTGTTGGGATGGACCGGGGTGACGGTGACTCATCCGTGGAAGACCCATGCCGCCGCCTGGGCGGGGGACGCGATGCGCCCGGAGGTGGCTGGTCTGGGTGCCGCGAACACGCTGACCTTCTCGCCGGTGGCGGGGCACAATACGGACCATTCGGGGTTCGTTTCGGCCTGGCGGCACGTCCTCGACCGCGCGCCCGGTGCGGTTGCCGTGGCCGGTGCGGGCGGGGTCGCGCGGGCGGTTGTCCCGGCGCTGCTGGATCTCGGGGCCGAAAGCGTGACGATCTGGGATCGCGACCCGGAGGCCGCGCGACGGCTGGCGGACCGGACCGGTGCGCGGGCCGTTCCGATGGACGGGGCGGCGGCGGCGATCGGGCGGGCCGACGGCCTCGTGAACTGCACGCCGATGGGAATGGCCCCCCATGGCGGCAGCGCGTTCGATGCGGCGGGGATCGGCGGACAGGGCTGGGCCTTCGATGCGGTCTACACGCCGACGGAGACGCCGTTCCTCATTGCCGCGCGGGCGGCCGGACTGGCGGTGATGACGGGGTTCGACCTGTTCCGCTTCATGGCGATGGCGTCCTTCGCGGTCTATACGGGTCGCGTGCCCGATCCCGCGACGACCCTGCCCGAACTCGACGCATTGAAACCGGAGGGATGAATATGGAAGTTCTCACCGACGCACAGAAAGCGACCTACGAGACGGACGGCTACCTCGTGCTGGAGCGGCGTCTTTCGGCGGAGCAGCTTGCCGCGCTGCACGCGGAGGTAGCACGCTACGAGGAGAAGGCGCGGGGCCTGACCGACGGGACGGAAGAGCTGGACCTGGAGGACAGCCACCGGCCCGACGCGCCGCGGATACGGCGCATCAAGCTGCCGCATACCCATTCCGAGGTGATCCGCGACCTGATGACGTCCGACACGATCCTCGCTCCCGTACGCGACCTGATCGGGCCGGACCTGCGGCTGCATACGACGAAACTGAACATGAAATCCGCGGGCTACGGCGCCGCGGTGGAATGGCATCAGGACTTCGCCTTCTATCCGCATACCAATGACGACGTGCTGGCGGTGGGGGTGATCCTCGACGATATGGGGATGGAGAACGGGCCGCTGATGGTGTTCCCCGGCTCCCATCGCGGACCGATCCGCGACCACCATGCGGAGGGATATTTCGTCGGCGCGATGGACCTGGCCCGGGACGGATACGACATGGCCGATGCGGTGCCGCTGACCGGACCCGCGGGCTCCGTCAGCATCCATCACGGGCGGATCGTCCATGGTTCGGCGCTGAACACGTCGGAGAGGGCGCGGCGGATCCTGTTCTACGAGATGATGGCGGCGGATGCCTGGCCGGTGATGGGGTCGATGACGAAGTTCGCGGACCTCGCGGATTACGATGCGCGGATGCTCTGCGGCCGGTCGCGGCAGCCCCGGCTGGCGGATGTCCCGGTGCGCGTGCCGCTCCCCGCGCCGCCCATCGGCAAGACGATCTACGAGATACAGAAGGGGCTGCGGGCCCGTTCGTTCGAGACAGCGAAAGGATAGAACATGGCGAATATCGGATTCATCGGCCTCGGCCTCATGGGGTCGGCGATGGTGCAGCGGTTGCTGGACAAGGGGCACGACCTGACGGTGCTGGGCAACCGCGACCGGACCGGGGTGGAAGCGGCGACGGCGCGGGGTGCGACCGAGGCGGGGAATGCCCGCGAAGTGGCGGAGAGCGCGGATATCGTGATGCTCTGCATGGGGACGTCGGCGCAGGTCGAGGCGCGGATGCGGGGGGCGGACGGGGTGATCGCCGGGCTGCGCGACGGGGCGGTTGTGGTCGATTTCGGCACATCGCTTCCGGGATCCACCAAGGAGCTGGGCGCGGAGGTCGCGGCGGCGGGCGGCGCCTATCTCGACGCGCCGCTGGGCCGGACGCCGAGCCACGGACGCGAGGGCAAGCTCAACATCATGTGCGCCGGAGACAAGGCCGCGTTCGACAGGGTTCGCGCCGTCCTCGACGATCTGGGCGAGAACGTCTTTCATCTCGGCGATCTCGGGAACGGGCACACGATCAAGCTCATCAACAACTTCTTCGCCATGACCACCGCCAATGCAATGGCCGAGGCCTTCGCGATGGCGGACCGTGCGGGCGTCGAGCGGCAGGCGCTGTTCGACGTCATGTCTGCCGGGCCGCTCAAATCCGGGATGATGGAGTTCATCAAGGCCTATGCGGTGGACGGCGACGCGAACGTGCTGGCCTTCTCGATCCGCAACGCGGCGAAGGATGTGGGGTATTACAGACAGATGGCGGATGATCTTCACGCACAGACGATCATGTCCGCCTGTGCGGCCGAGGCCCTCGGGACGGCGGTGGAGGACGGGCGCGGCGACGATCTCGTGCCGCAGATGGTCGATTTCTACGCCGACCGCTTCGCCAAGTAGCATGGCCGCCCCCGCACCGGTCAGTCGCCTCGCGCGTCCGCGCGAGGACGATCCGACCCGCGGCATCGCCCTGATGCTGCTGGCCTACCTGCTGTTCTCGTTCACGGATACGAGCGTGAAATGGCTGTCGCTGGCGGGGGTTCCGGCGTTGCAGCTCGCGTTCATGCGGTTCGGCGTGCATCTGGCGCTGTCGACCGGGCCGATGCTGGGACCGGACCATTCGGGGTTCACCGCGCCCCGGGCGCAGGCGGCGGCGATGCTGCTGCGCGGGGGCCTGCTGCTCGTATCGACGGTCAGCAATTTCGTCGCCCTGCGCTATCTGGACCTCACGATGGTGGCGGCGATCATGTTCTCGTCGCCGATCCTCGTCTGCGCCTTCTCGGTGCCCCTTCTGGGGGAGCGGGTCGGGATCTGGCGCTGGTCGGCCATCGTGCTCGGCTTCGTCGGGGTCCTGATCGTGGTGCGCCCCTGGTCGGCGGAGTTCCACTGGGCCGCACTCCTGTCGCTCACCGCGGCGACGGCGCTCGCGCTGTTCTCCATCATGACACGCAGGCTGGCGGGCGTCGCGGCGCCGCGGACGATGCAGCTTTATGCGGGGCTTGTGGGGACTGTGGTGCTCGCCCCGATCGCGTTCTGGGTCTGGGACAGCCCGACCACGACGCTCGACTGGATCCTGATCTTCGCCATCGGCGTCTTCGCCTGGGCCGGGCATCACTTCTTCTCGCAGGCACATGGCTACGCGCCCGCCAGCGTCCTGATGCCGTTCAGCTATTCCTTCCTGATCTATCTCGCCATCGCGGGCTATCTCGTATTCGGGACCGTGCCCGACGCGCTGACGGTGCTCGGGGCGCTGGTGATCGCGGCGGCGGGCCTCGTCATCTGGTGGCGGGAACGGCGGGTCTGACGATGCTGACATTCGCCGCGGCCGTGTTCTTCCTGCTCGTGACGCCCGGTCCCGGCGTGCTCTCGACGGCGGGGGTCGGGGCGGCGTTCGGCGGACGGGCGGGGTTCCGATACGTGCTGGGTCTGTTCATCGGGACCAACATCGTCGCCGTGGCGGTGATCTCGGGCGTTGCCGCGGTGGTGCTCGCCGACCCGCGCATCCGCACGATCCTGCTGATCGCGTCGACGGCGTACCTCCTCTATCTCGCGTTCCGGATCGCCACGGCGGGATCGCGGGTCGCCTTCATCGAGGCGGCGCGGCGTCCCGGCATCCGCGACGGCTTGGCGTTGCAGGCGGTGAATCCGAAGGCCTATGCGGTGAACACGGTGCTGTTTTCCGGCTTTCCGATCCTCGCCGGGGCGCCCGTGGCGGAGGCGGTGGTCAAACTCGCCATCGTGAACGCGATCTGGGTTCCGATCCATCTGCTCTGGCTCTGGGCGGGGGTCACCTTGCGCCGCCTCGATCCGCCCGCGCGGGTGCAGCGGGGAATCAATATCGCGATGGCCGTATCCATGCTGCTCGTCGTGGGGCTGGCCCTCTGGAACATGCCGTAGCGGGGAGTGCCGGTCAGATGGCGCCATCCGCGGCAAGGCGATCGACCACGGCAGGAGTCGATGTCGAGTTCGTCTAGGATCGCCCGCGTCTGCGCGCCCAGCGCCGGGATCGGATCCATTCGGGCCGCGTCCTGTCCCGGGGGTTGCAGGGCCGGAAGGGGTCCCGACGGGCTCTCCACCTCCGTCCAGCGATGGGCGAGTGCCGGATGCGCCCAGAGGGCCGCCATGTCGTTCAGGCGGGCATTGCCGATCCCGGCCGCATCCAGCCGCTCCATGATCTCCGCCGCGGGAAGGTCGGCGAACACGGCCTCGATCCGGCGGCGCAGATCCGCGGCGTTGGCGGCGCGATCCCCGTTGGAGGCGAAGCGCGGATCGTCGGCGAGCGCGGGATCCCGGAGGACCGCGTCGCAGAAGACGCGCCATTCGCGCGGGTTCTGAAGCCCGAGGATGACGTCGCCATCGGCGGCGCGGAACGGCCCGTAGGGAAAGATCGTCGGATGCGCGGCCCCAGCGCGGGCGGGAGGGGACGCGCCATCGGTCGCGTAATACATCGGGTAGCCCATCCATTCCGCCGTCGCCTCCAGCATGGAGATGTCGATATGGCGCCCCTGCCCCGTCCGTCCGCGTTCGATCAGGGCCGCGAGGATGTTGGTCAGGGCGTACATGCCGCCCGCGATATCGGCGACGGAGATACCCGCCTTGGACGGCGCCTCCTCCGTCCCGGTGACGGACAGCAGCCCCGCCTCCGCCTGCACCAGAAGGTCGTAGGCCTTGCGCGAACTGTGGCGACCGTAGCCGGAGATGTCGCAGAGGATCAGGCGCGGATGCGCGGCGTGGAGCGCGGACCAGCCGAGGCCGAGCCGGGCGGCGGCGCCGGGCGCGAGGTTCTGGACCACGACGTCGGATTTCGCCACCAGCGCGGCGAGGATCGGGGCCGCCTCAGGGTGCTTGAGGTCGAGGGCGAGGCTTTCCTTGGAGCGATTGGTCCAGACGAAATGGCTCGACAGGCCCCGGGCGCGGGAGTCGTAGCCGCGGGCGAAATCGCCGGTGCCGGGCCGTTCGACCTTGATGACCCGGGCGCCCATATCGGCGAGCTGCCGGGTGCAGAAGGGTGCTGCGACCGCATGTTCGAGGGCCAGGACCGTGATGCCGTCGAGCGCGCGCATCTAGAACGGCCGCGGCAGCGTGAGGACGTGGGACGGGGCGCGGGCGCGGTTGATCCGGCAGTCGTACCCGGGCGGGAAACCGGCGCGGCGCGCGCGGATGGCCGCGCTGATATCCCGATGGGGATCTTCCATTGCGGCTCCTCTCCGCCGGGTTCGCGGATACGGTTAGGGCCGTGGGGCGACGGCGTCCAGCGCGGGCGGCGGGCAATGCCGGATGCCCGTCGCCCGCCGCCTCGGGTTCATGCCGTCTCCCGCGCCGCGAGATAGCCGTGGACATCGCTGATGCAGACGGATCCCTCGCCGACGCCGGACGCGACGCGCTTGACCGATCCCGACCGGACGTCGCCCACCGCGAAGATACCCGGCACCGAGGTCTCGAACCGCGATCCGCCGCCCGCCGCGTCGCCGGTGACGATGAAGCCGCGTTCGTCCAGCGTGACGCAATCGCCCATCCAGCGGGTATTCGGCACCGCGCCGATCATGACGAACACGTTGGGCACGTCGACGATCTCCTCCGCGCCGCTGTCCCGGTCGATCCACGTCACCCGCTCCAGCAGCCGCTCCCCGTGCAGCGCGCTCAGCTCCGTGCGCGGATGCAGGGTGATGCGCGGCGATTGCTCGATCCGGCGCACGAGGTAGTCCGACATGCTGTCGGCCAAACCGTCGCCGCGGACGAGGACGTGGACATGACTCGCATGGTTCGACAGGAAGACCGCCGCCTGCCCCGCCGAATTGCCGCCGCCGATCACCGCCACCTCGGTGCCTGCGCAGAACTGCGCCTCAAGCGCGGTGGCGGCGTAGTGGATGCCCTGGCCCTCGAACTTCTCGTAATTCTCCAGGTCGAGCGTGCGGTAGGTCGCGCCGCAGGCGAGGATCACCGAGCGGGCGCGCAAGGTCGCGTCGCCATCCAGCGTGAGTGCGAAGTCGCCGCCGTGTTGCGCGATGCCGGTGGCGCCGCGGGCGATGGCGAAGGTGGCGCCGAACTTCTGGCCCTGGATCCAGGCCCGTCCGGCGAGCGCCTGCCCTGAGATGCCGGTGGGAAAGCCGAGATAGTTCTCGATCTTGGAGCTGGTGCCCGCCTGACCGCCGGGTGCTTCGGTCTCCACCACGATCGTGTCGAGCGCCTCGGACGCACCGTAGACGCAGGCCGACAGGCCCGCGGGCCCCGCGCCGATCACGGCGAGGTCGTAGACATGCCCCTCCTCCAGCGTCTCCGTCAGGCCCAGCAGATCGGCCAGGTCCGCGGTGGCGGGGTTGTGGAACGCCTGACCGTCGGGCGTGCAGACGATGGGCAGCGCGCCCGCCTGCTGCCGCACGATGCGGTCGCCCTCCGCCGTTCCCGGCTCCAGCACTGTCAGGGGATAGCCGTTGCGGGTCAGGAACCGGTTGATGCGGATCACGTCGCGGTCGTTGCCGGGGCCGACAAGGGTGACGCCCGCCTCGGAATGCAGGATGAACGCCGTCCGCCGCAGGATGAAGGCGCGCATGATGATCTCGCCGATATCCTGCTCGGTGCTCGACATCCGCCGGAACTGGTCGCGGGTCAGGCGGATGAGGGTGCTGTCGGAGCCGGTCCGCCCGCTGACGAGGATCTTGCGCTGGTTGAAGAGGTCCAGCTCGCCCGTGAACTGGTGCCGCCCGTGCCGGGTGATGATCGCCTCCTTGCCGTCGGGATCGCTGTCGACGATCTCCACGCTGCCGTCGAGGATCACGAAGAAGTCGACGCCCCGCTGACCCCGCTCGAACAGGCTGCTGCCCTTCGGCAGGTCCTCGACGCTCCCGTAATCCTTCAGGCGGGACACCTGATCGTCGGTCAGGACGGGAAAGGTCTGCTGTTCGCGGGCATAGGGATCGGTGGCGTCCACGGATCCGCGCGCGGCCTCCACGGCGGTGGTATCGTCGGTCATGGCACTCGGTCCTGTTCGGAGGAAGGACGGCATATGGGTTCGCGTCCGGGGCGTTCCAAGTCTTGCCGCTCCGGTGCGAGAACCGAGGGGGATCCGGCGGGCCCGCTTCTAGCCGAGAAAGACCGGGCTGCGGGGATAGCGGACGCGCGGGGCGCTTCGCACGGCGAGGAAGAACCCCAGGGTCAGGGGTCCGACCCGACCCGCAAACATCAGCGCCACGATCACCGCCCGGCCGAGCCCGTCCAGCTCCCCCGTGGCGCCCCGCGACAGACCGACCGTGCCGAAGGCCGACGCGACCTCGAAGATCAGATCGAGGAAGTCGCCGTCATGGCTGATCGTGATGACGAAGGTGGCGATGGCCACGAACAGGATCGAGACCGAGACCAGCGCCGTGACCCGCAGAATGTCCTCCAGCGGGATAGACCGGCCGAAGACATGCAGCTCCGACCTGCGCTGGAAGAAGGCCCGGGTGGCGAGCAGGAGGCAGATCAGGGTCGTCACCTTGATCCCGCCCGCCGTCGAGGTCGGCCCGCCGCCCACCAGCATCAGCGTGATGGTCATCATCGCGGTGGAATCGTGGACGGCCGCGAAATCCGCGGTGTTGAACCCCGCCGTCCGCGGCGTGGTGCCCTGGAACCACGAGACGATCAGCTTGTGGTGCCACGCATCGAAGAGGCCGAGCGTGCCCGGGTTGTCCCATTCGAGAACGGCGAACGTCCCGACGCCCCAGACGATCAAGACCGCCGTGCCGACCAGCATCAGCTTGGTATGCAGCATCAACGGACCCCAGCGCGGCCATCCCAGCCACCGGCCCTTGCGCCGGTGCCGGGCCAGGTCGGCGATCACGACGAAGCCGATGCCGCCGACGATGAAGAGCGCCGGGACCACGAAATTCACGATCGGATCGACCGCGTATTGCGTGAGGCTGTCGCCGAAGAGCGCGAAGCCCGCATTATTGAAGGCGCTGATCGAGAAGAAGATCGCGTGCCAGATGCCCTGGCCCCAGCCGAGATCGGGGACGAAGACGAAGGCCAGCGCCACCGCCCCGGCCAACTCGCAGCTCAGGAAGACGAGGGCGATCAGGCGCACCAGCCGACCGAGATCGCGGAGGGAGTTCTGGCCCAGATCCTCCCGCAGCGTGATCGAGCGCGGCAGGCCCACCGGCAGGCCCAACGCCGTCAGGATCAGCACCGCGAAGGCCATCAGCCCGAGCCCCCCGAGCTGGATCAGGACCGCGATGACCGCCTCGCCGAAGAAGGTGAAATACGTCGCCGGATCGACCACGACCAGACCCGTCACGGTCACGGCGGAGGCCGACATGAAGATCGCGTCGCCCCAGGTGACCGGCAGGGCGACCGGATCCTCCAGCGCGATCGGCAACCGCAGCAGGACCGCGCCGATCACGACGAGCGTGGCATAGAGCAGGAGGAGGGTCAGCGGCGGCGAGCGGTTCAGCATCCGGGGGGCCATCCCCCGCATCCGCAGGCGCGCCACTTGCCATCCGTAGCCGATCCGGTTCGACCATCCGCGAACCGTACGGCGCATCATGTGCAGGTGATCTCGCCGAACCGTTGCAGATCCGACCGCTTGCCCAGCAGGAGCAGCATGTCGCCCGGCTCGATCGTGGCACCGTCGCCGGGGCGGGCGAGCCGTCCCTTGCGGACCGATCCGAGGCATTCGATCCCGTGCAGGCCGGAGAAATCCACCTCGTCGAGGCTCTTGCCCCGCAGGCTTTCGGGGGCGCTAAGGCTCACCACGGTCAGGTTGCCCGCAGCCGTCATGTAGTCGGTGACGAACGGATTATGGATCATCTGCGCCACCCGGTGACCCATGTCCCGCTCCGGGTTGATGACGTGATCGACGCCGATCCGGGTCAGGATACGCTGATGCGTGCGGGTGCGGGACTTCACCCAGATCTGCCCCACACCGAGGACGCGGGCATTCATCGCGCCGACGATGTTGGCCTCCAGATCCTCGCCCATGGCGATGATGACCGCGTCGCATTGGTCGACGCCCGCATCCTTGAGCGCCCGTTCGTCCCGCGCATCGGCGATCAGCGCCTGGGCGACCGTCTCCGACAAGGCATCGACCTGCCGCTCGTCGATGTCGATCCCGATCACGTGATGCCCGAACCCGGCGAGGTCCGCCGCAACGGTGCCCCCGAACGCGCCGAGGCCGATGATTGCGACGGGACCGACGGGTCGGCTGCGGCGGGGGGAATTGGGCATCTGGACACCGTGAGCAGGGGCGATCCGGCCGAGATTAAGGGGAATCCCGCAATACGCAACGGATGCAGTGCGATGGCGGGGGTCGCTCGGCCGCGACCGATGCGCACGCGGGCGGGTGCCGGCGACGGGTCCGACGCGGTCGGCGATCCGGTTCGGAGGTCGTGGAAGAGATGTCCGGGAGAATCCCCGAGGCGAGTACCGGAATCGAACCGGTGTGCACGGATTTGCAATCCGCTGCGTAACCACTCCGCCAACTCGCCGGGGTGGTGTTCCTCTATCGCCTCGCCTGCGGGCCCGCAAGCGGCCTGCAGGCCGTTAGCCGTTGCGCGGATTCGCCAGCCGTGCAATCTGGGCGCGACGTGAAACTAGACCGATGGGTTCAGATCGACGATGCCCGCATCCAAGGCCCTCCGGACGATGATGGTGGACACGCAGGTCCGTCCCTCGGACGTGACCAAGTTCCCGATCATCGCCGCCATGCTCGAGGTTCCGCGGGAGGCGTTCGTGCCCCGCGCCTCGGCGCCCGTCGCCTATATGGACGCGCCGGTGCCGCTGGGCGGCGGGCGCGAAATGCCGGAAGCGCGGGTTCTTGCCAAGATCCTGGACGCATTGGCGATTTCCTGCGAAGACGAGGTCCTCATCCTGGGCGGCGGTCTCGGATACAGCGCGGCGGTCCTGGCCCGGATGGCGGCCTCCGTCGTGATGGTCGAGGAAGACGCCGCGATGGCCGCCGAGGCCGAGGCGACGCTGGCCCAGCACGAGGTCGACAACGCCGCGATACTCCAGGGTCCGCTCGCCGAGGGCGCTCCGCGGGCCGCACCGTTCGACGTGATCCTGATCGAGGGCGGGGTCGAGGCCGTGCCGGAGGCGATCACGGATCAGTTGCGGAACGGCGGACGCATCGCCGCGATGTTCCAGGACGGCGCGCTCGGCGCGGTGCGCATCGGCTTGTCGATAGAGGGCAAGATGGCGTGGCGCTTCGCGTTCAATGCCGGCGCCCCGGTCCTGCCGGGTTTCGCGTCGGAGAAGGCATTCACGCTTTGACCCGGACCGCGGCCACCGGTCGCGCAACCGTGGCGGGGCAGAGACGGGAGGCAGATCCCGCCAGACATGAGGGAAGAGCGATGATGGCAGAGCGGATGCAGAGGACCGGTGCGGTGGGTCGGGCCCTGAGGATCGCGGCGGTCGGCGCGGTGATGTCGCTGGCGGCGCTGCCCGGTGGCGCCCGGGCCGAGAGCCTGACCGACGCGTTCATCCAGGCGTATCGCGCCTCGCCGCTTCTGCAGCAGCAGCAATACCTCCTGCGCGCGCTGGACGAGGACGTGGCCGTGGCGGTCTCGGCCCTTCGGCCCACGGTCAATGCCCAGGCGAGCTATGGCAAGCGGGTCACCGACGGCCTGCCCACGAGCACGAGCGGGTCGCTCCAGCTCGTGCTCGACTACACGCTTCTCGACGGGGGCCAGCGACTTCTGCGGATCGGCGCCGCCAAGGAAGCCGTCCTCGCCGGTCGCTACCGCCTGATCCAGCAGGAGCAGCAGGTTCTACTGGATACGGCCTCAGCCTATCTCAACCTTCTTCAGGCGCTGCGGAATGTCGACCTGCGGGAAGGCAATCTCGGCCTGTTGCAGCAGCAGCTCCGCGCCGCCCGTGACCGGTTCGAGGTGGGCGAGGTGACACGGACGGACGTGACCATCGCAGAGTCCCGCCAGGCGGCCGCGCAATCGCTGCTCGCCAATGCCCGCGGTCAGGTGGATATCCAGCGCGAGGTCTATCGCCTCGTGACCGGGACGCTGCCGACCGGTCGCCTTCAGGGGCCGCCGCCCTCGCCCGAGCTTCCGCCGAGCCTCGACCGGGCGCAGGCGCTGGCGCTGCAGGTTCATCCCCTGATCACGGCGCAGCAACATGACGTGGTCGCCGCGACCCTCATCGCGGACGCGACCGAGGCCGATCGCCTGCCGACCATCGGGTTGGAGGGACGCGTCGGTCAGAACTCGTCCCTCGAACGGCTGGACGGCTCGCTGACGATCCAGGGCAATATTCCGATCTACACGGGCGGTCGGCTGTCAGCACTCCAGCGTCGGGCCATCGCCAACGCGCAGGCCACCCGATCCGGCCTGGAGCAGCAGGCGCGCCTCATCACGAACGGCGTCGGCAATGCCTGGGCCCTGCTCCAGATCGCCAACGCGCAGATCGTCGCCTCCCGCCAGCAGGTCCGCTCCGCCCAGCTCGCCTTCGAGGGTTTCCGGGAGGAGGCTTTGCTCGGGGCACGGACGACCCTCGATGTGCTCGATTCCGAGCAGGAACTGCTCGACGCCCGCACCGACGCCCTGCAGGCGGAGATCGACAGCCAGCTCGCCGTCTATCAGGTGCTCGCTTCCATCGGCCTGTTGACGACGGATCATCTGGGCCTTTCGGTGCAGCGGTTCGATCCCTCCGAATACTACAACGCGGTCGCCAACGCCCCGGCCGTCTCCCCCTCAGCGCAGGGCGGACGGCTCGACAATGTCCTGCGCCGGTTCGGTCGGAACTGAAGGCGCCGATCCGCCGGTGGGGCCGGTCTCGGGTTCCGCTCGATTGCCAGACCTTGACCCGTTAAGGATAGGTTAACGGGTGCTGTCCGGTGGCTCCGCCCATCGGAGCCTTTGTGGAGGTCGGTTGATGAGGGACATCACGGAGATCGACGCCGTTCTTGCGTCGGTACGGCAGATCATCGGCGACGCGGAACCGGACACAGCGATACGGGAAACCGCCCTCGTTCTCGGGCCGGATCAGCGGATTCCGGGGACATCCGCTGCCCTTCCTCCGGCTGATCCGATCGACGACAGGATCGCGGATGTTCCACCGAAGGGTATTCTCACAGACCTCATCGTCGAGATCATTCATCGCGAATTATCGGGACCGCTGGGCGAGCGCATGATGCAGAACCTCGACGAGATCGTGCGCCGTGAGGTGGTTTGCGCGCTAGACGCCGTCGGTCCCGTCCAACGCTCCGAACCCTGACATTCAGACAAACGAAAGACGCCGCGGATCCCTCCGCGGCGTCTTTCGTTCGAACTACGTACCGGCGATCAGGCGGCTTCGGCCTCGGCGGCTTCGGCCAGCATCTCGGCGGCCTGACGACGCTCGCTCTCCTCGCGCGACAAGGCGACCGATGTCCGCACGCCCCGACCCACGAAGTCCATCAGACCGGACACGACCCGCTCGTTCGGATCGATCCCAGCGCAGGACAGCACTTCGCGGCCATCGCGCGAACGGGCCCAGCGAGCGATCTGCTCGGGACCGTTGCCATACTTCTTGTCGTCGGAAATCGCGTCATCGAGGGCGGCAAGCACGACGGCCGCGAACAGCTTGCGCGCCCGCTGCCCCTGTTCGAAGTTGAACGCCGTTGCATCGACGAAATCGTTCATGCCGCACTCCTCATTTTTGCTCTTGCTTCTCCCCGGTGTGTCCGGATAGCAGATCGACGTTCATTTTGCCATGCGTTTTCGGAATACCCCACTTGCGTCTCCGGCATGGCGACGTGCGGAAATACCCAGATTTGGGCATCGAACGCGCGCGATAGGGTGGATATATGGGTCGGGTCGCAAACCCTTCAAGATATCGTCAAGATTTAGACGCATTTCGAATCATGTTGCGACCATTTTCTTCATGCCTTGTCCGGTCGGGCACCGGCCGATAGAGAGCGCGGGCAATTCCCCGTGAAGGTCCCCCGCCATGCCCAAGATCAACGGCAATGAAATCCGTCCCGGAAACGTCCTGGAGCATGACGGCCATCTGTGGTCGGCCGTGAAGGTGGATCACGTCAAACCGGGCAAGGGCGGCGCCTTCGCGCAGGTCGAGCTTCGCAACCTGCGCAACGGGTCCAAGCTGAACGAGCGGTTCCGCTCCGCGGACAAGGTGGAGCGGGTCCGGCTTGAACAGAAGGACCAGCAATTCCTGTACGAGACCGACGGCAAGCTCGTCTTCATGGACACCACGACCTACGATCAGGTCGAACTGGACACCGATATCCTCGGCGAGCGGCGCGCCTTCCTTCAGGACGGCATGATGGTGAAGATCGAGTATTACGACGAGGAGGCGCTGAACGCGACGGTGCCCCAGAAAGTGACCTGCAAGATCGTCGAGACCGAGCCCGTGGTGAAGGGTCAGACCGCGGCGAACTCGTTCAAGCCCGCCCTGCTGGACAACGGCGTGCGCGTCATGGTTCCGCCCTTCGTCGGACAGGACGAGGATATCGTCGTGAACACCGAAACGATGGAATATTCCGAGCGCGCCTGAGCCGCGCGTCGATCGCTAGACCGGCGGCGCCCCGACCATGCCCCGGGCCATCCCGGCATAGAGCGTCTCCACCGCGGAGCGGTCCAGCCGGCCGCCCTCCCGGTACCAGGTCGTGACCCCGGTCAGCATGGCGATCAGGGCCATCGCGGTCAGTCGCACATCCGACAACCGCATGTCCCCCGCCTCCACGCCGGTCCGCAGGATGGCTTCCGGGATCGCCTCGTAGCGTCGCCTCAGGTCCTCGATCACGGCGAAGTTCGCGGGCTCCAGCGCGCGAAGCTCCATATAGGCGACGAACACCGCATCCGGCCGGTCGAGGTGATAGCGGATGTGGAACCGCGCGAACGCATCGAGCCGGGGGATCGCTTCGCCGCCGGGATCGGCGCAGGTCCATGCCGCCAGCAATTCGTCGAGATGATCCCGCATCATGCCGAACAGGAGCGCCTGCTTGTCCGGGGTGTAATGATAAAGCGCCCCTGCCCCGATCCCGACCTCCGCCGCGATCCGCCGCATAGAGACCGCGGCGTAGCCATGCCGCGCGAACAGCCGTTCCGCCGCCCGCCGCACGCGCGGGCCCGTCACGCCCGCATCGGAACCGCTCGGTCTTGCCATGCCTCCAGGTAAACCGAACGGACGTTCAATTCCAAGCCGCCGATCCGGATCGTGTCCCCACGCTGCGCTTGCCGCCCGGGCGGGCGCATCCTACCGTCCCGCGCATGTGCCGCATCGTCGCCCTGCTCCTTCTGTTGTCCGCCTGTGCCGCGGATCTCCCGCCGGCGGAGGGTACGATTTCCTCCGCGGCGCGGGCCGAGGCGTTTCCCGTGCTCCTGCCGCTCGATCCCCTGCTGGAAGGCTCCGACATACCCTCCCGCGCTGCGGAGACGGGCCCGATCCTGATCGAGCGGGGCACCCGCCTGTCGCAGGTGACGATCCCCGCCCCCGCGACCGCGACGCTTGCCGACCGCGGCCGTCGCCTGCGCGAACGGGCGGATGTGCTGCGCGCCGCGCCGATCTGATCCACGCCGCCCCCGCGTTGCGCCCCGACCGCGCCTCCGCTACCCCATGGCCGATCGACCGACCCCATTGACCGGAGCGCCGCCATGACCCACCCCCTCCGCCTCGGCATCGCGGGTCTCGGCACCGTGGGCACGGGCCTTCTGCACATCGTCGATGGGCGCGCGGACCTCATCGCCGCGCGGATCGGGCGGCCGGTCACGGTCTCCGCCATATCCGCCCGCTCCCGCTCCAAGGATCGCGGGATCGACCTCGCCCCCTACGGATGGGAGGACGATCCGGTGGTTCTTGCCCGCCGGGACGACGTGGACGTGTTCGTCGAACTGATCGGCGGGTCGGACGGGCCCGCGAAGGTCGCCGTCGAGGCGGCGCTCGACGCGGGCAAACCGGTGGTGACGGCCAACAAGGCGATGCTCGCCCTGCACGGCCACGCGCTCGCCGAACGCGCCGAGGCGGCCGGGGCGCCTCTGCGGTTCGAGGCGGCGGTGGCGGGCGGCATCCCCTGCATCAAGGTCCTGGCCGAGGGATTGGCGGGCAACGCGATCACCCGGGTGATGGGGGTGATGAACGGCACCTGCAACTACATCCTGACGCGGATGGAATCCTCCGGCCTGCCCTATGCCGACATCTTCGAGGAAGCCCGCGCGCTCGGTTATCTGGAGGCGGATCCGACGCTGGACGTGGGCGGGATAGATGCCGCGCATAAGCTCGCCATCCTGTCCGCCATCGCCTTCGGCACCCGGCCCGATTTCGACGGGGTGCAGCTTCAGGGGATCGAGCGGGTCAGCCTCGACGATATCCGCCGTGCCCGGGACATGGGCTATCGCATCAAACTGCTGGGCGAGGCGCGGCGCACGGAGGGGGGGATCGAGCAGTCCATGCGCCCCACCCTCGTCGCGGAGGACAGTCCCCTCGGACAACTCGAGGGCGGCACGAACATGGTGGTGATCGAGGGCGACGCGGTGGGTCAGATCGTGCTGCGCGGTGCCGGGGCCGGAGCCGGGCCGACGGCGAGCGCGGTCATGGCCGATATCTGCGACATCGCCCGCGGACGGACCCTCGCAACCTTCGGACAGCCCGCCGCGACCCTCGCGTCCGCGACCCGCGCCGAAGCGGAGACGCCCTGCGCCCATTACCTGCGGATGATGCTGCGGGACGAGCCCGGCGCGCTTGCCCGCGTGGCGACCGTGCTCGGCAGCGCCGGGATCTCCATCGACCGGATGCGGCAATACGATCACCCCGGCGAGGATGCGCCCGTCCTGATCGTCACGCATCCCTGCCCGCCCGCGGCGCTGGAGGCGGCCCTCGCGGGCGTCACCGACACGGGCGTCGTGAGCGGCACGCCGGTTGCCCTGCGGATCCAGCAGGATCGATAGGCTGGGAAGCGGCTGACGGGGTCGGTCTCGGCGCACGGGGGAGACCGGGCCGATCCGCGCCGGGCAGATCCGGGTTGCTCCGCGGTTTCACGCGCCAATTTCCCGATGCAGGCCAAGCCTGCGCCGCTCCCCGGACCGCCACGCTTGCCCCGCGTCCGTTGCCGGGCTACCCCCTGCTGCGACGCCGCCACCCCCGAGGACACCCGATGCCCAAGACCGATTTCAACGACCGGATGCTGTCGCTGGGCCTTGCCCGCGTGTCCGAAGCCGCCGCCCTCGCCTCCGCCCGGTTGATCGGACGCGGCGACGAGAAGGCCGCGGATCAGGCGGCGGTGAACGCCATGCGGGACCAGCTCAATCTGCTCGACATCGCGGGCACGGTGGTCATCGGCGAGGGAGAGCGGGACGAGGCGCCGATGCTCTATATCGGCGAGGAGGTCGGCACCGGAAAGGGGCCGGAGGTGGACATCGCGCTGGACCCGCTGGAGGGCACGACGCTGACCGCCAAGGACATGCCGAACGCCCTGACGGTGATCGCCATGGGTCCGCGCGGATCGATGCTGCATGCGCCCGACGTCTACATGGACAAGCTCGCCATTGGGCCCGGATATCGCACCGGGGTGGTGACCATGGACATGTCCCCGGGCGAGCGGGTGAACAAGCTCGCTGCCGCCAAGGGCTGCTCGACCGAGGACATTACCGTCTGCGTCCTCGAGCGGCCCCGCCATGAGGAGATGATCGCCGAGATTCGCACGACCGGCGCCGCGATCCGCCTTATCACCGACGGCGACGTCGCGGGCATCATCCACTGCGCCGAGGCCCAGAAGACCGGGATCGACATGTACATGGGATCCGGCGGGGCGCCTGAGGGAGTGCTGGCGGCCGCGGCATTGAAGTGCATGGGCGGCCAGATGTTCGGCCGCCTGACATTCCGGAACGACGACGAGCGGGGCCGTGCGGCGAAGGCGGGGATCACCAATCTCGACCGTGTCTATACCCGCGACGATCTGGTGACCGACGACGTGATCTTTGCGGCGACGGGCGTCACCGACGGCTCGATCCTCGCGGGGATCCGGCGGGAGGTGGGATACCTGACCGCCGAGACAATCCTGATGCGATCCAAGACCGGATCCGTGCGCCGCATGACATATCGCAACCCGGTCTGACCCACCCACGCGCCGCCGGATGTCCGGCGGTCGCGTCCCCCTCCGCCGGGTTTCCGTTCGAGACCCTCGTAACCAGTTTCCCGTTTTTTCCGCCGGTGCCCCATGTCCCCTTTCGCTCAACCTTGTGCCGGTCCGGTCACCGGTCCAAACGGCCCCATGTCCTGTCTCGGCGTCACGCATTCGGCAACCGGTCGCCGCTGGATCGGGCTCGACCCCGAACAGGAGCGTCTGGCCGAGGCCATCGCCCAGACCGGGCAGCCGCTCCCCCTCGCCCGCCATCTCGCGCGACGCGGGGTGATGCCGGACGGCGCCACGGCGTTCCTCGCCCCCCGCCTGCGCGACCTGCTCCCCGATCCGCTAGACCTGCGCGACATGGAGAGGGCCGCCGATCGCCTGCTGGCGGCGGTCCGGGGGAAGCAACGGATCGCAATTTTCGCGGATTACGACGTGGATGGCGGCGCCTCGGCGGCGCTTCTGGTGTGGTGGTTGCGCGGTTTGGACCGCAGCGCGACGATCTACGTGCCCGACCGCATCGACGAGGGCTACGGCCCGAATGCGCCGGCCATCGCGCGTCTGGCCGACAGCCACGACCTCATCGTCTGCGTCGATTGCGGGACGCTCGGGCACGAGGCGCTCACGGCATCGGGCGACACGGATGTTATCGTCCTCGACCACCATCTTGGCGGCGAGACGCTGCCCCCCGCACTGGCCGTCGTGAACCCGAACCGGATGGACGAGGACGGCACGCTCGGGCATCTCTGCGCCGCGGCCGTCGTGTTCCTGACGCTGGTTCAGGCGAACCGCCGCATCCGCGAGGCGGGGGAGCCGGGTCCGGATCTTATGGCCCTCCTTGATCTCGTGGCACTGGCGACGGTGGCGGATGTCGCCCCCCTCGTCGGCGTCAACCGCGCGCTCGTGCAGCAGGGTCTCAAGGTCCTCGCCCGCCGCGACCGTCCCGGTCTGCGCGCGCTGGCGGATGCCGCGCGGATGGACGGTCCGCCGACATCCTATCACCTGGGTTACCTACTCGGGCCGCGGATCAATGCGGGCGGACGGATCGGGGCGGCGGATCTCGGGGCGCGCCTGCTCTCGACCAGCGACATGGCGGAGGCCGACGCGCTTGCCGAACGGCTCGACGCGCTCAACCACGAGCGCCGGGCCATCGAGGCGCGGGTGACCGAGGCGGCCCTGGCGCAGGCGGAAGCACGTCTGACAGAGGGCGGCGCGCTGGCATGGGCCGCGGGCGAAGGATGGCATCCGGGTGTCGTCGGCATCGTGGCCTCGCGCCTGAAGGAGGCGACGAACCGCCCCGCCATCGTCATCGGCCTGCGCGAGGATGGCACGGGCCAGGGCTCGGGCCGGTCGGTCGGCGGCGTCGACCTGGGTGCCGCGATCCAGCGCCTTGCATCCGAGGGGCTCCTCCTAAAGGGGGGTGGGCACCGGATGGCAGCGGGTCTCACGGTCGAGACGGCAAAGCTGGATGCCGCGATGGAGCGGCTCGACGCGCTCCTTGCGCGACAGGGAGCAGATCGCGCAGGACCGCGCGATCTTATGATGGACGCGGTATTGATGCCCGGCGCGGCGACCCTCGACCTCGTCTCCGCCCTGGAGAATGCGGGCCCGTTCGGACAGGCGGCCTCCGCTCCGCGCTTCGCCTTCCCCGACCTGCGCGCCGTACACACGATGCCCGTGGGCGAAGGCCACCTGAAGCTGACCCTCACCGGCGATGGCGCGGACCGGGTCGACGCGATCGCCTTCCGGGCGACCGATACCGGCATTGCCGATGCGATCGACCGCGCCGCAGGCGGTCCGATCCACATCGCCGGACGCATCGAGAAGAACCGCTGGCAAGGGCGCGAAACGGTCCAGATCAAGGTCGAGGACGTCGCCATTTCGGGCGAGTCAAACGGCGCCTGAGACCGCCAAAAAGACGCTTGCGATGCCCTGGCCCGTCGCCTAGACACCCCTCACGCCACGGTATGGCCCGTTCGTCTATCGGTTAGGACGCCAGGTTTTCAACCTGGAAAGAGGGGTTCGATTCCCCTACGGGCTGCCACTTTTCAATTTTATCTCTCGATATCAGTGAGTTGGGCCTAGAAATAGTCCCACCGGGTGATCGGGCTACAAAAAGTGGGACACTTTTCCCGCCGGATGTCTGGCGCGTGAGCTTCTGGAACGCACTGGCGGCACGCAGTTTCTGGGACGCTCCCTTTGTATACCGCGTGACCTCCTTGGACGTCTGGTGGCCGGTGATCGCCATGATCTCGAACTCGCTGCAGCCGAGTTCCGCCAAGCGTGCCGCGGCGGCCTTCCGCAACCCATGCACGGAGCAGTTCCCAAGGCCCGCCACGTCGCACCACTTGCGGAAGCGATTGCCGAAACCCGCCGCCGTGAACGGGCGACCGTAGTCATTCACCAGGAATGTCGTCTCGCCCGCTCTGTTGCTTGCCAAATGGTGCTGCAATTCAGGAATAATTGGTATCTCGAGGGTAATAGGATGGCGGTTGCGTCCCTTGTGCTGGGTGAAGGT
>CAWBJI010000006.1:0-192942 GCA_963789105.1 uncultured Alphaproteobacteria bacterium
GGGGCAATCGAAAAGCCAGCGTCAGCCTCCTGGAAGCGCGACCCGCTTTCGGTTGCCCGCCTCGCCGCACCCGACCGCTTCCCTAGAGCGCGCCTTCCACCCACAGGACCGCGGCGAAGACCAGAACGCCCGCGAGCAGGGCAGAGAAGCGGCTGTCGCGCTGAGTCGGCAGCTCTTCCTTCAGGACGTTCAGGATCACGCCGCCGCCGAGAATCGCGGTGACCGTCACGATCCAGACCTCTGGGACGGCGGTCGTCGCACCGATGGCCCACCCGACCAAGAGAGCCGCCGCGAGGATCCAGCGCGCGACCTTCAGGTAGCCGTCGCGGAACGCCTCGGTCAGGCCGAAATCCGTGGTCAGCAGGTGCAAGCCCATGGCGATGGCGAAGACGGCCAGCGGCCCCTCCCGTTGCACCAGAAGGTAGCCGGTCACGAGATTGTAGGCTGCGAAACTCCCCAGATGGACCCAGAAGATGCCCGGCTTTTCCGCAGCATCCGTCGTCCCGCGGCGCATGGCATCGCTCTGGACCAACCGCTCGATCCCGTAGAACGCCAGCAGGGCGGCCAGCGCCACGCCCCAGATGCCGAAGCCGAGCAGCGTGCCGTGCCCCGCCTCCTCCGCCAGGACCGCCTCGCCCTCCGCGATCTCCGGCAGGAGGTGCAGGAACACGTAGGCGAGCGAGGCCCCGCCCGCGAAGCTGAGCCAGCGGGAGCGGGGCGCGTTGCTGAGGAACGTCAGGAGCGGCGTGACGAAGTGGATCGCCACGAGGGCGAAGGCGGCGAGGAGGGACGGGATCATGTCGGCACGCGCGTCGCCGACTTCAGACCGGGGCCCGGCGGACCCGCAGCCAGATCAGCGCCCCGCCGGCCAGCACGAGGAACGGCGCCATGGCCCAGTTCACGTGGATCCAGCCCGTCACCGGCTCCGCCACCGAATTCATCAGCCCGCCAGAAGACAAGGAAGCGATCGTCACGCACCCGAACACGATGGCGTCGTTCAGGCCCTGAACGCTGCCCCGCTCCTCCGAGGAATGGTTCGAGGCGAGCATGTTTGTGGCGCCGATGAACCCGAAGTTCCAGCCGAGCCCCAGCAGGATCAGTGCCCCGTAGAAGTTCCACAACGTCACCCCCGCCAGCGCCACGAGCCCCGCCAGCCCCAGGAGGACCAGCCCCGCCGCCACGATCCGCGACGTACCGAACCGGGCGATCAGGTGGCCGGTGAAGAAGCTGGGCGCGAACATGGCGATGACATGGGCCGAGACGATGTCGGACGCGGCGCCCACGCCGAAGCCGCAGCCGACGACGGCGAGCGGTGTCGAGGTCATCACGAGGTTCATCAGCGCATAGCTGACCATCGCGCAGATCACCGCGACGAGGATCGCGGGATCGGCCAGCAATTCCCGGCGCGTCCGGCCGGTCGGGGCGTCCGGCGCGCGCGGGGCCGGGCGTGGCGCATCGAGGAAGAAGAAGAGCCACATGCCGACGAGGTTCAGGATCGCCGCGGCGAGATAGCTCGCAATGAACGGCGTCACGGTGATGTCAGACGTCGCCTTGATGAGTTGCGGTCCGATCAGCGCCGAGAGGAGACCCCCGGCCATGACGTAGCTGATCGCCTTGGGCCGGTAGGCATCCGAGGCGGCGTCGGTGGCGGCGAACCGGTAGAATCCTTGCGCCGACATGTAGATGCCGGTCATGTAGCTGCCCGCGAGGAACAGGCCGAAGGACTGGATCCAGAGGCCCGCGACGCACATCAGCGCGCCGAGCGCCCCGGCCATCGCCCCGAGCACGAAGCCCGTGCGCCGTCCGTAACGCTGCATCAGGGGGCTGATCCAGGGGGCGGTGGTCATGGAGCCGAACACCGTCAGCGAGATCGGCAGCGTCGCCAGCAGCGGGGTCGGCGCAAGGGTGAGGCCGACGAGTCCGCCGGCGACGAAATGCATCGGCATCTGCGCGCCCAGAAGCGCCTGTGCGGCGACGAGCACGAGGACGTTGCGCCGCGCGCGGCGGTCGTCGGGGGCGATATCGGTGGTCGCGGCGGCACTCATGGCGCCAGCCATACGCGTCCGGGCGGGGGGGCGTAAAGCACGGGATTGTCGCGCTACAATCCCGGTGCGGGCGCGATCAGGTGGGCGAAGGATCCCGCCGCCTCCCCCTCGCGCAGGCCCATCGGCGGAAGGGCCGCGCCCTCCGCGTCTCGCGCTTCGAAGAGGGGTGCGCCGTCGGCCCGGAGCGTTGCAGCGTAGTGGAACTCGTGCCCGCGCCAGCGCCCGGCGAAAGGCCCCCGCGCCGCCGACAGATGCCGGTAGCCGAGATGCAGGCGCCGCGCGGCGAACGACGTCTCCAGCCGCAGGAGCCCGGCCATCGCGTGCCGGGTGCCGTCCGCGTCCACCAGCCCGTCGCCCATCGCCATGTACCCTCCGCATTCGCCCCAGACCGCCCGGTCCCGAAGCGATCCGAGGAACCGGGAACTTGCGGCGAGCCGCCCGGCATGAAGCTCCGGATAGCCGCCGGGAAGGTAGACGAGATCGGCTTGCGGGGCGGCCTCGTCGGCCAGCGGCGAGAACGGAACGATCTCCGCCCCGGCGCGGGACCAGCCGTCGAGGAGGTGAGGATAGGCGAAGGCGAAGGCCGCATCCCGGGCGACGGCGATCCGCTGGGCGGGCGGGGGGAGTCGGGACGGATCGGCGGCCGGGAGGGGGGCGGCGAGGGCGGCGAGCGCGTCGAGGTCGATCCGCGCCGCCATCACCGCACCCGCATGGTCGAGAAACGCCTCCAGCGCCGGATGCTCCGCCGCCTGCACCAGCCCCAGATGCCGCGACGGGGTGGCGAGGAACTCGTCCCGGGGCACGGCACCCAGCACCGGCAGAGGGCAGGCGGCGCGCAGCATCGCCTCGTGTCGGGCGGAGCCGACGCGGTTGAGGATCACGGCGGCGACGCGGACGCCCCGGTCGTGGGCCGCGAAGCCTGAGACGAGGGGGGCGAGCGACTGCGCCATCCGCGCGGCATCCACGATCAGGACCACCGGGAGCGACAGCAGGCGCGCGAGGTCGGCCACCGCGCCGCGCCCGTCCGGCGGCGCCCCGTCGAACAGGCCCATGGCGCCCTCGATCAGGCGCAGGTGGGGTGTGGCGGCGAGGCCCGCGATGGTCTCCGCCTCCATCGCCCAGGCGTCGAGATTGGGGCAGGGGGCGCCGCTCGCCGCCTCGTGGAAGCGGGGGTCGATATAGTCGGGCCCGGACTTGGCCCCGCGAACGGGCATGCCCCGGTCGCGGAAGGCGCGGAGCAAGCCGAGGGTGATCGTGGTCTTGCCGCTGCCCGAGGCGGGCGCGGCGAGGATCAGGCCGGGCATCCGCAGCGGGGACCGGCGTTGCCCATGGGTGATCCGGGGGGAGGTATATCGAAAACGGCGCGTCGCGGTCCCGATCCCCGCATCATCCCGTCTCCGCCGGGCGCCCGCGCCCGAGCGGGTCGAGGTCGCGCGCCGCCTCGCCCCGAGCCAGCGCCTGCCAGTCGAGGACCTGCCGCATCGACACGGCGCGGCCGACGCAGATGATCGCGGGCGGCTCCAGCCCGGCCGCTGCGATGTCGTCGGAGGCGCGGGCGAGCGTGGTCTCGATCGTGCGCTGTCCGGCGAGGGTGGCGGTCGTGGTCACGGCCACGGGCTCCGACGGGTTGCGCCCGGCGGCGATCAGGCGGGCCGCGATCTGACCCATATGCTTGATGCCCATGTAGATCACGATGACCTGGGAGCCGCGGGCGATCCCGGTCCAGTCGAGGGCGGTGGGCGCCTCGCCGCTCGCGTCGTGGCCGGTGACGAAGGTGACCGACTGGTTCACGTCGCGATGGGTGACCGGGATGCCCGCATAGGCCAGCCCCGCGATTCCGGCGGTGATGCCAGGGACGATCCGGATTGGAACGCCACGCTGGACCAGCGTCTGCGCCTCCTCCCCGCCGCGGCCGAAGACGAACGGGTCGCCGCCCTTGAGCCGCAGGACCCGGCGCCCGGCGCGGGCGAGATCCACGAGGCGGAGGGAAATGTCGCGTTGCAGGTGGCTCGGCTTGCCGCCGCGCTTGCCGGCATAGATGCGCTCGGCATTCGGGGCCCAGTCGAGGATGCCCTCTCCCACCAGCGCGTCGTAGACGATCACGTCCGCCTGTCGCAGCGCGTTCAGCCCGTGCAGCGTGAGCAGCCCCGGATCGCCCGGCCCCGCCCCGCAGAGCCAGACCCAGCCGGGTTCGAGGACCGGCCAGTCATGCGGGGGCAGGGGGAGCGGGGCGTTCATGGCCCCTCTATGCCGCGGGTGCGGCGCGCAGGGAAGATGCGCCGCGACGTCGTCGCTTCCATTGGCGGCATCCGGGACCCTGTGGCATGGAAGGGCATGACCGACCCCGCCCCCCTCCGCCGCGGATGGACCACCGGCGCCTGCGCCACTGCCGCCACGCGCGCGGCGATGGAGGGGCTGTGGACCGGATCGGTGCCGGACCGGGCGACGATCCGTTTGCCCCGCGGACAGGAGGTGTCGTTCGACATCGTCGGCGGCGCGTGCGGCGACGGCTGGGCCGAGGCGGCGGTGATCAAGGATGCGGGCGACGATCCGGACGTCACCCACGGCGCGACCATCCGGGTTCGGGTGAGGCCATCGGCGGGCGGCGTGACGTTCCGCGCGGGCGAGGGGGTGGGCGTGGTGACCAAGCCCGGCCTGCCCATCGGGGTCGGCGAGCCCGCCATCAACCCGGTTCCCCGCGCGATGATGGACGAGGCGGTCGCGGAGGTGGCTTGCCTGTTCGGGCGGTCGCCGGACGTGGAGATCACGGTCAGCGTACCCGGCGGGGCGGAGATCGCGCGGCGGACCTGGAACCCGCGGCTGGGGATCGAGGGCGGGCTGTCGATCCTCGGGACGACGGGGATCGTGCGGCCCTTCTCCTGTGCCGCGTGGATCGCGTCGATCCACCGGGGCGTGGACGTGGCGGTGGCGTCCGGTCTGACCCATGTGGCGGGGTGCACCGGGGCGACGAGCGAACGGGTCGTGCAGGCGCTGCACGCCCTGCCGGACCACGCGATGCTGGATATGGGGGATTTCGCGGGGGGGATGCTCAAGTATCTGGCGCGGCATCCGGTGCCGCGTGTTACGGTGGGCGGTGGCGTGGGCAAGCTCGCGAAGCTGGCACAGGGGGCGATGGACCTTCACTCCGGTCGGAGTCAGGTGGATTTTGCCCGGCTGTCGGACTGGGCCGGGCAGGATCTGACGGATTGCAACACGGCGCTGGAGGCCGCGACCCGCGCACCGGACCTGCCCGCGCGGATCGCGGCGGAGGCGCGGGGGCGGGTCCTGGGGACGGTCGACGCGGAGGTGGACGTGGTGGTGATCGACCGGGCGGGGAACGTGCTGGCCCATGCGCGTTAACCGGGGTCGCGTCCTGATCCTCGCCGGGACGGCGGAGGCGCGGACGGTCTGCGCCGCCTGCGGCGGCCTCGACGTGATGGCGTCGCTGGCCGGGGTGACGGAGGCTCCGGCGGATTTGGGCGTGCCGGTGCGGATCGGGGGCTTCGGCGGGGCAGACGGGTTTCGCGCGGCGCTGGCGGGGGTCGCGGCGGTGCTGGACGCGACGCATCCGTTCGCCGCCCGGATCAGCGTCCGGAGCGCGGAGATTTGCGCCGCGGAGGGCGTGCCGTATCTGCGCCTCTCGCGGCGGGGGTTCGGTCGGCATCCCGGCTGGATCCGCCACGCGGATGCGGAGGCCTGTGCCGCGGCGCTGCCGCCCGGGTCGAACGTTTTCCTGACGGTGGGGCCGGGGAGCGTGGGGCCGTTCCTGAACCGGTCGCTGAAACTGTGGTGTCGCCGGATCGACCCGGCGCCGGACCTTCCCGGGGTCGGGTGGATCGTGGGTAAGCCGCGGAACGCGGTTATGGACGAGTTGGCCATGATGCGCGATCTCGGCCTGACCTGTCTGGTGACCAAGGACAGCGGCGGCAGCCGCGCCAAGCTGGACGCTGCCATGGCCCTCGGGGTAGCGGTTCATATAATCGACCGGCCGCCCCCCGCGCCGGGGGAGGAAACCCATGACATCGCCCGAGCCATCGCCTTCGTCCGCGCCCATGCGGATCATCTCCGGTGACTCGGACGTGGCCGAGGGCGCGGCGTGGCTGGCCGCACGGGATGCTCGGTTCGCGGAGGCGCTGGCGCTGACCGGGAAGTTGCCGCTGCGGTTGCGGGAGGACGGGTTTCGCGCACTTCTGGGGGCGATCGTCAGTCAGCAGGTGAGCGTCGCCTCCGCAAGCGCGATCCTCGGGCGGTGCGAGGCCGCGATGCTCCACGATCCGGATGTCGCCGCTGCCGCCAGTGACGAGGAGATGCGCGCCTGCGGCCTGTCGCGGCAGAAGATCCGGTATGCGCGGGCGCTGGCGGAGGCGGGGATCGACTACACCGCCCTGCGCGGCGCGCCGACGGATGCCGTCATTGCCACCCTGACGCAGGTGCCGGGGATCGGGCGGTGGACGGCGGAAATCTACGCGATGTTCAGCCTCGGCCATGCGGATGTGTTCGCGCCCAATGACCTCGCCCTGCAGGAGGGCGCGCGGATGCTGTTCGACCTGCCCGAGCGGCCGAAGGAGCGGGAGCTGCGCGCGATGGCCGAGGACTGGGCGCCGTGGCGGGCGGTTGCGGCACGCCTGCTCTGGGCCTACTACGCGCTGGAAAAGCGGCGGGAGGGCATCCGGTGAGCCTCACTTACGAACGACGCGGGCCCGAGGGCGCGGCCAGGCTGGTGATCTTCCTCCACGGCTACGGAGCCAATGCCGCGGACCTGATCGGGCTGGCCGATCCGCTGATGCCGCATTTGCCGGACACGGCGTTCCTGGCCCCCGATGCGCCCGAGGCGAGTGCGGGGATGCCCGGCGGGTTCCAGTGGTTCCCGATCCCGTGGATCGACGGCTCCTCCGAGGAGGAGGCGATGGCGGGCATGGCGCGGGCCGTGGACGACCTGACCGCGTTCCTGGACGAGGCGATGGCGCGGGAGGGGGTCGTGGCGGCGCAGGTGGTCCTGTTCGGGTTCAGCCAGGGCACGATGATGGCGCTGCATGTGGGGCCGCGCCGGTCGGAGGCGCTGGCGGGGATCGTGGGGTTCTCGGGTCGCCTGCTCGCGCCCGAGACGCTGGCGGAGGAGGCGGTAACGCGGCCCCCGGTCCTGCTGGTCCATGGTGACGCGGACGAGGTGGTGCCGGTGCGATCCATGCCGCAGGCAGCCGAGGCGCTGGAGGCGGCGGGGTTCGAGAAGGTCTATGCCCACCTGATGGAGGGGACCGGCCACGGCATCGCGCCGGACGGGTTGTCAGTCGCGCTGGCCTTCCTGCGGGACGTGTACGGGATCGAGTGACGGGCTCCCCGGTCGCGCATTGCCGTCGGAAAACCTTCATATATACGCGCTACGCCGCCCCCGAATATGGACACTTGTCAGGGGTGGATGCCCATATATAGTCCTCCCCGAAGGGGCCGCGCGCCCACCTCTTCGGGCGCAGACGCCCCCCGTCAGGGGACGCCGCCGCGATGATTGCCGAGAGCCACGCCATCGAACCCGACTTCCGGACCGAGTTCACCCGCGATCCGGTGGGTCTGCGGCATTTTCCGGCGCTGGTCCTGAACGCGGATTACCGGCCGCTATCCTATTATCCGCTGTCGCTGTGGCCGTGGCAGGATGCGGTCAAGGCCGCGTTCCTCGACCGGGTCACCATCGTCAGCGAATACGAGGAGGTCGTGCGCTCCCCCACCACGACGATCCGGATCCCGTCGGTGGTCGTCCTCAAGGATTACGTCGCGCCGCAGAAGAAGGTCGCGTTCACGCGGTTCAACCTGTTCCTGCGGGACGAGTTCTGTTGCCAGTATTGCGGCAGCCGCGGGGATCTGACCTTCGATCATGTGGTGCCGCGGGCGCGGGGTGGCATCACGTCGTGGGAGAATGTGGTCGCCGCCTGCGGGCGGTGCAACCTGCGCAAGGGGTCGAAGTCGCTCAAGCAGGTTGGCTTCCATCTGCGCCGCGCGCCGAAGCAGCCCGCCTCGGGTCAGCTCATGAATCTCGGCCGCAAGTTCCCGCCCAACTACCTCCACGACAGCTGGATGGACTTCCTCTACTGGGATGCGGAGCTGGAGGCGTGAGGTCGGGTTTACCCTACTTACGTTAGGTCATCTTCGTGTTAACGTCAGGGCATTTGAGTGCCTGCGTAACCCGGAAGGACCGCCCATGACCGACCTTATTCTGAGCCTGGATGTGATGGACCGCATTCCCCGCGAAGGGGTCGATCCGCTGGTCGCGGCGCTGGACCTGCTCGACGCGGAACCCGAGGTCGAAGGCGAGGAGACGGACGGGATGCTGTCCGCGGCCACGGTGATCATGGCGATCAAGATCGGCGTGCCGACCGCGGCGGCGATCGCGGTCATCGTCTCCTATCTCTACAAGGCGTTCCACTGCGGGGTCCTGATGGATCTGAGTGGCGACAAGCCGGTCATTTCCAAGAACCCCGACCTGCCGCGGGGATCGGTTCTGATCATCCGCCGGGACGGGACGCAGGAGATCCGCGAGAGCCTGTCCGTCGATCAGATTGCGGCTCTGTTGAAGGGGCTCCTGTCCTTCGGTGACGCGGAGGCGTCGGCCGCTCCGGCATGAGCGGCGCAACGCTCGATAGCATCCGCAGACGGTTTCACGCGGCTCAGCGGCGGGAATTCGAGGGGCTCGCGCAGAAGCCGCCGCTGACGGCGGAGGCCATGTGCGCGTCCCTCGACGACCGCATCGCGGAGCTGCGCGGTCAGGCGGCGCAGGGGATGGATGTCGCGGACAAGGTTGCCGAATACGAAACCGAGAAGGCGAAATGGGCCGCGATGCCGCAGGAGCGGGCCGAGTGGCTGCTTCTGGACCTGTTCGCCGACCGATATGCCGGTTTCCTCGACCGGATCGTCGCCACGTCCGACGCGCTGGGGCAGCGGGCGGACCTGCCGGTTTTCGTTGGCACCTATCCGACCGAACGGCTGGACGCCTGCCTGCTCCCTCCGAGTCGCTATCGCACGACGGAGCGGCTGGTCGTCATCGATGCCGGGTTTCCGATCTTCCTCAACCTCGCGGCCAAGGCGATGTGCCGCTGCTTCCCGTTGCGCGCCGGGGCCACTGTGGAGCGTCCGGTCTACGGGGACGACCCGCAGGAGATCGACCGGCATATCGAGGGGAACTTCCGCGATCTGGGGCAGCCTTGGGCCGACGCGTCGGCCTCCTATGGTATCGGTCGCAACATCCATGGTGCGTCCCGCTACTTCACCGATCCCCGCTACGATCCGATTGCGGGCGAATGGCTGGAGACGATGGAACTCTTCCTGATTGCCCATGAATACGCCCATGCGGTGTTCGGCACGAAGACGCGGACCGCGCCCGGATCGACCCTGTCGGAGTGGGATATGGGGCGGGAGGAGGAATATGCCGCCGATGCGCTCGCCGCCCGGATCGTGGTCGCGTTGCGCAAGGCCCGAGGGATCGAGGTCGGGCGGGCGATGGCCCCGGTCTTCGCCTTCTTCCACGCGCTGCACCAGATCATCTGGGTCCGGCTTGCGGCGGATGCAGGGAGCGTCGAGGCCGGAGACGCGGCTTTCGCTGCGCGCTTCGGGGAGGAGGGCGCAAGCGACGATTTCCACCCCGCGCCGCTGGATCGGCTCCTGGCGGTCTACAAGCTGACGTACGAGATAGCGGTAGCTGAACAGCATGATCTCAACCACAAGCGAGACCTTGTCGACAGGATCGCGGTGTTTCTCCATCACGTCAATCGGACGCAGACAAAGCATATCATCGGCGCGGGCTGAGATCGTCGGCCGTCGAGGGCCTCTTGCCCCTAGCTTGCGTCGCGTGCGGGCGTCCTGAACACGCTCGGCTGCATTCCGAGGGACGCCCGGCTTTCACCGAAGACCGGTAGCGGATCGGTGGTTTCGTTCGGCGCTACATGAGTTCCGGCTCCCCGCTCAGCTTCGTGGCGAGGCGTCCGACCGTCAGACCCTGAACGATGATCGAGAACAGGACGACAACGTAGGTGCAGGTCAGCATCAGCGGCTTCCACTCGTTGTCCGGCAAAGCGAGGACGAGGGCGACGGAGATGCCGCCCTTGAGACCGCCCCAGGTCATGATGCGCGTGATCCCTGGCTCCATTTCCGGGCTGAACGGTTTGAGCAGGTAGATCGGCACGACCACGGCGGCGAAGCGCGCGACGAGGTGGAGGCCGATGGCGGCGATGCCGGCGAGGACGTAGTCGGCGGAGAAGGCGACGGCGAACACCTCGATCCCGATCAGAAGGAACAGGATCGCGTTCAGGATTTCGTCGATCAGGGTCCAGAATGTGTCGACATGGGCGCGGGTATCGTCCGACATCCCGTATTTGCTGCCGACATCGCCGATCAGGAGCCCGGCAACGACCGCCATGATAGGGGCCGAGACATGGAGCCAGACGGCGAGTTGGTAGCCGCCGAAGGCGAGGGCGAGGGTGATGAGCACCTCCAGCGGGGGGTCGTCGATGCGGCGCATGACGCGGAAGGCGACGAAGCCGAGGATGGCGCCGAGGAGCGCGCCGCCGAACGCTTCCTGCGCGAAGAGAGTGGCGGCCCCGGCGAAGCCAGAGCCGTGGGCGTCGCCCTGCGGGAAGGCGATGCCCACGAGCACGAGAAACACGACGTAGCCGACTCCGTCGTTGAAGAGCGACTCGCCCGCGATCTTGGTTTCCAGCGATTTGGGGAGGGAGGCCGCGCGCAGGACGCCCAGCACGGCGACCGGATCCGTCGGCGAGATCAGCGCGCCGAAGACGAGCGCGATCAGGAGGGGGGTGCCGGTGATCCAGCTGAACCCGACGCCCGCGATCAGGGTGGAGAGGCCGACGCCGATCGTCGCCATCAACAGCACCAGCAGCCATTCGCGCTTCAGGTCGGCCACCTTCACATGCAAAGCCCCGGCAAAGAGCAGGAGGCCCAGCATCCCCTCCAGCAGCGCCTCCGAGAACTCGATATCGAGGACGAAGGGCCGGATCGTGTCGGCCACGCCGAGCCCGGGGGCAACGACATCTAGGAGCATCATCCCAGCCGAGGCGGCGAGGGCGACGATCAGGATGCCGATGGCCGAGGGCAGTTTGAGCACGAGGTAGTTCACCGCCCCGAAGGCCGCCGCGAGAACGAGCAGCAGCGAGGCGATATTCAGTAATTCCATGGTATTGCGGCCTGACCTTCAGCGGGGGATGTCGAAATCGGGATCGGCGAGGTGGAACCCCTCGAAACGGAAGCCGGGCATGACCACGCAACTCACGAGGGTCCACTCGCCGGTGGTGCGGGCGGCCTGCCAATGGTTGACCTCGACCACCGCGCGGACGGTTTGCCGGATGGGGTCGGGGCCGAGAACGGTGTCGGTGGCGGGGCCCTCGTCGGTTTCGGACCGGGAGAGGACGAGCGGGGCACCGGCGTGCCAGAGCCAGATCTCGGCGGCGTCGACCCGGTGCCAATGACTGCTCTCCCCCGCCCGCAGGAGGAAATCGATGGCCGTCCCCGCAGGGCGGATCCCGGACTCGGCCGGGGCCTCCCATGTCTGTCGGTACCAGCCGCCTTCGGGATGGGGGGCGAGGTCGAGGGCTGCGATGATCTGGTTCGCGTTCATGGGACCACCTTCACCGCGGGGACGTGCCGCTCCCGCCACAGGATGTAGAGCCCGGTCGCGATTGTCACGGAGATCCCCGCCATGGCCAGCGGGTTGGGCCAGTCGCCGAAGACGAGAAAGCCGATCATCGCCGCTACGGGAATCTCCAGATATTGCATGGGCGCGAGGGTCGAGGCGGCGGCGAAGCGCAGGGACCATGTCATCAGCAGGTGGGCCGCGGTGCCCATGCAGCCCATCACCAGAAGCGGCGTCCAGAACCCCGAGGGGGAGGCGAGGGCCATCATCCCCTCATGGGGCAGGATCGCGTAGCCCGCTCCTAAACCGAATACGGCGAGAACGCCGGACATGGCCTGCATCGCAATCGGATCCGCCTCGTGCGCGATGCGGCGTGTAACGAGCATGAATCCCGCGAAGACGAAAGCCACGCCGAGCGGATAGAGCACCGGCCAGCCGACGGAAACGAAGCTGGGCTGCATCACCATAAGCGTTCCTGCGAAGCCCACGGCGCAGGCGGCGAGGCGACGGCGGCCGACTTCTTCGCCGAGGAGGTAGTGACCGAGCAGGAGCAGGATGAACGGCATGACGAAGGCGATGGCGATGGCGTCGGCCAGCGGCAGATGGGTCAGGCCCGTGGTCATCAGCCAGATGCCCGCGACATGGAGCAGAGTGCGCAGCCCCGTGAGCTGCCAGCCGAGGCGCGACATCGCGAAGCTGCGCCCCGTGACGACCACGAGGGGCAGGAGGATGACGCTCTGGATCGCGAAGCGGATCCAGACGAGTTGCAGGACGGGAAGGTCGCGGGCGAGGATCTTCGCCAGCGCGTCGCCCATCGGGGCCAGCGTGCAGAAGCCGAGCATCAGGAGGAGGCCGAGGCCGGGGCGGTCGAAACCGGGCGGGGGGACGGAGACGGCCATGACCGCGACGCTAGGGTCGGGGTCGCGGCGCCGCAAGCATCATCGCGGCAGGCGGAGGCGCACGCGGGTGCCGCGGCCCGGGCGGCTGTCGATCTCGAGGCTGCCACGCTCGCCCTCTACGAAATCACGCACCATGGCCAGGCCGAGCCCGGTGCCCTCGCCCGGCGGCTTGGTCGTCACAAACGCCTCGGTCGCGTGGGCGACGAGTTCGGGCGACATGCCCGGACCGTCGTCGCCCACCTCGATGCAGAGCCGGTCGGAGGCTGCCGGATCGGCGCGCGCGTCGAGGGCGATGGTTCCCCCATCCGGCATCGCGTCCCGCGCGTTCACCACAAGGTTGAGGAGCGACGCCTCCAGCCGCACGGGATCGGTCCGCAGTACGAGGCCGGGCTCCGTGTGCAGTGTCATGCGGACATTGGCGGGCAGGACCCGACGCGCGAAGGTGGCGAAGCTGTCGAGGAACCGGGACAGATCCACCTCGCGCCGCTTCGATCCGGTTTCCCGCGGGCGGCCGAGAAGCTGTCCCACGAGGTCGCCGCCGCGGTCGGCGGCGGCGGCGATCTCGGCCAGCAGGGGACGACGCTCCTCCGGGGAAACCTCGTCCAGCAAGTCGAGATTACCCCGCATCACGGTCAGCAGATTGTTGAAGTCATGGGCGACGCCACTGGTCAGGCGTCCCACCGCCTCGCCATGCTGCGCCCGGACCAGAAGCTGCGTCCGTTCCTCCAGTTTCATGCGGACGCCTACGGACGTGAAGCAGACATGAGCGAAGAACGCCGCCACGAAACCGGCGCAGACATGGAGGTAGCCCTGTTCCCAGCGCGCCATGCCGGACGCGGATGCGATGCCCCAGACGATCGCCTGCATCACCAGCGCGAGGCCCGCTACAGAGACGACGACCCGGTCCCGCGATTGCGCGTCGATCCCGAGACAATTCATCATTTGAGCCGCCAGGAACGGGATCGCGGTCCATTGCATCATCGGATCGGGCCGGGTGGACAGCATGATGGGCAGCGAAGAGAAGGTGATGAGCGTCGCGGCGTGATGCATCTGGAGTTTGCGGAGGGTCGAGAGGGAGGCGATGCCGAATTTCGCGACCCGGTCCACGTGCCAGCCGAGGGTCAGGTCGACGGCGACATAGGCTGGCCAGAAGATGAGCACCCACGGCGTTATGCCGAACATGACCATGGCGATCAGGGCCGGGGCGAGAAGGGCGTAGCGCATCGGGCGGGATCCGGCCTCGGTCGCGGCTGAGGCGAGAAAGGCATCGAATCGGACGCGGAGATCCGCCAGTTCCGCCATGTCCACGTTCCGCATCCGCCCGCACCCCTACCGGCGACGCTAGCATGGGGACCGGTGAGGTATGCAACGGGAGTTTTGGGACGTTCTCAGCCGCGCAGGATATCCCGTCCGGCATAGATCGCCGTCTCGCCCAGCGCCTCCTCGATACGGATGAGCTGATTGTATTTCGCCAGCCGGTCGGAGCGGGCGAGCGAGCCGGTCTTGATCTGTCCGCAGTTCGTGGCGACGGCGAGGTCGGCGATGGTGGCGTCCTCGGTCTCGCCGGAGCGGTGCGACATGACGCAGGTCATGCGGTTGCGATGGGCCAGCGACACGGCCTCCAGCGTCTCGGACAGGGTGCCGATCTGGTTGACCTTGACGAGCAGGGAATTGGCCGCGCCCTTCTCGATCCCCTCGGCCAGGCGGACGGGATTGGTGACGAAGAGGTCGTCGCCGACGAGCTGCACCTTGTCGCCGAGAGCCTCGGTCAGTGCGATCCAGCCGTCCCAATCGTCCTCGGACATGCCGTCCTCGATCGACAGGATGGGATAGTCGCGCACGAGGGCCGAGAGATAGTCGACGTTTTCCGCCGCCGAGAGGGTCTTGCCCTCTCCCGCAAGGTGATAGGCGCCGTCCCGGTAATATTCGGTGGCGGCGCAGTCGAGGGCGAGGAAGATGTCCTCGCCGGGCTGGTAACCCGCCTTCTCGACGGACTTCAGCACGAAGTCGAGCGCGTCCCGGGTGGAGGAGAGGTTCGGGGCGAAGCCGCCCTCGTCGCCGATTCCGGTGCTCAGCCCCGCCGCCGACAGCTCGCCCTTGAGGGTGTGGAACACTTCCGAGCCCATTCGCACCGCCTCGGCGATGTTCTCGGCGGAGACCGGCATGATCATGAATTCCTGAATGTCGATCGGGTTGTCGGCATGTTCGCCGCCATTGATGATGTTCATCATCGGAACCGGCAGGACCCGCGCCGAGGTGCCGCCGATATAGCGGTAGAGGGGCAGGGCGCTCGCCTCCGCCGCCGCCTTGGCCACCGCGAGGCTGACCCCGAGGATCGCGTTTGCGCCCAGTCGGCCCTTGTTGTCGGTGCCGTCGAGTTCGAGCATGGCGCCGTCCACGGCTTCCTGTTCGGTCGCGTCGAAGCCTGCGAGCGCGTCCGCGATCTCGCCGTTGACCGCATCGACGGCATGGGAGACGCCCTTGCCCTTGTAGCGGGCCTTGTCGCCGTCCCGTTTCTCCACCGCCTCGTAGGCGCCGGTGGAGGCCCCGGACGGCACCGCGGCCCGACCCATCGTGCCGTCCTCCAGAAAGACGTCAACCTCCACCGTGGGATTGCCCCGGCTGTCGAGGATTTCGCGGGCGTGGATGTCGGTGATGGTGAACATGGGGCGGACTCCGGTTGGCGCGCGGCCCGTCTAGCGCGGGGACCGGGCCTTGGAAAGCCACGCCCGGATCACGCAGGGGCAGACCGGCGCAGCCGTGCCTCGCGGATGAGGGTGTAGAGGCCCGAGGCGATGACGATGGCCACCCCCAGCAGGGTCGCGGCGTCGGGGCGCTCCCCGAAGGCGAGGCCGCCCACGATCAACGCGAAGACCATCCGGCTGTAGCGGAAAGAGGAAACGACGGCGATGTCGCCGAGCCGAGTCGCGGCCACGATCGTAAGATAGCCCACCATTCCGATGGCCACGCAAAGTACAACGATCCCCGCCTGGCCCGCATCCGGCAGGACGGGGCGCGCGCCCGTGGCCGCCTGGAGGAGGAGGCCCGCAGGCACGAGTGCGGCGAAGGCGTGGAGCGACAGGCGCGGGCCGGAGACGTTCCCCGGCATCGTCCGGGTCACCAGATCGCGGGCCGCCAATGCCAGCATCCCGCCGACCGCCAGCAGGATCGCGGGATCGAAATTCGCGGCCCCCGGGCGCACGATCAACAGAACGCCCGAAAAGCCGACGGCGATGGCGGTCCAGCGTCGCCAGCCGACCGTCAGCCCGAGGAACAGTGCGGCCCCCATCGCAACCACGAGCGGCGTCGCCTGGATGACGGCGGAGGCAAGCGAGAGGGGGATGAGGGCCAGCGCGGAAACGAAGCAGAGGGAGCCCGCCGCTTCGCAGGCCGAGCGCAGGAGGACGCGACGGCGGAGATATTGCTCCGACCAGACGCCCGGGCCCGTGATCGCGAACCACACTACGAACGCCAGGGCACCGCCCCCGCCGAGCATCCAGATGACCTGTGCGACGGGGATCGTGACGGTCAGACCCTTGATGAGGGCGTCCTCGATCGAGAAGCAAGCCATGGCGGCCACCATCATCGCACAACCGCGGAGCGTGTCGGTCATGCCGGAAAGCCGGAGACGGCCGGGGGGCGTCGACCAGGCGTTTCGTGAGAGGATCGGGGCGGGTTGGGCTTGCCTGCGCGCCGGGTAAAGGGATCGCATAGGCTCCGGGAGCCGCCGATATGCCGGGACGTCACGGGCGGGTCGGCCACCCGGCCCCTTGCACCATCGTCACCGGCGTCGGACCGCGAACAGTTCCAGCCGGTGCCCGCGCAGTTCGTAGCCGAGCCGGGCCGCGATCCGTTCCTGAAGCTGCTCGATCTCCGGGTCGACGAATTCGATCACCTCGCCGGTCTGGACGTCGATGAGGTGGTCGTGATGCTCACGGTCGGCATCCTCCCACCGGGCGCGGCCGTCGCCGAACTCGCGCCGCTCCACGATACCCGCCTCCTCGAAGAGGTTGACCGTGCGATAGACCGTGGCCAGCGAGATCGACGCGTCCCGCGCCGCGGCCCGGGCGTGGATCGTCTCGACATCCGGGTGGTCGTCGGCGGCCTCCAGCACCTGGGCCACGATCCGGCGCGGGCCCGTCAGGCGCAGGCCGTTGGCCTCGCAGCGGTCGGTGATCGTCGCGTTCATGCGCGCCTCCTACCGGGCGGCGCGGGCCGCGTCCATCTCATCGCCGCGCCGCGTGTATCCGCGCCCGTCATGTGCCGCAGAATGTCTGCGTTACCCGTTCATCCGCCGTCGCGGGGCGCCGGTAGGGGGAGTTCGCTTCCGTCTCGGACCAGGGGTCGGCGAGCACGGCGTTCAGGGCGTGGAACGGAGCGAGATTCCCGGCATAGGCCGCGGCGATGGCCTCCTCCACGCGATGGTTGCGGGGGATGAGCGCGGGGTTCGCCCTCCGCATCGCCGCCACATTGGGATTCTTTGCCGCCCACCCCGCGTACCAGCCGTCGAAGCGGTCGCGGTTCGTGACCTGATCGCGGGCGGTGTCGGGGGCGGTGGTCAGGGCGCGGAAGGTATTGGTGAAATCGCCCGCCCCCTCGGCCATTATGTCGAGCAGTTCCATGGCGAGCGGCAGGTCGTCCATCCCGATCTTCGCGGCCATCATGGCCTGCCATTCGGCGGCATAGAGGTCGCGGAACCCCTCCAGCACCTCCGTCGCCTCCGCCACCGCCGCCTCCCGCGGGCCCATCAGGGGCAGGAGTGCCGTCGCGAGCTGCGCGAGGTTCCAGAGGGCGATATCGGGCTGGTTCTTCCACGCGTAGCGACCGAACTGGTCGATGGAGCTGAACACGGTATCGGGGTGGTAGGTCTCCAGGAATGCGCAGGGGCCGTAATCGATCGTCTCGCCCGCGACGCCCATATTGTCGGTGTTCATCACCCCGTGTACGAAGCCGAGACCCATCCACCGGGCGATGAGGCGCGCCTGGCCGGCCATGACGTGCCGCAAGAAGCCCATCGGCCCCTCCGCCCCCGGCGCATGGCGGGCGATGGCGTGATCGAGCAGCGTCCGGAGCGCCTCCGCATCCTCGCGCGCGGCGAAGACCTGAAAGGTGCCGACGCGGATATGGCTGGCGGCGATGCGGGTCAGGATGCCACCGGGCAGCGGCCCCTCCTGGCGCAGAACGGTCTCGCCTGTGGTCACGGCGGCCAGGGCGCGGGTGGTGGGCACGTCCAGCGCGTGCATCGCCTCGCTGACCACGTATTCGCGGATCACCGGTCCGAGGGCGCCGCGCCCGTCGCCCATGCGGCTGTAGGGGGTCGGGCCGGATCCCTTGAGTTGGATGTCGACGCGACCCTTCGGGCCCACATGCTCGCCCAGAAGGATCGCGCGGCCGTCGCCCAGTCGCGGCGACCAGCCGCCGAACTGGTGCCCGGCATAAAGCTGCGCCAGCGGTTCCGCACCCGCAGGCACGCGATTGCCCGCGAATACCTCGAGCGACCCGCCCAGGGCGTCGGGGTCGAGGCCGAGATCGCGCGCCAACTCCTCGTTCAAGGCGACCCAGCCGGGCGCGGCCACGGGGGTCGGGTCCATCCTGGTGTAGAACCGGTCGGGAAGGCGGGCATAGCTGTTGTCGAAGTCGAAGGTCGCCCGCCCCTTCTTCTCGGTGGAAATATCCCGGGGAGCGCGAGGGGCTGGCCCCTCGCCGTGGCCGGGCGCGCGCGGGACGGGATCCGCGGTCATGCCAGACGCCCCAGCCGCTCGGTCAGAAGGGCGAAGAACCCGTCCGCATCCACGTCGCCGACGAAGAACGCGTTCGCCGGGCGGTCGGTCACGCCCCACCAGTCGGCCACTGTCATGCCGCGGGTCAGGGGGCTGTCCACCTCGATCTCCACGTTGATCTCGCGCCCGGAGAAGAGGGTCGGGTCGAGCAGCCACGCGATCACGCAGGGATCGTGGAGGGGCGCGCCCGCGGAGCCGTATTTCTCCTTGTCGAAACGCTCGAAGAAATCGGTCCAGGCGGCGACCATCTCACCCACGCGGGTGCCCAGATCCCGGAACGCCTGCACCCGCGGTTCGGTCGTGAGGGCCCTGTGCGTCGCATCCAGCGGCAGGATCGTGAGCGGGATGCCGGACGCGACCACATCCCGCGCGGCCTCGGGATCGACATAGATGTTGAATTCGGCGGCGGGAGTGATGTTGCCGACCTCGAAATAGGCGCCGCCCATAAGGACGATGCGCTCGACCCGGCCGACGATATCGGGGGCACGGGCGAGGGCCGTGGCGATGTTGGTGAGCGGCCCGAGGGGGCAGAGCGTGACGGTTCCCGAAGGCTCCGCCCGCAGGGTCTCGACGATGAAGTCGACGGCGTGGGTGTCGCGGAGCGGCATCGTCGGGGCGTCCAGCGGCGGGCCGTCGAGGCCGGTCTTGCCGTGGACATGCTCGGCGGTCACCAGGTCCCGGGCCATGGGCCGGTCGCACCCGGCATAGACGCCCATATCCGGCCGCCCGGCCAGTTCGCAGACGATGCGGGCGTTCCGCTCCGTGAGGTCCAGCGGTACATTCCCCGCCACCGCCGTTATCCCCAGCACCTCGAGCTCCGGAGAGGCGAGGGCGAGAAGGATGGCGACCGCGTCGTCCTGGCCGGGATCGGTGTCGATGATGATTTTCCGGGTCATCATCCTGACAAAGACGGCGCGCCCCGGATTGTCCAGAGGGCGCCGTCCGGTTACCCGTTCGCGGGGGTGGCCCGCCGGTGCGGTGTGCCCGGGCCGGTGGGGGTGGGGGGGCCGAAATCGACCGCCTCGACCGGCTTGAGCGACTTTGCCCACCAGGCGAGGGCGGAGACCGCGAGAATGAGGAGCGACGGGAGGGCCCCCGGTCGGAGGCGCGTCCTATATTTCCGACGAACGCCCGGCCTAAGTCTCGCATTCTTGGTCGTTCCCCTTTTCCCGCCGCTTCTCGGCGTTCCAGAGACGATCCATCTCCTCCAGATCCGAGTCCGACGGCGTCCGCCCGTCCGCCGACAGCACGTTCTCGATGGCCTCGAACCGGCGGACGACCTTCGCATTCGTGCGGCGCAGCGCCGCTTCGGGATCCACGCCGAGATGACGAGCGAGGTTTGCGAGAACGAAGAGGAGATCGCCCATCTCGTCTTCCACGGCGTCGGCACTCATCGTATCGCGCGCCTCGACCAGTTCGGCGGCTTCTTCCTCGATCTTCGCAAGCACGCTGCTCGTGTCGGCCCAGTCGAAGCCCACCCGCGCGAGCCGGTTCTGCAACTTCACCGCCCGCAGGAGCGCGGGCAGGCCGAGGGCCACACCGTCAAGCGTCCGTCCTTCGCGCTCCGCCGCCTTCGCGGTTTCCCAATCGGCCACCTGCTGTTCCGCCGACTTGTCCCGGGTATCGTCGCCCCAGATATGGGGATGCCGGTCGACCATTTTCTGCGCCACCCGCTCGGCGATGGAATGGAAGTCGAAGCGCCCGTCCTCGGCCCCCATCCGGGCGTGATAGACGACCTGGAGCAACAGGTCGCCCAACTCCCCCTCCAGCTCGTCCCAAGCGTTCCGCTCGATCGCGTCCGCCACTTCGTAGGCTTCCTCGATCGTGTAGGGCGCGATGGAGGCGAAATCCTGTTCGATATCCCAGGGACAGCCGCTTTCGGGATCGCGCAGCCGGTCCATGATCGCCAGAAGGCGCGGCAGGCCGCCGTCCGGCATGGTACAGATGTCGTCCATTGCGCGACCCTCCGGTTTGGCGTCATCTGGCCCGGAGCCCAGCCGGAGGACAAGTCATGCCAGTCATCAATTCCATCGCCGCGATGCAGCCCGAGATGCAGGAATGGCGCCGCTGGCTGCACCGCAACCCGGAATTGCAGTTCGACCTGCCGAAAACGGCGGCGTTCGTGGCCGACAAGCTGCGCGCGTTCGGGGTGGACGAGGTGCATGAGGGGATCGCCCGGACCGGGATCGTCGCCATCATCGAAGGACAGGGGGATGGCCCGACCATCGGCCTGCGCGCGGATATGGATGCGCTGCCGATCCTGGAGGCGAGCCGCGCGGAGCATAGCAGCGAGACCGACGGCAAGATGCATGCGTGCGGGCATGACGGCCACACCACCATGCTGCTGGGGGCGGCGAAATACCTCGCCGAGACGCGCAACTTCAAGGGGCGCGTGGCGCTGATCTTCCAGCCGGCGGAGGAGGGCGGCGGCGGCGGCGAAGTGATGGTGCAGGACGGCATCATGGACCGGTTCGATATCGGGCAGGTCTATGGCATTCACAACGCGCCCAACTTCGCGGAGGGGGAGTTCTTCACGACCCCCGGCCCGATCATGGCCGCCGTGGACACGTTCCATATCGACATCACCGGGATCGGCGGCCACGGGGCCATGCCGCACGAGACCAAGGATCCGATCGTCGCGGCGCTGGGGATCGGAGCGGCGATCCAGACCATCGTCAGCCGCAATCATTACGCGGGCGACGAACTGGTCGTGTCCATCACGCAGATCCATACCGGGACGGCCGACAATATCATCCCCGGAACGGCCTTCGTCGGCGGTACGGTCCGCACCTTCGATCCGGCTGTGCAGGAGATGGTGGAGCGGCGTCTCGAACAGATCGTGGCGGGGCAGGCTGCGAGCTACGATGTGACGGCGACCTGTCGCTACGAACGCGGATACCCCGCGACGGTGAACGATGCCGAGAAGGCCGGGTTCGCGGCGCGGGTGGCGGCGGACGTCGTGGGCGACGCGGCGGTGACGCCGGATTCGCGGCGCGAGATGGGTGCGGAGGATTTCAGCTACATGCTGCAGGCGCGACCGGGAGCGTATCTGTTCCTCGGGGCCGGGCCGGGACCGGTGCTGCACCACGCGGAATACGATTTCAACGACGCCATCGCGCCCATCGGCGCGACCTTCTTCGCGCGCATGGTGGAGACGGCGCAGCCGCTCTGATTTCGGGCGGGCAAGGCAGGGCCGGGCGCGTTGGTCAGGTGTCCGGCGCGGTCCGACTCCGGCGCAGATGATCGCGGAGCGCCGCCGCCGACCAGCCCGCCGCCCGATAGCTGGCGATCGCGCGCGCGTCGTCGCGTTTGGCGAGCCGCTTGCCCGCGCCGTCCCGCACCAGATCGTGGTGCAGGAACTCTGGCGTCGGCAGGCCGAGGAGCCGCTGCAACGCGACGTGGATCGGCGTGGCCTTCGCCAGATCGTCGCCGCGGGTCACGAGGTCGATGGACTGGGCCGCGTCGTCCACCGTCACGGCGAGATGGTAGGAGGTGGCGAGGTCGCGTCTGGCGATTGCCACGTCGCCGATCTCGGTCTGGAATGCGGCCCCCGTCATGGAGCGTCGCGCCCCGGTTTCGGTCCAGGTCAGATCCCCAACCGCTTCCGCGTCGAGACGCAACGCCACGTCGTCCGGACGCGGCCCGGTTCGCGCTGCGCCCCGGCAGGTTCCGGGATAGATCACGCCGTCCGGTCCGGTCGGCACCGCCCCCTCCTGCGGTGCGGAGGCGGCGGCAAGGATGTCGCGGCGGTTGCAGGTGCATGGGTAGAGCAGCCCGCGCGACCAAAGGCGATCGAGCGCATCCGCATAGGCCGCCATCCGGTCCGATTGCCGCATGACCGGCCCAGGCCAGTCGAAGCCGAACCAGCGCAAGTCGGTATAGATCGCCGCCTCCCATTCGGGACGGGCGCGGCTCCGGTCGATATCCTCGATCCGCAGGAGCATGGTGCCGTGATCGTCCGCCACCATAGCGGCCCAGGCATGGCCGAGATGCAGCGGCCCGGTCGGCGAGGGCGCGAACCGCGTCCGCCGCGTCACAGCCGGCGCAGTGCCGCCACCGTGCAGCCGCGGCCCTGCGCCGGCATCTGGGGTCCGTATTCCGCGATCTCCAGCCGGAGAACCCCGCCGATCTGCAACTCGGCGAGGGCGGTGACGTGATCGCGGTCGCGGATGGTGTCGTCGTTCAGCGTGAGCAGGAGCCAGCTTCCCGTCGGCATGGCGCGCGCGGCCTGATCCAGGACCGGGGCGGGAGCGGCGCCGACGCAGATCGAGCCGCAGGCGGTGACGGCGGCGGCCGCATCCGGAATCACCGGCGGAGCCTCCGGATCCGCGAGATGGAGCGCGCGATAAATCCCCTTTGCGCGCGCCTGTTCCAGCATGCCGGACGAGATGTCGGTCCCTTCGAGATTGGTGAATCCCGCCTCCGCCATGGCCGCCCCGCCGAGCCCCGTGCCGCAGCCGAAATCCCAGACGAGCGCATCCCGATTCGGGAGGACGCGGGCCAGCATCTCCGCCAACCGCAAGGTGCCGACCATGCCCGACGCATCCATGTCGGCGTCGTAGCGCTTGGCCCAGTCGTCGTAGAGCGCCTGCGTCTCCGCGCTGTCTCGCGAGTCGCTCCAAAGCCCGCCGGGCCGGCGCGGCTCGCTCATTCCGCCGCCTTGCGAAGGCCCAGCCAATCGATCCAGTCCGCCTTGGCCCGGTCGGTGTACATCTTGTAGCGCACCTGCCGTCCGCGCCGTCCGCCCTTGGCGTCCACGGGCGGGAACAGGCCGAAATTCACGTTCATCGGCTGAAACGTCTTCGCCTCCGCGCCGCCCGTGATGTGGTGAACAAGCGCGCCCATCGCCGTCGTGCGCGGAATTTCCGGCAGGGCGCCGCCCGCGATCTCCGCCGCGGCCATCCGTCCGGCAAGCAGCCCCATAGCCGCAGATTCGACGTAACCTTCGACTCCGGTGATCTGGCCCGCGAACCGCAGGTTCGGGCGGGAGCGCAGACGGAGGCTCGCGTCGAGGAGCGTCGGCGAGTTTATGAACGTGTTCCGGTGAATCCCGCCCAGCCGCGCGAAGCTCGCGTTCTCCAGACCGGGAATCATCGTGAAGACAGCTTTCTGCGCGCCGTACTTCATCTTCGTCTGGAAACCGACGATGTTGTAGAGTGTGCCAAGAGCGTTGTCGCGACGCAGCTGCACCACCGCGTGCGCCTTCACCTGCGGATCATGGGGATTGGTCAGGCCGACGGGCTTCATGGGACCCCAACGCAGCGTCTCGCGCCCGCGCTCCGCCATGACCTCGATGGGAAGGCAACCGTCGAAATACCCCGCCGTCTCCCCCGGTCTGAACTCCGTCTTTTCGGCGGACAGCAACGCATCGATGAACGCCTCGTAGGTGTCGCGATCCATTGGACAGTTGATGTAGGCCGTCCGCTCGTCTTCGGTCTCGCCCTTGTCGTAACGGGATTGCCGCCAGGCGGTCCCCATGTTGATGCTGTCGGCATGCACGATCGGCGCGATAGCGTCGAAGAAGGCGAGGCTGTCCTGTCCCGCCTCGTGGGCGATCGCCTGGGCCAGACCCGAACCGGTCAGGGGGCCTGTGGCGATGATCCAGGTGCCGTCGCGGGGCAGGACGGTGACCTCACCATCCACGACGGAGATCAGGGGATGCGCCCGGAGCCTTTCCGTCACCGCCTCGGCGAAGGGATCGCGGTCCACGGCGAGTGCGCCGCCCGCGGGAAGGCGGTGGGCATCGGCCATCGCCATGATGACGCTTCCCGCCGCCCGCATCTCCCAGTGCAGGAGGCCCACGGCATTCTGCTCGTCATCGTCGGACCGGAAGGAGTTGGAGCAGACCATCTCCGCCAGCGACCCGGTGCGGTGGGCGAAGGTACCGACTTTGGGGCGCATCTCGTGGATCGTCACCGCGATGCCCGCCTGTGCCGCCTGCCAGGCGGCTTCGGACCCGGCCATTCCGCCGCCCACGATGTCGAGTGTCCTGTTCATGGCCCCGGCATACGCGGCGGGTCGCTTGGCGGGAAGGGGATGCAGAAAAACCGCCCGGGAGGCAGCGATCCGCGTCATGCACGGAGGTCAAAGCTCGGAAACGATCCGGATCCCATGGCAAGGGGCGATCAAAATGAATCGCCCACGGCTGTCCGTCGGGAAACGTCTGAATATACTGTCCGCAATCCCGGGCGTTCCATCGCCCTATCGTTGCAATCGAGGTATGCAGAATACGCAAGGCTCGGATGTCGTGCTATCGACGATCCTGCAACGACGGACTCTCGAAGAAAGATCTTGCGCGCGGCCCGCTCAGCCATCGATTCGGCAGAGCCAGTCCACCACCGCGCGCAGCGTGCTGTCGCCATGCCGGGTCTCGTGGTAGGTGATCCACAACTCCCCGGCGAGATGGTTGTCCGGGAGGTCGGCGACGACGAGCGGCTCGTCCGGGCCGACCATGAAGTCCGGCAGCAGCCCCGGAAGTCCCGTCATCTGCACGAGTTTCAGCACCAGCGGCATCTCCTCCACCCGGAATCGGGGTCGCTCCGCCGTATCGCGGTAAATCGTGCGCAGCATGTCGCTATCCGGATAGCGCTGCGACAGACCGATCCACTCGCCGTCCAGGGGCCGGTCCGCCCCGTGATATACCTTCAGGGCATAGTCGCGGAACTTGCGCGCCTTGAGCCGTCCGCCCTCCGGGCGCCCGATCCGGATCTGGATGTCGGCGCCGCCGAGCCCCTGGGCGAAGACCTTGTCGGTCATTGTCACCAGGACGTTCGGAAGATATTCGGACAATTCGCCCATCCGTGGCATCAGGAAATGCGTGTGGACGGCGGGCGGCGCCGCGATCTCCAGCGGCACGAGCGACTGCCCCTCCTCGGCATAGATATCGGCCAGCTCGCCGCGGAGGCGCTGGTCCATCCACTCCGCCACGCCGGCGAGTCGTTCCGCCGCGGGCGTTGCGACGAAGGACTGACCGCGCTTCTCGAAGAGGGGTATCTCCAGGTCGCCGCTCATCCGCTCGATCCGACGCGATACGGTGGCGACATTGGTCTTGAGATGCCGCGCGGCCGCGGACATCGTCCCGTGGCGTGTCATGGCAAGGACGAATTTCAGGTCGTCCCAATTTTCGACTGTCATGGCATCCCCCGCCGGTCGTTCGACGCGAAGAGACGAATCGACCGGGTTACTGACACGTGTGCGACCATGCGCCGCGCCCGGCGAAAAGCAACCGCAGCGTCAAAATTTGTTTTCCGTCGCGAATCAGTTCGCCTCCCCTTCGCCGTCCGCGGCCACAACTTCATCGCCGCCATCTGCGACCCTGGCGACCGATACGACCATCTCGCCCGATCGTGTGTCGAACACGCGCACGCCGCCCGCGCTCCGCGACCGGAAGGAGATTCCGTCGACCGGCACGCGGATCGACTGACCCGTGGACGTCGCGAGCATGATCTGATCGTCCATCTCCACCGGGAAGGCGGACACGATGGCGCCGCCACGGGCGACCTTGTCCTGCGCGCCGACGCCCATGCCGCCGCGGCCCCGCACCGGATAGTCGTGGGAGGAGGACAGCTTGCCCGCGCCGCCTTCGGTGATGGTCAGGATCAGAATCCTCCGCTGCGGACATCTCGGAGTAGCGTTCCGTCGAGAAGTTCGGATCGGCCGGCGCCTCCTCCTCCTCGCCCTCGGCATCGTCGGCCAAACCGGCCATCGCGCGGCGCATCTTGAGGTAGGCGGTCCGTTCCTCGGATGTCGCGTCGAAATGCCGGATCACGGCCATGGAGATGACCGCGTCGTCCTCGCCCAGGCGGATGCCGCGCACGCCGACGGAGGCCCGGCTGTTGAATACCCGCACGGCCGTCGCGGGGAACCGGATCGCGCGACCGGACCGGGTGACCAGCATCACGTCGTCATCGCCGCTGGCGATCCGGGCGTTAATGAGGCGCCAGCCGTCGGTCTCGCCCTCGAACTTCATCGCGATCTTGCCGTTGCGCATGACGTTGGCGAAATCCGACAGGCGGTTGCGCCGGACCGTGCCGTGATCGGTGGCGAACACGATCTGCAGGGCGCCCCAATCCTCCTCGTCGCGGTCCACGGGCATAATGGCGGCGATGCCGGTGCCGGTCTGAATCGGAAGGAGATTGACGAGAGCCTTACCCTTCGCGGTCCGACCGCCCTGCGGCAGGCGCCAGGTCTTGAGCTTGTAGACCATTCCGTCCGTGGTGAAGAACAGGAGCGGCGTATGCGTATTCGCCACGAACAGCGTCGTGATAACGTCCTCCTCCTTGGTGGTCATCCCCGCCGTGCCCTTGCCGCCGCGCCGTTGGGACCGGAACTCCGCCAGGGGGGTCCGCTTGGCATAGCCCGAAGCGGTGATCGTCACGACCATGTCCTCGCGCTCGATAAGGTCCTCGTCGTCCATGTCGCCGGACCAGTCGGTGATCTCTGTGCGCCGGTCGACGGCGAAGAGCCCGCGGACCTCGCGCAGCTCGTCCGAAATGATCGTCAGGATCCGCGCCCGGCTGCCGAGAATATCGAGGTAGTCCTTGATCTTCGCGGCCAGCTCCTCGAGCTCGTCCGTCACCTCCTTCACGCCGATCTGCGTGAGGCGTTGCAGTCGCAGGTCGAGGATCGCGCGGGCCTGCACCTCCGAGAGATTGTAGGTGCCATCCTCGTTCGCCGTGTGGCTCGGGTCGTCGATCAACTCGATATAGGGCAGGATATCGCCCGCGGGCCAGCGCCGTTCCATCAGCCTGGTGCGCGCCTCTCCGGCATCGGCCGACGCCCGGATGGTCCGCACCACCTCGTCCACGTTGCTGACCGCCACGGCGAGACCGCAGAGGATATGGCTCCGCTCCCGCGCCTTGTTCAGGTCGTAGGCCGTCCGCCGCGCGATGACTTCCTCCCGGAAGGCGAGGAATGCGGTCAGGAATCCGCGCAGCGTCAATTGCTCCGGCCGCCCGCCGTTCAGCGCCAGCATGTTGCAGGCGAAGCTCGTCTGCATCGGGGTGAACCGGAAGAGCTGGTTCAGCACCACTTCCGCCGTCGCGTCGCGCTTCAGCTCGACGACGACCCGGACACCGATGCGGTCACTTTCATCCTGGACGTGCGAAATACCCTCGATCCGCTTGTCTTTCGCGGCTTCGGCGATCCGCTCGATCATGGTGGCCTTGTTGACCTGATACGGCACCTCGTCGATGACGATGGCGTAGCGATCCTTGCGGATTTCCTCGACCCGCGTCTTGGCGCGCATCACGACGCTGCCGCGGCCTTCGAGATACGCTTTGCGGATGCCCGACCGTCCGAGGATGATGCCGCCCGTCGGAAAGTCCGGTCCCGGAACGTGTTCGATCAGTTCTTCCGACGTCAGAATCCGGATTGTCGATCAGCGCAAGGCAGGCGTCGATCACCTCGCCCAGATTGTGCGGCGGGATGTTCGTCGCCATGCCCACCGCGATTCCACCCGCGCCGTTGACCAGCATGTTCGGGAACCGGGCCGGAAGGACCGAGGGCTCCGAATCCTTGCCGTCGTAATTGGGCACCATGTTGACGGTGTCTTTTTCGATATCGGCGAGGAGGAAGGCGGCGGGTTTGTCCATCCGCACTTCGGTGTAGCGCATGGCCGCGGCGTTATCGCCATCCATCGAGCCGAAATTGCCCTGTCCATCCAGCAGGGGGAGGGACATGGAGAAATCCTGCGCCATCCGGACCAGCGCCTCGTAAATCGCCAAATCGCCGTGCGGGTGGTACTTGCCCATCACGTCACCCACGGGTCGCGCGCTTTTTCGATAGGATTTATCGTGCGTATTCCCGGTCTCGTGCATCGCATAGAGGATGCGGCGATGGACCGGCTTCAAGCCGTCGCGCAGGTCGGGGATGGCGCGGGAAATGATGACCGACATCGCGTAGTCGAGGAACGATGTCCGCATCTCGTCGACGATCGCGACAGTCGGCCCGTCATGGTGCATGACCTCCCGCCGCGGCGCGTCGTCTTCACCGTCATCATCGGGGCTTTGCGGCTCGTCGCTCATTCAATTCTCCACCCGGGTCGGGTCAATATCTCGTTGGTGCGGCTTCTATCACCCACTCGATTTAGGCTCAACGCCTCGCGGTGATCGGAAGGAACTCGAAGCAGCCCTTCCTTTCATTGCCGGTTAACGGTTTCCGCAGCATCATCGGTAAGGAGGCCGAGCAGAAAGGGCCACAGATGACGGAGCGCAGCGAGACCGAACTGATGCTGGAGGGCTACGGCCTGACCACTGCGGAGATGTTCTACCACATGCCGGACTATCCGCATGTGCTGAACACCTTCATCTGGCAGGATTACGACCTCGCCCCGGACCATCCGCGTCTGTTCCGGTTCGTGGAGTATTGGGGGACGGAGATCGAAGGCCCGCTTCATTCCGTCCGCTTCACCCATCGCAAGATGATCTCTTCCGGCGAATGGCAGCATGTGACGGGGGAGTTTTCGATCCACTGAGGGTGTTGGACACCCGGCCCGGCCGGTGATGCTACCGTGCCTTAGCGCTTCGTAGGCTTGCGCCAGACCGCGAAGATCCAGACCCCGACGAGCGCCAATGACAGGACTGCGTTCCAGCCCGCCATGGACAGTCCTGCGAACTGCCAGACGATCTCGTCGCACATGACAACGGTATCGGCGATCTTCGGTGCTGAGCAGGTCCGAGCCGGACAGGCCGCCCAGATCGCCGCCGCCGGAGCAGCTCGACGGCCCTTCCCACCAACCGCGCTCGACCCCCGCATGGAATGCGCCGATCCCCGCACTCGTGAGCGCCGCAACCCCCGCAAGCGCGGCCGTCAACCGCGGTGCGATCCCCGCAAGTGCCAGAACGCCCAGCAGAATCGCCGCCGCATGCGGCCAACGTTGCCAGAGGCACATCGCACAGGGGGCGTATCCTGCGAGTTGAAACCCGAACGCCCCGGACAGCAGCCCGACATGTCCGGCCGTCGCCACCGCGATCAGACCGGCCCGCGTCATATGTACCGCAGCAACAGGAAGCCGCCCAGAAGCGCCGTGCACGCAAGCGTGAACATCAGGCCCAGACGCGCCTCAATGAAGGTGCGGACCGGGGGGCCGAACTTCCACAGAAGCCCCGCCACCAGAAAGAACCGCAGCCCGCGCGCCACGATCGAGGAGACCAGAAACACCGGGAGGGACAGAGCCGTCACACCGGAGAGGATCGTAATGACCTTGTAGGGAAAGGGCGTTACCCCCGCGATCAGCACCGCCCAGGCGCCCCATTCGTTATATCGCTCGGTGAAGCCGTCGAAGCTGTCCCCCTTGCCCAGGGCCGTGAGAACCGGCTCCCCGATGCTGTCGAAGGCGAACATGCCGATCCCGTATCCCAGCAGCCCGCCAAGCACGCTTGCGACCGTGCAGACTCCGGCGATCAGCCAGGCGCGGTGCGGGGCGGCGAGCACCATCGGGATCAGCAGGATGTCGGGCGGTATTGGAAAGATCGAGCTCTCGACGAAGCTGACCGCTGCCAGGACCCATAAAGCATGGGGATGCGACGCCCAGTCTAGCGTCCAGTCGTAGAGGCGGCGTATCATGAATGGCCCGGTCCCATGGAACCGGTGTCCCGTCAACCCGGTTCCATCCGGGCACAATCGAAGGAACAGCCCATGCGCTGGAGAGGCCGCCGCGGAAGCGCGAACATCGAGGATCGGCGTGGTCGCGCCACAAGAGGCGGGGGGGCACGGGCCGGCGGGATCGGCGGCCTCGGCCTGATCGTCGTCCTCCTGATCGGGTGGTTCTTCGGGATCGACGTGACCCCGCTCCTGTCCGGCGGCGGTGGAGGGCTCCAGCCCAGCCCGACGACCCAGACACGGCAGATCAGCGAGGCCGAACGGCAGGAGGGACAGTTTGTCTCCGTGGTCCTCGCCGATACAGAGGAAGTCTGGGCCGAGATTTTCGAGGAGCAGGTGGGTCAGCCATACAATCCGGCGACCCTCGTACTCTTCAGTCAGGTCGCGCAGAGCCCGTGCGGCGGTGCCTCCGGCGCAACCGGCCCGTTCTACTGTCCCGCCGATCGAAAGGCCTATCTCGACACGGCCTTCTTCACGACGCTGGAGCGGCAGATCGGTGCGCGCGGCGACTTCGCGGCGGCCTATGTGGTAGCCCACGAAATCGCCCACCATGTTCAAAACGAGCTTGGCATCCTGGGGCAGGCGAACCGCATCCGCGCCCAGTCGTCCGAGGCCGAGAGCAATGCGATCTCCGTTCGGATCGAGTTGCAGGCGGATTGCTATTCCGGCATCTGGGCGCGCTATGCAGAGGCCCGGTTCGGGGCGATCGAGCCCGGCGATCTCGAGGAAGCGGTGAATGCCGCCCGCGAGATCGGCGACGATACCATCGCCCGCGAGGCCGGGCGCGTGCCTCGGCCGCACACCTTCACCCATGGCACGTCCGAGCAACGCGCCCGCTGGTTCGCGACCGGCTACACCGAGGGCGACATCCGGGCCTGCGACACGTTCTCCGCTTCCCGGCTGTGATGCCGCGCGATTGACGGGCGCGGGGCGCGCGGCTAGGGCTTGGCCCGCGTTGCCCGTGTGGCGGAATTGGTAGACGCAGCGGATTCAAAATCCGCCGCCGCGAGGCTTGCCGGTTCGAGTCCGGCCACGGGTACCAGTCCCGGCCGCCACGGTCGGGATCACCAGGCGGAGGTTTCATGCGGCGTTGGCATTTCTACGTGATGGGGCTGATTGCCCTGATATTCGGCATCCTGTCGCTGGCCGAGTACGTCTTCGTCTCCTACGGATCGCGCGTCGGATGGCTCGACCTCTATCCGCCCGCACAGCTCGAATGGCTGGCGACCTTGCCCGGATGGGTCCACGGTTTCTGGGGATTGCAGGCGACGCTGGCATTGGTCGGGGCGCTCTGTCTGCTGGCGCATCTGCGGCCGGCCGTCTGGATGCTGGGGTTCTCCTTCATGGCGCTTGTCGTCCTCTATGTCTGGGCAATCGGTTTCTCCGAACCCACGCTCCTCGAACTGACAGGCGGCGGCTGGGTCCCGTGGGTATTGCTTCTATGTGTCGCGACGCTGAGCTTTCTGATCTATCTCTACGCACGTCAGGAGAAGCAGGTCGGCGAGGTCCTCTGACCCGGGTTGCTGGCCTGACTGGGCGCTGTTAGGGGTTTCCGACGCTAACGCTCGGGTATTCCGATACGATGACCCCCCGCCTGATCACCAAGGGCCTGACCCGGATCCTCAGCGGGCGCAGGGTCGTCGACGACATCGAATTGTCCGTCGCCGCGGGTCAGGTGACCTGTCTTCTCGGGCCCTCGGGATGCGGCAAATCGACGACATTGCGGATCATCGCGGGCGTCGACCGTCAGGATGCCGGAACGGTCGAGTTGAATGGCGAGACCGTTTCCGACGATGACGTCCATATGCCGCCCGAGACGCGGGGTGTGGGCCTCATGTTCCAGGACTTCGCACTCTTCCCGCATCTGACCGTCGATCAGAATATCGGCTTCGGCCTTCGTCGCGATGCGGTTGCCGCGGCGCGCGTGCGGGAATTGCTGACTCGGGTGGACCTGTCGGGGTACGGCGGCAAGCATCCGCATGAGCTTTCGGGCGGGGAGCAGCAACGGGTCGCACTAGCCCGGGCCTTGGCTCCGCGACCCAGTATCATGCTGATGGACGAGCCCTTTTCGGGGCTCGACAACCGGCTGCGCGACGGTATCAGGGACGCTACGTTGAATGTGCTGAAGGAGGAAGGTACCGCCGTCCTCCTGGTTACCCACGAGCCGGACGAGGCCATGCGCATGGCCGACGACATCGCTCTCATGCGGGACGGGAAGATCGTCCAACGCGCGGCACCCTACAACATCTACAACACCCCAGTGGACCCGGAAGCGGCGGCTTTTTTCAGTGACGTCAATACGCTGCACGGCGAAGTTAACGGCGCTTTGACGGTTACGCCTTTTGGTCAGTTCCTCGCACCCGGCCATGCCGACGGCACGGTGGTGGACATCGTCTTCCGGCCGCAGCACGTCCGGATCGATTTCGACCGGCACGGTCGCGGACCGAACCCGACCGCGGCGGAGGGCAGTCCGGCCCGCGGGGTGGTGGAGCGCGCGCGGTTCATGGGCAAGGAGAGTCTGGTGGAGTTCGTGATGGCGGACGGTCACTCAAGGGTGACGGCAACGGTGCCCGCCGTGTTTCTGCCGCAGGCGGGAACGGTGATGTGGCTTTCGATCCGTAGGGATCGGTGCTTCGTCTTTCCACACCGCTAGAATATCGTGGTCGGGTCAGGCACTCACCGCCGCAGGAGCATTATCCGACCACAAACGAAAAAGGCCGCCCGCGAGGACGACCAATTCGACAATCGTTGATCGGGGTCAGCGTCCCCAGGACCGGACCACGCCGCAATCGACATGCGTGAAGTTGGAGCCCGAATAGCGGCCCACGCCTCCTGCACCGCAGGATACGGCAGCCCGAGCGACCTGGCCTACGGACCGGGAACTCAGACGAAGATCGGCCGCCTGCCCCTGCATGTGAAGCGAGTTGCGCGCCACGCCACGCGACCGGGCGCGAAGGGCGGCGTTCGTCGCCGGCGACCGATACCCGGACAGCAACAGGAAAGGTTCCCGCGAATCGACGAGGTTTCCGGTTGCGGCAATGATGTCGACCGTCCGATTGTCGATGTACTTGACCTCGTTCCGGCGCCAGTCGCGGAAGAAGAAGTTGATCTCCGCCAAGGCCTCGCGGACGTATTTTCCCTCGACCCAATAGATCGTGTCCATGGTCTCGCCGGTCCGGGCGTTGTGCATGTGGAGGCGTCGCACGTCGCCCCCCCCGCGCAAGAAACCCGCGGCCTTCGAGTAGGTCGGCGCCGCCACCACTGCGGTTGCCGCGAAGGCGCCGAGAATTCCACGGCGCGTCAGGTTGGGTGCGTCTGCACCACTACATGTCCGGTTTGTCACGTTTGCCCCACTTCGCTGTCCGACCGTCTATGCGGTCTCGATTGTCTCATCCCCATGTGACAGCGCCTTTCTGGCATGATGACCGTGATTCCCGAACGGGTTCCGGGCCTCACGATGGTTTGAGCGACAATCCGCCAATAACGGCTGGAGCGAGAGATTGTCGCCGAGTTGTTGCTCTGCGGCATAGGTCGCAAGTTTTGACATTTCGTGAATGGACTCGTGGCAGGGGATGGCTACGCTCAGCTGTGTTTGCCTAAACGGATTGATCCCATGTCGCTCTTTCGTACGCTTCCGGCCCTGGCGCTCGCGCTTTCTCTCGGCGCGGCACCCTGTTTCGCCGCACCTCTGGTAACGCCCTTTCAGCAGGCGGTCGCGCAGGCTGCCAGCGAGGACGAAGCGATCGCGGCCTTTTACCGGGATCGTGATTTCGCGCCGATCTGGATGGGAGCGGAGGCGGATGGCGCGGCGCACCGACGGGCGGCCTTCCTGTGGGCCCTGGACGCGGCGGACGATCACGGTCTTCCGACGGGGCGTTACGATGCCGGAACGATCCGCGCGGAATTCGTCGCCGCCGACAGCGCCGCGGCCCGGGGTGCGCTCGAGGTGGAGATGACGCGGCGGTTCCTGCGTTACGCCCAGGACGTAAGTTCCGGCGTTCTCGATCCGACCCGGATCGACCGGACCATCGTGGTCGAGGTGCCCAAGCGCGACTGGCTGGAACAGATCACCGCGTTTACCGACGGCGATCCCTACGCCTTCGTGCAGGGACTCTGGCCGACCTCTCCGGCCTATACCCGTCTGCTGCGGGAAAAGCTGCGGCTGGAGGAGATGCGGGCAGCAGGCGGTTGGGGCGCCGAGGTGCCCGGCGGCAAGCTGCGGCCCGGCGATGACGGGCGTGCGGTCGTGGCGGTTCGCAACAGATTGATCCGGATGGGGTATCTACGGCGCTCGGCGGTGGCTACCTATGATTCGACGATGGAGGCCGCGGTGCGTGCGTTTCAGACCGATCACGGTCTGACCCCCGATGGCGAGGCGGGGGCGTCGACGCTGAGCGCAGTGAACGTGGAGCTGGAGGATCGGATCGCGCAGATTGTGATCGGGCTGGAGCGGCAGCGCTGGATGAACAAGGCACTCGAGGATCGCCACATCCTCGTGAACCTTGCCGAGCAGCACGCCTATGTCGTCGATCACGGCAAGGTGACGTTCGATACTGTCGTCGTCGTCGGCTCCGAATCCCCCGGTCGCCGGACACCGGAATTCAGCCATACGATGACACATATGGTCATCAATCCGACCTGGAACGTGCCCCGATCGATCACGGTCAACGAATACCTGCCCGCGTTGCGCCGGGGCGGCGCCCGCCATCTGGAGGTCTATTCCAGCCGCGGGCGCGTGAACCGCGGCTCCATCGACTTCAGTCGCTACACCGCGCGCAACTTCCCCTACAGCCTCAAGCAGCCGCCGGGACCGCGTAATGCGCTTGGGCGGGTGAAGTTCATGTTCCCGAACAAGTGGAACATCTATCTCCACGATACGCCCTCCAAGGACTTGTTCGGTCGGGACCTGCGGACCTTCAGCCATGGTTGCGTCCGGGTCGGGCGCCCGTTCGATCTGGCGTACCATCTGCTCGAACCCCAAAGCGTTGATCCCGAAAGGGAGTTCACGTCGATCTTGAATACCGGACGGGAGCGGCGGGTGAACCTCGACGCACCAGTCGGGGTCCACATTGTCTACTGGTCCGCCTGGGTCACGCCGCTTGGCCGCGCGAACTACCGCGGCGATCCCTATGGGCGTGACGCTGCGTTGCTGTCGGCGTTGCGCGAGGCGGGGGTGGAACTGGGCGGCGAGCGCAGCTAGATCACGCGCGGATTCTGCGGGGCACGGACCCCGGGGGGAAGCGATGTTCACGTTGCAACAGATTGCCGACGCGCTCGGTCACCCGGTTGAGGGTGACGGAACCCTCCGGTTGCTCCGGGCGGCTGAACCATCGGCAGCGGGGGGGGACGATCTCGCTCTCGCCATGTCGCCCACCTACACGGAGGCGCTCGCCCGCGGATCGGCCAAAGCTGCGGTCCTGTGGGAAGGTGCAGATTGGCGCGGCATGGGACTTGCCGGGGCGGTTCTCGTGCCCCGGGCGCGGCTCGCGATGGCGGGGATCACGCGGGTTCTCGATCCAGGGCCGGCAATCGCGCCGGGCATCCATGCCACCGCCCTTGTCGATCCGAACGCGGAGCTTGGCGCCGATGCGGCGATCGGCCCCTATGTCGTGATCGGGTCCGGCGTGAAGATCGGGTCGGGAGCCCGGATCGGAGCCCATGGAACTATCGCCGACGGAGTGCGGATCGGTGCCGACGCCCTGATCCACGCCCGCGTCACCATCGGCAGCGATGTGACCATCGGCGATCGCTTCGTCTGCCAAGCGGGTGCGGTTATCGGCGGAGATGGGTTCAGTTTCGTGACGCCCGAGGAATCCGGCGTCGAGAAGGCCCGGCGTTCCCTCGGCGATCAGGGAGACATCACCGAACAGAGCTGGACCCGGATCCATTCCCTCGGCTCGGTCTGGATCGGCGATGATGTGGAAGTCGGTGCGAACGCGACGATCGACAAGGGAACGGTCGCGGATACGCGCGTCGGGCGGGGCACCAAGATCGACAATCTGGTCCATATCGGACACAACAACCGCATCGGCGAGGATTGCCTGATCTGCGGACAGGTCGGGATGGCGGGTGGTTCAATCGTGGGTGATCGCGTCGTGCTGGGCGGCCAATGCGGGGTGAACGACAACATTACGATCGGCGACGACGTCGTGGCCGGGGGGGCATCCAAGATATTCACGCGCGTGGCTTCTGGGTCGGTGATCCTGGGCCATCCGGCGGCGAAGATGGAGACGACGATGGGGATGTATCGCGCGCTTCGCCGGTTGCCCCGGATGGCGCAGCAGGTGACGGACCTTCGCGATAGTGTCACAAAGCTGATGCAGGGCAGGGACCATGACCAGGGATGACGTCCGGACCCGTGTGCACGCGATCCTCGCCGAGCAGGCGTCGGACGACGCGGGCCCGGTCACGGACGACAACACGCTTGCCGATCTTGGCATCGACAGCATGGGCTTGGTGGAGACGATCTTCGCCATCGAGGAAGCGTTCGACATACAGGTGCCGTTCAACGCCAATGCACCCGATGCGGAAGGGTTCGATATTTCCTCCGTCGGGGCCATCGTCGGCGCGGTCGACACCCTTGTGGACCGGCAGCACGGCTGAACGATGCGGAGGGTCGTCATCACCGGCGCGGGGACTGTCAACGCGCTCGGCTCCGACGTGCCCGCCACACTCGCTGCCATGCGTGCAGGCCGATGCGCCATCGGACCGCTCGATATCCGTGATGTCGACCGTCTTGCGATCCGGATCGGCGCGCAGGTCCGCGATTTCGACGAGAGCGCGCATTTCAATCGCCAGCAGATCGCCCTTTTCGACCGCTACACGCAATTTGCCATCTTGGCCGCACGGGAGGCCATCGATCAGGCGGGGTTGTCGTTCCAGGGGGAAATGGCGGCGCGGGCGGGCGTCATCCTCGGCACGTCCGGCGGCGGGTTGAACACCCAGGACGAGAATTATCGCGTCGTTTACGAGGAGGGGAAGAACCGTGTGCATCCCTTCGTGGTCCCGAAACTGATGAACAATGCCGCGGCCGCGCATCTGTCGATGGAGTGGAACCTGAAAGGGCCGTCCTTCACCGTGGCCACGGCCTGCGCGAGTTCCAACCATGCCATCGGACAGGCGTTCCAGTTCGTGCGCGCCGGTCTTGCCGATGTCATGGTCACCGGCGGGGCGGAGGCGATGCTCTGCTTTGGGGGGGTGAAGGCCTGGGAGGGCTTGCGGGTCATGTCCCGCGACACCTGCCGTCCGTTCTGCGCAACCCGGTCGGGTATGGTGCAGGGCGAGGGGGCGGGGATCTTCGTGCTTGAGGCGTTCGATCACGCGCGGGCGCGAGGGGGGAGATTCTGGCCGAGATTGCGGGCGTCGCCATGACATCGGACGCCTCCGATATCGTCATGCCCTCCCGGCAGGGAGCGGAACGTGCGATGGCGGGCGCTTTGCGCGATGCGGGTATGGCGCCCGAGGAGGTGGGTTACATCAACGCCCACGGAACCGGGACGGCGGCCAACGACAAGACCGAATGCGCCGCCGTGGCCAACGTGTTCGGTCGCCATGCCGACCGCCTCGCCATTTCCTCGACCAAATCGATGCACGGGCATTGCATCGGGGCGACGGGGGCGATCGAGCTTCTGGCCTGCATCATGGCGCTGCGGGACGGGGTGATCGCGCCGACCGCCAACTGGCAGGAGCCGGATCCGGAATGCGCTTTCGACGTGGTCCCGAACGAGGCGCGCGACGCGAAGGTGACTGCTGCCCTGTCGAATGCCTTCGCATTTGGCGGGATGAATGCCGTGCTGGCGCTCAGAGCCGTCTAGCGGTCGAGGATCGAGCCGTCTCCGTTGCGCCAGAACGATGCTTCCCGAACCGGCTAAGGACCGCGGCCTCCTTGGTCAGATGTGTCATGTCTCGCGTCGCGCGCGTGCCCCCAGATATCGTGCTTCCTTGTCACAATTGTTCGACAGGGAGCCGAGGGAAAGGACTTCAACAACAGCTCCGAACTGCGTCAGGCCCAAATCATCCCCGAGTACCTCCTCCCGGGAGGAGCAATATCCCCGCACCAGATGATCCGTGCTCACGACTCGACCAGAGCGTTCGTCGCGCGGATCACCTGCACGGTGACGTCAGTTCGCTTCGGTAACCTTCACCGCCTCGAAACCGGCGGTGAAGCCGGTCAGCGACATGGTAAGTTCCGCCTTCTGGTCCGGCGCCTGCGCCGGGACCACGACGATTTCAGCACTGGCGCCGCGGCGAAACTGGGCGATATCCTCGTTGGTGAAGCCCAACCGGGCGTAACAGCCGCCGGGATCGCAGAATGCGAACGGATAGCGACGCGGCTGACCGCCATCGACGGTCATCGTGACCTGTGACGTCAGGAGGGTCTGAAGCGGGGTGAGGATCGTTGCACCCGCCACAATCTCGTTTCCGTCGGGCAGATCGAAGATGTTGACGTCCGCGGTCGGGTTGCCGTTCTGGTCGGCGAGCCGCTGGAACATCTGGCAGGGATCCTCCTGACCTTCGGGGGCTTCGAGGCAGCGGATCTCCCAATCCCCATGCTCTTCGCGCACGTAGATCTGCGGGCCTTGCGCCGCATCTCCGGCAGGCTCTCCCGTCGACAGGCCGCCGGATGTCGGCGCTTCGGTTTCGGCCTCCGTATCTGCCGCCGGCGGGTTTGCCGGAGCTTCCGCGGGTGTCTCCGCCGGGGTTTCCGTCGGCGTCGTCTGGGCCGAGACTGCCGTCGGGACGATCGCTGCCGAAGACAGGAGTGCAAGCGTCAGTGCAGCGGTCAGCCGCAAGGGCAAATGTGTGGAAAGGTCGGTCATCGCGGCGCGTCTCCTCAGGCGTCGTTTTGACTTCCCTCTATCACGAAGAAGACCGAGGGGGAGGGGGTTTCCGACAGACGGGGGGCGACGGCGGAACACGGTCGGATATATGGACCGAACCAACTCCAGAGACACGAAAAAGGGCCTGTAAGCAGGCCCTTCTCCGTCGTTTTTTCTCTCCCCGTCGGACTGGCCGACTTGATATTGCGCGGACGTTAGTTCCGGCGGGAGCCGCCGTCAACAAATTATTCACGGCATTCCCATGATATTCACGGCGTTCCCATGATTTAGAAACGCCGAGATTACCTCGTTTCAATGACTGGCGCGGAGGAGGATTTGTGGCTTCGGAAGCCAGATCGTCAGTTGAGGGGAGGAAAGCCGAACCATAGCCTGTGCGGTTCCGTCTCGCTTTGGTAAGGGGAACGACGGATCAATTCGGGGCGAACGGAGATCGAGATGGATAACGGTGACGGAACGATCTTCGTGGGTGGCGGTGGTGAGAGGCACGGGGCGCCTCAGGGGCTGCGTCTCGATTACGCCAACCGGCACGGTCTGATCGCCGGCGCGACGGGGACGGGCAAGACCGTCACCCTCCAGATCCTCGCCCAGGGCTTCTCCGATGCTGGCGTCCCAGTGTTTCTCTCGGACGTGAAGGGCGATCTCGCCGGTCTGGCCCGGCCCGGCTCGCCCGACCACAAGTTGCATGGCGCTTTCATGGAGCGGGCGGCGACGATCGGGCTGGATCTCGAGTATGCGCCCGCGTCCGTGACCTTCTGGGACCTGTGGGGGGAGGCCGGGCATCCGGTGCGGACCACCGTTTCGGATATGGGGCCGTTACTGCTGTCGCGGCTCATGGACCTGACGGAGGCGCAGGAGGGTGTGCTCAACGTCGCCTTCCGCGCTGCCGACGAAGAGGGGCTCGCACTTCTCGATCTGAAGGATCTCCAGGCGTTGCTGGTCTGGACGGGTGAGAACCGCAAGGAACTGGGTCTGCGATACGGCAACGTTTCCAGCGCCTCGGTCGGCGCGATTCAGCGTCGGCTTTTGGTGCTGGACGGGCAGGGCGCCGCCAATCTGTTCGGGGAACCGGCACTGGATCTCGCTGATGTCATCCGGATCGACCCGGACGGGCGGGGGCGGGTGAATATCCTCGCCGCCGACCGCCTGATGACGGCCCCCCGTCTCTATGCCACGTTTCTTCTCTGGCTGCTGTCGGAACTCTTCGAGCAGTTGCCGGAGGTGGGCGATCCCGACAAGCCGAAGCTCGTGTTCTTTTTCGACGAAGCGCATCTGCTGTTCGACGACGCGCCCCGCGCGCTGGTCGACAAGGTGGAACAGGTGGCGCGACTGATCCGGTCCAAGGGCGTGGGCGTCTATTTCGTGACGCAGAATCCCGAGGACGTTCCCGAGGATATCCTCGGCCAACTCGGCAACCGGATCCAGCACGCGCTTCGGGCGTTCACCGCGAAAGACCGCAAGGCCCTGCGTCAGGCGGCGCAGAATTATCGCGAGAACCCGGCCCTCGATATCGAGGATGCCATCCGGGAGGTCGGCGTGGGCGAAGCGGTGACGTCCCTTCTGGAACGCAAGGGTGTCCCCGGGATCGCGCAGCGGACGCTGATCCGCCCGCCGTCGTCGCGGTTGGGTCCGATCACGGATGCCGAACGGAAAGCCGTGATCGACAGTTCGCCGGTCGCTGGACGCTACGAGGCGGCCGTGGATCGCGAGAGTGCATTCGAGATTCTCGTGCGCCGGGCGGAAGAGGCCGCCGCCGCTGCCGAGGCGGCCGAGCGCGCGGAGGAGGACGCCGAAGCCCGGGAGCGGGAATACAAGGCGGGCCGACGATATAGCGGTCGCGGGGTCGGTCGCTCGACCTCGAAGCCCCGGAAGCGGCGCGGGGACAGCGTCGGGACGGCCTTCGCGAAGTCCATGGCTCGCTCCCTCGGCACGAAGGCGGGCACGGCCATCGTACGAGGTGTTCTGGGTGGTCTGTTTCGAGGGCGGTGATCGTCAAGATCGGAACCGGTCATCGACACTGCGCACCTTTGCAGAACACCAGCGCAGCAATCCCTTTCGGAGTTTATTTTTGCTCAGTAGCTTACACGCTATTTGGAGATAGGTGCCGATAGCCTCCAAACGCTCTGAGTGATTCCCACTCGATTATCAGATAAAACCATAAGTTACTGAGTTAATTAACATTTCCATTGGTTCTCTCTTCTCTGTCCTGTCTCTTGTAACGTCAAAACATCTCGCTGCTGAGAACGTTCGATTTTTTTGGTGCCTCGAATTCATCCCTAATCTTCGTTCACAATCGTCTACGTTCGGCCATCTACGAAAGCCGACCGTAGACTTGATCGATAGCGCTGCGACCCGTAGAACCGGACCCGTCTGACGTAATGCTATCGATACACTCACCACTCAACCCACGCAGGTCCGGTTGCAACCTCGTCCGCACCAGCGGAATGACGAGACCTGATTTCAACATGTATGTGGTCGCGCAGATTGGCTGCCGCATCCGAGTAATGGCGGTGTGGCGCAGGCTGTGGAAGACAAGACCGTATTCTTTAATACCGATCTTGATCAGGATCGTCCTAAACCAGCGGCCCAGATTACGGCCATAGCCATCTTTGGTGTTGTGCGTGAACGACGTGAATAGGTGCGGTTGCTTGGCGCAGCCTTCCATCCATTCGAGAAAGCCCAGTCGGATCAACTCGGAATGGATTGGCACACGACGATTAGCGGCTGGTGACTTGAAGTTTTTCTTTTCACCATCTGCGTTGATGTCGATATACCAGATAACGTCCTCGCTCCGAATGTCAGACGGCACCAGTCGCGCGACTTCCCGCAACTGTGCCCCGGTGAACATAGCCAGTAGCGTTTCCCACTTGCGATCGTCTTTCTTAACCAGTCCGGAGTAGTTTTCGGTCAACTCAGCATAGAGGCAGGCAATCTGTTCCTTGCTATAGGCTTTGCGCTTCTCCGTGGCTTGCTTGGACTTCGCAACCTTCATGCCGTCGAACAGCTTGTGAGGCGCGCGGCCGTGGCGTTCTGCCTAGTCTCAGAAGCGGCGGAACATGTCGATGTAACTGCTGACGGTCTTCACCCCCATCTTTGGCAAGCCGGGAACCGCAATGGCATCTTGCAAGCTCAGGCCGTGGGTTTCGGACTTGATCTTGCGGTTGGCGGGCAGGGCTTGCACCAGTTTCTTCATGTCAGCGGCGTCTTGGCGGCTGATCTGGTCCATCGGGCGATCCGGTCCGAAATGCTCCAACAGCAGGGCTAGGTAGGCGTCGGCCTTGTTCCGCATCTCGATAGACCATTGCGGCCCATGCTCGGCTTTGAAATCCGCGATAGCTGCGCTCAGAGACGCGGAACGGGCCTGTGGTGGCCTTGGGCTATCTCCTCGGGCCTTGTGAAGGAAAAGTCTTCGAGGCGCTCAGAGTGGCTTAGAAACCCCTTGATATGCTCCCGGCGGACCTTGCGCATCCAGTCGCGCAGGTCGGGTTCGCTTTCGGCCCAACCGGCGTCAGAAAATTCCGCCGAAGCGCAAAACCCCTCAACGGTTCCGCCATCAAGATATAGGTCGGATAGATCAACAAAGCCGCCTATAGCGTCTTCGTAAACGTCCAGTTCCCGTTTAAGAAGTTCTAGGTGCCGGTCCGGCCAGCCAGTGTTGTTCAGTCGTTCGACATATGCGTCCAGTGCGTTAGCAAAATAGCTTCGCACCATATCCCGCATCTGATCTTGCCTGAGCCGTGCCAATGCCTTGTTATCCCATACCAATCGCCCGCATGATGCAAGGTGACGGGCCAAATCGCCAGCCCGATCTGGACACTTGGTGCGAAGGGAAATCCGAAGGGTTCTGCAGCTATGCTGGTCAGCGGAAGGTAAGGACCAGCGGAAAGAGAAAACCCCGTGGCGCGATGGTGATAGATAGTCGGACAGTTTCATGGGCGCGGTGCTCCACTTTGTGTCGCACTTGCCTGCCCAACCCTCAAGTCAGTGATTTAGAAGTAAATGGCGGAGAGACAGGGATTCGAACCCTGGGTAGACTTGCATCCACAACGGTTTTCGAAACCGTCCCGTTCGACCACTCCGGCACCTCTCCGCGCGGGATCGTGGCGTGTCTGTAGGCAGGATGCAGAAGGCGTGCAAGAGGATGCGGGTTTTTCTCTGCGAGGCGGACGCGATACACATGCACATTGACTGAGAACTACGGCGCCTGGTCCGGTCGGTTGGGGGTTCCAGGGTGGGCGCAATAGAACGTGCTTGGCTCTCCTATGGACAGGCCCCGGATCTGGTCGGATCGCGTCGCGCGAAACGTCTGGTGTTCCGGTAGCAAACGCTGCTCCATCCGCGCCCCGCGGTGGATCTCGGCCTTGCTTGACACCGGCCGGTCCGCCTGTGATAGGAACGCCGGGTCGTTGGGAAACCTCCGGCCCGTTCGTATTCACGTCGTCCTTCGGACGGCGGATCGGCATACCCGATGGGATGCACCACTTTGTCCCGCGAGGGGCACGCAGTCCGAGGCGGCCTAACGGGCCGGGAACGCCCGCAAGGGGGCCGCAGGGCGCGACAGATCGAAGGAGAGAGCGGATGTTTGCCGTTCTGAAGACCGGAGGCAAGCAGTACCGGGTCGCCGCGGGCGACGTGCTGCGTGTGGAGAAGCTGGCCTGCGAGGCGGGCGAAAAGGTTCAGTTCAACGATGTGCTGATGATCGGCGGCGATGACGTCACGGTCGGCGCGCCGCTGATTGATGGGGCGGCCGTACAGGCCGACGTAATCGACCAGATCAAGGGCGAGAAGCTCATCCATTTCGTCAAGCGGCGGCGGAAGCACTCGTCCAAGCGCACGAAGGGTCATCGGCAGAAGCTGACGCTGGTCCGGGTGACCGAAATCCTTGCATCCGGCGCCGGGTCGTCGGGCGTGAAGGCCGCGATCGGTGCGGGCTCCGTCTCAGTCGGCGCCATCGAGGCTGCCGCCCCGGCGAAGAAGGCCGCGTCGAAGAAGGCTCCCGCCAAGGCGTCCGGCCTCGGGGTGCCCGAGACCGCGACCGATGCGGACAAGATTGCCGCCGCTGCGACGTCCGGCGGCAAAGCCGTCGAGGCGGACACCGTTCCGGAAGCGGGCACCAAGCCCGCCAACCTCCTGACGGAAGCGCGGGACGGCAAGGCCGACGATCTCAAGGAGATCAAGGGCGTCGGTCCGAAACTCGAAGGCACGCTGCACGAGATCGGGGTGTTCCACTTCGATCAGGTCGCTGCCTGGGGTCCGGATGAGATCGCCTACATGAACGACCGTTTGTCGTTCAAGGGCCGGATCGAGCGCGATAACTGGATTGAGAAGGCGGCAGAACTTGCCGCCGCGAAGGAGTAGGCGAGATGGCACACAAGAAAGCAGGTGGTTCCTCCCGCAACGGTCGCGACTCCGCAGGCCGTCGTCTGGGCGTTAAGCTCTTCGGTGGTCAGCAGGCCATTGCGGGAAACATCATCGTTCGCCAGCGCGGAACCAAATGGTGGCCGGGCGAGGGCGTGGGCCTGGGTCGTGATCACACGATCTTCGCCACGACCAACGGTGCAGTGACGTTCCGAACGGGCTTCAAGGGGCGTACGTTCATTTCGGTCCTCCCGGTAGCGGAGGCCGCGGAATAAGCCGAACCTTCGGTTGATGACACGGAGGGGGATCGGCGCAGGCCGGTCCCCCTTTTTCTTTCCGGGCCCGAAGGGGACCCATCATGTCCATCTTCGATACCGTTCCGGTCCTGACCGGTGACCGGCTCGTCCTGCGCACTCCTGAGAGTGGGGATGCGGACCGGCGTCTCGCGCTCGGGCGTCATGACGTGCTGTTACGCGGCTATGGGATACGGGTGGAGGACGTCTCATCGACGACTGCCGCCGCTGCGGATAGCCGGCTGACGGAGCAGGAAAGGTCCGGTGCATGGATCATCACGCGGGACGGACGGATGATCGGTACGATCCGTCTCCATGGCATCGACCGACAGGATGCCCGCGCGAAATTGGCCGTCGGTCTGGTGGACCCCGATGCGCTCGGGCAGGGGTTCGGGTCGGAGGCCGTCGCACTGGTCGTTTCTCATGCGTTCGACACGCTCGGCCTCCATCGCCTGTCGCTTCGGGTTCTCGCCTCCAATGATCGTGCCATCCGATGCTACGCCCGCTCAGGTTTCGTCGAGGAGGGGCGCGAACGGGAGGCGGCACGAACATGGAGCGGGCGCGAGGACGACGTCATCATGGGCCTGCTCGCGCATGAGGTGGCACGATGAGCGTCGCGGTCGCCAGCTTCGCGGTCTTCGCCGCGAGCCAGGTCGGGACACCCGGTCCCGCGAATATGGCGCTGATGGCCACCGGAGCGCGCTATGGCCTGCGCGCCGCGCTCCCGTTCGTCGCGGGCGTGGCGCTCGGCAAGCAACTCATCATCTGGCCCGTGGGCTTCGGTCTGATGGAGCTGGCCGACCGGGCGCCGGGCCTGTTCGAGGCGCTGAAATGGGCCTCGGCGGTCTACATAATCTGGCTTGCCTGGAGGGTCGCGAACATGCGGCTGGGGGAGGGGGGCGAGGCGCGCGCACCCGGATTTGCCGCCGGGCTGATCGTCCATCCCCTCAACCCGAAGGCCTGGGCGATGATCACCGGCGGGTTCACCGCCTTCGTGACGCCCGGCACGACCGCGCTGGAGGCGACCGCCACCATCGCCGCAATCCTGCTCGCCTGTCAGGTTCTCATGCACCCGCTTTGGACCCTCGGCGGCAGTCTCGTCGCGCACCATCTCCGCGGATCCCCCGCGGAACGTTATCTGATGTGGACCCTCGCCGCGCTTACCGTGGCCAGCGTCCTGTTCGTGCTGTTCGCAGGAGGAACGATATGACCCCCCAATCCGCCCCGATCCGTCTGGACCACGTCGCCAATCAGGGTCAGTCGGTCGTCACGACCGACCGGCTCACTCTGCGCCCCATGCGTCGCTCGGATATGGGCCTGATCGAGCTCTATGCGGGCGACCGTCGCGTGGCCGAAATGACCGAGAGCATTCCGCACCCTCTTCCGCCCGGCGTGACCGATGGTTTCGTGACGCGCACCCTGGCCGGGGAACGGGACGAGATCGTCTGGGTGATGGATGCCACAGGCGCGGGTCTGGCCGAACTGGTCGGTCTGGTTGGCCTGACGCCGATGGATCGCGGTCAGGCGGAAATCGGCTACTGGGTGGCGCCGGTCGCCTGGAATACGGGGCTCGCCACCGAAGCGGTTCGCGCGCTTGCCGAGGCGAACCCGCTGGGCAACGCGCATGTCTTCGGCAAGGTGTTTCAGGACAATCCCGCCTCCGCCCGCGTCCTGACCAATTCGGGCTTCGATTATATCGGGGACGCCGAAGGGTTCTGCGTCGCGCGCGGGGCAGTCCTGCCGCTCTGGACCTATATCCGGCAGATGGCTTGAGGCCGCCTATGGCCCCGCGTAAGGCTGGCGTATGAAGTTTCTCGATCTCGCAAAGGTATATATCCGCTCGGGCGGAGGGGGCGGAGGGGCCGTCTCCTTCCGGCGCGAGAAGTATATCGAATACGGCGGGCCCGATGGCGGCAATGGCGGTCGCGGGGGTGACGTCATCGTGGAGACGGTCGAGGGACTCAATACCCTGATCGATTTCCGCTATCAGCAGCATTTCTTCGCGAAGTCCGGGCAGGGCGGCATGGGGCGTCAGCGCACGGGGCGCGACGGCGACGATATCCTGCTCCGCGTGCCCGTCGGCACCGAAATCCTTGACGAGGACGAGGAGACGGTGATCGCAGACATGACGGAGCTCGGTCAGCGGCTCGTTCTTGCGAAGGGCGGCAATGGCGGGTTCGGCAACCAGCATTTCAAGACCTCCACCAACCAGGCACCGCGCCGCGCCAACCCGGGGCAGCCAGGAGTGGAGCGGACGATCTGGCTGCGGCTTAAGCTGATCGCCGATGTGGGCCTGCTGGGCCTGCCCAATGCGGGCAAGTCGACCTTCCTCGCCGCGACGTCGAACGCCCGGCCCAAGATTGCGGATTACCCCTTCACGACCCTCGTTCCCAATCTCGGCGTTGTGGGCGTGGATGGGGTGGAATTCGTCGTGGCCGACATTCCCGGCCTCATCGAAGGGGCGCATGAAGGCCGCGGGATCGGCGACCGGTTTCTGGGCCATGTCGAACGCTCCGGCGCGCTTCTGCATCTCGTGGACGGAACCGCGGCGGATGTCGCGGAGGATTACCGGACCATCGTGACCGAGTTGGAGATGTATGGCGGCGGTCTGGTGGAGAAGCCGCGGCTGATCGTGCTCAACAAGATCGACGCGGTGCCCGAGGAGGACCGCGCTGTCCGGCGCGCCGCCCTCGCGGAGGCATCGGGGCAGGAGATCATGGCCATGTCGGGTGTGTCTGGCGAGGGCGTGCAGGACGTGTTGCGGGCCCTGCACAAGCTCATCAAGCGGGAGGCGGCGGAGGTGCAGGCGGCCCCGTCGGACGCGCCGTGGACACCGCTCTAGACCTTCGGAAGGCCCGGCGCGTCGTCGTCAAGATCGGATCCGCTCTTCTGGTGGATGCCCCGACCGGCTACGTCCGGGGCGACTGGTTGCGCGGTCTCGCCGCCGATGTCGCCGATCTCCGAACGGGCGGCGTGGACGTGATCCTCGTCTCTTCCGGGTCTATCGCGCTCGGCCGGCATATCCTCGGACTCTCAGCCCCCCTCTCGCTGGAACAGAGCCAGGCCGCCGCCGCCGTGGGCCAGATCCGCCTTGCCGCTTCCTATGGCGAGGTGCTGAACCCGCTTGGCGTGACGTCGGCGCAGGTGCTGCTGACCCTGGACGACAGCGGGGATCGCCGCCGCTACCTCAACATGCGCGCCACGTTCGAGACGCTGCTGTCGCTCGGCGTCGTGCCCATCGTGAACGAGAACGACACCGTCGCCACCGACGAAATCCGCTTCGGCGACAATGATCGGCTCGCGGCGCAGGTGGCGGCGATGGCGGGCGCGGATGCCTGTGTTCTGCTGTCGGATGTAGACGGGCTCTATACAGCCAATCCGAACCTCGATCCCGATGCGCGGCATCTGCCGGTGGTGGAGCGGATCACATCCGAGATCGTTGCGATGGCGGGCGAGGGGGTGTCCGGCCTCTCGAAGGGGGGCATGATCACCAAGATCATGGCGGCCCGGACCGCGACAGAGGCCGGGTGTGCGCTGGCCATCGCGCGGGGTGTGGATCGACCGCTCCGGGCCTTGGCCAATGGCGCGCGCACAACCTGGTTCCTGCCGTCGATCGACCCGCAGACGGCCCGGAAGCGCTGGATCGGCTCGATGAAGCCACGCGGCACCATCGCGGTAGATGCAGGCGCGGCGCGGGCCCTGCGCGACGGTCGCTCCCTCCTGCCCGCGGGTGTCACCTTCGTCGGCGGCAGCTTCGGGCGGGGCGAGCCGGTCACGATCGAGGGGCCGGACGGACGCGCCATGGGGCTGGGCCTGATCCGCTATACGGGCGACGAGGCGCGCCGGATCAAGGGGCTTCGCTCGGGTGACATTGCCGAGATGCTGGGTTATCCCGGTCGGGCCGCGCTCATCCACAGGGACGATATGGTGATCTGATGAAGGACGTCGTCGACGATATTCCCGCGCTCATGGCCCGGATCGGCCTTGCCGCCCGCGAGGCATCAGCGGAGCTGGCCTGCGCCACGGCCGAACGCAAGCACGCTGCTCTCATCGGCGCGGCGGAGGCGCTCTGGGCCCGGCGGGGCGAGGTTCTTGCCGAAAATGTCCGCGATCTCGACTACGGACGCGAGAAGGGGCTCACCGAGGCGATGATGGACCGGCTCGCGCTCGACGAGGATCGCATCCGTGCCATCGCCGACAGTCTTCGCGCCATCGCCGAACAGCCCGATCCGGTCGGGGCCGTCCTCGCCGAATGGGACAGGCCCACCGGCCTGCATATCCGCCGCGTCCGCACGCCACTCGGCGTCGTCGGCGTCATCTACGAAAGCCGCCCGAACGTGACCGCCGATGCGGGCGCCCTCTGCCTCAAGGCGGGAAACGCGGTCATCCTGCGCGGCGGGTCCGAGAGTTTTCACTCCTCCCGCGCGATCCATGCCGCCATGGTCGTCGGCCTGCGGACCGCGAACCTGCCCGACGCCGCGATCCAGCTCGTGCCGACCCGCGACCGCGCCGCCGTCTCGGAGATGCTGGCCGCGACCGACCATATCGACGTGATCGTCCCGCGGGGCGGCAAGGGTCTGGTCGGTCTGGTGCAGCGCGAAGCCCGGGTTCCTGTCTTCGCGCATCTCGAGGGGATCGTGCACATCTACGTCGATGCCTCTGCCGATCCCGGGATGGCCCGACGCGTCATCCTGAACGCCAAGACCCGCCGGACGGGCATCTGCGGCGCGGCGGAGTGTCTGTTGATCCATCGCGATGTCGCGGCCGGTCTGGGTCAGGACGTACTCGACGCACTGATGGCGGAGGGTGTCGAGGTTCGCGCAGGCGCAGGGATTCGAGGGACGGCGCCCGCGACGGCGGACGATTGGGGGACGGAGTTCCTCGACATGAAGATCGCCGCAAAGATCGTCGACGATGTGGACGACGCCATCGCCCATATCCGCCGCTACGGTTCGAACCACACCGATTGCATCCTCGCCGAAGACCCGGCCCCGGTCGCCCGCTTTTTCGAACGGCTCGACAGCGCGATCCTCATGCACAACGCCTCGACGCAGTTCGCCGATGGCGGCGAGTTCGGGATGGGTGCGGAGATCGGCATCGCCACCGGCAAGATGCATGCGCGCGGCCCCGTCGGGGCGGAGCAGCTTTGCAGCTTCAAGTATCTCGTCACCGGAAACGGTGCGATCCGTTCCTGATCAACAGCTAACGAGACGACCTTCATGTCGCAGCCGACCGATCCCGCGCGCCCGAACCTCATCCGCCGCACCCCGTTTCCCGACAGCGTGAGCCGCGCCGTCACGACGCCCCTGCAACCGTCGGTTGTCTATGCCTCGTCGGATCCCGACGCTCTCGACGATCAATACGAGGGGCGGTCGCGGGGCTACACTTACGGGCGCGAGGGACATCCGAACGCCGACGTCCTTGCGCAGATGATAGACCGGCTGGAGGGCGGACCGTTTCCGATCGGCTCCGGCGGGATCGTCACCGGGTCGGGCATGTCCGCGGTGACAGCGACGATGCTGGGCCTCCTGTCCCACGGCGACCATATCGTGGGCGGCAATCAGCTTTACGGGCGCAGCCTGCGGATGCTGGCGCAGGACCTGCCGCGATGGGGGATCACCTCTTCACTCGCGGATCCCACGGACGTCTCCGCGCTCGAGGCGGCGATCCGGCCGGAGACGAAGCTGATCCTGGTGGAGGTGGTCTCCAATCCGACGCTCCGGGTGGCCGACATGGCCGGGATCGAGGCGCTTGCGCGGGAACGAGGGCTGATCCTCGTCGTCGACAATACATTCACCACGCCCTACGGCTATCCGGCCTTCGAGAAGGGCGCGGATGTCGTGATCCATTCCGTGACCAAGCTGCTGGCCGGGCATAGCGATGTGACCTTGGGTTACGTGCTGGCGCGCGACCCGGACCGTCGCAAGGCGATCTACGACAACGTGGTGACCCTCGGCCTGACGCCCAGCCCCTGGGATTGCTGGATGGCCGAGCGCGGGCTCTATACCTTCGACATGCGGTTCGAGCGGGCGCAGGCGAATGCCGTGGCCCTCGCCGAAAAGGTGGCGGACCATCCGGCGGTCGAGGCGGTGATCTATCCCGGGCGGTCCGATCATCCGGACCACAACCGTGCGGCAACCGTCCTGTCCGGTGGGTTCGGCAACATGCTCAGCTTTCGCCTCCATGGCGGACGGGCGGCGGCGAATGCGCTCACCCGCGCGGCGCCGCAACTGGCCTTCGCACCCACGCTGGGCGACGTCGGAACCACGCTGTCCCATCCGGCATCCAGCTCCCATCGCGGCCTCACCCCCGAAGGACGGCTGGCACTCGGCATCACCGAGGGATTCTTCCGCGTCTCCGTCGGATGCGAGCCGCTCGACCTGCTGCAGCGGGACTTCACCTCGGCGCTGGATGCAGTCGTCGGTCTCGGAGACTGATTTCATCGATCCCCGTCGATGTCATCACCCTGTGACGTCGGCGCGCAGAAGGGGTAAGCGGGCGTCGTAACCGTCGTTCGCCGCTCCGGAGGCCCGCCACCCATGACCGATCGAACGGTCGCCGAACAGATCGTCGCGGCCTTCGCCGACCCCGTCCTGCTGCTTGACGGGAACGGCCGCGTGGCGCAGGCCAACGCCTCCGCGCACGAGTGGTTCGGAACGTGGATCGACGGGCAATCCTATGTCAGCGTCCTGCGGCAGCCGGATCTGCTCGGGCCGGTCGAGGATGCCTTCGCCCATGGCCACCCGGGCCGGTCCCGTTTTTCGCACTCGTCCGGCGCGGTCGAGACCCTGTTCGACGTGCAGATCACGCCACTGGATACCGGGTCCGGCCGGGCGATGATCCTTCTGGTGTTCCGCGACGTCTCCGCGATCCGCAACGAGGAATCCATGCGGCGGGATTTCGTCGCGAATGTCAGCCACGAGCTGAAGACGCCGCTGACCGCCGTTCTGGGCTTCATCGAGACGTTGCAGGGGCCCGCTCGGCGCGATCCGGTGGCGCAGGAGCGGTTCCTCGGCATGATGCGGCAGGAGGCCAGCCGAATGGATCGGCTCGTCTCCGACCTATTGGCGCTGAGCCGTCTGGAGGGGCTGACCCGCCGTCGTCCGACCGAGGAGATCGAGTTGATGACGCTTCTGGGGGAGGCGGTGGAAATGCTGCGCCCCGGTGCCTACGCGGCCGATGTCGCCCTGATCCTGGAAGGTCCCGAACGTGCCCCGGTACAGGGCGACCGGGACCAGTTGATCCAGGTCGTCTCCAACCTCGTGGAGAACGGCGTGAAATACGGCGCCCGCCCGGGCAAGGTCCGCCTGACCGTGTCTCCCATCGAGCGGGAGCCGGTGCTGAAAGGGCCCGCCTGGACGCTGCAGGTCGCGGATGCGGGCCCCGGTATCCCGGCCGAGCACCTGCCGCGCCTGACGGAACGGTTCTATCGCGTCGATACCGGACGAGGCCGGGCGGAGGGGGGGACGGGGCTCGGCCTCGCCATCGTGAAGCACATCGTCAACCGCCATCGCGGACGGCTCCGGATCGACAGCCGCGAGGGAAGCGGAACGACCGTCACGGTCACCCTTCCGGCGCTGGTCTGAGGCTCGGCACGGTGCCCCAGCGGCAGTCATAAAACCGTTACGTCCCTGTCACAAAACGCGCATGTCACGCCCATAGCTGCGGCGACGAATGGGGACCCAGAGGGGGTGTCCATGGTCAGACATAAAGACAGGAGTTGTCATGTCTCTCTCCAAGATCACCGTCTCCGCACTCGCGATCGCGGCCGTCTCCGCGAGCGCCGCCGCGGCCCGTGACCAGGTTCAGGTCGCCGGATCGTCCACCGTCCTGCCCTATGCCTCCATCGTCGCCGAAGCATTCGGCGAGAACTTCGACTTCCCGACGCCGGTCGTGGAATCCGGCGGCTCCTCCGCCGGTCTCAAGCGCTTCTGCGAGGGCGTGGGCGAGAACACGATCGACATCGCCAACGCCTCCCGCGCCATCCGCGACAGCGAGCGCGAAGCCTGCGCCGCCGCGGGCGTGACCGATATCATGGAAGTCCGCATCGGCTATGACGGCATCGTCTTCGCCAGCCAGCAATCGGGCCCCGACTTCACCGCCTTCACCCCGTCGCAGTGGTACACGGCCCTCGCCGCCGAGATCCCCGGCGAGGACGGCACGATGGAAGCCAACGCGAACGCCACCTGGGCCGATGTGGACGAGAGCCTTCCGGATGCAAAGATCCTCGCCTTCATCCCGGGCACCAAGCACGGCACCCGCGAAGTGTTCGAGGAGAAGGTGATCCTCCAGGGGTGCGAGGATACCGGCGCCATAGAGCGGATGATGTCCGCGGGCATGGACGAGGACGCGACCGAAGAGGCCTGCATGTCGATCCGCACCGACGGCTCCAGCGTCGATATCGACGGCGACTACACCGAGACGCTCGCCCGGATCGAAAGCGATGCCGACGGCGTCGGCGTGTTCGGCCTGTCGTTCTACGAGAACAACACCAGCGTTCTGAAGGTCGCCACGATGAATGGTGTCGAGCCATCGACCGAGACCATCGCCTCCGGCGAATATCCCGTGTCGCGCCCGCTCTACTTCTACATCAAGAAGGCGCATATCGGCGCGATCCCGGGTCTGAAGGAATTCGCGGAATTCTTCGTGTCCAACGACATCGCCGGTCCCGGCGGCCCGCTCTCCGATTACGGCCTGACGCCGGACCCGGAACTGGCCGCGACCCAGCAGGTGATCGCCGACGAAACCACGATGCAGTGATGCAATTCGGACCGGGGCGGCGTTGTCTCCCCGGTCCGTCCCGTCCGACCGTCCGGAGCCGCGCATGCCCATTCTGTGGTTGATCTTCCTGCTCGCCGCCCTCGGGGCGGTCGCGTTCGTCCTCGCGCGGCGCAGGGCGCTGTCCTCGGTGGACGGCGATCCCCGCAACCTCCACAGCCTTCCGATCTATTACGGCCTGAACGGGTTGCTGATGGCGCTCACGCCCGCGCTCGCCCTGCTCGCCGTCTGGCTTGTCGTGCAGCCCATGCTTCTGGAGCGGAGCGTCGCCGCCGATTTCCCGCGCGCGGCAATTCCCGAAGGGTCCACGATCGGCCTTGTCATGTCCGACGTCCGCCGCGTCGCCGACGGCCTCGATGCGGGAATCCGTGTCGGTACGCTCGAACCGGACCGCCTGGCCGCAATGGATGCCGACGACGTCGACGCGGCGCTGGCGCGGGGTGGCGTGGCACTCGGGGCGGATCTGGAGCCCGAAGTCCTCCGGGCCGCCAATTCATACCGAAGCGCGCGCGCGACGATGAACCTCTTCATGGTCACGGCCGTCGTGACGCTCGCCCTGATCGGCGCGGCCTGGGCCATCAAGCGCAGCGATGGCGCTTTCCGGGCCCGCAACGTGGTGGAGCGGGGCATTCTCGTCCTGCTGATCGCCGCTGCTTCCATCGCGATCCTGACCACGCTCGGTATCGTACTTTCAATGCTGTTCGAGACGATGAACTTCTTCCAGAAATACGCCTGGGACGACTTCTTCTTCTCGACCACCTGGTCGCCCAGCTTTTCGGGCCGCGGCGGGGGCTCCCAGCTCGGCATCCTGCCGCTTCTCTGGGGCACGCTCTACATCTCTTTCATCGCGCTGCTGGTGGCCGTGCCGGTCGGCCTCTTCGCCGCGATCTACCTCTCGGAATATGCGGGCAAGCGGTTCCGCGGCGTGGCCAAGCCGCTGATCGAGATTCTCGCGGGGATCCCGACCATCGTCTATGGCCTTTTCGCGCTGATCACCGTGGGTCCGCTCCTGCGGGATGCCTTCGCGTCGCCGCTGGGTCTGGGCAATTCCGCATCATCGGTGATGACCGCGGGCCTCGTGATGGGGATCATGCTGATCCCGTTCGTCTCCTCGCTGTCCGACGACATCATCAACGCCGTGCCGCAGGCCATGCGCGACGGCTCCCTCGGCCTCGGGGCCACGCAGTCGGAGACGATCCGGCAGGTCATCGTGCCCGCCGCCCTGCCGGGGATCGTCGGGGCCGTCCTGCTGGCGGCCAGCCGCGCCATCGGCGAGACGATGATCGTCGTCCTCGGGGCGGGGGCCGCGGCGCGGCTCGACATGAACCCGTTCGAGGCGATGACGACCGTGACCGTCAAGATTGTCAGCCAGCTGACCGGCGACACCGACTTCAACTCCCCCGAAACGCTGGTCGCCTTCGCCCTCGGCCTGACGCTCTTCGTCATCACGCTGGGCCTGAACGTCCTCGCCCTCTTCATCGTCCGCCGCTACCGGGAGCAGTACGAATGACCGACGCCACGGCACCCGTCACCCCCGCAGGGGCCGGCAAAGGCTCCCTGATGATGGCCGACCGCCAGACCGCGAAGCGCAATGCGGCCGAAAGCCGGTTCCGCACCTACGGGCTCGTCGCCGTCTGCATCGGCATCCTGATGCTGATCCTGCTGCTGACCTCGATCTTCTCCGCGGGTCTCTCCGCCTTTCGACAGACCAGCATCCAGATCACGATCAAGCTTGTGGAGGAGCGGCTTGACCCCTCCGGCAATCGCGATCTCGCGGAGATGTCCAAGGTCACGACCTTCGGATACGCCCCGCTGCTGCGTGACGGCCTGCTGCGCACGATCGCCGAGGCCGGATTCACGACCGAGTTGTCGGAGGGGGAGGTTGCCGACCTTGTCTCCGACGAATCCGTGGCCCAGTTGCGGAACTACGTGCTCGCGAACCCGGAGCGCGTGGGCGAGACGATTCCGGTCGAGGTGCTCGCCAGTGGCCGGATCGACGGCTACTTCAAGGGGCGCGTCTCTCTCGCTTCTGCCGAGCTCGACAGCAACATCTCCCCGGCGCAGCTTCGTCTCGCAGATCAGCTCAAATCCGCGGATCTGCTGCAGACGGGGTTCAACTGGAACTTCATCACCTGGCCCGACGCGTCCGATACGCGGCCGGAGGCGGCGGGGCTCGGCGTCGCGATCCTCGGATCGTTCTACATGATGCTGATCGTGCTGGTCCTGGCCCTGCCCATAGGCGTCGCGGCGTCGATCTACCTTGAGGAATTCGCGCCGCAGAACCGCCTGACCGACCTGATCGAGGTGAACATCTCCAACCTCGCGGCGGTCCCCTCCATCGTGTTCGGCATCCTGGGCCTCGCCATCTTCATCAATTTCGCGGGCCTGCCGCAATCCGCACCCATCGTCGGCGGCCTCGTCCTGACGCTGATGACGCTGCCGACGATCATCATCGCGACCCGGGCCGCGCTCAAGGCAGTGCCGCCGTCGATCCGCGACGCGGCCCTCGGTCTGGGTGCGTCGAAGATGCAGTCGGTGTTCCACCACGTCCTGCCGCTCGCGATGCCCGGCATCCTGACCGGAACGATCCTGGGCCTGGCACAGGCCCTGGGCGAGACTGCGCCGCTCCTCCTTATCGGGATGGTCGCCTTCGTGCGCGAATTTCCGGACGCCCCACCCGAAGGGTTCTTCGATCCGGCCTCGGCCCTTCCTGTGCAGGTCTTCAACTGGACGCAGCGGTCGGATCCCGCTTTCGTGGAGCGGGCCTCCGGCGCGATCATCGTGCTGCTCCTGTTTCTTCTGATAATGAACCTCACGGCTATCTTCCTCCGCCGTCGGTTCGAGCGCCGCTGGTAAAGGGGGTTTGCTGTGAACGACATGCGACTGACGGAGAGAGCCGTGAACGATCAAGAGACCAAGATCGCCGCCAAGGGCGTGCAGGTGTTCTACGGCGACACCCATGCCATCAAGGATGTGGACGTGGACATCGCCGACAAGATGGTGACCGCCTTCATCGGCCCTTCGGGCTGCGGCAAGTCCACCTTCCTGCGCTGCATCAACCGGATGAACGACACCATCGCGTCGGCACGGGTCGAGGGGGATATCCGCATCGACGGCGAGGATATCTACGACAAGCGCGTGGACCCGGTGCAGTTGCGCGCCAAGGTCGGCATGGTGTTCCAGAAGCCGAACCCGTTCCCGAAATCGATCTACGACAACGTCGCCTACGGTCCGCGCATCCACGGTCTGAGCACGGGCAAGGCCGATCTCGACGACATCGTGGAGCGGTCTTTGCGCCGCGCGGCCCTCTGGGACGAGGCAAAGGATCGTCTGGGCGAGCCCGGGACCGGCCTGTCGGGCGGACAGCAGCAGCGTCTCTGCATCGCGCGCGCCGTCGCCACCTCTCCGGAAGTGCTCCTGATGGACGAGCCGTGCTCCGCCCTCGATCCCATCGCGACGGCACAGGTGGAGGAGTTGATCGACGAGCTGCGGCAGAATTACTCGGTCGTCATCGTGACCCATTCCATGCAGCAGGCTGCCCGCGTCTCCCAGCGCACCGCATTCTTCCACCTCGGAAACCTGGTGGAATACGGCGAGACGGGCAAGATATTCACCTCTCCCGAGGATCCTCGGACCGAGAGCTACATTTCCGGCCGGATCGGCTGAACAGGGGGATCGGATGATCCAGAACAACCACATCGCCAGCGCGTTCGACCGCGATCTGGAAGCGATCCAGGCGCTCATCATGAAGATGGGCGGCCAGGTCGAGGATGCCATCGACAAGGCCACGATCGCTCTTGTCGAAAGCGACGCCGAACTGGCCGACCGGGTGCGGTCCGGCGACCGCGTCATCGACGACATGGAGCAGAAGGTGAATGAGGAGGCCGCGCGGGTCATCGCCCTGAGGCAGCCCATCGCCACCGATCTGCGCACCGTCCTCACCGTCTTTCGCATCTCCGCCGCGCTGGAGCGTATCGGGGACTACGCGAAGAACATGGCGAAACGCTCTGAAATCCTTATGGAACTGCACCCCGTAGATGGCAGTGCGGCGTCGCTTCGGAGGATGTCGCGGGCGGTCCAGCTCATGCTCAAGGACGCCCTCGACAGCTATATCCAGCGCGACGCCGACCTCGCCCGCGACGTGCGCGCGCGTGACGAGGAGGTGGACCAGATGTATAACGGCCTATTCCGCGAATACCTCACGCACATGATGGAAGATCCACGCAACATCACGGCATGCATGCACCTGCATTTCATGGCCAAGAACATCGAGCGGATGGGCGATCTCGTTACCGGGATCGCCGAACAGGTCATCTATCTCGTGACCGGCGAAATGCCCGACGAGGAGCGCACCAAGGCCGACGTGACCAGCTCGCCCGCCGGCGGCGTGGTGTCCTGATCCGATGGGCGCGCAACCCGCAGTTCTGGTGGTCGAGGACGAGGCGCCGCAGCGCGAGGTCCTCGTCTACAACCTCGAGGCCGAAGGCTACGTGGTGCAGCAGGCCACGACCGGCGATGCCGCGCTGGACCTCGCGCGGGAGGATGCGCCGGACCTCATCCTGCTCGACTGGATGCTTCCCGAAGTGTCCGGGATCGAAGTCTGCCGCCGCCTGAAATCCCGCCCGGAGACGCGCAACATTCCCGTCATCATGATTTCCGCCCGATCGGAGGAGGTGGACCGTGTGCGCGGGCTGGAAACCGGCGCCGACGATTACGTGGTCAAACCCTATTCCGTGGTCGAGTTGATGGCCCGGGTCCGTACGCAACTGCGCCGCGTGCGCCCGGCTTCCGTGGGCGAGGTGCTGGAATTCGACGATATCTCGATGAATACCGAAGAGCACCGCGTCTTTCGGGCCGGGGCGGAGCTGCATCTCGGCCCGACGGAGTTCCGGCTTCTGACGACGTTCATGGAGCGGCCGGGGCGGGTCTGGTCGCGGGATCAGCTTCTCGACCGGGTCTGGGGACGTGATATCTATGTCGACAGCCGGACCGTGGACGTTCATGTAGGCCGCCTGCGCAAGGCCCTGCGGAGCGCAAACGGCGTGGCCGATCCCATCCGTACGGTGCGCGGCGCGGGTTACGCCCTCGGTTGAGGGCGGGCCTGCGGTGCCAGCAGGCCGCGCAATACGTCAGCGCGACCGATCCGGCCCAGGGGCGTGCCGTCCTTGGCGACGATGACCTCCCCCGCATCTTCCGTCAGCAGACGCATCACTTCCGCAAGCGGCGTGTCCCCCGCCACGATCGGGCCGTTCGAATCCGAGCCTGCACAAGTCATCACATCCGCCGCGGTCAGGACCGACATCGGGTTCATGTGCCCTACGAAATCAGCGACGTAATCGTTCTCCGGCCGGGCGATGATCTCCTGCGGGGTGCCGCATTGCACGATGCGCCCGCCTTCCATGATGGCGATCCGATTGCCGATCTTGAACGCCTCATCGAGGTCGTGGCTGACGAACACGATGGTGCGCCGCAGCTCCGCCTGAAGCTCAAGAAGCTCGTCCTGCAACCGGCCCCGGATCAGGGGATCCAGCGCGCTGAACGGCTCGTCCATCAGGAGGATCGGCGCTTCGGTCACGAAGGCACGGGCGAGCCCCACCCGCTGCTGCATCCCGCCGGACAATTCGCCGACCTTCCGGTCGCCCCAATCCGACAGGCTCACCAGCGCCAGTTGCGCATCCACCCGGCGCGCGACCTCCGCCTTGTCCACGCCGCCAAGCTCCAGCCCCAGCCCGACATTGTCTCGCACGCTCCGCCACGGCAGCAGGCCGAACTGCTGAAACACCATAGACACGCATTCGCGGCGCAGGCGTCGCAGGTCGGATGTCGAGGCGCCGGGCAGGGTGCAGGACCAGTCGCTATCCGTGACCTCCACCCGACCCCGGGCCACGGGGTTCAGCCCGTTCACCGCGCGCAGGAGGGTCGATTTTCCCGATCCCGACAATCCCATCAGGACGACGATTTCGCCCGCCGCGACGTCCAGGCTGCAATCGTGGACGCCGAGGATCTGTCCGGTCTCGCGCTGCACCTCCGCACGGTCGCGACCCGCGTCCATGAGGGGCAGGGCACTTTCGGGACGTTCGCCGAACACGATGGAGACGTTCTCGAACCGGACGGCGCTCATTTCGCGCCGCCGCGGTTCAGCATCCGGTCGAGCATGATCGCCACGACGACGATCACGATCCCGCTCTCGAAGCCGAGCGCGGTGTTCACCTGATTGAGGGCACGGACCACCGGCACGCCGAGCCCGTCCGCGCCTACAAGCGCCGCGATCACCACCATCGACAGCGACAGCATGATCGTCTGGGTCAGGCCAGCCATGATCTGCGGCCCGGCATAGGGAAGCTCCACCTTCCAGAGAACCTGGCTCGACGTCGCCCCGAAGGCCCGCGCGGCCTCCAGCAGCGGCATCGGTGTCGAGGAGACGCCCAGATAGGTCAACCGGATCGGCGCGGGCAGTACGAAGATCACCGTCGCGATGAGGCCCGGAACCATCCCGATCCCGAAGAACACGATGGCCGGGATCAGATAGACGAAGGTCGGGAGCGTCTGCATCAGGTCGAGGACGGGACGCATGGTCGCGTAGAGCCGGGGCCGGTGGGCCGCCGCGATGCCGATGGGCACGCCGACCGCCATGCACACGACGCAGGCCGACAGGACCAGCGTGAGGCTCTCCGTCGTCTCCTCCCAGTAGCCCTGATTCAGGATGAACAGAAAGCCGAGGCCCACGAACACGCACGGACCCCACCGGCGCCGTAGAAGCCATGTCAGCGCCACGAACGCGGCCACCACGAACAGAGGATGGGGTGTCTGCAGCACCCAGAGGATCGCGTCGATCATCGCCTCGAGGGCCACGGCGAGCGCGTCGAAGCCCCAGGCGAAATTCACCTGCAACCAGTCGAAGACCAGCGCGGCGGTCCGGCCGACCGGGATCTTCGTCTCCGTCAGCCACTCCATCGCGCACTCCCGTCCCGCCGCGGCACCGGGCCCGTCGCTGGGGGCGGGGCCCGGCGTCGCGGCATAGACCGGGGGATCAGTTCAACAGTGCTTGGCTCACCGCCGCGAACCCGTCGCCACCTTCCAGATCGGTCACCCCGTCGAGCCAGGGGCGCACTGCATCCGCGTTCCCCGCGATCCAGGCCCGCGCCGCATCGCCCGCATCCTGCCCTTCGTCGAGAATCGCGCCCATGATCCGGTTCTCCATCTCGAGGGTGAACGTCATGTTCTGCAACAGTTTGCCCACGTTGGGACATTCCTCGACATAGCCCGCGCGCGTGTTGGTATAGACCGTCGCGCCGCCGAGATCGGGACCGAAGAAATCGTCGCCCCCCTGCAGGTAGGTGAGGTCGAAATTAGCGTTCATCGGGTGGGGTTCCCAGCCGAGGAACACGATGGGCTCGTCCCGTTTGGTCAGGCGATCCACCTGCGCCAGCATTCCCTGTTCCGACAATTCGACCACCTCGAAATCCGACAGGCCGAAGGCGTCGCCGTCGATCATTGACTGGATCAGGCGATTGCCGTCATTGCCGGGCTCGATCCCGTAGATCTTGGCGTCGAGCGCCTCCGCATGGGCCTGGATGTCGCCGAAGGATGCGATGCCCAGCGCGCTGGCCGCGGCGTTCACCGCCAGCGTGTATTTCGCCCCTTCGAGGTTCGCGCCGAGCGTCACGACGCTGCCGTCTTCGCGATAGGGGGCGATATCGGCTTCCATCGTGGGCATCCAGTTCCCGAGGAAGATGTCCACGTCCCCCGCGGCCATCGACGTGTAGGTGACCGGCACCGACAGGACCTTGATATCCGTCTCGTAGCCAAGCGCGTCTAGCAATGCGGCCGCGGTCGCGGTGGTCGCCGTGATGTCGGTCCAGCCGACATCGGAGAAAACCACCTCGGTGCAGGATTCCTGTGCGGCGGCGGCGGTTCCGAACGCAATGACGGACGCGGTGAGGGTAAGGCGGATCATCGTGACGCTCCCTTGATCTGGCGGCTATGGCTTTCCGCGCCGACTAGACGGCATCGGAGCGTCCCGTGCAACCGCCCGCGCGTCGCGGGCCATGCGAAGCGCGTCGCGCAGGACGTCGCGGTCCCCCAAATGGTTGGCGAGGATCAGGATCAGTCGGGCGTTGAGCGCACCGCTTTCGGCAGCGTCGAGATCCCGGTGCGCGGCGAGCAATTCGTTGTAGAAGCCGTCAGGATCGGAGATGTTCGGATCGAGGATCAGGCTCATTCCGACAACCTCAACGCACCCGCCATCGCCGACGTGACCGCATCCATGTCCATCGACGCCCAGCGCGCGACGACATGCTGATCCGGTCGGATGAGGTAGATCGCCGTCGCGGCCCCGCCGAGATACCGGTCCGCCACATCCCCCGTCGCAGGGAGAACCACCTGCCGCACTGGAAGGCCGTGGAGCGTCTCCGGTCCACCTCCCTCCGTACCGATGCAGAGGAGGGCGAATGTGCCATTCAGCCGATCCAGAAGGTATCCGTCCCCCAGTGCCGCGTCGGGGCAGGGCGCACCCGGACGGCTCCGCGCCGGGCCACCGGGCAGGGCATCCGGTCCCGCAAGTCCGTAGATCGCGGGCACCGAAAGCCGACCCGAATTGACCAGCGGCCGGGCGAAGGCATGATCCCGTGCGAGGTTCAGCACGGCATCGCGGAACAGGCGGCTCATGTCGGTCTTGGGTGTGAGGAAGTCCGTCGCGCGGGTGGAGTTCAGGATGTTCTCGTCCGCCGCCGCGACGCGCTCCGTATCGTAGCCGTCGATCAGCGTTTCAGGCGCTGCCCCATTCACGACCGTGGCGAGCCGCCAGGCCAGGTTCTCCGCATCCTGTATCCCGGAATTGGCCCCGCGCGCACCGAAGGGCGACACCTGATGCGCCGCATCCCCGGCGAACAAGACGCGTCCGTGGCGGAACCGCTCCATCCGGCGGCACTGGAACGTGTAGATCGACGTCCATTCGAGGTCGTAATCCACATCCGGCCCCAGCATCGCATCGACCCGCGCGCGCACCTTATCCGGCTGCAGTTCCCGTTCGCGGTCGATATCCCAGCCGAGCTGGAAGTCGATCCGCCAGATATCGTCCGGTTGCTTGTGGAGGAGTGCGGAGGCGCCGGAGCGGAACCACGGTTCGAACCAGAACCAGCGTTCGGTGGGGAAGTCCGCATGCATCCGGACATCGGCGATCAGGAAACTGTCCTCGAACACCCGGCCCTCGAAGGACAGGTCCATCATGCCGCGGATCGGGGATTTCGCTCCGTCACAGGCGACGACCCAGTCGGCTTCGATCTCGTAGGGACCGTCCGGCGTGGAAATGCTCAACCGCGACCCGTCCGGTCCGGGGACGATCCGGTCCACCCGGTTGCGGCCCCGCATCTGGATCGGCGCGCCGCCGGCAATGGCTGCGTCGATCCCCTCGGCCAGATATTTCTCGAACCATGGCTGCGGCAGGTTGATGAAGGCCGGGTGTCGGTGGCCATCCTCCGGGGCGAGGTCGAAGGCGTAGATCTCGTCCCGGTCGTGGAACACCCGCCCCCGCTGCCAGACGATCCCCTTCTCCAGCATCCGCGCGCCGACGCCCAGCCGGTGCGCGATCTCCAGCGTGCGCTTGGCGAAGCATATGGCCCGGCTGCCCGCGCCTACCCCCTCGTGGTCGTCCAACAAGACGACGGGCACGCCGCGCAACCCGAGGTCCAGCGCCGTCGCGAGCCCGACCGGCCCACCGCCCACAACGACGATCGGATGCCGGACCGGCACCCCCGCATCCTGATCGGCGGAGCGGCCGTAAGGATAGAGCCGGAAGGCGAGGTCGTAGCGATCGCGGAGCGGCGCATTCATCCCTGCAACGCCTGCCACATTTCCTTGTCCCGGGCCGCGGTCCAGATGCGCGGCGTGTCGAGATCGCGCGCTTCGTCATAGGCACGGGCGACGTTGAAGGGTAGGCAATGCTCGTAGATCGCGTAATCGCCGAATTTTGGATCGCAGGCCGCCCGACAGGCAGCCATCGCCTCCTTCAGCGTGCCGCCACCCAAGGCCACGCGGGCGACGGGCCGATAGGTCGAGATGACGAAATCCGCGGTCGAATCCAGCGCCGCGTTCACCATATCGGACCCGATGAGCGCATCGCCGCGACCGGGCGCAATCGCGTCCAGATCGAAGCGCCGGATCGCGTCCAGCGTGCCGGGCCAGTCGTGGAAATGTCCGTCCCCGCAATAGCAGGCGGAGTGATATTCGACGATATCGCCGGTGAACATCACGTTCGCATCGGGCACGTAGGCCACGATATCGCCTGCCGTATGGGCCCGTCCGAGCTGCATCAGGTCCACCCGTCGATTGCCCAGATAGACCGACATGCGCCCCTTGAACGTCGTCGTGGGCCAGGTCAGGCCGGGGATCTCCTCATGCCCCTGGAACAGGCGGGGGAAGCGGTCGAACTCGCTGTCCCAATCTTCCTGCCCGCGTTCGACGACCATTGCGCGTGCGGGCTCCGACATGATGATTTGCGGTGCATCGAAGGCCGAGGCGCCAAGGACGCGGACGGCGTGGTAATGGGTCAGGACGAGGTGGCTGATCGGTTTGTCGGTCACGGTCCGGATCGCGTCGATGACCTTGCGGGCGAGCCGGGGCGTGGCCTGCGCCTCGATCACCATCACGCTCTCCTCGCCGATGATGACGCCGGAATTGGGATCGCCCTCCGCCGTGAAGGCGTAGAGGCCGGGGCCGATCTCGGTGAAGGAAGTGGCCTTGTCGGCCATGTCGCCTGCGGATGCGAATTGCTTGCTCATGCGGCCTCGATGCTCTGCTGGATATCGCCGAAGAGGGAGGCGCCGTCTGGCCCCTCCATCCGGATGGTCACGGTATCGCCGGGGGCGAGGAACGGCGTCGTGGGCGTGCCGTGCAGGATCGTCTCGACCATGCGTTGTTCGGCCAGGCAGGCATAGCCGCGCCCACCCTCCGCCACCGGTCGGCCCGGTCCGCCGTCGGCATCGCGGTTCGACACGGTGCCCGACCCGATCACCGTCCCGGCGGGAAGGTCGCGGGTCCGCGCGGCATGGGCGATCAGGGTCGGGAAATCGAAGGTCATATCCTCGCCCGCATCGACAAGGCCCAGGGGCGCGCCGTTCAAATCGACATGGACCGGCCCGTGGAGGCGCGCGCCGTCCCAGCCGGGCAGTTCGTCGGGGGTCAGCGCGAGGGGCGCCAGCGCGGAAGCGGGCTTTCCGTGAACGAAGCCGAACCCCTTCGGCAGTTCAGCGGCGATGACCTGCCGGAGCGAGACGTCGTTCAGAAGGCAGATCAGCCGGATCGCCTCGCCCGCGCGGTCCGGCGGTGTCCCCATCGCGACCGGACCGGTGATCACGGCGATCTCCGCTTCCATATCCGTGCCCCAGTCGGGGCGGGACGGGATCGGGGCACGGGGCGCGGTGAAGAGGGACAGACCCTGATACATGAGCGGGTCGTGCCAGAAGCTGTCGGGCAGTTCCGCGCCCCGTGCCTGCCGGACGAGGGCGACATGGTTCACGTAGGCCGAGCCGTCGAGGAACTGCCATGTGCGGGGCAGGGGGGCGAGGGTGGCGGCTGGATCGAACGGCTCCTCCGCCCCGAGCGATGCGTCGCCGCCCTCCAGCCAGGCCAGCATCGTGCCGCAGGCGAGTGGGCGGCAGGCGGCGCCCGAGACGGCCACGAGGCGACCGTCGGCGGTCGGGCCGGGCAGGGTCGCGAGCTTCATGACGGCAGATCCGCCAATGGGTCGAGGCGCGCGGTAACCTCGCTACGCGAGTCGAATGGCGTAGACGAAAAATGATCCATGAAACTCCTCACTGCAATTCCTGGTCGGTTGGCGCAACCGTCCGGTCCATGGTCCCCGTCATCGCGGATCCGTCCCGTCATGCCGATCCGGCCCGTCCGTTCTCTGCGCGGCCCGCTTCCCGTCTCCGATCGAAGGTTCGGATTCTTTTTTCCAGGGCCGCGTCCACATTTCCCGCAGCGCCCGGGGGAGGGTGAGAAGGCCGAAGACGAGGAGCGCGAGGACGATCCAGCCGAAAGGCCCGAGGGAGGCGAAGAACGCGGTCATGGCCGGATCTCGAGACCGTCGCGCCCCACGATCACTTCCCCGTCGAAGTGGGATTCTGTCGCCGCAACCCAGTGCGCCTCGTCGATTTCCGGATCGTCCGCCGGGACAAGGTGGTGCAGGACCAGCCGACCCACACCTGCACGGGCGGCAAGGCGGGCGGCATCGGCTGCCTCCGTATGGCTGGCGGTCAGGTGCGCCTTGAGGCGGGCGGCATTGCCGGTCCGGGCAACGAGCCGGTCCATCCCCTCGGCAAGCATCGCTTCGTGCACTAGGACGTCGGACCCGGCCGCGAAATCCGCCAGCGGGGGGAAGGGCGCGGTGTCGGCGCTGAACGTCACGGACCACTCGGCGCCGTCGAACCGGAGGGCATAGCATTCGGTAACCGGCGGATGCTCGACCCGCAGCGCGGCGACGCACGGGCCATCCGTGTCGAGCGGCCCTTCGCCGAACTCCCGGATCGTGACCAGATCCGTCAGCGGCGGCCGCCCCTCATCCTCCACCCGGATACCGATGTCGTAGGCCAGCGACGTCCGAAACCCCTCCCAGAGCGCGGCGGTGCCGACGGGGCCGAACACCGTGACCGGTGTGGCCAGCCCGCTCGTCCAGGCCGTATGGATCAACGCGCCCAGTTCCAGAACGTGATCGCTGTGCAGATGCGTGACGAAGATCAGGTCCAGCGCGTTCAGCGCCACCCCCGCCTCCACGAGGCCGCGCGTCACCCCGAGGCCGCAATCGACGACGCAGATCCGGCCGTCCATCATCAGGAGGGACGATGTCGGGTTCGGGCCGCCGCGCCGGATCGCGGGGCCGCCCTTCGTGCCGAGCAAGACAAGCCTGTCGTCCATAACCCTCTTCTTCTCGGTCCAAGTATACCTGGGGACGCGCCCCCCCCGCGGTCGGGGGTGGAGCTCCCTACTTCCGCCCCGGCGTTCCGTCGAACTTCTTCTCCAGATCGGCCCAGCAGTCGATGTAATCGTCCTGCAACGGCGCTTCCGTAGCCGCGAACCGGGTGAGGTGCTGCGGGAAGCGGGTCTCGAACATGAAGGACATCGTGTCCTCCAGCTTTACCGGCCCGAGCTCCGCGTTCGACGCGCCCTCGAAGGCCTGACGGTCCGGCCCATGGGGCAGCATCATGTTGTGGAGCGACAGGCCGCCCGGGACGAAACCCTTGGGCTTGGCGTCGTAGATACCGTGGATGTTTCCCATCAGCTCCGACATGATGTTCTTGTGGTACCATGGCGGCCGGAACGTGTCCTCCGCCACCATCCAGCGGTCGCGGAACAGAACGAAGTCGATATTCGCGGTCCCCTCGATCCCGGACGGCGCGGTCAGGACGGTAAAGATCGACGGATCGGGATGATCGAACAGGATCGCGCCGACCGGGCAATAGGTCCGCAGGTCGTATTTACAGGGCGCGTAGTTCCCGTGCCACGCGACGACGTCGAGAGGCGAGTGGCCGATCCGGGTTTCGTGGAATTGCCCGGCCCATTTGACGGTGACGGTGGAGGGCGCATCGCGATCCTCGAACGCGGCGACGGGGGTCTTGAAGTCGCGGCGGTTGGCCATGCAGTTCGCGCCGATGGGACCGCGGCCCGGAAGCTCGAACTTCTCGCCGTAATTCTCGCAGACGAAGCCGCGGGCGGGGCCGTCCAGTACCTCGACCCGATAGACGAGGCCGCGGGGAATGACGGCGATCTCCTGCGGTTCGATGTCGATCACGCCCAACTCCGTCGCGAAGCGCAGGCGTCCCTCCTGCGGGACGACCAGAAGTTCGCTGTCGGCGGAGTAGAAATAGGCATCGACCATGCTTTCGGTCACGAGGTAGACATGCGCGGCCATCCCGGCCTGCGTCTGGACGTCGCCCGCGGTGGTCATGGTCCGCATTCCCGTGAGCCAGGTCAGGGGGGCGTCGGAGTGGGGCATCGGATCCCAGCGGTATTGCCCGAGACTGATCACGTCCGGGTCGATATGGGGCGCGGAAATCCAGTGCGACAGGTCGATCTTCGTGAAGCGATGGGTGTGCTTTACGGACGGACGGATGCGGTAGCACCACGTCCGTTCGTTCCGATGGCCGGGCGCGGTGAAGGGCGTGCCAGAAAGCTGTTCCCCGTAGAGACCGTATTCGAGCTTCTGCGGCGAGTTCATGCCTTGAGGCAGGGCGCCGGGCAATGCCTCCGTCTCGAAATCGTTGCCGAAGCCGGGCATGTAGCCGGGATGCGTCCCGACGGCAGTCGTTGCCTGCCGCAGGGTATCGGGAGACAGGTCGCGGTTCATCGGGTTTCCTCCTCTGCCATCCTGTCGTTAGCTATTGGTTGAGAATGTAACCAACAACCCCGGAGTATCCCAGTGCCGCATGCGGACGATTTCGATCTCGCGGATTTCCTGCCCTATCTGCTTGCGATGGCTGCAGATGCCACGAGCGCCCGATTCCAGCCGCTCTACCGGGAACGATACGGGATGTTGCGAACGGAATGGCGGGTGCTCTTCCATCTCGGGCGCTACGGCGAGATGACGGCGCGGGATGTCTGCGATCGGGCCCATCTGCACAAGACGAAGGTGAGCCGGGCCGTGGCGGCCCTGACTGCCAAGCGTCTCCTGACCCGGATGGAGCTGGCGGCGGATCGACGGCGGGAGGTTCTGTCCCTCACCCGCTCGGGGCGTGCGGCGTTCGAGGACCTCTATTCGACCGCGCGCCGGTTCGACGAGGACCTGACCGGAGATATCGGGGAGGAGGACGCGGCGACCCTGCGCAAGATCCTCCGACATCTGGCGGGGATCGAGAGCGGGGCCGCATGCAAAACGCTCAGGCCTTCAGCGTCTCCGTCGAGGAGAAGAACATCGCCTGACTGACGGCGCTGCGCACCTGATCTTCGGTATAGGGCTTGGAAATGAGAAAGGCCGGTTCCGGCCCCTCGCCGGTCAGCAGGCGCTCGGGGAACGCCGTGATGAAGATCACCGGCACGTCGGGCGTATCGGCGAGGATCCGGTTCACCGCGTCGATCCCGCTGCTGTCGTCGGCAAGCTGGATGTCGGACAGGATGAGGTCCGGATTCTGGGACGCGGCGAGGTTCAGCGCCTCCGCCTCCGTCCGGGCGACTCCGGTGACCTGATGACCCATCCCGGTCACGATCGCCTCGATATCCATCGCGATGATCGCTTCGTCCTCGATCACGAGGACCTTGCCGCTGACCGAGCGGGACATCTCGGCATAGGCGATATCGACGAGATCGCGCGCCTCGCCCGCATCGATGCCCATGATGCTCGCGATCTGATCGTGGTCGAATTCCTCGATCGTGTGCAGCAGCAACGCCTCGCGCGTGTTCGCGGTCAGACCCGACAAATAGTCGTAGGCCCGGGCGACAAGACCACCGCCGGCTTCGGGCGAGGGTTCGACCGTGGCACCGGACGTGATCCAGATGGAATGGAAGACTTTGAACAAGCTGGACTTCGCATCGAGGTCGCCGTCGAAGATCGACGGGTCCTCCAGGATCGTCTCCAGCGCGGCGATCGCGTATTTGTCGCCGCTGGACTGACTTCCGGTCAGGGCGCGAGCGTAGCGCCGCAGGAACGGAAGATTGTTTCCGACCTTGGTGGCAAGATCGTCGGGGGTCATCTCGGTCATTCTTGTCTGATCCTGTCTCTTCAAGTCTTCGGAACCGAACGCAGGATGCCACGTTGGGTTCCGACTTTCCAGAAGCCGAGGCCCCGACCCGATGTCCAAAGACGTATCCCACGACGGCACGCGTTCCACGGTCGACACGGAAATAGACCGGAACCTCCGCCGGGCCTTCGAGGACATCGCGAGCGAACCGTTGCCGGACCGCTTCTCGGATCTGCTGAAACAGCTTAGGACATCATCGACGGGTGGCTCTGGGGATACGGGAGGCGATGACCGATGAAGGCCGATCCGCGAGAGGAGCTGGTAGAGCATCTGGGGGCCATGCGGGCCTTTGCGATGAGCCTGACGCGCAATTCCGCAACGGCGGATGACCTCGTCCAGGATACGCTGGTGAAGGCATGGACCAATATCGAGAAGTTTCAGCCCGGGACGAATATGCGGGCCTGGCTCTTCACGATCCTGCGAAACACGTTCTACTCGCTGCGCCGCAAGCGAAAGCGGGAAGTGGAGGACGGAGACGGCGCGCTTGCCGCCGGCTTGTCGCAGAAGCCGGACCACGATGGCCGTCTCAACATGCGCGACTTCAACGTCGCCTTCGCGAAGCTCGGGGATGAGCAGCGGGAGGCTCTGATCCTGGTCGGGGCAGGGGGCTTTTCCTATGAAGAGGCAGCCGAAACTTGCGGCGTGGCAGTTGGAACTATCAAGAGCCGCGTCAATCGGGCGCGGGTCAAGCTCACGGAGTTGATGGATCTGTCACCGGACGAGGCTCTTGAAATGACCGATGCCGTTACGGAGGGAATCATCTCGCAACGCTCCGTCGCGTGATGCGCGCGTTGGACGGTCGGACGTCGCGTCGCCGCGGGCTGAGCCTTCAGGTGGCGATCCTGATGACGCTGGCCCTGTTCCCGCTCGGGATGGTGTCTTTTTATATCGCGAACGAGCTTGTCCGGGAGACGGATCGGATCGCCGCCATCTCGCTGATGGCACGGCTCGAAGCGGCGGTGAGCGGCGAACGTCAGATGCTCCAATCGGCGCGGGGGGCGGGATCGGCGCTTGCGGTGGCGCTCACCACGGGGGTTGATGATCCGGACGGATGCGATGCAATCCTCGACGCGTATGTTCAGGCGCGGGAAAGCGTAGCCCGTGCCGCTGTTCTCGATCTGGAAGGACGGACGATTTGTGCGTCCGATGGCAGTCGGGAGGATCTCGGCGGAAGTCCGGTCCTCATGCTTGGCGACGGCTCGGATGGGACGATCTTCGTTCCCAGGTCTGTCGGCCTGCCCAGCGTCGAGGTCAATCAAGCTGCGGTGACGGCCATGACCCCGATGTTCCGGGATGGCGCACGCGTCGGACAGCTTCTCATTTCCGTTCCACATCGTGTCGCGCGCGTCGTCGCCAGCACCGAAGACGTCGTCGACGTCGTGACGGTGAACGAGCGGGGCGAAGTGCTGGCGGCGACCGGCGATCCGGACGCACTGGCGATGGCGCTCCCCCGCGGCTACGATCCGGCTGCCCCCACCGGAGCCGACGGTCGGATCTTCGTCGCCGATGGAGAGGACGGGATCAGGCGTAGATATGCGGCGATGGAAATCGTGGGCGACGGCGTCCGTGCGATAGGATTCCAGACGCTGCACGAGGGGCTGGCGACCATCGGGCCGGAGCGCTGGTTGCTCCTGCTTTTGCCGGTACTGATGTGGATCGTGGGGATGGCCACCGCTTATTACGGGATGCAGAACCTTGTTCTGCGCCACATCAAGCGGCTCCGGAGCGCGATGCGCAAGTTTGCGCTGGGGCATCGGGACGGTGTATCGGTCGATCTGAGCGACGCCCCGGCGGAGATCGACAGTGTGGGCCTTGCCTATAACCGCATGGCCATGATCCTCACCGAGTCGCAGGCGCGAAACGCGCAAGACATCCGCGAGAAGACGATCCTGCTGCGCGAGGTTCATCACCGCGTGAAGAACAACCTGCAACTCATCTCCTCCATCGTGAACATGCAGCGTCGGGAGGCCGTCTCCGAGGAGGCCCGCACGATGATGGACCGGGTGCAGCGCCGCGTCCTCGGCCTCGCCGCGATCCACCGCTCGCTTTACACCAAGCCGGACGAACCGACGGTGGATGCAGCGCTTCTGGTGCGGCAGCTCATCGAGGAAGCGGTGCAGGCCGCCGGAGCGCGTCTGCGCGGAGATGTCGACCTCGACCTAGATCTGGAAACACTGGATCTGCTGCCGGATCAAGCCGTACCGCTCTCCATGCTCCTTTCGGAGGTGGTGACGAACGCATTCGCCCATATCGGCGCGGTCCCAGGTTCCAGAGCGACGATGTGTGCGCGGCTTCGCCACCTCGAAGACGGTGCGGCGGAACTCATCATCGAAAACACACTCGTTCCAGGGCAGGGGGGAAAGATCGGCGGAACCGGTCTGGGCGAGCGGCTGATCCGGGCCTTCACCGTGCAACTTGCGGGAACCCTGACGGCGGAGATCGAAAACGATCGCCACGTCACGCGTCTCGTCTTTCCGGTGCAGACGATAACCTACGACTCATCTCAGGCTGTCGCTTAACGAGGATCGAACGCCTCGACCCTGGACGACAGCATCACGCTCAGCCAGACGATCGCGGGCAGGGCTACGATCGCGCCGATCGGACCCCAGAGCCATAGGCCGAACACGATAGCGAGGAACACTGCCAGGGGATTGACGCGCATGCTGCGGCCCACGAGCGATGGTGTAACGAACTGCGCCTCGCACAGATTGAGCAGGACGAAGGCGGCGGGCGGGAGCAGGGCCGAGAGGCCCCCGAACTGCGACAGACCCGCCACCAGAAGCCCGGCCGTCGCGATCATCGGCCCGAGATAGAGCACGAAATTCAGAAGTGCGACCGCCAGACCCCACATCAGGGCACCGGGCAGGCCGAGGATCGATAACACGACCGCCGTCGCGCAGCCGAGGGCCGCGTTGATAAGAGTCACGATTGCGAAGTAATGTGCCACCTTGCGTTCGGCGGCGTAGAGGCGATGGGTGATGTTCGCCACCTGCTCGTAGATCCGGGCGCGGGTCAGGAGAAAGAAGAACAGCGATCCCGCGAAGATGAGAACCTGTCCGCCTATATTGGGCGCGAGCCACAGCGCGTCCGCCACGGTCGGAAGGTCCGTTCCCTCGACGGAAGACGGGCCGACCGTCTGCTCGAGCTGACTGCTGATCGCGTCGATGCCGCTCATCACGCTGGCCATCGTGTCGAGCCAGCTCTGCACTTCCGACTGGATCCTCGGAAGCTGATCGATCAATCCCTGCAACACCGGCCCCAGCGAGAGGATCAGAAGGACCAGCGCCAGCAGCACTAATAAAAGGATCGCGATGGCTGTGACCGCATCCGGGATCCCAAGATGATGCAGCCTGTCGGCCACCGGGGCGACGACGACGCCGAACACGAGCGCCAGCACGAGGGGGGCGACGATCGATTGAGCGATATCCAGCGCCGCGATCACCGCCAGGCCGCATAGTATCAGAAGAAGCAGGCGGTCGATGCCGATGGTCCGGGCGACCGCCTCCGTGACCACTTCGGATTGCGGTTCATCGACCTCGATCGTCGGGTCCGTCTGCGTCGGGTCCGGATCGGTTCCGAGTGCTCTCGAGGAGATATCGGTCATTTTCGCCGGTCCAGGATCTGTTAAGGGTGTCAACGGTCGTAGCGGGGTAACAGTTCCGCCGCAGGACGGCGAGCGGAACGGACAGCGGACGCCATACGTTCCTCGAATTCGCAAGGACAAGGAGATTTCAAAGGATGAGCCGTGGACGCAACGCGAACTGGCCGTCGCATATTCCCTTGCGTGGCTGGCTCGATGTGGGTTGGCGCATCTGGCTCAAGATGGCGGACCACAATATCGGGTTGATTGCAGCCGGGATCGGATTCTACGGCCTCCTGTCGGTCTTTCCGGGCATCACGGCATTGGTCGCGCTGGCTGGCGTCTTCATGGCGGAGACGGACGTGCAGGGTGCGGTGGATCCGATCATGACGATGGTTCCCGCCGACGGGCGGGCCCTCATCGCCGATCAGCTGTCGGAGGTGAATTCCACGAAGCAGGGGGCGCTCGGGCTCGCGGCGACGATCACCCTCCTGATCGCGTTCTATTCCGCTTCCCGCGCAGTCGACAGTCTCGTCCGCGGCCTCAACGTCATCTACGAGGAAACCGAGCGCCGCAGCTTCCTGATGCTCAAGCTGCGGGTGTTCGTGTTGACCCTCGCGGTCCTTCTGGGACTGCTGCTTGCGATCGCGCTCGTGGCGGCGCTTCCGGTGGTGCTCGCCTTCTTCGGGGAAGAGACGGCCGCGACGCTCGCGCTCTATCTTCGGTGGCCGCTCCTGTTCGTCTTCGGCATCTTCGGTATTGCCGCGCTCTATCGGCACGGACCGGACCGCGCCGCCGCCAAATGGCGGTGGATCACGCCGGGGGCGATGCTGGCCTGCCTGCTCTGGGTAATCAGCAGCTACGGGTTCAGCCTCTACGTTCAGAACTTCGGAACCTACAACGAGACGTTCGGCGCCCTTGGCGGCGTAATCGTCCTTCTCACATGGATGTGGCTTTCGGCCTTCGTCGTTCTGCTTGGGGCGCAGCTCGACGCCGAAATGGAGGCTCAGACCGCCCGGGACAGCACGATCGGCAAACCGAAGCCCATGGGCGAACGGGGTGCCGTAAAGGCTGACAAGCTGGGGGAGGCCCGGGGGAACGTGGCCGGTTGACCGTATGTGCCGACCCGTCCCGGATCGCGAAGCTGTCCAGAATTGATCTTCGGTATGGATTGATGCGCCAAGTCCCTGTTCGTGGGACAGTCGTTCCTCACTTGTTCGTGAACCGGGGGGATCATGAAAATCCTTATCTTGGAAAACGACCCGACCGTCCGGCTCGATCTGGAGGAGACGGTGCTGTCGGTCTGGCCCAACGCGACCGTTTCTGCGTCGGACGGACTAGCGGATATGGACGACCCGACGCGGTTCGACATCGTGCTGCTGGACAGTGAGGATGGCTCCGATCTTGCGTGCCGATATCGTGGGCACGGCACACGGACCATCTTTACGAACAGCACGCATCCGACGGCGACGCTGGATGACCGGGGGAGATATCGGATTCGACGGCCATTCGCTGCGGAGGATGTGACGATGGCAATAAAGTCGATCTACTGCGGATGCTGAGAGAAGGACGATAGCTGCGTCAGTAAGGAACATCTTCTTTCGATAACCATGATTATGTAATCTTCGGATAGGTATCAAGTTGGGTCGACAGGATGAGATGGACGCCCTAGCGTCAGCTTCGCAGTCACGATGCGCTCAATCGTGCCGAAATCCGAGGACAACATGACCGATATCGAAGAGTATCTCTTCCGCATCGTACGGATGACGAGTCTGGAAGATGTTTGGGCCTCGCATCAGGAACGCATGGCAACCTACGGATTTGACAGGATTCTTTACGCGGCCACGCGGTTCCGGACCGACAACGGCATGGGCGACATGAGGGATGCGTTGATCCTGACCAACTACCCCGACAGTTTCACGGGACCTTACCTAGAGGGTGGCCTGTTCCGCGACGCGCCGATGGTCCGCTGGGCGATGACCCATACCGGCAGCCATAGCTGGCGGGAGATTGCGGAGGATTATGCCGCCGGACGGCTTTCCCCAGGCGAAGCGAAGGTCTGCGAATTCAATCGACGCATGAATATAGTTTCCGGCTACGGCATCAGCTTTCCGCGCACCTCGGCCCGCTCCGGCCACGGCATCGGCATGTCGTCGAGCGACCTGACGCAGGACGAGGTCGATGCCCTCTGGACAGATCAGGGTCGCGAGATCGAACTCATCAACCACGTCACTCATCTCACCATGCTGTCCCTGCCCTATGGCGAACACGGCCGGTCCCTGACGACCCGTCAGCGGGAGGTTCTGGAACTGGTGGCAGACGGAAAGACCGTCCAGGATGTGGCCATGGTCCTGGGTCGTAACCCTGCGACCGTGGAGAAACATCTGCGGCTGGCGCGCGAAGCGCTGGATGTGGAGACGACGGCGCAGGCGATCGTCAAGGCATCTGTGCAGAACCAGTTCCACCGCTACCACGCCTGAAGTCCGGTTGACGTTGCCTGATCGAAGGTAAGGAAAACCTGACTATCCGAAACCGGCCCCCGATGCGAACCTGACAGCGTCTTGTGAGTGATGGTTGTTAGGCCATGGACTAATCGGACGAGGAGAGACCGGTTCGTTTCCCGGCCTTCGCGTCTGGGCCGGTGAGTTCCGGCATCGCGCGGTTCCTTGGGCTATTTTGCCCGAGGGCCGGGCATCATCGAGACGGGGGCGTCTCTCCCCGACTTCCTGCCCCCCGAACGAGCGGCGGCACCGGTTTCTCCCCCCGGTGCCGCCCACTTTCTCCGGGTATTTCCCTCGGCTCAGCCTTTTCCGACCTTCGCCACTTCCGCCGCGAAATCCTCCTGAACCTTCTCGATCCCCTCGCCAACTTCGAGGCGGACATAGCCCACGATCTCGACCCCGGCTTCCTCGGCGGCGCGACTGACGGTAAGGTCCGGGTTTACGACGAAGTCCTGGTTCAGAAGCGTTACCTCGGACATGTATTTCTTCATCCGTCCCTCGATCATCTTCTCGATGACCTGTTCCGGCTTGCCGCTCTCGCGGGCGATGTCGATCTGGACCTGACGCTCCTTCTCGACGACCGCCGGATCGAGGTCCGCTTCCGACAGGGAGGCCGGATTGGCGGCCGCCACATGCATGGCGACCTGACGGCCGAACGCATCGTTTTCAGCCGAAAGAGCCACCAGAACGCCGATCTTGCCCATGTTCGGCGCGGCGGCATTGTGGACGTAGGAAACGACCGACGCACCGGTGAGTTTCGCCATGCGGCGGACACCCATATTCTCGCCGATCGTCGCGATCTTGTCGGTCACGGTCGCCTCGACCGACTTGCCGTTCATGTCTGCGGCCTTGAGTGAGTCGATGTCGTCGACATTCAGCGCGGTCTCGGCTATGCCCTTGACCATATTCTGGAAATCGGCGTTCTTGGCGACGAAATCGGTCTCGGAATTGACCTCGACGGCCACGGCCGTTCCGCCGTTTACCGCGACGGCGACGAGGCCTTCGGCGGCGGTGCGGCCCGACTTTTTGGCGGCCTTGGCAAGACCCTTGGTACGAAGCCAATCGACCGCCGCCTCCATGTCGCCATCCGTCTCCGTCAGCGCCTTCTTCGCGTCCATCATCCCTGCGCCGGTCGTGTCGCGCAGTTCCTTAACCATGCTCGCGGTGATCGCCATGATCCTGTCTCCTTGGAATGCAAATTGGGGCGCGATTACGTGAACCGCGCCCTGTAACCGATTGATAACGTTGTATCAGGCCTCGGTCTTGGCAGGCTCCGCCTCGGGCTTCGCGTCTCCGGACGGGGCCTCGGCCTCAGCGGTCGGTTCAGCCTTCGTTCCACCCTCCGGAGCCGGATCGACCGCGGCGCCCGAATCCAGCGTCGGATCGACGGCAGCACCGGGATCGACGTCTTCCTCGACACCCTCTTCCATCGCACCGATATCGACACCGGCGGCACCGAGCTGCGCGCTCATGCCGTCGAGCGCCGCCCGGGCCACGAGATCGCAATAGAGGCCGATGGCACGGGCCGCGTCGTCATTGCCGGGAATTATGTAGTCGACGCCGTCGGGAGAGCAGTTCGTATCCACGATGGCAACCACGGGAATCCCGAGCTTCTTGGCCTCGGCGATGGCGAGGTCTTCCTTGTTGACGTCGATAACGAAGAGCAGGTCGGGAAGTCCACCCATCTCGCGGATGCCGCCGAGGGACGCCTGAAGCTTGCCCTGGTCACGCTCCATTCCGAGGCGCTCTTTCTTGGTCAGGCCCTCGAAGCCCTGCTCCATCGACTCGTCGATCTGCTTGAGACGATTGATAGAATTCGAGACCGTCTTCCAGTTGGTGAGCGTTCCGCCCAGCCAACGATGGTTCATATAGTACTGCGCACACCGCTCGGCGGCGTCGGCGATCGGCTTCTGCGCCTGACGCTTCGTGCCCACGAACAGGATGCGACCGCCGCGGGCGACGGTTTCGCGGACGACCTGCAAGGCCTGGTCCAGCATCGGGACTGTCTGCGTCAGGTCGAGGATGTGGATGCCGTTCTTGGCGCCGTAGATATACGGCCCCATGCGGGGATTCCAGCGTTGGGTCTGGTGACCAAAGTGCACGCCGCTCTCGAGAAGCTGACGCAGCGAAAATTCAGGCAAAGCCATGATTTCGTTCCCTTTCCGGTTTAAGCCTCGGCGGGGGATCAGAGCCTGCGCTCAACCGGTGGACCCGTCGGGGATGTCTCCCCCGGGGGCCCGCCCCCGCCTGTGAAGTGACGCGCACATGCCACCTGTGACGGGGGGATGCAAGGCCCTGCGGAAGGGGGGATCCACGTCGTGACCCGGGTCGTGACATACGTCGTGACGTTGGTCATGACGCGATCCGCGCACGGTTCTGGCTCCCCTGCCCGCCAAGCGTGCGGATCAGGGGATGATGCGGGTGTATTTCTGACCTTCGATGGTCGCCCCGGCGATCAGTCCCGCCTGCCCGAAGACCACCGCGATCACCGGCGTCAGCAACGACGTCGTGCCGGTGGTGACATTCATGGAGGTTGAGGACAGCGCGTATTCGAGATCGGCGCCCGCGACCCAGCCGGGACTGACGCGGAAACTGCTGAGTGCGGCAGGTGTCATGAAGAAGATCGCGTGGGCGTATTGCTGCGCCCCGATCTGGAGCCCGAAGGAGATGTCGGTGCTGGAGTAATAGTCCACCGACGCGCCCTGGACCCGCAATGCGCCGCGTCCGTAGCCGCCGCCGATCCCGAGACCCGCCTCGGTGATGAGGGGCATCATCAGGACCCCGGCGGCCCGCGCGGCGAGGCCGCGGGTTTCCGGAAGCGTCTGCTGCATGAAGGCGAAGGCGCTGTCGACGCGGGCGTCGATCCGCTGCGCGCCGTTGGCGCCGATGCCGTTGTCGCAGGCCGCGAGGACCAGCGGTGCGGAAGCCGCCGCGAGGAAGCGACGGCGCGTGAATGCGGCCATGATATCCGTCCTGTAAAAAAGCTGCTCTGCCGGGCCGGGATCTTCTGCCCCGGTCTGGGCGGAAGGTTACCTCAAAGGAACGGACCTGTCACCCGTCATCGCCACGGCGATCCGGTCAGGTCGTGAGAGGGATGGATTGGAAGGTCCGGGACAATGTCGAACGACCCGCGGCCGGATCGGAAGACGGTACGTTATCCGGATACCTTGAAGCTCATGGCACGCAGGATCTGCCGGACGTCAAGGTCCGTATCGTCTTGTCCGTACCGCACATAGGCCACGATCGCCAAAACGACCACGGAGATGAGGCCGGACATATACCCCACGCCAAGCGCACCCCAGAAGGAGAGATCGCACATCAGACCGATCAAAAAGGCGGATATCGTGAAGAAAGACCCGATCACGAGATAGGCAACGACCATTGGAGACTCCCATATCGCATGACAAGCGACACTCGCATCTGCAAATACCCATCCAACATGGATGGGCGCGTTAACCATTAGGTAGGAATATCGTTAACAGAACGTTAACGCTACCCCCGTTATCAATAAAACCCCGTGCAAGGGCGTTATTGCAAATAAGTGACTGATGTGTCTGGAAAAGTTCGCGCGAACATCGTCGCCTGTCGGGTGGTCCAGCGTAGGTTGAGCCGGGTGCCTTCGGCGACGGGATGCTCCGCCTGGACCGCGCCCTGTTCGTGAAGCCAGGCGCGGGCCCGACCGGCCTCGAACGGGAGAAGGATCTCGGCGTCCGACAGAGCGTCGGTCACTTCCGTCGCGATCCGGTCCAGCAGAGGATCGAGCCCCTGCCCCGTCAAAGCGGATCCAACATAGACATCGTCGCGGCGCGCCGCCGTGTTCGCCGCCGCTTCCAGCGCGTCGGGGTCCAGCGCGTCCGCCTTGTTCCAGAGTTCCAGCCGCGGGATCGCGGGATCTACCCCGAGCTGTTCGAGAATGGTCTCGACGTCCTGGGCCTGCGCCTCGGTCTCCGGATGGGAGATGTCGCGGACATGGACGATGAGATCGGCGTCCAGAACCTCCTCCAGCGTGGCGCGGAAGGCGGCGACGAGTTGTGTCGGAAGGTCGGAGATGAAGCCGACCGTGTCGGAGAGGATCACGTTCTGGCCGTGCGGAAGCTCGACCGCGCGCATGGTGGGATCGAGCGTGGCGAAGAGCATGTCCTTGGCCATCACCTCCGCGCCCGTGACGCGGTTGAAGAGCGTGGATTTGCCCGCATTGGTGTAGCCGACGAGGGCCACGACCGGATACGGCACCTTGGCGCGGGCGGCGCGGTGCAGTTCGCGGGTTTTGACCACCTTGGCGAGCTGCCGCTTGAGCTTGCCTGTCTGCTCGTCGATGGCGCGTCGGTCGGCCTCGATCTGGGTCTCGCCGGGACCGCCGACGAAGCCGAGGCCGCCGCGCTGCCGCTCGAGGTGGGTCCAGGCGCGGACGAGGCGCGTCCGCTGATAGGTGAGGGCGGCGAGATCGACCTGGAGAACGCCCTCCCGGGTGGCGGCGCGGTCGGCGAAGATTTCGAGGATGAGGCCCGTGCGGTCGAGCAGCTTCACCTTCCAGGCCCGTTCCAGATTGCGTTGCTGCACCGGGGTGACGATCCCGTCGATCAGGACGAGTTCGATTTCCTCCGCCTCGATCCGGGCGCGCAGTTCCTCGACCTTCCCGGAACCGAAGAGCATGCCGGGATGGGGCTTGGGCAGACGCACGACGTCGCCGCCCGCCACGTCCAGCCCCGGCAGCGCACGGGCGAGGGAAACCGCCTCTTCGAGCGCGCGGGCAGGCTCGCGGGAAGACCGGTCGCCCGCGCGGGTATCGGGATGCAGGACGAGGGACCGGGTCGCGCGCGCCTCGGTCGAATGCGTCTGATCAGGAGGATTCGCCAGACTCTTCCTCGCCCGAATAAAGCTGGATCGGCTGGGCCGGCATGACGGTGGAGATCGCATGCTTGTAGACGAGCTGCGATTGTCCGTCCCGGCGCAGAAGCACGCAGAAATTGTCGAACCAGGTGATGACGCCCTGCAGCTTGACGCCGTTGATCAGGAAGATCGTCACCGGCACCTTGGTCTTGCGAACGTGATTGAGGAAGGCGTCCTGAAGATTCTGCTTGTCGGATGCCATGCTCGCCGTCCCCGCCTTCCGCGGCCCCTTGCCGCGGGGCCGTCAATTAAATCTTACACTCTTATGACGGTGCGCCGCGGGGATTTCCAGCCCCATTCGGCCAGCAGGCGCGCGTCACAGCCGAGTTACAACTGGATTTATCGGCGCCAGAAATCGGGATTGAACAGGGCGATGAGGGCCAGCGCCTCGAGCCGTCCGAGCACCATGGCCGCGGCCCAGACGAGCTTGGTCGCGTCCCCCAGACTTCCGACGCCGGAGGCCGCACCTGTGCCGAGCGCGATATCGGCGAGCGGTCCGGTCGTGGTGAGCGCCGCGATCGCGAGGGTCATCGCCGTGGCGAAGTCGAGGCCGGTCAGCGACAACGCCAGGGTAACCCCGGCGATGGTGATCGCGAAGAGCATGAAGAAGATCCACGCCGCCTCGACCCCCCGCATCGGGATCCGGGCGGAGGCCCCCTGCCCGCCCTCGACGCCGTGGGGATGGACGAGGCGGTGCATCTCCTGCCGTCCGTGTTCGTAGAGCGCGTAGATCCGCAGGAGTTTCACCCCGCCCGCCGTCGTGGCGACGCCGCCCCCGAAGAGCGCGACCCCGAGCAGCAGCACGATGGGCGTGTCGAGGCCGGACCAGGCGCGGGCATCGGCCCATTCCGCGCTCTCGAACCCGGTGGTCGTGAGGAAGGACAGGATGGTGAACGCGGTGCCCCAGAGGGCGCGAAGGGCGGCGCCGAGATCGGTCACCGCATCCACGTCGAGCGCACCCCACCAGTGCCGCGCCACCAGCAGGATCGACGCACCGGCGACGATGGCACCCGCGATGCGCAGTTCCCGATCCTCGATCAGGCGGACGACGTGGTCGCGGTGCAGGTCGGTGGAGAAGGTCTGCCGGCTGACGGCGAACACGAGAAACACCATGATGGCAAGCTCCCCCGGCAGGCCCGCGGGAGAGTTCGCGACGCCGCCCCCCGCGGTGATCCCGGAGGTCGCGAGCGTGGACATGGCGTGGATCGCGCCGTGGGTCGGGGCTTCCCCCAGGACCGTAAGGATGAACCACAGGACCAGCGTCAGCCCGCCGTAGATCGGCGCGAGGATCGCGAAATAGCGGGCGAGGCGCTGTTCGGGTTCGGCGGCCTGCATCTGGGTCGAGAGGCGGGCGGCCTGGCCGAAGCGGGCGCTGTAGGTCACCTCGAACCCGCCGAGGCGGAGCGGCGCGAGGATGGCCACGGCCGCGACCCAGACCAGCAGCCCCCCCTGCCAGGCGACGAAAGCGCGCCACAGATGGACCGTATCCGCCAGCCTGTCGGGTGCGAAGAGCGTGCCGCCGGTGGTGGTGACCGCGGCGACCATCTCCACGTATGCGTTCACGATCCTGGTGTCCGGGACCGCCTCGCGGAGGGGCAGCGCCGCCATCGCCGGAAGGATGGTGAGCGCGCCCAGAAGCGCCACGAGATGGCTGCGCGTCACGTTGGAGGAACGGTGCCGGGCGGAGGCGAGTGCGACAGCCCCCGTCCCCGCCAGCAGGATCGTGCCCCAGTAGAAGAAGGCCCGCGATTCGATATGGGCGTCCGAGATCGCCCCGTGGATCGCAGGGACATACATCGAGGCCGACAGGATCGCGGCCATCTGCACGAGGAGGGGGATGCGTGGGGCGCGGTCGACGCGCGCCGCCTGCATCAGAAGAAGTCCACCTGCACCTGGAGCAGGCGCTCGACTTCCGGCACGTCGGCGGCGAGCGCGAAGATGACCACGATGTCGCCCTCGTCGATCTGGCTGCCGCCTTCGGGGCGCACGAAACGCCCGTCCGACTTGCGGATCGCGCCGACGAGCGCGCCTTCCGGGAAGCCCACGTCGCGCAGGGCATGTCCGGACATGGGCGAAGTGGACAGGACCTGCGCCTCGATCACCTCCGCTTCCGCGTCGCCGACCGAGTAGACGTTCCGCACCCGTCCATGGCGGACATGGCGCAGGATCGAACTGACGGTCGTCTGCCGCGGGTTGACGTAGGCGTCGATGTCGAGCGGCCCCATCAGCGGCACGAGCGTCGGGTCATTGATGAGCGCGATGGTCTTGGAGCAACCCGCCGCCTTGGCGCGCACGGCGGCCAGAAGGTTGGTCTTGTCGTCGTCCGTCACGGTCAGGACGGCATCCGCCCGCTCGATCCCCGCCTCCCGCAAAAGCTCGATATCGAGACCGTCGCCGGACAGCACGATGGTCCGCTCCAGCGCCTCCGCCGCGTGTTCGGCGCAGCGGCGGTCCCGTTCGATCATCTTGGCCCGGATACGCTCGGGGGCCGCCTCGAGGGCCGCGGCGACGGCGAGGCCGACATTGCCGCCGCCGATGATGACAACCCGTTCCTGTCGCTTGGTCCGCTTGCCGAAGATCTCCTGCGTCCGGGCCAGATCGTCGGTATGGCAGAGGATATAGACCTGATCCCCGGCCTTGAGCTGATCGCCCGGCTCGGGCGCGAAGACGGCACCGCCCGCCGACCGCCGCACACCGACCACGACGGCCCGCAGGGTACTGAACAATTCGCTGAGCTGCCGCAGGGGCGTGTCGAGGACCGGGCAATCGGCATCGAGATGGAGGCCGATGAACTGGCAGGCGCCCTGCATGAATTCCTCGATGTCGAACGCCTCGGGCGCGCGCAGGCGGCGAAGCGCGGCCTCCGCCACCTCCCGCTCCGGGCTGATGACGACGTCGATGGGCAGGTGGTCGCGGCGGTAGAGATCGGCGCGCATGGCGGCGAGGTAGGATTGTGCCCGCAGCCGGGCGATCTTGCGCGGAACGGTAAAGATCGAATGGGCCACCTGACAGGTGACCATGTTGACCTCGTCGCTGTGGGTGGCGGCGATCAGCATGTCGGCATCCTCCGCCCCCGCGCGTTCCAGCACGTCGGGGTAGGACGCGAAGCCCGTGATTCCCTGCACGTCCAGCGTGTCGGTGGCGCGGTTCACGAGACTTGGGTTGTTGTCCACGACGGTGACGTCGTTGCGCTCGCCCGACAGGTGGCGGGCGATCTGCCAGCCGACCTGGCCCGCGCCGCAGATGATGACCTTCAAAGCCGCAGCCCTCCGGCGGTGCATGGATTGCCTTGGATAGGGGCCGCCGCCTGTGGGGTCAATCGGGTGCGGCGCGGGTCCGCGGGCGGTCGGGAACCGGGTAGCGCCGGGGATTTGTGCCCATCCCGGCGCGTGCTATGATCCGGTCCCATGCGCTGTCTCCTTGTCCCCCTCGCCTTTCTCTCCGCCTGTGCCGGGGTGTCGCAGCCCGTCTGGCTCAAGCCTGGCGCCCCCGCCTTCCAGGCCGAGCGCGACCTCGTCGCCTGCGGGCGGGAGGCCGGCGCGCGCTTTCCCGAACGGCCCCGGATCACGACCGCTCCGAGCGTGACGCTGGGCGGCGGCTTCTGCGACGGAGCGGTTTGCATCGGTGTGAACAACCGGGCGGACGTGTTCGACTACGACACCAACATCCCGCTTCGCGACCGGGCGGTCGCCGCCTGCATGGGTGCGCGCGGCTACGGGCTGACCACCCTGCCCGCCTGTCCCGCCGGACCCGTGCGGATGCTGGAAAGCCAGCCGTTCGACACGCGGGGTCTGTGCGTGGCACAGGGACGGATCGCCGCGCCCTAATCGTCCACCCGCGCCACGCGGGACCCGCCCCGGGCGGAGGTCACGACACCCAGCGACTTGAGCTTGCGATGAAGCGCGGAACGTTCCATCCCGACGAAGCTCGCGGTGCGGGAGATGTTGCCGCCGAAGCGGTTGATCTGCGTCATCAGGTATTGCCGCTCGAAAAGTTCGCGCGCGTCGCGCAGCGGCAGGCTCGCGAGGCTGCCCGAGAGGGTCATCTCGCCGCTGTCGCCGCCGCCATCCGAGGGACCCGGCAGTTCGGACGGCTCGATCGGACCGGTCCCCTCGCCGAGGATCAGGACCCGCTCGATCACGTTGCGCAGCTGCCGGACATTGCCGGGCCATTGCATCGTCTGGAGGAGGGCACCCGTCTCCTCGCTGATGGCGCGCAGCGGCAGGCCCTGCGCCTTGTTGAGCGACTCGATGAAGTGGTCGGCGAGGACGGGGATATCGTCGCGCCGCTCCTCCAGGGAGGGGACCGGGATGGGCACGACATTCAGCCGGTGGAACAGCTCCTCCCGAAAGCGACCGGCGCGGATCTCCTCTTGCAGATCACGGTTGGTGGAGGAGATGACGCGCAGATCGACGCGCACCTTCTCCTGTCCGCCGACCCGCTGGAACGCCTGTTCCACGAGAACGCGGAGGATCTTCGATTGTGTGCCGAGAGGCATGTCGGCCACCTCGTCGAAATAGATCACCCCCTCATGCGCCTGTTCCAAAAGGCCGGGTTCGACCCCCTTTTCCGGGCTCTCGCGGCCGAAGAGGACAGATTCCATTCGGTCGGGCTCGATACTGGCGGATGAGACGGTGACGAAGGGCGCGCCGTTGCGGTTGGAATTGGCATGGATGTAGCGGGCGGCGACCTCCTTCCCCGCGCCTGCGGGGCCGGTCAGCATGACGCGGCCGTTGGAGTTCATCACCTTCTTGAGCTGCGAAACCAGACCTTTATAGGCCGCGCTTTGCCCGATCATCTCGGCGGAGGACGCATCGCGGCGGCGCAGCTCGCTGTTCTCATGGCGCAGGCGGGACGCCTCCATCGCGCGGGCGACGACGACCATGAGCTGATCAATGTTGAAGGGCTTCTCGATGTAGTCGTAGGCGCCCTGCTTGATGGCGGCGACCGCGATCTCGATATTGCCGTGGCCCGAGATGATGATGATCGGAATGTCGGGGTTGGAGCGGCGAACCGACTTCAGGATGTCGATCCCGTCCATGTCGCTGTCCTTGAGCCAGATATCGAGGATCATCAGGCCGGGCGGATCGTCGGCGATGGCTCCCATGCACGCCTCGGCCGTGCCCGCGGTCCGGCAGGAATAGCCTTCGTCTTCAAGGATATCCGAGATTAGACTGCGGATATCGGCCTCGTCGTCGGTGATCAGGATGTCGCTCATGTCACTCCTCGCTCAGCGGCAGGCGGATCACGGCCTCCGCCCCTCTGTGGCCGTCGGCGCCGGGAGCCGCATCGCGCAGTTCCAGCGTTCCGCCGTGTTCCTCGATGATCTTCTTCACGATGGGCAGGCCGAGGCCGGTGCCCTTCGATCGCGTCGTCACGTAGGGCTCGAACAGGCGGGCCCGATCCTCCGGCAGGCCGATGCCCGTATCCGCGATCCGTATCTCCGCCATACCGTCCTGCGCGCTCAGGGAAACGTTGACGCGCCGCTCGAAATCGGCGACGTGTTCCGCACGGGTTTCAATGGCTTCGCCCGCGTTCTTCACGAGGTTCGTGAAGGCCTGCCCGATCATGGTCGGGTCGATCTCCGCCAGCACGGGCGTATCCGGAATGTCCGCAGTCAGACGGGTCGGTTCGAGGGCCGCGCGTTGCAGCGTCAGCGTCTCGCGCAGGAGACTGGCGAGGTCGCCCTGCCGTCGCTCGGGCTCCGGCATCCGGGCGAACTTGCTGAACTCGTCGACGATCCGGCGGAGGTCGTTGGTCTGCCGGACGATCACGTCGGTCAGCTCCCCCAGCTTGGCGGCGCTTTCGGGTTCCAGCTCACGCCCGAAGCGGCGTTTGACCCGCTCCGCCGAAAGCTGGATCGGCGTCAGCGGGTTCTTGATCTCGTGCGCGATACGGCGGGCGACGTCGCCCCAGGCAGCCATCCGCTGCGCGGAGACCAGTTCCGTCACGTCGTCGAAGGCCACGACGTATCCCTCAGGCACCCCGTCCGATCCCCGCCGCGTGGCGATCCGCACCAGCAGCGTCTCCAGCTTGCCGTCGCGGACCAGTCGGACCTCCTCCTGCACCGTTTCCGTCCGGTCGCCGGACACCTTCTCGAACAGCGCGGCGTATTCCGGCACGACGTCGCCGAGACGTTCCCCGTATTGCCGCTCGCCCTCGACCTGAAGGAGTCGCTGGGCGGAGCGGTTGGTGAAGTCGACGCGCCCCTCCGCGTCAAGACCGATCACCCCCGCGGTGACGGAGCCCAGAACGCTGTCGAACAGGCGCCGCCGCCGCTCCGTCTGCATGTTGGTCTCGACCAGAGCGTCGCGCTGACCCTTCAACTGCCGCGTCATCTGGTTGAAGATGCGGCCCAGCATCGCGATCTCGTCATCGCCCCGCCCCTCGCTCACGCGCACGTCGAGATCACCCTGCCCCACGCGCTGCGCCGCGCCGGCGAGTTGTCCCACCGGACGCGACAGGCGCTCGGCGAACCACAGACCGGCCCAGGTGGCGGCGAGGATCAGGATAACGGCAAAGCCGAGATAGAGGAGGCCGAATTCGAAAAGGAGCCGCCCCCGGTCCTGTTCGAGTTGGGTGTAGAGCTGGGCCGTTTCCTCCGTTTCGTCCAGAAGCTGCAAGATCGCGCCGTCCACCTCGCGGGTCACATAAAGATAGCGATCGTCATAAGCGACAAGTTTAAGAAGGGCTCGGAATTCATTGATTTCCTTATCCTCCACCAGCACGACCTCACCCACCGCGGCCCGGTCGCGCTGACCCTCCGTGGGCATCTCGAAGTCGAACAGATAGCTGCGCTCGCCCCGGGCGCGGATCTCGCCTTGCCCGTCGATCACGTAGGCCTCCTGAAGACCGCGCTGCACCAGATCCTGCCCCTGCCCCAGCAATTGCCGCAGGTAGCCATCGTTCATCACGGGGCTCGCCTGCCGCGCGGCGTTCAGATATCCGGCGAGGCCGCGGGCGTCCTGGGTGAGATCGTCGCGATGCTCTTGCGCATAGGCCTGCGCCGCCTCCACAGAATTGCCCAGCGCGCTGCGTACCCGGTCCGAAAACCAGCCCTCCAGTCCGATATTGATGGTCACGGTCGCGAAAACGGCGACGAGAATGGTGGGGATCAGGGCGATCCCGGTGAAGACGCCGGACAGTCGGAGATGAAGCTGCGAGCCCGCGGACCGGGCGCGGCGGGCCGCGATCATCGCCGTCACCCGGCGGACGACGAGTGCCGCGATGGCGAGGATGTAGACGAGGTCGGCGAGGAGGACGGCGCGCAGGCCCGTCTGGCTTCCGCCCGGGCCGCGCAAGCCGAATGTCACGAATGTCGTCACCACGAGGATCGGCCCGAGCACGACGAGCGCCAGTGCCAGCCAGGCCTCGGCCTGCCGTCGTCCGCCCCAGAGGAACGTCCGGAAAAGGGACTCGGAAGAGGCCACGGACCGCAAGCTCGCCTCGTATCAATGTCTTATCGCGCGTTGTTGTGTCGGGTTGTTCCCGATCTGCAACGTCTGTGGCGAATTTACATCAATTTGCGGCGGCGTGTCACGGGGATATCGAGGTCGGTGATCTTCTTGCGCAGGGTATTGCGGTTGATCCCGAGAAGATCGGCGCATCGTGCCTGATTTCCGCCTGTCGCATCGAGCGCGATCTCGATCAGCGGCCCCTCCACCTCCCGCAGCACCCGCTGATAGAGGCCGGGAGCCGGAAGCTGTCCGCCCTGCAGGTCGAAATAGCGGCGCAGATGCTTGTCCACCGCCTCCGACAGGCGATCCGTCGTGGCGGCGGTGCGCGGGCCGGTGGCGGCGAGCGCCGCACCCAGAACGGACTCCACCTCGCCCCGGGTGATCTCCTCGGCCGGGCTGGTGGCCACGAGGCGGCGGACCGCGTTTTCCAGTTGCCGCACGTTGCCGGGCCAGGGATGTGCGCGGATCTGCGCCATCGCCTCGTCCGAGAAACGGCGGAGCGTGCCGCCATCCCGCTCCGCCCGGGTCAGGAAATGCGCAGCGAGCAGCGGGATGTCGTCCACCCGTTCGCGCAGCGCGGGCACGTCGAGCTGGGCCCCGGCGAGCCGGTAATAGAGGTCAGACCGGAACCCCTCGTCGAGCCGGTCGGACAGGTCACGCTGCGATGTAGCCATAATGCGCGGACCGGACCCGTCCAGGCTGTCGAGCATCCGGACCACGCGGGCCTGGGCGTCGGCATCGAGATCGCCGACCTCGTCGAAAAGAAGCGATCCGCCCCGGGCCTGGGACAAAATCTCCGTCGGGCCGTCGAAGCCCACGAGATCGGCACCCGTCGCGGTCACGAACGGCAGGGTCCGCCGGTCGGAGAAATCATGAATCGCCCGTGCGATCAGAGACTTGCCGGTGCCGCTTTCGCCGGTGATCATCACCGGCAGGTCGGTGTTCATTACCCGCGCCACGAGGCGGTAGAGCGCCTGCATCCGCGCCGTTCGGCCCACCAGCGGGAGGTCGTCGGACTCCTCGGCCGGGCGGGCCTCGGCGGGCGGCGCGACCCGGCTCTTGCGTTCGAGCGCCCGGGCCGCGCGCTTCATCAGGTCGGGCAGATCGAACGGCTTCGGCAGGTAATCGTAGGCTTCGGCCTCCGCGGCCTGGATCGCGGTCATGATCGTGTTCTGTGCCGAGATGACGATGACCGGCAAACCGGGCCGCTCCGCCCCGATGCGGGGCAGCATGTCGAGGCCGTTTCCGTCCGGCATGACGACGTCCGAGATCACGAGGTCGCCCTTCCCCTCCTCCACCCACCGCATGAGCGTCATCAGGCTCGACGTGGCATGCACCTTGCAGCCGGCGCGCGTCAGGGCCTGGGTCAGGACCGTCCGGATGGTGCGGTCGTCATCGGCGACGAGAATCGTTCCGTCCATATTTCTTATGTTCCTAAATCAGATGTTTGCAGGTCGATCTTCATGTTTATCGCCCTTCGGCACCATCGGCATGGAAAGACGGAAAACCGTCCGCCCGGGAACGCTGTCCACGTTGATCCAGCCGCCATGCTCGTGGACGATCTTGGCCACCAGGGCGAGGCCGAGGCCGGTGCCGTTCTCGCGCCCGGACACGAACGGCTCGAACAGGTTGCCACGCATCTCGGGGGGGACGCCGGGGCCGTCGTCGATGATCTCGACCTGGAGCGGGACGTTTCCGCCCGTACCGTCCGGTCGCCGCACCCGCAGCGACAGTTCGTAGAACGTCCGTATGGTGATCCGCCCGCCGTGCCTGGCCACCTGCGCCGCGTTCTTGAGCAGGTTCTGGAACACCTGCTGCAACTGGTCCGGATCGCCCCAGGTCGGCGGCAGCGACGGGTCGTAGGCCTCGTCTATGGTCATATGCGCGGCGAACCCGACCATCGCAGAGCGGCGGGCCCGGTCGAGAACATCATGCAGGTTGACGGCCCGCCGCTGCGGCGGACGGAGATTTCCGAATTGCTCCACCTGTTCGAGGAGCTTCACGATCCGGCGGCTCTCGCCCACGATCAGCTCCGTCATTTCAAGGTCTTCCCCCGCGAGGTTCATGCTCAGAAGCTGTGCCGCGCCGGTGATCCCCGCGAGTGGGTTCTTGATCTCGTGGGCGAGCATCTCCGCCATTCCAATGGCGGAACGCGCAGCACTTCGGGAGTTGCGCCCGTGATCGAGCCGTCCGGCGATGTCCTGAAGCGAGATCAGAATCAGAACGCCTGTTTCCAGCGGCGAGATGTGGATGTCGCAGCGAACGTCCGGTCCGGGTCCGATACGCATGGACGTGTCGTGAAGCGTCACGGGTGCCGCGTTCCGGCGGACCCGGTTCGTCGCCACCTCCAGACCCCCCTCAACGTCCACCAAGCGCGACAGGGAGGCGCCCTCCAGCGTCTTGGCGGACCTGTTCAGGAACCCTTCGGCGGGACCGTTCAAGGTCCGAACCAGATCCTCGGCGTCAAGGATGATTGCGGGGATGGACAGCGACTGCCAGACGAGGTCGGACATCATGCCGCCCGCCTTTCCACCGGGGCGAGCGCGTCCGGCAGGAGGGACAGGACCGCATCGGGCGCGGCCGTCAGGATCGTGCGGCGCAGCTCGGCCGGGGTTCCCGCGTCGTCCATGTACCAGCCGAGATGCTTGCGCGCGACGCGGCCCCCCATCGGCCCGTAGAACGCGAGCATGGCGGCGTAGTGCGCCCGCACCATTTCGACCAGCGCGGGGCCGTGGGGCATGGCGGGTTGCGGCGCCGCCGTCAGCGCGGCGGCGATCCGCGCGCAGGTCCAGGGCCGCCCTTGAATCCCCCGGCCTACCATCACGCCTGCAGCACCAGAGCATGCGAGCGCCCGCCTGGCATCCGCGACCGATCCGATATCGCCGTTGACGAGGACAGGGATCGAGACCGCCTCGACGATCCCGCGGACGGCGGGCCAGTCGGCGGACCCGCGATAGAACTGGCACCGCGTTCGTCCGTGGATCACGAGCATCCGGATACCCGCCGCCTCCGCCCGCCGGGCAAGCGATGCGGTGTCGCAGCTGTCCTCGTCCCAGCCGAGCCGGGTCTTGAGGGTTACGGGCACGTCGACCGCCTCCACCACCGCCTCGATCAGGCGCAGCGCGTGGTCGTGATCGCGCAGGAGCGCGGAACCGGATGCGCCGTTGGTCACCTTCTTCGCCGGGCAGCCCATGTTGATGTCGACGATCCGCGCGCCCTGCCCCGCGACCATCCGTGCGGCCTCGGCCATCCAATACGCCTCGCGCCCGGCGATCTGCACCGACGTGCCCGCATCGCCGCCGCCGAGTTCCGCGCGATCCCGGACGGATGGCTTCGCCTCCACCATTTCCCGGCTCGCGACCATTTCGGACACGACGAGACCGGCGCCGAAGCCCTGCACGAGGCTCCGGAACGGCAGGTCGGTGATCCCCGCCATCGGCGCCAGCGCCACGGGGGAGCGAAGGCCGAGAGCCGCGAGGCGCGGATCGAGGTCGATTGCGGCCTTTTCAGGCATATGATGAAACCCTGTGCGTCTGAGAGGCAGCCCTAGCGGATCGGTGCAACCTATACACGGTCCCAGGCCAAAGGACCGCCCATCATAAGGCGCTTGCACAAGAATAAGGCACTTTGCCAGTCTTCTGCCCGTCCGGTTGTCAGCCCGCGTTCCCGCGGCTAGGACGAGGGAACCCTCCGCCGACCGCAGGCTGCTCCCGCAATGCCCCGTCCCACGCTCACCGCCCTCATCGTCGCCGCCGGGCGTGGCATCCGTGCGGGCGGCGCGGTGCCGAAGCAATATCGCGACCTGGCGGGGCGACCGATCATCGGTTGGAGCGTCGCGGCCTTTGCCGGCTCCGTGGACGAGACCATCCTAGTGATCCACGGCGACGATGCCGAGCTGGCCGCCTTCGCCTGTCCCGGTATCGCGACGGTGCCTGGTGGCGAAACGCGGGTCGCGTCGGTGCGGGCCGGGCTGGACCGGGTGCGTACGGACCGGGTCCTGATCCACGATGCGGCGCGCCCGCTGGTGAGCCATACGGTCATCGCGGCGGTCGCGACCGCCCTCGACCACAGCCTGGCCGCGGCCCCCGCAGTGGCGGTGACGGACGCGCTCTGGCGCGGGGCGGAGCGGGTTGAGGACGTGGTGGACCGCACCGACCTCTGGCGCGCGCAGACGCCGCAGGGGTTCCATACCGAAGCCCTCCGCGCCGCCCATGCCGCGTTCGCGGGCGATGCGGCGGATGATGTGGCCGTGGCCCGCGCCGCGGGGCTCGACGTCGCGATCGTTCCGGGTGACGAGGACAACATCAAGATCACCGGACCGGAGGATTTCGCCCGTGCCGAGCGTCTGCTGGGGCGAAGGAACGCGATGGATGTCAGGGTCGGGAGCGGGTTCGACGTCCACCGCTTCGGACCCGGCGATCACGTGATGCTCTGCGGCGTCGCCGTGCCCCATGGCCGCGGGCTTCAGGGGCATTCGGATGCGGATGTGGGCCTGCACACGATCGCGGATGCCATCTACGGCGCTCTGGCGGAGGGGGATATCGGCACCCACTTCCCTCCCAGCGACCCACAATGGAAGGACGCGGAATCGGGGCAATTCCTGTCCCATGCCGCCGATCTCGCCCGCATCCGCGGCTACGCGATCTCCCATATCGACTGTACCCTGATCTGCGAAACGCCCAAGATCGGCCCCCATGCCACCGCCATGCGGGGCCGGGTTGCGACGTTGATCGGGATCGACCGGGGCCGCGTTTCGGTGAAGGCCACGACGACGGAGCGGCTCGGCTTCGCCGGGCGCGGCGAGGGGATCGCCTGTCAGGCGACGGCGACGCTGGTGGCGGAATGATCGCGCGGCTCGTGGCCACGGTGTGCGGTATCGGCGACCTGCGCCCCGCGCCGGGAACCTGGGGATCGCTCGCAGCCCTACCCCTCGGCTGGGCGGCGATGCAGGGCGGGCCGGTCTTCTTCACGCTCGCGACCTGCGCGCTTCTGCCCCTAGGCTTCTGGGCCACGCAGGCGGTCACGCGGGACGGAAGCGATCACGATCCGTCCGAAGTGGTGATCGATGAGGTGCTGGGCCAGTGGATCGCCCTCCTGCCGCTGGCCTGGGGCGCGGCGCGGGCCGGGGTGCCGGTGGAGGCGCTCTGGCCCGGCTGGATCGCGGCGTTCGTCCTGTTCCGGCTGTTCGACATCTGGAAACCCGGACCGATCGGATGGATGGACCGGCGCAGCGATGCCTGGGGCGTGATGCTGGATGATGCGGTAGCGGGAGTCATGGCGGCCCTCTGCGTCCTTGCCCTTGCCGCGCTGGCGCATCTGTGAGCGCCGCGGACCTTCTGGCGGCCTGCCGGGCGCGGGGCCTGACGATCGCGACCGCCGAAAGCTGCACCGGAGGGATGGTCGCGGCGGCGCTGACCGACTTGCCGGGATCGTCCGAGATGTTCCTCTGGGGGGCCGTCACCTACGCGAACGCGGCCAAACGTACGATGCTCGGTGTGCCGCAGGCGATTCTCGTGGCCCACGGTGCGGTCTCCGAGGAGGTCGCGCGCGCCATGGCCGAGGGCGCGCGCCTGAAATCCGACGCCTCGCTCGCGGTGGCGGTCACGGGGATCGCCGGCCCCGGCGGATCCGAGCACAAGCCCGAGGGGCGCGTTTGTTTCGCGGTCGCCACCGGACATGGTACCCGGACCGAGACCGTGGAGTTCGGGGCCCGCGGGCGGGACGCCGTCCGCCACGCGGCGCGCGATCATGCCATCGGATTGCTGCTTCAGGCGGCGGCGGAACCGTAGAGCTTCTTCGCCCGCTTCTCGAAGGAGGCGACGACCCGGTGCATCGCCTCGTTGAACACCGCGCCGACGATGCGTCCGATCATTCGGTTGCGGAATTCGAAGTCCACCCAGAAGGTTACGCGACACTTGCCCATAGGCAATTCCTCGAACCGCCATTCCGACTGAAGGTGGCGGAAGGGGCCGTCGAGATACTCCGTCTCGATCCGGTGCTCATCGGGCCAGAGGATGACGCGCGATCCGAAGCTCTCGCGGAAGACCTTGAAGCTGATGACGAGGTCCGCGAGCATCACCTCTCCCTCCGGCCCGCCCTCCCGGGACCGGATGCGGGCGGCGGCGGTCCAGGGCAGGAATTCGGGATAGCGCGCCACGTCCGCCACGAGGTCGTACATCTGGGTCGCCGTGTAGGGCAATTCGCGGGTCTCGGAGTGGCGGGGCATGGCACCTCTTGGGGCTGGGCGGGTCGGCGTGCTAACGCCCGTGATGCCGGAACGGTTCGCAGGGGGCAATATGAGCCAGGACTATCGCATCGAGCAGATGATTTCGGCGAAGGCCATCGCGGCCCGGATCGAGGCGCTGGCGCGCGAGATCGAGACGCGGTTCGCGGGGACGGACAAGCTTATCGTCGTGGGACTGCTCCGCGGCTCCTTCGTGTTCATCGCCGATCTGGTGCGGGAGCTGGACCTGCCGGTGGAGGTCGATTTCCTGGAGGCCAGCAGCTATGGCGACGGGATGGAGTCGAGCCGCGAGGTGCGCATCCTGAAGGATCTGCGCGGCGAGATCGGCGGGCGCGACGTGCTGGTGGTGGAGGATATCGTGGATACCGGCTTCACCCTGCACCATGTCCTCGGGCTCCTGCGTTCGCGGGGGCCCGCCCGGCTGGAGACCATCGCCCTTCTCGACAAGCCGACCCGGCGGGAAGTGGATATCCGCGCGACCTGGACCGGGTTCGAGATCCCGGATGAGTTCGTCGTGGGCTACGGCATCGACTACGCTCAGCGGAACCGCAACCTGCCCTATATCGGATCGGTGCGGATGGAGGGCTGACGGGCCCGCCAGACCACCGCGGCGGCCCGGCTGAATCGCGCACCCTCAGCGATAAAGCAGCGACACGCCGTTGCGGAAGATGTGGACCTTGGACGGATCGGCCGCCAGCCGGATCGTCTGTCCGCGCAGGTTCGGGTGGATCCCCTGCAACTTGGCGATGACCGGATCTGCTTCCGGCGTGCTGCGCTTGAAATAGAGGAGCGTCACCTCACCCAGGCGTTCCTCGACCTCGACTTCGCCTGCGAAGGCATAATCTTCGCCTTCCGTCGCGACCGCGTCCTCGGGCCGGATGCCGATATTGACCGTCGCACCCTGATCGTCGGGCAGGGACGGCACGGTGGACGTGATGGTGCCACCACCGAGCGCCGTGCGGATGGTGGTGATCTCACCGGTTCCGATGATCTCGCCCTCCAGCAGGTTCATGGCGGGGGAGCCGATGAAGCGCGCGACGAATTCGCCGTTGGGCTTCTCGTAGAGATCCAGCGGAGTGCCGACCTGGGCGATGCTGTAGCGCCCGCCATTGTCCTTGAGCGCGTCGAGCACGACGATGCGGGAGGCGAGCGTCATCGCCTCCACCTGGTCGTGGGTGACGTAGATCATGGTGCTGTCGGGCATCTGCTCCTTGAGCTGCGCGATCTCGATCCGGGTGGCGACGCGCAGGGCGGCGTCGAGGTTCGAGAGCGGTTCGTCGAAGAGATAGACCTTCGGGTCGCGAACGATGGAGCGACCGATGGCGACCCGCTGGCGCTGTCCGCCGGAAAGGGCCTTGGGCAGGCGGTCGAGATATTCGGTGAGCTGGAGCTTGGTCGCCGCCGCCTCGACGGCGCGGTCGATCTCCTCGGGGGACTTCTTGGCGATCTTGAGGGCGAATTGCATGTTCTCGCGCACCGTCATGTGCGGGTAGAGCGCGTAGGACTGGAACACCATCGCAATGCCGCGCTCGGAGGGGGGCACGTCGTTGACGACCTCCCCGTCGATCTCGAGCGTCCCGCCCGAGATCTTCTCAAGCCCGGCGATCATTCGAAGGAGCGTGGACTTGCCGCAACCCGACGGGCCCACGAACACGATCAATTCCCCGGTCTTGATGTCGAGGTCGATATTCTTCAGGACCTCGACCTGCCCGCCATAGACCTTGGCCACGTCGGTGAGCTTCAGATTTGCCATGGTGTCCCCTCCCTTCCGTTTTCGTTTCTCGCGACCTCCGGTCGCATGTCTCAGGCGCTCTTGAGGAGCGTGTATTGCCAGGGGTCGAGGCACATGCCGCCGCCCGTTGCCCTTCCCGGATCGGTGCCGCCGATCCCCTCCACGAATGTCCAGACGCCGTCGGGCATATGCGCGGAGACCCGTCCACCGCCGAGATTGAAGGCGCAGAACCAACGCTCTCCCTCGGCCGTCCGCTCGAAGGTGAGCAGGTCGCCATTCGCGTGCATCCCCACCTGATCGCCGATCCGAAGCGCGGGCGACGCGGCCCGGAGCGCGATCATGCGACGGTAATGGTGCAGCAGCGCATCCTCCCGCGCCTCCTGCAGCGCGACCGCGTTCCCGAGATGCTCATGGGCCACGGGAAGCCACGGCTTCGCGTCGCTGAACCCGCCGTTGGTATTCGACGCCTCCCATACCATCGGGGTTCGGCATCCGTCCCGGCCGACATATTCCGGCCAGAACTCGATGCCGTAGGGGTCGCGCAGATCCTCGAAGGAGACCCGCGCCTCCGACAGGCCCAACTCTTCTCCCTGATAGAGGCAGACGGAGCCGCGCAGGACGTGCAGAAGCGTCGCGTAACAGCGGGCCCCGCCCTCATCGAGGTTCCAGCGCGAAACGTGACGCGTCACGTCGTGGTTCGACATCGCCCAGCAGGCCCAGCCGTCGGGCGCGGCCTCGTCCAGCCGATGGAAAACCTCTTCCACCCGGTGCGCAGTCAGAGGGTCGCCGGCGAGGAAGTCGAAGGCGTAGCACATCTGCACCCCCTGCCCCGCGCGGGTATATTCGCCCAGCAACTCCATTCCCATCTGCGCATCGCCGATCTCTCCCACGGCGGCAGTCCCGGGGTATTCGTCGAGGAGGGCGCGGAACCGGCGGAGGAAGTCGAGATTTTCCGGACGGTTCTTGGAATAGATATGGTCCTGATGATTGTAGGGGTTCACCGAGGGCGCGATCTTGGCGTTCCGCTTCTCCGGCGGGAGGGCCGGATTGTCGCGCAAATGGTCATCGGCGAAGTAGAAATTGATCGTGTCGAGCCGGAAACCGTCCACGCCGCGATCGAGCCAGAATCGCGTCTCGTCCAGCAGGGCCTGCTGCACCGCCGGAGCGTGGAAATTCAGGTCGGGCTGCGACGACAGGAAGTTGTGCAGGTAGTACTGGAGCCGCCGCGCGTCCCAGTGCCAGGCGGTTCCCCCGAAGATCGACAGCCAGTTGTTCGGCGGCGTCCCGTCCGGCTTCGGATCGGCCCAGACATACCAGTCGGATTTCGGGTTCGAGCGATCCGCCCGGCTTTCCTGAAACCACGGATGCTGATCGGAGCTGTGGGACAGGACCAGGTCGATCATGATCCGCACGCCGAGCCGGTGCGCCGTGTCCACGAGGCGGTCGAAATCCGCCAGCGTGCCGAACATCGGGTCGACGTCGCGGTAATCGCTGACGTCGTAGCCGAAATCCTTCATCGGCGAGGTGAAGAACGGACTGATCCAGATGGCGTCCACCCCGAGCGACGCCACATAGGGCAATCGCGCGGTGATGCCGTTCAGATCGCCGATCCCGTCGCCGGTCGTGTCCTGAAAGGAGCGGGGATAGATCTGGTAGATGACGCCCCCCTTCCACCAATCGAGATCGGCGGCAGGGGAAAGCTGCTCTGCGGTCGCTTGCATTAAGGTCGTCCTACTTCACCGAGCCGGCCAGAAGACCGCGCACGAGGTAGCGTTGCATCGTGAAGAACACGAGGAGAGGAACCGCGATGGATACGAAGGCCGCCGCGGCGAGGATGCCCCAGTCGCCGCCCCGCGAGCCCAGCAGGTCGTCGGCGATCTTGACCGTCATCACCCAGGATTCCGAGTTCGACGGCAGGAACACCTTGGCGATCAGGAGGTCGTTCCAGGTCCACAGGAACTGGAAGATCGCGAAGCTCGCCAAGGCCGGGAAGGACAGCGGCAGGACGATCTTGGTGAAGACCTGGAAATCGGTCGCGCCGTCGACCTTGGCGCTCTCGATGATGTCCCGTGGCAAACCGACCATGTAGTTTCGCAACAGGTAGATCGCGAGGGGCAGGCCGAACCCGGTATGCGCGAACCAGATGCCGTAGAAGCTCTGTCCGATGCCAATCTGGTTGTGCAGTTTCAGCATCGGCACCAGCGCCAGTTGCAGCGGCACCACCAGCAGGCCGACGATGATCGCGATGATCGTGCCCCGAAACGGGAAGTCCATCCAAGCGAGCGCATAGGCTGCGAAGGCCGCGATCAGGATCGGGATGATGGTCGCGGGGATCGTCACGGTCAGCGTGTTGATGAACGCCACGTCCATACCCGCGGAGGCCATGATCGTTTCGTAATTGTCGATCGAGAAGCTGGGCGGGACGGAGGTCGCGAAATAGATCGTCGGACTGCGGCTCGGCGCCTCCGCATCCGGGTCGACATAGACGAAGTCGCCATTCGGTTCTACCGTCAGGGTCCGGCCGCGGACCAACTCGCCGGTCTCGCCCGGCGCGAAGGCCGTGGGCTCGGCCCGGCGGCCGCCGAACGCGGTGATGTCGCCCGATCCGTCCGCACCAAAAAGGTTGCCGGTGAGGGTCCAGCCATCCGCTTCCTGAACGAAGTCGCCTTCGGTGCCGACGGCGAAGTTCTGTTCCGTGGCGAAGGGCGCCTTCCACCAGCCCGAATTCGAGATCGCATCCCGGTCGCGGAAGGACGACACCAGCAGGCCGATCGTCGGGACCAGCCACAGCACCACGAGGAAGACCACCGAGATGTTGGTGACCAGCGAAAGCGAGCTTTTGGCGCCCGCGATTCCGTCGTCGTCGATGGCCATCAGCGGACCTCCTTGCGGGCTTGCGCGATATTCCAGACCATCACCGGAAGGACGATCAGCATGATGACGAAGGCGACCGCCGTGGCGCGCCCGTCATCGCGGAACATGTATTCCATCATGTAGCTGGGCAGGATCTGCGTGCCGAAATTACCGCCGGTCATGGTGTAGACGATGTCGAACACCTTGAGCACGAGGATGGTGATCGTGGTCCAGACGACGACGATGGTGCCCATGATCTGCGGGATCTTGATCTTGAAAAAGATCTGGATCGGCGAGGCACCGTCGATGATCGCGGCCTCCACCGTCTCCTCCGGGATGCCGCGCAGGGCGGCGGAGAGGATGACCATGGCGAAACCGGTCTGGATCCAGACGAGGATGACCATGAGGAAAAAGTTGTTCCAGAACCCGACCTGAAGCGGATCGATGGGTCCCATGCCGATCGTGTCGCGCATGGCATTGATGATCCCGATCTCGGGGTCGACCGCATAGACGAACTTCCAGATCAGCGAGGCGCCGACGAAGGAGATCGCCATCGGCATGAAGATCAGCGACTTGGCGATGTTGCCCCAGGAGAGCCGGTCCGTGAGCTGCGCCACCAGAAGGCCTAGGAAGGTGGCGGCGGCGGGCACGAAGAGGACCCAGAGGAAATTATTGAACAACGCGGTCCGGAATTCGCCGTCCCCGAAGAGGAGGCCGTAATTCCCGAGACCGACGAATTCCGTGTTCGCCCGGTTGAAAAGCGACCGGTAGAAGCTGCCGAAGACGGGATAGATGAGGTAGAGCGAGAGCGCGGCGAGCGCGGGCAGCAGGAAGAGCCAGGGGCGGACGGCATTCGCGCGGTTGATGTTGCGCCCCGCATCCGCGCCCTTGGGCGGGAAGATGAACCGGTCCAGCACGAAGTTGGAGGTCCAGAAGTAGCCTATGCATCCGCCGACGCCGATGATGACGGTCAGGATGCCCTGCAAGAGCGGTGACATGGCTGCTCCTCCCATGTGCTCGTTTTTGTGGGGATCAGCGTGGACCGGGCTCCTCCTCCCTGTCCACCCTGCGGAATAGCCCGCCCCCCGAGGGGACGGGCCTGCGTGGCCCTAAAGGCTCAGTTGAGGGCGTCCCAGCGGGTCTGGATGTCCGCCGCGACGTCTGCCGCATCGGCGCCGGTCACGTAATCGACCATCCCGGTCCAGAACGCACCCGCCCCGATCTCACCCGGCATCAGGTCGGACGCATCGAAGCGGAACGTGGTCGCCTCGCTCAGGATGTCGCCCTGCGCGCGAAGACTGTCATCGGCATAGGCCTCGGGGTTCACGCCCGCATGGGCCGTCAGGAACCCGCCCTGAGCCATCCACAACTCATGCGCGATGGGCAGCTTCAGGAACTCGACCATCGCCTCGGCACCCGGGGACGGGTTGGTGATCGCGAAGAGCGTCCCGGCGCCCAGGACAGGCTTGCCGAGATCGGCGTCGGCATAGGCCGGGAAGTAGAAGAAATCCGCGTCGTCACCCATCGCGGTGCCTTCGGGGAAGAATGCAGGAATGAACGATGCCTGCCGGTGCATGTAGCAGGCGGGCGGGATCTCGAAGAGGCCCGTCACGCTGTCGCGGAAGTCGGTATTGGCGACCGATTGCGCGCCGCCGGAAACGTAATCGTCGTTGCGGGCGAAGTAGCCGAATTCCTCGATCGCGGCCACGACCTTCGGATCATCGAACTTCAGCTCGTTCGACACCCAGGCGTCGTAGTCCTCCGGCGATTGCGTGCGGAGCATCATGTCCTCGACCCAGTCGGTCGCGGGCCAGCCCGTCGCCGCACCGGAGCCGAGCCCGATGCACCAGGGCGTGCCGCCCTCCTCGACGATCTGATCCGTGAGGGCCTTGAGGTCCTCCATCGTCTCGGGAATATCGTAGCCCGCCTCGTCGAAGGCGGCGGGCGAATACCAGACTAGCGACTTCAGGTCGACGCGGTAGAACATGCCGTAGAGCGCCTCGGTCCCGTCCTCGCCCGCATAGGTGCCCAGATCGACCCAGGATTGCCCGGCACCGAAATTCTCGGCGACCCAGTCGGACGTCCCGTCGGGCAGCGGCGTCAGGAGCCCCTGGCTCGCCATGTCGGCGGCGAGGCCCGGCTGCGGGAAGACGGCGAGGTTCGGGGCGGATCCGGCACGGGCGGAGATCACGATGTCCTGCTCGAAGCTGTCGGAGCCGGAATAGTTCACCGAAGCGCCGGTGGCATCCGCGAAGAACTGCATGACGACGTCGAACTTGGCCTTCTCGTCGCCGGTCCACGGACCGGTCACGGTGACGCTCTGGCCGGTCAGGTCGGTGGCCTCGGCGAAGGCGTCGTAGCTCTCCCAGTCGATCGGCCCCTCCCCGGGCGTGAACATTTCGGTGTGGCCGTCGGCATAGGCTGCACCCGACAGGAGCACCGCGATGGCGGTGCTGCTCACAAGTCTCGTCATGTATCCTCCCAGCGGCACGTTGGGCCGCGCATTGATGCCGGTTCACCGGCGTTCCGCATTGCGGTGATTTGGCGTGGCCAAACCGCTTTGACGCCTCAACGTTGTGACCGACTCCGTTTGAAAGTCAACGCCGGAAGAGTCGTCGGCAGACGCTTTTCTCCGGCAGTTTCGGGTTGCTTCCGGTCGTCCATTCGGGGCAACCCGAGGGGGAAACGGGCCCGGATCCGGTCTCGATCCAAACCGATTTGACCTGATATGGGGATGCCCGAAAGGGGGCCGAGTCAAGTGAACCTCCGGGAATTCTCCGAGCTGCTGGGCCTTTCGCCGACCACGGTCAGCCGCGCGCTGGGTGGCTATCCGGAAGTCCGGGAGGAAACCCGTCGCACGGTGACAGAAGCGGCGCGGCGGCACGGATACCGCCCGAACCGGAGGGCGGCATCGCTGGCCACCGGGCGGGCCATGGCGATCGGCCACGTCATCCCCACCTCCCTCAACCACGAGATGGTGAACCCCGTCTTCGCCGATTTTTTGGCCGGTGCGGGCGAAGTCTACGCCGGGGCGAATTACGATCTCGTCCTTTCTGTCGTTTCGGATGGTGACGAGGTCCGGGCCTACCGGCAGATGGCCACGACCGGCAACGTGGACGGGTTGATCGTCCACGGTCCGCGAATGGACGACGCACGGATCGACCTTTTGCGCGGTATGGACCTGCCCTTCGTAGTCCATGGGCGCGCGCCGGTGGAGCCCACGGATTACAGCTTCGTCGATGTGGACAACCGCCGGGCGTTTCAGCGGGCGACGGACCTCCTCCTCGATCTCGGCCACCGGCGCATCGCACTGGTCAACGGGCACGAGATCATGGATTTCGCGCGACGGCGCCGGGCGGGGTTCGAGGCGGCGATAGCGGCACGAGGGCTCGTCTCCGCGCCCGACCTGACCTTTGCGGGCGAGATGTCGGAGCAGAACGGATATCGAGCCGCGCGGGACATGCTGGGGCTAGCTGCCCCGCCGACCGCCTTCCTCGCCTCATCCGTCATCATGGCTATCGGGGTCCGTCGCGCGGTGCAGGAGGCGGGTCTCGTCCTCGGGCGGGACGTGTCGGTGGTTACCCATGACGACATGCTGAGCTATCTCGGGAATGGCGACGACGTGCCGATCTTCACGGCCACCCGCTCCTCCGTGCGCGCGGCCGGTCGCCGATGCGCCGAAATCCTGCTGGACCGCATCGCCCGTCCGGGTCAGGATCCGACGCAGGAAATCTGGGAAAGCGATCTGATCCTCGGGGCATCGACCGGCCCCGCCCCCTGATTGCCGCAACCCGTCATCGGCTCCGCCCCGACCCAACGAAGGCCCGTTCCGTCATGCCCCCCTCCCCCCATCGCGACGCCTTCACGCTGTCCCGGTCCGACTTCCCGCCCGACTTCCTGTTCGGGGTCGCCACATCGGCCTATCAGATCGAGGGGCACGCCCATGGCGGCGCCGGACGCACGCATTGGGACCGGTTCGCAGAGCAGCCGGGCAAGGTCCATCTGGGGCAGACCGGGGCCGCCGCCTGCGACCATTTCCATCGCTGGCAGGAGGATCTCGACCTGGTCGCGGGCGCGGGGTTCGATGCCTATCGCTTCTCGACGTCCTGGGCGCGGATCATGCCGGACGGGATCCATGTGAACCCGGAGGGGCTGGATTTCTACGACCGCCTCGTGGACGGGATGCTCGCCCGCGGGATCCGTCCGATGGCGACGCTCTACCACTGGGAACTGCCGGAGGCGCTGGCGCTACGCGGCGGCTGGACCGAGCGGGAGACCCCGGAGCGGTTCGCCGATTTCACCCGCGTCGTGGCCGACCGTCTCGGCGACCGTCTCCTTTCCACAGCGCCTGTGAACGAGCCGTGGTGCGTGGCCTGGCTCGGCCATTTCGAGGGCTATCACGCGCCGGGGATCGCGAACCTCGCCTCGGCCGCCCGCGCGATGCATCATGTCGCGCTGGCCCACGGTCTTTCGGTGCAGGTCCTACGCGAGGCAGGCGTGCGGAACGTCGGCGCGGCCTGCAACCTCGAATACGCGATCCCGGCCAGCGATACGGCGGAGGATATCGCCGCGGCCAGGCTCTATGACGGCATCTACAATCGCTGGTTCCTCGCGGGGATGATGCACGGGGCCTATCCGGAGGACGTGCTCGACGGGCTTGGCCCCTACCTGCCGGACCGGTGGCAGGACGACATGGCCATCATATCCGCGCCGCTCGACTGGATGGGGATCAACTACTACACCTGCAAGCGCCTGACTGCGGGCGCGGGCCAATGGCCGGGGATCGCGACCGTCGAGGGTGACCTGCCGCTGACCGATATGGGGTGGGAGATCTGTCCCGAGGGGTTCGACGCCCTGCTGCGTCGCACCGCCGCGGAATATACCGGCGACCTGCCCCTCTATGTGACCGAGAACGGGATGGCCGCGCCGGATGTACCGGGTCGAACGGACGGCGATCGGATCGACTATCTCGACAGGCATCTCGCCGTTGCCCGGGACCTCGTCGCCGATGGCATTCCGCTGGCCGGGTTCGCGATCTGGTCGCTGCTCGACAATTACGAATGGACGCTGGGCTACGACAAGCGTTTCGGCGTTGTCCATGTCAATTTCGACACGTTCGAGCGGACGCCGAAAGCCAGCTACCGCGCGCTTGCCCGCATGCTGGCGCGTTGATAGGCGGACGGGCATGACCGAACCCCTCTTTCTCGTCGCCGATGTGGGCGGAACCAATACCCGCGTGGCTTACAGTCGCGGCGATGTGATCCAGTCCGAGACGATCCGGCGCTACCGCAATCGCGACTTCGCAAACCTTGCCCCTGTCCTGCGCCGCTATCGCGAGGATCAGGGCGGGCCGGTGCCCGAAGCGGCCTGCGTCTGCGTGGCGGGGCCGGTGGCGGACGGGGTGGGCGAGTTGACCAACCTTGACTGGTCCATTGATCGGCTGCGTCTGGCAGAGGCGACGGGGGCGGCGGACTGCGCCATCCTCAACGATCTGCAGGCGCAGGGACACGCGATCGGTCACCTGCCCGAGGACGCCGCCCATTCCGTGATCGATGTCCCGGCCAAGCCGTCCGGCGCCCGCCTCGTGATCGGGATCGGGACCGGCTTCAACGCGGCCCCGGTCCACATGATCCCCGGCGGCCGCTTCGTTCCGCCCTGCGAGGCCGGTCACGCGAACCTTCCCGTCCGTACGGAGGCGGAGCTGCGGCTCTGCACCTTCGTGTCGACCGCCCACGGCTTCCCGTCGGTGGAGGACGTGCTGTCGGGTAGCGGGTTGGAGCAGGTCTATCGCTGGCTCGCGCACGAGGCGGGATCGTCGGACGAATTGCTCGCGGCCGAGATCATGGCGCGGGTCGACACCGATCCCCGCGCCGAGGCGTCCGTGCGACAGTTCATCCGCATCCTGGGCACCGTCGCGGGCAATCTGTCGCTGATCCATCTTCCGTTCGGCGGCGTCTATCTGGTCGGGGGTGTCGCCCGGGCGATGGGTCCGCATCTGCAAGCCATGGGGTTTGCGGATGCCTTCCGGGACAAGGGCCGGTTCGCGGGATTCATGGGAAATTTTCCGGTTTCCCTGGTCATGGACGACTTTGCGGCGCTCGCCGGCTGTGCCGCGCATCTGTGCGAACGGGCCGCCTGATCGGCGCGTAACCGTTTGTTAGCGATCCTCCGGCTAAGGGTGCGGGTATGCGTATCTTCACCGGAGCATCCTGGTGCCAGACCGACCCGAGACCGATCCATCCGCCCGCGCCAGGCGTCTGCCGGCCCGCGCCGACATCTCCGCGGCCGGACCGCTGCGGGAGTGGTTCCTTTCTGCGGACGGGAACGTGGAACTCGACGCGTCGGGCGTGGAGGTTCTGACGACCCCGGTGCTGCAGGTGCTGATGGCCGGGCGGGACTGGATGCGGGATGCCGATCGCGAGGTGCGGATCGCCGGACCCTCGCCCGCCTTCCTCGACTGCATGCGGATCCTCGGCACCGATCTCGACCGCCTGACCCACGTCTCCGCGACCGGCGGAACGATGTGATGCGGATATTGGCGATCGACGACAGCCGGACGGTTCGCGACATGGTCCGCGTCACGCTGGAACGCGAGGGGATCGAGACCGCGGTGGCGGAGGACGGCATTCACGGGCTGGAGGTTCTGGACACCCTCGATCCGCGGCCCGACGCCATCCTGACGGACGTCAACATGCCCCGGCTCGACGGGTTCGGTTTCATCGAACGGGTCCGCAAGATGGATAATTTCGAGGGGATCCCCATCCTCGTCCTCACGACGGAAAGCGCGCGCGAGCTCAAGCTGCGGGCCCGTGCCGCTGGGGCGACCGGCTGGATCGTGAAGCCCTTCGATCCGGCGAGGCTCGTGGTTGCACTGCGCACGGTGACGGGCCTCCGCTGATGTCGGACATGGACGAGTTCAAGGATACGTTCTTCGAGGAATGCGGGGAACTGCTCGAACAGCTGGAAGCGGGCCTGCTCGCGCTCCAGGCCGGAACGCAGGATGCCGATACCGTTGATGCCGTCTTCCGCGCGGTCCATTCGATGAAGGGGGGGGCGGGCGCCTTCGACCTGCCCCGGCTTGTCGAGTTTGCGCATGTCTTCGAAACCGCGCTGGACGGTTTGCGGGTGGGACGTCTGTCGGTAACGGCCGACGTCCTGAGCGTATTGTTTCGGTCCAGCGACCGGCTCGGCGACCTTGTCGGCCGCAGCAAGGCGGGCGAGACCAACTCTGGTGAGATTCCCGCCGATCTAATGGAACTTGTGGCAGGACTCTCCGTGATCGATGAACCATCGACCGCGATGGACGGCGATCTGCCGGAGGGTGCGGATGGCGGACGCGTCGAGGAGGCGGACGCCACAGATGATCTGGGCCCGTTTCGGGGCTCCCTGGCCGTGCCGCGCCAGACGGGGTCCGGAGCGTGGTCGGTAACGTTCGACCCAACGCCGGATCTTCTCGAAAGCGGCAATGAACCGCTTTTCCTGTTCAAGGCGCTGCAGGTTCTTGGGCATCTGCGGGTCCGGGCGGTAGAGGGCGGCTTTCCATCGCTCGCCGACCTCGATCCGTCCCTGCCTTATCTTTCCTGGACGATGCTGCTCGCACCGACCGCCGATGATCTGACCGAAACGGAGATCGAGGCGGTCTTCGAATTCGCCGAAACGCTGTGCACGCTTGGGATCACACGGATGGCCGACCGACCCGTCGATGTCAGTACCGAGGACGTAATCGACGGATGGTGGCTACCGCCCCACCGGGCTCGACCGATGGAAGCAGACCCTCCCAAGGGGATATCGACGACCCAAGCGGCTTCGGACAACGCGACCTTTTCCATCGGCACGGCCAGCACGCTTTCTTCGACGATCCGCGTCGACCTGACCCGGATTGATCGTCTGGTGAACCTGGTTGGGGAACTCGTCATAAGCCAGTCGATGCTGGCCCAGACGATCCTTCAGGATGGTGCCGAGCCCGATGACAAGGCAGAAGCCGGGCTGGACGAGGTACAGCAGCTGACCCGCGATATCCAGGACAGCGTCATGGCCATTCGCGCACAGCCCGTCCGGTCGCTTTTCCAGCGGATGGCAAGGATCGTCCGCGAAGCGGCTCGGGCGACGGGAAAGGGCGTCGTCCTCCGGACCGATGGCGAGGACACCGAGATCGACAAGACCGTGGTCGAGCGACTGGCCGATCCGCTCACCCATATGATCCGGAACGCCGTCGATCATGGACTGGAGACGCGCATGGAACGGGACGCTGTCGGAAAGCCGCCGGAGGGGACAGTGCGCCTGACCGCCCGGCAGCAATCCGACCGCGTCGTCATCGAGGTCAGCGATGATGGCCGGGGGCTGGATCGCGCGCGGATCCTGCGACGCGCCATCGACCGCGGCCTCGTCGCGGAAGGCGCGACACCGGGCCCCGCCGAAATAGACCGCCTGCTGTTCCAGCCGGGATTTTCCACAAGCGATACGGTCTCGTCGCTGTCCGGCCGCGGCGTCGGGCTGGACGTCGTGCAGCGCGCAATCCGAGATCTGAACGGGACCGTCTCCGTCAATTCCATTCCGGGCGAAGGTTGCAGGATTTCAATCAACCTTCCGCTGACATTGGCGATTCTGGACGGAATGATCGTGCAAACGGCCCGCCAACGGATGGTGATCCCGCTCTCCGCCGTCATCGAGACCCAGATATTGTCCGCCGCCCGGGTCGAAACCGTAGGCGCAGGGCGGAGCGTGGCGCGGCTGCGTGACAGTTTCGTGCCGCTCGTCGATCTGGGAGAAGGTATGGGGTTTCCCAACCGGGCCACCCCGCACACTTCCTTGGAAGACGACGACCGCGCCCTCGTCTTCTTACAGCCAGACGATGCGGGCATCTTCGCGTTGCAGGTGGACGCGATCGACGCGCAGGGACAGGTCGTGATCAAGGGCCTCGGGGACAATCTCGGCCAGATCCCCTGCGTTTCCGCGGCAACGATCCTGGGGGACGGTCAGGTAGCCCTGATCGTCGATCCGGCCGGTCTTGCATCGCTCGCCGGGCTCGCACATGTCCCCCAGTCCTTTTCCCCGCAGGAGATCCATATCCAATGACCCAATCAGCCATCGAAGAAGAAAAAATCGCGCAAGCCGACGTCCCGAGATCTTTGCCCGAACAGCCCGACGAGCCGTCGGCCACAATCGAACTCCTGACCTTCAGATGCGGCGGCCGGGCATATGCCCTCGATATCATGGCCGTGCGGGAAATCCGAAGCTGGAGCGAGCCCACGCCCCTGCCCCATGCGCCGCCCTTCATGCTCGGGATGATCAACCTGCGCGGCTCGGTCCTTCCCGTCATGGACCTTGCCCGCCGTCTTGGCCTTCCCCCGGAGAACGGAGAAGCCAGAGATGTGATCATCGTCGTCCAGATCGGGACCCGCGTGCACGGGCTTCTGGTGGAAGCGGTGAGCGACATAGTGCATCCCGAAGAAGATCAATTACAGGCGGTGCCGAAAGTCTCCTCCGACCCGACCGAGGCAATGGCGGAACGGCTCCTTATGCTTGATGAGGTGATGATCCAAGTCCTTTCCGTGGACCGGATCCTCCCGGCCTTGCCCGGCTTTGGCGGAGATCACGGATAAACGCTCTTTGGAGTTCAGCGATTTGTTTCGAGGGCTTTCCTGAGGACTTCCAGCTTGTCTATAGGTGAATTCGCCTCTGTCGGAACTTCCCTTAACACGGAGATCGATCATCGGCAGGAAGAAACTGCCGGCGAGATTACGTGAAACGAGGCCTATTGAACGCAATGCCGGATCAGCTGGGAGACTCCTCCTTTCGGTAGCCGCCAGGTATTCGTAGGTTGCCATCATCGCCACCGGATCAACTCGACAACCCGGTTTTTGTGCATCAGTTTGACGGGAATATGGATGAGATGAGTCCAGATCTGAACACTCGGAAGAGGCTCCGTCAGACCATCGAAACAAATTTCGGACCCATCAGAGAATAGCGCGAGGGAACTTCCGCAGCTTTCCAGCTATCCCTCCAAGGAACAACCAAGGACAACCACGATCCCCAATCATCCTTTGCGTTTCTCGACCAGTGGTCAGGAGAGGCGATAGAACCGTTTTGCCGCAAACGGGCCAAACCGCGACAGCGGGAATGAGCATTCGGCCTTCCGAATAATTTTCGATATCAGGTGGTAGCCGTTTAACGGAATTAAAGCTTCATCGGACGAGTGCAGATGCGCGCAGGTTCCAGAAACCGAAGGATGCGGTCCAGGGTTCGAGCATTCTTTCATTCCTGTGCGTTAAGCAACTCAACAATCAAGTTCCGGCACCTCGTCAATTTCCCGTCACTCTTGAAGCGGGCTATCCGCAGCGTCACACACCTAGCGGAAAATTCCAAAAATGATATATTAATACCAGTGGTTCATGACATTATCCTTAGCTCTCTAGGACCCGCTTCTTGAAGCACAAAGTCCGTAAACGCTCGGTCCCATCAAGCCGCATCGTCCTCTTCGGCCAACTGCCGATGCCACATGCTGGCGTAGCGGCCATTACGCGCAAGGAGCGCATCGTGGGTTCCTTCTTCCGCGATCCTACCGTTTTCCAAAACGACGATCCGGTCGGCCTCCACCACGGTGGACAGGCGGTGGGCGATCGTAATGACGGAGCGGCCCCGCGACATGGTCCGCAGTTCGCCCTGGATTTCCCGCTCCGTCTCCGTATCGAGGGCGGAGGTCGCCTCATCCAGAAGTAGGATCGGTGGGTTTTTCAACAGCGTTCGGGCAATGCCGACCCGTTGCTTCTCGCCGCCAGAGAGTTTCAGACCCCGTTCGCCGACCGCCGTATCGTAGCCTTCGGGAAGAGCTGCGATGAAGCCGTCGATCTTGGCGGCTCGGGCAGCCTCTTCGATCTCCGCCCGGGAGGCGTCGGGACGACCATAGGCGATATTGTAGCGGAGGCTGTCGTTGAAGAGGACCGTATCCTGGGGCACGACGCCGATGCGGGCGTGCAGGCTGTCCTGCGTGACGGACCGGACGTCCTGGCCGTCGATGACGACTGCGCCGCCGGTCACGTCGTAGAACCGAAACAGAAGACGACCGATGGTGGATTTACCCGATCCCGACGGGCCGACCACGGCCACCGTTTCCCCTGCTCCCACGGTGAGCGTAACGCCCTGAAGGATTTCCCGCTCGGGCTCGTAACCGAACCAGACGTCCCGAAACTCGATCCGCCCGCCCTCGATCCGCAGGGGGTCCGCATCAGGGGCATCGAGAACTTCCGCGGGTTGTTCGAGAAGACCGAACATCTCGCCCATATCCACGAGCGCCTGCCGGATCTCCCGGTAGACCGTCCCGAGGAAGTTCAGGGGCATCGTGATCTGGATCATGTAGGCGTTCACCATGACGAAATCGCCGACCGTCAGATCCCCCGACTGGACGCCGAATGCCGCCAGAACCATTATGCCGACGAGGCCCGAGGTGATCAGAACGGATTGACCGGCATTGAGAAAGGCGAGCGAATAGGACGTCCGGAGGGCGGCGACCTCATATTGCGCCATGGCCCCGTCATAGCGACCTGCCTCCCGCATCTCGGCGCCGAAATATTTGACCGTTTCGAAATTCAGAAGACTGTCGATCGCCTTCTGATTTGCGTCGGTATCCTGATCGTTCATTTCCTTGCGGATCCGGACGCGCCATTCGGTGACCTTGAAGGTGAACGCGACGTAGAGGGTGATCGTCACCAGCACGATCACCAGATACCAGACGTCGAAGACGAGAAAGAGAATAACGGAGATCATCGCCAGTTCGAGCACCAGCGGCCCGATGGAAAACAGCAGGAACCGCAGAAGGAAATCGACGCCCTTCACGCCGCGTTCGATGATCCGGCTCAGGCCCCCCGTCTTACGGGTTATGTGATACCGCATCGAGAGCCGGTGCATATGCGTGAAGGTCTCGGCCGCAAGCTGCCGCAGAGCCCGTTGCCCGACGGGCGCGAAGATCACGTCGCGCAGTTGCTGGAAACCGATGTTGAGCGCGCGGGCGACGCCGTAGGCGACGGTCAGTCCGACGGCCCCCGCCCCGAGCGCCCACGCGGCTGACGGGACGTCCTGCGTCAGGGAGTCGACGGCAGCTTTGTAGAAGAAAGGCGTGGTGACCGCGATGACCTTCGCCACGACGAGCATCGCGATGGCGGCGACGACCCGGCGCTTCACCCATCCCTTTCCGTCTGGCCAGAGATAGGGGGCGACGCGCTGGATGATGGACCAGCCGCCCGTCGGCACGCCGGTGGTCGTCGATGTGATGCGGCGCATGTCGTCCCCGGTCCGGCTGGCGTCAGGAGACCTTATGTCCCGGGGCGGTCGATGAAAAGCGGCGGCGTCACTCGCCCGATGCGGCAGGCAGGGCCACGATCTGGCCGGGGTAGATCAGGTCGGGGTCGCGGATGAGGGAGCGGTTCACCTCGAAAATCTGCACGTACTGAATGCCCTCCCCGAAATACCCCTCAGAGATGGCCCAGAGGGTGTAGCCGGGCTGAACCGTTATTGCGGTCAGACCGTCGCGGCGCGCTTGTGCCGCAATCTCGGGCGCGCTCCGCCGGAACGGGGTCTCCACCCTTTCCGTAACCGTCCCATCGGCCGCGACCGCGTCGATGCGCAACGTGTAAATGCCGCTATCGACGTCGGGCAGCGGGGAGGTCCAGCCACCGGCGCCATCGACGAGAACCGTCCGGACCGGCCGATTGTCGAGGTAGATGCGCAATTCGGTATCCCGCGCGGCCCGTCCGGTCAGCTGGACATCACCGACCGCATCATAGGAAATCGCGTCGATCCCGAGGTCCTCCACCACCACCGGATCGGATGCCGGTTCGGGTGATGTCGGAGGTTTCGGCAGGACCGCTATCCCGTCGGGTCCCGCGCGGAAGAGACGTGGTGCCTGGACGGTTCCGCCGGATTGGCGGGTCGCGGCGGTCGCCATGTCCATCGATGCCATTGCCGTGACCGGGTCAGCGATCGTGGATACGGTGGCCGACGCGGTCGGTTCGGGGGCGGTCGGGTTCGGAACAGGTGCCGGTCGGGTTCCGCGGGATGCGGAAGCGATGTCGGGCACGGCGTCCGGCACTATCACGGGGTCGCTCGTCTGCGCGGGGATATTGGCAGCGGCGGCAATGTCGGGCGGCGGCAATGTGGGAGCTTTTGGCACGACGATGACGCTGTCCTCACCTTTATGGACTAAGCCATCCGACCCCATGCTCTCGACGGTAAGAAGTGCCGTACTATTCGTTGCCGGCAGATCGAACAGGGAAACGAACTGCCCAGCCCGGTCCGTGCGTATCGCCGCGATCTCGACCCCGTCCAGCCTGACCGTTACGTCGGCGTCGGCAGCCCCGCTGCCCGCGACAAGTGCCGATCCATCGGGTCCGACCCGGACAACATCCAAAGTCGGAAGCGGATCAAGGCGGGGCGACGCGGGGTCGACCTGGGGGGACGGGGTAGCCTGGGTATCCGGAAAGTCGTCTATTACCGGAGCCAACGCCTCGCGGGATGTATCCGAGGGAATGGCCATCGGTTCGTCGGTCGCGCTTGCGACCATTGAGGCTCCCTCGGTGGTCGATGCGAAGGGGGGCTGCTCGATCTCGACAGTTTTTTGTGCAGATATCTTGTCGGACATCGCGGAGGGAGTATTCGCCGCACCCGGAACCGGTGTATCGCGCTCTACAGACAGAAAAGCCACGGCCCCGAGCACCAAGGCTGCGACGCCGGCGAGTCCGAGCAGAACCTGTGCCCTCATGTGCGGTTCACCTCTACCGAAATCCTGATGAACCGAACACTATCAGCAACGGCTAAGGCGGTCAAAAATGCACGGTTTGAGGCGGATCGCGGGACCAGGGTATTCGTTCGCTCGCCCGATCAGGCGGCGTCGCTTTCGCCATCTCCCACGGCCTTGGCCACGATCTTCTCGATCTCGGCCAGCGGATGGTTCGTGAGCGTCTTGTCCACCGTCGCAATCAGGCGACTGGCAACCTCCTTGTGCATCTCGTTACGGACGACGCCGAGCACCTGCGGCGAGGCGACAAGCACCAGCTTCTCGTACCGTCCGGCATGGGCCATCTTGTAGAGCTTTTCGGCCAAGTCCGACGCGAAACGCTCCTTCTGGAGTTCATGGAAGTCCGTCTCGTCATAAGCCGACACGCCGGACCCGGCGCTTTCCTGAACGCGGCCACGACGGTTCGCGGTCTGCTCCCGATCGGGAGGGTTGTCCTCCTCGTCTTTGCGGATCAGGTCGAAATACGGGTCTTCGGCATCGGTCCGGTTCACGAAGAACAGGGCCTTCTCGCTGTCCGTGACGACGATGAGGGTGTCGTGGGGAATGCCGGTCATTGAGCTTCTTCTCCCTCGTCGTGTTCCCTTTCCTTGGCCTTCGTCACCCGGGTCACACCTTTCGCGCCCTGCTGAGTTGCACGGGCCAAGGCGGCTTCGGTTCCGATGTCACGAGCCAGCTCGCCCCCGGACCGTCCCTGATGGGATGGAGTCTCCGGCATGTCCTCGATGAACGCGTCCGTTTCGCGGGTGCCGTCCTTGGAGCGGTGTCGCTCGGCCATTCTCGCCTCCTGATCTGGTTCAGAGAGGCAACGCGCCTTTACCGGGGATGTTCCTGAACGACGTCGAGGCCCCGCGGGGCCCCGATGATGTGGATTGTCGGGGATCCCCGACCTCGTCACGAAAGCCTACATACGCGAGGCGACGTTTTCCCAGTTCACGAGGTTGTCGAGGAAGTTCGTCAGATAGGCCGGACGCTTGTTGCGGTAGTCGATATAGTAGGAATGTTCCCACACGTCGCAGCCCAGCAGCGCCGTCTGACCGAAGCAGAGGGGGTTCACCCCGTTCTCCGTCTTGGTGACCTTCAGGCTACCGTCCGTATCCTTCACGAGCCAGGCCCATCCGGAGCCGAACTGACCCGCGCCGGCGGCCGAGAACTTTGACTTGAACTCGTCGATGCTGCCGAAGGCATCCTTCAGCGCGCTTTCGACCTCGCCGGGCATCTTCGCTTCGCCCGGGCCCATCATCTCCCAGAACTGGTTGTGGTTCCAAAGCTGACTGATGTTATTGAAGATGCCGGACTGCGCGACGGCGCCCTTGTCGTAAGTGCCCTTGATGATCTCCTCGAGGGATTTCCCCTCCCACTCGGTGCCGTCGATCAGCTTGTTGCCATTATCGACATAGGCCTTGTGATGGAGGTCGTGGTGATACTCCAACGTCTCCTTCGACATGCCCTGGGATGCGAGCGCGTCATGGGCGTAGGGAAGATCGGGAAGTTCGAATGCCATTGCGGCCCCCTGAATGCTGTTGCGATTGGCTGACAAGTGAGCGCCGCGGAAGGCGGCGTCAAGCCGCGACGGGGGATGGGTCAGGCCGCGGCGTTGGTGAGTAGATCCACAGCGTAGCGTCCGACCGAGCGAAAGCAGACGATCCGCCAGCCCCCGTCCTGCCGCCAGAGGGCCGCGGGGATCTGGGCAAGTCGGGTCCGCCGCACCTCCGTGGGCGCCATGGCCGCGAAATCCACCGGGCAGAGGCGGGACATGACGTTCTCGGCGTCCGGGCCATGCAAGGAAAAAGTCCGCCGCGCATCGCTGACGACGGCGACCGTGGCGAAGGTATCGGACAGGGCCGCATCCAGTTCCGCCGCGAGATCGGGCGCGTCGGCATGGGGGCAAAGGAGGAGGAATTCGTCCGGCGACATCCAGAGCAGCGCGCCTTCGCGGGATATGGCGGCCATCCGCCGGTCCGGAGGCGCCAGCCCCGTCGCCGCCTCGACCGCCGTGCCGAGTTCACCAAGATCGCCGCGGAGGGTGACCATTCCGACCGGGGGCAATTCCTCGACACTGACTTCAGACATCCTGCTTCTCCCCCTCTGGGTCGTAGAAGACCGGCGAGACGATCCGCGCCTCCACCGGCTTCTTCCCGATCCGGGTAAACCGCAGCACGTCCCCCATCCGCTGCGGTCCACGCGCGACCAGCCCCATTGCAATCCCGCGTCCCAGCGTCGGGGAGAGATAGGTGGAGGTCACGCGCCCCTCGGTGTTCCGTTGCCCGTTCGCGTTGCGGCCCTCAGCCACGGCATAGGCACCATCCTCCAGCACCGATCCGTCGAGCGTCTCCAGTCCCACCATCTTCCAGCGGTCCGGCTTCAGGAACTCTTCCCGCTGCTGGCCCCGCTTGCCGAGGAAGTCGTCCTTCTTCTTGGAGATCGCCCAGTCGAGGCCGAGATCCTGCGGGATGACGGTCCCGTCGGTCTCGTCCCCGATCATGATGAAGCCCTTCTCCGCCCGCATCACATGCAGCGCTTCGGTGCCGTAGGGCGTCGCATCGAACGGCGCGCCGGCGTCCATGAGCGCTTCCCAGAGGGCAAGACCCTGCCCCGCGGGAACGGCGAGTTCGTAGGACAGTTCTCCGGAGAAACTGATCCGGAACACGCGGATGGCAAACCCGCCCAGTTCGCCCTCGATCCATCCCATGAAGGGCAGCGCATCAGCGGAAAGGTCCATGCCGCCAAGCGCTTTGAGAACGTCGCGCGCTCGGGGACCGACAACGGCGATCTGTGCGAATTGCTCGGTCAGGTTCACGACATGGACGCGCCAGTCCCACCATTCGCATTGCAGCCAGTCTTCCATCCAACCGTGGATGCGGTCGGCCCCGCCGGTCGTCGTGTGACAAAGCCAAGTCTGCTCGTCGATCCGGGCCACGACGCCGTCATCTATGAGAAACCCGTTCTCGTCGCACATCAGGCCGTAGCGACAGCGTCCGGGAGCGAGATTGCTCATCATGTTGGTGTAGACCATGTCGAGGAACCGGCCCGCATCGGGCCCGCGAACGAGCAGCTTGCCCAACGTCGAGGCATCGAGCAGGCCGAGGCTCCCGCGCGTAGCGTTCACCTCCCGGTCGACGGCATCGCTATGGCTCTCGCCGTCGCGCGGATAGCAATACGGGCGGCGCCACTGACCCACCGGCTCCCAATACGCTCCGTGGGCGGAATGCCAGTCATGCAGCGGCGTGCGGCGCAGCGGCTGGAAGAGATTCCCCCTGCCCTCGCCCGCCAGAAGTCCCGATGGTAATGGGGGTATAGGGCGGCCGGAACGTCGTCGTGCCGACCTCCGGAATGGTCCGGTCGAGTCGGTCGGCCAGAATGGCGAGCCCGTTGATGTTGCTCAATTTCCCCTGATCCGTGGCCATGCCGAGGGTGGTGTAGCGCTTGGCGTGCTCGACGCTCTCGAACCCCTCCTGTGCGGCAAGACGGACATCTGACACCTTCACGTCGTTCTGGAAGTCGAGCCACATCTTCGAGCGCAGCGCATGGCCCGCGCCCTGGGGCATCGTCCAGACCGGCAGGATCGGCGCGAAATTCTCCGGCTCGGCTGTCGGCACGTCGATTCCGACGGCCTCTCCCGCATCGTCCAGCACCTCCTGCGTCGTCACCGCGCCGGAGGCTGCCCCGACGACCTGCACGAATCCGGTTCCGTCGGCGCCGGTGGGCGGTCGGTCGGGGTCCGGGCGGAACATCGCGCGCGCCTCGTCCCACCAAAGCTTGCCGCCGCAATGGGACCAGAGATGGACCACGGGCGACCAGCCACCCGACATCGCCACGCAGTCGCAGGCGATCTCCTGCAGGACGGAGCCTTCTCCGACCTGGAGGCAGACCGCCACGCCCTGGACCCCGTCCCGCCCGAGGACCCGGGCGATGCCGCGGCCCATATGGATCGGGACGCCGAGGCCCCGAACCTTGTCGATCAGCGCGCTTTCCGCCGCCGGACGGGCGTCGAGAATCGCAGGCACGCGGAGACCCGCCGCGAGCAGGATCAGAGCCGTCCGATAGGCGTCGTCGTTATTGGTCACGATCACGGTCCGGTCACCCGGCGACACGGCGTGGTTAACGACGTAGTCGCGCACGGCGGAAGCAAGCATGATTCCAGGCAGGTCATTGCTCGCAAAGGCGAGCGGCCGCTCGATCGCGCCGGTCGCGGCGATGACCCGATCCGCCCGGATGCGCCACAGACACTGGCGCGGCCCGGACGCGCTCGCGGACCCGTCGTGAAGCGTTTCAGTGCAGAGGACGTAACCATGATCGTAGACGCCCGATCCTTCGCATCGGTCGAGCATCGTGACGTTCGGCATCGCGCGCAGGCGCGCGACGGCTTCTTCGATCCGCTCGGCCGCGTCCTTCCCGTCGATCCGCACGCCGTCGACCGGCGCCCGCCCGCCCCAATACCCGGCCCGTTCGACGAGGATGACGGACTCGCCCGTCAGGGCAGCCCCGAGTGCTGCGGTCAGGCCGGCGATCCCGCCGCCGACGACCAGGGTGGCGCAATGGCCGTAGCGTTGTTCGTATGTGTCGGCATCCGCTTCGGTCGGCGCGGGTCCGAGGCCTGCGGCGCGCCGGATGAACGGCTCGAACAGATGCTTCCAGAGAGGCCGCGGAGACATGAAGGTCTTGTAGTAAAAGCCTGCCGGAAGGAAGCGGGAGGCGAGATCGTTCAGACGCCCGACGTCGAAGGATAGCGAGGGCCATGCGTTCTGGCTGCGTGCGACAAGGCCGTCGAAGAGAGATTGCTCGGTCGCGCGTTCATTGGGGGTCATCCGCGCGCCCTCGCCGATCGTCATCAGGGCGTTCGGTTCTTCCGGACCGGAGGCCACGACGGATCGCGGGCGGTGGTACTTGAAACTACGGCCCATGATCCGCTGGTTGTTGGCCAGCAGCGCCGAGGCCAGCGTGTCGCCGCGATAGCCGCGAATAGTCCGCCCGTCGAAGGTGAACGAGAGCGGCTTCGTCCGGTCGATCAGGCGACCGCCACCCGGAAGGCGCGCGCTCATGCGCCCGTCCTCTGGTGGATCCGGTCGAGGATTTCGGCCGGGGGCTCCGTCGTTTGCGCCGCATAGGTGCCGAACACTTCCAGCGTGGCGGTATCGCGGGCGGCGAGGAACCACTTCCCGCAGCCATAGGCATGGCGCCAGCGCTCGAAATGAACGCCCTTCGCGTTATCACGCAGGAAGAGGTATGCCTCGAACGCATCGTCCGATGAACCGGGGCCGTGGCGTTTCAGGTGGGCCTCACCGCCGGGGGCGAGCTCTGTCTCCTCGACCGTCAGGCCACAATTCGGACAGGTCAGGAGAAGCATCGCACACCTCCATCCGATGGGAGACGCGCCGAAGCGCCGGCGTCACGGAACCGGTTTTTGCTCCTCCGCCGACGCTTACTGCGACGCGCTGGCAGGGCCGTCGATCCGAACTTCGGGCGCGCCGAGGCCCATATCGAGACCTCCGCCGACAAGCGAGATGACGAGAAGTCCGAGGACGGCGACCGTGCCGCCGACGAGGAGATTGAGACCGCGGGGGCGGCGAAGGGCAGACCGTGCCATGGCAGATGGCTCATTCGATAACTGGAACTCCCATACGATATACCGAATAGAGGGATTCCACCTAGCTCCGAATGCCTAGGATTGAATGCAAGTCCGGATCTGCGTTTTTTGCCAATATTTGTGAGATGCGGGCCTGCCTCGACCCCGCAGCAGAGATCACGGGCCATCCGCGCGATACCGTCAGACGCCACGCCCCCCGTTGCCCGCGGTGTCAATGCGCCACCCCTGCCGCTACGGATTCGTCGATGAACCGGCCCTCGCGAAAGCGCTCCATCCCGAACCCGTCCGTGAGGGGCGCGTGACCCTTGGCAATCAGTTCCGCCATGCCCCAGCCCGATCCGGGGATCGCTTTGAACCCGCCCGTCCCCCAGCCGCAATTGACGAAGATCCCGTCGACCGGCGTCCGTGACAGGATCGGGGAGCGGTCGCCCGTGACGTCCACGATCCCGCCCCATTGGCGCAGCATCTTGAGCCGCGAAATCATCGGAAACGTCTCCACCAGCGCGCGGAGCGTCTCCTCGATATGATGGAAGCTTCCCCGCTGGGTGTAGTTGTTGAACCCGTCGGTGCCGCCGCCGATCACCATCTCGCCCTTGTCGGACTGGCTCATGTAGCCATGGACCGTGTTCGCCATGACCACGACATCCATGCACGGCTTGACCGGCTCGCTCACCAGCGCCTGCAACGCGACGGACTCCAAGGGCAGCCGGAACCCCGCCTGTTCGGCCAGCACACCGGAATGTCCCGCGACGACGAGCGCGAGCTTGCCGCATCCGATTTCTCCCTGCGTCGTCTCGATGGCGCGGACAGCGCCTCCTTCCGTGCGAATCCCGGTGACCTCGCATTGCTGGACGATATCCATCCCCATATCGGTGCAGGCGCGGGCATAGCCCCAGGCTACGGCGTCGTGCCGGGCGGTTCCGCCGCGCGCCTGCCAGAGCGCGCCTAGAACGGGATAGCGGGGGCCGTCGATATTCATGATCGGACAGAGTTCCTTTACCCGTTCGGTGCCGATCCATTCCGTCCGCACCCCCTGAAGCGCGTTGGCATGGGCCGTGCGCTTGTACCCGCGGACCTCGTGATGGGTCTGGGCCAGCATCATGACCCCGCGCGGGCTGAACATGACGTTGTAATTGAGGTCCTGACTCAGCGTCTCGTACAGGCTGCGCGACTTCTCGTAGATCGCCGCGGACGGATCCTGAAGGTAGTTCGAGCGGATGATGGTGGTGTTACGACCGGTATTGCCGCCGCCGAGCCATCCCTTCTCAAGGATCGCGACATTCGTGATCCCGTGGTTCCGCCCGAGATAATAGGCGGTCGCCAGCCCATGACCGCCCGCGCCCACGATCACGACATCGTAGCGTTTGGCGGGCGGACGCTTCGCCCAGGTCCGGCCCCAGCCTTCGTGATTCCTGACGGCCTCGCGCGCGATGGCAAAGGCGGAATGGCGTCTCATCGGCGTTCCCTCGGCTCCCGGCCCCGTCCGTCTAGCGGTTGGACGACGGGGGCCGGGCGGGGTCAAGCGTCACCTCGTCCGCGCTTTGCGACATGATGCAGCAGCGGACCGATCCCGATCCGGCCGGATCGCGGCCCGATCGGGGTTTCGGCCATCCTTCCGGGACGATAGGTCTGGCGCCGTAGAGAGGAAGGGGGAGGATCGCATGCTGTTCTGGATTGCCGCGACGGCGCTGGTGCTGATCTGCATCGCCGCCATGCTGCCCGCCCTGACCACGCCGCCCCCCGCGGACGACTCGCCGGACGTCGCCGTCTACCGCGACCAGTTGGCGGAGCTGGATCGCGACGCGGAACGTGGCGTTCTATTGCCGGAGGAAGCGGAGGCTTCCCGTGCGGAGGTCGCCCGCCGCCTGCTCTCGGCGGACCGCGCGGCGCAGGCCCACATTTCGGGGTGGCGCGGAAGCGGCTTCGTTGGCGCGGCCCTGATCGCGCTCGTCGTCGCGGGTATCACTGCCGCAGCCTATCTGCGGATCGGTGCCCCGGGATATGGCGACATGCCCTTGGCCGCCCGGATCGAGGCGGTGGAATCCGCGCGGGCCGCCCGCCCCAGTCAGGCCGTGGCGGAGGCGGAGGTTCCCGACCGCATCGACGACACCCGCCCGGACATCACCCGGATGGCGGCGCAGCTGAGCGAGGTGCTGGTCGAGCGGCCGGACGACCTGCGCGGCTGGCGGCTCGCTGTGCAGACGGAATCGGGGCTCGGTGATCTGGAGGCGGCCTGGCGCGCGCAGGACCGGGTGGTCGCGATCCTCGGCGCGGAATCGGCGGACGCGGAGGAATTCGCCCTTCTGGCCGAACTGATGATCCTCGCCGCGAACGGCTACGTCTCCCCCGAGGCGGAGCAGGCGATCGCCGCCGCCCTCGACCGCGATCCGTCTAACGGGACCGCCCGCTATTTCGCAGGGCTCATGTATGCGCAGGGCGGGCGTCCGGACCTCGCTTGGCCGATCTGGCGCCGCCTCGTCGGCGAGAGCGAGCCGAACGCGCCGTGGCTTCCGCCGATCTACGCGCAGATCGAACAAGTCGCCTCCGCCGCGGGCGATCCCACCTCGATGGATCAGCTTCCCCGCCCCCGCGGTCCGTCGGCGGAGGATATCGAGGCAGCGGGCGACATGAGCCTGGACGAGCGGATGGAGATGATCGGCGGCATGGTGCAGGGCCTGTCCCAGCGGCTGGCGAGCGATGGCGGTCCGGCCTCCGACTGGGCGCGCCTCATCACTGCCTACGGGGTGCTCGGGCGACTGGACGACGCGGCGGCGATCTATGCCGAGGCGCGGCAGGTCTTCGCGAGCGACCCCGCCGCGCTCGACACCCTTGCCCGGGCGGCGGAGCGGGCGGGGATCGCGCCGTGATTCTAGACAATGTCGCAGCACTGGCGCCGGTCCTGCCCCCGGTCGGCGCCCTGATCGGCCTCGACCTCGGGACCAGGACGGTGGGCGTGGCCGTCTCGGACGGGATGCGGAGCGTGGCGACGCCGCTGGAGACCGTCCGACGGACGAAGTTCACCGCCGATGCCCTGTCGATCGAAGCGATCATTGAGCGGCGCGCGATCGTGGCCGTTATCCTCGGCCTGCCGCTCAACATGGACGGAAGTGAAGGGCCGCGCATTCAGTCCACCCGCGCCTTCGCCCGCAACCTCGCCCGCCGGATCGACCTGCCGATCACGTTCTGGGACGAACGGCTGAGCACCGTGGCCGCCGAACGCGCCCTGCTCGAGGCGGATACGTCCCGCAAGCGTCGCGCGCAGGTGATCGACCACGTCGCGGCGGGCTATATCCTCCAGGGGGCGCTCGACCGACTGCGCCATATCGGAACGCCCGCATGACCGATCCGAACGACGATCCCCTCTGGACCCGCCCGGAGATCGAAAGCCCCTGTATCCGGGTCTGCGTGGTCCATCCGGCGACGCGTCTTTGTACGGGATGCCTCCGCTCCATGGACGAGATCGCGGATTGGTCCCGGATGAGTCCGGAGGTGCGACGGGCCGTGATCGCGGCGCTTCCGGAGCGCGCGGCGCTTCACAAGGTCCGGCGGGGCGGACGGGCAGCAAAGCTCAAGCGTTAAGCGGCCCGCCGCGTCACGTGGGCAAGCGCCGCGTGCAGGATTTCTGTTCCAGCCCCGGGCCGGGCCGCCCCCTCGGACAGCGTGCGGCGCCACTGACGCGCACCCGGCATCCCGGAGAACAACCCGAGCATATGCCGGGTGACCTGTCCCAGCTTACCACCCGCGGCGATATGGTCTTCGATATGTGGGATCATCCGGAGGGCCGCTTCCGTTCGATCCCGGCAGGGATCCTGCGCGGAAAAGATGCGGCTGTCGGCATGAAGAAGGATCGCAGCCGGATCGTGATAGGCCGCCCGCCCCACCATCACGCCGTCCATGTGACGCAAGTGCCTTTCGACATCTTCCAGGCTGGCGATACCGCCATTGACCGACAGATGGAGATCGGGAAAGCGCCGCTTCATAGCATGAACCAGCCCATGATCCAGCGGCGGCACCTCCCGGTTCTCTTTGGGACTTAGACCCTGGAGCCAGGCCATGCGCGCGTGGACGGCGACGCGCCGCACGCCCGCATCCCGGACGTGGGACAGGAAATCCGGAAGGACTTTCTCCGGCTTCTGGTCATCAATGCCGATGCGGCATTTGACGGTCACCGGCACGGCACCGGCCGCTGCGATCATGGCGGTCAGGCACTTGGCCACGAGGGCCGACCGGGTCATCAGCACGGCGCCGAAGCATCCCGACTGCACCCGGTCCGACGGGCAACCAACATTCAGATTGACCTCCGCATAACCGCGCGCGACGGCCATGCGCGTCGCCTCCCCCAGCTCCGCTGGGTCCGACCCGCCGAGCTGCACGGCGACGGGATGCTCGGCGGCGTCGAACTCCAGCAGATGCCGTGCGCCGCCCCGGACCAACGCGGCCGCCGTCACCATTTCCGTATAAAGCAACGTCCGCACCGACAACACGCGATGAAACGCGCGACAATGTCGGTCGGTCCAGTCCATCATAGGCGCAATAGAAAGCCTAGCGTGTTGACTTATCTCCATTTTTTGTGTATTTTCAATCTGTTGATACCGGTTGTCCCTACGCCAGACTACGCCCCGATATCCGGCAATCCGACCCTCTACGACGACTCAGTGTACACGGAGCGCGCACGCCAGATTCCCACCATAAACAAACTCCCGTCCGGTGCCTACCGCGTCCAGATCCGGCGCAAGGGGCGCTATGCGAGCGAGACGTTTCTGCGTCGTGACGACGCCCACCGCTGGGCTCGCCAAGCGGAAACGCGCATCGACCAAGGGCTGGCGCCCAATAAATCGTCGGTCTCGCGTCTGACCACCTTCGGCGATCTCGTCGATCTCCATATCGCCGACATGTGCGGTGTCGGAAAGCCGCCGTTGAGGAGCAAAGCGGCAACGCTTGCCGCGCTGAAGGCGCAACTCGGCCATTCCAAGATCGGCCATCTTGATCGTCAGACACTGGTCGACTTCGGACGGTGCCGCGCGGCGATGGGCGCGGGACCTGTCACGCTAAGCATCGACATCGGCACGATCCGCATGATTCCGATCCATGCTGCTGCCGTTCATGGTCTTGATATCTCCCCCGAACCTGTCGATCTCGCGCGCGTTGCCCTGAAGCGTCTGGGATTGGTTGGCAAGGGCAAGGAACGGGACCGTAGACCAACGAAGGACGAACTGATGCGCCTGACAAGGTTCTTCGAGACCTCGAAAGGCTGACTGTGAACAGGCATGGAAGACTGACCCTGTAGCGGGGTGATCGGCGTCCAAAGCTGACCCCCTTACATTGATGGTCATGATGCTTCCGAGGCTATCGGGAGCAGGTTGGGATGTTGGTCGTGGAGACGATTGCGAAGATCCGTCGGGCGTTTTTCCAGCACGGGAAGTCCATCAAGCAGATCTGTCGGGAGCTGCGGATGTCGCGGAATACGGTGCGCAAGGTCATCCGGTCCGGCGCGACCGAGATGACCTACGAGCGCAGCGTACAGCCTCAGCCGAAGGTCGGCCCGTGGCGGGATGAGCTTGACCGGATGCTGGCGGAGAATGCGCGCAAGCCAAAGCGCGAGCGGCTGACCCGCATCCGGGTCTTCGAGGAACTTCGGGCCCTCGGCGACGAAGGCGGCTACGATGCGGTTCGGCGCTATGCGGCTACCCATCACTGCGACATCGTCGAAACCGGCAACGAAAGCTGGCGCTTCAAAACCCGAGCGTGATCCCCGGAAACCCGCTGGCCCGATCCGGTTGCGCTGTGTGAGGGCCACACCGCATCGGGCCAGCTACACGTGCACCAAGGGGGGCATTTTGGGACGCCTAAAGGGGGTCAAAGTTCGGCGCCGATTGACAAACTGGCGCATTTTACGGCGGCTGATGAGTAAGCTCCGCACAAGCGTAGCCCAGATTGACAATCCCATAACTCCACGGCTATCAATAACCCCTTAGCCGTGGAGTTATCATTCTACGCTTCAAGCCCATGATACCGTCTTCAGATCGCTTGCCGATCCGACCCGCCGCGCCCTGTTCGAACGCCTCTGTCTAGATGGTGAGCAAACCGTTGCCTCGCTGACAGATCGGGCCGGGATTTCGCAACCGGCCGTTTCAAAGCACTTGAGCGTTCTCAAGCAAGCGGGGCTTGTCGCCGGACGCTATGAGGGGCGGCAAACCCACTACACCGCAAAACAGGAAGCTCTCGCTCCCCTGGTTGATTGGACCAGACGCATGGGCGGGTTCTGGGATGCGAAACTCGACGATTTGGAAAATCTGCTGCGGAGAATGGATCAATGACCGGCTCCGATCAGGCATCCCGCACGGTCGTCAAGGAACGCGATCTCAACCACCCCCCGGAGAAGGTCTGGCGCGCGCTGACCACAAGCGCCCTCATTGAGGAGTGGCTGATGCAGACGGATTTCAAGCCAGAGGTCGGTCATACCTTTGAGCTGCACGCCGAATGGGGCACGATCATTTGCGAGGTTCTGGCGGTCGAGCCGGGGAAATCGCTGGCCTATTCTTGGCAGGCACATGGTCTGGAAAGCGTTGTGATCTGGACCTTAACCGAAACCGACAGCGGCACGCATTTGAGGATGGAACAGACCGGTTTCGGTCCCGACCAGGAACAGGCCTATCGGGGTGCGACTTCAGGATGGAACCGCTTTCTGGATCAGCTCGAACAAGTCGTCGCGAAACTGGACTAGAAAATCTGAGAGGACACAACGTGGGACTTCACTACCGCATTCGACAGGTCCACCGGTGGGCCTCCATCGTGTTCACTGCATTTGTGATCGTTGTCTTCGTCGCCTCGACGCGACCGCAGCCCGTTGAATGGCTGTTCTACCTACCTCTCGCACCGCTTCTGGTTATGCTGCCGACTGGCCTGTATCTCTTTGCGCTTCCATACTTTCGAAAAGGCCGCTCAAAGGTGACCTCATGAGCAACGACGAAAAGCCTCAACTGCTTTCGGGCGGCAATCCTCAGATTTCCAAAGGCTATGGGGACGATCCTGTTCAACGATACATCGGGGCCATGCCCGGCTAGAAAGAGAACGTCGGTCGCCGTCTCGACGAACTGATTGTGCGAACCGTTCCCGATGTGAGCAAAGCGGTCAAATGGAACTCACCCCTCTATGGCGTGGAGAAGGACGTCTGGTTCCTGAACTATCACTGCTTCACCAGATACGTGAAGGTAGCATTCTTCGGGGGTGCATCGCTTGAACCTATGCCACCGGACACCTCGACGCAGAAAAATGTCCGCTATCTAAATATTCATGAAGGCGACGATCTGGACGAAGACCAATTTATCGATTGGGTGAGGCAGGCCAGTAAGCTGCCCGGTCAAAAATTATAGATCAGGCCGCGCGCACCTCGCGACGCGTTGGTGCTCTCACTCGGAAATCGCTGCCCATAGCCCCGGATAAATAAGGACAATTCCGAACTCGTTAGTTACCAGGGTCGCCGCGTAATCGTGGGACGGCGAGCTATAGGCAAACTCGGTCTTGGACAGCCGCTGATATACCTGTCTCAACGGTTTGAAGCGCCAGTCTTCGGTATCAAGCCAGACAGCGGTTGTTTCGACCTTCTCACCGATCTCCAAATCCAGTCGCTTGATCGCATTCGTGTTCGTCGCGGGGGTGAAGCCAAGATCGACATCGAAAAGGCCATCTACATCGCCAACCACCTCGCCGTTGCAATTCCAGGAGCTTGTTGGATCACGTGATAGTGCAAGCTCCTTCCTAGCGGAGCCAATCCACCCGCTCACGCGCGCTGACCGGCTTGACCAGTCGGCATTGTAGTGAGCCTCGTACTCGAACCTCGCCGGATCACCGCCCTCCTGATTGAGGGCCGTTCCTGAAATCAGAAAGCCATCGCCGGATGATGCGTAGGAACACACGTCCATGCCCGCGACATCTATCCTGCGCCACAGGACAGTGCGCGGCAGCTGCATCCGATCATCAACCACTACTTCCCCGTCCTCGCCATCCGAACGGGCCCCTTGCCGCCGCGCTCGATCACGCCCTTGGCTTCCAGATCAAGCTGCACGGCCTTCAGCCACCAGCCCGCCTTCTCGCCCTCCGGAAACAGCTTCTGCGACAGGTTTGGCAGCAGCGCGGCTTTCGCTTCGGCGACCGTCATGCCGGGGGCCTCGTTCGGAAGCACCGGCAGGAACGCCTCGCGCATGGCCATGTATTTCGTCTTGTTCACCCGCTCGGTTCGACCCGGCGACGTGATGCTCTCGATCTCGACCTTCTCGTCAGCGTCGGACATTGGTCTCTCCTGTATCCGGCTTATCCAAAGCCACGGCCTGCCGGATGAACTGTGCTATCTCCGCTTCCGGATAGGCAGCGTCTTGCGCGACCCTGAACGCGCGAGACCGCTTGCCCTGTCCATCCAGCGCACCCGAAGGATCTTCCAAGTCCGCGCCCCTCGTAAACGAGAAGGCCACTCCAGCCTTGTTGGGGCTCACCGCCACGATATCACGGACGATCCGATACACGGGGACCGAATGATACTTCTCCGTGCCGCCCCGCATCCTGAGATTCGCTTCCGGCGCGACATGGACCATCTGATCGTGAAACCGGCGGATAACGTCGCGCTGTAGCGGAGTGGCGCGCTCAACCAAAAACGCTTCGAACGCCGTTAGCAAATCGGGCGACATCGCAGTCTTGGCGTCAGACATTGATCTCTCCTATTTCCGGCGCTTTCGGTGTGCGGAACCCCATGACGACCCATGCCCCGAAGAGCTTGGCGAAAAAGCCAAGGCTCTGCTTTTTTGCGTTGGGAATGTCGTCCGGCAGGTGCGCGCCCTCGGGGAGGTTCGACGCCATCGTGCGCATTTCCGGCGGCGGCAGTGCGCCGTCGGGCCAGAGCGTACCATAGAGGCTGAACCAATGGCCGTGCTTGAAATCCAGATAGACCGGTGTCTTGCAGCAGGTGGCGATGATCCGCTCCGACGAGGAGTTGGGCGTCAAGCGAAACGATGCAAGGCTTTTAGCGCCTGAAAGAACCCGCACCCGGTCCTTGCGGTACATCACAAAGGGTGTCGCGTCATAGTCCGTCAGAACGGGTGGCGAACCTTCGAGCTTTCGAATCCGCACCCCCGCCTCGCGGCACGACGAGCAACAGCATTCGACACTGGCGATAGGTTTGCCCTGCACTTCAAGTCGAACCTGCCCGCAAGAACAGGCGATCTCGGTTCTATCAGCCATGGGCAGACTCCCCTGCCGCTGCCGCATCAAGCGCCGCGATGTCGATCTTTCCCATCTGCATCATGGCCTCGCTCACGCGGCCCACAACGGCAGGATCGTCGCTGGCCAGAAGGTCCGGCATCCGTTTCGGCACGACCTGCCATGACACACCGAAGCGATCTACGACCCAGCCACAATGTCCGGCCTCACCACCGCTCTTCGTCAGCGCATCCCAGAGCCGGTCGGTCTCGTCCTGATCCTCGGTCAGCATACTGATTGAAGCGGCGGGCGTCAGCTTGTGATGCGGTCCCGCCGTCAGGATCATCATCGGCGCACCGGCCAGGGTGAACTCGACAATCATCGGATCGTCGGGCTGGCCGTTCTCGCGCACCGCCTCAATCCGGCTATCCGGCACGAGCTGCACATATTCCTGGGCTGCTTCGTGGCCGTTCTTTTCGAACCAGAGACAGGTCCGCACTTTTGCTGCATGATCCATTGGTCAATTCTCCCTTATTGTTGAATTTCGTGGTTCGGCGTCGAGGCCAAACAGCCCGCGCACGTAGCGGATGAGGTGATCAACGCTCTCTCGGGCGAGGTCCGGGTCGCCGGTCGCTTTGGCAAGAATGAACCCGCCTTGCAGGACCGCCTGGGTGTGACGGGCGAGGCTTTCGGCGGTCCAGTCGGCGTCAATACCGCGTTCCGCGCGCGCCGCTTCGATATCCGCCTCCAGCGTGGCGGCATGGCCAAAGATGCTGTCGGCGCAGGCATCCCGGATCGCGGGGGCGGAGTTATGCACTTCCTGCGTCATGGTTCCGACGAGGCAGGTGTATTCAAAGGTTTCGCCGCCAATGATCCCCTTGCGGAAATCGAGGTATGCCAGAACGCGATCCAGAGGATCGTCGGGTTCGTGATAGGGCGCTCCGGCGAAGAGTACGCCGGTCGTCTCTGCCCAGAAGTTCGCCGCTGCGACGCCGAGCGTCTCCTTCGTCTTGAAGTGATGGAAGAACGCGCCCTTCGTCACCCCTGCCGACTGGCAAAGATCATCGACGGAGGTCGCAGCGAAGCCCTTCTGGCGGATCACGTCGCGGGCGGCTTCGAGAAGCCGTGTCCGCGCATCACCGCGCTCGGGGGTTTGTTTGGTCGGTCTCGGCATAGTTGACATACATACAATACGGTCGGTATGTTGTGAAGAGAAAAGTTAGAGAGATAGATCATGAGCTATATCGACAGCTTCATTCTCGCGGTGCCGACCGCGAACAAGCAGACCTTCACCGAACACGCTGATCGGGCGAACCGCTTCTTCATGGATCAGGGCGCTTCGCGGGTCCGGGAATGCTGGGGTGATGACGTGCCGGACGGCAAGCAGACCGATTTCCGCCGCGCGGTTCAGGCGAAGGACGATGAGAAGGTGGTGTTCTCCTGGGTCGAATGGCCGGACAAGGCAACCCGCGATGCCTGCGGGGCGAAGATGGAAGAGGCGTCGAAATCCGACGATCGCATTAACCTCGAAAAGAACCCGATGCCGTTTGACGGGATGCGGATGATCTACGGCGGGTTCTCCCCTGTTGTTGAACTCGACGCTTGAAGAATTGGAGAAGACCATGAGACCGATCAAAATCCAGAACTACATGAGCCTTGACGGCGTGATGCAGGCCCCCGGCGGACCCGAAGAAGATACCTCTGGCGGCTTCACTCTTGGCGGTTGGTCACACCCCTATTGGGACGACAAAATGAGCGAAGTCATGGGTCAGGGTATGGCAGAAGAATCCGCTCTCCTTCTCGGTCGAAAGACATACGATATTTTCGCGGCGCACTGGCCGAACGCTGGCGACGACAACCCCGTCACGCAGAAGCTCAATAAAACCACAAAATATGTTGCGACCTCAACTCCCGACACACTGGGTTGGGAAAATAGCCAGGCGATTACTGGCAATGTAGCTACGAATATCGAAAAGCTGAAACAGGGTGATGGCCCGCCTCTTAGCGTGCTAGGCAGCAGTGAGTTGATCCAGACCCTACTGGAAAATCGGCTGGCGGATGAGCTCTTCATCTGGACCTTCCCGGTCGTTCTGGGCGCGGGGAAACGGCTGTTCGGAGGCGGCACAGTCCCGCAAGGATTCGAGCTGACGGACATGCAATTATCGACAACCGGCGTGACGATGGCCCGCTATAATGCTGCGGGTGAGGTCAAGATCGGTTCATTCGCTTTAGATGCCTAACATCCGCCATGGGATTAAGGAAGCTCAGTCATGAGCATCACGATCACTGCGTTTGAGATGGCGCCGGATCGTGGCCAGGGCCAAGCGCGAGACATGCGCATTCGTTGGGCGCTTGAAGAGGTAGGTCAGTCCTACGATGTCCGGCTGGTCTCATTCGTGGAAATGAAGCAACCGGCCCACTTGGCGCGTCAGCCTTTCGGTCAGATACCGACCTACGAGGAAGATGGGCTGGTCCTTTTCGAGTCCGGCGCAATCGTGCTCCATATCGCGGTGCGCTTTCTGGGTCTGATATCTGACGACGAAGAGTCGCGAGCCAGGGCAATCGCGTGGATGTTTGCAGCGCAGACGACTGTAGAGCCGCCGATCCTCGAACGCGAAACCGCCGGTTTTCTAGAACATTACAAGGACTGGCATAGCATGCGCCTTCCTATGATGGATGAACGTATCGAGCATCGGCTGCGCCAGCTCTCAGACTGGCTTGGCGATGGAGACTGGCTCGATGGAGAGTTCAGCGCGGGGGACCTGGCCATGATCGGTGTGCTGCGCAGATTGAACGATACGCCGCTACTGAAACGCCACGCCAACCTGTCGGCCTATGTGAATAGAGGCGAAGCTCGCCCCGCTTTCAAGCGGGCCTTTGCTGCGCAACGGGCCGTATTCGAGGCTCGCACTACAGAGAGCTGACATGCGGCAGCAGGGATACTGCCGCCGCCATCGCCGCTACGTTCAGGCAGCGCTCTTCTGCTTCAGTTGCGTCTCATCGAAGGCCGCTGTCCTCTGCGCCGATGCCCGGGCCTCGCATCGCGCGATCCAGTCTTTGATCGCCGGGTGATCGGGTGTTGCCTCGGGGAACCACGTGAAGGGTGACACCAGCAGCAGATCGGCCGCCGTGAACGCCTCGCCCATCAGGAAAGGGGCGTCTTCCAGCGCAGCGGCCAATCGTGCCACCATTTCCGGCATTCCCCGAAAGGTCGTGTCGAAAACCGGGTGCGACCCCTGCGCGGCCCCGATCACCATGACCGGTTCGACCACGTTGCCATATCAAGCGAGCCAACTCAGGTAGCAGCCCCGCTGCGGATCGCCCGCGACCGGGCCTATTCCCGCGGCGGGGAAGAGATCCGTCAGGTAGAGAATGATCGCGTTCGACTCCTAGATTTCGACATCATCATGGATCAGCAGCGGCACCTTGCCTTCGGGATGCGGGTTCTTCGGGTCGCGTCCGCCCGATCCGTCATTATGGGTGACATCGACAATGCGAACGTCGATCTCGTCCCGGACACCCAGTTCGTCGATCAGACGGACGATGCGGGACGAACGGCTACGGGGACAGTGATACAGGGTAAGCATGGCGTTGACCTCTTTCTTTGGTTTCGATCTGCCTTTCGGTATAGACGGGGCATACTGTCAGTTCCCGTCAGGAAATCATCAGCCGCCCCGAACGCCTGTTCCGTCTGTTGAATGCCTTGCGCGTCCTGCCCAAGCCCGTGACGGCGGCGCGTCTGGCGGCTGAAACCGAAGTTTCCGAACGCACGCTTTACCGCGATATCGAAAGCCTGCGGGCGGGTGGTGCTCTGATCGACGGCTCGCCTGGGCTCGGCTACACCCTGACCGAAGACCCTGCCCTGCCACCCCAGACCGTCGACCGGATCGAGATGGAGGCGCTGGTCACCGGCCTCAGCGACGTGCGGCAACGGGGCGATGCGCAACTGGCGCAGGCGGCTGATAGAGCCCTGGCCAAGATCGCGGCCACGCTGCCCGAACGTCTGCAACGTCAAATCCTGCATGCCAGACATATGGTCTACCGCTATGAGAAGCCTGCGGAAGATGCGGTGGACATTTCAGGTCTGAGAACCGCGTGCTGGGAAGAGCGCGCCATCGACCTGCGATACCGGGACGCGGACGGGGCGCTGTCACAGAGACAAATCTATCCACTTGCCATCGTTTATCTCAACAAAGGCAAAGGACTTCTTGCTTGGTGCTGCCTGCGGGAGAATTTTCGAAAATTCCGCGTCGAACGGATGGACTTAGTGGAGCTGACCGACGAGAGTTTTCGGCCCGAGCGGGTCCGGCTTCTCCGCGAATATATCAAGCAAATGGCGGAAGAAGACGCGGACCGAACTTCTTCCGCACGGGTCGGCTGATGGCACCATTTGTGAACGGCTCCTCGAAAAGGTCGTTTCTCACCTTGTTTCCGAAGGTAAGGGATTCGCGCGGTCCTTCCATTCGACCAGGTCCGCTATCGTATACGTAAAGCACAACAGCCGATGTCGGCTTCCGGCCCTTCTTGCTCTTCACGTTGCCTACCGTCGCTGCGACCGCGATGTTCTGCCGAAGCGATCCGCTGGCTCCGGAATGAGACCGTCCGGAGGTGGGGCCAGACGATGCGAGGCGCGGGGAACATTCTTCAAAGGCAGGCCTTCGCAGCCCTCTCCAGATCTCCCGCAGTTCCGACCTTCCCGGAGGATCGGTGCGTTTGACACCCCGCCGGTCCTGTGGGAACGCTTGCCTCGTGACAGGGGCATCCGGCGGTCGCCGGATTGAGAAGCACCCTTCGAACCTGAACCGGCTCATACCGGCGGAGGAAGTTGCATACGGAGCCTCACGTCGAGGCGAACGTTCCGCATCCCCCGCCATGAAGGAAGGGATGCAGATGACCAATGTTTCACATCACCTTGCAGCAATGCGGACGGCTGCGCCGCTCGTGCAGAACATCACCAACTACGTCGCGATGAACGTCATGGCGAATATCCTTCTGGCGGCCGGGGCTTCGCCCGCCATGGCCCATGCGCGCGGCGAGGCGGCGGAGTTCGCCGGTCTGGCCGATGCGCTGTCGATCAACATCGGCACGCTGGACGACGAATGGGAGGACTGCATGGTCCTGGCCGTCGAGGCGGCCGTGGCCCTTGGCAAGCCGTGGGTGCTGGACCCCGTCGCCGTCGGCGCGACATCCCTTCGCCGCAGGGCGGGGGCACGGCTTCTGGCGCTGCGGCCGACCGTGATCCGGGGCAATGCCTCCGAGATCCTGGCGCTGTCGGGGGCCGCGGCGCAAGGCCGGGGCGCGGATGCGGCCGATCCGGTGGCGGCGGCGGAGGCGGCGGCGCGCGACCTTGCCGTGCAGAGCGGCGCGACCGTCGCGGTCACGGGCGCGGTGGACTATGTGACAGACGGGACGCAGGCCGTTCATGTGACGGGCGGCCACCCGATGATGACGCGCGTCACCGCATTGGGATGCTCGCTGACGGGCGTAATCACCGCCTTCGCCGCGAATACGGAACCTTTCGAGGCGACCACGGCTGCGCTCGCCTACTTCGGCGCGGCCGGTGAGGTCGCCGCGCGCACGGCAAAGGGACCGGGCAGCTTTCAGGTGGCGTTTCTCGACGCGCTGTACGCGATGACGGGGGACGATCTGGACGCGATGGCGCGGATCGCGCCCGCATGATCCCGCGCCTGTGCTTCGTCACGGATGCAGGCGCGCCCCTGCCGATCCCCGATCAGGTCGAGCGTGCGGCGCGCGGCGGCGCGGGCTGGGTGCAGTTGCGCCACAAGGGGCTCGACGATGCTGCCTTTGCGGGTCTTGCCCGTGCGCTCATCGACCGGCTCGCACCGCTCGGGGTCGGTCTGATCGTGAACGACCGCGTCGAGGTCGCGCGGACCATCGCCGTGACCGGCCTGCACGTGGGCCAGTCCGATGGCGACCCCGCTGTGATCCGCGCCAGGATCGGGCCGGACATGGTGCTGGGGCTTTCGGTCGAGGCCGAGGTCCAGTTGAGGGCGATCCCGCGCGGATGCGTCACCTATCTTGGCGTTGGCCCGGTGCGGGCCACTGCATCCAAATCCGATCACGCAACACCCATCGGATTCGACGGTCTGACGCGCATCGTGGCGGCGGCGGACCTTCCGTGCATGGCCATCGGAGGGTTGGCCGCAGCCGACGTCGCATCCATCCGGACCACAGGTTGCGTAGGCATTGCCGTCGTCTCCGCAATCTCCCGCGCGACGGACCCGCAGGCGGCCGCGCGCCTCCTTGTTGATCGCTGGAGCGAGACATGATCCCCAACATTCTGTCCATCGCCGGGTCGGACCCGTCGGGCGGTGCCGGCATCCAGGCCGATATCAAGGCGATTTCCGCCAACGGCGGCTATGCGATGGCCGCGATCACCGGCCTGACCGCGCAAAACACGCGCGGCGTCCGGTCCGTCCGGATGGTCGACCCCGACATGATCGCGGACCAGATCGCCGCCCTACGCGACGATATCCGCATCGACGCCGTCAAGATCGGAATGCTCGGCGATGCGGCCACCATCGCCGCCGTCGCCGAGGCGCTGGCGGGCCTCGACGCGCCCATGGTGCTGGACCCGGTGATGGTCGCCAAGGGCGGCGGCCGCCTGCTGGCGGCCGATGCCGTGGCGGCGCTCCGCGACTTGCTGCTGCCACGCGCCGCCGTCCTGACGCCGAACCTCCCGGAGGCGGCCGATCTCCTCGGGGTGGCCGAGGCGCGGAACCTCGATGAGATGCGCGCGCAGGGCGCGGCGCTGCTCGGGCTGGGCTGCGGGGCCGTGCTGATCAAGGGTGGGCACCTTGCGAGCGAGGACGCGACCGATCTGCTCGTGTCCCCCGGCGCCGTGTTGGAGCTGACCGCTCCCCGAACGCCTACTCGCAATACCCATGGGACCGGCTGCACGCTCTCCTCGGCGCTGGCCGCGTGGATGGGCGCGGGGCATCCAGCGCGAGAAGCCGCCGGGCGCGCAAAAGCCTACGTCGCCGCTGCCATCGCCGCCGCCGACACCCTGACCGTCGGCAGCGGGCACGGCCCCGTCGACCATTTCCACGCCCTGCGGGAGACGCGCCCATGACCTTCACCGAAATTCTGTGGAACGAGACCGCCGCGTTGCAGGAGAAGATCGCGACCATGCCCTTCAATGCGGAGCTGGCCGCCGGGACGCTGCCGCCGGAAATCTTCCGCACCTACATCATCCAGGACGCGCATTACCTCGAAGGCTTCGCACGGGCGCTGGCGCTGGCAGGCGCGCGGGCGTCCGACTGCGAGGCAATCGCGCAGCTCGCCGGGTCCGCCGCCGGGGCCATCGCGGTCGAGCGTCAATTGCACGAGGACTACATGGTGTTCTACGGCGTCAGCGCGGAGAGTCTCGCGGCCACGCCTCCCTCGCGCAGTTGCGATCATTACGTCGACTTCCTGATCCGGTCGGCCGCGGTCGACCCCTTCCCGGTCGCCGTCGCAGCCCTCCTGCCGTGCTTCTGGATCTACCATCGCGTCGGGGCTGCGATCCATGCGAAAGCCGCGCCCGATCACCCCTACCGCGCTTGGATCGACACCTATGCCAGCGAGCCGTTCGAGGCATCGGTCCGGAATATGCTGACACTCACCGACTGTTTGGCGGACACGGCGGACGACGCGACCCGCACCGCCATGCGCGCAGCCTTCGCGCGCTCGTCCTGGCACGAATGGATGTTCTGGGAGAGTGCCTACCGTCAGGATGGCTGGCCCGGGCCTTGAGGCCGACGGAGGAATCTGAGCCTTGGGGGAGGGACGGAGCAGACGTTTCGATGCTCTCGCATCATGGCCCCGCAGATGCCCCGAAGCGTACGGCTCCCGCCGTTCCGGCCATTCCGGGGATTGGCCGAACCGGATATGGAACGTAAGTTCGGATCGAACCACGAACTAAAAACTCCGATCGGATGACGACCATGGCCGACGATCCCTATGCCGCTCTCGGTGTGGAGAAGACCGCGGACGCCGCCGCGATCAAGAAGGCGTATCGCAAGATCGCCCGCACGGCGCATCCCGACCTCAACCCCGACGACCCTGTCGCGGAGGCCCGGTTCAAGGGCGCCGCAGCGGCCTACGACCTGCTGAAGGACGCCGAGACCCGCGCACGCTACGACCGGGGCGAGATCGACGCCGATGGTGCCGAACGCGCGCCGCGCGGGTATTACCGCGATACGGCGGGCGGACCGCAGGACAGCTACAGCCGGGCTGGGTTCGACAGGCCGGGGTTCGACGGGGCCGGACCGAACGGTCGCGTTTCCGGGGATTTCGACCCCGAGGACATCTTCGCGGCGTTCGCGCGGGCGCGGCAGGGGGGCGGCGACGACCCGTTCGGTGGCGGCAGGGCGCGGTTCGACATGCCGGGACAAGACCGCCGCTATACATTGCAGGTACCATTCCTCGACGCCGTCCGGGGGGCAAAGACACAGATCACGCTGCCCGAAGGCGGCAATCTTGCCGTCGTCATTCCCGAAGGCGCAACCGACGGGCTGACCCTGCGCCTGCGCGGCAAGGGCGGGCCGGGTCATGGCGGCGGAGCGCCGGGCGATGCCTATGTCACGCTGTCGGTCGCGGACGATTCCGTCTTCACGCGCGAGGGGAACGACATACGGACCCGGCTCGACGTCTCGATCGACGAGGCCGTTCTCGGAGGCAAGGTCTCCGCCCCCACCATCGACGGCGAGGTGCGCGTCACCGTTCCCGTGGGGGCCAGTTCGGGTCGCGTCCTGCGATTGCGTGGGCGTGGGGTCAAGGCGCGCAGCGGAGACCGGGGCGATCATCTGATCGAACTGCGCATCGTTCTGCCGCCGAAGATCGACGACGACCTGCGCGGCTTCATGGAGAGCTGGCGCGAGACACACGGATACGAGCCGCGCGGAGGCCGGACATGACGGACCTGTACACCGACACCGACCTCATCGAAGCCATCGCGCCCTTGACCCGCAACCGGCTGCTTCACTACGTGCATCTGCGGATCGTGCAGCCCCTGGAGACCGACTCCGGCCTCCGTTTTCGCGAGATCGACTTGCGGCGCGTTACTCTGCTTTGCGAGTTGTCGGATGACATGGAGCTGAACGAGGACGCATTGGTGATCGTTATGAATCTGCTCGACCAGTTGCACGGCAGCCGGGCGCGGCTCTCTGCCCTGATGGCTGCGTTGACAGAAGAGGACCCGGAGGTCCGCAACCGCATCGCCCGCGTGCTGCTGGAGTAAACCCTGTGTCGATCGTCGGCCCGGGACCGCCGCAGGATCGGAGACAGCGGCATCCAACTTGGGGGTAATTACAAGGGCATCCGCCGATGATGCGGGGGCGCAGATATGTTGCTGGGGTCAGGTGCGTCCGAACTTCGGATGTCGAAGTGTGACTGCTTTTGATAGTGGTTCGTTGGCTCCTAGTCGACCGCTTCCGGCCCCTCGATACCGTCCTGTGGGATTATTTCTGTCGACAGTTTTCCGGCAGGTCATAGTTGGAGAACGGTTCCACGGCGGACATCTGGGAGTGGGTGCCCAGGCCGACACTAGCTCCTCGCCTGTCTAGCCAACAGGATCGCGAGAGCTGCGGCTGCCCCGAGGCCGACCGTCCCTGCGATCCACGCGGTGCCTACACCTTCCGTCTCGCCGATCCAGCCTAAGATAAGCAGGCCCACCATCGCACCCAGCTGCTTGAGAAGAGACTGGACCGAGAGGATCGTGGAGCGGCGATTTTCCGGCACTTGGGCATGCAGGATACTTGCGGCGGGCGATTCCGACAGTCCCAGCACGACGGAGAAAAGGAGGAACGCTCCGATGAAGCCGGCGAGCGTTCCCTGCCAGGCCAATGCGATCTGGCAGAAGATGAGCGCTCCAAGCACTGCCGCGAGCGTCACCGCATGACGGCGCCCGAAGAGACGGCCCACCCGACCGGCGAGACTTGCCCCCACGGCGATCGCCAGGAAATACCCTGCCGTCAAAAGCCCCACCATGGCGGCAGCGCGTTCGGGATCGAGCATGCCCTGCACCACGGTGGGCCAAAGCACCTCGACCGGATTGGTGGCGAAGAGCATGAGCGCGAGGATTGTCAGGAGCAGGAGGAGCGTCCGGTCCGAGACCGCGAGCTGCGCACCGTCGCGGATCGTGCTCGGCACGGCGCGTACCTCGCGCAGTACGACCGCCCCGTTCAGGGCGCGGGCCGGTTCCCGGATCAGAAGGACCGTATAGGCGAACACGACGACCGTCAGCGCGAGCCCCGCCGCATAGGACACGTCGTAGACCGTCCGGCCGATCAGCGGGTCCGATGGGTCGTTTCCCACGACGAGGCCGGGCAGGAACCCACCCACGATCGCCCCCAGTCCCAGCCCCGCGAAGTTCGCCGTCTGCGCGCGGGCGAGGAGGGGCTGGATTTCGACGCCGGGCGCGTGCGCATGCAGTCCTTCCACATACCAGGCGTCCAGCGTTCCCGACCGCAATGCGCGCCCGAGGCCGACCAATCCGAACGACGCGGCGAGCGGCCAGAACGCGCCGGACAGGATGAAGACGACGGAAGCCATGAGGCTCGCCACCGTCGCGATCAGAAAGATCGGCTTGCGCCCTACCCCATCGGCCAGCCCGCCGAAGGGCAACTCGGCCGTCATGGTCACGGCGGCGTAGACGGCGAAGAGCGCTCCGATCTCGCCGACGCCCAAGCCCCGTCCGTGCAGGGCAAGGGCCGTCACGGCCACGATCACCCCCATGGCAAAACGGTCGAGGAACTGGTGTCCCTGGAAGAGATACATGTGCCGACGCGCGGGAGCTGGTAGCTTCGCAAAAGGGATGTCGGCGTCAGATGGCATGCCCGGGACCGTCGGCCAGCTCGCCATGCGTTGCAACTGCTACTAAGGGATCGCTCGCCGGCGCGTCATGGCCGTACCCGCGGGGTGCCCCGATGTGAGACGGCCGGGTTGGCGTTGCATAAGATTCAGTTGGGGCTTCTGCGACATGGGAAGGGGCGAGTCTAGATCCTGATGGGACAAGGTGCGAGATAGCTCTGTTGATCGTGGGATGTGTAGCGATAGTCCGCTTCGTTCTGCATAATGTGCGTTCGGCTGTGTCCGCTTTTTGTTCTACGCTGCCCCGCTGTGCAGGTCCACTTCCGGCCCCTCGCGAAGCGCATTGACCAAGCCATCATCGTCTTTGCTACGGCGCCGTAGATGACCGCTGAGATCCCCGTTTATCCATGCGCTGTCCGCCGCCACAGGCGTCGGCATCCCCGCCACGGTCACCGTGTCCGACCTGGGTCTGATCGTGATGCCGCAGAAGGCGTGGCCAGTCGGAGGCGTCTCGCGGCAGGTCGACGATCATCTGGAAAACGTCAGCGTCAACCGCGTCGCGCCGGCATTCAAGAGCGTTTTACGCCGAGGTCGCTCATCAAATACAGCCTGCTGTATCGCGGAACGGCTCGTCCGCGGCGCTCCGCGACATACGCCACCGGCACGGTGCAAGCGATGCTTGACCATGCTGAACGCGCGCGCGCCTCGTCTTCTCCTGCGGCTGCCACATCAGCCGCGACGTCCTCGACATCTTCGACCGGGGATCCGAGCCATCGTTCGGTGCGGCACCACGCTGCCGGATTGGCTACGTCTCGTCGACCTCGACGACCAGACGGAGGCCTGCCGCCACATCTTCGGCCTCTCCGGCGACGGGACCCTCGTGCGCGGCTCGGACATAGACGAGGGCCCGTCCGAGAGCCTGCCCATATGGGCCCACGATATGAGCAATCTGATCTTTGCGGCGAACCGCACCCGGCGCAGGACTTTGCCCCCTTCACAGCACAAACGCTGAACGATCCGGCGCTGATCCGCGAGGCCCCCGCCATTGTCGAGGCCGCAAGCGCGCCGGGAGCCGTCACCGCAGCAGGGACCGCCTGATCACCGCGTCTTTGGGGCTTGTCGATCAAAGACGACGTCACGCAAAGCCAGGCAGACATGCTACGGCCCTGCCTCGCGACGCGACTTTGGGCTCGCGCGACCGGTCAACACGACCTAACGTGATCGCTTCATGGCTGTAGGTTCCGCAATATCCCAACCCACCATGGCCGCCGGCTTCGCGGCGGCATTGCTCGACTATGCCTGCGCCGAGGGGGCGCCGCGAGGCAGGTTGCTTCGGCAGGCGGGTCTGGTTGAGGGCGACCTCGCGGATCAGGACAATCGGATCGCAGTCGAGAACTATCAGCGCCTCATCGGCGCGGCGATCACCGCCGCCGGGGATACGTCCCTTCTGCTGCGCCACACCCTGGACACGCGGCTAGAGACGGTTTCGATCGTAGGCCAGATCGTGCATTCCTCGACGTCGTTCCCGCACAGCATCGCGCAGTTGAACCGCTATGTCCGCCTGATGGCGGATGTACCCATCCTCGGCGGCCGGGACCGGTTCGAGCTGGCGCGCGAGGGCGCGGCGATCTGGCTGATCGACCACCGTCCGGCCGATGGCTTCTGGCTCAACACCGAGGCGTCCTTCGCGCGCTTCATCTCCGAGTTTCGCCGCTCGGTGCCCGAGCATCCGTTCGAGGTGGCGCTGGAGGTCACATATCCGCCGCCGCCCCATGCGAACCGCTACCCGGAGCTCTTCCGCGTGCCGGTCCGCTTTGGGGCCGCACGCAACGCGCTGCGGATCGATCCGATCTGGCTGGAAGCCAAGTTCGACCCCGGACGGGACTACGTCTTCGGTGTCTTCACCCGCCACGCCGACGCGCTGATGGCCGATCTCTCCAGCGCGAACACGGCGCGTGCGGCCGTCGAGGCACGGATTCTGCCAGACCTGCACGAGGGTGCGCTCACGATGGACGCTGTGGCGCGGGACCTGGGCATGAGCCGCCAGACGCTCTACCGCCGTCTCAAGGAAGAGGACGTCACCTTCGCCGAGGTCCACGACGATCTGCGCCGGCGGATGGCGCTGGATTATCTCGCCGCGCGCAAGGTCTCGGTGGGTGAGACGGCGTACCTTCTGGGGTTCTCGGAGGCGTCCTCGTTCGTGCGCGCCTTCCGCCGCTGGACGGGGGTAAGCCCCACCGCCTGGCTCGCGACCGCCTGACCGGGCCGGTTGGCGCACAGGGTCAATATCTTGGAACCCGCGGTCATGCCGCGGCGCGGCAGGTCGGCGTAAGCGCTCCTCGACATCATCTCCAGTCGAAGGCGACCATACATGAAACCGCTTGGGCCCGGCATGGCTGCAACCATCTCGTTCGCGACGCTGCTCGGCGCGTGCGCCACGGACGGTGCCGATGTCGAGCGGATCCTCGACGGCGCCCCCTCGCCCGCATTCCAGAGCGACCTGCCGGCCTGCCGAACACTGGCCCGCAACCAGCACCAGTTCGACCGGGAGATCGGCGTCGCGGCCCTGACCGGCGCCGGGATGGGCGGTCTGCTCGGTGCGGCAGAAGATGGCGACCACGCCCTGGGCGGCGCGGCCGTCGGCGCGTTGGTCGGGGCCGTGGTCGGCGCGTCCGAGGCCTCGGACTGCCGCGAGGCCATCGTGAAGGAATGCCTGCGTGGCCGCGGCCACCGGGTCGTGGGTTAGGAGAATACCGTGAGAGACGATCACCATTGCCTGACGGGCCTGTACGTGACCCTCACAGGGTGGTCCGCGCGCCGGGCGCCAACCTGCGTGGAAATCCCGCGCCACCTCTGGGGCGATGTCGGCCTCAGGGAGGGTGATGTGGCGCGCGACAGGCGCCGAGCCCGCTGGCGCTTCTTCCGGCGCTGAGCGCCAGCTCCGCCGGAAGGAGACTGCCGACACGGTTCAGACCCTCGCCCTCGTCTACGTACGGACGCGATCGACGCGGCGGCCGTCACCGCCTTCATCGCCGACCGGTCCGGCACCATGATCATCTCGAACTCGATCCGCCGGCAAAACTTTGACTCGGACCAGATGACGTAGCGCAGCTTGGCCCATGCGGTCGGCGTCATCCGCCAGACCATCGTCGCGATCGAGAACGCCGGGTATTCGCCCACGCTCGAGCCTGCCGTCCAGATCGCGCGCGCTTTCAACGAACACCTCGAAGAGGTCTTCGGCTACGGCGAACCACCCGAGGATTGAACTGCAACCAACCGTCAAATCAGGATTTCAACATGAGTCGCCGATCTGTAAATGCCCTTTCCGTGTCCGCCCTGCTGCTGCTTCTGACGGCCATCCCGCTCACGATCGCCACCGTGCGGCTCTATCAAATCCCCACGGGCACCCTGCCGCAGGATGCGCTCTACTACGTCGCGATGCCGGTCGCGCATTTCGGCCATGTGCTCGCCGGTGCTCTATTCTGCGTGCTCGGGCCATTCCAGTTCGGGCGGGCGATCGCGGGGCGCCGGGGCCGGCTGCACCGGCTCGCCGGGCGGGTCTTCGTGGTCTCGGGCGCGGTGCTGGTGCTGTCGGGCCTGCGACTTCTGTGGATGCTTCAGGGCGGGTCCACCCCGCTTGTGGACATCGCGCGGCTGGCGTCGGGCTTCGGCCTCGGCACCGCCCTCTGGATCGGCGTCCGCGCCGCGATCGCCCGCGACGCGGGGCGCCACCGGGACTGGATGATCCGCGCCTATGCAATCGGCGTGGGGACAACCGCGTCCGGCATCGTGCTTTTTCCGATCTACCTGCTGACAGGAGAGCCCCCGACCGGCCTCGGCAGCGACCTTATCTTCTTCGCTTCCTGGATCGGCAGCATCGCGGCGGGCGAATGGGTGATCCGGCGCCTGCGGAAGGGACGCGCGGCGCCCTCGCGACGGGCGCCGCCCCTGCTGGCCGCCCTCTGCGTTCTCGCCCTCGGCATGCTCTCCCAGCCGGGCGAAGCGCACGCCGAGGGCCTGCGCTACTCCGTCGGCATCCTTGGGGGCGCAGGCCAGTCCCCCTTCGACAAGGACCACACTGACTCCGCCGTCTTCCCCGATTTCTCGATCGAAGGTGCCCGGCTCAGTCTCGGGTTCTCGGGTCTCACCTTCGATGTCGTCGAGCGGGGGGGCCTCACGATCGCGGCCCGGCTGGCACCGCGATTGTTTGCTGCGGATCCCAGCGACGTCGCCGGTCTCGAAAAGCTCGAACGGGACATCGCCATAGAAGCGGGCCTGTCCGCGCGCTTCGCCTCCGGCAATTCCGGGGCCGAGATCGAGGTCCTTCACGACATCTCGGACACGCATGGCGGGACGGCGGTGAATGCGTGGCTCTCGACAGGATACAGCGTGTCCGATCGCTTCCGGATCGGCGCGAGGGCGGTCGCCACATGGATGGACGCAGATCTCGCAACCTACAGCTATGGGGTATTCGCGTCCGAGGCGGACGGATCGCTTGCGGCGTATCGAGTCGGGGCTTCGGTGATCCCTTCGATCGGCCTCCACGCAAGTTATGCCGTCACCGACCATGCTTCGTTGTTGGTCGGCCTGGAAACAACCTTCCTGCCGAAAAGAGTCACTGACAGTCCGATTGTCAAGCGCGACATTCTTACATCCGTATCGGTCGGTATGCGATATGATTTCTAGGATGTTGGTCAGATCTGCCGACTACGTCCGGACGATACACGGGAAGCTGTCGCGAGTGAGGCCCCTTTCTCCTGTCGAGATCGTCGGTCGCGTCTCGCGCATCGGCATCCGCAGTGGTCTTGTGCCGCTTCTCGTGGCGACGCTGCTGTCTCTCAACACACCGCCGCCACAGCAGCGGGCAGCGCAGCGAAAGCCACTTTTGTCCGCCGTATTGTCCACATTCAGCAAGTTCCGCTTTTCGGATTTCAGTGCTGCAACGACGCTGTCCGCTTTCGGCCCGGTTATCGGTTCCATAAGGGTCTAGGCCTACCTTCAGCGACGTACTCGCAGGCGAGATTGAATCCTGGGCCGGTATCCGGTATAGTGCAGCGTCTCGCACAAGGTGCGATCGCAGGAAGGTTGGCGTCGTGCAACGGCAAAGCCTCCTACCTTACCGCGCAACCCAAAACTTTTTCGGTCTAAGGATTCAGCCTCTTGCCTGACAGCTCGGCTGCGAGTGCCGATTTGCGATGCACTTCGGGATCTAGACGGAACATTACCTAGCCCAAGAGACTTCTCTGCATCTCCGCGCCAATCTTTCCAAAGATCTCGATGCACTCTCCGCCACTCTCCATGAATGCCATCGCGCAAGGCTTCGACCGTGTCTGCATCAGAGCCAACACCTTCACGAACACCGGCGCCGTCGGATGAGGCAGGCAATGTACCGGCGGGTCAGGCTGCCCGTTCGAGTCTCTAGCGGGCGTAGAGCCTGCCAGTGGGCGTCTCTAGGAACCTCGCCAATGGAATGTCCTCCTGCCGAAGGAAACCGCGAGCGGGCAACGAACCCTCGCGCACCATCTCGATCACCGCAACGACCGAGGCGGCGGTGGTCCAGGCGATCGCTGTGCGCCTGCGGCCGGCAACCTCGACGGGGCGGTAGCCGTGGACGAACTCATGCCGCTCCAGCTGACCCGCGCGCATGCCCTCGACCGCGACATGAACATAGACAACGTCGTCCTGCACCGGTGGCTTTGCGTTTACGAGGATCTCGCCCGCCTCCTGTCGGCGCTCGCGCATCAAAAGCTCGTGGAAGAAAAAATTCATCTGCGCGGCATGACCGGGATAACGCATGGTTTTGTAGTCGAGGTTCTCGACCCGGCCGAGATAGGTCTCGCACATCGTGCCAAGCCCGCCCGACGTCGTAAACGCCTCTAGTCGGACGCCATCGATATAGACGTGCTCGAGCCATTCCATGGCCGAGATCCGCTTGATTTCACCCTCCTCGATAACCTCGCAGTCGTTCAGGTATTCGTTTACGACGCCCTCAGGCGACCAATTAAAGGCGTAACCCATCAGCCCAGTCGGATTCTGCGGCAGCGCGCCCACCCGCATCCGGCAACTGCGGCAGGCATCGAGCGCGCCGATCAGGTCGGCGCCCACGATGCCAACGAAGCCCGGCGCAAGACCGCATTGCGGCGCCATCAGCCCCTTCGACGTGGCAGCCATGGCAATGATCGCTTTGGTAGTCGGCACATCTTCCGTTAGGTCGAAATAATGGATGCCGGCATCATGCGCGATACGCGCCAGCCGCGCGTTCAGCGCAAAAGGTAGGCAGGACAGCACCGCATCGTGACGTGCAAAGGCGACGGCCACGGGAGCAGCGTCGGTCAGATCGAGCGTCTCGACGGCGAACGGCAGGCCGCCTTCGGGTGTACGCATGTCAATACCCGTCACGTCGAAGCCCGATCGGTGCAGCAACTCGGAGGCCAAGGTGCCGACCTTGCCTAGGCCCAGAACCGCAATCGTCTTCATGCCGTCTTCCCTGTCATATTGCGCTCTGGCAGCGCACTAGATGGTCCGGGCTAACCTCGATCAGAGTCGAGGGTTCGGGCCGCGCATGGACGTCCGGCCGCTCCACGCTAGCCGGGTGGAAGCGGTGGCCCTCGGGCGGCCCGGGCGCGCGGGACACGGCAGTGACGCGCAGGGGATGCAGCACCGCGTCGGGATCGGGGATCGTGGAGATCAGCTTGCGGGTGTAGGGATGCGTCGGCCGCGCGAAGATCGCGTCCCACGGGCCCAGCTCCACGATCTGGCCGTAATACATCACCGCGACGCGGTCGCTCATATGCTCGACTACGCCGAGGTCGTGGGAGATCATGACGAAAGACAAGGCCATATCCTCCTGCAGGTCCAAGAGTAAGTTGATTACCTGCGCGCGAACGCTGACGTCGAGCGCGGAGACCGGCTCATCCAGCATCAGGATGCGCGGCTCGAGGATCAGCGCGCGCGCGATGCCAATGCGCTGACGCTGCCCGCCTGAGAATTCGTGCGGCAGGCGCGCACCATGCTCAGGCGCGAGGCCAACCTTAGCGAGGATGTCGGCCACCCGATCGTCGATTTCGGACCGCGCGATCGTGCCGTGCAAGCGCAAGGGAGCGGCAAGCGATGCGTGCACCGTCTGCCGTGGGTTGAGCGAGGCGTAGGGGTCTTGGAACACCATCTGCGCGATGCGCGCGCGCTCCATGCGCCCCGGCGCATCGGGGCCGGTGATCGAGCGACCCTCGAAGAGGATGTCACCCGATGTCGGCTCCTGCAGACCCATCACAGCCAGCGCGGTGGTGGACTTGCCGCAACCCGATTCGCCTACGATCGACAGGCACTCGCCCCGTGCGAGCGCCAGGTCTACACCGGCCACCGCGTGCAGCATACGGCGGTTGCGCCCGAAGAACTGCCCGCCGACGGGAAACGCGACGTGCAGGTCGCGGATGTCGAGAAGCGCCTCAGCCTCCGCACATGTCATCGCTCCGCCTCCAATGCCGCTTTCGCCCGTGTGCGGGGATCGCGTAAGGGGTGGCGAGGCTCGGAGTAGAACTCCTTCAGCAATGCGTCGCGATCCGCGATCAGTCCGTCGATGTCCACCAGTCGCTGGCGTCCCTGCGCGCCAAAGCGAGAGCCCAGCCGTGGAAGCGCGCCCAAGAGCCCGCACGTGTATGGATGGCGCGGATCGGTAAAGAGGTCGTAGGTGTCGCGCTCCTCCACCAGGCGGCCAGCATACATCACGCCAATGCGCTGGCACATATTGGCGATCACTCCAAGGTCATGAGAGATGAGTAGCACCGCCGTGCCACGGGCCGAGCAAAGCTCGGAGATGAGCCCGAGCACCTCATGCTGCACCGTGACGTCGAGTGCGGTAGTAGGCTCGTCGGCGATCAGCAGGTCGGGATCGCAGGCCAGCGCGATGGCGATCATCACTCGCTGCCGCATTCCGCCCGACATCTGGAACGGGTAGGCGCGCACGCGCTCCTCTGGGCTGGGCACTTGGACGTCGGCAAGCGCGTCCACGGCCAGGCGCTGTGCCTCGGCCCAGCTTTTGCCCTGGTGCAGCACAAACATCTCGGCAATCTGGCGACCCACCGTGCGAAGCGGGTTGAGCGCTGTCATTGGCTCCTGGAAAATCATCGCGATGCGGTCCCCGCGCAGCCGGCGCATCGCGCGATCGGGCAGCGTGCGCAGGTCCTGTCCGCGAAACAAGATGCGCCCCTGGGTGATTGTCAGCGGCCGCTTCAGCAGGCGGATGATCGAGAGCGCGGTGAGGCTCTTGCCCGATCCGCTCTCGCCCACCAAGCCGAACGCCTCGCCCTCCATGATCGAGAAGCCGACGTCGCGCACGATCTCCAGTGCACCACCACGCGCGGGGATGCCCACATGCAAATCCTCGATCTGCAGAAGCGGGGTCACGGCGCGCGCGTCCGCATGTGCGGGTCGAGATGGTCGCGCAGCCCGTCGCCCAATAGATTGAAGCTCAGCACGGTGACGAAGATCGCGAGGCCCGGAAAGATCGTGGCCCAGGGCGCGATTGCGATGAGCTCGCGCGCGTTGGTCAACATGCTGCCCCAGCTAGGAAAGGGCGGGCGAATGCCTAGTCCGAGAAAGGACAATGCCGCCTCGGCCAGCACGGCCGCCCCGATGCCCAGTGTCGAGATCACCAGGATCGGTCCCACCATGTTGGGCAAGAGCTGCGTCGCCATGATGCGCACGTCGCCGTAGCCCAGCGTACGTGCGGCTTGCACGTAGCCTTGGCTCTTGAGCGAGAGGGTAGAGGAGCGCGCAATGCGGCAAGTCCAAGACCAGTTGGTCAGCCCCAGAGCGATCAACAGAGACGGCAGACCAGGCCCCAGGATAGCCATGATCGCCAACGCGAAAATGAGCGAGGGGATCGCCAGCATCACGTTGGTCAGCCCGTTGACCAAATCGTCCCACCAGCCACCCCAATAAGCCGCCGAGATGCCCAGCGTCAGGCCGATGACAGTGTTTATGACCTGGCTCACGATGCCCACGGTCAACGAGATCTGCGCTCCGTAGAGCACACGGGTAAAGATGTCGCGTCCCTGCTCGTCGGTGCCGAACCAGAACTCGGCCGAAGGGGGCAGCTCCGCGTTCATTAGATTGGCGGAGAAGACGGGATCGAGCTCGGTGAGCCAAGGCGCAAAGACCGCACCGATCATTACCATCGCACTCAGGCCGCCACCCACCCATAGGTTGAAGTTAAAGCCTCTCACGTCTGTTTGATCCGCGGGTCAATGGCGGCATAGATGATGTCTACCAAAGTGTTGATGACAAGGAACCACAGCACGATCACCAAGATTGTCCCCTGCACCACAGGCACGTCGCGGATCGCGACGCTGTCAACGAGTAGGAGGCCGATGCCCGGCCACGCGAAGAGCTTCTCGATCACCACAGCCTGCCCCATCATCGAACCGAACTGCAGCCCAATGGTGGTTACGACCAGCACCATTACGTTGCGCGTCAGGTGCCAGCGGATGACGCGAGCGTCGCTCATCCCCTTGGAATGGGCGGTGCGAATGAAATCCTCGTTCATGATCTCGAGCACGCCCGCGCGCGTCGTGCGTGCCAGCAGCGCCAGCGGTGTCACGCCCAGCGTAATCGCGGGCAAGATCAAGTACTGCCATTGCCCCCCGCCATAGCCGAAGCTGGGCAGCCAGCCCAGTTGAAGTGCGAAAAGCATCATCAATAGTAGCCCCAGCCAGAACTGCGGCATCGACAATCCTGAGACGGCGAAGACCATGGTGATCGTGTCGAGCACGCTGCCCGGCCGCAGCGCCGCGACGAAACCCAGTGGCACGCCCAGCACGATAGCGAAGACCATGGCCGCGACCGAGAGCTGCAGGGAGGCCCAGATACGTGCACCGATCACGTCAGTAACCGGCTCGCGAAAGCGAAAGGACGTGCCCAAGTCGAGCCGCGCTAGCCCTGTGACGTAGTCGAAGAAGCGGCTGTGCACCGGCTCGTCGAGGCCGAACTCGGCATTAATGCGCGCGAGCATTTCGGCATCCGCGCCGCCGCGCCCGTCAGACATGAGGCTGGAGGCAAAGCTGCCGGGGATGACCGAGAAGATCACGAAGACCAGCAGCGCGACCGCCAGGATGGTGGGGATCATCTGCAGGATCCGGCGGATGGTAAAGCGCAGCATTGGCGGCCCTCGGGGCGGGGCCGACGGCGCGCCCCGCGCCGCCGGGAAAAAGGATTAGCGGCGGTTATCGGGCGCGCCGTCATCGAGCCAGATGTCCTCGTAATTCTGGAACGCCAGCTCCGTCGCGTTGGCCTGCAGCCCGTGGACCCAAGGCTGATAGGCCATCACCGCCTTGTTGTAGTTGAAGAACCACATGGCCGCCTCATCCTGGATGATGTTGTTCATCTCGCGCAGAAGCTCGGTTCGCGCGGCAGGATCGCCCTCCTGCACGGCCTGGTCGTAGAGCGTGTCGAACTCATCGCTGGAGAAGCGCCAATAGTTGCCCGCGCTTGTCGGGGTGTCGGAGCGGAAGCTCGCCATCACGGTCATCGGGTCGGGGCCCGAGACGTTGGACCACATGAAGGACTGGAAGTCGCCGGCCGGCACCCGCTCGCCCAGAACCGAGCCCTCGACTGGATCGGCCGTCACCCTGATGCCCACCTCGGCCAGCATCGGGATGATCGCCTCAACAATCGTCAGACCCCAACTCTCGTTCTGCGTGGCGGTCAGCTCCATCTCGAACCCGTCCTCGTAACCGGCTTCCGCCAGCAACGCGCGTGCCTTCTCGGGATCGTATTCATAGGGCTGCGCGTCCTCGTCATAGGCGGGGCTGGAGATCGGCAGGAAGCCCGTGGCTCGATACGCCTTGTCCTTGACCAGCCGCTCGATGATGAGGTCGCTGTTGATCGCGTGGTTGAAGGCCTGACGCACCCGCTTGTCCGAGAAAGGTTCGAATTCCGGATTGAAGCCTACGTTACGCGTATAGACCTCGGCCACCTCTAGGAGGTTGTCGGCAAGGTTCGGATCGGCCTGGTAGGCCACGTATTGCGACGGCCCTAGGATCGAGACGTCGATCTCCCCGTTGCGGAAGGCCACGTCGCGCGCCGAGGCGTCGCCCAGCAACACCAGGTTCACCCGGTCGAGATAGGGCCGCCCGTCCTCGTAGAAATCCTCGTAGCGCTCCACGACGATGCGGCTGCCGGGGACGTTCTCCACGAAACGGAAGGGTCCGAGGCCCACCGGATTGGTCTGGAAGTCCGCACGGTCGTCATCGCCTTCTGGCAGAATTGCCGCGTTGCCTCGCATCAGGTCGTAGCCCGGCTCGGTCGCGCCCACATAGGTGATCGAGAAGGTCCTGTCGTCGATCTTGTTCAGCCCCGAAATGTCCTCGGACGTGCCGTCTTGGAAGGCGTCGACACCCTCGAGGTTCGTGAAGTAGCGCGCGCCCGGGAAAGCGTTGTCCGGGTCGATCATGCGCTTGTAGGAATAGATCACGTCGTCGCTGGTCAGCGGCTTGCCGTCATGAAAGGTCGCCTCGCGCAACGTGTAGGTATGCGTGCGCCCGTCGTCAGAAGCCTCGACGCTCTCGGCCAGTTCCAGCTCAGGCTGACCCGTCTCGGAGTTCCAGTCATAGAGGCTGCGGTGGATGGCCTTGGCCGGGAACTCATCCTGCGCGGTGGACGACGATTGGATGTCGAGCGTACCGAAGGTCGAGCCGTAGGGTGCGGTGAAGTTCAGCGTGCCGCCCTGCTGCGGCTCCTGTGCGAATGCAGCGGTGCCGATCATCAGGCTCGCGGCCAGGGTAAGGGATCGCATAAGCATCGTGTATCTCTCCTTGTCGGTGCCTTGGGATGCCGGCTTCAGCCGCCGGCTTCGAACACGATCTCCCCGCCCAGTAGCGTCATCGTGCAATGGGTGTTGCGCAGAATATCCTCCGGCTCGGCTGTCAGCAGGTCGCGCGAGAAGACGGCGATGTCGGCAAGCTGTCCAGGAATCAGCCGGCCCTTCACCTCTTCCGCGTTTTGGCTGTAGGCGCTGTTTTCGGTATAGGCCTGAAGCGCGCGCGCGATGCTCACGCGCTGACCCTCGTCCATGACTGTGCCCTTCCAGGTCTTGCGCGTCAGCATAGTGTAGATATTGGGCCAGGGATCGGGCTTGCAGACAGGCGCGTCCGACCCGGTCGAGGGGTGGAACCCCATCTCGAAGAAGGTCGCCAATGGATAGGCCGAGCGCGCGCGGTCCATCCCCAGAACGGCGGCGTAGCTGTCGCCGAAATCGTAGAGAAACACCTGCTGCGGAACCGGCAAGATATTCGCCTCCTTCATCCGGGCGTGCATCGCGTCGTCGCCGTAGCCGCAATGTTCAATCCGGTGGCGGTGCCTCGTATCTGGGAAGGCCGCGTTCACCGCCTCGTAGGCGGTGATAAGTTGATCGATCGCGGCGTCGCCGATCGCGTGGCAGGCCATCTGATAGCCCATCCCCACGTATTCACGGACCAACTCGTCGAGCTGCTTGGTGGGCAAAATCTGCACGCCGGTCGTCGCCCCCTCGCACAGATAAGGCTCACGCGTCCAGGCAGTCTTGCCCCCCGTCGAGCCGTCGAGGAAAATCTTGACGGCGCCGACGCGCAGCATATCGTCGCCAACACCCGAGACGAGGCCGGCGTCGAAGCATTGTTGAACGATCGAGCTTCGCCCTGGATCCCCCAGCAGCACTTGCCACACCCGCACCGGCAGCCGGCCCGTGCGCTTGGCCTCATGATAGGCCCGGATTTCCCCGAAACCGCCCGCCATGCCCACGGCCGCGTCCATGCACGAGGTTATGCCCTGGCTTAGCAGGTAGCGCCCGGCCCGCTCGGCAGCTGCGATCAACTCCTCCACCGTGGGCGCAGGCGGCGCGTTGCGCAGGAGGCACTGCGCGTTCTCGGCCAGAAGCCCCGTGAGCCGTCCGTCGACCTTCTCGATCACGCCGCCCGCGGGCACGGCTGTTTCCTCGTCCACGCCCGCCAACTCCAATGCCATGGAATTGCCCAGCGTGACGTGTCCGCAGGCGCGCACCAACACCACCGGTCGGTCCGGCACCGCTGCATCGAGCTCGGACCGGTCGGGATGTCGACCGATGTCGAGCTTCACCTGATCGTAGCCCCGCGCCATGACCCAATCGCCCTCAGGCGTAGCGTCCGCCCGCTTGCGCAGCGCGGCCTGCAACGAGGCCAGCGTAGGATGCGCGTCGGGACTGGCATCGACCCAGCCCATCGAGATCCCCAGTGGCATCAGGTGCAGATGATTATCGTTCAGCCCGGGCGTCGCGAAGGCGCCGGCGAGGTTAATCACCTTCGTCCCCGGCCCCTTCAGCGCTAGAATCTCATCGTTGGTGCCGGTGGCCAGGACCCGGCCTTTCCATATCGCTAGCGCCGCGCAGATGCCGTCGTCATGGCCGCGCCAGATCTTCGCGTTGTGCAATATCGTGTCAGCCGCAACGGTCGCTGGCATCTTCGTTCCTCCGAAGCCACGCTTCATGGACGCGAGTGTGTCGCGCGGCGGAGCATAATGCAAAAGAAACCACCAAGATCCGCCGCAGTCCCAAAACGGCCATATCGAGCAGACGTAGCCATCCCATTGAGCGGATACGAGCGATGAGAACTCCGGCGAAATCGGCTTACGACGGAAATTCCTGTACCCCGAACATTTATCCTACGACCACGATGGTACCCGGGATGCCAAGGGCTGTAGCGTCGGCTAGGAACGCAACGCGGAATTGAAACTCCGTAACCTATTGATCGAAATCCTGCGCTGAGGGGTGTCGATCGAGTAGCTTCATACAGTCCATTTCATTTCAAAGCAGCGTCGGCGGTGATATTCCGCTTGGTCACGCCACGAAGTCACGGCTCCATTACGTTGAGGCCAGGATGGCTTCGTTTCGTGCCTTGAATACAGGCGCATCAAGCTTCCACAATCTGGCGTTTTCGCGTTGGGGTATGACGGCATTGGCGTTGAGGGCTGCAATCGCATCGTGGCCTTTGCCCAGTCTGCGATGACACCACCGCGCTCCTAATCTTCCTAGATCTGGTTGATCGTGTTAGGCAGCATCGGACCGATCGGTAGGGATCCGATCTAACAGGCAGCAGCGCAAGACACCGCACGCCAATATGGCCAACCCGATACCTCCTACGATCACCTCTTCTTCAGCAGCTCATTGATTCCGTCCACCAGAAGATCGTTCAACTGTTCCTCGGCCGACGGCGGTCGTTGCAGCGCGGCAAGCCGGGCGCGCGCCTCCTCAGCATTCGGGCCATTCGGGTAGCTCTGGAGGTAGCTCGTATAGGCATTCGCCGTCCCGACCTGCCGGGTCTGCGCCCAGGCTTCGACCTCACCCGCTTCGATCGTAGACGTGGACGGTGCGACCGGCGCGGGAGCGGCGGCGGCGGCAGCCGTTCTGAGCCGATCAATCTGAACCGCATCGAGATAGCCGGTCTGCGGTAGGCCGACACTCGATTGCCACTGGGTGATAGCCCGGCGAGACCCGGCGCCAAAGATACCATCCACGCCGTTGGTATCGAACCCCAGCACGGTCAGGTCGCGTTGCGCAGCCCGGCGCGCATCGCGGCCTAGGGCCAGGTCGTCCTCCGCCGCCCGCGCTCGCGACCGGGGGGTGTCGCGCAGAGCCTCCAACCGGGACTGGGCATCGGAGGCGTGCTGCCCCCGGGGATAGCGGTCGAGATAGTCGACGTAGCCCGCAATGGTATTGCCATTCAGTGCCAGTCGCCACGCGATATCGTCCGGCGAAGGCACGGCGGTGACGGGGGCCGCAGCCGACGTCCCGTCCGAAAGGAAGGTCGCGCCCGCGAGGTCGCCTTGGACAGTCAGGCCCCGGCTCCCGATGCCGTCGGCAATGCGCGCGCCCGGCACCGTCAGCACATCGCGCACGAAGCCCGAGACATCGCGGGGTGCACCGCGAATGACGGTCACGCCTCGCGACGGCGCGACCGTTCCAATCCCGGCAGTCACGAACGGACCCATTCCCGCGTCTCCGCTGGCGCCGTCCGACCCCAGGACCAAAAGCGACGGCCCGGATGCGCCGCCGAGCATCGTCATCACGCTCGACAGCGGGATCGCCTCGCGCGGCAGCGAGGTCAACGACGTAGCCTGCGCGTCGACCGGCAGGAACCAGGTCTCCGAGCCCGCTGAGACGAACCTGCCCGACAGGACCGCGAGCCGCGGATCGTTCCCGCCTACCATGTCCTCGAACGCGGCCAGCAATTGCTGCTGCCGGTCGGCGGTGACGTCTCGACCCGACACCACGTCGGCGCCGGCCTCCTCCAGCGCGCGTGCCGCATCCACCACCGCCGCTCCGCGCGTCACGTCCGCGCCCCTGTCGTAATCCTCGTTGCCAAGGATCAGTGCCTCCTGCGCCAGCGTCGGCGCCGCGATCCCCGCCGCCGACATGAACGCTGCAAACGTAACCCAGCGTATCGTCATAGCCTGTCCTTCCCGTTTCTCGGCGCCCGAACCATAGGTGCGTTCGCTCCCATTATCGCGGAGTTCTTGGGGAACGTACCCTTCAAACAGATCTCAAACCGGCATTTTCAGTTGCAGTACAGCCTCCACGGGACTCCTACCCTAACGGATCTATCTTCAACATGGCGTCGAAATCGCCGGGGCACCGGGGCATGGAAGTAGCAGGATGACCCATAGTTTTTCGATTGCTTCGCGAATGCTGGTCGAACTCGTTTAGTCGGCCGCGCGCCACCGTGTCCGCCTCGCCCGCCGCCGCGGGGGCTGCACGACCTAGGACAGCTGAAAATCGAGGGCATGGTTAAATTTGTTGCAGATCGATAGGGATAGGGTCACGTCTCTCGTTTTGGACGTGTGGTTAAATAAAGCGCACTGCGCTTAGCGTACCATGGTCAGACGGTGCCAGCTGGACTTGTCGGGCGAGCCTTCCCGGCGAATCGCGCCGCCTGCGGTCTCATAGCCGTACTCGATCATATGGACGAGGACGAAACCATCCTGGATCACGGCCACGGCGTAAGCCTCCGGCAGGTCTGAGCCTGCGAGAATGCCGGTATTGCCGAAATCGGCCCAACCCGCATGGTTCGTGCCACGCGGTGCGGTGAATGGAATGCCCCGGAAGCTGCCTGACAGCGGCAGGTGACAATGGCCATGAAATATGTAGTGAACGCGGCCCGGATGGCGATCGAGCACGTCGCCCAGGCGGTTTGCGTCGCGAAGCATAATCTTGTCCATCGGCGCGATGCCAATGGGAACGGGGTTGTGATGCAGGAACAGCAGGACTGGCTGCCCGGCCTCCGCCAAACGCGCGTCGAGCCAAGCGGCACGAGCCTCGCAGAAGCTGCCCGCATGGCTGTCCTTTTCCCAAGTATCGAGCATCAGCGCGACATGGCCCGGAAGGTCTACCCGGTACTGCACGAAGCCGTCTGAGGCGAGATGGGGGAAATGAACGAGGAAGGTCGCGCGGTCGTCGTGATTGCCGATCCCCAGATGGACGGGGACCGGCATGTCCGAGAGCCGCTCGCGAAGCCGCACGTAGTCCTCCGCGTCACCCCAGTCGCTAAGATCACCGGTCACAAAGATTGCCTTGGCGTCCGAGTGGGCGGCCAGCGCATGATCGAGAGCCCGGTCAAGATTCGCGATTGGATCTCGCCCGGCGATGGTGCCGGGCGGCGGCGTCAGGTGGAGGTCGGTAAGGTGGAGGAGCTTCACAAGCGAACCTTTCTGTGCAGAGTGGTCCCGCGCCAGCCGACGGGAAAGATCGGAGGGCGGCGCGGGAGGGGTTGAGTGCCCGGGCCGGCGCTCCGGGAAGGTCAGTTCAGAAGATCCTGCACTTCTTCGGAGAGCTCCTGCTGGAGTTCGACCATGTCCTCGTGCTCACCGGTGACGATCCCCTCAAGGCCGTCACAAATCACTTGCGTTGCCGCCAAGCCGTTGTCCCCCGGATAGGCCTGCCATCATTTCGTGCAGACAGATCAGCGCCTTGGTTACCGGCCCGCATCAGCATGTGCTCAGAATGTGGCGTGAGGCCTGATCCGGACCTGCGGAATGCATGCGGGACGCTGTCGAGCGGATCCTGTTCAGGAACAATTTGGCGTTTGGGTCTAGGCTGGCCCGGAGAAAACGATCGGCAATATTCGCTTACTGCGCTTCGCCACCAGGTGACGCGGCTGATGCTGCCGCGCAGGAAACGACGGAACGCTCCGCCGTCCCTCCGTTCGACCAAGTCCGCCTTCATACAAATGGCTCACGCCATCAGATGTCCGCTCCCGGCCCCAGTCGACCCGTCAGGGTGAGTAGCTTCTCGGCAAGCTCATTACTGCCAAGGAGACCTCAGAAAGACCTCGTTCGAATGCCGCTCTCGACGATTGCGCCCGGGACAGCACGAGCCCGCCCTGAATCATCATGACGGCCCCGAGTGCAAAATCATCGGCCTCCGCATCCTCGCATGCGTCCCGGTCACAAAGCGCCGACATCGCCATAAGCCAGCGGTCGAAGAGCGCCTTCGTACGGTCGCGCAACTCGTCAGGGACGTCTTCCAGGGAAAAGACGGCCAGCAAACATCCAAGCTGGCCGTCCTCGTAATACTGCCGGAGCATCTTCTCGATCCTGTCCCACCTCGCCCGCGCTGGGATGGTCAGATCCCGCGTCGTGGCGTCCATGGTCGCGATGAACGCCTCGACGACATCGAGCGAGCGCTGCGCCATCTCCAGCTTACCGCGCCCGAAATGATGATAGATGCTGGACCTGCCAAGGCCGGTTCGCTCCGAGAGAACGCTCATCGTGGTGCCGTGGAAGCCATTGGCGCGAAAGACGCGGGCCACGTCATCGATGATGTCCGGATGCTGGTTCGGCTTACTCATTCGTTTGCCCTTCCTCACCGGTCTCTAAGCGTCGCCCGATGCAGCATCAGGCAGCAGTTCGTTAAATTCCAGCACGTTGCCGTCGGGATCGCGCACGAAGATCAGCTTGCGCCTGCCACTGTAGACGTGCGGCCCATCAGAGATGCGGATGCCCTCCTCATCGAGCTTGCCCATGAGGGCATCCAGATCGTCCACGATGAACGCCGCATGCGTCATGCCCGGATGCTTCACGCTCTCGTCCTGAAGAATGTTATTGCCGTCCTCGCGCGGCACGCCATTGAAGATCAGGTTGATGTAGACGCCGCTGGCATTGACCATCTCGTTGGCCTTGTGCTCGGGCAGGTCGATCTCCTCCTGCCAGCCGAGCGCTTCATAGAACCGGGTGGCCCGGGCGCGATCAGTTACGCGGATACCCACGTGTTCATAGGATGTGACGTTGAAAGTCATCGGATCGGTCTCCTTCAGATGGCGGGCATGGGGATGAAGTTCGGGAGTGCCTTGATGCGATTCACCCACGCCCGGACAGCGCCATACCGCTCCAGCGAGACCGCACCTTCATGGCTCAGGGCGACGTAGGGGAAGCAGGCAATGTCCGCGATCGTCGGCCGGTCGAGTTCCAGCCAGTCCCGGGTCGCAAGATGGCGGTCGAGGATGCCGAGAATACGGGTCGATTTCGCCCGTGCTGCCTCGACGTCGATGTCGAAGCCGAACTTGTCGTGCAGGCGTGCGTCGTTCGGACCCCGCGCGATCTCGTTCTCGGCTACCATGAGCCATTGCACGACCATGGCCTCCTGAAAGGCCTCCGTAGGGTACCAGTCCGCATGACCGTATTTCCGGGCCAAGTAGACGAGGATCGCCTGGGAGTCGCGCAGCAGCACGTCCCCGTCCACCAAAACCGGAATTTCGCCGAAGAAATTCCGGGCAATGAAGTCCTCGGTCTTGTGCTCTCCTTCGAGGAAAGCGACCGGCCGGAGCGTATAGTCCTGCTTAATTAAAGCGAGGAATAGCCGGATCTTGTAGCAGTTGCCCGACAGTTCGAGATCATAAAGTTCCACTTGCTATCACCCCAATATATGTACCGAACGATCGGTACAGATGTAGTTGGCTTGTGTCAACGGTAGCGTGTGATGGCCCGTCACGCCGTCTCATCCAATGTGCTAGGTTAATCACGATTGATTGGGACGGTGCCTCGTTCATGCACACGAAAGCTTGGATCGCTCCGCATTCCGGCCGTCCTACCGGGTCCGCTTTCATGCCAACCGCGAAACCCTTCCTCTGACCGCTTCCGGCCCTACGCGACGCCTCTGAAGAAGCAGCGCCTATGATTTCTGCGCTGCAGAAAATGGCGGCTTCGAGCCCATTTTACTGATTTTCTGTGTTGCGGCGAAAGTCGGCTTAACAGGGTATACTCCAGTAAGATCCTCACCCCTGAAGGCTGTCGACCTACACCGACGCTTGGTAAGACACCGGAATGGGCTTCCAGACAGTCGGAGAATGATATCGTCGACACGGAAGGGAAACACGCCGCGCGACTTACTGGCTGTTGACGTATGAAACGTTTCACAACTAGCGTTGGCATGGGGAGCAAGGACACCGATGGGTAGAACGACGATAAGGGACGTGGCCCGGACGGCAGGGGTTTCGGTCGGGACCGCATCGAATGCGCTGGCGGGAAAGGTCAGCGTCGCTCCGGCATTGCGGGACCGCGTGACGAAGGCGGCGGAGGCGGTTTCGTACGTTCCCCATCCCTTCGCGGCCGGCCTTCGACGCGGCGCGACCCGGTCGATCGGTCTATGCCTTCCGAACCTTGCGAACCCCTTCTTCAGCGAGCTCGCCCAGCAGATCAACGCGGCGCTCGACAGGGTCGGCTACGATCTGGTGATGGTCGAATCCGGCGAGGACGAGGCGCGGGAAGCTGTCAAGCTTCGCACGCTCCTCTCCGGTCGGGTCGACGGCATCTTCATCGTTCCGACCGCCGACTGGACCGGTCCGCCTCTGTCCGATGTGCCTATCGTCGTCCTGGACCGCATCCGCAAGGACGAGCCGCTGCCATCGGCGGCCGTTGACAACCGCGCGGCCGCCGGCCTGGCCTATCGTCATCTGTACGACGCAGGTCACCGAGATATTCTCATGGTAGTGAATGGAAGTCAGTTCTGGAACGCTGCGCTGCGCGTGACGGGGTTCCTGTCCGAGGCCGCGCGGTGCGGTGCGCGGGATCGAGTCCGCATCTTCGAGGTCGGCATGGACCCGCGCGAGATCGCCCTTCAAGTCGAAGCCGCGTTCGAGGGTCCGCGGCCGACGGCAATATTCAGCGCGAACGGCCTCGCCACGCTTGGGACGCTGCGCGCATTGCAGGACATGGGTCTGAAATGTCCGGGCGACGTGTCGCTGGTGGCGATCGACGACGCGGTCTGGATGGACGTTCTGCGGCCCGCCATCGACGTCGTGCGTCAGCCCGTCCCGGAAATTGCACGAGCCGGATATGACATCATGTTTCACCTGCTCGCCGAGGATGCCACCCCCGACGGTCCCGAAGCCGTCATCCTGCCCCCGGTCCTGATCAGGCGGGACAGCGTGCGGCATCTACCCGTCCCGGCGGACGCGTCGAGATGACCGCTGCCCCCGAACTTGACGGACACGCGGTCGTCTTGACCGGCGGCGCGACCGGGCTGGGTCTGGCGGCCGCGCGCCTGATGGCGTCGCGCGGGGCGACGGTCTGGATCCTCGGCCACGATGCGGAGGCGGTGGCCCGGGCCGCGACGAATGGCCTGCGCGCCCTCGTCGCCGACGTCTCGGACGCGGACGCGGTGACGGCGGCCTTCGCCGCGCGCGATGCGGACGGCCCGCCCCTCACTGGGCTGGTGTGCAGTGCGGGCATCCAGCCCTTCGGAACGGTCGAGACGACTTCGCCGGACCGGTGGAACAACGTCCTGGGGGTGAACTTGCGCGGTGCCTATCTGTGTGCGCGCGCCGCGGTGCCGCGGATGCGGGGGGCGGGTCAATCGTCAACGTCTCGTCGGTGCAGGGGTCGGCCACCCAGAAGGGCGTCGCCGCCTATTCGACGTCGAAGGGCGGACTGATGGCGTTGACGCGCTCGTTGGCCGTGGACCACGCCGAAGACGGCATCCGCGTCAACTCCGTCAGCCCCGGATGCATCGACGCGCCGATGACCCGGATGTCGGCGGAGGAAACGGCGAAGGCGGGCGGGGTCGAAGCACTGATCGAGACATGGGGACGGGCGCAGCCGCTGGGCCGCGTCGGACGCCCCGAAGAAGTGGCCGAGGTTATCGCGTTCCTCGTGTCCGATCGCGCGTCGTTCTGCACGGCGGCGGAATTCCGGGTCGACGGCGGCCTGCTTGCCAAGCTGGGCGTGGCGCTGCCGGAATGAGCACCGAGGCCGCTCTCCGCCGGCGGTGGCCGCGAGGCGCAGGGCGCGCCCTTGCGCTGCTGTCGACGTTCGCCGTCCTGCTCGCCCTCATCGCGGTCTTCAGCCCCTACTTCTTTCGGACCGGTAACCTTCTGAACGTCGGCACGCAGTCGGCGATGCTGGCGATCCTGGCGGTGGGCATGTCCGTCGTGCTGCTGACCGGCGGCATCGACCTGTCCTTGCCGGCGAACATGGCCTTGGCCGGGATCGCCGGCAGCTACGCGATGATCGGAACGGACAGCGTCTTGCTGGGATGCCTCGTGATGATCGCCGCCGGCACCGCCGTCGGCGCGCTCAACGGCGTCGCGGTGGCCTGGCTTCGGATGATCCCCTTCGTCGTGACCCTGGCGATGCTGTCGATCTGCAGCGGCATCGCCGTGTGGGTCACCAACTCCACCAGCATCTCGTCCCAGCCGGAACGGTTCTTCGACGTGTTCCTCGCGCGGCCCTTCGGCATTCCCGCAGCGATCTTCCTGACGCTGGCTGTCGCCGGACTGGGGCAGTGGCTCACGGGTGCCACGGTCTTCGGTCGACGCCTCTATGCCGTCGGCATCAATCCGGCCGCCGCGCGCATCGCCCGCGTGCCCGTGGCCCGCACCCTGTTCATCGCCTACGCCTTCGCGGGCGCGATGGCAGGCGTCGCGGCGGTGGTCATCACGGCGCGCCTGGGCAGCGCGTCGGCGAACATCGGCAACGACAGCGTCATTCTCGACATCATCACCGCCTGCGTCATAGGCGGGATCAGCATCTATGGCGGCGTCGGGCGGCCGCTCGGGGCGGTGTTCGGCGCCGTCTTCGTGCTGATCCTCGGCAACGTGCTGAACCTTGCCGGCATCTCGTTCTTCGTGGGGCTGATGCTGAAGGGCGTCATTATCGTCGCAGTCGTCGCCGCCGACCGTGCCGCGGGGGAGCGGTGATGCTGGACGTCCGCGGCCTCGCCAAGTCCTACGGATCGGTCCGGGCACTGCGCCATGCCGACCTGACCGTAGCGGCAGGCGAGGCGGTCGCGGTGATGGGGGCGAACGGGGCGGGGAAGTCCACCCTGATGAACGTCCTGGGCGGTCTGACGGCGCCCGACGCCGGCACGATCGTGCTGGACGGACAGGCGATCCGGCCCGACGGTCCCGCCGGGGCCCGGGCGGCGGGCATCGCCTTCGTGCAACAGGAGCTGAGCGTCTTCCCGACCATGAGCGTCGCCGAGAACGTCTTCGCGGGCGACTACCCCACCCGCGCCGGACGGATCGATCGCCGCGCCATGGAGGCGCGCGCGACGGAGCTTTTGGCGGTGCTGGGGACCGGGATCGACGCGCGCGCGCCCGTGTCCTCTCTGGGGACCGGTGCCCGTCAGATGGTCGAGATCGCCCGGGCCCTGCGACGCGATCCGAAGGTGATGATCCTCGACGAGCCGACCTCGTCGCTCAGCGCCGACGAGAAGGCCCGCCTGCACTCGGTGGTGCGCGGCCTGAAGGCGCGGGGTGTCGCGGTGATCTACGTCACGCATTTCGTGGGCGAGATCTTCGAAATCTGCGAGCGGGTCGTGGTGATGCGCGACGGGCGAAGCGTGGGCGACATGCGCATCGCCGAGACCGATCAGGCGGCGGTCGTCGCCGCGATGCTGGGCGAGATCGGGCGGCAGGACCGCATCGTCGGGCCGGCCCCGCAGGGCCCGCCGATCCTGCGCGTCACCGATCTGTGGGCTCCGGGTCGCGTCGTCCATGCCGGTTTCGAGCTGCGCCGGGGCGAGATCGTGGGGCTCTGGGGTCTGCTGGGGTCGGGCCGGACGGAGATCGTGCGCGCGATGCTGGGCCTCGACGGTCCGGTCTCGGGCAGCATCGGCTACGGCCCCGACCTCGCTCCGATCACGCCGGAGGCGCTACGTGCCGAAGCGGCCTTCGTGACCGAGGACCGCCGCGGCGAGGGCCTGCTCCTGCCGTTCAGCGTGGCCGAGAACGTGGCGCTGCCCAACCTCGCGGAGGTGTCGCGCGGCGGCCTCGTGCGGCGCGGCCGGATCGCCGCGTTGGCGCATCGGATGATCGACGCACTCGCCATCCGCGTCTCGGGGCCCGGGCAGCGGGTCGGCACGCTGTCGGGCGGCAATCAGCAGAAGGTCGTCTTCGCGCGGTGGCTCGCCTCCGCACCGCAGCTCCTGATCCTCGACGAGCCGACGCGCGGCCTCGACCTCGGAGCGAAGGCCGAGATCCTGCGCCTGACCGTTGATCTGGCGGCACGGGGGGCCGCCGTTCTCGTCATCTCGTCCGAGCTGGAGGAGCTGATGCGGATCTGCCACCGCTACCTCGTGGTCAGCGAACGCCGCATCGTGGGCGAACTTCCGGGCAGCGCGACCGAGGACGATCTCGTCGCGGCCCTCTCAACCCGCGCGGCGGCGTGACCGGGCAGGGCCCCACGACCCCGGATGCCATCCGCCCCGGCATGCGGGCGCGGGCGGTCGATCTGTCGCTGGCCTACGGCTTCCCGATCGTGCTGGTCGCCTTGATCGCGGGGTTCGCCATCGCATCGCCGGGCTTCCTGGCCATCGAGAACTTGGCCGGAATCGCCCATGCCATGGCGCCGGTCATGTTGATCGCGACGGGCATGGCGCTGGTCGTGATGATGGGCAAGCTCGACATCTCGCTGGGGTCCATCGCCTTCGCGTCCATGGCCTTCGCCGCGATCGCCATGCGTGCCGGCTGGCCGGTTCCGCTCGCCTTCGGGCTGACGCTCTGCATCGGCGGCATCCTCGGGGCGCTGAACGGCTTCGTCGTCACCGTGCTCCGGGTCAATCCCCTCATTGCGACGCTGGGCGCGATGATCGCCTATCGCGGCCTCGCGCTGCAGGTGACAGACAGTCAGGTGATCGTGCTGCCGGACGTCGTGCGCGGGCTCGGCAACCTGACGCTGGGCCCCGTCTTCGTCGACACGCTCGTGGCACTCGCGGCCCTCGCGCTCGTCCACGTCGTCCATCGGCGTACACCGTTCGGCCGGGACGTCACCGCCGTCGGCAACGACGAGGCGGCGGCGGCGCGCATCGGCCTGCCGGTGCGGCGCACGGTATTCGCGGCCTTCGTCGCCGCCGGTCTGCTGGCGGCGCTGGGCGGCTTCGTCGCCGCGGCGCAGACGGGATCGGTCACAACGTTCCTGGGCCGCGGGATGGAGTTCACCGCCGTGGCCGTCGTGGTCGTCGGCGGGATCAGCCTGTTCGGCGGATCGGGCAACATCGCGTCCGGCGTCCTGCTCGGGGCGCTCACCTTCGAGGTGATCCGCGCCGGGCTGAACCACGTCGGCGCGAACCCCTACGCCTACCAGCTCGTCGGCGGCGCGGTGATCTTCGTCGCCATGTTCGCCTTCTCGCTCAAGAACAGGGGCACCGGCTGACGGATACGAACACCGGGGGCGCATCGCCTCCGGACCTGCCGCCGGTCCGGCGGCATCCAAGGGAGGGAACCCATGAGACTCATCGCATCGCTGGCCGTCACGACCATTCTGGGCACCGGCACCGCCATGGCGCAGGACATCACCATCGGCCTGTCGTGGAACTCGAAGACCCAGCCGCTGGAGGCGGCCTGGGAGGATTACATGCAGCAGGAAGCCACGCGACAGGGCGAGGCGGCCGGTCGAGACATCGAATGGATCATCAACGTCGCCGATGCCGATCCCTCGCGCCAGGCCAGCAACGTCGAGGATCTGATCACGCGGGGCGTCGACGTGATCGTGGCCCGCGCCGAGGACGGTGGCGCGATCGGCGCGTCGATCCGGGCGGCCAAGGCGGCAGGCATACCGTTCGTCACCTTCGACCGAAAGTCGCTGAGCGCCACGCCCGAGGCCCATGTCGGCGGCGATACCTACGACCAAGCCGTCACCACGGCCGAGGCGTTCGCCGACCTCCTGGCCGAACAGGGCATCGAGGGGCAGTGCATCGAGCTGCAGGGTTCGTTGACCGACGTCAACGCCATCAACCGGTCCGAAGGCTGGAACGACGTGGCGGCGGAGCGGTCCGAGATCTCGACGATCGCGCAGGTGCCGACCGAATGGAACCCGGACCTGTTCCGGTCGGGCCTTGCCAACGCGTTGCGTGCGAACCCCGAGGCCAACTGCGCCTTCGTCGCCTCCGACTTCGCGATCACCGCCGTGCAGTCGGCTCTTGAGGAGGCGGACCGTTGGGCACCAGCAGGCGAACCCGGGCACCTATGGCTTGCGACGCAGGACCTGCTGCCGCCCGCAGTGCCGCTGATGGAGCAGGGCTACATCGACGTCGCGACCAGCTACGACGCCTTCGCCCATGCCTCCGAACTGGTGCGGGTGGCGCTGGCCGTCACGGCGGGCGAGGATCCGGGTTGCGGCGAGGACGGCTGCCTTGCGAAGGGCCGCGTCGTCACGCCCGCCACCATCGCGGACATGGAGAACCTCTGGTCCAAGACCTACGAATAGCGTTCGACACGCGGGACCGGCGCCCAGTGCGCTGGTCCGTATGCGTTGGGCCTGCGGGGACGGCGCGCAAGTGAACATGCCCCGTCGGGGCCCGGACACGCAGAGGACGCGAAACGTGCCCGACATGCCCATCGTCGACGCCCATCTCCACATCTGGGATCCGACGCGGCGGCCCTATTCCTGGCTTGACGGTAGTCCGGCCCTAAAACGCCTGTTCCTTTTGGACGATTATGACGCCGCCGCCGGTCCCGACACAGTCGGGCGGATGGTGTTCCTCGAATGCAATGTCGATCCGGGCCACGCCCTGGAGGAAGTCGCCTGGGTCGAGGAGGTGGCCGCGTCCGATCCCAGGATCGCCGCCATCGTCGCCCATGCGCCGGTCGAGGACGGCGACGCGGTCCTATCCGCGCTCGAGGCGCTACGACGCTTCCGACGTATGCGCGGGATCCGGCGGATCATCCAGGACGAGACCGAGCCCGGCTTCTGCACCCGGCCGGCGTTCGTCGAAGGGGTGCGGCTGCTGGAACGGTTCGGCTGGTCGTTCGACATCTGCATCTTCGGGCATCAAATGGCGGACGCGATCCAGTTGGTCGACCTGTGCCCCGACGTGTCCTTCGTGCTCGACCACATCGGCAAGCCGCCCATCCGCGACGGCCGCATGGAGCCATGGCGTCGTCGGATGTTCGCGCTCGCCGAGCGGCCGAACGTGATGTGCAAGCTGTCGGGCGTCGCGACGGAAGCGGATCATGCCTCGTGGAAGCCGGAAGATCTGCGCCGCTACATGGACGTGGCCCTGGAGGCCTTTGGTCCGAACCGCCTGATGTTCGGAAGCGACTGGCCGGTCGCGACCGAAGCCATCGCCGCGCGATCCTGGCTCGACCTGGTGGACGAGGCGCTCTCGGACCTGACCCTTGACGAGCAAAGGAGCGTGTTCGCCGGTACGGCGGAACGGTTCTATCGCCTGTGATCCCGCCGACCTGCGTCCGGTGGGAAGCGCGGCATGTCGCAAATCGAAATAGAATGAGCCCGCCTCTACGGTAAGGCGATCTGCTGCTTGGCTTAGCCGCTGTGTTCGCAGAAGATAACGGATCGCCGTTCGCCCGAGATCGGCAGCTGCTGTATCCTGTCTATAGGCGCGGGACGGTGATGATCTGTTCCACAAAAGTCGGTTCGCCCTGCGATCCATGATGAAACCCAACTGGAACGTCCCTGAACGCGTCCCGTATGTGCACCTGATCAAGACGGCTCGGTTTCCGCTATGCGGGACAAAGCCGTCATTCGGCGCGGGTGCGCCAGCGTCTGCTATGATTGTGGCTTGATCCATTCATCACACTGGTTTGGGCCAGCGCAATTAATCGCGCATCAAGACTGCCCAATCAAACCGATATATGAGATGCAGAAAACACATCGCAACAGGGATCGCCAAGAGCAAGGTCCAAAGGTTTGATATAACGTCAGATACATGGGTTTGGTAAAGGGATGCGGTGTTCATTGGGCCATCAGACGTACTGAGAACCAGAGCTGTAAACATGTTATTGCCAAGGTGCGCACCAATGGGCAATTCCAGTCCGCCATCTAGTACCGCAAGCAGACAAAAACAAACTGAAAAGCAGATAGATCGGGGCAATCTTGGCAAGCCCATTTTTTAGCTCGGGGTTGGACAAGTGCAGTATCGAAAAGGCCAGCGTTGTGATTAAAAGCGGCCACATTGGGCGGGCAAAGAACCGCGCAACACCCTGCATAAGATAGCCACGAAACAGGACCTCTTCGGCCGCGACCTGAAGTGGCAGAAGCAGCAACGCAATAATCAGAAGCGGCAAAAAGTCAGGGAGTATGAACTGATATGTGATCTTTTCTGCCTGTATCGCCCAAAACACCAGCCCCCCGCGACGACAAACCAGATCAGCGCGGCAATCCCAACCCGTGCCAGATCGAACCGCGACCGGCTTGTCAGAACAGACAGCCTTTTGCGCGCGTGAATAAACGAACACAAAGCAATAGCGTAATCAGGACAACTGCGAATGGCAGCAGCATGACGATAAGCGCAAGGTTGGAGCTTACGCCGATTTGGCCAAGTCTGCCGCTTGTAAGCAGGCGATCAAGATCAGCGTCACTAAAACCACCTTTTTTCGCATAGGTATTGATAACAATAAACAGCGGGATATGGCTCGCCACAAAGGTAATCACTGTAACAAGCATGGTCACGGCATAGCGCCACCATTGGTTCTGTCCCAAAGCGGATTGGGTGACAAACATCTGATCTGTCCCTGTTTCTTAGGTGTTATTTGCGCCGTCATCGAGGGAAAACACCTCTTCCACAGCAAGCTGAAAGTACCTTGCAATTCGCAACGCAAGGTCCAGCGAAGGCGAATAGCGCCCGCTTTCAATCGCGATAATCGTTTGTCGTGAAACGCCCAATGCATCGGCTAGCGACTGTTGTGTTTCAAACGGATCGGTTTCGCGTAAGATGCGGACGCGCGTCGTTACCTTTGGGGCCTTCATCCGTGCTGGTCCTGAATCGTTACCAAAACCATCCGTACAAATGTAGCAAGTGAAATAATGGTAATCATCGCGAACACCACCGCCCCTGGCCGCGTCAGGCTGCAACTGCCCAAACTGTCAGGGCCCGCCGCAGCCTCAAAAATTGCCAACGCCGCAACCGCCAAAACCTCAGCTTCTAGGCACCGCGCAGCGATCTGTTCGGCCTTTGCATCCACAGTCTCTTCACGCTCGTCGGGAAACGCGCGCGACGCGGGATTGCTCAACCACTGTTGAAGAAAGATGACAGCCGCTACAGCGGCCAAGAAGCCGAGAACTGCAAAGCTCATGAATTTTGGGCTGCGGTCTCCCAGCGCAAGGCCGTCAGTCATCGCAACAAAAAGCCGACATACGCTAATTCGACTGCGATTGCGGCCCACAGCATGAGTTTTGCGTATTGCGACATCAGTTCGTCCTTTTGTAAAGTAAGCTTTACATAGGGCGGGCAATATAGAACGTAAAGGATGCTTTACACCTAAAATGATGCCTTGGCTGAAATCGCATCTTCGCCTTTTGTCTCCAAAATCAGAAGACGGTTGGACACAGACTCGCGACAACCCACCAGCCGATTTTTCGGAACGCCTTGGTATACCCAGTAGAACATCTCCCATGGAACGCTCGACGTCAGCCGACATGTCCGCGCTGCCCGTCGCAGCGGCGGGGCTCGAGGCGCTGCCCAGGGACGCGAAAGGCCTGGCCGTTCTGGAGATCACCGGTCAAGCAGACCGTCAGGAGATCGATGCGTCCGAGGGCGTGGAAGTCCGATGGCTTGTCCATCCCGACCCCCACGAGATCAGCGCCGCGCAGGAAGATGTTTTGACGTCATTCAACTGGCCCGACGGCGTGGTCCGGACCCTCATCGCGGGGGAAACAGCGACCGTCAGCGCGCTCCGTTTGCTGACCCGCGGCGAACGTGGCGTGGCACGGGAACGGTCCTATGCCTCGGGCTACTGGCGCATCGGGCTGGCCGAGGATGCCCATCAGACGGTCAAAGCGAAGCAGGCGGATGAGGACGAGCGGAGATTGGAGCCGATACCGCAACCTTGATGAGACGTCGTCCTGCGTCGGGGAAGGGACGGCATTCGCGGTACCGAGATGTGGAGATCGTTTCTCCAAGCTTTCCGGAACGACGGTATTTCCGTCGATCCAAGGCTGCATTCAGCCAGGCCAGCGAAGTGTTTCAGGACGACAGATAGTGGGCGATCTGTCGGGAATTTCTGGCATGATGCGTCAATTGGACGTGCACGATAGCATAAGTAGACAAAGAGCGATCGACGACGACTCCCTAGACGGTAGGATACGCATCGCCGCCTACGTCAGCGCAGATGGGCGCGCAGCATCCAGGCGAACTTGTCGTGCCCTCCGCGCTTGATGGCGAGATCCTCCGTGCGGATGTCGCCGTGGCCCGCGGCGATCTCCGAAAGGCCGGCGAGCGTCGCACCGATGGTCTCCTGCGCCTCCATCAGGTGCCGGATCATGGCGCGGTCCTCTGCATGTTCATCGCCCTCGGTGACCTTGGAGCGGTCCAGTTGGCCGGCGGGCTTGCCCTCGACCGTTTTGCCGATGGCGCGGATGCGCTCGGCCAGGTCGTCCTGCCCGACGAAATGATCCTCGTAGATCGTCTGGAAGAGCTCGTGCAGCGGGCCGAAGGACATGCCGGTGACGTTCCAGTGGAAGTTCTGCGCGAGCATCGTAGTCACGACGGTCTCGACGACGGCCTGGTTGAGCGCGGCGGCGATCTCGGGCGCGGCGGCGGGTGACAGGTCGGATGCGGTCTGTGCCATCTGGGGCCTCCGAGGAACATGGGGCGGGCTGGCCGACGATGGCTGGCTGATCCTTCGTCTCTTTTAGAATTGTTCTAAGAAATGTCCAGCCGGTCGATCAGTCCGTGCAGTAGGAGGCAAAGCACCTCTGCCCCGCCGGGCCGAACCCATCGCGCCGTCAGAAAGCGGATGCTGTCGACGTCTCTCTGGCGAAGGGCTCGGGCCAGCGCCATGAGCCAGTCCTCGTCGAAGGTTGTCGTCGGGCTGCCGGTGCCCAGATCACCGGGCGGCGGAGAAGCAGGCCGGGCAGCGCCCGTGCCAGTGCGTCCGCGAAGGCATCGGCCTGCGCGTCCGGCCCGATCACGGCCCAAGCGGTCCGCGGCGACATCCGCGGCGAGGTCCGGCAGGCGAGGGACGCCACCCCCCGCGACAGCCGCGCGTCGCGAGCTGCCGCGCGCCTGCTCCTCGGCGTGGTTTTGATCGCGTTCGCGGGTGTCGACGCCCGGGCGGGTTCGGACCTGCCGCCGCCCCTCACCGATGCGAACTTCCTGCACGACGGCGCACCGGACCCGGTACTCGTGGATCTCGGCCGCGACCTGTTCTTCGATCCGATCCTGTCGGGAAACCGCAACATCTCCTGCGGGACATGTCACGATCCTGCACGGGGCACCGGCGATGGGCTTGCGCTCTCGTTCGGCGAGGGCGGCGCGGGCTTCGGTCCCGGCCGCCGGTCAGGCACCGGCATCACGGGCCGCGTGCCGCGCAACGCGCAGCCACTTTACAACATCGGCGCGCGTGAATACGCGTCGATGTTCCACGATGGCAGGCTGGAACCCGATCCTGCCAACACGTTCGTCAGCGGTTTCTGGAGTCCCGCGCGCGAGGACCTGCCCGAGGGTCTTGACAGCCTGCTGGCCGCGCAGGCGATGTTCCCGGTCCTCTCCCCGGTCGAGATGGCCGGGGTGACGGGGTCGAACCCCGTGGCGACTGCCGTGGCCGATGACCGCGTTGGCGATGCCTGGGACCTGCTGGCCGACCGGCTGCGCGCCCTGGCGGATTATGCGGCCGGTTTGAGACCGCGTTCGACGGCATCACCCGCCCCGATGAAATCGAGTTCACCCATGCCGCCCGCGCGCTCGCCGCGTTCCAGACCGTCGGCTTCCGCTCGGACCGCAGCCCGTTCGACGCCGCACTCGCGCAGGGCGACCTGTCGACACTGCCGACAAAGGCCGCGGCGGGCGCGGCGCTGTTCGACAACGAGGCAGGATGCGGCACCTGCCATTCCGGATCGCTTCTGACCGATCACGGGTTCCACGCCATTGCCATACCCCAGATCGGGCCGGGCAAGGGCCACGGCGCCGACACCACCTATTTCTCCGCCTCGGGTTTCCCCGACCGCTTGGAGGATGAAGGACGCTTTCGCGTCACCTATAACCCTGCGGACCTATTCCGCTTCCGCACCCCTTCCCTCGCCGCGATCTTTCTCCTGCTGGGTAGCTGGTGCCTTTTGCTTCCCGGCATGGTCATCCAGCTCGTATTCGTGCCCGGCATGAACGAGGCGACCCTTCGGGCACGATTCATCATGGGCTGCTTCGGCGCCCAGGCGGTACTGACCGGCATCATCCTCGCCACGGCCCGATTCACGCCGACGACGGTCCTCGTCTTCGGGGTAATGGGTTGGCTGCCGTTCTTCGTCTTCAACGTCTGGTTCACTGTCGTCGAGCCGGTGCTGAACGCCTGGATGTGGCTTGACGTCCTAGGAAACGCGGGCATCCTTGCCTGCGGGCTGTTCGGACGACATCTGGCGCTGCGCGAGGAGGCCGGGCGATGACGTGCGAGTGAAACGGTAGGCTGTGGCAGCTTTGTCGACGGACCGTATGCTCGTCGACCACCGCCAGCAGCCGGAAACGGCGGCTGTCCGTGAACGCATCGCTGACAAAGTCGAGCGACCACCGCTGGTTCGGCCCGTCGGGTACGACCATGGGGCGGCGCGTGCCCAAGGCGCGCTTGCGACCGCCCCGGCGCCTGACCTGCAACCGTTCCTCGCGGTAGAGCCGCCGGAGTTTCTTGAGGCTCATAACGAGCCCTTGGCGCTCCAACATCACGTGGATCCTGCGGTAGCCGAACCGGCGACGTTCCCCGGCCACCGCCTTCATCGCGGCCCTCGCCTCGGCATCGTCGGGCCGGACGCTGCGGTAGCGCACGCTCGATCGGTCGAAACCTGGGCCATGCACGCCCGCCGCTCGCTCACGCCGCGCGCCTCCGTCAGGTGCGCCACGACCGATCGCCTTGCCGCGGGCGTCACCACTTTCTTGCGGTCACGTCCCGCAGCATCGCGTTGTCCAACATCTGCTCGGCCAATAGCCTCCTGAGCTTGGCGTTCTCGTCCTCGGGCGCCTTCAGACGCCGGGCGTCGGACACCTCCATGCCGCCATACCGGGCCTTCCACTTGTAGAACGTCGCGCTGCTCACGCCGGCCGGCCGGCACACCTGCGCAGTCGGCACACCAGCCTCCTGCTCCTTCAGCATCGCGATGATCTGCTCCTCGCTGAACCTCGATCTCTTCATCCGTCCATCTCCTTCGTCGGGATGGACCCTACCCAAATCCGGAAGAGAAATCAGGGCTCAGGGCACATCACTGATCCCGTATCGATGGAGGGCGGCGCTGATCTCATTGAATCGTTGGTCAGAAACCTTATCGGCAACGCCGTTCGACTTTCACCCGAGGGCGATCGCGTGAACATTCGGCTGCGTACAGAAAAGGAGGATTTCGTGATCGCGATTTGCGACGAAGTTCCAGGGTTTTCGGCGGAAGATAAGGTCAGTGTGTTCGCGACTTTCTACAGGGGCATCTCTCTATCGAAGGACGGTACCGGCCTGGGACTGGCGATGATGAAGGCCGTGGCCGTCGCGCATCGTGGACGCGTCGAGATCGTTGACAACGAACCGCAGGGAACCTGCCTGAAAGTCGGCCTGCCATCCCTGCTCTGTTCCGGATAAATGTAGTTCTTGCCGAAGATCGTCACCATCGTGCGTTTCGTATCGTCCCGTTCGGATGCCCTTGCTGTACGGTGGGCGCTTCCGTTCAGGACCGCACCCGCTGGGTAGGACGGGTGATATCCCCGAGTTCAGACTGACAAGGGAAGTATCGAGCAGGTCGGCGTACCCAATATTGCCCAAACGAAAATGAGAGGAACCGAGAACAATGAAGTGCAAAGTGTCCTTGGCGATTCAGGTGCGATAGTCACCGTTGTGGATGATACCGACATCCGAGGCTCCGCCGTATTGCGCAGGACCGGGGTGCTCCCGCCGACGATGCGCCGCCGATCCGCCGTGATGGTGCGGCTCGCAGCGTCGAGGCAATCGACGCCCTGCAGGATGATCCCCGGCCGAACCCACGATAAGAACCTTGGCGCGGGGCCCACTTTGCTACCATGTCCCTGCAAGTCGGTACGGAGGCCATGGACGCCTGGCTCGATTCAGTTCGGGCGACAGCGCGAGATGGCCGAGGCCAGCAGTCGTCGAGGGGTTGTCGCAACCCGTTCTGCACCGCCGAGCAGACGGACGCATCCGCAAGAGAACGGCAGAGCATCGAGTGCCAGCCGGACGAACGCCCCGCCGCATGTCGTCGGGACGACTGCGCCCCCAGCGCCCCTCGGACCTTTCCGACGTGTGGTTGTGGCTGAACCGTCCGTTGGTCACAAGGAACCGTCACGTCGCCTCATCTACAATACTGCTACCGCGTTTGCCCGATCGGCATGCGCCCGGACGCACCGGAGCCCCCATGCCCGCCACACGTGTCTAAAAGCCGCGCATCCTGCTCGCCTTCGACTTCGACAAGACGCTCGCAACCGATTCCGTAGCAGCGATCGCCGAGGCGATGGGCCTGACGCGGGACGAATGGTCCAGCCGCTTCGAAGAACCCTTGGGCGACCGATGGGATGCGATCCTTCGGCGTGGTCCGGGCCTGATCAATGCGGGCCGCGCGACGGGGTAACCCCTGTCGAACGATATTATGGGCAAGGCTGCCGAACGTCTGTCGCTCTACGATGGGGTGCTCGACATGCCCGGCCATCTGCGGAGCGTCGCGGAAGCTGTCCACTCCGACGGCGTGCTGGAATTCGCGGTCGTGTCGCCGGGCTTTGCGGAGGTGATCCGCGCCACCGCGCTGACAGACGCCTTCGACCCGATCTACGCCTTCACCTTCCATTTCGCCGAAGACGGACAGGCGGGGGAGTACGGCGAGGCGTTATGCATGAAGCGCATCATTCCCCACGCGCAGAAGGCCATGTATATCGAGACCCACGCCAAGGGTCTCGATATGGACGGGCCGAACGGACCCGAGCAGGCCGCCCGCGTCGTGGACCCGGCCGACATGCGGATGCCTTTGGACCAGGTGATCTACGGCGGCGACGGGGACTCGGATCTGCAAGCCTTCGGTTTCGCCGAGGACCACGGCGGCTTCGCGATGGCCGTGCGCGGAGGCGGCAGCTTCGATCCAGGCGGCCGGCAGTTGCCCGGTCAGCGCGTGGAGAACGTGGCCGATCCGAGCTATCTGGAGGGCGGCGAACTGATGATCATGCTGGAGCACGCGGTGCGAGCCTGCGCCAGCCGCATCGCGATGCGTGCCATGGGCGAAGGGAAATAGGGTTCTGGCACCATCCCCGTCGTCACGGTTCCCGTTCGACACCCCGTGATGTCACGCAGGAGGACGGGCGGCCCATGGGAGGATTGGTTCAGGGCCGGACCCGTTCCACTCTCGACGGCGATCATGGCCGCCGGACAGCATGACCTCTCACGATCATGCCGAGTATGATCCGCCGGCATCTCCGGATGCATGCTGAGGTTCATCGAACGCCGAAGCCCGTCCGGCCCTGCGCAGGGTCCGACCCACCCTCACTCCGCCGCGACCGGCGGTCGGGTCTCCTCCGGGATCGGGCAGGTATAGGGGAACTCCGCGAGATGCTCGGCATGGGCCTTTTTCGCGGCCTCCCGCAGGACGTCGTTCTGGATCGTCGCGCGGGCCGTGGCGGCCATGACCTTGGCGGCGTGGATCATGCCCTTGTGGGCGAACGGCTCCTTGCCTTGCGCCGTGAGCTGCCATGTGTGGAACGGGGTGCCCATCGCGCAGGTGGCGACGCGGGCCTGGACGGTGGGCACCGCCCAGCTTACGTCGCCCACATCGGTGGATCCCATCCCGCCGACGAACAGGCGGTCGAGGGGCGCGACGAAGGTGCATAGCGGCATGTCGTAATCGGGCTTCATATCGAGGCGGCGGAACGTGTCCGCGATGTCGTCCCTGGTCAGCGTCTCCCGGATTTCCGCCGCGAATATCTGGTCCCGCTCGTCGAAGGGAACGGGGCCGAGAGCATCGAACTCGGCCTGCATCGCCTCCTCCAGCGGTCGGTTCCCGATCAGGTTCGAGACGGCCGAGAAGACTTTCGACTCGACCCGCGTTCCCGACATCAGGGCCGCCCCGTCGGCAATGGCGCGCACCCGTTCGACCAGACCGGACAATCCCGCAAGGTCGCGGGCGCGGACCAGCTGGCGCACGGTCGCCTTTGCCTGCACCACGTTCGGGGCGATGCCGCCCGCGTCGAGATAGGCGTAATGAACCCGGGCGTCGTCGGGCATGTGCTCGCGCATGTAATTGACGCCGATGTTCATCAACTCCACGGAATCCAGCGCCGAGCGGCCGAGTTCCGGAGCCCCGGCCGCATGGGCGGCCTTGCCCGTGAAGGTGAAGTCGATGCGCGTGTTGGCCAGCGAATGGGCGTCATCCACGCCGTTGAAGCTGGCCGGATGCCACGTGATGGCGAGGTCCACGTCCTCGAACAATCCCTCGCGGACCATGTAGGTCTTCGCGGCGCCCCCTTCCTCGGCCGGACAGCCGTAATAGCGGATCGTCGCGGTGATCCCCTCCTCCTCGATCCAGTCCTTGATCGCCGTGGCGGCGAGCATTGCGGCGGAGCCCAGGAGATTGTGTCCGCAGCCATGGCCGAACCCCGACGGCGCGATCGTCTTCGGTTCGGCCAGACCAGGCTGCTGCGACAGGCCGGGAAGCGCGTCGTATTCGCCGAGGATGGCGATGACCGGACCGCCCTGCCCCGCTTCGCCGATCACGGCGGTGGGAATGCCGGCGGCGTTCTCCGTCACGCGGAACCCCTCGGCCCGGAGCATCTCCGTATGCTCGGCGCAGGACCGGACCTCCGTGTAGGCGATCTCCGGCATGTCGAACACGCGGTCGGCCAGTCCGATATAGGCGTCGCGTTTGGCGTCGACCCGGGACCAGATCGGGTTTTCGTTGCTCTGCATCGTCGTCTCCTCTGGCGGTCGGTCAGGCCGGGGCGGTGCCGCGGCTGGCCCGGATCAGTTGTCGGGTATACTCGGTCTCGGCGGTCTGGTTGCGAAGGTCGTCCGCCGTCAGTTCCTCGACGATCCTACCCTGGGTCATCACCGCGACGCGACTGCACATATGCGCGACCACCCGGAGATCGTGGGATACCATTACATAGGTCAGGCCGCGATCCCGGCGAAGACTGTCGAGCAGGTTGAGGACGCCCGCCTGCACCGAGACGTCCAGCGCGGAGGTCGGCTCGTCCAGCAGCAGGATGCGCGGCTCCAGCAGGAGGACGCGGGCGACGGCCACGCGCTGACGCTGCCCGCCCGAAAGCTGGTGCGGATAGCGGTAGGCGAATTCGGGCGCGAGACCGACATCCTTCAGGACCTGGGCGATCCGCGCGTCCTTGTCGTCGAACCCGTAGATATCCAGCGGTTCGGCAAGGGTCGCGCGGATCATGCGGCGGGGGTGGAGCGAGCCGTACGGGTCCTGAAACACCATCTGGACGGTCTTGAAGAAATCCTTGGTGCGGGGTCTGGGTGCCTGATGCCCGTCGATCAGCACCTCTCCCGCATAGGAATCGTTGAGACCCGCGATGGCGCGCAGGATCGTGGACTTTCCCGAACCCGATTCACCGATGATCCCGAATGCCTCCCCCTGCCCGACCCGGAAGCTGGCGGTATCGACCGCGATCATGCGGGCACTTCCCTGCCCGAACGCGATGGAGAGATCGAGGATTTCGACCGCGGGCTTCATCTATGCTGATCCAGCCAGGCCGGATCGTGGTCCGGGACCGTCAGCTTGGCCACCTTCCGGTCGAGCGGTGGGAGGCTTTCGTTCAGGGCGATCGTATAGGGATGCCGGGCGGCGTCCAGGTCCCTGGCGGCAAGCTCCTCCATGATCTGACCGCTATACATGACGAGCACCCGGTCGCAGAAATCGGCCACCAGGGGCAGGTCGTGGGAGATGAGGATGAGGCCGGCCCCCTGCGCCTCCACCCGCTCGTTCAGGATGTCGAGGATCTGCCCACGCACCGTCACGTCGAGGGCAGAGGTCGGCTCGTCCGCGATGACGAGCTCGGGCCGGGCGATCAGCATCATGGCGATCATCACGCGCTGGCCCATTCCGCCGGACAGTTCGTGCGGGTACAGCTTGGCCACCCGGCTCGGGTCGCGGATATGGACATCTTCGAGCATGGCAAGGGCCTGCTCCCGCGCTTCCGTTCGGGTAGCACTCGTGTGGAGGCGACAGGATTCGATTATCTGGGTGGCGACGTTCTTCATCGGATTCAGGGCGTAGCGGGGATCCTGAAGGACCATGGCGATGCGACCCCCCCGGATATCGCGCATCTGTTTCTCGGACGCCGACAGAAGGTCGATCCCGGAGAAGCGCAGGACATCAGCCTTCACCCGCGCCTTGGGCGGCAGCAGACGCATGGCCGCGCGTCCGGCAGTGGACTTTCCCGATCCGGATTCGCCGACGATGCCCAGCTTCTCCCGTCCCAGCGTCAGGGAGATCCCGCGCAGGGCGTCGGTGTATCCATGGGCGGAGGGATAGGCGACGCGAAGGTTCCGGATCTCGAGCAGCGGGTCAGTCATCGCGGGGATCGAGGACGTCGCGCAGGCCGTCGCCCAGCAAGTTGAACGCAAGGGAGACGAGCATGATCGCGGCCCCGGGAATGGCGGCGAGCCACCAGCTCGTCAGCATGAACTGACGCCCCGAGGCAAGCATGGCCCCCCATTCGGGGCTGGGCGGTTGGGCGCCGAGGCCGAGAAAGCCGAGCCCGGCGGCGGTGAGGATGATACCGGCCATGTTCAGAGTGATCCGGATGACCACTGATGGAAGGCAGACCGGCATCACGTGACGCAGGATCAACCGCCAGCGGCTCGCCCCCTGGATGCGGGCGGCGGCGATGTAGTCGGATGTCCGGACGGTCAGGGCCTCGGCCCGGGCAAGGCGGGCGATGGGCGGCCAGGCCGACAGGGATATAGCGATGATGGCGTTCTCGATCCCGGGCCCGAGGGCGGCGACGAAGGCCAGGGCGAGGATCAGCGACGGGAAGGACAGGAAGATGTCCACCACACGCATGGCGACGATATCGACCCAGCCGCCGAGATACCCCGCCGTCGCGCCGACGATCAGGCCGATGGGACCGGCGATGACGGCGACCAGCACCGCCATCATAAGGGTGATGCGAGCGCCGTAGAGGATCCGGGTGAGGATATCGCGGCCCAGATCGTCGGTGCCGAACAGGTGGGTGGCGGAAGGTGGCTGAAGCCGGGCGGTCAGGTCCTGCGCCAGGGGTTCATACGGCGTGAGATAGGGGCCGAAGACCGCCAGCAGGATCAGCACCACCAGAACGATCAGCCCCGCAAACGCCGCCCGGTTCGCCAGCAGCCGTCGCCAGCTTCGCCAGGCGGCCTGCGCCCGCGCCTGTCCGGGAGACGTCGCGCCCGGTGCTTCGAGCCAGTCTCGCAGTGTTGGTCGCGGGCCGGAGCCGGGGATATCCGTCATCGCGTCCTCGGGTCGAAGACGCGGTAGAAGATGTCGGAGGCGAGATTCAACACGATGAAGATGAGACCCACGATCAGGGTGCAGCCGAGAACGGCGTTCATGTCCGCGCGCAGGAGGGCGGTCGTAAGATAGCGACCGAACCCGGGCCAGGCGAAGACCGTCTCCGTGAGGACCGCACCTTCGAGCAGGAACGCATAGGACAGCGCGACCACGGTGACGAGCTGGACCGCGATGTTGGGGAAGGCATGGCTCCAGATCACCTGCCACCGCGTGGCGCCCTTGGCCCGGGCGGCAATGATGTATTCCTGACCGAACTGCTCCAGCATGAAGCTGCGGGTCATCCGCGCGATATAGGCCATGGCGCCGTAGGCGAGGATCGAGGCCGGGAGGACGATGCGGGAGAAGACGTCCTGAAAGATGTCCCACCGTCCGGCGAGGATGGAATCGATCAGGTAGAGCCCGGTTCTCGTTTCCAGATCGTATTGATAGACGATGTCGATCCGCCCCGGCGCCCCAACCCAGCCGAGACCCGCATAGAAGACCGTGAGGCCCAGAAGGCCGAGCCAGAAGATGGGTGCCGAATAGCCGATCAGGGAGACGATCCGGACCGTCTGGTCGATCCAGGTATCGCGGTTGGCCGCGGCCATCACCCCCAGGGGTATGCCGAGGCCGGTGCCGAGGATCATGGCCACCGTCGCCAGCTCCAGCGTCGCCGGAAAGACGCGCAGGATATCCTGGGTCACGGGATTGCCGCTGGTCAGGGAGGTGCCGAAATCGACGGTGAGACTGTTCCCGATATAGGTCAGGAACTGCTCCCAGAGCGGCCGGTCGAGGCCCAGCTTCACGAACATCCGCTGGTAGGCGTCCTGGCTCGCATCGTCGCCGAGGATCGCCAGAACCGGATCGAGCGGCAGAAGCCGCCCGATGAAGAAAGTCAGGGCGAGCAGCCCGAGGATGGTGACCGCGACCGAGACAGCCGTCCGAAAGATGCTGCCCGCCATCCGGACCCAGCGATTGTCGGCCCCGGAGGGTGCGACGGTCTCGGGTCCGGCAAGGGGGTCGGTCGCGGCCATGGGATCAGCCCTTCTCGACATCCGCATAATAGACACGGAAGGCGTTCCACGGCCACGCGGTCACGTTCTCGCGCATCGCCGCGGTGTCGAGAAGCTGGAACATGTAGGCGAAGGGCCCGCGATCCATGTGATCCCTCTGTATCTGGTGATACATCTCGATCTGCGTGGCCTCGTCCTTTTCGAACAGCGCTTCGTCCACCCGCGTGTTGAAATCCTCCGAGAACCAGGCGGCGCGCCAGGTCGGGAACATCGACAGACCGGATTCCGCGGAATTGTCCGGGTTGACCGCGTGGCGGGAGAGCATTCCGTGCGCGTGCGGCACCGATGTCTGCCACGACAGCATGATCGTGTCGAACTCCCGTCCCCGGAAGGCGGAGAAGAGCTGTGCATTGGCCATCTGCTCGATGTCGAGGGAGATGCCGACCTTCGCCGCGTTCTCCTGCACGTGCTGGGCGATGGGGGCGACATAGGGCAGCGTGCCGACGAAGAGCCGGGCGCTGAACCCGTCCGGATATCCCGCCTCGGTCAGGAGTTCCTTCGCCTTGTCGAGGTCCAGCTCGAACGGCTGCCCCTCTTCCTCGTCCAACGCACCGAACGCCCCGTACGGCACCACGCTGGCGCGCGGCGTGCCGAGGAAGTTCATCACCGTATCGGCTAGACCGTCGTAATCGACGAGATACTTGAAGGCGAGCCGCACGCGGTCGTCCTCGAACTCCGGCGACGCGTTGTTGAAGCCCATGTAATAAAGCTGATGCAGCGGCGTGGACTCCACCCGGATGGCCGAATTCTCGTTGAGATCGCGAAGATCCTCCGCCCCGAGATCGCGGGCCACGTCGATATCGCCCTGCTCCAGCAGCAGGCGCTGCGCCTGCGCCTCCGCGACGTGGCGGATGATCCATCGTCCGATCTTGGGTGCGGGACCGAAATAGTTCTCGTTCGCCTCGAGGATCACGACCTCGCCCGCATTCCACTGGCGCAGGGCATAGGGACCGACGCAGGCGGTGTTCGTCGTGAGATAGCCGTTGGCATAATCGTCGTCGACGATCTCCCCCTCGAGCAATTCCTTGTCGAGCACGTTGGCCACCCGGTTGGAGGCCACGGCCTGAAGGATCAGCCCGATCGGAAAGGGTCGTGCCAGGTTCATCTCGAACGTCGCGTCGTCGATGGCGACGAACTCGGCCTCGGCCCCATCGGCGGTGAACCCGTATTCGGTGAGCGTCGCCGCATTGCCGAAGCCGAGCTTCAGCACCCGCTGCATGGACCAGGCGACGTCTTCGGCTGTGACCGGATTGCCCGACGGGAAGACGGCACCTTCGACCAGATCGAAGGTGATCTTCAATCCGTCATCGGAAATGGTCCAGCTTTCGGCGATCGACGGAATCACGCCCGCCTCGTCCGCCGGATCCGCGGATACGAGGCTGTCGCAGATGTTCAGGATCATCTCGTTCGTCACGACCTCGCCGATCTGGGCGGGATCGAATGTGGATATGGCGTCGATGTTCCGGGCCATGACCATGGTGTCGGGCGGCGTCTCCGCGAATGCGGTTCCCGCCAGCAAAGACGCCGCGATAGCGATACCGTATGGTGCTGAATGTCTCATACCTGTCATCCCCCTTATGGCCGTTTCATCCGCGAGCGGCGCTCGGCGGCCGGTCGTGGGGCAAGGCGCCTTGCGTCACGCGGATTGTATGGAGATCATGTTTCTGCGTCTCCTGTGCAAAAGCCAGCGAAATCTGACGAAGACGCGAGCGGGCGGGGCATCGGATGCCGCGAGACTTTTCAACTGATGGGATAAAAGATGCTTAATGAGGCGCTGTATCCACCGATCGAGCCCTATCGAACCCATCGGCTCGCCGTCGATCCGCCCCATGATCTTTATGTCGAGGAATCGGGAAATCCGGACGGGATTCCCGTGGTCTTTCTGCATGGCGGTCCGGGCGCCTCGACGAAGCCAGGTCAGCGTCGCACGTTCGATCCCGCGCGCTACCGCATCATCCTGTTCGATCAGCGGGGATGCGGGCGATCCACCCCATCGGCGGAGCTGGACGGGAACGACACCGATGCGCTGATCGCGGATATCGAACGGATCCGGATACATCTCGGAATCCAGACCTGGATGGTGGCCGGAGGATCCTGGGGCAGCTACCTGACGCTGGCCTACGCCATCGCCTATCCCGATCGCTGCCGGGCCTTGCGGCTGCACGGTATATTCCTCGGCCGCCCGCATGAGGTCCGGTTCTGGTTCCACGGCATCGGCGCGCTTTTCCCCGACGCGTTCGAGCCGTTCGCGGCCCATGTCGGGGAAGGGAAGCGGGACGACCTGCTGAGCGCCTACTACGCCCGGTTGATCGACCCGGACCCATCCGTCCATATGGCCGCAGCCACGGCCCTCCGGGGGTTTTCCTCCCGGACGCAGACGCTCCTCTTCAGCAGCGCGCATGTGAGCGCGCTCACGACGCCGAAGGCGGCGCTCGAAATCTCGCGGATTTTCACCCATTACTGCACGAACGACTTTTTCCAGCCAGAGAACCACCTGCTCGGAAACGTCGACAAAATCCGCCACCTGCCCTGCGAGATCGTGCAGGGGCGATACGACGTCGTTACTCCGATGCAGAGCGCCTGGGAGCTGCACCGCGTCTGGCCCGAAGCGCGCTTCACGTTGGTGCAGCTCTCGAACCATGTGGCCACCCCGGAAGCGCCCGACCTGTCTACCGCCCTCCGCGCGGCATCGGACCGGTTGGCCGACGGACCCGACGCCCTGCCGATAGAGACCTATCTGGCACCGCGCGCCCGTCATTCCCCCGCCCTGTCGGACGACGGCACGATGCTCGCGTGGATTTCCGACGAGACTGGCCTCGATCAGCTTTGGTCTATGCCAATCTCCGAGGGGGCCGCGCCCGTGCAGAGGACATCGCTGACCGAAAAGGTCGGCGGTTTCGCCTTCCGACCCGGCAGCCGCGACATCCTGTTCACCACCGATTGCGGCGGAGACGAGCATCACCAGCTGCATTTGCTGCGCGAGGGCGACGACGCGCCCGAAGCACTGACGGCAGCACCGGGAGTGGTGCATCAATGGGGGTGCTTCGATGCGACCGGCAAGCGCATCGCCTATGCCAGCAATGCAGACGATCCGACGCGCATGCAGATACACCTCCGGGATCTGGAGACGGGCGAGGACAAGATCGTTCTCCGCGGACCCGGCTGGCGCACGCCGCGCAGTTTCACCCCGGACGGGACCGCACTTCTGATCGAGGACAATCGCGACGGGATGTACGATGCGGCGCTGTCCCTGCTGCCGCTGGACGCGGGCGACCCGCGGGAGCTGCTACCCGGAGGGCAAGGCCCGGACGATGGCGCGCATATCAACGCGGCCCGATGGGTGGATGACGGGGCGGCCCTCATGCTCGTCACCAATGCGGGCAGGTCCTTTCACGGGCTTGCGCGGATGGCGATGTCGGACGGCGCTTTGACATGGCTCGCGGAACCCGAAGGCGATGTAGAACTGATCGCGGTGGACAAGGACCGGGGGCGGATCGCCTATGTCTGGAACGACGGCGGATACAGCCGGATAGAGACGATGGCGCTGGACGGCGGTGAATCCCAACCGGTCGACCTTCCCGTCCCGGGGTCGGCGACATCCCTGACCTTCACGCCTGACGGCACCGCGATGATCGTCGCCCTCACCGGTTTCCGGGGTCCCTCCCGGATTCTGCGGATCGCCCTGACGGATGGCGCGCACGAAATCATTTGCGCGGGTGCCCCGATCCTGACCGATTCCGAAACCGTCGAGCCGGACATCGAAACCTTCGCGAGTTTCGACGGAGCCGAGGTTCCGGCGTTCGTCTTCACCCCCCGCTCCCCGCCTCCGCCCGACGGGTATCCGGTCTTCTTCGTCGTCCATGGCGGCCCGGAATCGCAATACACCGCGCATTGGCGGTCCGATGTCCAATACCTCGTGTGCCGCGGATGGCTGGTCGTGGCGCCGAACGTGCGGGGCTCCACGGGGTACGGGCGCGCGTGGCAGGCCGCGGATGACCTGGACCGTCGCATGGATCCGGTTCGGGATTTGAAGGCCATACGGGACGGGATCGCGGGGCGCGAAGACGTCGACGCGTCGCGCATGGTCGTCTCGGGACAGAGCTATGGCGGCTTCATGGTCCTGGCCGCGATCACGGAACATCCGGACGATTGGTGCGCGGCGGTCGAGTTCTACGGCATCGCGGACTTCAACACGCTGATGGCGACCACGGGGCCCTGGCGACGCAAGCTGCGGTCGGTGGAATACGGCGATCCGGACACGCAGGAAGGTCGCGAGATGCTCGCCCGCTTCTCCCCCCTGCGCAAGATCGCGGAGGTCCGGACGCCGCTCTTCATTGCTCATGGCGGAGACGATCCGAGGGTATCCCCAGCCGAGAGCGAGCTGGTCTTCGCGGCGTTGCGCGGACGCGGCCACGATTGCGAGCTGATGCGGATCGACCATGAGGGACACGGCTTCGCCCGGCTGTCGAACCGCGAGAAGGTGTTCGCCGCGATGATGCGCTTCGTGGAAACCCGCGCGCGTCCTTCGTGATGTCCGATCCGATCGACGCCGCGACAATCGCCGCCGCCGAGCGATTGGCGGGGCTGGACTACACCGAAAGCGAGCGTCAGCAGATCGCCGCGATGATGGACGAGCAGTTGGCCCTCACCCGGGCGCTGCGGGCGGTCGAGATCGGCAATGACGTGCCAATGGCCTGCACCTTCGATCCGCGCCTGCCGGGGTTCGAGATGCCCGAAGAACCGGACAGCCAGACGTTCCGGTCCGCGGACCCGGGCCCCCTGCCCCGGGACGAAACCGAGATCGCCTTCGCACCCGCAACGCGGCTCTCCGGCTGGTTGTCCGCCGGCGCGATCACGAGCGTGGATCTGACGCGGGTCTATCTCCGCCGGATCGAGCGGCTCGCGCCTGTCCTGCGGTGCTTCGCGACCGTCACCTCCGAGCTTGCCTTGAAGGAGGCCGCAAAGGCCGACGCCATGCGCAGAATGGGGAACATCCCGGGTCCCCTGCTCGGCATTCCCTATGCCCTGAAGGACCTGTTCGACACGGCGGGCATCGTGACCGGTTGGGGGGCGGAGCCCTACCGCGACCGGATGCCGGAACGGGATTCCGAAATCGTCACCCGTCTGCGGGCGGCGGGCGCCGTGCTCCTCGGCAAGACGTCGCTCGGCGCGCTGGCCCGCAACGATGTCTGGTACGGCGGACGCACGAACAATCCCTGGAACCTGGAGGAGGGATCCAGCGGGTCCAGCGCCGGGTCCGCCGCCGCTGCCGCAGCGGGGCTGTGCGGTTTTTCCATCGGGACCGAGACGTTGGGGTCGATCATTTCACCCTGTCAGCGATGCGGCACGACCGGCTTGCGCCCCACCTTCGGACGCGTGCCCCGGACGGGCGCGATGGTCCTGTGCGCGACGCTGGACAAGGTCGGTCCGATCTGCCGGTCGGTCGAAGATACGGCCATGGTCCTCGCCACGCTCAACGGCGCCGATCCGGAGGATCGCGGATCCATCGCGGCTCCGTTCCACTTCGTGGCGGACCGGACCCTGTCCGGCCTGCGTCTCGGATACCTCCCCGGTGCGTTCGAGACCGGCGCGAGCGCCGTCGACCGCCACGCGCTGGAGGTCGCGAAGACGCTCGGCATGGAAGTCCGGGAGGTGTCGCTGCCGTCTCTGCCCTACGGATCGCTGCGCCATATCCTGATGGCGGAGGCCGCGGCGAATTTCGAGGATCTGACGCTGAGCCACCGCGACGATCTGCTGGATGTGCAGAGTGACGAAGCCTGGCCGAACACGTTCCGCCGTGCCCGGTTTCTCTCGGCCGTGGATCACGTGCAGCTCGACAAGCTGCGTTATCGGACAATGCAGGCACTGGATGCACTCTTCGCCGAGGTCGACGTCCTCATCGGACCGTTCGCGACGGGACCGATGCTGGTGGCATCCAACTTCACCGGTCATCCCTGCCTGCACCTGCGGGCCGGGTTCGAGGATCGCCCCCGCCGACCGGCCTCCGGTCCCGGCGATCCGGCCCGTCCGGGCGAGGCGACCTTTACCGTGCCGAGCGGCATATCGCTCTGGTCGGGGCTCTTTCGCGAGGGCGCGCTGCTGAATGTCGGCATGGCCCTCGAGCGCGCGCTGGACGTGGCGGACCGGCGCCCCCTGTTGGAAAATGGGAACGGCGCGGCATAACGGAGACCGGGATCGCTTTCTCAGAGGCAGCCACGTTCCATTCCGCGGGCGGTGAAAGTCGGCCTCGAAGTCACGCATTGGCTCGGTTCAATCTGCGGAGACGCAGAACCCTGACCGGCAGATCGGCGTCGGAAACCCCGCCGCCCGGTTCGTGACGAAGCACGTGTTCGCTTGGCACGGCGGAATTAGGGGCTAAGAATACAAAGTGATGGCAATGGGAATCCCTCGGTCGACCCCGACGTCGCGTCGAAACGATCCGGCGGGTTCGGTATCCGCAGAATCGGGGAAGCGGGTATCCGGTTCGCTGACCCCCCACGCTCCTGACCGAAAAGACCGCCGCCCGGGAGCCGTCGCTATTCGAAAAGCCGCGAACGAGGAGCCGGGACCTTCATCCGCGCCCCGTCCGCCATCGGACGGGCCTTCGTCCGTTCGGCAATCCGCAAAGACCACGCGTATCCCAAACGACCATCAGATCAACGATTGGAGAGACCCATGAACCATGTTGCCAATGGCCTGCTGACGGGGGTGGCGCTGGCCGTCCTGGCCCTTCCCGCCTTCGCCAAGGACATCATCGTCGATCTCTCCGGCGAGCCGTCATCCCTCGACCCGCAGGTCCAGTGGAACCCGGACAGCTATTTCGTGTACCGGAACATCTTCGACAATCTGGTGACCCGCGACAATGACGGCACGATCGTCCCGGAGGTCGCCACCGAATGGGAGCAGACCGCGGACGACGCGCTCACCCTTACGATCCGCGACGACATCGTTTTCCACGACGGACAGGCGCTGACCCCCGGAGACGTCGTTTTCAGCGTCAAGCGGATCACCGATCCCGACTTCGCGTCGCCGCAGCTCGGGCAGTTCAACCAGATCGTCGAAGCGGAGGTGGCGGACGGCAACAAGGTCGTGCTGACGACGGACGGGCCGTATCCGGCACTGCTGGCACAGCTCGTCAAATTGTCGATCGTGCCGGAACATGTCGTCACCGAGATGGGGGACGAAGCCTTCAACATGGCGCCCGTCGGGTCGGGACCCTACGCGTTCGAGGAGTGGAACCGCGGCGTCTCCGTGACCCTGACGCGAAACGACGCGTATTGGGGCGAGGCCGGACCGTTCGAGGCCGCGATCTTCCGCGCCGTCCCGGACGCGGCGACGCGGGTGGCGGACCTGCAGGCCGGAGCCGCCGACTTCATCGTCGGACTGGACAGCGACGCCGCGCGTCAACTTGATGGCAACCCCGCGGTGCAGGTGTTTTCCGCGCCGACGGAGCGGGTCGCCTATCTCGGTCTGAACCTCGACAAGCCGCCCTTCGACGATATCGAGATGCGCAGAGCCGCCAGCCTCGCGATCGACAATCAAGGCATCATCGACGGCCTGCTGGCGGCGGGCGAGGTCCCGATGGCGCAACTCGCCTCACCGGCCCATTTCGGCTACGCCGAGGATATCGAGCCCTTCGTCTACGACCCGGACGCCGCACGCGAGATCACGGGGGCGAACCCGGACGTGGCCGGAACGCCCGTCTCCTTCGGAACGGCACCCGTCTTCGACCAGCGCGTCGTTCAGGCACTTCAGCAGATGCTGAACGACGTGGGCTTCGACGTGTCGATCTCGATGACGGATATGCCAACCTATCTCGCCGCCGCCCGGCAGGAGGATCGGGCCGCGCGGCCCGAACTCAGCTTCGGTCGCTGGTCCTGCGCCTGTCAGGATGCCGACGGGATCCAGTACCCGCTCCTGCATTCTTCCAGCGATTGGAGCCGGGTGAACGATCCTGAACTGGACCGCTTGCTGGACGAGGCGCGGGTGTCGCTGGACGAACAGGTCCGGAAGGACAACTACGCCGCCGCCTCTAGGATCGTGCGGGAAAATTACTACGCCCTGCCGATGTATCAGGCGGCCGTACTCTTCGGCGCGTCCTCCAAGCTGGACTTCACGCCGACCGCGAATGAGAGCCTGTTCCTGAACCGCATGACCTGGTCCGAATGACATGATCGGCTTCCTCCTTCGGCGCGGAGGACAGGCGCTGGTGGCGGCGTTCGGAGTGGTCACGCTGGTGTTCTTCATCCAGCGGCTGACCGGCGATCCGACGGCGCTGCTTTTGCCGGAAACTGCGACGAAGGCGGATATCGAGGCCATGCGCGTGTCGCTTGGCCTGGATCGCGCGCTGTGGGTCCAGTATCTGGATTTCCTGTGGGACATGGCGCGGTTCGATCTCGGGCGGTCCTTCGTCCAGAACGCCCCGGTCTGGACGATCCTCGCGAGCCGGGTGCCCTACACCCTGCAACTGGCGGGAGGTGCCCTGCTGGTGGCGCTCGCCATCGGTCTGCCGCTCGGGCTCCTGATGGCTCTCAATCGGGGCAAGGCGCTGTCGCGCTGGGTCATGGGACTGGTGCTGGCCTGCCAGTCCATGCCGACATTCTGGTCCGGTATCATGATGATACTCGTCTTCGGCGTCTGGCTGCGCTGGCTGCCGCCCTCCGGGACCGGCGGCGTGGCGAACCTCGTCATGCCGTCCATCGCCCTCGGCCTCCTGTCGCTCGCCACCTATGCACGGATCACCCGGTCGGCGGTGGTGGACGAGTTGGGCCGCGACTACGTCCGGTCCGCCCGGGCGCGCGGGGTCGGTACGGCGCGGCTGGTTCGGCGGCATCTGTTTCGCAACTCACTGATCCCGATCATCTCCATCACGGCGCTGGAACTGTCGCAGCTCCTCGCGGGCGCCGTGATCGTCGAGACGGTCTTCGCCTGGCCCGGCCTCGGCCTGCTGACGGTCCAGTCGATTGCGGCGCGGGATTTCCTGGTCGTGCAGGCTGTCGTCCTTCTCGGTGCATTCGTGACGATCGGCGCGAACCTCGCGGCGGATATCCTCTATTCCGTGGTCGATCCGCGCGTGCGCCTGTCGGGCCGCGCGTGAGCATGACGGCGCAAGCGAACCGCGCCGGTCCCCGCGACCGCCTGGCGCGAGCCTTCGGCTGGTGGCCCGCCTGGATCCTCGGTGCGCTCGTGATCTGCGCGCTGGCCGCGCCGTGGCTCGCCCCCATGGATCCGGACCGTCAGAACCTCCTCGCGCGGCTCAAGCCGCCGGGGTTCGATATGCGCGGCGACATCTTCCGCCTCGGCTCCGACGAGCTGGGACGGGACGTGCTGAGCCGGATCATCTACGGCGCACGCATCTCGCTGTCGGTGGCGGTCCTGTCGGTCCTGTTGTCCGGCGTCGTCGGCGTCCTGGTGGGCATGGCGGCCGGATACCTGCGCGGCTGGACCGAGACGATCCTGATGCGACTGGTGGACATCTTCCTGTCGATCCCGGCGATCCTGCTGGCGATCATCACCGTGGCCGTGCTCGGGCCCGGTTTCATCAACGTCATCCTCGTCCTGGCGCTCACGAGATGGCCGCGATACGCCCGCGTCGCCTACGGTCAGACGCTCTCGGTCGCCAACCGGCCCTTTGTCCAATTGTCGCGCGCAATGGGTGCCGGGACGCCCCGGGTCCTCGCCCTTCACATCCTGCCCAACATCGTCGGCCCCCTGCTCGTGGTCGCCACGCTGGAATTCGGTCTGATGGTCCTTTTCGAGGCGGGTCTGTCATTCCTCGGCCTCGGGGTGCAGCCACCGACGGCGAGCTGGGGGTCGATGCTGTCCACCGGGCGCAACTACGTCGCCTCCGCCTGGTGGATCGCGACCTTCCCAGGGCTTGCGCTGTTTCTCCTGGTCCTGTCGGCGAACCTAATCGGGGATCGGCTGGGCGATCGTATCGGAAAAGGACGTTAGATGGATTTCGGGACCGAGTTTGTCGGCAGGCGCGTGGTCGTGACCGGCGCTGCGGGCATCATGGGACGGGCCCTGGCGGGCCATTTCCGCGCAGTGGGGGCGGAGGTCTGTTCCACCGATCTGTCGACCGATGGCCTGCACGGACTGGGCGGTCGCCGCGGACCTCACCGAGGATGACGGTTTGTCGACCCTGCTCGACGCGGTGGCGACCGAATGGGGCGCGCCCGATGTGGTGGTGAACAATGCGGCCATCTATCCGTCATCGTTCCTGCTCGACATGGAGATCGCCGACTGGGACAGGATCATGGATCTGAACGTGCGCGCACCCTTCGTCCTGATGCGCGGCTTCGCGTTGCAGATGATCGAGGCGAAGGTCGCGGGCTGTTTCGTCAACATCTCCTCGGGGGCCGCGCGCAAGATGCGGCGCACGGCGGTCACCTATTGCACGTCCAAGACGGCACTCGACCGGATGACGAAGGGTTTCGCGCTGGAGCTGGCGGAATACGGCATCCGCGCGAACTGCCTGGAGCCCGGCTTCGCTACCGGCTCCGCCGTATCGGCCCTGTCGCCGGAACACGTGGATCGGGTCATGGCCGCCATTCCCCTCGGCACTCAGACGGGTCCGGACGATGTGGGCCAGGCCGCGCTCTACCTCGCCTCCAATGCGGCGAAGAACATCACCGGCACGTCGCTCGCGGTGGATGGCGGCAATTCCGCGGGCACCATGGACGTCTATCAGTCGAAGAAGTCGGCGCTATGATCTGGGACCCCACTCCGTATCCTTGGCCTGGCGATCGCCGCAGCGCTACCTGCTTCAGCGTCGACGTGGATGCCACCGCGCCCTGGCTCTGGGAGCATCGGGGCGGTGTGCCGGACACGCTCGCCGCGCTGGAGCACCGGCGCTACGGAATGCGCGCGGGACTTGCCCGTATGGTGGCGATGCTGGACCGCCTCGGGATCTCCGGGACCTTCTTCGTTCCGGGCGTGGTGGCGGAAGAGAACCCGGAGCTCCTGCCGGGACTGGTCGAGCGGGGACACGAGGTCGCGCTTCACGGCTACTTCCATGAAATCGTCGCGGAGACGTCGGACGAGCGGTTCGACGACGCGCTCGGCGCCTCCATCGACGTTTTCGTGAAACAGATCGGGACCCGTCCTGCGGGCTTTCGCTCTCCGGCCTGGGAAATGACGCCGCATATGATGGCGGGACTGAAGCGGGAAAGCCTGTGGGATTCGTCGCTGATGGGGCATGATCTGCCGTACCGAGTCGCGGGTGTGACGGAGATCCCCGTGCGGTGGGACAACGACGACGCGATCTTCCTCAAGTTCCTCGGCGCGGGCGACAAGTCCCCGCGGCCCGACCGCGAGGTGGGGGCGCAATGGGCCGACGAGGCGGCGGCGCAGGGCCGCGATGGCGGGCTCTTCATGCTGACGGTTCACGACTGGATTTCCGGACGGGCGGCCCGGGTCGAGATGCTGGAGCGCGTACTCCGGCCGCTGGTCGAGGATCCCTCGGTGTGGATGGCGCGCTGCGGAGAGATCGCCGCGCATCACGATACGGTGCCGACGGGTCTGGAGGTTGTACTCGAAGACACCGTCGCTGCCGACCGAAGGGATGTGCGCAATGACTGACCGTGAACCCGTCGCACCGACATCGCATCAAACCTGGCAGATCACCAAACCGCAGGTCACGACCCATGGCGGCATCGTCGTCGCCCAGCATTACGAGGCGGCGCAGGTCGGGGCCGATATCCTGTCGCGCGGTGGCAACGCGATGGACGCGGCGGTCGCGACCGCACTGACCCTGTCGGTTGTCGAACCCTGGCTCTCGGGGATCGGGGGCGGCGGGTTCCTCCTGCACGCCTCGGCCGCGGGCGAGATCGACGCACTGGATTTCAACGTCCGCGCACCGGGTGCCGCAGATCCGGCGGACTATCCCCTTGTCGGGGGCAAAGACGGCGACTGGTTCGACTGGCCATCGGTCGAAGGGGACCGCAACCTGATCGGACCGCTCTCGATCTGCGTCCCCGGGGCCGTCGCCGGGTTGTCCGAAGCGCTCGCACGACATGGAACGATCGGCTGGGCGGACGCTCTGGCCCCGGCGATCGCCCTGGCGGAACGCGGGATGCGCGTCGACTGGTTCGCGGATCTCGCCTTCTCGATCGATGCGCCCGGCCTGTCCCGCAACGCCGCCGCCGCAGCGTTGTTCCTGGACGGGGGGCGTCAGGTCGCGGACCCCAGCGACCCCACCTCCCGCCTCCTGCCGATGCCCGAGAAGGCGGCCACCCTGCGGCGTCTCGCTGCGGCCGGCGCGCGCGACTTCTACGACGGCGAACTCGCCTCGGCCCTCGTTTCCGATCTGCAGGCCGCGGGATCCCGGATCTCGGTGGCGGACCTCGCGGGCTACGCACCGGTCTGGTCCAACCCGGTCAGCGCCCCCTACCGCGACAGGGTCGTTTACACGATGGGGGGGCTCAGCGGCGGGCCAAGCCTCCTCCACGCGCTCGGCGCGATGCGATCCGTGGACATCGCCGCCCTGTCGGAGGGCGATGCGGCAGCTACCTGTGCCGATGCGATCCGGGACGCCTACGAGACGCGACTGCGGCGGATGGGTCACGCCGCGACGCCGGACGGATGCACGACCCACATCTCGGTAATCGACGCGGCGGGAAATGTGGTGTCGCTGACCAACACGCTTCTGTCGCGGTTCGGGTCCAAGGTCGTCGCGCCGTCGCTCGGTCTGCTGCTCAACAACGGCATGATGTGGTTCGACCCCCGCCCCGGACAGCCGAATTCGATTGCCGGTGGCGCGGTGCCCCTCGCCAACATGGCGCCCAGCATCGCGACCCGGGACGGGCGCCCGGAAATCGCCGTCGGCGCGGCGGGCGGGAGACAGATTTTCCCCGCGATCCTGCAACTCCTGTCCTTCGTGATCGACCGTGGCATGACCCCCGGCGAAGCGGTCCACGCCCCGCGGATAGATGCGAGCACCCCGACGATCATGGTGAACCGTCGCGCGGGCGAAGACGTCTCCCGCGCGATCGCGGAACGTCATCCGGTTCGGATCGTGGAAGACACTCTCTATCCGGTCCAGTTCGCCATCCCCTCGCTGGTGCAGGCCGGACGGGACGGTGCGCCGAACGCCGGTGCCGTTCATCCCAACACCCCATGGACGAAGGCCGTGGCCGCGGAGCCGTCGTGACGCTCCTTTCGGTCGACGATCTGGCGATCGACGCGGACGGCCTGTCCCTGGTCGATGGAGTTACGCTCGATGTCGGCAAGGGCGAGGTCGTCGCGTTGGTGGGGGAGAGCGGGTCGGGCAAGTCGCTGACCGCTTTGGCCATCATGGGCCTTCTGGGCGAGGGTCTGGCGCGGACACGCGGGCGGATCGATTTCGATGGAACCGACCTCGCGACGCTGTCGGATGCGGGGCTTCGCAAACTGCGCGGCGCGAACCTCGCCATGATCTTCCAGGAACCGGTCTCCTCCCTGAACCCGCTCCTGCCGGTCGGCGAACAGGTGGCCGAAAGCCTGATCGTCCACGGCCGCGCCACACCGGCGGAGGCGGGCGCGCGGGCGGTGGAAATGCTGCGCCGCGTCGGTATCCCCGAACCGGCGCGTCGCGCCCGACAGCTTCCCGCCGAGCTGTCCGGTGGCATGTGCCAGCGGGTGATGATCGCGGCCGCGCTGATCTCCCGCCCCGCGCTCCTGATCGCGGACGAACCGACGACCGCGCTCGATGTGACGATCCAGGCTCAAATCCTCGCGCTCATGGGGGATCTGGCACGCGAGGTGGGCACGGCGATCCTGCTGATCACCCATGATATGGGGGTGGTGGCGGAACTCGCCGACCGCGTCTGCGTGATGTATGGTGGCCGCGTCGTCGAACAGGGGCTGGTGCACGACATCTTCGCGGCGCCACGCCATCCCTATACGGCGATGCTCCTGCGCACGATCCCGCGGCTCGACGATCCGCCGAAACGGGAGCTCTTCGCCATTCGCGGGAACGTGCCCTCGCCCCGGGACTGGCCCGCCGGGTGCCGGTTCCGCGACCGCTGCGACCGAACGACGGAGTTATGCGGAACCCGGCCGGAATTGGAAGGGGAGCCTCATCCGGTTGCCTGCTTCCATCCCATCGACGAACCGGCGAAGGCACCCGCGTGACCCTGCTCCGGATCGAGGACCTGAAGGTCCATTTTCCCGTCCGGACCGGCATGTTCGGGAGCGAACGCACCGCCGTGAAGGCGGTCGACGGCGTCTCGCTGCAGATTGCGGAGAACGAGACACTCGCTGTCGTCGGCGAGAGCGGGTGCGGCAAGTCCACCATGGGCAACGCTGTGCTCGGCCTCGTTCCGATCACATCCGGGCGCATCCTGTTCGAGGGTCGGGACCTGTCGCGGATGGATCCGTCCGAACGTCGGCGCGTCTGGCGCGAGATGCAGGTCGTCTTTCAGGATCCGGTCTCCGCGCTCAATCCCCGTCGTACCATCGCACGGTCCATCGCCGAGCCGCTGGTGATCCACGGATATCCCCGGTCGGAAATCGCGTCCCGCGTGGACGAGTTGATGGATCTGGTCGGCCTGAACCGGGATCAGCGCGACCGGCGGCCCGAGGCACTGTCCGGCGGCCAGCGGCAGCGGGTGGTGATCGCCCGGGCGCTGGCCCTCTCACCCAAGCTCGTGATCTGCGACGAACCCGTCAGCGCCCTCGACGTGTCGATCCAGAGCCAGATCCTGAACCTTCTGATGCGGCTGCAACGGGAACTGGGGCTGAGTTACCTGTTCATCGCCCACGATCTCAGCGTGGTGCGGCACATCGCCGACCGGGTGGCGGTCATGTATCTCGGCATCGTCGTCGAGGAGGGACCGGCGGCGGAAATCTTCGCGCGACCGGTGCACCCCTATACCGAGGCGCTGCTGTCGGCGATCCCGATCCCCGATCCGTCCCTGCGCGGCAAACGTCAGCGGATCATCCTCGAAGGCGACCTGCCCAGCCCCTTGGATCCGCCGCCCGGATGTCCCTTCGCCAGCCGCTGCCCTCTCGTCGAGCCCATCTGCCACGACACGCGGCCCGAACCGGTCGAGACCGCGCCGCGTCACGTCGTCCGATGCCACATCCGAGCGCCTGCCTGATCCCTTCACTTGCTTGCGAGGCTTCGGAAGGTTCCACGGTTCACGGGGCCAAGAACTGCATCGAACGGGGTTCGACGCGGTTCCTATGAACGGCCCTGGGAGGACCGTTACCGTTTCCCCATCGTTACGCACTTGGCCCGAGGGTCGCAGGCTTTCATCGACGTCTGGAGTCCCGACTGAATCTCTGTCGGCATGGCGGGCAGGAAGCCTGCGGGAACAGATGCGGTTCCCCCGTCGTGCATAAGCTGTCGGAAGGCCCGCAACAGACCTCCACGACGATCGAAAACCGCAAAACTTGCAGGGGATTGGT
>CAWBJI010000007.1:0-154775 GCA_963789105.1 uncultured Alphaproteobacteria bacterium
GGCTCCGCCGGCCGGCCGGTACAAGGTGGCGGAGACGAGTAGGGCACCTTGGCAAGGGGCGGCGGTCTTGCCGTACCGCGTGCAGACAACGCGCCATTCCTTGAGGCGCGCCCAAGGGTTCTCGGCCCGATGTCTGCGAGCATAGAAGCGGCGGTCCTAGGCGACGGGCGGATGCTTACATCCCGAGAGTCGTGCCGTATGGTACGTTCAGACCTTGCCAATAGGTTCGTCTTGGCTCTGCGAAACACGCTCGATGACAGGTCTAGATCCAAAACCGGAACACTCAACGGTGATACCACGAAGTTTCAGAGCATCCATTCGTACGCGAGAAGCATCGGTCGTTCAGGGCTCGGACTCACCATTCTCCAGCCGTACTAATCATGGGCGTTGGTTACCTGAGAGTCGTAGCGAAGGGCCGGAAGCGGTCACCATCGAGACGAAGACCGGCCGTTGAAAGTTGACGCGATTAGATGGCCGCAATGCTGGACTTTGCGAGCTTTCGCAATGAACCGCCTCTCACGCAAAATCGTGTGACTTTTCGGCTAGCGGACAACCCGCCACACCCGGCGGCCCCAAAGGGCCCATGCCATTGCCACCATGACGAGAAGGCAGATCATCGCCTTCGAGAACGTCCCCATAGTCCCCTCGATCAACCATGCGTGAACGACGGTTCCGATGACGACGAGGGTTGTCGCTGCGGTATGTGCCAGCCGCCAGATGCGCAGACCAATTCTCTTTCTAACGGCAGCCAGCAAAGCGGCGGCGAAGACGGCCCACATCGCGACTGCCCCCCAGACCGAAAATGGCGTCGGCGAGCGGAACAGGAGGACGTCCACAACGTCCGGTGGGCTCGTGATCCAGAGGCCAGCCACATGCGCGACCACCGCGATGACCAGCCCCGTCCCGACCCAGGCATGGACCCGCCGTGCATCCACGCCCGGAAGCGCGCCCACGATGAGCAGCGGCTGGACCAGCAACAGAACCAGCCCGACGATCCCCGCGAACCCGGCAGCGATATAGATCGGCTCCCGCCATTGCAGAAGCGGGCTCTGTGCGGCCACGGCCAGGGGAACCGCCATGGCCAAGGCCAAGGCCGCCCATGTCAGGACCGCGCGCGGCGTCATCAGGCCGGACGGAGCACGAACTCGACCTGAAGGCTCGTCTCGGACGCCCGCGCCATGATGGGGCGCAGGAACACGGTCTCGAAGCCGCCATCATCGTAATCGATATCGTAGGCCAGGTGCCCGTGCGGTTGACCGAAGGCGGGCACGATCTGCGGCATCTCCATGCGGAACACGCCGTTCGCGTCTGTCAGCGTCGCGCCGTGGGAGCGTTCGTCGCGTTCGTGCCCTTCGGTGGTATGGGCCCATACCTGAATCCGCCGTCCGGCCAGCAGGGCGCCGTCGCCCGCGCGCCGCACGGTGCCGGTGGTCCAGAACCCGCCACCTCCGATCCGCTCCACGATGGGCGCGCCGGGGCGGTAGTTGTTGGCCCCGCCGCGCATCGTCGGGGTGGGGGCCAGGGATTGTGCGCGCGCCGGCGCGATGAGGCCGGTGGTGCCGGTCAGCAGCGCGGCGCCCCCGATGGACAGCACGGCGCGGCGGGTCGGATTCGATGTCGTCATGGCTGTATCTCCTTTGCTTTCATTAGGTAGGAAGCGATCACGTCAACTCTAATCACGTTCGCGCAATCTCAGCGCGTCAGGGACCGCAGCGCGGGCGGGATGTAGTTCGGCTGCTCCCAGGGTAGGATAGCGGCGGCGCATCTCGGCGATCATCGCCTCCATATCGGACCCACCTGCCGCAACGTCCTCCAGCGCGCCCAGATAGCCACGGACGTTCCGCGCGATCTCGACACCGCCCAAACCGCCATGTCCGGGCACAATGATCGACGGGCCGAGGTTCTCGATCGCGTCGAGAGCAGCGCGCCATGCCGCAAGGTCGATATCCTCTGCCCCGATCAGCGGCGGGAAATAGGGAACGATAGGATAGGTCCGCTCCTCGATCAGGTCCCCCGCGAAGAGGACGCCCGCATCGGGGACCTCGACGATCTGGTCGCCCGACGAACGGGCAAACCCGATGGAGCGCAGCACCACCTCGCGGCCGCCAAGGTCGATCCGGGTCTCGATGCCGCCACAGGTCTCGTCCGGCGGGGTGATCCGGATCCCGTCGAGCAGGAACTGGTGCTCGAGCGGCAGCACCCCGGCGCGGAACCCGTCCAGCAACCCTTGCCCCGACCGCGCCAGATGGCCGGCCTGCGCTTCGTTATAGAAGACCTGGGCGCTAAAGCCGCGCTCGGGATGGGCATGGGTCAGCGTCAAAACGATCTCGCGTCCGGGTGCCAGGCGCCGTGCGGTGTCCAGCACCGCCTCGGCACTGTCGATCCCCAGTCCGCAATCAATGACGAGCACCTGTTCGGAGCCGACGACAATCCCGACATTGGGCACAAGCGGAACCCGGCGGTCGGGCAGGACAAACACGCCCGGCGCGATCTCGGCCGGAAAGCGGGCGTCCACGGTCGGCTGCGGGTATGGCGCCGGGACTGCTTCCTCCTTCTCCCACGTGTCCTGCGAAAGGGACGCGGTTGGAAGCAGGCCCGCCGCGAAGGTGACGGCGGAGAGTTGCGGTGGCTTACGGCGATCGGTTGGAACATCGAAGGTCATACAGATGTCCTGTTTACCGGGTGGCGGTCAAAAGAGGCAGGGAGAATAGGTCAGCCGAGGATAGCCGGACGCAGCTCGGCCTTGGCCCAGGCCCGGAACGTGGTGGGCGTGTCGTCCCGCGCCGCACCCGGGTGCATATTGTCCATGCCGTCGTTCTTGGCGGTCATCATGGCGACGTAGTCGCGGGCCATCCCCTCGCTCGTTCCCATGGACCGCAGCATCCCGTCGAACGCGTCCATCGACATCCCATGAAACGCGACCGGCCGCCCGCGGACGTCCGAGAGCGTCCGGGCCATTTCGTCGAACGACAGGTCTTCGGGTCCGTAGAGCGGCACCTCCTCCACGCCCTGCCAGTCGGGTGACAACAGCAGGCGCGCCGCCACGGCGGCCACGTCCGCCTTGGCCACATGCGGTAGCGGCAGATCGCCCGGTGTCGGCGCATAGAACCTGCCATCACGGATTGCACCCGTCTGCCGCATCAGGTTGTCCATCAGCGACGCGCAGGCCAGCGCGCGGTAGGCAGCGCCCGTGGCACCGATCAGGTCGTCCATGGCGAGGCTCTCCGATACGAGGCCCGCGGGTCTGTCCCAACCGCGCCCGAGAGCGGAGACGCCCACGATATGGGTGACGCCGGAGGCGGGCAGCGCCTCTGCGAACGCTCTCGAGAAATCGACATAGGCTGCATGCGCGTTCGGCGCGGTCGGGTCTCCGGGCGGCAGCCAGAAGATGCGGTCGATGGCGTCCAGGGCGGCGCCGATCGTTGCGGTATCGCCGTGGGATCCCTCGACGACACCCACGCGGCTCCTGGCGTCTTCAGGCAATTTGGCCGCGTCGCGAACGATCACGCGAACCGGCGCCCCGGCATCCAGAAGATGGCGCAGCACGCGCGTGCCGATATCGCCGGTGGGCGTTGTGACGAGTATCATGGTCGAGGCTCCTGACTTGTTCAGACCTCAGCTATGCGCGATGATCGGAACGTCATATGTGCAGGAATACGCATTCCTCTCGCCATCGTTCGGAACGTTGCCCATGGATCCCCTCTCCGACATCATCTCGCTGCTGCATCCGCACAATTGCGTCGCGGCGGGGTTCGACGCGGCGGGCGAGTGGTCGATCCAGTTCGAGGCGCATGAGGGGCTCAAGTGCAACGCCGTGATCAAGGGCGCGTGCTGGATCGCGGTCGAGGGAGAGACACCGGTGCAGATGACCGCCGGTCACAGCGCAATCCTGCCGCGCGGGAGGCCGTTCCTGCTGTCCTCGCGGCCCATGCGGTCTGGCCAAGACGCGCAGGTCCTCTACGCGCCCGTCCGGCACGGCGGCACCGCGATCTATGGCGGCGGCGGCGACTTCTACATGACCGGCGCGCGGTTCCTCCTGTCGGGCTCGCCCACCGTCGCCCTGCTGCGTGGCCTGCCGCCGCTGATCGTCGTGCAGCCCGGCCCCGAGAGCGAGACCGTGCGCTGGACGCTGGAGAGCCTCGCGACCGAGCTGCGCGAGCCGCGCGCCGGCAGCCCGCTTTCGGTCACACATCTGTCGCATCTGCTGCTCCTGCAGGTCATGCGCAGCCACCTTGCCGGTGCCCCGACGGGCGGTACGGGCTGGCTCGCGGCGCTGTCGGATCCGCGCATCGCGCCCGCGGTCGCGGCCATGCACCACGATCCCGCCAGGACCTGGACGGTGCAGGACCTGGCCCGCGCCGCCGCGCAATCGCGCACCTCCTTCGCCGTGCGGTTCCGACGCGTGACCGGCCAGACGCCGATCGAATACCTGACGGAGTGGCGGATGTTGATCGCCGCCGATCGCCTGAGCCGCACCCAGGCGTCTGTCGCCAAGGTCGCGGCCGATGTCGGATACACATCCGAGAGCGCCTTCGGGGTCGCCTTCAAGCGCGTCATGGGCCGCGCCCCGCGTCGCTTCGCCCGCGCCCGGAACGGGGATGACCGGGCCGATTGAATGGACCGTCTGCTTGCCCAACTCATTCCGTTCAAGTCTCATCGACTACCGTTTCAGCGGTCGCGTCCACCAGTGCGATCGAGTCCCCTGTGAAGCCTTGGGATCGGCGGTTCGGATCCGCCCAAGCCCGACGTTGATGCCGAGCGCAGCGAAGTGCGGCAACGCCCCGGTTCCGTCGAGATCATCCGCTTAGGAGGGCCGATAGCGAACCTTTGGTCCGTCAATACTTCTTGGCAATAGCGGACATCCAGCGTGTCATCTCCCGGTCAAGCAACGTCCAAATGCAAATCCTTCATCGGTGCGTCCCGGCCACGCATTGGACCTTCTGACCGTGTCCGGTATCGAAGAGCATATGTCGTTTCCTGAACGCGCATCCATTCTCGTGGCACTCTTCTCGGCGCTCATGGCTGTCACTGCCATCGTCGTACTCGAGCATCAGCGGTCGGGTCTGGCGGTTGATCGGGTGTGGATCGACCGAACCCCGGTGACGGTCTGGCGCCCCGACGGCTCCGGACCTGCACCGCTCGTCGTGATAGCGCACGGCTACGGCGGCTCGCGGCAGATGATGACGCCCATCGCGGTGTCGCTGGCGCGGGCGGGCTTTGCCGTCGCGACGTTCGACTTCCACGGGCACGGTCGCCATCCCGTCGCGATGTCGGGGGACGTCACATCGCTGGAGGGTACGACGGCGGACCTGGTGCGCCAGACGAATATGGTCGTGGATCGGCTTCGCGGCCCTACACATATCGCGGGACCGCTCGCGCTCGTGGGCCATTCCATGGCGACCGATATCATCGTCCGGGCCGCGATGACCCGCGATGACGTCGCAGCGCTGGTCGCGATCTCGATGTATTCGGAGGCTGTGACATCGACGGAGCCAGAGACGCTCCTGATCATTTCCGGCGCGTTCGAGGACCGGCTGCGCATGGTCGCGCGCGATGCGGTGCGCATGGTCGAGCCCACCGCGCAGGAGAGCGAGACCGCCGAGGCCGGGACGGTTCGCCGCCGCGCTGTGGCTGCGCCCGGGGTCGGGCATGTCGGTGTCCTCTACAGTGTCACGACGCTGACCGAGACGCGCGACTGGATCGCCGGGGCGGTCGGGCAATCCCCGGACGAGCCGACCGATGGCTCGTCGTCGCGTGCGGGTCTCTGGATTGCGGGGCTTCTTCTGGCGTGCCTCGCCCTTGCATGGCCGCTCGCCTGCCTCCTGGGACCGCCCGGTGCCGTGCGCCGACCCGCCGACCGCGCAGCCTGGATCGCCGTGGCCGCGCCAATTCTGCCAACGCTCGCAGCCGTGCTCGTCGTTCCGCCGGGCGTCTTCGGATCGATGGCCTTCGGATCGCTGACGGTCTTCTTCCTCATCTGGGGGAGCGTCCAGCTTGTCTGCCTGCGCTCCGCGACACGTGGGTCGACCGCATTCGACGTCACGGGCGCCGCTCTCCTGCTCCTCTGGGGCCTGGGCATCTTCGCGCTCGCTCTCGATCGCTACGGGGCGGCCTTTGTGCCGATGGGCCCGCGCCTGGCATTCATGGCGATGCTCGTGGTCGGAACGCTGCCCTTCTGCCTCGGCGATGCGGCTCTGGCCTATGGGCGACCCTGGTACCTCCGCATGATGGCTAGACTTACTGTGCTCGGGACGCTCCTCGCTGCGATGATCGTGGTGCCATCACTCGGCGTCGCTTACACCGTCCTTCCGGTCCTCGTGCTCTTCTGGATCGTGTACGGACTTGCGGGTCGGTGGGTCGCCGCGCGCCGGGGGCCGTTGACGGCGGGTGTGGCGCTAGCCATCGTCCTTGCCTGGTCCATTGCGGCAAGCACGCCCCTTGTCGCGATCTGATCCGCGGTCGACGTCCCAATACCGTGCGAATGGTGGTGATCGGCGAGCAATGCCGAACCCGCCAACGCGTGCAACGACCGGCCGCCTTCTTGCGCGTTAACCGGTATCATGCAGCATCGCCGCGATCCGACGATAGCCGTAGCGGTCGTATCGGCCACCGCCTGGCCCTGCGATACCAATCGGCCGACGAGCGCGACGATATCCGCGGTCAGCACGTGCTCGTTGGCTCTTCCTTACGGTGCCTTACGCCGCGTCGACGGAGATGGGCCGTGCAGGTCTGGGTCCCCGGCCAGCTAGTGGGGCGGGGGACGCATAGGGATTGATCATACTAGGTAACAAACAGGCAGAAATGTTTGTTTGTGATTTTAAGCCTGACATGCTTTGATCCCTGTGGGGGATGTGATGACCGAGATGATTGTGGAGCCGGGTACCGAACCGGGCGCAACCATGCGCCGGACGCAGGATCAGCGGTCGGCCGACACGATCGCGCGGCTATCGGAGACGACCATCGCGTTGATGTCCGAGGTGGGGTTTGTGAACCTGACGACCACCAGCATCGCGCGGCGGGCGGGGGTGTCGCGGGGCGCCATGCTGCACCATTTCGCCAACAAAGTCGCGCTGGTGATCCACGCGACGGGCGAGATGTGGGGGCGGGTCGTCGTCGCCTCGGACGAGTTGCGCGCGGCGTCGGACCCGGTGCGGCCTGACCCGGAGGCCTTCGTGGAGGCGCTGTGGGAAGGGGCGATGGCGGAAACGCATGTGTCGGTCTCGGTCGACATGATGCTGGCGGCGCGGGGCGACGCAGACCTGCAGCGGCATCTGGACCTCTGGGTTAAACGGATGTTCGACGCCTATCGCGACGCGGCACGCTATGCTTTCGGCCTGTCGGGCCTATCCGTCGCGGAATGTGACGCGATGATCGCAACCGTGGCTTCGACTCTGCGCGGGCAGCGGGTGGCGCAGATGATGGCGCCGGACCCGGAGGCGGCGCGGGCGGTGCGCGCGACGCTGGCCGCGTTCCTTCGCGAGCGTCTGGCGGAGGCGGGGAGGTGAGCGCGATTCTGTCGGCGCGGGGCCTGTCGCGTGGCTTCGGCGGCGTAACGGCGGTGCGCGACATGGACATCGACGTGGAGCCGGGCAGCATCACCGGCCTGATCGGACCGAATGGAGCGGGCAAGTCGACGCTGTTCAACCTGCTCAGCGGGGTGATCCGGCCGCAGGCGGGGCAGGTGATGTATCGCGGTCGCGACGTAACCGGCCTGCCGCCGTTCAGGCGGGCGCGGCTTGGCATGATCCGGACGTTCCAGCTGAGCCGGGAATTCGCGCGGCTGACGGTGCTGGAGAATTTGATGCTGGCGCCGCAGATGCAGCTGGGCGAACGTCTATGGCCTCTTTTCGCGCGGCGGAGAGCGGTGGCGGAGGCGGAGGCAGAGATCCATGCCCGGGCCGTCGAGGTGATGGAGGTCGCGACGCTCACGCCACTGCGCGATGCGTATGCGGCTGACCTGTCGGGTGGACAGAAGAAGCTGCTGGAGCTGGCGCGCACGCTGATGATCGAGTGCGACCTGATCCTGCTGGACGAGCCGGGGGCGGGCGTGAACCCAACTCTTATGGGCGCGCTGACGGAGATGATCCGGCGGCTGAACGCGGATCACGGCAAGACCTTCCTGATCGTGGAGCACGATATGGACATGATCGGGCGCCTCTGCGACCCGGTGGTGGTGATGACGGAGGGGACGTTCCTGACCTCCGGCACGTTCGCGGAAATCCGCGAGGATCCGCGGGTGATCGACGCCTATCTCGGGGGAGCCGTGGATGCCTGAGGCGATCCTTTCGGTGGCGGGTCTGCGCTCGGGCTACGGGCGGACGGTGATCTGCGACGGCATAGACCTCGCGGTTGAGGAGGGGCGCGTCAGCTGCATCATCGGACCGAACGGGGCGGGCAAGTCCACGCTGCTGAAGACCATCGCGGGCGTGATCCGGCCCATGGAGGGCAGCATCCGGGTGGCGGGCGCGGAGATCGCGCGCGCGCCGGCGGCGCAGGTGGCGCGGTCGGGGATGGCATACGTCCCGCAGGAGGCGAACGTGTTCCGCGCGCTGACCACGGACGAGAACCTGGCCATGGGCTGCTGGATCGACGAGGGCCGGACCCGCACGGCCCGCGAGCGGACCTACGACCTGTTCCCCGACCTGCGTCCGCTGGCGGGGGTGCCGGCGGGGAACCTGTCGGGCGGACAGCGGCAGATGGTGGCATTCGGCATGGCGCTGATGCTGGAGCCGAAGGTCCTGCTGCTGGACGAGCCGTCGGCGGGCCTGTCGCCGCTGATGGTGGGGCAGATGTTCGAGACGGTCGGGCGGGTGAACCGCGAGGGCGTGGCGATCCTGATGGTGGAACAGAATGCGGTGCAGGGCCTTCGCATCGCGCATGACGGCATCGTCATGGCGGCAGGGGCGGTGGCGTTGCACGGGCCAGCGGCGGAGTTGCTCGCGTCGGCGGATGTCTCGGACCTCTATCTGGGATCGCGCGCATGAGCCTGCAGCTCTTCGTCAACGCGCTGGTGAACGCGGCGCTGATCGCGCCGCCGGCCATGGCATTCTCGCTCCTGTTCGGGATCCTGCGGTTTCCGAACTTCGCCATCGGCGGCTACATCACCGCGGGCGCCTTCGCCGCCTATACGTTCAACGTGCCGCTCGGGCTGCCGCTGCTGCTGTCGGCGGCGCTGGCCATGGCGGTGACGGGCCTGCTGGTCTGGCTGATCCACGTGGTGGTATTCAAGCCGATGGAGGGGCAATCCGCGGTGACGTTGCTGGTGGTGTCCATCGCCGTCACGCTGATCCTGGAAAGCATGATCCGCATCTTCTTCTCGGCCGACGTGCGCGGCTTCGACATTCCGCTGGAACGGCCCTGGCGCCTCTGGGGAATGCGGATCACGCGCGAACAGGTGGAGATCATCGCCTGCGCCATCGCGCTGGCCACCGGGCTGCACCTGCTGCTGCGGCATACACGGATCGGGCGGGCGATGCGGGCGGTGGCCGACAACCCGATGCTGGCCGCGATCCGGGGCGTGGACGCGGCGCGGATCACGGCGTTCACGACCCTCCTGTGCGGCGCGATCTTCGGGCTGACCGGCGTGTTCGCGGGGCTGGAATCTGGTGATCGAGCCGCTGGTGGGCTGGAACCTGACCATCCCGATCTTCGCGGCGGCCATCCTCGGCGGCATCGGCTCGCCCTATGGCGCGATCCTGGGGGCGCTGCTCCTCGGGCTGGCGGAGGAGCTGACGATCCTGGTCCTGCCCTCGACCTACAAGATCGGGGTGGGCTTCGTGATCATCGCGATCCTGCTGCTGGTGCGGCCACAGGGCCTGTTCGGGACGGCGGAGATCAAGAAATGAGCGCCTATCTCGTTTCCATGGCGACCTATGCGGGGTTCTTCATGATCCTGGCGCTGGCGCTGAACCTGCAATGGGGCCTGACCGGCATGGTCAATTTCGGGATCGCGGGGTTCTACGCGCTCGGGGCCTACACGTCGGGATTGCTGTCAGCCAAGGCGGGCTGGCCCTTGGGCGCGACGATCCCGGCGGCGGTGCTGGCCGGGATCGTGGCGGGGGGTCTGGTGGCGCTGTTGTCGATGCGGTTGCGGGAGGATTTCCTCGCCATCGTGACTCTGGGCGTGGGCGAGATGATCCGCCTGATCGTGCTCAACGAGGACCAGATCACTGAGGGGCCGCGCGGATTGCGGATCGAGGCGCAGCCGTTCCACGGCCTCGTCGGCGCGGAGGCCTATCCGCTTTTCTACCTTTGCTTCGTCGCCCTGTTCGTGGCGATCACCTACGCCATCTGCGAGCGTATCCGCACCGGGCCGATGGGCCGGACCCTGCGCGCCATCCGCGAGGACGACGTGGTGGCCGGTGTGCTGGGCAAGGACGTGTTTCGCCACCGGGTCCAGATCTTCGCCATCGGCGGCGGGTTCATGGGGCTGGCCGGGGCGCTCTACGCGCATTTCACCCAGAACATCAGCCCGGAGGTCTTCATGCCGATGGTGGCGATGTTCGTCTGGATGTCGGTGATCGTCGGCGGGGCGGGCAACAATCGCGGCCTGCTGATCGGGGCGGGGACGGTGATCATGTTCCTGGAGGGGACGCGGTTCATCGGCGACGTGGCCCCCTGGCTCGACGCCGAGAAGATGAGCGCGATCCGCATCATCGTCATCGGTCTTCTGCTGATCGTGACGATCCGCGTGCGCCCGCGCGGCCTGCTGCCGGAGCCGCAATTCGCCTACGACCCGAAGGCGGGCGCCGCAGCGCCGCCGCGTTCCACCACATGAGAGGGAGACACGACATGACCAGAGGCCCGACAACCACGGGGATGACCCGCCGCGGCGTGCTCGCCGCCGGTGCGGCGACGCTTTTCGCGCCGTCCGTCCTGCGCGCGCAGGACGGCGACATCGCCATCGGATCGCTGACGCCGAATACCGGGGGAGGCGCGCCATTCGGGCCGAACATCACCGCGGCGCACAAGCGTGTGGCGGATGCAGCGAACGCGGCGGGCGGCGTGCTGGGCCGGCAGATCCGCCTGTTCCAAGAGAATTCGGAGACCAATCCAGAGACGGCGGTGCGCGCCGCAGACAAGCTGATCAACGTCAACGGGGTCGGCGCGATCCTGGGGACGTGGTCGTCTTCGGTCACGCTGGGGGTGATGCCCAAATGCCAGGCCGCGGACGTGGTGCAGATGTGCACGTCGTCCTCCGCCGACATCCCGGTGGCGGACGACAAGGGGCTGGTCTTCAACTTCCAGCCGCTTTCCCCGATCTGGGGCCGGGCGATCGGCAACCTCGTGAAGGAGCGGGGGATCGAGACCTATGCGCTGATGGCGCTGAACAACGATTTCACGCGGTCGATGATGGATGGCTTCATCGAGGTGGTGGGACGCGACGCCCTGCTGCTGGACCCGTTCTACTACAATGCACAGCAATCGAGCTACCGCTCGGAGGTGACGCAGCTGATCGCCGAAAATCCGCAAGCGGTGTTCGTGCCATCCTACGTCACGGATTTCACCGCCGTCTACAAGGAGCTGTTCCGGCAGGGCTACGAGGGGATCGTGATCACCACCTCGCTGGCCACTGGCCCGCAGTTCAAGGAGGCGGTGGGCGACGCGGCGGACGGTATCATCCACGGTTTCCCCGTTCCGGCGATCAACTCGCCGGCATATGGGGAATACCTCGCTGAAGCCGGGCTCGAGGATACCGGCTCGGTGCAGCACCCGTTCGGCACGGCCGGGCGCGACCAGATGACGACGCTGCTGCTGGCGATCGAGAAGGCGGGGGCGACCGACGGGCCCAGCGTCGCGAAGGCGGTGTGGGAGGTGACCACCGGCGAGGGGAAGACCGAGGTGTTTAACTTGGCCGATGGGCTGGAGGCGCTGCGGGCGGGCGAGGAGATCAACTATTCCGGCGCGTCGGGGTCCATCGAATTCGACGAGGAGGGGATGGTTCTGGGCCGCGACTTCCAGCTTTCGGAGATCGAGGGCGGCGAGGACGTGGTGATCTCGCGGCTCGAATACTGACGATATCTGCGGACGGGGTCGCCCGTCCGCCCATCTGGAGAGGAGGCGGCCCATGGCACGCGTGAGCAATGTCGAGATCGACGACGTCCCCGAGGACGTGCGGCCGGTCTATGCGAGATATGTCGAGGAATACGGCCCATTCCTGAACCAGGTGCGCACGATGGCGCACCGGCCTCCGGCGGTGAAACACCTGATGGGCCTGCTTCTGGATCTGGCCGAGGAGGAGGTCCTCCCGAAGCGTTATCTGGAGATCGCGGTGGTGGTCGTCTCGACGCTGAACAAATGCGACTATTGCGTCGCGCATCATGCGCCGCGCGCCGTTACTCATGGCCTGCCGGAGGCGGCGGTGGCGGACATCCTGGTCCCCGCGCCCGAGGGTTTCGACGCAGTCGACCTGCTGGTGCGGGACTACGCCGTGGCGGTCACGAACGACTTCCACCGCATCCGCGACGGCGTGTTCGATAATTTGCGCACCCATTTCGACGAGGCGCAGATCGTGGAGCTGACGCTGCGGATCGCGCTCTGCGGGTTCTTCAACCGGTTCAACGACGTGCTGCAGATCGAGATGGAGGACGGGGTCGTGCCCGTCCCGGTCTGACGATGGGCCGGGAGGGGGAGGGGCTCTGGGCCTGGCGGCAGAGCGAGAACAACAACCGCATGATCGCCCTGCAATCGGGCGACCGGCTGGACGGACCGGGCGAGGGAGCGATCCGGCTGGCCTATTTCGGAGGCTCGTGCTTCCGGATCACGACGCCCGCCGGCCTGACCCTGATGATCGATCCCTGGCGCAACTATCCGGGTGGCGGCTGGGACTGGTACCTCAACGATTTCCCGCGGGTGGAGGTGGATGTGGGCCTGTCGACCCATGCGCATTTCGACCACGACAACCTGCACTCGCTCCATGCCAGCACCCTCCTCGACCGGCTGGTCGGACGGTTCGAGGTGGCGGATGTGGCGATCACGGGGGTCGCTGACAAGCATGTCTCGGATGCCAGCCATTGCGCCTACGACTGGTGCGACCTGACCCGGCGCCTGACCCCGATGGAGACGCGGCCGCCGGATAACTGGCGATCCTTCGACAACTCAATCCTGCTGCTGGAGACGGCGGGGCTGCGCATCCTGCACTGGGGCGACAATCGACCCGACCCGCCGCAGAAAGTTTGGGACGCGATCGGGCGGATCGACGTAGCGCTCCTGCCGATCGACGGGTCGCGACACGTGCTGAGTGATGCGCAGATTGCCGCGGTGCGGGCGCGGCTGGGCGCTCGTATCACCGTGCCGCACCACTACTTTATCTGGAACGTAACCCATCGCGCATCGACCCTGCTGCCGCCAGATGAATGGGTGTTAGCGCAGGCGGGTCATTCATGGACCGATGCTGCGGAAGTCACGCTGGAGGCCGAGGATGTGCGAAGACGGAAAGGCGCGGTACTTTGCTTCGGAGAGCATGTCGCCTTCGACCCGAATGGAGAGTGACCACAGACGTGTATCGAGGTGACGAAAAGGGCAGTGACTAGGTATCCGTATATTCGAGCGATAACGTATTAAGCGGGCTCGCCTGGCCGGATTTCGGCGCGCTGTTAATCAAAGACGGTTCTCTTCTCCAGGGTTGGCCTGCGAACATGCCGCTGGTAAGGTGTAAGAGATGAGCGCCTGGGAGGTTATTTATTACGGTCAAGAGGTTGGTCATCGGTATTAGTTTATACTAGGGGCCGGAAGCGGTCATCAGATGGCTTGCCTCGCTTGCACTAAAGCGGACCCGTTCGATCGGAAGGAATGTTGGAAAGAGTTGTCGTTCGACCTTCGCTGTCGAAGGCCCGGTTTGGCGAAACCCCGGACGATCATGGCCTCCCGCTAAGTATCATACCGATCGGGCGAGTCGCACGAACAGCCATTGATAAAGCAGCCTAGGTTTATGGACTTGTGGCACGTTCCCGGGGCCATCCGACGGTTTGCGCTGTCACCTTGCCCGAAACCCCGATGCCAGACAGGTGAGGGCCTCTATCGCTTTTGGAAGGGTTTTTTGGGGGGCTTCGCTGGCGGCGACCCAGAGCGCCGCGTTGAGCGCCGCGCCGTTCAGCAACCGGGCGGCGGCCTCGATGTCCATCCCCCGCACGATCCCGGCCTCCCTCAGTTCGCCGAGCGCGCGGCGTGTCTCTTCGAGGCAGGCGCTCTGGCTGGGCCATTGCGAGGGATCGCCGAGGACAGCGGGTCCGTCGAGCAGGACGATCCGCTGGATCTCGAAGTCCAGCGCCAGCTCAATATAGGCCAGCCCCTGTGCCAAGAGCGCGCCCCACGCGTCATCGGCCTGCGCGCCGGCATGTTGCGCCTTCATCGCCATCTCGTCATCGACCTGCGCGACGACAGCTGCCATCAGCCCCTTCTTGTCGTCAAAACTATTATAGAGGGCGCCGCGCTCACACCCTGCCGCCGCCGTAAGGCCGTCCCTCGACGCGCCGGCATAGCCGTGGCGGGCAAACGCCTCGCGCGCTGCTGCGATCAGCTTGACGCGCGTCTCCTCCATCATCTCGGCACGGCGTCTGGCGGCCATACTGCGCTTTTCCCGACCCAAGAGGGGCCGCCGCGGCTTGACATGCGGAACGTATGTGAGCCATTTCACCGACACGACGTATGTCACGCCGCCCGCCTTTTGTGAAGGACTGCGCGGCCGAATCCGAAGGATCACCACATGACAAAGCCCGAACCGGTCTTCCCCGCAGGCCGCCAGCCCTTATTTCCAGGACAAGAAGTCGATCAAGCAGATCTGCCGTGATCTGCGGGTGTCATGGCACACGGTGCGCAAGGTGACCCGCTCGGGTGCGACGGAACTCACTTACGAGCGGATCATCCAGCGGCTGTCGAAAGTTGGCCCTTGGAAAGACAAGCTCGATGAGATGCTGGCGGCGAACGCGCGGAAGCCAAAGCGCGGGCGACTGACCCGTATCCGGATCTTCGAGGAATGAATATCCCCGCGTTTTCCAGACGCCTTCCGCTCTCAGTTTCTGCTGTCGCTCGAACTCGACGGGCGACAGCATGCCGTTTCTCGCGTGCTTTCGCTTCGGATTACAGAACATCTCGATGTAGTCGAACACATCCCGTCTGGCCTCCTCGCGGGAGCGATAGGTGCGTCGCCTGATCCGTTTGCGCTCGAGCAGGTTGAAGAAGCTCTCGGCGACCGCGTTGTCATGGCAATTCCCTCGGCGGCTCATCGAATGCTGGAGGTTGTGAGCGCGCAGGAACGCGGCCCAGTCCATGCTTGTGAACTGGCTGCCTTGGTCCGAGTGGATCAGCACCTTGGCCTTCGGTTTGCGCCGCCAGGTGGCCATCGTCAGCGCTTGCAGAACGACGTCGGTCGTCTGGCGGCTCTGCATGGATCCCGCTGCCCGGCAGTCGATTGCAAGGCAATCGATGGGAGGAGGCCCACCACACGGCGTGAGAACAGGTCGATGACCACGGCCAGGTAGGCGAACCCTTCCTGCGTCCTGACGTATGTGATGTCGGTCGCCCAGGCCCGGTCGGGTGCCTGGACATCGAACTGCCGATCAAGGGTGTTGTCGACGACGACCGACGGTCGGCCGCCATACTCGCCAGGACGACGCCTGTAGCCGATCTGCGCCGTGATACCAGCCAGTTTGGTCAGGCGGGCGACACGGTTCGGACAGATGGGTTCGCCCCGATCAAGCAGATCGTCTCGTGCAGCTTGCGCCTCCCGGGACATTGCCCTGCAATGCCCTGACGGCCAGTGGATAGCCATAGACTTTGCCGCTCTTGGTCCACGCCTCCTTCAACAGCTCGGTCTGCCGACGGTCTTCTTGCGCCCGCCTGCTCAGTGGGGCCTTCAGCCACGCATAGAACCCGCTCGGCTGAATCCGCAGGCATCGGCACATCGTCCGCACGGAGAACTGCCTGCGATGCTCGGCCACGAACGCGTATCTCACCTTGCATCCCTGGCGAAATACGCGGTGGCCTTCTTTTGAATGTCGCGCTCCTCGGCTACCCGTGCCAGCTCCCGCTTCGGACGCCGGGTCTCGGTGTCCTTCTCACGCTCGCCTGTCGACGCCTTCGCGAACTTCTTCTTCCAAACGTAGAGCGAATACGGGCTGACCCCGAGGCGCACCGACACCTCCCTCACCGGGTAGCCCCGCCCGGTGATCTGCGCGACCGCATCCCGCTTGAATTCGTCGCACCGTTGCCCATCATGCCCTCCTCGCCTCAAAATCAGGGAAGAAGGCGTCCACGAACCACGGGGCTATTCAGAGCTCAGTTCGCGACCACCACCTCATTTCTCCCAGGATGCCAATAAGATGCGCCGAAAAAAATACCTTCAACTGGGCTATACCCGTGACGGAACGCGCGAAAAGTGCCTTAGGCAAGGCTCGACTATACCGTCAGGCGTACCGTCAAATTTCATTGCTGCGCAGCGATGGTGCTTGAACGTGCTTGGTGGGTTATCTAAATTCTTCAATTGCTTACGTGTATTTGGCGATAGGTGCCGATAGCCTCCAAACGCTCTGAATCACTCCCACTCGATTGTCCCCGGTGGTTTGGACGTGATGTCGTAAGTCACACGATTGATGCCCGGAACCTCGTTGATGATGCGGGTCGCCGTCTCCCCGAGGAAGTCGTGGGTGAACGGGTAGTAATCGGCCGTCATCCCGTCTACGGAGGTCACCGCGCGCAGGGCGCAGGCGAAATCATATGTGCGCCCGTCGCCCATGACGCCGACCGTCCGAACCGGCAGGATCGCGACGAAGGCCTGCCAGATATCGTCATAGAGGCTGTGGCGCCGGATCTGGTCGATATAGACGGCGTCGGCGCGGCGCAGGATGGCAAGCTTCTCGCGTGTGATCTCCCCGGGGCAGCGTATAGCGAGGCCGGGGCCTGGGAAGGGGTGTCGGCCGATGAAGCTGGGCGGCAGGCCCAGTTCACGACCGAGGGCGCGAACCTCGTCCTTGAACAACTCCCGCAGGGGTTCCACGAGCTTGAGGCCCATTTTCTCCGGGAGGCCGCCAACATTGTGGTGGGACTTGATCGTGACGGAGGGGCCGCCGGAGAAGCTGACCAACTCGATCACGTCAGGGTAGAGGGTCCCCTGGGCCAGGAACTGCGCATCGCCTACCTCGGTCGCGTGCTTCTGGAAGACGTCGATGAACAATTTGCCGATGATCTTGCGCTTGGTCTCCGGATCGCTGATGCCGTCGAGTTGCCCCAGGAACAGCTCCTGCTCGTCCGCGTGGATCAGGGGCATGTTGTAGTGGTCGCGGAACATCGTCACGACCTCCTCCGCCTCGCCCTGCCGCAGCAGACCGTGATCGACGAAAACGCAGGTAAGCTGGTCCCCGATGGCTTCGTGGATCAGGACCGCGGCGACGGATGAGTCGACGCCGCCCGACAGGCCGCAGATGACTTTCGCGTCGCCCACCTGTGCGCGGATCGCGGCGACGGCCTGTTCGCGGTAGCCGGCCATCGTCCAGTCGCCGGTGAATCCCGCCAGCCGGACGAAATTCTCGTAGAGGCGCGCGCCCTTGGGCGTGTGATGCACTTCCGGGTGGAACTGTACCCCGTAGAAGCGGCGGGAGGGATCGGCCACCACCGCGAAGGGCGCGCCGGGGGACGTTGCGTAGATGCCGAAGCCCGGGGCGATGCGGTCGACATGATCGCCGTGGGACATCCAGACCTGCTCGAGGCCGGTCGCCTCGAGCCCGTCGAACCAGCCTTCGAGAAGTTCGAGCCGAGCCTCCGGTGCGATACGGGCGCGCCCGAACTCCGCGGTGCCCTCCCCACGGACGACCCGGCCGCCGAGCATCTCCATCATGACCTGCTGCCCGTAGCAGATGCCGAGGACGGGAACGTCCAGATCGAAGATCTCGGCGGGCGGACGGGGCGATCCTTCGTCGGGCACGGATGCGGGGCCGCCGGACAGGATCACCGCCATCGGGGCGAAGTCACGGAGAAACTCGGCGGTGACGGTCTGGAAGGGGTGGATCTCGCAATAGACATTCAACTCGCGCAGGCGTCGGGCGATGAGTTGTGTGACCTGCGAGCCGAAATCGACGATGAGAAGGCGCTGATGCGCGGCGTGAATGTCCATGTTCGGGGCTTAGACGCGGTCCCTTCGCGGCGCAACGGCCTCGGACACTCGACGGCCTCAGGACAACCGTCGGGAAAGCATTCCGTGCGTGTCGTCTTTCCGTCCCGTCTGGGCGCAATCCGCCACCGGCAACGACGGAGGAGCCGCTATCGGTCGGGCGACGGCGGCGGGGGATGCGCGATGGCGGGTGATCTACGGGCGGACGGGCGAGCGCGGCGGGGTGGTGGCGGAGCCGCGCGCCGGGCGGAACGGACATCTACGAAGGTCATTCCGGCGCCCGCGATCGTCCGTGCCATTCCCGACTATGAATTGCTGTCCGACGAGGTCCTGGAGATCATCGAGACCAATGCCGAGACGGTACTGGCGGAAATCGGCGTCGCGTTTCCCGACAATCCGTCGGCGCTTGCGCGGTGGCGCGCGGCGGGAGCGGAGGTCGACGGCGATCGGGTGCGGATCCCGCGCGGTCTTGCGCGCCAACTCTGCGCACTGGCTCCCTCGCGATTCACGCAGATCGCGCGCAACCCGGAACGGAATGTCGAGATCGGCGGTCGGAACCTGGTTCTGGCGCCGATCTACGGTCCGCCTTTCGTACGCGATGCCGGCGGGCGCCGATACGCGACGATGGCGGATTTCGAGACTTTCGTGAAGCTCGGCCATATGTCGCCCTGGCTGCATCATTCGGGCGGGACGGTTTGCGAGCCGACGGACGTGCCGGTCAACAAGCGTCATCTCGACATGCTCATGGCGCATATGACCCTGACCGACAAACCCTTCATGGGGTCGGTGACGGAGCCGAGCCGGGCGCGTGATTCTATCGACATGTGCGAGATCCTGTTCGGATCGAACGAGGGCAGGGGCCTCGATGACCGGACGGCGATGGTCAGTCTCATCAACATCAACTCGCCGCTGACCTTCGACTCGATCATGATGGGCGCACTGGAAGAATACGCCGCGGCCAACCAGGCCTGCATCATCTCGCCGTTCATCGTCGGCGGGGCGATGGCACCTGTTTCCGTCATGGGAACGCTGACGCAGGTCTTGGCCGAAGTCATGGCCGGCGTTGCCTACAGTCAGCTCGTACGGGCCGGGGCGCCGGTCATATTCGGCGCGTTCGTCACGTCGATCGATATGAATTCGGGTGCGCCCACCTTCGGCACGCCCGAGGCGTCGCAGATCACCTACGGCGCGGGGCAGCTTGCGCGGCGCATGGGGCTGCCCTACCGCTCCGGGGGATCGTTCTGCGGCTCGAAGCTCCCGGATGCGCAGGCAGCTTACGAGACGGCGAACTCGCTCAATGCCGGGCTCCTGTCGGGGGTCAACTTCATGCTCCATGCCTGCGGGTGGCTGGAGGGCGGGCTCGTTGCGGATTTCGAAAAGTTTGTGATGGATGCGGATCAGCTGGGCATCCTGCACAAGATGGCGCGCGGCGTCGCGGCGGACGAGGACGCACAGGCCATGGATGCGATTTCGGAAGTGGGTCCCGGTGGGCATTTCCTAGGCTGCGCGCATACCCAGGCGAATTTCAAGACCGCTTTCTGGAGATCCGGCCTCCTGGACTACAAGCCGTTCGAGACCTGGTCGGAGGAGGGCGCGCGGGACACGCGGGCGCTCGCGTCGATCCGGAAGGAGGCGATGCTTGCCGCCTACGAGGAGCCGCCGATGGACCCCGCGATCCGCGAGGCCCTGACGGCGTATGTCGCGCACCGCAAGGAGACGGTGCCTGACGCGAACCTCTGATCGTTCAGGCGGCGGTGAAGGCGCGGGCCTCCGCCATCAGCGCGACGAGGATATCCACATGCCGGGGAAAACTGTACGTCGTGGCCCGGTCGCGGCGGCGCTTCTCCAGATCGGCTTCGATCGGAAGCAACTTTTCGAGCGCCGCCCGCGGTGTGGGCGGGATCGCGGCCCGAAGCATCCGACGCAGATCGCGGCGGCGCTGATACTGGATCGTCCCGTGGCTGGCCGCGTCGACCAGCAGGCCCGGCCGCTTCAATCCGTTGAGTTCCTTGGTGATCTTGCACATGGTCGCAGCCCTTCGCAGCCTGTCGAGTGATGTCCCTGATCATGGCTCGAATACGGGGTGTGTTGCGTACTTGGACAGTGGAGCGCGCGGTCCATCCGGCAGTTTACGATCTGGAAACATTTGCCGGTGAGACAGCCGCACTTAACGACTTGGTAACCATCGCGGGGTGATCTGACGGAGTTTTCCACAGCCCCCGGAGCCATCGATGATGCCGCCCCCCGCCCGTGACCGAGAGGTCTTTCCGTTCCCGGAATGGGTTCCGCAATCCGCGAGGACCTACCTGGAGCATGCCTGTGCGGGTCACCCTCTGAGGTCGGTCGCACGTGCGCGGGGATGTGCGGCGTCTACTGTCCTGCGGCAGGTTCGCGCGATCGAACAGCGCCGGGACGATCCGCTCGTGGACGACATAATGGAGCAGCTCGCAGAAGCCGCCCGCCTTGGTGCCGAAACCACAGATGCGAAGGAAAGACCCCACATGTCAGCCATGCCGCAGGCCATCGACCTGATCGACGACGAGACCCTGAACCGGGAAGCCCGGCGCGTCCTGCGGCGTCTGTGCGAGGCGGATTCTTTCCTGGCCGTCGGGCAGGGGATGCCGCAGGCCGTCGTCCTGCGGGAAACGGGGGATACGCCGACGCGTACGGCGACCCTGCCACGGGCGGTCGCGCAGGCCATGGTCCTCAAGGATTGGGTAAGCTGCTTCAAGGTCGGGCGCATCACCCGCTATCGGATCACGGAGGCCGGACGCGCTGCGCTGAAGCGACTTCTGACCGGGGAATTGCAGCGCAAGGTCGAGGCGCGGGGAATGGCGGAATCGCCGAGCCCGTTCCTGACGCAACACATGGAGATGGGCGAACGGGTCGTATCATCCAGCATGGGTTCGGAGCTGTTGCGGGTGAATCTCGCGGAATCGCCGCTGGGCGTGCTTGCGAGAAAGAAGGACAAGGACGGCAAACCCTTTCTCAACATGGACCTTGTGATCTCCGGGGAGCGGCTTCGGGAGGATTTCGAGAAAGCCCAAATGGGCCCGCGCGTCGGCCAGAACTGGGATCGGTTCCTGACCGCCGGGGATCGAGGAAATATCGGCCCGGGCGATCCGGTGGGTGGGCCCCATGCGGCCCGGGAGCGGGTGTCCGAAGCGCTCCGGGCGCTGGGGCCCGGGCTTGGGGACGTCGTGTTGCGGGTATGCTGCTTTCTGGAAGGGCTGGAGGCTGCCGAGAAACGCATGGGCTGGTCCGCCCGCTCCGGCAAGATCGTCTTGCGGATCGCTCTCCAGCGGCTACACGGGCATTACGAACGACAGCAGGGCCGGTAACCTCGGCGCCGCCACTGCCGATCGACCTGCATCAGGAACGCCGCCCCGGGGAGGGCGGCGTTCTGCGTTTTAGCGGTTTTCGACGTCGACGTAGTCGCGCTCGGTCGGTCCGGTATAGAGTTGCCGCGGACGGCCGATCTTGAGCGCTGGGTCGGAGAGCTGTTCCTTCCATTGCGAGATCCAGCCGACGGTTCGCGACAGCGCGAAGATCGGCGTGAACATCGCGGTCGGAAAACCCATCGCTTCCAGGATGATGCCCGAGTAGAAATCGACATTCGGAAACAGCTTCTTCTCGGCGAAGTAGGGATCGTCGAGCGCCTGCTTCTCCAGTTCCTTCGCGACCTGGAGCGTTGGATTGTTCTCCACGCCCATCAGGTCGAGCACCTCGTCCGCGCTCTGTTTCATCACCGTCGCACGCGGGTCGAAGTTTTTGTAGACCCGATGCCCGAAGCCCATCAGGCGGAAGGAATCTTCCTTGTCCTTGGCGCGCGCGATGTATTCCGGGATACGATCCGGCGTCCCGATCTCCTTGAGCATTTCCAGCGCCGCTTGGTTCGCGCCGCCATGGGCGGGCCCCCAGAGGCAGGCGATCCCCGCCGCGATGCAGGCGAACGGATTTGCCCCGGAAGAGGATGCGAGCCGCACCGTCGAGGTCGAGGCGTTCTGCTCGTGATCGGCATGCAGCGTGAAGATCCGGTCCATCGCGCGGGCGAGGATGGGATCCGGATGATAATCCTCCGCCGGTACGCTGAAGCACATGTTCAGGAAGTTCGAGGCGTAGTCGAGATTATTGCGTGGATAGACGAATGGCTGACCGATCGAGTACTTGTAGGCCATTGCGGCGATCGTCGGCATCTTCGCGATCAGGCGGATCGAGGCGACCTCGCGTTGCCAGGGATCGTTGATATCGGTGCTGTCGTGATAGAATGCCGACATCGCACCGACCACCCCGACCATCGTCGCCATCGGATGGGCATCGCGGCGGAACCCGCGGAAGAAATTGTGCATCTGCTCGTGGATCATCGTGTGCTCGGTGACCCGGGTCTCGAAATCCTCGAGTTGATCGCCGGAGGGCAGGTCGCCGTATAGCAGGAGGTAGCAGACCTCCAGATAATGCGACTTCTCGGCCAGCTGACCGATCGGATAGCCGCGGTGCAGCAGGGTTCCTTCCTCACCGTCGATATAGGTGATCGCCGAGGTGCAGGCGGCCGTCGACGTAAAGCCGGGATCGTAGGTGAACACACCCGCCTGACCGTAGAGCTTGCCGATATCGACCACGTCCGGGCCGACGGTAGGGCTGTGTACGGGAAGGTCGTGGGTATGGTTCCCGATGGTCAGCGTCGCGGTGTTCTGGGTCTCTGCCATGTCCGTCCTTTCGTCTTGGGTCGCGCGCGAACATCACGCGGCAACCCTTTGAGGTCGTGCAAAAAGCACGATGTTCTATAGGGAGGTCGAGCCGTCCGGCGTCTCGGATTCTTCGGCCACATCCGACAAGCGGGCGAGAGTCTCCTCCTGTCCGAGGACCAGCATCATGTCGAAGACACTGGGGGTCGTCGTGCGTCCGGCGAGAGCGGCCCGGAGCGGAGCCGCCAACTTGCCGAGGCCAAGGCCATGGGCCTCGGCCACCAGACCCACGGCGCGCTCCAGCGCATCGCGGTTCCAGCTAGCAGTTTGCAGGTGCGGCGTCAATTCGGCGAGGAGGCGGCGGGTGCCGGTATCGAAAGCCGCCGCGGCTTTCCCATCGAGGGAGATCGGTCGACATGTCAGGGCAAAATGCGCCCGCTCGATCACTTGGCCGAGCGTCTTGCAGGACTCCTTTACGACCGGCACCGCGGCGGCCAGCGCGGCGGGATCGGGCGCCGGGGATCCCGAGCGCTGCGCGAAATCGAGAGTAGCCGCCGTAACGTCCGCATCACTCATCGCGCTGAGATGTCGGCCGGAGAGGTTCTCAAGCTTCTTGAGGTCGAGACGGGCCGGGGCCTTGCCGATCCCGTCGAGGCCGAACCAGTCCCGCGCCTGCGCATCGTCGAAATATTCGTCATCGCCATGGCTCCACCCAAGCCGGGTGAGGTAGTTCCGGACGGCCCGCGCCGGAAAGCCCATAGCCGCGTATTCCTCTACGCCGAGAGCGCCGTGGCGCTTGGACAGCTTCTTGCCGTCCGCCCCGTGGATCAGCGGTATGTGCGCCCAGACGGGTTCGTCCCATCCCATCGCCCGGTATATCTGCGCCTGTCGCGCCGCGTTGTTCAGGTGGTCGTCCCCGCGGATGACATGGGTGACGCCCATATCGTGATCGTCCACGACCACGGCCAGCATGTAGGTCGGGGTCCCGTCGGAGCGCAGCAGGATCATGTCATCAAGCTCGGCATTCCGCACCGTGACTGCGCCTTGCACGTCGTCCCGTATCACCGTCTCGCCATCCCGTGGCGCCTTGAGGCGAATGACATGGGGGGCATCCCGACGCTTTCCGGGGGCAGCGTCGCGCCACGGACTGCGGAACAGGGTGGACCGCCCTTCGGCCCGCGCCGCTTCCCGGAACGTCTCGATCTCCTCCTGGGTCGCGAAACACCGATAGGCGTGGCCCGCCTGCAGCATGGCATTCGCGACCTCCGCGTGGCGGGGGGCGTTCTCGAACTGGCTGACCGCCGCGCCGTCCCAATCCAGTCCGAGCCATTGAAGCCCGTCGAAGATCGCCTCGGTGGCGGACGGCGTCGAACGGGCGCGGTCCGTGTCTTCGATCCGCAACAGGAACTGCCCGCCACGCCCGCGGGCATACAGCCAGTTGAACAGCGCCGTCCGCGCGCCCCCGATATGTAGGTATCCCGTCGGCGACGGCGCGAAACGGGTGACGACGGGGCTGGTCATGCGGGACGGAACCTCTGAAGGCGGTGATGCGGCTCTTGCGGCAGGATCCGTTAACGAATTGTAAACCACGAGCCAGCCATGCTTCGCGGAGGTTCTAGGGTCCAGAACGGCAGAGGACAAGGATGCACCCCGCAGAGGTCGATCCCGGCCGTCTCCGCCTCGCGGCGGGCGGTATCGTCGCGGCGTGCCAGGGATTGCGCGGACGGCGATTGCCATGGCTCGCCACCGCCTATGGCTGCGGTGTCGGCATCTATTTCACGCTCCCCGTCGAACCGACCGGACCACAAATCCTATGGGTGGCAGTCATCCTTGTGGGGCTCCTTTGGCTCGCCTGGATATTGCGGCACGGTCTCGGTCCCCTTGCCCTGCTGATCGCGGCGATCGTCGCGGGTGGGTTGGGTGCTACCGTCCGGACGGCGATCGTCGCCGGACCGGTTCTGGATTTCCGCTACTACGGGGCGGTGGAAGGACGGATCGTCCATCTGGACCGCTCGGCCTCCGGTGCGCCGCGGATCACGCTGGACGCGGTCCGCCTCGACGGGATCTCTCCGCAAGAGACACCCCGCCGCGTCCGCCTCTCCCTCCAGGGGGAGGGCGAAGGGCTGGATCTCCATCCGGGCGAATGGGTCATGACGACCGGCCATCTGTCCTCTCCGAACGGTCCGACCGAGCCCGGTGGCTTCGACTTCCAGCGTCACGCTTGGTTTCTGAAGCTCGGGGGGATCGGCTATACCCGCGTGCCGCTGCTCCGGATGGCGCCACCCGAAGACGGCGCATCGCTCGCGATCGCACGCTTGCGGGACGTGATCGCGAGCGGGCTGCGCGAGCGGATGCCCGGACCGCGCGGAGAAGTGGCCGCGGCGATCACGACGGGCGATAGATCAGGCCTGCCGCCGGATATCGTCGAGGCCTTGCGCGCGTCGAACCTCGCGCATCTGCTGGCCATCTCGGGTCTGCATATGGGCTTGCTCGTAGGGTTCGTGTTCTGGGCCACGCGCGGGGGGCTCGCCCTCTTCCCGTCCATCGCGCTCCGGTATCCGACGCGGGCCTGGGCCGCGGCCGTGGCACTTCCCTTCGCGCTCTTCTACCTGTTCTTGTCGGGGGGAAGCGTCGCGACGCAGCGCGCCTTCGTCATGGCCGCCGTCATGCTCGGAGCGATCCTCCTGGGGCGTCGGGCGCTCTCGCTCCGGTCGGTCGCACTGGCGGCGCTGATCGTACTTGCATGGCGACCCGAAAGTTTGACGGGCCCCGGCTTCCAGATGTCCTTCGCCGCGACCGGCGCCCTCGTGATCGCGTTCGGCGCCCTGACGCGGCTCCGGACCCGGGACGGCTGGCGCGACTGGTTCACCGGCTGGCGCGGTGCATTTCTCTCGCTTCTGGTCTCGTCCATCGTCGCCGGGGCGGCGACCGGCCCGTTCGCGGCGCTGCATTTCAACCGGGTGGGCCAGTTCGGCGTCCTGGCAAATCTGCTGGCCGTCCCGATGATGGGGATGCTCGTGATGCCGCTCCTGCTCGTGGCATTGCTGCTCTGGCCCTTGGGTCTGGGGTTGGAAGCGGGCCCGCTCTGGCTTGCCGGGCAGGGAATCGGCTGGATCGTATTCGTGGCCGAATGGGTCGCCGGACTGCCCGGATCGGTCGGCCATGTCCGTGCGCCCGGTCCGAGCGTGCTGCCCCTGCTCGGTCTGGGCATGGCGGTCGCTGGATGTGCTCTGGGCCGCGGGCGCCTTGTCGGGTGCGCATTGGTCGCGTTGGCTGGCCTCTTCTGGATGCAAAGCCCCCGGCCCGATCTCCTGATCGCATCCGACGGACGCCTCGTCGGAGCAATGACGAAAACGGGTCGCTGGCTCAGCCGCGATGAAGGCGCGGCCTTCGCAGCGGACTCCTGGCTCGAGAACGATGGCGACGGGGAGGGGCAGGCCGGGGCGGCGGCCCGGGAGGGTATCGATCCGCGCCTGCCTGAAATCGTGGCCCTGCGCGGCAAGACCGGCCTGCCGGAGGCGCTCGCCCAATGCCGCACGCGCGCGTTCTGGCTCGTGACGCCCGTTCGGATCGAAGGCGATATCGGACAGTGCCGCGTCTTCGATGAGACCGCGCTCGCGCGAACCGGCGCAGTTGCGCTTTACCTGTCGGAGGGCGACGCAAAGCCGCGGTTGGTCACCGCGACGCAGATTCAGGGACTGCGCCCCTGGACCCGTGCCGGGCGGGACGCAGTGCGGGCTCAGTAGCTTCGGATCAGGCCGACCAGCCGTCCCTGTACCCGAACCCGATTTTCGGGGAGCATTCGGGTTTCGTATGCCGGATTGGCCGCTTCGAGCGCAATCATTCCCTTGGAGCGGCGATATCGCTTCAAAGTCGCCTCCTGATCGTCGACGAGGGCGACGACGATATCGCCGTTATCGGCCGTCCGCTGTTCGCGAATGACGACGACATCGCCGTCGTTGATCCCGGCGTCGATCATCGAATCCCCCTTGACCTCAAGGGCATAGTGATCCCCGCCGCGGTCGAGCATCTGGCCCGGCACGGCAACGTTTCGGGACACTTCGCTGATGGCTTCGATCGGAACACCGGCGGCGATCCGACCCATCACCTGCAATTCGACGGCGTCGACCTCCACGGGCCGGGCTGAGGCCGGGGTCGCGAACGGGCCGTCCCCGTCGATCACGCGCGGCACGAAGCCGGATGCCTGCGCGAGATCTTCGGGCAGACGGGTAATCTCGATAGCGCGGGCACGATGCGCGAGCCTGCGAATGAATCCCCGCTCCTCCAGCGCCGTGATGAGGCGGTGGATGCCGGACTTCGACCGCAGGTCGAGCGCATCTTTCATCTCGTCGAAGGATGGCGGTACACCGTCGCGCTGCACCCGCTTGTGAATGAATGCCAGAAGGTCGCGTTGTTTCCGCGTGAGCATTGGAATTCCCCGTCATTTCGCCGATGCGTCCGGCTTTGTTCTAGGAAGGTTCCGGTTTTGTGTCAACGGACGCGGTTCTATCCACAGGTTTCGCGCGGAATGGTTACGGAGACGTTAATCGGGCAGAGGTATCGTGGTGACGATATCGCCAGCCTCCCGCGTCCGGTCGCCCGGTGGGCGAACAATCAGCACGTCCGACGCCTGTAGAACCCGAAGCAGGCTGCTGTCCTGCCGATCAGCCACCGTGACTTTTCCATCGGCTCCGAGGCGACCGCGCATGTAGTGTTGCCGCGGGCCATTCGCGTCCACCGGCGCGGCGAGGGGTCGCTCCACGGTCGGGAGGTCCGTCGGCAGCCCCAGCATCCGCGACAGGATCGGGAGAACGAAAATTACGCCGCAAACCATTGCGGAAACGGGGTTTCCAGGTAGTCCGATAACCGTCATGTCATCGAGTTTACCGGCCATCAGGGGTTTCCCCGGACGCATGGCGATACGGTGGAACGACATTTCCGTTCCCGCATCCCCGAGCGCCCCGGCGACGAGGTCGTGATCCCCCACCGACGCCCCGCCGATTGTGAGTAGAAGGTCGGCTCCATGCGCCAGCGCGATTGCGGCCGCGAGGCTTTCGCCCGTATCCCGCGCGATCGGCAGAATGCGCACCGCCGCACCCGCCGCTTCCAGCATGGCGGCTAGGCCATAGCCGTTCGACGCGGTGATCTGCCCCGGCGAAAGTGATGCACCGGGGACACGAAGCTCGTCGCCCGTCATCAGGATCGCCACTTCGGACCGTCGTCGCACGGGAACGGCTGCGAACCCCATGGCCGCGAGCAGGGCGATGTCCCGGCTGCCGAGGGCGCGGGTCGTGGAGAGGGTCTCACCCCGCGCGAAATCTCCCGCCGCCGGGCGGATATGGGTTCCGCTGTCCAAACCGTCCGTCAGGACGATCCGCTCTCCCTCCCGCCGCACATCCTCCTGAACAATCACCCGGGACGCACCGTCGGGGACGGGTGCGCCGGTGAAAATGCGTACGGCCTCTTCGGGCTGGATCCGGCCTGTGAACGGATGCCCGGCGGCAGAACTCCCGATGACCGCGAACGCGTCCCCAGGCGCGGCATCCATCCCGCTGATTGCGTATCCATCCATGGCGGAGGCCGCGAAAGGTGGCTGATCGTGCAACGCGACCAGCGGCTGCGCCAGCACGCGTCCCCGCGCCCGGCGCAACGGAACCTCCTCGATATCTAGTATCCGCGCCAGAGCGAGCAGGCGATCCAGAGCCTCCTCGACACTGATCACGGGGTCGGGGCCTGCCACGTGCCCGACCTGCCGCCCGCCTTTTCCAGAAGGCGAACCGGGCCGATGACCATGTCCTTCTGAGCGGCCTTGAGCATGTCGTAGATTGTGAGGCAGGCGACCGAAACGGCGGTCAGTGCTTCCATCTCGACCCCCGTGGGTCCGGTCGTTCCGACAATCGCCGTCACCCGAAGGCCGGGCAGACCCGCATCCGGCGCGATGTCGATGGCGACCCGGGACAGGGGGAGCGGATGGCAGAGGGGGATCAGGTCGGCCGTCCGCTTGGCCGCCATGATCCCGGCCAGCCGCGCCACCCCCGCGACATCGCCCTTCTTGACCGATCCGTCCGTAACCAACGACAGCGTCTCCGCCGACATGGTCACGGATCCCTCGGCGACCGCGCGCCGGTCGGTCGCGGCCTTTCCGGACACGTCGACCATATGCGCTGCGCCGTCGCCGTCGAAATGGGTCAGGCCGGTCATCGTGTCGGCATCAGCGGATCCGCCAGCAGACGACGGGTCGCCTCCGTCACGTCGTCCTGTCGCATCAGGCTCTCCCCGATGAGGAAACACCGTGCGCCGTGGCGCGCCATGTCGGCGAGATCCGATGGCTGCGAGAGGCCGCTTTCCGACACCAGAACCCGATCTCCCGGTGCTCGCCGCGACAGGTCCCGCGTAACCTGAAGATCAGTCTCGAACGTATTCAGATCTCGGTTGTTTATCCCGAGAAGGGGGGAGGCCAGACGTCCCGCCCGTTCCAGCTCAGCCTGATTATGCACCTCGATCAGGACGTCCATGTTCCACTCGGCGGCGGCAGCCTCCAGCTCCGTGGCCTGCGCGTCCGACACGCTGGCGAGAATGATCAGGATGCAATCGGCTCCGAGGCTCCGGCTTTCGGCGACCTGCCACGGATCGTAAAGGAAGTCCTTGCGCAGAACCGGCAGGTCCACCGCGTCCCGGGCCGCCACGAGATACGTATCGTCCCCCTGAAACGAGGGTTCGTCCGTCAGGACCGACAGACACGCGGCGCCGCCCTCGGCATAGGCAGTCGCCAGCGCGGACGGGTCGAAATCGGCGCGGATCAACCCCTTCGACGGACTTGCCTTCTTGATTTCGGCAATAAGGCCGTAGCCCGTCAGGGTCGCCTGTTGCAGGCGTTCGGCAAAGGGGCGGACCGGTGGGGCCGCGCGGGCGGCGGCGTCGATCTCATCCTGCCCCCGCTCGGCCTTGCGGGCGGCGATCTCTTCCAGCTTGTAGGCGCGGATCCTGTCGAGGATGGTGGGCGTGTTCATCTCGCCTCCGTTGTCAGTCGGGCCAGAGCGTCGACCTTCGCGCGTGCGGCGCCTCCGTCGATGGATCCCGCCGCGAGATCGACACCCTCCGGCAGTGTATCCACCTTGCCCGCGACGATCAGCGCCGCAGCGGCATTCAGAAGCACGGCATCTCGGAACGCACCATGCTCCCCGTCGAGCAGGGCACGAAAGGCGCGCCCGTTCTCCGCCGGTTCGCCCCCGAGGATCGCCTTGAACGGATGGGTAGGAAGACCCGCGTCCGCGGGTGTTATCTCCCGCTCCGTCACCGCTCCATCGGCGAGAATGGCCACGGATGTCGGACCGGCAATGGACAACTCGTCCGTACCGTCATGCCCGTGCACCAGCCATGCCTTCTCCGACCCGAGCTGTTTCAGCACTTCCGCCATGGGCCGGATCAGGGCCGCTGAGAACGCGCCGGTAAGCTGCCGCTTCACCCCGGCGGGATTGGTCAGCGGTCCGAGGATGTTGAACACCGTCCGCGTCCCCAGCTCCCCGCGCACGGGCATGACATGACGGGTCGCGGGATGGTGCATCGGTGCCATCATGAAGCAGATGCCAACCTCGGACAGCGCCTTTTCCGCGACTTGCGCCCCGACATTCACGTTCACGCCCATCTGGGTCAGGACATCCGCCGCGCCCGACTTTGAAGACAGATTGCGGTTGCCATGCTTGGCCACCGGCACGCCCGCGCCCGCGACCACGAAGGCCGTGGCGGTGGAGATGTTCAGCGTACCCTTTCCGTCGCCCCCGGTCCCGACGATGTCAATCGCACCCGTCGGGGCCGCGACAGGATGGCAGCGCGCGCGCATGGCGGCGGCGGCGGCGGCGATTTCCTCGATCGTCTCGCCCCGCGTCCGCAACGCCATCAGAAGGCCCGCGATCTGCACCGGCGTGGCGGCTCCGTCGAAGAAGGCGGAAAAGGCGCCCTCGGCTTCGGCGCGCGTCAGCGGACGGTCGGCCGCGGCCCCGATCAGCGGCTTGAGATCGATCATGCCGCGACGTTCCCCGTCTCCGGCAGAAGATCGAGGAAATTCCGTAGAAGCGCGTGGCCGTGTTCTGACGCGATGCTTTCGGGATGGAACTGCACGCCATGGATCGGCAACGTCCTGTGTCGCAGCCCCATAATCGTACCGTCGCCCAGCTCCGCATTGACGATCAGCGTGTCGGGCAGGGTCCTCCGCTCCACGATAAGCGAGTGATACCGCGTGGCGTCGAACGCATCCGGCAGGTCCGTGAACACGCCGGTTCCGTCATTGCGCATCCGGCCCGTCTTGCCGTGCACGATCTCATCCGCCCGGATCACACGCCCGCCGAAGGCCTGGCCGATGGCCTGGTGGCCGAGGCAGACGCCGAGAAGCGGCGTTCCCGTTTCCGCACACGCCTGCACCAGAGGAAGGCAGATCCCCGCCCGATCGGGATCGCAGGGGCCGGGCGACAGGAGGATCCCGGCCGGACGCAGGGCGACGGCCGCTTGCACGTCGAGCGCGTCGTTACGCACCACCTTCACATCCGCGCCCTGCTCCGCGACGTAATGCACGAGGTTCCAGGTGAAGCTGTCGTAATTGTCGATCAGCAGAAGCAAGCCTGTCCCTCCCGCGGGTGTCATCGGGGGTGCCACGCCCGGCACGCCCGGGCTATACATGCCCAAGGCCCGGGGGCAGGGTCAAGGCGGCGCGGCAGAAGGCGTCGATGGGCAGGCGGAAAGGGACAGGACGATGATGCGGGGGCTACTGACCGGCGCGGGCAGCGCGCTCGTCCTTTCGGCCTTCGCGATCCCGCTGGCCTCCCTTCTCATACCGCTTCCGCAGGCATCGTCCAAGGTTGGCGATACCTCGCGTCAGGTCGTGGCACCAACTGCGCCCGTTCCTCCAATGATGGCCGATCCGCTGCCGACATCGCCTGCGCCGCTTTCTCCGCGGGACGGCGCAGCGCCGGTCGGCGTCTCCTCCCCTCCACCCGCCGCCGCCGCGCTCGATCCCGCATCCGGGACCGTCCTGTCCGGTGCCGTCGTACTTCCCGCGGGAAGCGCGTTCGGTCGCCCGCCGGAGGATACCGCGCCGGTGACCCCGGAAACGGACGCGCGTCCGCGCGCGTTCGGAAATGCGTCCCGCTCGGCGGCCCAGGGTCCGGGCGCCGCGCCGTCGCCGCTCAGCGATGCGCCGCCCCAGCCAGAAGTGGTCGAAGCTCTTGCGCCGGTCGCGGTGCCGGATGCAGGCGTGGCACCGGACATGCCCGGAACCGATGCCGAGATTATCTCTCGCGAGGGGTCCGATGGTCCGGACCCGGTCGTTCGGGCCCCCTCACCTCTGCCACCGCCCCGGAGCGAGGAGATTGCCCCGCCAGAGGACACCGCCATGCCCTCCGGAGCCATTGAAAGCGAAGCCCGCGATCGGCAGGTCGTGCTGCTGGAGGAGCGGGAGCGCCCGGCTATCGACGGTCGTCCGGGATCGGGGGCACGGGTGCCCGACAGCGTCGCGGATCCGGCGAAAGCGTCGGATAGTAGCGCGCCGCGCTCCGCAATTACCGCTAATGCGGAGCCGTTCTCGAACCCGCAGGACCTCCCGCTTCTGGCCATCATCCTGATCGACGACGGGCTCGCGGCAGGAGACAGCGCCGACGTCCCGACGCTGGATGTCCGGATAACGATGGCTGTCGACCCCGCCACCGCCGGGGCGGAAGCCGCAACGCAGGCCTACCGCGCGGCAGGCCGGGAAGTCCTCGTCCTCGCACGCTCCCTGCCGGTGAATGGCACCGAGCAGGATGCCGAGACCGCGCTCGTTGCCATATCCAGGGCGGTGGGCGTTCTGGACGCGCCGGATCCCGCCATTGTAACTGACGGGGCAGCGCGGGCTGCATTGCTCGCGGCGATGAGGAAGGCGGGGCTCGGCCTCGTCGTCTGGCCCGGCGGATCGAAAGAACGGACAGCCGCCGCCCGACAGGCCGGCGTGCCTGCGCGGGCGTTTGCCCGCATCCTCGCCGACGGAGATGGGGTGGACATCGCCCGGTCACTCGACCGTGCCGCCCTGACCGCGACGCAGGAGGGGAGCGCCATCGTCGTGGCGAACGCGTCTCCCGGAATGATACAAGCCATCTCGTCCTGGGCAGATGGTGCCACGGCGCGGTCCGTCGTACTCGCTCCGGTCAGCCACATCCTGCGCGGAGCGGGCGGGCCCTAACCCTCGGCGCCGGGCAGGTCGATCCGGGCGACCTGCTCGGAGATGGGCTCCACCGACAGGGGATGGGTTTCCTGGCTATGGGTCGCGGGGTCGCCGATCGGCTCCCACTCGCGGTTCTTGTAGATCTCCAGCGCCTTGAAATGCGCCTTGTATCCCATCTTGGCCGAGCCCGGGACCCAATAGCCCAGATAGATGAAGGGAAGTCCCGCCTCCCGCGCAACGGCGATATGGTCTAGGATGATATGGGTGCCGAGGCTGTCCTGCTGGCAGTCCGGATCGTAGAACGAATAAACCATCGACAGCCCGTCATCGAGCACGTCCGTCAGGCACACCGCCCGCAAAGCGGGTGAGGGCGCGCCCTCGGCATCCAGCGCGGAATCGTCCCAATACTCGATCACGCGCGTGCGGATCGGAGTCTCTTCGATCATCGCGGCGAACTCGAAGATATCCATATCGGCCATGCCGCCATCGGCATGCCGGGATTCGAGGTAGTGGCGAAAGAGGGCGTATTGATGCTCCGTCGCCCAGGGCGAGGTCACCTCCCGTCGCAGGTGCGCGTTACGGGCCAACGTTTTCCGCTGCGAGCGGTTTGTGGCGAAGCCCGCGATCCGGATGCGGGCCGACAGGCAAGCGGTGCAATCCGCGCAGCTCGGCCGGTAGAGGACGTTCTGGCTGCGCCGGAATCCCTGTTTGGACAGCTTGTCGTTCAGATCCGCCGCGCCGGACCCCTGCAGCGCGGTAAACAACTTCCGCTCCCGCCGCCCATCCAGATAGGGGCAGGCCTGTGGCGCCGTCACATAGAATTGCGGCGTCAGAGGAAGGCTGTGGCGCATGTGCGGGGGGGGTTCCCAGGGCGATTGTGGGGAGCCTAGCCGCACATGCCCGGAGGTCAACGGTTTTCGGCCCTTCAAGATGAAGGGCCGAACAAGCTTCGTAATAAGTCCTGGCGACCCACTTCCTTATCAGGAGGGGCGGTTGATCGCCGCCGTTCCCAGCAGAAGATCGGTCAGCCCCTGACGCCGACCGGTCATCGTCATCGCCGCAATCGACGCGAGCCCGGGGACGATGAAGAACCAGGAGGCGTAGTAGCCGAGAACATGCAGGAAGGTCGTCGATCCGTCGAACCGCTCCCCCCCGATATCGCGCAGCTCGATCCCCATCAGGCGCATGCCCCATGTCGCGGACCCGGAATTGAGCGTGGCGACACGGTAGCAAAAGCCGATGGCGAGGAAGAAGAGCGGCCAGAGGAAGAAGCCCACCGTAAACGTCACGATCCCTGCGATCATTGTCAGCACGGTGATGAGCGCGACGTCCACCAACCAGGCGAAGGACCGTTTGGCCAGAATTCCGGAATAGAATTCCGGCTGATCGACAGGATCGGGCAGGGAGTCGGTGCGGGTAAGGTAGGTCATGTCCGTCCTCGTTCGGCTCGGGTGTTCAGGTGTGGATCGCGATTGCGGTCCGATACATATGGTAACGCGGCCCCGGGGAGGAAGGGGGCCGCGCGGTTCGGGTCAGGTTTCGACCGTGGTGTCGTCGGAAGCGTCGGACCGCTTGGCGCGATCGTCCATGAACTGGTCGAACTCCGCCTTGTCCTTTGCTTCTCGCAAGCGCTGGAGGAAACTCTCGAAGGCTTCCTGCTCGTCCTCCAGACGGCGCAGCATGTCGGCCTTGTAGCTGTCGAAGGCCTGGTTGCCCGTGCTGCGGAACCGCGACATGTGGCGGCTGCGGCGGGAGGAACAGGCGATCGAATTGCGGCCGGAAAACATGCGTTTGCTCCAGATCATGTAGGCGAGAAGGGCCAGCCCGAGGGGCCAGAAGAAGATGAAGCCGAGGACCATGGTCGCGATCCACGCGCCCTTTCCTCGTGCGTCGAGCCACGCTTCAGCTCTAGAAAGCCAGTTTCCGGAGACGCGGCCGGCATAGGCGGGGGACGGTGTCATCATCTTGCTCTCCTGTTGAGGTATGTGAATGTCTTTCACATGATCAAAATGGGAAGGCTTGGATCCTCATGCAAGAGGCTGGGTCGAAAAAAGTTAAACGGGTTTACATGGGCTCTTGGGACGTCCATGAGGACTGCGCCGTCGGCATCCGAAGTGGAGTAGCGAAGAGCCGCGCTCAGTAACCGCGCCAAATCCAGCCGCCACCGAAGACCCGCGTCCCGTCTATATCGTAGAAAACGCAGGCCTGACCCGGGCTGACGCCTTCCTCCGGGGTCAGGAGTTCGACCTCGGCCAGACCTCCGGGCTTCGGGCGCAGGATCGCGTCCCGCGGCGGACGGGTCGAGCGGACCTTTACGCCGACGTGCCATTCCTCCCGCGACGCAAGGGGTGCGTCGCCGAGCCAGTTAATCTCCCGCAACGGGACCAGACGGGTCGAGAGCATCTCCTTCGGTCCGACGACGACCTGTCGCGCCTCCGGATCCAGCCGCACGACATAGAGCGGGTCGGTCAGCCCGCCGATCCCGAGTCCCCGCCGCTGTCCGATCGTGTAGTCGATCACCCCGTCATGACGCCCGAGTTCCCGTCCCTCTGTATCCACGATCGCCCCCGGCTCCCCCGCGCCGGGGCGCAGCTTGCGGATGACATCCGCGTAGTTTCCGTTCGGCACGAAACAGATGTCCTGACTATCCGGCTTGTCGGCCACCGGCAGACCATAGCGCGCGGCGAGGGTGCGGGTCGCGGCTTTGTCCGGCAGATGTCCAAGCGGAAAGCGCAGGTAATCGAGCTGTTCTTCGGTGGTGGAGAACAGGAAATAGCTCTGATCGCGCACCGGATCGGCCGCCCGATGCAGTTCTGCGCCGTTCGCGCCTTGGCGGCGCTGGATGTAATGCCCGGTCGCCATGCAGTCCGCGTCCAGAATCCTTCGCCGTCTCCAGCAGGTCGCGGAACTTCACCCGCTCGTTGCACCGGATGCAGGGCACCGGGGTCGCCCCACCGAGATAGGCATCCGCAAACTCGTCGATCACGGCTTCGCGGAACGTATTCTCGTAGTCGAGCACGTAGTGGGGAAAGCCCATGGTCTCCGCCACGCGCCGGGCGTCGTGGATATCCCGCCCTGCGCAACAAGCGCCTTTCTTGGCCAAAGCCGCCCCGTGATCGTAAAGCTGGAGCGTGACGCCGACGACATCGTAACCCTCTTCGGCGAGCTGTGCCGCGACGACCGAACTGTCCACGCCGCCCGACATCGCGACGACCACGCGGGTATCCGCGGGCGCCTTGGTCAGGCCGAGAGAGTTGAGTTGCACGTCGAGGGGCATGGATCGATCCGGAGGACGAAGAATGAAGGGTCGGCGCCAGATATAGGAAAATCCTAGCTATTCTCAAGCGCCCGCTTCACCGGCGATTAACGCTGAAAGGCCCAGACAGATCGCGCGATGCAAAGAGGAGGTCGCGATGTATCTCAGGAAGGGCCCGGGCCCGCGTGTGGTCACCCTGCCCGACGGCAGGCAGATGACGCGCGCCGACCTGCCGCCGCATGGCACGACCCGATGGGTCGCCCGCCGCAAGGCCGCCGTCGTGATGGGCGTCGAATCGGGCCTCATCACCTTACAGGAGGCGATCGAGCGATACGACCTTTCGGAGGAGGAATACGCGAGCTGGGCCGCGGCGGTGTCGATGCACGGCACGGATGGCCTGAAGACCACGCTGATCCAGCAATTCCGGTGACGATTGGTTGTCCTTTGGGGCGAAATCGAGGCAAGGTAACTTTAAGTTAACTATTTCGGGCAATGGTCGCCTTACATCTCAGAACCCCTTGGGAGAAGGCCATGCGCATCTTGCTCGTCGAAGACGACCCCACCACGTCCAAGAGCATCGAGATGATGCTGGGAAGTGCAAATCTCAACGTCTATTGCACCGATATGGGTGAAGAGGGGATCGACCTCGCAAAGCTCTACGACTACGATCTGATCCTGCTCGATCTGAACCTGCCCGACATGAACGGGCACGAGGTTCTCAAGCAGCTGCGCCTCAGCCGGATCGAGACGCCGATCCTGATCCTGTCCGGGTCCGACGACACCGAGAACAAGATCCGCGGCTTCGGTTTTGGCGCCGACGATTACATGACCAAGCCCTTCCATCGGGACGAACTCATCGCGCGTATCCATGCCATCGTCCGCCGGTCCAAGGGCCATTCTCAGTCCATCATCCGCACCGGCACGGTCGAGGTGAACCTCGATGCCAAATCCGTCGAGGTGGAAGGTCGGACGGTCCATCTGACCGGCAAGGAATACCAGATGCTGGAGCTTCTGAGCCTCCGGAAGGGGACGACCCTGACCAAGGAGATGTTCCTGAACCATCTCTACGGCGGCATGGACGAGCCGGAATTGAAGATCATCGACGTGTTCATCTGCAAGCTCCGCAAGAAGCTGACGGAAGCGACGGGCGGCATGAGCCATATCGAGACGGTCTGGGGTCGCGGCTACGTGCTCCGCGATCCGCAGGTATCCGACGCCGCGGAGCCGAAGCTCGTCAACGCCTGACGCGAGATCACCAAACCTTGATTCCGCCCGACGCCGTCCGATCCACGATCCGGACGGCGTCGTTCGTTTCGGGTCCGCGCCCACGGTCCGGTGGCCAAACGGGAATCGCTGGAAAGCGGCGGGTTGTCGCCCTATCACCCGAGGGACGGGACCGGAGGAGAGGGCCGTGGAGCGCGCCACCGATCTGGACATTGCCGCCCTGACCGAGGCGGAAGCCGAAACAGAGCTGTCACGGCTTGCCGAACGTCTGGCGGCGGCGGATCGAGCCTATCATACGGATGATGCGCCCGATATCAGCGATGCCGATTACGACGCCCTCAAGCGCCGGAACCGCGTGTTGGAAGATCGTTTTCCCCATCTCCGTCTAAGCGATAGCCCCTCCGGCCGCATCGGCGCGGCCCCTGCCGAGGGCTTCAGAAAGATCGCGCATGACGTCCCCATGCTTTCCCTCGGCAATGCGTTCGATGATGTCGATGTGATGGAGTTCGACATCCGCATCCGCCGTTACCTGGGTCTTACGGCGGATGAACCACTTACCTATACCGCGGAGCCGAAGATCGACGGCCTGTCCCTGTCGGTTCGCTATGAAGGCGGGCGGCTGATCCGGGCGGCGACCCGGGGTGACGGCACGACCGGCGAGGACGTCACTGCGAATGTCCGCACGATCGCAGACCTTCCTGGAAACATCTCGGATGCGCCGGATCTGATGGAGGTGCGCGGCGAGGTCTATATGTCCCATGCCGACTTCGCGGCCCTGAATGCCCGTCAGGCGGAGGAGGGGGGCAAGGTCTTCGCGAATCCCCGCAATGCCGCCGCAGGCAGCCTTCGACAGCTCAACTCCGCGATCACGGCGTCCCGGCCGTTGCGCTTCTTCGCCTATGCCTGGGGAAATCTGTCGGAGCCGTTGGCGGTGACGCAATTCGGCGCCTTGCAGCGCCTCGAAGAGATGGGTTTCCCAACCAATCCCGAGACCTGGCTTTGCAACGGACCCGATGCCCTGCTCGGACGTTACCGGGAGATCGCCGCCGCCCGGGCGGAGCTGGGCTACGACATCGACGGCATCGTCTACAAGGTCGACGATCTTGCCTTGCAGGCCCGATTGGGCTTTCGCGCGACGACGCCGCGCTGGGCAATTGCGCACAAGTTCCCGGCCGAGACCGCTTGGACCCGTCTCCTCGGGATCGATATCCAAGTCGGGCGGACTGGCGCGCTCAGTCCCGTCGCCCGACTGGAGCCGGTGACCGTCGGCGGGGTCGTCGTGTCGAACGCCACACTCCACAACGAGGATTACATCGCCGGACGCGATGCCTCGGGTCATTCGATCCGGGACGGGGGCGATCTGCGCCCTGGCGACCGGGTGGAAATCTACCGCGCCGGCGACGTCATTCCGAAGGTGCGGAACGTCGATCCAGGCGCCCGCCCGCCCGCTGGCGCGAAGTTCGTCTTCCCGGAGACATGCCCCGAATGCGGCAGCCCCGCCCGGCGGGAGCCCGGCGAATCAGTTCGCCGATGCGTCGGCGGCCTGATATGCCCCGCCCAGCGGGTTGCGCGGCTCAAGCACCTCGTTTCCCGGATGGCACTCGATATCGACGGGCTTGGCGAGCGGGAGATCGAGCGGTTCCACGATCTCGGCTGGGTTCGCGCGCCCGCCGACATTTTCGCGCTCCCCGAGCGTCACGGCACCGGGCTCCAGACCGTCGCGGCGCTCGACGGGTGGGGCGAGACGAGCGCCGCCAATCTCTTTGCCGCGATCGAGGCGGCCCGGGATCAGCCGCTCGCCCGGGTGCTTTTCGGTCTCGGGATCCGGCATCTGGGGGAGGTGGCCGGCCGCGACCTCGCCCGACATTTCGGGGCCTGGTCAGCGTTTGCCGCCACCGTCGACGCCGCGATCCCCGCCGCGGCCCTCCATCGACGCGCCGAAGAGGCTGTCCTCGCCGAACGTGCCCGCGCCGAGGAAGAGGGGCGTCGCGCCCGGATCGCACCGGTCCGCGCCGCGATCTGGGAGGATGCCGCACCCTCAGCCCGGTCCGGGTGGGACGATCTGGTCGGCATCGACGGCGTCGGCGCCACGCTCGCTCTCGCTGTCTGCGATGCGCTGGAGACCGGGCCGGACCGCGATGCCATCGACGCCCTCGTAGCCGCCCTTCGGATCAGCGCGCCCGAGGCGCCACGCGACGCCAGCCCCGTCACGGGCAAGATCGTGGTCTTCTCCGGCACGCTCGAACGGATGACCCGCGCCGAGGCCAAGGCCCGGGCCGAAGCGCTGGGCGCGCGGGTCTCCGGCTCCGTGTCGGCCAAGACCGACCTGCTCGTCGCGGGACCAGGCGCCGGATCGAAGGCCACCCGCGCCGCCGAACTCGGGGTCGAAACGCTGGACGAGGATGGCTGGCTGGCGCTGATCGGGGAGCCATGACCGGCCGTCCGGAACGCCTGTTTCCGCTCTTTGCCGGGCTCGAGACGCTGCCCGGCATCGGACCGAAAACGGCGCGCCAGATGGCCAACCTCGCCATTGCGACCCCAAAGGATCTGATCCTTACCCTTCCTACCGGCGGTGTCGATCGCACCCCCGTCGCCTCCATCCGCGACGCCACGCTGCCCGGAACGGTGACCGTGCCCGTCACGATCGGGCGGCATATCCCGCCCCAATCCCGCGGTCGGCCTTACCGGATCGAGGCGACGGATGCCGCTACGACGTTCCAGATCGTCTATTTCCGCGGCGCGCCCGAACTCCACGAACGCACACTTCCGACCGGCGAGCGACGGATCGTCTCCGGCAAGGCCGAACTCTACGACGGCATCGCCCAGATGCCCCACCCCGATCATGTCCTGCGCGAGGGCGAGGCGCTGCCCGCATACGAGCCGGTCTATCCCCTTACCGAAGGAATCACCGCGCGCGTCATGGCCAAGGCAGTGGCCGCGGCGCTCTCGCGAATCCCGGACTTCGGCGAATGGATTGACCCCGCACTCCTGGCCGAGCGCGACTGGCCCGGCTTCGCAGCCGCGCTCACCGCAGCGCACGATCCGAATGGGCCGGGCGATCTCGCGCCCATTGCCCCGGCGCGGCAGCGGCTCGCCTATGACGAATTGTTCGCACATCAGCTCACGCTCGCACTCGCCCGCGCCACGGATCGCGCCCGCCCCGGTATCGCCAGCGAAGGGGATGGCCGTCTTCGTCGCCGCGTCCTCGCGGCGCTCCCCTACATTCCCACCGGCGCGCAGCAGCGCAGCATCGAGGAGATCGCCGCCGACATGGCCCGTCCCCGGCGCATGAACCGGCTGCTGCAGGGAGATGTCGGTTCGGGCAAGACGCTCGTGGCGCTGATGGCGCTGCTGCTCGCGGCGGAGGCGGGCGGGCAGGGGGTGCTGATGGCGCCGACCGAAATCCTCGCACGGCAGCATGCGACGGGCCTGCGTCCGCTTGCCGATACGGCGGGGATCGTGCTCGAACTGCTGACCGGTCGGGACAAGGGTCGCGAACGGCATGCCAAGCTCGATGCGCTCGCCGCCGGGGACATCCACATCCTCGTCGGTACCCATGCCGTGTTCCAGCGCGACGTGACCTTTGCCGATCTCCGCCTCGCAGTCATCGACGAGCAGCACCGGTTCGGCGTGCGCCAGCGCCTGCTGCTGGGCGAGAAGAATGCGGGCACCGACGTCCTCGTTATGACCGCCACTCCGATACCGCGCAGCCTCGCGCTGACACAATACGGCGACATGGATATCAGCGTCCTCGACGAAAAGCCGCCCGGCCGGACTCCGGTCCGCACATCGGCCGTGCCGGTCTCGCGTGTGGACGACGTCATCGAGCGCCTGCGATCGGCCGTGGCCGAGGGGCGGCAGGTTTATTGGGTCTGTCCGTTGGTGGAGGAATCCGAAGTTGTCGACACGACCTCGGCGGAGGAACGGTTTCGCAGTCTGCGCGCCGAGCTGGGCGAGGGCGTGGTCGGCCTTGTCCACGGCCAAATGCCTTCCGCCGACAAGGACGCTGCGATGGCCCGCTTCGTCACGGGCGAGACTTCCGTACTCGTAGCCACCACGGTCATCGAGGTGGGCGTGGATGTGCCCAACGCTTCGATCATGGTGATCGAGCGGGCGGAAACGTTCGGTCTGGCGCAGTTGCATCAACTCAGGGGGCGGGTCGGCCGAGGGGCCGCCGCTTCCACCTGCTTGCTGATGTATCGCCCGCCGATCGGAGAGGCAGCCGAGGCTCGACTCCGCATCCTGCGCGAAAGCGAGGACGGCTTCCGTATTGCGGAGGAGGACCTGACCTTGCGCGGTGCCGGCGACGTGATAGGCACAGCCCAGTCGGGACTGCCCAGATTCCGGATCGCCGATCTGGAACGACAGGCGGGCCTCATGGCCCTTGCGAGCACCGATGCCCGGGCGCTTCTGACACGGGATCCGAATCTGAAAACGGACCGCGGTAAGGCAGCTCGACTGCTCCTTTGGTTGACGGAGCAGGACCGGGCTCTGCGCTTGCTGTCAGTTGGTTAACTCAGAAATTCGGCTTTGTTCGCGAATGTTTCCATAAAGTTCTTTACACCGTGTTAAGAAAGTGAGAACAAAGAGACAACACCATCAACGCCGAGGAAGATCGACATGGCCAGGAAACTCTGCGGACGTCTCATCCGCATCGAACAGGCCCCGGTGACTGATATCCTCGGCGGTGTCTGGCTCGTGACACTCATGCTTTGCTTGCTTCAGCTTCCTTCGTTCATCGGCTGAGGCCCTCGTTTCTGCCCCGCGTCTTCGCGTCGCGCTCAATGCCCGGTTCGTTCTCCCCGTTCCGGACCCGGCTGCGCCCAACGGATGTCCCCCCTACGGGCGCCTGCTGGAAAGTCTGACCTTTCTGGCCACTGCCTGCGCGACCGAAGACGCTACTCCGCCGCCGCCTCCGTATCCCGGAGTGCGGCGGTTTTTTGATCGAGAACCGTACGGTCATGCTGGCCGGACCCGCCCGGTCCGCGCAATTTCAGGTCGCCCGAAGCGCCTCCGCCCCGGCCATGTCCATCGCCTCCACCGTCGCCTCCAGCGCCAGCAGGATCGACGCATGGCGGTTGCGATAGTCCCGCGCGGGGATCAGCACTTCCAGCCCGTTGAACGGCACGTCCGGCACCGGCCCGCCCTCCTTGAGCATGGCGCGGAGTTGGTCGCGCGCGCGTGCCACCTCTTCCCGGCTGCGCCCCACCATCGCACGCCCCGAGACCGAGGCCGACGCCTGCCCCAATGCGCAGGCCTTGACGTCCTGCGCATATCGGACGATCCGCCCGTTCTCGACGTCGAGCGAGACCGTCACCGTCGAGCCGCACAGGGGCGACCGCTTCCGCGCGGTGGCCTGCGGCGCGTCCAGCGAATCCGTCGCGGGCATGTCCGCGGCAAGTTCCAAAATGCGGCCGGAATAGAGCTTGATGAGGTCGGCGTCGGACATGGGGCTGGCTTCCGTTCCCGTTGATGCGGGTCTAGTTAGCGGTCCGGAACGGCAAATCAAAGGTGCGCCCCGTGACATTCGATCCCGCAATGCTCCGCTACGACGCGGCCGGTCTGATCCCCGCCATCGCCCAGGACGCGGCGACGGGCGAGGTTCTGATGATGGCCTGGATGAATCCTAAATCATTGGCGCGCACGCTCGAAACAGGGCGCGTCACCTATTGGTCGCGCTCGCGACAGGCCTTGTGGGTCAAAGGCGAGACCTCGGGCCATGTTCAGACGCTGGTGGAGCTTCGCCTCGATTGCGACCGCGACTGTCTCCTGCTGCAGGTGGAGCAGATCGGCCCCGCCTGCCACACCAACCGGCGGACCTGTTTCTACACCGCCCTGCGCGGGGGCGAGGAGGCGGAGTTGATGGCGCCCGAACGTTAGTCCAGTTCCTTCCGGAAGCGCCACGACGTCGGTTCGCGCCACGCATATCCCGCCGCCTGATGGGTCGCACGCGCCACCAAGTTCCCGACATGCGCGCCGATCACGATGTAACGGCACCCGCGCCGCCGCGCGTCCTCCTCCGCCGCGGCGATCAGCGCCCGGGCGATGCCCCGCCGTCGCGCTTCCGGCGCCACGAAGACATGGTGCAAATCGACGCCCCGGGATCCGAATTGCGCCTGCGCATGGCGCAGGACGAGGACATACCCCTACAAAGGCCGCCCAATGCCGAATCCCCACATCCACCCGTCGGTGAGGTCCCGCGCCAAGGTCGCGACGGTCGCCATGGTCACCTCGTTATGATGTGTCGCCAAAGCCTCCACCAACAGTAGAAGCTCCTTGGCGTCTTCGGGGAGGAGCGGGCGGGGCGGTTCCATGGCTTCCTCCTACCGCGCGGGATACCGGCCGGACAGCCTCGGGACTTGAACCGTTAGCGCTAACGAGGCATTCAACCGGCGAAGGGAGAAGACCTATGCCGCTCGATACCCGCATCGCCGAGATCACCGACCGCATCCGCGACCGCTCCCGCCCGACTCGCGAGGCATATCTCGCCCGGATGCGCGGTCAGGCGGAGGAGGGTCCCCGCCGCGCCCATCTCGACTGCGGCAACCAAGCCCATGCCTATGCCGCCATGGGCGAGGCCAAAGGCGACCTGGCGGCCGATCGCGTGCCGAATATCGGGATCGTGACGGCGTACAACGACATGCTAAGTGCGCATCAGCCGTTCAAGGACTATCCCGATCGCATCAAGGCCGCCGCCCGTGCCGCCGGTGCGACGGCGCAGGTCGCGGGCGGAGTGCCCGCAATGTGCGACGGCGTCACGCAGGGACAGGTGGGGATGGAGCTGTCGCTCTTCTCCCGCGACGTGATCGCTCTTGCCGCGGGCGTTGCGCTTTCCCACAACACGTTCGACAGCGCGCTCTACCTCGGAATTTGCGACAAAATCGTGCCGGGCCTCGTGATCGCGGCCGCGACCTTCGGCTACCTTCCAGGCATCTTCGTGCCCGCGGGCCCGATGACCAGCGGCCTTCCGAACGAGGAAAAATCCCGCGTCCGCCGCGACTACGCCGAGGGCAAGATCGACCGGGCCGAACTGATGAAGGCCGAGATGGCCTCCTATCACGGCCCGGGCACCTGCACCTTCTACGGCACCGCCAATTCCAACCAGATGCTGATGGAATTCATGGGGTTGCACTTGCCCGGCGCCTCCTTCGTCAATCCCGGCACCCCGCTCCGCGATGCGCTTACCGACGCCGCGACCCAGCGGGCGACGGAGATCACCGCCCTCGGCAACGCCTACACGCCCATCTGCGATATCCTCGACGAACGGGCCTATGTGAACGGTCTCGTCGGCCTGATGGCGACGGGCGGCTCCACCAACCTCGTTCTGCACCTCATCGCCATGGCCCGCGCGTCGGGGGTGCAGCTGACCTGCGCCGATTTCGATGCCGTCTCGGACACGACTCCGCTGCTGGCGCGGGTCTATCCCAACGGCCTCGCGGACGTGAACCACTTCCACGCCGCTGGTGGCCTCCCGTTTATGATCGGGCGTCTGCTGGATGCGGGGCTGCTGCACGAGGATGTCTCGACCGTCGCGGGGCAGGGCCTCTCGGCCTATGCGACCGAGCCGAAGCTCGATGGCGACCGCATCGCGTGGGAACCGGGCCCGCGGGAAAGTCTCAACGAGAAGATCCTCAAGACCCCCGAAGCACCCTTCGCCGTCCATGGCGGGCTGAAACAGGTCAGGGGTAATCTCGGGCTGGGTGTGATGAAAATCAGTGCCGTAGTCCCCGAGCTTCATGTCGTCGAAGCGCCCGCCCGCATCTTCCACGACCAGAATTCGGTCAAGGAGGCGTTCCGCGCCGGGGAGTTGGACCGGGACGGCGTGATCGTCGTCCGCTTCCAGGGGCCGCGCGCCAACGGGATGCCCGAACTTCACGGTCTGACGCCCGTATTGACCGTTCTGCTCCAGCGGGGGCACAAGGTCGCGTTGGTGACCGACGGACGCATGTCCGGCGCGTCCGGCAAGGTGCCCGCGGCGATTCATGTGGCCCCCGAGGCTCTGGATGGCGGATTGATCGGCAAACTGGCCGATGGCGACCTGATACGCGTGGACGCGACCGCGGGCAGGCTCGACGTCCTGACCGATGGGGTAGAGGATCGCCCGGTCGCGACGCCCGACCTGACAGGCAATTCCCATGGTATCGGTCGCGAACTTTTCGAGGTGTTCCGCGCCAATGCGGGCCGCTCCGATCAGGGGGCGGGGGTCGTGATCTGATCGCCCCACATCCCACATCCCGAACGTCCCGCCAGCCGGAGCCTAGCCAATGAACCCCGCAGATCAGTCCCGCGCCGCCCGCGATATCGCCGGTCGCGCCCCCGTTATTCCCGTCCTCGTCCTCGACGACGTCGCCCATGCCCGCCCGCTGGCGGAGGCTTTGGTGGCGGGCGGTCTTCCCGCGCTGGAGGTGACGCTGCGCACGCCCGCAGCCCTCGACTGCATCCGGGCCATGGCGGAGGTGCCGGGCGGGATCGTCGGCGCGGGGACGTTGCTCACGCCGGAGGATGTCCGCGCGGCCAAGGCGGCGGGGGCCATGTTCGGCGTGTCGCCGGGGGCCACCGACCGCCTGATCCGGGCCTGCATCGAGGAGGAGCTGCCGCTCCTACCGGGGGTGGCGACCGCGACGGAAGCGATGGCCCTGCTGGAACGCGGCTACGACATGCTCAAGTTCTTTCCCGCCGAGGCATCGGGCGGGGCGCCCGCGCTCAAGGCAATCGGCGCACCAATCCCGCAGATCGCGTTCTGTCCCACGGGCGGCGTCAGCCTCGCCAACAAGGCCGATTACCTGAGCCTGCCGAATGTCATCTGCGTCGGCGGCTCCTGGGTCGCGCCGAAGGACAGGATGCAGGCGGATGACTGGGCCGGGATCGAAACGCTGGCCCGGGAGGCGCGCGCGTGACCGATCGCCCGGGGGAAAATCCGGCTGTTTCTGTCGCAGGAATAGCGCGTTGCGGATCTACCTGTCGGCGTAGGACCCCGCTTGGGCGGTCATGCGGTCACGGCGTTGCGGCATCCAGATAGCCATCGACCTCCGCCGAGCCGATCCCGCCAAGCCGCCCGAAATCGCCCGCCTCGAACATTTCCCGCCCGGCATCGCGAATGACCCTGTGAGTGGCGCGGGCGAGCGCGGAGCCGAGGGAAATGCGTGCCACGCCCGCGCTGGCGAAGGCGTCACGGGAGTGCTTGATCCACGGACCGGCGGCGAGCGCGTTGACCGGGGCCGACACGGCGCCGACGGTCCGCTCCAGCTCCGCCATGCCGCCCGGCATCGGGCAGTAAAGGACGTCCGCACCTACCGCCTCGAAAGCCTGCAAGCGCCGGATCGCCTCGTCGATATCGTAGAGGCCGTGCATCACCCCGTCGGCCCGGGCGCAGAACACGAAATCGGTGGGGGCGCGGCGGGCGGCGGAGGCGGCTGCCTGCATCCGTGCGACCGACGCCTCGAATCCATAGGCCACCCCGTCCGGGGACACATCCTCGATGCAGCATCCGGCAAGCCCGGCCAGCGCCGAAAGCTCCACCGTCGCCGCGCAATCCGCCGGATCCGGGCCGTATCCGTCCTCCAAATCGGCGGAAACGGGCACGTCCACATGGATTGCGAGATCCCTGGCATGGGCGATCGCTTCCTCCCTCCCGACTTTGCCGCCATCGGGCAGACCGCGGGTGAAGGCGTATCCGGCGGACGAGGTCGCGATGGCCTGCGCACCGAGGGCAACCAGCATCCGCGCGGAACCCACGTCCCACGCATTCGCGAGGAGGAGGGGGTCGCCTGGGCGGTGCATCTCGCGGAACGTCGTCATGGGGGTCTCCTGCTGCCGGATGGGTCGGTGTCGGACGGATACAGGGGGGGCAATCGCCGTCCAACCCGGTTCCTGCGAAAACCGGCGCGCCTCGCCATTCCACGCGGCTGTTGCGGCGTGGGGTGCGGCCATGCTACCGCCATGGCCATGTATCGCGCGCCCGGCATCTGCTGCATCCGACGCGCCCGCTGACAGGATCGGCGGGCACCGGGTGCCCGCGACCCATCGTCCGGCCCCCATCCCGCCAGAACGACGAGGAGTGAGGGGCCATGCGCCTGCGCAATTCCATGACCCGCGAGGTGGCGCCGTTCGCCCCGCTCGACCCCGAGAATGTCCGCCTCTATCTCTGCGGCCCGACGGTCTATGACCGGGCGCATCTGGGCAATGCGCGCAACGTGATCCTGTTCGACGTCCTGACCCGGCTGCTCCGCCACGACTTCGGATCCGACAGCGTGACCTATGTGCGCAACGTCACCGATGTGGACGACAAGATCAACGCGCGGGCGGAGGCGACGGGGCGGTCGATCCGTGAGATCACGGAAGAGACACTGGGCTGGTTCCATGACGACATGGAGGCGCTCGGCAATCTCGCGCCGGATTTCGAGCCGCGGGCGACGGAATACATCGCCGAGATGGTGGCGATGATCGAGGGACTGGTCGCGTCCGGCAACGCCTATGCCGCGGAGGGGCATGTCCTCTTCTCCGTGGCGAGCGACCCGGATTACGGGCGCCTGTCGGGGCGGGCGGTGGACGACATGATCGCGGGCGCCCGGGTCGAGGTGGCGCCCTACAAGCGCGATCCGATGGATTTCGTCCTGTGGAAGCCGTCGGACGACGCGCTCCCCGGCTGGGACAGCCCGTGGGGACGGGGGCGGCCCGGCTGGCATATCGAATGCTCGGCCATGTCCAAGGCCCTGCTGGGGACCACCTTCGACATCCACGGCGGTGGCAACGACCTGATGTTCCCGCACCACGAGAACGAGCTGGCGCAATCGCGCTGCGCCGATCCGGGTGACGGGTTCGCGCAGGTCTGGCTGCATAACGAGATGCTGCTGGTGGAGGGGCGGAAGATGTCGAAGTCGCTCGGCAACTTCTTCACCGTGCGCGACCTGCTGGATCGTGGCATTCCGGGCGAGGTGATCCGGTTCGTGTTCCTTATGACGCATTACTCCAAGCCGATGGACTGGACGGAGGAGAAGGTGCGGGAGGCGGAGGGGGCGCTGCGGAAATGGCGTGCAATGGCGATGCCGGGCGGGGATCCGGATGCGGCCGTGTTCGACGCCCTGCGTGACGATTTGAACACTCCGGGCGCCATCGCGGAACTGCACCGGCTGGCCAAATCGGGGGACGGCGCCGCTCTGACCGCGTCGGCGGGCCTGCTCGGGTTGCTGGAGGATGGGATGGGAGACTGGACCGTCTCCGGGGACGACGCATTGGTCGAGGCGGTGCTGGCGGCGCGGGTCGACGCGCGGGCGGAGAAGGACTGGACCCGGGCGGATTCGCTTCGGGATGCGCTGGTCGCCGCCGGTGTGGTCGTGACGGACGGGAAGGGCCGCGGCTGGGAAGCGGGTCCGGGTTTCGATCCTTCGCAGCTTGAAGGCGTGATGTGAGCGGGGAGAGGGGCGGGCCACCCGTTGCGTACCGAGACAACTTCGCCGAAGAGAAGGAACGCCTCTACCTCTACGACACCACTCTGCGGGACGGGCAACAGACGCAGGGGGTGCAGTTCTCGGCGATCGAGAAGGTCGAGATCGCGGAGATGCTCGACGCGCTCGGGCTGGATTATGTCGAGGGCGGATGGCCCGGCGCGAACCCAACCGACAGCGAGTTCTTCGACCATCCTCCGACCCTCCGGGCGAAGCTGACGGCGTTCGGGATGACCAAACGGTCGGGGCGGTCGGCGGAGAACGACGACGTGCTGGCCGCCGTCCTGAATGCCGGGACGCCCGCGATCTGCCTCGTGGGCAAGACGCATCCGTTTCATGTGGAGACGGCGCTCGGCGTGACGCTGGACGAGAACCTCGACAACATCCGCGCCTCCATCGCCCATGCGGTCGCGCAGGGGCGCGAGGCGCTGTTCGATGCGGAGCATTTTTTCGACGGACATGCCGCGGATCCCGGCTATGCCCGAGCCTGTTGCGCCGGGGCGCTGGACGCGGGCGCGCGGTGGGTCGTGCTGTGCGATACGAACGGGGGCACCATGCCGGGCCGGATCGCGGAGGCGGTGGCCGGGCTGGACCTGCCGGGCGACCGGCTGGGCATCCACACCCATAACGACACGGAGCAGGCCGTCGCGGGGTCGCTCGCCGCCATCGAGGCCGGGGTGCGGCAGGTGCAGGGGACGCTGAACGGTCTCGGCGAACGCTGCGGCAACGCCAACCTCGTCTCTCTGATCCCGACGCTGCTGCTGAAGGAGCCGTGGGCCGCGCGGTTCGAGACCGGGGTGGCTGCGGAGGCGTTGCCCGGCCTTCTGCGCGTATCCCGGCGGCTCGACGAAATCCTGAACCGGGTGCCCCGGCGGGAGGCGGCCTATGTCGGTGCATCTGCCTTCGCACACAAGGCGGGCCTCCATGCCAGCGCGATCCTGAAGGATCCGGCCACTTACGAGCATGTGCCGCCCGAGGCGGTCGGAAATGCGCGCGTGGTGCCGATGTCGAACCAGGCGGGCCTGTCGAACCTGCGCCGGCGTCTGGCCGAAGCGGGATTGCCGGGGGAGGATGATGGCGCCCTCCGCCGTATTCTCGACCGGGTGAAGGCGCGGGAGGATCAGGGCTATTCCTACGACGGCGCGCAGGCGAGTTTCGAGATACTGGCGCGGGAGGAGCTTGGCCTCTTGCCCGAGTTCTTCGAGGTGAAGCGATACCGGGTGACCGTCGAGCGGCGGAAGAACAAGTACGACCGGATGATCACTCTGTCGGAGGCGGTGGTGGTGGTGAAGGTGGACGGGGTGAAGAAGCTGTCGGTCTCCGAAAGCCTGGACCGAAGCGGGTCGGATCGCGGCCCGGTCAACGCCCTGTCGAAGGCTCTGTTCAAGGATCTCGGGCGCTATCAGGCCGCGATCGACGACATCCGCCTGACCGATTACCGCGTCCGCATCATGCAGGGCGGAACCGAGGCCGTGACCCGCGTCATCATCGAACACGAGGACGGGGCAGGGCGGCAGTGGTCCACGGTGGGGGTGTCGGCCAACATCGTGGATGCGAGTTTCGAGGCACTGACGGACGCGGTGCGGTGGAAGCTGTGTCAGACCTGAATGGCGACATCGCCGCCTGTGCGGCGCTCGTGGCGCGGGGCGATCCGGAGCGGTTTCGCGCGACGATGGCGGCACCCGTGGCTTTGCGCGCGGGGCTGTTCCCGCTCTATGCGTTCAATCTGGAAGTGGCGCGGGCGCCCTGGGTCACACAGGAGCCGCTGATTGCGGAGATGCGTCTGCAATGGTGGCGGGACGCGTTGGCGGAAATCGCGGAGGGCGGGATCGTGCGGCGGCACGAGGTGGTGACGCCGCTGGCTGCCGTCTTGGATGCCGAGAGCGCACGGATGCTGGACGGCCTGATCGAGGTGCGCCGGGCGGATATCGAGGCGGCCAGACCGACGCATCGCGCGGCGGTTCTGGCCTATGTGGAGGGGACGGCGGGAACGCTTCTGCGGGTGGCGATGCGGATGGCGGGGGGGAGACGGACGTGGCCCCGGCCGGGCGCGCGCAGGGGGTGGCGGCGTATCTGTCGGCGGTGCCCGATCTGATCGCGCGGGGACGGCGACCGTTGCCGGAGGGGGATCCCGCGGGGGAGATGCGGGCGCTGGCCGAAGCCGGGCTTGCTGCACTAGCCGAGGCGCGCGCGATCCGGATGCCCCGGGCGGCGCGTGGCCCGCTGACCGTGATGGCGGGGGTGGGTCCGGTGCTGCAGGCTATTCGGCGGGATCCGGACGCTGCATTACGCGCGGCTCCCTCGCCGGCCGACCTGTCCCTCGCGTGGCGCATGGCCCGGGTGGCGATGACAGGCCGGTTCTAGGCCCGTTCGGTCCGCAGGTAGGCGCGCATTCCGTAGATCAGGGGCGTTCCCGCCTCGGACGCGCGAACGGCCCGGACGGCGCCCAGGATCACATGATGCGTTCCGATCAGGTCGACCGCCTGGATCGCGCAATCGAAGCCCGCCAGCCCGCGCAGGACCGGTGCACCGGTCTCCAGCCGGTCTACCTCCAGCCCTTCGAACCGCGCGGCTCCGACCGCATCGCCCCGACCGGCGAACAGGTCGGCCACCTCCTGCTGCCCCGCATCCAGCACGTTCACGGCGAAGCATCCGTTGGCAAGGATCACGTCCGCCGCCGACGCGCCCTTGTTGACGCAGACGAGCATCGTCGGCGCGTCGCCATCCGCGCTCACGCTGGTCATCGCGGAGACCGTCACGCCCGCGCAGCCCGCCGGGCCGTCGGTCGTCACGACGCTTACCGTGGCGGCGGCGCGGGACATGGCATGGATGAAGTCGTCGCGAAGAGTCATGGCGTTCACCTAGCCGATGGGGAGGCGGTGTCGAGGGACTTTCCCTTCGGCGCCCCCCGTGATGAGGTCCACGGATATGCAAGGAGGAACGTCATGGCCCTGAAGGATGCCCGCGATCAGGTCGATATGGGGTTCACGCGGGACGACCCGCGGGGCCTCGCCTTCGAGAACGCGTTCGGGGGGGCTACCAGTGCGTTCCGGCGCCGCTATACCAAGGACCTCGCGGGCTTCGACCTCGCCATCACGGGGATCCCGTTCGACCAGGCCGTGACCCATCGGCCCGGCACGCGGTTCGGCCCCCGCGCCATCCGCGAGGCGAGCGCGCTTCAACCCTTCGATCCGCCCTATTACTGGGACTACTCCCCGCTCGACGAGTTCGCCGTGGCCGATTACGGCGATTGCGGGTTCGACTACGCCAAGGTGGCGGCGTTTCCGGCCGCCCTTCGCGCCCATATCGAGGGGATCCTGGCGCAGGGGGTCGGGTGCCTCGCCATGGGGGGCGATCACTACGTGACCTTCCCGATCCTTCAGGCCCACGCGGAACGCCACGGGCCGCTGTCCCTGATCCAGTTCGATGCCCATTCCGACACCTGGCCGGACGACGACATGGAGCGGATCGACCATGGCACGATGTTCTACAAGGCGGTTAAGACCGGTGTGATCGACCCGGCGACCAGCGTCCAGGTCGGCATCCGGACGGTTAACCCGGACACGCTGGGCGTGACGACGATCGATGCGCGCACGGTGCACGAGGCCGCCCCGGGAGAGATCGCCCGGCGCATCAGGGAGGTGGTGGGGGATCGCAAATGCTATCTCACGTTCGACATCGACTGCCTCGATCCGGCCTTCGCTCCGGGGACCGGGACGCCGGTCTGGGGCGGTCTGTCGAGCGGGCAGGCGGCGGCGATCCTGCGCGATCTGGCGGGGATCGACCTCGTCGGAGGAGACGTGGTGGAGGTATCGCCGCCTTACGACACGACCGGGGCGACGGCCATTGCGGGGGCGCATGTCCTGATGGAGTTGATCTGCCTGTGGGGCTGGACCCGGCGGGAGGGACGCTAGGCGAACCCCGCAATGAAAAAGGGCCCCCGCTCGCGCGGAGGCCCCGAAGATCGTGAGACCCGGATCAGGCCGTCTTGCGACGACGCGCAGCGGCGAGACCGCCGAGACCGGCGAGCAGCAGCAGGCCAGCCGCCGGGAGCGGCACGGGGGCGACGCTCACGCTGTCGATGTCGAAGCCACCGGTGGTGCGACCGTTCTGAGCGGTCGTGTCGACGATGCGAAGCGTGTCGAACGTTCCGGTAAAGCTGAACATCTTACCCGGGGCCTGAGCGTTCACGTTGTCGATCGAACCGATCTGCTGGAAGACCCCACCCAAGCCACCGAAGATGTTGGCCGATTCCGGGAACGTGGACACGTTGTTGAACGTCACTTCGACGACGTTGCCGGGCGACGTGAACAGCGCGGTCGGATCGAACGTGAAGTCGACGCTGCCGCCGAAGCCGAGCTCGAAGAACTTGCCGTCGGTCGCACCGAGGGTGTTGTTGAGATTGGCACGATCGTTGTCCGAGCCACGCGTGTTAGCGATCTGCGTGTTGTTGTCTGTCGCACCGGTCGCAAAGACCGTCGCGGCGCTCGCAGCACCGGCCGTCAGGGCGACGGCGGCAATGGATGCTAGCAGGGTTTTCATTCTTGGTTCCTTCCTGAAACTCAGTAAACGTCCAAATGCGCGAACAATGAAGAATCTGTTAACGCGCTCTGATTTGCCTACCGCATGCACGCGGGATGGCACAACCTAGACTTTTGTTCAATGTGTAGTCCCGCCATCCTTGAGCAATTCGTTCGATTCCGGCGACAATTTGGGGATACATTGAACGACTTCATCTGTCGAGGGCGGGTTTACCATGGTTGACGGAGGGAATCGACGCTCTTCATGTCCTCGAACAGGTCGATTCGATGACGGTTCGATTCGCGCATCGCACCCCTGCCCACTGGTCGTGGCCGTTCCGATCGCCTAGATGCAGGTGCAAGCAAGCGGAGACGTTCCATGCGCGACCTGAAAATTCCCGCCGAGCGCCATCCGGAGAAGGCCCGTCGCCCGGACAATCCGCAGCCGAAGAAGCCGTCCTGGATTCGGGTCAAGGCGCCCGTGGGCGAAGGCTACAAGGCCACCGCGAGGATTATCCGCGAGCATCGACTGGTGACGGTCTGCGAGGAGGCGGGCTGCCCCAATGTCGGGGAATGCTGGTCCCAGGGCCACGCGACGATGATGATCATGGGCGAGGTCTGCACCCGCGCCTGCACCTTCTGCAACATCGCGACCGGCAAGCCACCCGAAGCGCTGGATGTATTCGAGCCGGGGCGCGTGGCGGATGCCGTGCAGAAACTCGGCCTGAATCACGTCGTCGTCACCAGCGTCGACCGCGACGATGTGGAGGATGGCGGGGCGGAGCACTTTGCCCAGACGATCCGCGCCATTCGCAAGCGCGCGCCCAGCACCACCATCGAGATCCTGACGCCGGACTTCATCCGGTGCGGACCGGAGGCGCTGGAGGTCGTGGTCGCGGCCCGACCGGACGTGTTCAACCACAACCTTGAAACCGTGCCGGGCCTCTATCCGGAGGTGCGGCCCGGGGCGCGTTACTTCCACTCCCTACGGCTGCTCCAGCGAGTGAAGGAACTGGACCCGTCGATGTTCACCAAGTCAGGGATCATGGTGGGCCTGGGCGAGAACCGGCAATCGGTGCTTCAGGTAATGGACGACATGCGCGCGGCGGACGTCGATTTCCTGACAATCGGGCAGTATTTGCAACCGACGCCGAAGCATCATGCGGTCGACCGGTTCGTGACACCCGAGGAGTTCGCCGCCTACGAGAAAGCGGCATTCGGCAAGGGGTTCGGGATGGTTTCGGCCACGCCGCTGACGCGGTCGAGCTATCACGCGGGTGAGGATTTCGCGCGGCTGCGCGCGGCGCGTCTGGCGAAGCTGGGCCGCGGCTGACGGTTTATTCGGCGGGCGGAACCTGCACGAGATAGGCGGCGATGGCGGCGCGATCCGCATTCGGCAGGCGCGCGAGATTGCGGATGACGGCGACCATATGCCCCCCTGCGCTGTCGTACTCGGGCGTAAAGCCGCTGGTCAGATAGGCCGCGATATCCCCTTCGGACCAGTCGAGTTCGGCGGGCGTCACGTTCGGGATGCTGCCCCGGCCCGACGGGTTCGGCGCCCCGGCGAGAAAGCGATCCCGATCCATACGGCCAAGGCCATCCCGCGGGGTGTGGCATTCGCCGCAATGGCCCAACGCCTCCGACAGGTAGCGGCCGCGCGTCGCCTCCGGGGTGGCAGGGTCAGGGGTGGCCCAGCCATCCGGCAGCGCAAGCCGCTTCCAGACACCGACGCTTCGCCGGATGGAGAACGGAAAGCCGAGGTCATGGGGCAGGCTGGCAGCGTCCGAGGCGGGGAGGTCCTGCCAGAAGGCCCAGAGGTCCGCCACGTCCTGCTGTTCCGCAAAGCGGTAGGAGCTATAGGGAAAGGCCGGGTAGTAATGCGCGCCGTCGGGCGACACGCCCGCCTGCATCGCGTCCCCGAACTGCGCCAGCGTCCAGCCTCCGATGCCGACATCCGGGTTCATAGACACGTTGGGCGCGTGGAAGGTGCCGAAATCGGAGGGGAAGGACTGTCCACCGGAGAGGACGGGAAGGTCCGCCGCCTCCGCCCCCTCGGCGACATGGCATGACGCGCAGCCCGCGGCGTGGAACACATCCGCTCCCCGGGTCGCGTCGCCGGTCAGCCCGGCAAATTCATCATAGGGGAGCCCCGTCGCGCGGGTGAGCCAGAGCCCGCCCGCGACGCCGATGGCCAGCAGAACCGCGAGGAGGGCGAGCCCGCGCGCCATTCCGCCTCAGCGCGGCTGGCGGTAATCGTCGTGACAGCCGCCGCAGCTCTGGCCAAGCGTGCCCATGGCGGCCTGTAGACCTTCGAGCCCGCCACCCGCCGCGTCCTGCATTCCGGCGGCGGCGGCATCGAACGCCTCCCATTTCGCCTCGAATCCGGCGCGGTCGGTCCAGATCGCGGGCAGGGCGCGGGTCCCCTCGACATCTTCGCTGGAGGTGCCCTCCGGCCAATGCAGGTCGATGGACATCATTCCGGTCGCGACGAGATCCGTGGCGGCAGCTTCGGCCATTGCGGCGTCGTATTCTGTCTCGCCCTTGGCCATGCCGCCGAGAACGCTGGTGGCGAAAGCTTGGATTTGCATCTGCCCCTGCCGAGCCTTCACGGCGGGCGGCAAGGTCTGGGCGTAGGCGATCGTGGAGACCGTGACGGTGGCAAGGGTGACGAGGACGGCTATCTTGGGTCTGGTCATTGCGCGAGCTCCCTGAATGGCTGGAAAAAAGCCTGCAAGACCGCGACCCTTGCGTCAACCGGGATCGCGCCGCGCTGCGCGCCAGGCCGTCCAATCCTCAGGCGTGTCCAGATCGGTCAGGGCAGAGCGACCAGGCAACGCGACGGAGGCGGCCGGATGGCGCGCGAGGACGGATCGCCCGCCGCCGTCACCGGTAAGCGCCGCGAGTTCGGGGAAAAGGGCACGGGCGAAGGTTACCGGCTGGCCCGGGATCCCGTCGGTGGTGGTAGCGCGCAGGATCGCGGCATCGGTTGCGCTCCAGGCATCGGAGACGGTCTGCAGTTCGGACGCCTCTATTTCAGGCATGTCGGCAAGATGGATCGTAAGCGCATCGGCGCGGCAGGCGGCCACACCTGCACGGATCGAAGCGGACATGGCCCGGTCGGAGACATCGATCAGCCGCGCGGGCGTATCGCCGAGCCAAGCGCGCCGGGAGGGGTCGTCCGCGGGGAGGGCCACGATCACCTCCGCCGCGACGGCGCAGGCGGCGCGGGTCGCGCGCAGGATCAGCGGCGTGCCGTCCACCTCCTCCAGCAGCTTGTCGGCGCCACGCATCCGGCTGGACGCACCGGCGGCGAGGATCAGGATGGCGGGGGCGGGACGCATGGCCCCGCTATACCGCAGGGCGGGGAGGGGGCCAGCCCCCGCTCGCGAGGCTAGCTCCCCCGGGCTACCTGTTCCGAAAGGTGCCCGATCCTACGAGGGGGCCTGACTGGCGGAGGTAAGGGCCGTCGCGTGGGCAGCATCCTCCTTGCGGCCGCTGGGTCCGGGGCTATCCCCGCTGACGTTCCCCGTTGGCGTCGAAAAGCGGCGCGTGCTGGGGCCGGGCGGGGAGGCGGTCACCGAGAAGCTCGATCGTCCAGGGCCCGTCCGCATCGGAATCGGCGCGGGGAACATAGCCGAGCGCCATGGACACGCCTGCATGATGGGCGAAGCCGCCGGAGGTGACCCAGCCGACGCGGCGGTCGCCGAGCCAGATCGGCTCGTCTCCGATCACGTCGGCATCCTGCGCCTCGACCGTGAAGACCCTTAGGCGCAGGTCGCCGCCATGGTCGCGTTCGGCCAGCGCGGCTGCTTTGCCGATGAAGTCGGCTTCCTTGGCGTAGGCCACGAATCGGTCGAGCCCCGCCTCCACAGGCCCGTAGAGCGGACGGAACTCCCGCGCCCAGCCGCCGTAATTCTTCTCCAGCCGCATGGCGTTGAGCGCGCGCAGGCCGAAGGGGCGGATGCCCAACGGTTCGCCCGCGGCCATCAGCAGGTCGAAGACGCTGCGTTGGTATTCCGGCTTCGTCCAGATTTCGTAGCCCAGATCGCCGGTGAAGCTGACCCGGCCGACGATGGCGGGGGCGAGGCCGACATCCACGCGGCGGACGCCCATGAAGCGCAGGGCGGCGTTGGACATGTCCTGTCCGGTCACCGCGGCCATCAGGTCGCGCGATTTCGGTCCCGCGACCGAGAGGCCGACCAGCGAGAGGCCCAGGATATCGAGCGCGACGGAGCCGTCGTCGGGCATGTGCGCCTCGAACCAGCGGGCGTAGAACACCTCCGCCGCGCCGGACCCCGCGAGGAAGAACTCGCCCTCGCTCAGGCAGGCAATCGTCAGATCGCCCTGGAGCTTGCCGTTCTTCGTGAGCATCGGAGCGAGGGCCATGCGACCGGGGGCGGGGATCCGGCAGGCGAAGATGCGGTCGAGGAAGGCGCGGGCGCCGGGGCCGGTGACCATGAACTTGGAGAAGCCCGACGTCTCCATGATGCCGACCCCCTCCCGGCAGGCGCTGACTTCGGCGGCGACGTAGTCGTGATCGGTCGAGCGGCGCCAGGAGAAGACATCGCGGGTTCCGTCGGGGGAAAACCAGAGCGGGGTCTCCAGACCCCAACTGTCGCCCATCTGCGCGCCCAGACCCAGAAGGCGGTCGTAGATCGGCGTGGTCTTGTGGGGGCGGGCGGCGGTCAGCTCCTCGTTGGGGAACTTGATCGAGAAGCGGCGGGCGTAATTCTCCTGCACCTTCGGGTTGGTGTAGCGACAGCGTCGCCCAGTCGCCGTAGCGCGCGACATCCATCGCCCAGACGTCGAAGCCGGGATCGCCGTCGATGATCCAGTTGGCGAGTGACAGGCCCACGCCGCCGCCCTGGCTGAACCCCGCCATGACGCCGCAGGCCGACCACATGCCGGGCAGGCCTCGAATCGGACCCATGAGGGGGTTGCCGTCGGGGGCGAAGGTGAAGGGACCGTTGATGATCTGCTTGATGCCGGCGTTCGCAAAAGCGGGAAAATGCTCGAAGCCGACCTCGAGGCTGGGTGCGATGCGGTCGATGTCGGGTTGCAGCAGCTCGTGGCCGAACTCCCACGGGGTCTCGCGCAGGGACCAGGGCACGCAGGCCTTTTCGTAGGTGCCCATGAGCATCCCGCCGCGTTCCTGCCGAAGGTAGAGCTCGCCGTCGAAATCGACCGCGTGGATGACCTCCTTGCCGGTCCGCGCGTTGATCTCGGCGACCTCGGGCATGTCCTCGGTCAGCAGGTACATGTGTTCCATGGCGAGCACGGGCAGTTCGAGGCCGACCATCCGCCCGACCTCCCGGGCCCAGAGGCCGCCGGCGTTGACGACGTGCTCGCAAGCCACGTCGCCCTTGTCGGTGTGGATGGTCCAGCCGCCGGTGCGGCGGGTGATGGCGGTGACCTTCGTATGCGTCTCGATGGAAGCGCCGAGCCTTTGGGCGGACTTTGCATAGGCATAGGTGACGCCGGAAGGGTCGAGATGGCCGTCCACCGTCGTTTCGACACCGCCGACGAATTTCGACGGGTCGAGCAGGGGCATCAGCTCGTGGGCGCGCTCGGGGGTGATGATCTCGGCGTCGATGCCTTGGATCCGGCCCTTCGCGACGGTGCTCTTGAGCCAGTCGAAGCGGTTTGCGGTGGAGGCCAGGAGGACGCCGCCGGTCATGTGGAAGCCGGTGGCGTGGCCCGACAGCTCCTCGATTTCGCGATAGAGATCGATGGTGTATTTCTGGAGTTTGGCGACGTTCGGATCGCCGTTGATCGTGTGGCACCCGCCCGCCGCGTGCCAGGTGGAGCCGGAGGTCAGCTCGGATCGTTCCAGCAGCAGCACGTCGGTCCAGCCGCCCTTGGCGAGGTGGTAGAGGACCGAACACCCGACGACGCCGCCGCCGATGACCACAACCCGTGTCGTATCGCGCATCGTCCGTTCTCCCGCTCGTGCCGGGGATCAGGCTATCGCCCGTGCTCCGCGTCACGCGCCACCTTGCGACAGGGGCGTGTCGCTTTCCGTCCGGGGGAAGGGGGCATTTGGCGAGGTGTCCGGGCGTCCATCGGGTGCGTTAACGAATTGTTTACCGCGTCTGTCCTACGCCCGGGGGGCAGCCACGGGTCGAAGGATGCGGCATGGGACGGGACGGACGGTCGGAGATTTCTCTCAGGACGGGAATGGATTGGTGCCGCAAGCGCCTCCTGCGGGAGGAGGGCTCCGACGCGCCGGTCGTGATCGACACGCCCGCCCCGCTTCCGACCGGCGCGCCGCAGACGAAGCGCGGCGGCGGGTTCGGAGAGCGAGCGCAGCTCGGCCTGTCGGACCTCGACGCGCGGATGGCGCCGGTCGACGCCTATGTCGAGACGCCGCCCGCCCCGGCCTATCGCAAGACCCGCCGCCTCGCCGACAGCGAGAGCGCGGGCGGTGGCATGGTGCGGCAGGCGGATGGCAGCGAGCGGCCGCATTACTGGGGTCACCGCGAACGGCTGCGCGGCCGGTTCCTGTCGGGCGGGCATCAGGCGATGCCGGAATACGAACTGTTGGAACTAATGCTCTTCAACGCGATCCCGCGGATCGACGTCAAACCGCTGGCCAAGCGCCTTCTCGCCGCCTTCGGCGACCTGAATGGGGTCGTGGCGGCAACGGAGCAGCAGGTCCTGCGGATCGATGGAGCGACGCCCAAGGTGTTCCTGCAACTGCGGATCGCGGAGGCGTTCGCGCACCGGATGGGACAGGCCAAGGTGCTGAACCGGCAGATCCTGTCGTCCTGGTCCGACGTCGTCTCCTATTGCCGGACAACCATGGCGCATCGCAAGACGGAGCAGTTCCGCATCCTGTTCCTCGACCGCAAGAACGTCGTCATCGCCGATGAGGAGCAGGCCGCGGGAACGGTGGACCACGTCCCGGTCTATCCGCGCGAGATCGCCCGGCGGGCGCTGGAACTGAGCGCGAGCGCGATGATCCTGGTCCACAACCATCCATCGGGCGACCCCACCCCAAGCCACGAGGACATCGTGATGACGCAGCGGATCGTGACCGCCTGCCGGGCGCTGGATATCGTGATTCACGACCACATGATCATCGGCAAGGACAGCGAGCTGTCGTTCCGGACCGAGGGCCTTATCGTGGACGAGCCGCCGCAGGCCTAGGACGTCGGGCGCGCGCAAGGCGTCGGTCAGCGGATGAGGTAGTTCGTGAAGATCGGCTGCCAGCTCAGCAAGACGATGATGAGGGCGACGGCCAGAAGGAACGGCAGAAGCTCCCGGAAGATCGCGGTGGGCCGGGCGCCGGACATGGCGGCTGCGATATAGAGGCCCGCGCCGACCGGCGGTGTGAGCAGGCCCAGAACAAGGTTCAGGCACAGGACGACGCCAAGCTGGAATGGGTCGATCCCGTAGGTGATCGTCGCCATGGGCAGCAGAATCGGACCGATCAGGATCAGCGCCGACACCCCGTCGAGGATCATGCCGACCAGAAGCAGGCCGAGATTGACGAGGAGCAGAAAGACGAACGGGTCCGAGGTTATCGTCGTCAGCACGGCGGTAAGCGCCTGGGGGATCTGTTCGTAGACGATCACGAGGCCGAAGACGTTCGCGGCGGCCACGAGGAAGATGACAAGGCTCGCATTCATCGCAGTTCGGATCAGGACGGTGCCGAGCTGTCCGATCCGTAGGTCGCGGTAGAGGAGCCAGCCGATCAGGAACGCGATCAACGAGGCGACGGCGGCGGATTCGGTCGGCGTCGCGATGCCCAGCAGGATGCCACCCACGATCGCGACGGGGATCAGGGCCGCAGGCACGGCGTCCCGCGCGGCGTGCAGCGATTGGCGGGCGGTCATCCACTCGCCTTTGGGAAAGGTGCGGACCAGACCGATCAGCGTCACGATCAGCACGAAGGCCGCCGTCAGCATCAGGCCCGGGATGATCCCGGCCAGGAACATGTCGCCTATGGGCACCTGCGCCAGCACGCCGTAGATGACGAACAGCATCGAGGGCGGGATGATCGGGGAGAGCAGGCCGCCCGCGGCGGTCGTGGCGGCGGCGAAGTCGCGGCTGTACCCCTCTTCCTCCATCGCGGGGACCATGGCCCGGGTCATGATGGCGATCTGGCTGGCGGCCGACCCGATGATTGCGGCCATGAACATGTTCGCCAGCAGGTTGATATAAGCCATCCCCCCGCGGAAGCCGCCGACGAAGATGCGCGCGGCCTGGATCAGGCGACGGGTGAGGCCGCCCTCGTTCATCAGCTCGCCGGTGAGCATGAAGAGGGGGATCGCCAGGAGGCCATAGCTCTCGACGCCGGAAAAGAGTTGCTGCGCGAAACTGTCGAAGAGAAGGCCGTTGCCGCTGTACCAGATATAGAAGGCCGCCGTCATCGCCAGCACGATGCCGATGGGCACCGAGGCGAGCAGCAAGAGCGCGAAGACGGTGCCGGTCATGCGGGGATTGGTGTCCGCAGCGCCAGCAGGCTCGCCGAAAGGTTCGCGACCCCGTGCAGCGTTACGCCGCAGGCGAAGATCGCCACGATCGACCAGATCGGCGCCTTCGCGGTGCCGAGGGTCATGGTGGGTTCGGAATAGACGAAGTTGAAGGTGGCGCCCTGGAAGGCGAGGATGTCGCCGCCCGCGGCCAGCAGGCCCGCGGGATCGAACCAGCGCCACACCGCCCAGAGCATCAGGAGGCCAAAAGCGAAGATCACGATGTCGACGAGCACGACGAACCACCGCTGTCCCCGCGGGTCGAAGACGTCCGGGATCAGCGTGACAGCCACGGATTCCCGTCGCTGGACGGCGGCTGAAGCGGCGAGGAAGGTCATCCAGATCATCGCGTAGATCGCCGCCTCGTCCACCCAGAAGAGGGAGGCGTCGAAGGCGCGGGTCACCACGTTGAGCAGGATCAGCAGGGTGACGGCCGCGGCGAGGCTCGCCGCGACCAGTCGTTCCAGCCGGGCCCAGAAGGCCGACAGGCGGGCGAGCATCCCGTTACTGCGAACGGCTCGCGGCCGCGGCTTCGCGGAGGGCGCCGAGGGACGGGCTCTTCGCGCTCCAGATGGTCTCCCACTCGGCGGCGGCCTCGCCGAAGAAGTCCGGGCCGACCTTCTCGTAGGCGATGTCCGCCCCCTCGACCTGGTCCAGCCATTCGGGGTCCATCTCGATATAGGTGTCGATGGTCCCGTCGATGGCGGCGGCGAAGATCTCCGTCACCATGGCTCGGTCCTCCTCGGACATGTCCGCCCAGAACTCGACCCGAAACGAGGGCGACGCAGGGGAACATCATGTGGTTGGATTCGACCACCGTATCGGCCTGTTCGTAGTATTTCAGCTTCCAGATCAGCTCCGCATCCATGTCGATCGCGTCCACCTGTCCGTTGGCGAGCGCGTCGTAGACATCCGGAAGGGGCATCGGCGTCGGCGCCGTGCCGAGGGCCACGTAGAAGTCGCGGATCGGGTCCAGCGGCGTGATCCGGATCTTGCGCCCCTCCAGATCGGCCGCACTCGTCACCGCGCCCCGGGAAACGATCTGGCGCAGGCCCGCCATGCCGTAGCCGAGGCCCACGACGCCGACCGTGGCGGGCAGCTCGGCAAGCATCCCGGTCGCCGCGTCCGAGCGTAGGATCCGCCCGGCATGTCCGATGTCATCGGCCAGGAACGGCGCGTAGAAGGCGCCGAAATCGGGCGCGCGGTTGGAGATCTCGGCGACGGTGATGATCGCCATGTCGAGTGCTCCGGTCTGCAGGAGCTGCAGCATTTGCGCCTCGTTCCCGAGCTGGGCGGCCGGGAAGACGGCAACACTGTGCGCGCCGCCCGATTGTTCTGCGAAATCCACGGCGAAGCTCTCCGCGGCCTGGGTCCAGATGTGGGACGGTGGCGTCAGGAGGCCGAGGCGGAAGTCGTCCGCGACGGCGTGTCCGGCGAAGGCGAGGACCGAGGCCCCGGCCAGCGCGAGGCGCGCGATGCTGATGTTCATGTGATTGCTCCCCGTTTTTGTGTGCCGGTCTCCTGCCGGCGTGTCGACGGACCGAGGCTATTCGTCGCGAAACCGCCGACGAAAGGATCACGCTCGCTGCGTCGCATATCGAAACCGTCAATCGACGATATGGTTTTCTCCAGTCGATCGTATCTTGCCGGAGGGTGATTCCGTCGAGATGCTGCCAGTATGGCGCAGTCGCACTTCACCGAACAGCAGGTCGTGAACCGGCTGAAGCTACGCTATCTGCGGTTCCTGCTCTGTATCGACGAGGAGCGGAGCATTTCCTCGGCGGCAGCCCAGGTGGACATCTCGCAACCGGCGGCGACGAAGCTCCTGCGGGAGATCGAGCAGATCGTGGGCGCGCGCCTGTTCGAGCGGTCGCGCTACCGGGTGGAGCCGACGCCTGCGGGCGAACTGGTCCTGCGGGCGTCGCGGCGGGTCCTGTCGGAGGTCCGGCGCCTGACGGAGGAGCTGAACGCGCTGTCCGGCGGCCAGAGCGGACGGGTCGCGGTCGGCTCGCTCATCTCGGCCTCCGCCACGCTGGTGCCGGTGGCCGTGGCACGGCTGGCCCGGGATTTCCCGGAGATCATGGTGCATATCGCCGAGACGACGGAGGATATTCTCCTGCCGAGCCTGAAGGTCGGGGACCTGGACATGGTGCTGGGCCGCCTGCCGCGGCATCTCGACCCGGACCTCGCGATGCGCGTCCTCTACGAGGAGCGGTTCTGCATCGTGGCCCGGCCCGGACATCCCGTCCATGCACCGGGCGCCGACCTGCGCCACGAGATCTCGACCGCGTCATGGATCCTCCCCCCGAGCCAGACGATGACACGGCAGGAAACGGAGCAGACACTTGCCGCCCAGGGATACGGGACCCCGCGGGTGGTCGCCGAGAGCGCCGCCGTCCACATAAACCTGCGGGCGTTGCAGGCCGGTGACCTGCTAAGTGCGATGCCGATGAACTTCGCCCGCTCCTATGCCGCGGAGGGGATCGTGCGCATCGTGGCGGCGGGTCCGGAGTTTCCGTCCAATGGGATCGGGGTCATCACCCGCGCGGGAACGACGCCCACCCCGGCGGCGGCGCGGTTGCTCGCGACGCTGGATCAGGTGGCCTGGACCCTGCATCAGGGAGAGGGGGCCTGACCGGACGGGCCGCATAACCGGCGCGGCAAGTCAGGGGCCCATCGTTCGCCTGTTCCGCAACGGTCGAACGCCGCATTCTCGATCCGTTCCATTCGTCGCTGCCCCCCGGGGCCGCCCCAGGGAGGATGACCGATGCTGAAGACCGGGGAAGACCACCTCAAGGGCCTGCGTGACGGGCGCGTCGTCTATGTCGGCCGCGAACGCGTCGACGACGTGACCACGCACCCCGCCTTTCGCAACGCGGCCCGGACCATCGCCGATTTCTATGATTACAAGGCCGACCCCGCCAATCGCGAGGCCATGGCCTATACCGACGAGGACGGCGAGACGGTTTCCATGTATTACCGCCGGGCCCGGACCCGGGACGATCTTCAGGCGCGGACCACGGCCCATCGCCTTCTGGCGGAACAGAGCTACGGCTTTCTCGGGCGCTCGCCGGATTATATCGCGAGCTTCGTGACCGGGATGACGCTGCGGCCCGACTATTTCGAGGATCGCAGCGACAACCTGCTGAACTTCTACGATCACATGCGCCGCAACGACACCTATGCGGCCCATGCCATCGTTTCGCCGCAGGCCGTGCGCGATCCGAAGTACTACCAGCAGAGCAAGACCGAGAGCCCCTGCTGCCGTGTCGTGCGGGAGGAGGAGGACGGCGTCGTCGTCTCGGGCATGAAGATGCTGGCGACCGGCGGGATCCTGGCGGACGAGATCTGGGTCGGGAACATCCTGCCGCTGGCGCCGGACGCACTGGCGGAATCGATCACCTTCTCGATGCCGGTCGCCACGCCGGGCCTGTCGCTCTGGTCGCGCAAGCCGATAGAGCCCACGGCCCGGTCCGAATTCGATGCGCCGTTCTCGTGGAAATACGACGAGACCGACGCGATGGTCATGTTCGACGAGGTCAAGATCCCGTGGGAGCGGGTCATCGTCCACAACGACGCGATCCGGTCGCGGGGCCTCTATATCGAGACGGCGGCCCATTCCTACGGCAACCATCATTCCAACGTGCGCTTCATGGTGAAGCTGCAGCTTCTGGTCGGCCTCGCAAGCCGGGTCGCGCAGGCCAACGGCGCCGACAAGATCCCCGCCGTGGCCGAGACGCTGGGCCGCCTGGCCGCGATGGAGGGCATGATTTCCGGGGTCGTCGCGGGGCAGATCCACGCGGCGGAAGAATTCCCGACGCCCGGATACCTGACCTATAACCGGCGCATGATGTATGCGGGGCTGAACTGGGGCGTGGAGAATTACTCGCCCATCATCGATACCCTGCGCGAGCTGTGCGGCGGGGGCGTGTTGCAGATGCCCGCCGACATCTCCCTGATGGAGGACCCGGTCCTGCGACACCAGTTCGAGACGTTCTGGGCGACGCCGAACAACAATGCGGTGGACCGGATGAAGATCTTCAAGCTGGCTTGGGATCTGGTCGGGTCGGAGTTCGCGGGACGGCACCAGCAATACGAGAAGTTCTTCCCCGGCGCGTCGTTCATCGTCCGCAACCACAATCATCGCGAGGCGCCGTGGGAGGCGTGGCACGGGATGGTGGACAGCATTCTGGACCGGATGGAGGTGCCGGGCGGATCGACCCTGAAGGCGGCGGAGTAGTGGACTGCCCGGCGTTTCCGGGCGACCGGCCCGGATACGATTGTGGTGCCCGAATACGGTGACCCTCGGCTGTACCGGCGCGGGCGACGTCAGATCGACAGGGACGCCGCCCGGTTCTCGATGAGCCGCACGAGACTCAGCGCCGTCAGTTCCGACGATTTCGGATTCCCCGCCGTCGGCGCGTTTTCCAGCACGATGCGGAACGATCCGGCGGCCCCGCGCAGCGCGATCTCATGGCAATTGCGCGTCGCCTCCGGATCGACGATCAGCCGCGTGCGGGTCCGGTCCAGGCCGATCCCGGCCAGCGCCGTGGTGGCCGCCGCGTTGGCGTTCTGGGGATAGCGGGCGGCGGCGTCGCGGGCGCTCCCTTCGAAGATCACGATCTCCTCGGTGACGGCGTCGAGATCGGTGACGTCGCTCGCCGCCGTGCCACGCCAGGCCTGCGGTGGTTTGCGGATAACGTGGAGCACATCCTCCACCGGGAGGATCGCGGCGGCCCCAACGGCATCCATCGCGCCGACCGCCCCCGGGGTCAGTACGATCTGTCCCCCGCGTGCATCCGCGAGGGCTTCGAGCCGAATGCGGAAGGCGTCGTCGCAAAAGGCGCTGGTGGACGCGCAGATCAGTGTCCGGCAGCAATCGAGCGCCGCCTCCGCCCAGGTTTCGATCGCCGCCCGACCCGCCGCCTCCACCACCAGATCCGGGGCGAATCGGGCGAGGTTGGCGGAATCGAAGATTGCCTCGGCACCGTGGGGCAGGGCCCTGTCCGTGGCCTTCTTACGGTGGAGGGCGACGGCGACGATCCGGATGTCCGGTCGCCGCTCCGCGAGCAAGGCGGCGACGCGGGAATTTATGGCGCCGAACCCGATCAGGACGAGGTTCACGTGGCCGCTTCCGTAGTTCGGGACGAGGTCGCCCTCGTGCCAGCCAGACCGGACGCCTCGAACGCCGACCGGATCGTCGTCCGCTCCGCGTCCGTCAGGTTCAGAAGCGGCGCGCGCACCTTGCCGCCCGACTGCCCGAGGAGGTCTTGCCAGTATTTCGCATGGGCCTGCGGCTTGCCGCCGGGGCGGCTGTCCGTGAAAGCGCGGCGGACGGGCTCGAGGCTCGCAGAGACCTTGCGCGCGGCACCGTGGTCGCCGGCGAAGGCGAGATCGGTATAGTCGCGCATCCGCAGGTCGCCGGCCGTCTGGAACAGGAAGGGCGGGTTCGAGCAGAGGTAGCAGCGCCAGTCCAGCTCCACGATGTTGTCGAGCCATTCCGCTTCGGCCGAGGTCGAGACGATCAGCCGGTCCCCCGCCATCCGGGTCAGCCGGACATACATCTCCCGCGGGACCGAGTATTTGATTGCGACGATGTTCGGCAGTTCTGCGATTCGTGCGCAGGTTTCGGGCTCCATCAGGTAGCCGCAATCGGGATGGCTCCACATGGCGATGCCGATATTCACCCGCTCCGAGATGTGGCGGTAATATTCATACAGCACTTCGTCCCTGTCACTCATGAACGACAGGACGGGGGAGTGGACGACGACGTAATCGGCGCCGATCGCCTCCGCGTGGCGGGCCAGTCCGATCACCGTTTCCATATTCTGGTCGGAGCAGGAGAGAATGGTCCCCGCGCGGCCGCCGCATTCGTCGACCGCCATCTCGAACGCGGCCTTCCGCTCCGCCAGAGACATGGCGAAGAACTCGCCCTGTTTGCCGTTGATGAAGAAGCCGTCGATCTTCAGGTCGTCGATGTAGTGGCGCAGGTTCCGGCGCATCCCGGTCTCGTCCAGCGCCAGCGTCTCCGGATCGAACGGCTGCTGACAGGCGGCCCAGATGCCGCGCAGGTGTTCGCGGGCATGGTCCTTGGCGTCATTGCGGGCGTATTTCATGCGGTAGGTCCTTCCTGGCTGTGTCGAGGGCCGCCCAGATGCGGGCGGCCGTCATCGGCATGTCGAGATGCGTCACCCCGTGGGGCGCGAGGGCGTCGAGGATTGCGTTGGCGATGGCGGCGGGAACCCCGATGCAACCGGCCTCGCCCACGCCCTTGGCGCCCAGCGGATTGGCGTGGCTGGGCACGGCGATCTTGCCGAGGCGGACCGGCGGCATGTCCGACGCGCGGGGTACGGCGTAATCCATCAGCGACCCGGTCAGGAGTTGGCCGTCCGCATACACGATCCGCTCCAGCAGCGCCTCGCCCAGCCCCTGCGCCAGTCCGCCGAGCAACTGATCCTCCACCAGATCGGGGTTGAGGACGGTTCCGGCATCGTCGATCCAGTGGATCGGCCCGAGCGTCGGCTGTCCTGTCTCGGCATCGATCTGGACACTGGCGAGGACGGCGCCCGAGGCCCAGGCCTCATTCTCGGCGACATGGCGGGCCTCGACCCGCAGCGGGGTCTCCGCATGCGCGGCGATCTGGGCCCAGGTGATCGCGACGGCCTCATCGGAAGCACGGGAGAGGCCACCGGGTCCGGGGACGAGGCGTGCGCCCAGGTCCTGCAACAGGTCCGCCGCGATGGGCATCGCCTTCGCCAGCAGCGCGTCGCATGCGTTGCGCAGCGCACTGCCCCCGATGGCGGTCGAGCGGCTGGCCAGCGCGCCGATGCCGTCGCCGATGGCCTGTGTGTCGCCGGATTTGGTCGTGACGTTCGACGGATCGACGCCAAGCCTGTTCGCGACGTGGCGGGCGGTCGCGCTGTCGCGGCCCTGTCCCTGATTTGTCGATCCGGTCACGGCATGGATCGTCCCGTCGGGGCGCAGATCAAGGGCCGCCGTCTCGAACCCCGCGCCGCAGGGCTCCACGTAAAGGGCAAGGCCGATTCCGGCGAGTCCGCCTTCGGCGCGGATGGCATCGCGCCGCTTCAGGAGATCGACACGCTGGGATCCCTCGCAGAGGCGGCGGAGGAGTTCGGGCAGGTCGCTCGCATCGAGGATTTCGCCGCTCGGCAGCGGGCCGGGAAGGGCTTCGGGACGGACGATGTTCCGGCGCCGAATCTCTGCCGGGTCGATGCCGGTGGTCCGCGCCGCCGCATCCGCGAGCCGCTCCATCAGCATGGCCGCTTCGGGCCTCCCCGCGCCGCGATAGATGTTCAGGGGAGCGTCGGGGGTCGGGGTGCCCGCCATGTCCACCGCAACGGCGCGAATGGCGTAGGGGCCAGGCAGGATGCGCGCCGCGTTGCGCGCGGGAACCGAGGCGGAATAGGGCATCCAGCCGCCGAGGGGGAAGCTGACACGCGCATCTAAGCCGAGGAAGGTGCCGTCCGCAGCCACCGCGAGTCGCCCGGCGAGCGTGCCGCCGCGCCCCTGGGTCGCCGAGACGAAGTCTTCGCTGCGGCTGGCGCACCACTGGACGGGACGTCCAAGTCTGAGGGCCGCCGCGCAGACGACCGCGTCTTCGGGGTAGAGGGACGCCTTGCCGCCAAACGCCCCGCCTATATCGGGCGCGATTACCCGGACCATGGCCCGGTCCAGCCCCAGGATGCCGGCGAGATCGTCGGCGGCACGATGAGGTGTTTGGGTCGAAAGCCAGATCGTCAGGCCGCCGGTTGCCGGATCGGGGACCGCCCGGGCGACCCGCGGCTCCAGTGCGAAGGGAGCCAGCCGGGAATGCTCGATCCGCGCCTCGACGATGTGGGCGGCGGTGGCAAAGGCGGTGTCGGAATCGCCCGCGGACCAGCGATGGGCGAAGGCGGGATCGGGCGCTTCGGGATCGACCTCCTTGAGGTCGAGGTGGATTTCCTCGGCGGCGTCGCGCGCGCCATGGCGGGAGGCGGCGACTACGGCCGCGATGGCCTGTCCGGGGAAATCGACGCGCTTCTGGGCCAGCGGGGGCGCGGGATGGGGGATCAGCCCGTCCACCAAAGGGTTCACCGCTGCCCGCCCAAGTCCGGCCAGATCGGCACCGGTCAGGATCAGGTCAACGGGAGATGTCACATCCGTGGTGTCGATCCCGGTTATGAGCGCGGGGGCCATGTCCGCCCGCAGAAACTGCAGGAAGGAGGTTCGATCGCAGGCGAGGTCGTCCACGTAGCGTCCGGCGCCACGCAGGAGCCGCGCATCCTCCCGGCGGGGGGGCTTCGGATCGGGGGAGGGAGCCGGTCGCATGCCGGTAGTCTAGCCTGCGCGCATTTATCCGCCAGTGACCCTTCTTTTCTTTGTCGACGGGGAAAGGCGCGGAATATCACGCTCTCCATATCCGGAGTTTCCAGGCAGTCGTGGATCGCGCAGCTCGTTGTTACTTCACACGATTATGATGCCGGAATTCGGGAGATGGCGTCCGGACATGCGGGAGTCGCGGCGGGATGTCCCTGATGTCGCAACGGATCTGCTGGGACTTACCCGAAGGCTGTTCCGGAGGATGCCGCGTGATCGGCAGTCGTATCTGGTTCCGAAACGATGGCGGCACAGTAAGAGCTGGAATGTGCTGCTGCTTCGGTCGTGGATCGGCCCGTTCGCATGATCAGCCAGGCAATCGAGGCTGCGTTTCTGCCACTTCTATGGCAGGCTAGGGGATGCCAGACTTCCCTTTGGGAGCGAGGTCGTTCGCCTTCCCGCGCAGAGGATCCACCGATGGCCCGTTTGAGCTATGCCGATTTCGACAGTTTGACCGCCGAATTCGCCGGGCCATTGAAGGTCATCGAGGCATCGAACGGCTATATCCCGAACAGCTATCGCATCCTGGCCCACAGGCCCGCGATCCTGCGGGCGTTCATGGACCTTTCGAAGGCGGTGATCCGGGACGAGGGCGAGTTGGATCGCGGGTTCCGTTTCCTCGTCGCGTACATCTCCTCGTCCGCCGCGGGATGCCAGTTCTGTCAGGTTCACAATATCCAGAGTGCGGCCAAGTGGGGCGTGACGGACGAGCGGCTTAACGCGGTCTGGGAGTACGAGACCAGCGATCTGTTTACCGAAGGGGAAAAGGCCGCCTTCGACCTCGCCCGTGCCGCCTCCGTGACGCCGAACGCCGTGGACGACGCTACGTTCGAACGGCTGAGGGGGTACTGGTCCGAGCCGCAGATCGTGGAGATGCTGTCGGTCGTATCGCTGTTCGGGTGGCTCAATCGGTTCAACGACACGCTCAACACCGCGCTGGAGGACGGCACTATGGGATGGGCGACCGATTTCGATCTGGCCACGAAGACCGGCTGGAATCCCGAGAACCACATGCCCGACCCGGCACTCCAATCCTGAAGGGAGAGACGACATGAAGGACAGCAGCGATATCCACGATGCCCCCGTGATCGCCCCGGAACTCACCAGCTTCGACCTGATGGGTTGGATCGACGCGAACCGCGACAAGCTGCAACCGCCCACGGCGGCCAAGACAATCTTCACCATGGACGATTTCATGGTCACGGTGGTGGGCGGTCCGAACGCGCGGACCGATTACCACATCAACCAGACGGAGGAGTTCTTCTTCCAGCTTAAAGGCGAGATGACGCTGGGGATCCAGAAGGACGGCAAGGCGGAGAAGGTGAAGATCGGCGCGGGGTGCATCTACGTCCTGCCCGCCAACGTGCCGCATGCCCCGATGCGCGGACCGAACACGGTCGGCCTGATCGTGGAGCGGATCCGCAAGGAGGGCATGCTCGATACCCATCGTTGGTACTGCACGGAATGCAATGCCGTCCTGTGGGAGAAGACCGCCCAGATCGGCAATCTCGAACGGGACATGCCGCCGATCTTCGAGGAGTATTACAACGATCCGGCGCATCGGACCTGCGATCAGTGCGGTCACGAAAATCCCGGGCGGCCCGGTGGATGACATCATTCAGGTTCGGGCGGACTTCGTGGGGGTGTCTACCCGGGCAAGAGGCCATCCGATTCTCTGCTGGGACGGGCGGTTCGCGGCGCTGGATGTCGATATCTGATCGCAGGTTCCCGTCTGGAACACAGGTGCGGTGCAAGTCGGCGTCGCAGTCGCGGGCCGGGATTTACGACCCGCCCTGTCGCCCACCAAGACTATTGCTGCGTCGGATCGAAGCCTAGCGGCACGAGATGGTTGTCCCAGGCGACCATGTGCCGTCTTGTGCCGAGATCCGTCAGTACACCGCCGAGCCCGTCGGTAAAGGCCAGCCCCTCCGCCGTCGGCGCAACCCCGCAGATGTCGGGTCGGCGCAGCAGGCGCAGGTCGCCGCCCTCCCAGATCGCGGCCAACCCGCCGCGCGGGCCGGTGATCGCCACCGTGTTCCCGCTCCCGGACCAGGCCACGGATCCCGCATAGCCACGCATGTCTCGCGCGAGGTCGGCGCCCCGCATTTCCATCGCCGCGCCCCGCCGGTGGATCGCGAGAAGGGGCACGTCGGCATCCGGATCGCCCTGCCACTGGATCGCCATGGCGACCGTGCCGTCGGTCCGGGCGGCGAGGTGGCGAATGGAGAGGTGATGCTGGGCCGGTTCGACCATGTCGATTAGGGCTCCGTCCTGCAGATAGGCGAGATTCGGCCGCATCGTCTCGAGGTTCAGCTTGTCGCGGCCCGTCGCGGGGTGGGTGCGGATGCCGCCATTGGCGACGGCGAGGATGTCGCCGGGCAGGCGCACGACCTCATGCGGGCCGATCCCGCCGGAGGGCACTTCGTCGAGCCGGGTGAACCCGTCCTCTAGGTCCCAGATGCCGAGCCGTCCCGCCCCGCTGGCGATATCGTTTTCCGTCGTGACGAGAAGACGTCCACCGTCGAGGAAGACGCCATGCCCGTAGAAGTGCCGGCCCTCCGGCGCGTGAAGGCGGTGGGTTTCGCGACCTTCGGCGCAGTCGATCACGAGGGCGAAGGCGCCCGGGCGTCGCGCGAAGGCGACGGCAAGCGGCGCGGTGGGATGGGCCGCCGCGGCATGGCCCCGGCCGGGCAGGGGCACGCGGAATGCGATGTCGCCATCCTCGGTCAGGCCGTGCAGGGCGAAGGTGTCGTCCCGAAGCCGCGCGGCGGCGAGGAAGGCAGGCGCGCCGAGCGCCGCCCAGGCGGGAGCCGCGAGCGCGGCGGATGTGGTGGCGAGGAAGGCGCGGCGGTCCATCAATCCCCATCCGCCGAGTTGAAGCCGATCGTCACGTCGAGCGCGGTCCCAATCTCCTCCGCCGCGTAGCGGATGGCGGTCTCCACGTCCGTACGGAGCGCTTCGATCCGGATGCGACGTGCGGAGTCGGCCACGCCGCCGAGATCGGGCTCCCCGAGGGTTTCGGCACTATCGAGAGCGGTCGCCAGCGCGGCATCCGTGCGCGGCGCCGGGGCGAGCGTCGCGGCCAGTTCGCGCAGCGATGTAAGGGCCGTGACGATGGCGGCCTGTGATTGTCCCGAACGGCGCGCTTCCGCCATGCCGGGTCGCGGACGGTCGAAGCTGCCGAGCGGCCGCCCGAGACGCTTTTCCGCCGTATGGGACAAACCACCCATCAGCGCGGTGAAGAGCGCGGCCTCCGCTTCGTCGGTGCTCAGAAATCGGCGGCTATCGGATGACCCCGCATTGCGCATCTCCGCGGAGAAACCGTCCCAACCGGCACGAACGTCTGCGGTCGTCATCGCCAGATCGCCTGCCAGCGCCAGGGTGGTCGGGCAGGGGGGGTCCACCTCCCAGAGCAGCCGTTCGAGGGCCATGAGACCCCGGGCGGCGACGGAGCCGCGGGCGATGGCCTCCGGTGAGAGATCGTCCGACGCCAGCAGTCGCGAGAGCCCGCGTCCCGTCGCGTCCCGGTCATCCGGCCAGAAAGCGATCGCCTGCCAGCGGCCGTCCACTTCGCCCGGGCCGAGGGCGAGATGCTGCGCGGCGGCCCACGCGGCGAAAGCGTCTATCCAGGCCGTCCGGGTGGCATTGGGATCGCAGGTAGCGGCCACGTGGGCGAGCGCAGCGGTGGAGGCGACCAGCGCATCCAGACGGGGCAGGACGTGACCGTCCAATGCCGTGTCGAGATCGGCGAGGGCGGGCGTGGCGAGCAGGCAAAGGGCCACCGCGCGGAGGGCGGGAATTCGGATCACAGCGACTCCAGAAAGGCGTGAAGGACTGCACGGTCCACGGCCGAAAGGATTGCATAGGCGTCGCGCGCAGCGCGGCCCTCGCCATCATGCCACAGGATCGCCTCCGCCAGACTGCGCGCCCGCCCGTCGTGAAGGTACTGGCGGTGGCCGCCGACCTGTTCGACGAGGCCCAACCCCCAGAGCGGCGGCGTGCGCCATTCAGATCCCGTGGCGCGGCCCGCCGGAAGCGCGTCGGCCAGTCCCGGTCCCATGTCGTGAAGCAGGAAATCGCTGTAGGGCCAGATCAGCTGGAAGGAATGCTCCGGTCGATCCTCCAGCCGGTGGGTGACGAACTTCGGCACATGACAGGCGGTGCAGCGGGCCGCATGGAACAATTCCTTGCCGCGCAGCACCTGCGGGTCGTCCACCGATACCCGCGCGGGGACGCCCAGCGTCCCGCTGTAGAAAGCGACCAGGTCGAGCGACTCGCCCGCCACCTCGGTCCCGTGATCGTCGGTGCCATGGGGACCGCTCCGGCATGCCGTCTGTTCGGTGGTGCAGTCGCCGGCGGGATCGGGGCGCAGCGGGGAGGACAGACCCATATCGGCGTTGAACGCATCGGCGGCCTGCTGCCTTAACGTCGGCGTCGTTGCGCGGACGCCGAACCGGCCAAGCATCTCGGTCTCGTATTCCGGGGACCAAACGACGTTCGGTCGGCCGGATACGCCATCGCCGTCGGCATCCTCCGGATCCGCATGGGCGAGAATGTCGGCGGCCGGGATCGCCTCGACCAGCCCCAGCCCGATCATCTGGGGTGCGACCCGAGGGCTGATCCGGGTGTCCGGATGGAGCGCGGCGCCGGGCAGGGACCAGATCGGGCGGTGTAGGGTCACGGAATTGCCGCCGGGAAGCTCGACAATGCGGGCCGGTTCCCACGCGACCCGGACGCGCCCTTCCGCCGGTTGCCCCGGCAAGGACCGGTCCGAAAGCTGATGGCCCAGCACGGGGTCGGGCAATGCGCCGAGATAGGCCGTCAGCTCGTCGACCTCCGCCGCGCCGATCGGTCGCCCGAGGCGCACCACGAGGGAGGCCGCATCGTCGTCGGCATCCATCGGCGCATGGCCCCGGCCGTCCTTCAGGTGACAGGATTGGCAGGACCGGGTGTTGAACATCGGGCCGAGCCCGTCGGAGGCTATTGTCGAGGCGGGCGCGCCGACCCAAAGCTTCTCGAAGAGGCCGTTGCCGAGCAGGAAGTCGCCTTGCTGCGCGAAGTCGAGATTGGCCTGCGGAAGGCTGAAGGCCTGTCTGTCTGACCGCCGGCGAACCGTGCCGGCACCGCCCTGATTCGCCTCGAACCGCTCGGGCGCGTCGAATTCCGTCGTGGGTGAGGTTACGGCTGCGACACGGGCTGCCTCAGCCGATGTCCGGGGCGTGACGGCAAGGTGGGGCTCCATGCTGACGGCAATAGGTTCGGCTCGGATCGGGGTGGCCACGGCGGCGCACATCATGGCGATTGTGAGGATAAAGCGCATCTTCAGGCCAATCTCTTCTCGTAGTATCGGAAATAGCTGACTATACTAGTCAGGATAGCATCGTTGTTCCCCATACGAAAGGCGATCCATGTTCGCTCGCTCCCTCGTATCGCTGCGCCCGGAGGCTTGCCCGGAGCCGGGTCCGTCGGCGCTGATCGACATGCTCCGACTCTCCGCGCTCCACTGTCGCTCGGCGGCGCGTCGCTCGCCCCAGGCTGCCTGCGCGCTTCTGCATCCCGAGGCGAATGCCGGGGATTATGCCGATGCGCTCGCGCGCGCCTTGCCCGGGCTGCTTCGCCGCCGTCCCCGTATCTGGACACCGGGAACGCCCGGACAGTCCTTCGATGAAGCATGGCTGGCCACGTTGTTCGACGCGATCCGCGACGGCGACGGAGCCAGCACGCGGTTCCTGATCGAACGCTTTGCCAGACCCGGAAACCAAGCGATCCTGCGGTTCCTCCTCGTCGGTCTTGTCGACAGGCTGGACATTTCTTAGAACGGTTCTAATGTGCAGTCCGGGCCAGCCAGCCATCGCCAGCCAGCCCACCCCATCCAGAATTCGAAAGGAGCCGCAGCCATGGCCCAGACCGCGTCCGACCTGTCGCCCGACGCTTCCGCAGAGATCGCCGAAGCCCTGAACCAAGCCGTCGCGGAGACCGTCGTGACGACAATGCTTGCGCAGAACTTTCACTGGAACGTGACGGGCATGGCCTTCGGTCCGCTGCACGAGTTGTTCCAGACGATCTACGAGGATCACTTCGTGGGTCAGGACGATCTGGCCGAGCGGATCCGTGCCATCGGCGAAACGGCCGAGGGCAAGCTCGCGACGCACCTGGAGCGCTCGAAGGTGACGGAAGGCGACGAGAGCGCGGGTGACCGCGCGATGATCCGGCATCTTATGGAAGCGCAGGAGACCGTCGGCGCGACCCTTGCGGGGCTGAGCGAAGTGGCCGCCGGCCACGGAGACATTCGCACCGAAGATCTGGCGATCGAGCGCGGTCGGATCCACGACAAGTTCGCCTGGATGCTGCGCGCCCATCTTGGCTGAAACTCAGCCGGTCCGTCGCATCGATTTGGGCACGGGCCGCCCCTTCTTCAGACAGCGTTTAAGATAGGCAGCATGCCAGTGGGTGTACCGGCCCATCGCGGCCTGCTGCGCCACGACGAGGGCCACGAAGCCGTCGGCTTCGACCGGCCCCCTCGCGCGCTTGGCGAGCTTCTTCTGCGCCTTGGTCATGGAGCAGCCTATGCAATGCGCCCCGGCGGGGCCCTTGCGTCTGAACTTGCACACACCGATGCACGGGCTCTGCGCCTTGGGCATGTCGGAACCTCTCGCAATCGGGACGGCGGCGGCCCGGGAGCCACCGCCAGCGGATAGAATCGCGACCTACTCGAAGACGGCGTTCGGGTCATCCAGACTGTCGGACCCCTCGAAGGAGATTCTGCTCGCGCCCGAGGGCGGAGACCGCGCGCTCGATTTCCCGGGTCTGGGCCACGAGCGCGTCGATGGCACTCTGGATCAGCGCGCCACCGGCCTCGTTGTCCGGATCGAGCATCTGGTCGTAGGCCATGCCCGCTTCGGCCACGAGCTTGATCTCCCCCAGTTCGAACATCGTCGCATCGAGGGCATCGCGGAGGGCGGAATCCACGTCCGCATCCCGCGCGGCGACCAGTTCGGAAAGGGATGCCCCTTCGATCACGATGCCGTCCACGCCGGTGTAGCGGCCGAGATAGACGTTCCGGATACCGAGCCCGTCGTAATAATGGCTGTTGTGGGTGTTGTCCGAGAAACAGTCGTGCTCCTCCTCCGGATCGTTGAGCAGGAGGCCCAGCTTCATGCGCTCCCCCGCCTGCTCGCCGTAGGAAAGCGAGCCCATACCGGTAAGGATGCGGTTCACGCCTTCGGGGTCGTCCATTACGGCCTGCCGGGCCGGGCCGCCGTCCTGCCATGCCGTGGCCATCTCCTCCAGATCGGAGACCAGGAGGTCCGTTGCCGCCCGCAGGTAGTCGCCACGCCGGTCGCAATTGGCGTTCGTGCAGGCCTCGCCTGTGGCGTAGTCGCTCCAGGCCCGGGTGCCAGCGCCAGCGCCGGTGCCGCCGAGATCCTGTCCCCAGAGCAGGAACTCGATCGCGTGGTAGCCGGTAGCGACGTTGGCCTCGACCGAATCCGCCTCGTGCAGCGTGTTCTGGAGCAGGGCAGGGGTGATCTCGGCCGCGTCCACCTGCTCCCCGGACAGGGTGAAGGCCGCGTTGGCGACTACGTTGAGCGCCCCATAGGCGTTGGCATCCGTGACCCCGGTCGAGCCGGGCGCGACGTAGTCGATCAGGCCCTCGTCGAGCGGCCAGGCATTCACCCGCCCCTCCCAATCGTCCACGATGGGATTGCCGAACCTGAACGCCTCCGTCTGCTGGTAGGGGACGCGCGCGGCGAGCCACGCGGATTTGGCCGCCGCAAGCCCTTCGGCGGACGGCTCCGCGAGGAAGGCATCCACCGCCGCATCGAGGGTCCGTGCGGTGGCCAGGCTGTCGCCGTAGGCGGCCGCGGCGATGTCGGCATAGGTGGCGAGGACGTCGCCCTCCTCCACCGCGAGGGCCGGGGTCGCGAGAAGCGCGCAAAGCGCGGTGGTCGTGGCGAGGCGCATGGGAAACTCCATCAATGCAGGATATTCGGGGTATCGGGTCGGTATCGCTTCTGGCCGCGCAGATCGGCGCGCGCGACGGCGAGGCCCGCCACCTCGGCGAAATGCGCGGCGACGATCAGGCGGTCTCCGGGAAGCAGGAGCGAGACGACGAGCATCGCATCCTCGCGTGCCCCGGTCGCGGCGACGGCGAGAAGATTGGCGATCACCGCCTCGTCCGACCCGACACAGCGGCAGCCGAGGTCGTGACGCATCAGCGGACGACGTCCCTCGCCGACGAGCATGCCGATCAGCGAGTCCCATGCCTCGCAGGCGGCCGATCCTTGTGCCGGTCCGAGTGCGCCCTTGAGGACCGAGGCGACGCGTTTCCGACCTTCGGGTCCCTCGCACCAGTCGCGCAGGAACAGCACGGTGAGCGCCTGCGGGGAGGGCAGGGCGCGTAGGTCGGCCACGGTCGCACCGCCCGATGTCGGGCTGCCTTCGATGCCCGCGGTCGAGGGAAATTCGGTCAGGATGCCCATGCGGTCCTCACTTCGTCAGGATCAGCTTGCCCGCGCGCGTCAGCCGCAGGGTATAGACCTGATCGCCCAGAACGATCCGGGCCACATCGCTTCCGCCAAGCAAAGCCTGCGCATCATGTTCGGGGATCTTGGGCGAGGTCTGGGTCCGGAGGATGGCGTTCATCGCGTGACCTCGACGTGCCGCTCTTCGCGATCCCGGTCCAGACGATCCAGCACGGCTTCCAGCGCCGTTTCCTCCCGCCGCCCGCCGCCCTCGATGGCCGCTGCAAGCGCTTCGGTTCTGCAACACGAACTCGGTTGTGCCCATCTCATCCCGTCATCATCACGGATCATGGCAGCCTCTCCATTCTTATGGTCGTCCGGGCTGGTCCGATGACGGCGCGATGGGCTGTCAGCGACAGGATGGCTGGGACAGGGAAAGACTTACCGATTCACTCGGGTATGTCCAGAGACTTCGGTGATTGAGGTGTTGCCGCGTCGGGAACGGGTAGGAAGACCCTGAACTGAAGGTGGCAGAACGTCTGCGGCGGGCCCCCGGCTTTGGCAGAAAAAACTGGATTGCTGGGCGGAGATGTGGTGGCTGGCTAACCCAGCCCCGTCGTGACCAACGTCCGCGATTGAGGCTTGTTCAAGCATTCGTTGGGTCAGCGGCTCTTGACCCGCACTACAGGGACGATCTTCATCGACTTGCCTGCGCAACAGAGCGACATCCGATGGCATTTCAGGATCGCGTTCGACATCGGTCCGGTTCCGTTTTCGAAGACCCTCCCCCAGGGAACCCCCTGTTCCGACATACAAGTCCCGCTGTCTCGCGCGACAAACTGGTCCGATAGCAAGGTAGTCGCGATAACCCGGATCGCGCGTTCTACAGGGCGGCGCGGGCGTGGGATACTACACCGCTATCCTTTGCCACCTCACGGGACCGGAGAGCCGGGTCACGGCCTTTGAAGCGGACGCGAACGGGAGCCCGCGCCGCGGCGAACCTGGCCGGGACAAAGGAAGTTGCGATCCGGCATGGCGATGCGGTGACGGGCCTGAATGATGACGGTCCGTTCGACCTCGTCATGTCCTTCGCTGTGTTCGGCCCCCACAGGGGTGGGTGGAACTTCCAAGGCCGGGGTCCGCCGAACACCTCGCGCGGCACGGTCCGGAACGCCGCCAAGGTCCGCTCAGCAGCGGGGCCCGGTTCGAGCCCTGTGGCAAGCCGGAGCGCATCGGCGAAATATACCGCAGGAGATGACCGCCCTTTCGGGTCGGGGAACCATTCATCTAGCCCATCTCCTAGAGCTGCTTTCCGACCGCCACAGACGGAACGCCGTCATACCTTGGCGTCGTATGTGAGTGCCTACGCGCTGGAGTGGAATGCGGCGCTCCCTGGGTCTCGACCATCGCATGGCCTGTCGGGCCGTTCCACAATGGGCTTCGTCGTACGGCCTTTGGCGCGCTTCAGAAGGCTGACGGGCATCTCTAACAACCGGAAGCAGGCGAGGGGAACCGACAGGCCGTGGCTTGTCGAACTGGCGGCAAATGGGACCCCGAGCATTCAGTCGGAGCGTCAGGTTCACGATTCCGAACGATCTACTCGCTGTAGAACGTCCTCCATCGCCGCAAAGGCCGACATTACGGCCAAAGCCTGCCGCCATCCGACACCTGCCCCTTGCCATTAATAGAATTGTACGACAGTATAAATAATAACGGACGCGGGGTGGCGCTATGGACAAGCAGGGGTTCAGCATCGAATGCGTGCTGTCATGCGCCAATCATCTTGGCGAGGGGCCTCTGTGGGATGCCGGGTCCAACATGCTGTACTGGGTCGACAGTACGGGACCCAGGATGGGCAAGGATGCCCTTTGGCGTTTCGATCCCGCTACGTCAGCCGTCCGGTCATGGCCCTTACCAAAGGACATCGGCGCGGTCGCCTTGCGCGAAGAGGGCGGTGCGATACTTGCACTCGACGACGGGTTCTACGCCTTCTCGTTCGAGAGCGGCGCGGTCGATCCCATAGCCCTGATCGAGAATCGCCCCGATCGCGTTCGGCTTAACGATGGCAAATGCGACCGTGCGGGACGCTTTTTCGCCGGTGGAATGGATGACCAGGAGGAGCAGGGGTTGTGCCATCTCTGGAGGCTCGACCCCGACCATACGCTGCACGCAGTGGAGGACGGCATCATCTGCTCCAACGGCCCGTGCTGGAGCCCGGACGACGCGATCTTCTACTTCGCCGACACGTTCCAGAACGAGATCTGGGCCTACGATTACGACATCGACACCGGTACGCCGTCGAATCGACGCGTCTTCGCTTCCACCGCCGACGATACCGGTTTCGCCGACGGCTCGACCGTCGACGAGGAGGGGTATCTGTGGAACGCGCAGGTCATCTCGGGAGACCTGATCCGCTATGCGCCCGACGGTATGGTGGAGCGCAAGATCACCATGCCGGTACGCAATATCACCTCGGTGATGTTCGGCGGGGCCGATCTCGACGAGATCTACGTGACCTCGATGGCGCGGGTGAGCCATCCGGCCGCACATGACAACTTCGCCGTCCAGTCCAAGCCGCAGTTCGCCGCAGGCAGCCTGTTCCGCATCCGCGGGCTGGGCATCCGCGGCGTACCGGAACCGCGCTTCGCAGGATGACCATCTCTGGGAGGAGAGAGCCGTGAAACCAGCAGCCTTCGAGTATCTGAGGCCCGATACCCTGTCGGACGCCCTCGCGGCGCTTGCGCAGGACGACGACACGGCCATCCTGGCCGGTGGGCAGAGCCTGGTGCCGATGATGAACACGCGGCTGGCGCAGCCGGCCCGGCTCGTGGACATCAACCGCCTGCCCGATCTCGACTATGTGCGGGAGGAGGACGGCGCGATCGTCATCGGTGCGCTCGCGCGACATGCGGACATCATGCGCCACGACCTCGTCCGCACCCACATGCCGCTGATCGCCGAGGCCTACGGATGGGTGGCCCATTCCGCCGTCCGCAACCGGGGCACGCTGGCGGGCAACCTGTGCCATGCCGATCCGGCCTCGGAGATGCCGGCGATCCTGCAGGTGCTCGGAGGCGAGGTGGTGCTAGCCCGTGCCGATGGCGAGAGGCGCATGGCCGCCGATGCGTTCTTCCTGGGCGCCTATGAGACCGCGCGCCGCCAAGGCGAGATACTCACCGAGATTCGTGTCCCGCTACCAGCACCGGGGACCGGGTGGGGCTTCGAGGAGGTGGCGATGCGCGAGGGCGACTATGCCTGGGCCGCGGTCGTCGCGACGCTCAGGCTGGAGGGCGGTAAGATCGCGGCACCCCGTATCGCCGTGGCCGGTGTGGAGGACCGCGCCGCCCGCCTGTCCGGCGCGGAGGCGGCGCTGGATGGACGCGAGCCAGACGGGTTCGACGCGGTCGCGGACGCCGCGGACGCCGCGGTCGCGGAGGTCGAGCCGACGGGGTCCGCCGCCGCCTCCGCCGAGTATCGCCGCGACCTGATGCGCACACTGCTGCCGCGCGTACTGAAACAGGCCGTTCGCCGGGCGGCCGGGGAGGAGAGTTGACATGAAGAAGATCGCCATCGATGTCACCGTGAACGGCCGCAGGCGCGAGGCGCTGGTGCCCGCCCGAATGCTGCTGTCGGACTTCATCCGCCACGAGCTGGCCCTGCCTGGCACCCATGTGGGCTGCGAGCACGGCGCCTGCGGATCGTGCAACGTGCTGCTCGACGGTCGCGCGGTGCGGGCCTGCCTGACCTTCGCGGTGCAGGTCGACGGGGCCGAGCTAAGCACGATCGAGGGTCTCGGCGCCGAGAAGATGAGTCCCATCCAGGAAGCGTTCTGGGAGGAACACGGGCTGCAATGCGGCTTCTGCACGCCGGGGATGCTGGCCACGGCGCAGGAGCTTCTAGCCGACAACCCCGACCCGACCGACGAGGAAATCCGCGAGGCCATTTCCGGAAATCTGTGCCGCTGCACGGGGTACGAATTCATCATCGCCGCCATCCGGTCCGCCGCGCGCAAGCTGCGCGACGCCGAGATCCAGGAGACGCTCCAGCCCGCCTGAGGCGGCGCGTGGGGGAGGAGGACACACCATGACATCGCATCTCGACGGCAACACCATCCCGCCCAGCCGCCAGCGCGAGGCGCCGCGCGCGGGCCTGACCTGGATCGGCCAGAGCATGAAGCGGGTGGAGGATCCGCGCATCCTGGCCGGGAAGGGCGGCTACATCGACGATGTGTCGGTGCCCGGCATGGCCCATGCGGCCATGGTTTCCAGCCCGCATGCCCATGCCCGCATCGTCTCGATCGATACGTCAAAGGCGCGCGACCTGCCCGGCGTGATCGGCGTCTACACCGGCGAGGACCTCGCCACGGTGGTGGATGCCTGTCCGTCCTTCGCATCGCCGCCCGTGCCGCAGACCGCCATGGCGATCGGGCGCGTGCGTCATGTGGGAGAGGTCGTGGCCGCGGTGGTGGCAGAGGACCGCTACATCGCCGAGGACGCGGCCGAGCTGGTCGAGGTCGAGTACGAGACCCTGCCCGCCAATGTGGACATCGAGGCGTCGGCGGAGGCCACGGGCGACGCTGTGATCCATCCCGACGACCGCGAGGGCAACGTGGCGCTCGACGAGTCCTTCTCGTTCGGCCCCGTGGACGAGCATTTCGCCGGGGCCGACCGGGTGGTCCGGCGGCGGCTGCGGTGGAACCGCTCCTCGGCGCAGGCCATCGAGACCTGCGGGGCGGTGGCGCAGTGGGATGCCCACCGGGGCGGCTACACGATCCACGCCAACACGAACTTCTACGCGTTCATCCCCTTCGTGCTGGGTGGTTCGCTTCGGGTCTCGCCGGGCGAGCTGAAGATCGTTCCGGTGCTGGCGGGCGGCTCGTTCGGGTCCAAGGTGTTCATCCACAAGATCATCATTCGCACCGCGGGCCTGTCGCGGCTGGCGGGCGTACCGGTGAAATATATCGAGGACCGCATCGAGCATTTCACCAATTCCGACAGCCACGGCTCGGACCGGCTCTACGACGCGGAGCTCGCGGTCATGGAGGACGGCACCTTCAAGTCGCTGCGTTTCGACGTGCTCGACGATTACGGCGCCTATCTCCAGTTCGGGGTGGGCACCCACGGAAACGCCATGGCGCAGGTCACGGGCCCCTACCGGATCGAGAGCTTCGGGATGCGCGTGCGCGCCATCCTCACCAATAAGACGCAACAGGGCCCCTATCGCGGCTTCGGCTCGGAGGTGACGAACTGGGTGATGGAGCGCATGGCCGACGCCGCCGCGGCCGAACTGGGCCGCGACAGGGTGGAGCTTCGCGAGCAGAACATGATTCAGGCCGATCAGTTCCCCTACATGATCCCGACGGGCAACATCTACGACAGCGGCAACTTCCAGAAAGTGCTGGCCGAGGCGAAGAAACTCTTCGACTACGACGCTTGGCTGGCGAAGGCCGAGGCGATGCGCGCCGAAGGCCGCTGCGTCGGCGTGGGCGTCGCCACCTGCATGGAGCGCTCGGTCTACGGGCCGACCGAATGGTGGTCGCTCAACAACCGCGAAACGCCTGGCTTCACGTTGACCTCGACGCCCGAGGGTATCGCGATGCGCTTCGACCCCTCGGGCAAGCTCTTCGTGACCCTCAACTCGCCCATGGTCGGCAATTCGCCCGAGACCGTGGTGACGCAGGTTCTGGCCGAGCGGCTGACGGTCGCGCCCGAAGATGTGGTGATCGGCTATGCCGACAGCCAGTCCGGCTTCAACGGCGTGGGGCCGCAGGGCAGCCGCTTCACCGCGATGATCACCGGTGCCTGCGTCAGCGCCTCGATCAAGCTGGAGGAGCGGCTCAAGCGCTTCGCCGCCCACATGCTCCAGCGGCGCCCGGACGACCTGGAGCTTCGGGGCGGGGCCGTCGGCGTGAAGGGCCTTGTGGACCAGGAGAAGAGCTTCGCCGAGATCGCGCTCACCTCGAGCTTCTTCCGGCTGAGTTTCCCCGACGGGGAGGAGTTCGACAGCGGCCTGGAATGCACCGCCGTCTATGACCATCCGCTCTCGTCGGATCCCGATCCCGACCGCAAGCATCTGGGCATCTTCTACCCCATCGTCGGTCATATCTGCCACATCGTCGCCGTAGAGGTGGACCCGGGCACCGGCAAGGTCGAGATCCTCGACTACGCGGCCGTGCACGACAACGGGACCATCGTGAACCCGCGGACCCTGGCCGGGCAGGTCTGGGGCGGCACCGCGAACGGGATCGGCACCACGCTGACCGAGCAGTTTCTCTACGATTCCGAAGGTCAGTTCCTGAACCCCAACTTCGCCGAGTTCGCCATGCCCACGGCCAACGAGATGCCCCGCAACTTCAAGCTCGGCCATGTTGAGACGCCGTCCCCCTACACAGAGTACGGCGTGAAGGGGGGCGGGGAGGGCGGGCGGCTTGGCGCGCCGGCCGCACTTACCAGTGCCATCGACGCCGCGTTGCAACGCTACGGCATCGAGATCGCCTCGTTGCCGGTGACGCCGCCGATCCTGCGGGGGCTGATCCGCGAGGCGGAGGCCCGGACGCCGCAGGGGGCGGAGTAGGTCCGTGGCCGAGGCGCATCCGGTCATCGTCACCTGCGCGGTGACCGGGGCGATACACACGCCCGGCATGTCGCCCCATCTGCCGGCCACGGCCGAGGCGATCGTGGCTTCGGCACTGGAGGCGGCCGCGGCCGGGGCGACGGTGCTGCACCTGCATGCGCGGGGTGAGGCGGGGCGACCGGATCAATCCGTCGAGGGGCTGCGCGCCGTAGTCGAACCGATCCGCGCCGCCACGGATGCCCTGGTAAACGTGACCACCGGCGGCAGCCCCTACATGAGTGTCGAGGAGCGCGCGCGCCCCGCGGCGGCCCTCGCGCCCGACCTGGCTTCGCTCAACATGGGGTCGATGAACATGGGCCTCTTCCCGATGCTGAAGCGTCACCCCGGCCTCGCGGGATGGGAGAGAGACCATCTGGAGGGCTCGCGCGACCTCGTGTTCCGCAACAGCTACGCCGATATCGGGCACGTCCTCGACGCCTGCCGCGAGAACGGCACGCGGTTCGAGTTCGAGTGCTACGACACTGCCCACCTCTACAACCTCGCCCATTTCGCCGATGCGGGCACGGTCGAGCCGCCGTTCTTCGTGCAGACCGTCTTCGGCCTGTTGGGTGGGATCGGCGCGCATCCCGACGACGTCGCGCATATGCGTCGGACGGCGCTGCGCCTCTTCGGAAAGGATCTCGTGTGGTCCGCTCTGGGCGCAGGGGCGCATCAGATGCGGGTGGCCGCCATCGCCGCGGCCTCGGGCGGGCATGTCCGGGTTGGCCTGGAGGATTCGCTTTGGCTCGGACCCGGCAAGCTTGCGCCCTCGAACGCGGCCCAGGTCTCGGCCGCGATCGGGATGATCGCGGCGCTCGGCTGTCGTCCCGCGACGCCGGACGAGGCGCGCGCGACGCTTGGCCTCTCGCCGTCGAATGTGAAATGATCGGCGCCGTGAAACTGAACGCCATCCCATCCGGAACTCCTCCCGCTCCATCGACGCGTCCGAGGGGACAGGTCGGACGTCCCCGCGACCGCCCGCCCGAGGAGACGAGGCGCCGTATCCTCGACGCCGCCGAGCGGCTCTTCGCCGAGGGCGGCTACGACGGCACATCCCTGCGCGATGTGGCCTCAGCCGCCGATGTGCAGCTCAATGCGGTCGGATACCATTTCGGACCGAAGGATGTGCTGTTCGACACGGTGGTTGGACGGCGTGCGGCGATCATGTCAGAAATGCGCGGAAATGCGTTGGCCGAAATCCTCGACGTTGCCGGGGATGCGCGCCCGCATCTGGAGGACCTGATCCGTGCCTACGTTGCGCCGTTCATCCACTCGGCCGGCCACGGCGAACGGGGCTGGCGCAACTACGCCGCGCTGATGGGCCGTCTTGCCAATTCGATGCAGGGCACGGAGATCATCGCGCGCCATTACGACGACACCGCGCGCGCCTATCTCGACGCCCTGCGCAAGGCCCTCCCCGGGGCGCGGCAGGCGGACCTCGTGGACGGCTTCGGCGTGTTGATCGCGGCGATGCTGGGCATCTGCGCCGATACCGGCCGACGCGAGAGGCTGGGCGCCGCGCCGGCCCACAGGAAGCCGGAGGAGAACATCGCCATGCTGACCACGTTCCACGCCGCGGGGCTGCGCGCGCTCGAACCCGGGGACGGGGGATGAATGCCGCACCGGCCGAAGGCGAGACCTGTGCCCTGCGGGGCAGGGTCGACGGATCCCGCGTTGCGGCCGTCCTGGCCGCCGAGGGCGAGACGCTCCCGGCGGTGTTCGGCACGCCGTTCATGATCGTCGATATGGAGCGCGCCTGCGCCGCGCTGTTCGCCCCGCACCTCGATCCGGGCGAGGTTTCCGTGGCGCTCGCATCGAGGTCTCGCACCTCGCGCCCACGCCGACCGGTGCGGCGGTCGAGGCCGTCGCCATCTACCGGGGCCGCGAGGGGCCGCTACACTGGTTCGACGTGACCGCCACGGACGCGGCGGGAGAGATCGGGCGGGGCCGCATCGCCCGTGCGGTGGTCTTTGCCGACCAGATGCTCATCCGTGCGGCGGGCCGGAGCGGCGCGGCGTGAACGCGATCCGGGGGGCGGAAGTGGCCGACCTCAAGACCGTGGAGCGCGCGGTACTGTGGCTGGCCTGCTGGATCGTGCACCACGCCAACCACCTGCGCGAACCCGACGAGATCAAGGTCGGTGGACATTAGGCATCCTGCGCCTCGATGATCACAATCATGACGGCGCTCTACGCGGACGTGCTGCGCCCCGAGGACCGGGGCGCCGTCAAACCGCATGCCTCGCCGGTGTTCCACGCGCTGCAATACATCGCCGGTAACCAATCCCGCGAAAACCTGGCCGCTTTCCGCGCCTTCGGCGGCGCACAAAGCTATCCGTCGCGAACCAAGGACGTGGACGACGTCGATTTTCCACCGGCTCGGTCGGGCTGGGCGTGGCGCAGACTGCCTTCGCTTCTCTGGTGCAGGATTACCTCCACGCCAAGAAGAGCCTGCGCCCCGACGCCGCGCCGGGACGCATGATCGCGCTCGTAGGCGACGCGGAGCTGGATGAGGGCAATGTCTACGAAGCATTGCAGGAGGGCTGGAAGCACGATCTGCGCAACGTCCGATGGGTTATCGACTACAACCGCCAGTCCCTGGACGGGGTCGTTCGCGAGGGATTGTGGCAGCGCATCGAGGCGATATTCGGCGCTTTCGGCTGGCGGGTCATTCGCCTGCGCTACGGGCGACTGCAGGAGGCGGCCTTCTCGGAGCCCGGGGGCGATCGCTTGCGCGACTGAATCGAGCGCGGCCCTAATCCGCTCTATTCGGCGCTGACCTTCCAGGGCGGCGCGGCGTGGCGAACGCGGCTCCAGGAGGAGTTGGAAGACCAGGGCGCGGTCTCCGACCTGTTGGCGCGGCGCGGCGCGACGACGCGACCCTTGCGGCGCTGATGGCCGATCTCGGCGGACATTGTCTCGAGACGCTAAGGACGGGTTTCGAGGCCGCCGCCGCGGAGGACACGCCCGCCGTGATCCTGGCCTACACCATCAAGGGCTGGGGCACGCCCCTGGCAGGGCACAAGGACGATCACGCAGGTCTGATGACGGCCACGCAGTTCGAGGCCTGGCGGGTATCGATGGGCGTTGCCGAGGGCGCGGAATGGGACGTGCCCGATCCGGTGGAGCGCCGCATCCGGCGCGCGCCGTTCTTCGCCGCAGGTCGGCGGCGCTACACCGACGCCCGGGTGCCGGTGCCCGCGCTGGCGCCGCCGCAGGAAACGCGTATCTCCACCCAGACTGCCTTCGGCAAGCTGCTCGACGGCATCGCCCGCGCGGGCGGTCCGCTTGCCGGCCGAATATTGACCATGTCGTCCGACGTGACGGTCTCGACCGATCTCGGGCCGTGGGTGAACCGCCGGGGTCTGTTCGCCCGCGAGGCGGTGCCCGATGCGTTCCGGGCCGAGCGGGTGCCCTCGACGCAGAAATGGGCCTTCGGGCCCGAGGGTCAGCATCTCGAACTCGGCATTGCCGAAATGAACCTGCTCCTCGCCCTCGGCGCGGCGGGTCTGTCGCATTCGCCCTTCGGGCGGCGGCTGCTGCCGGTGGGCACGCTCTACGACCCGTTCGTGTCGCGCGGGCTCGATGCACTCAACTACGCTTGCTACCAGGACGCCCGCTTTCTGATGGTAGGAACGCCATCCGGCAGCACCCTCGCCTCCGAGGACGGGGCGCACCAGTCGCTTGCCACGCCGCTGGTCGGCATGAGCCAGGACGGGCTTGCCGTTTTCGAACCGGCATTTGCCGACGAACGGGCCGCGATCCTGTCCTGGAGTTTCGGCTACATGCAGGCCGATGGCGGGGACGGGGAGGGGGCCGCTGGTCCCAGCCGCGAGCAGGCATAGCTGCGCGATGAGACGGGGGGCTCGGTCTATCTGCGGCTATCGACCCGTCCGCTCGAACAGCCGGGTCGGCGTGCGGCGTCGGACTGGCACCAGGGGGTGATCGACGGTGCCTATTGGTGGCGCCCGCCGAGTGCGAGGACCAGGGTGGCGATCGTCTATCAGGGCGTCGTCGCGGATCACGCCTTCTCGGCCGCCGGGCGCCTGGCGCCCGGCGGCCGAATGGGCCGGGGATGTGGCCGTCCTCGGCGTCACGTCCGCCGACCGTCTCAACGCGGGCTGGACGGCGGCCGAACGCATCCGACGCGACCGCATAGCCATGTCCCGTATCGACCGGCTCATGGCGCGGACGTCCCGGACCATGCCGCGCTCGTCACGGTCATCGACGGACATCCGGCGACCCTTGCCTGGATTGGCGGCGTACGCGGCGATCGCAAGGTGAGCCTGGGCGTCGAGCATTTCGGTCAGACCGGCTGCGTCGCGGATCTCTACCGTTACTTCGGCATCGACGCGGACGGCGTCACCCGAGCGGCCAAAGGCGTGATGGAGCGGTGACGATCCGCGAAGCATCCGGATCCCGCCATATGGCCGTCTCCCGATATTCCGCTAGGGCGCTCCATGGAGTATGGTCGCGAGACACGCGCTGAGCGTTTTGCTCGTGGCCTATCGACTTCGCGTCGCAAGATGCACTCGGCTAAAACGGTTCTGAACAATATTGGTCACGACCGCATCGTAGCATAATGACCCAGAGCGCAGCCGTCGCTGCGCTCTGGCAGAACGGGAACTGCTTCGCGGTCGGCCGACGCCCTTGTCGGAACTCATCTCTGTGATAAATTAACTACCTGCCGAGTTGTAGGATGTCGGCGGCCCTTCTTCGAAGTCCGACGCTTCCTCGGAGGAATATCTAACGGTCGCAACTCGTAAGGATCACGACCGGTTCAGGACGACCCCGAAACCAAAAACGCGACCGCCGCACGGGCCGTGGAGAGACGCGGGCAGGTGTCTGCCCGAGATGAGCCCGTCCTGACCGTCTCCGTCACACCCGCGCCCCGGTAAGCCACGGAAATGACGCCGACACTGCAGGCGCCATTCACGCAATGAAAGCACTGGGTATGGGTGGCGGAGGCGGTGGGATTCGAACCCACGAGACGGTTTCCCGCCTGCCGGTTTTCAAGACCGGTGCCTTCGACCGCTCGGCCACGCCTCCGACGCGAGGGGGCTACACCCGGTAGGGCCGGGAGGGAAGCCTTCCTCCGCCCGTCGGTGCCCGTCATGGAACCGTTACACGGGGGGCCTAGTCGCGGGCCGGAACTCCGGAGGGCGATGATGAAGGTATTCCTCAACGGGCTGGGGCGGATCGGCAAACTGGTCCTGCGCGAGCTGGTCGACGATCCGGGCGGCATCCGGATCCTGGGCGTCAACGATGCGGGGGGCGATGCGGCGCAGCATGCGCTCCTGCTGGAATTCGACAGCGTTCACGGTCGCTGGGACCGCGCCGTCCGGGCCGAGGGCGATGTCCTCGTCGCGGGGGACATGCGCCTCCCGTTCACCGGGCATCGGCGGATCGAGGATCTCGACCTCGCGGGGATCGACACGGTCATCGACTGCACGGGCGTCTTCAAGACCGGCGCGGCTGTGCAACCCTATTACGATGCGGGCGTGGGCCGCGTTCTCGTCTCCGCTCCGGTCAAGGATGACGCCGCCCTGAACCTCGTCTACGGCGTCAATCAGGATCTGTATGATGGCAGCCAACGCCTCGTGACGGCTGCGTCCTGCACCACCAACTGCCTCGCGCCGGTGATCGCTGTCCTGCGCGAGGCGGTGGGCATAAGGCATGGCAGTTTCACCACCATCCACGATGTCACCAACACGCAGACTATCGTCGATCGCCCCCACAAGGATCCACGCCGCGCCCGCTCTGCACTGACCAATCTGATCCCCACCACGACCGGCTCGGCCAAGGCGATCATGCAGATCTTCCCCGATCTGGAGGGACGCCTGATGGGCCATGCCGTGCGTGTGCCACTGCTGAACGCGTCCCTCACCGACTGCGCGTTCGAGATGGCACGCCCCGTAACCGTCGATGAAATCCACGCCGCGTTCCGCGCGGTCGAGGCCGGGTCCATGGCGGGTATCCTCGGAGTCGAGGATCGTCCGCTCGTTTCCGGTGACTTTCGCGGCGACCGGCGTTCGGCCATCGTGGACGCTCTTTCCACCCTTGTCGTGCAGGGGACGCATCTCAAGCTCTACGTCTGGTACGACAACGAGTTCGGCTATTCCGTCCGTATGGCCGACATCGCGCGGATGATGGCCGCCGGGTGACCTCGCTCCGGGGATACGCCGCCGTCACCGCCGCCTACTGGTCGTTCATGCTGACGGACGGGGCGTTGCGGATGCTGGTCCTGCTGCATTTCCATCAGCTTGGATTCACGCCGCTGCAACTGGCATGGCTGTTCGTCCTCTACGAGGTGGCGGGGATCGTCACGAACCTCTCTGCGGGATGGCTCGCCGCGCGCTTCGGCCTCGCCCTTACGCTCCATCTCGGCCTTGGGTTGCAGGTGGCCGCGCTGGTGGCGCTGACCCGGCTCGATCCCGGCTGGGCCGTCGGCACGTCGGTGATCTTCGTGATGCTGGTGCAGGGGGCGTCGGGCGTGGCGAAGGACCTCGCCAAGACCGCTTCCAAATCCGCCGTCAAACTGCTCGCGCCGGAGGCCGGTCTGTTCCGCTGGGTGGCTCTCCTGACCGGGTCGAAGAACGCGATCAAGGGGGCCGGCTTCTTCGTCGGCGCGGGCCTTCTGGCCGCCTTCGGGTTCCAGGCGGCGCTCTGGATCATGGCGACGACGCTCGCCATCGTGCTCGTGGCCGTCCTTGCCTTCCTCCCCACGGACCTGTCGATACGCAACAGGGCCGCGAAGTTCCGCGAGGTCCTTAGCTCGAATCCCCGGATCAACTGGCTCTCGGTGGCGCGGCTCTTCCTTTTCGGAGCGCGGGACGTGTGGTTCGTGGTCGCCCTGCCGATCTGGCTCGCCTCCTACCTGACCGCGCGGTTGGGCGATGCGGGGTCCGCCTTCTACCTGACGGGGATGTTCATGGCGTTCTGGGTCATTGGCTACGGTGCGGTGCAGGGGGCGACGCCGCGCCTTCTGGGGACGGGCTCGGTCGCCCGGGCGCTCGTCTGGGTGCTGGCGCTGGCCGTCATCCCGGCTTTTCTCGCCGTGCTGCATGCCGCATGGCCGGAACTCGCCTGGCCGATCCTCGGTGGTCTCCTTCTCTTCGGCGCGGTCTTCGCAGTGAACTCGGCGCTCCATTCCTATCTCATTCTCCGTTTCGCGGGCGCGTCCCGGGTCACCATGGATGTCGGTTTCTACTACATGGCCAATGCGGGCGGTCGTCTGGTCGGGACAGTCCTTTCCGGGCTCTGTTATCAGGCCGGTGGACTGTCCCTGTCGCTCGCGGTCTCCGCGGCGATGCTCGCGCTTTCGGGCCTCGCCCTCCTCCGCATCCCCGCGGAGGCGGCGCCGCGCTGAGGCGATCACGCTCCCGTGGCTTGCCTCACCCCGCCCATCCGGGGCAGGGAAGGGCCCGAGCCAACCGGAGCCTGCCCCATGCTCGACGCTGCCGCCCGTCGCCTTCTCGATCCGGCCCTGAACCGCCTCGGGCGGGCTCTGGCGACGCGCGGAATAACGGCAAATGCGGTGACGCTCGGGGGTCTTGCCCTGGGGTTGATCGCGGCCGCGACCATCGCCTTCGGGGCGCCGGGATGGGCCCTCATCCCGTTGCTCGCATCGCGGCTGGCCGATGGGCTGGACGGCGCCGTTGCGCGGGCGACGCGCAAGACCGATTTCGGCGGCTATCTCGATATCTGGGCCGATTTTCTCTTCTACGGCGCGATCCCCTTCGCCTTCGCCCTGGCGGATCCGGACAATGCCACCGCCGCCGCTTTCCTGCTCCTGTCGTTCTATGTCAACGGCACGTCCTTCCTCGGCTTCGCGACCATGGCCGAGAAGCGCGGCCTTTCCACCGCGGCCCAAGGGTCGAAATCCCTATACTATTCCAACGGGTTATTGGAGGGGACGGAGACGATCGTCTTCTTCGTCCTGCTCTGCCTGATCCCGCAACACTTCGCGCCGCTCGCCTGGGCGTTCGGTGCGCTGTGCTTCGTCACCGCAACCGCCCGGGTCGCGGCGGCTCGCCATATCCTGACCGATTGAGGACCTGATCCCATGCGCCTTTCGCTCATCGCCGCCCTTGCCCTGACCGCGACGCCTGCCTGGGCGGAGCCCGATCCCGCCGACTGGCCCGCGGTTCTGTCCGAGGCGGAGGGGCAGACCGTCTATTGGCATGCCTGGGGTGGGTCCACGACGACCAACGATTTTATCGCCTGGATCGGGGAGCGCGCGGCCGAGCAGAATGTGACGCTGGAACACGTCAAGCTCGCCGATACGGGCGATGCCGTCGGCCTCGTCCTGACGGAGAAGCAGGCGGGAAAGCTGACGGGCGGCGCGGTCGACCTCATCTGGATCAACGGCGCGAACTTCGCCTCCATGAAGGAGCAGGACCTGCTCTTCGGTCCATTCGCCGAGGCGCTGCCGAACTGGTCGCTGGTCGATGTCGACGGCAAGACCGTCACCACCGACTTCACCGTCCCGACCGAGGGCTACGAGAGTCCGTGGGCCATGGCGCAGGTCGTCTTCATCCATGACAGCGAGCGCCTGCCGGATCCGCCCCGCACCGCCGAGGCGCTTCTGGAGTTCGCGACCGCCAATCCCGGGCGCTTCACCTTCCCGCAGCCGCCGGACTTCCTCGGCACGACCTTCCTGAAGCAGATGCTGATCGACCTCGTGCCCGACCCCGAAATCCTCCAGGATCCCGTGGGCGAGGATTATGCCGGGGTGACGGCGCCGCTCTGGTCCTTTCTCGACGCGCTCACGCCCGTCCTGTGGCGACAGGGCCGCGCCTATCCGCAGACCGGTCCGCGCCAGCTTCAGCTCATGAACGATGGCGAGGTCGATCTCGCCATCAGCTTCTCGCCCGGCGAGGCAACGGCGGCCATCGCGAATTACGAACTGTCCTCGACGGCGCGCACCTACGTCCTCGACGGCGGCACGCTGGGCAACGCCTCCTTCGTGGCGATCCCGTTCAACGCGAACGCCAAGGCCGGAGCGATGGTGGTCGCCGACATCCTTCTGTCGCCCGCGGCCCAGCTGCGGGCACAGATGCCGGACGTGCTGGGCTACGGCACGGTCCTCGACATGGAGCGGCTGGACCCCGCGGACCGCGCCGCGTTCGACGCTCTCGATCTCGGCGTGGCCACGCTCTCGCCCGAGGAATTGGGACCGGCGCTGCCCGAGCCGCATCCCTCCTGGGCCGAACGGCTCGCCGCCGACTGGGTCGCCCGTTACGGCGTCGCCAACTAATTGCTGCGACCGCTCCCGCTCCTGACCGCATCGATCCTCGCGGGGCCGGTCCTGCTGGGTCTGGCGGGGACGGTCCTGCCCGCACTCGGCCATGGTCCCGCGGGGCAGGGATCCGGTGCATTCGGCTTCGATCTCTCCGCGTTCCGGACCGCCTTCGACTGGCCCGGCATGCCGCGCGCCGTCGCCGTGTCCATCATCTCCGGCGTGTTCTCGACCATCGGTGCGCTGGCCGTGGCCTCCCTCATTCTAGCGGGCTGGCACGGGACGCGGGCCTTCGTCTGGCTCGAACGACTGCTCTCCCCGCTCCTCGCCGTGCCCCACGCCGCCGCGGCTCTCGGCCTCGCCTTCCTCATCGCACCCTCCGGATGGATCGCACGGTTCCCGGCGCTCGTCCTCGGCTGGGACGTTCCCCCGGACCTCCTGATCGTCCAGGATCGCTGGGGCCTGTCGCTGACCGCGGGCCTCATCGCCAAGGAACTTCCGTTCCTCCTCCTGATGATGCTCGCCGCCCTGGGACAGGTCGCCGTCCGCCCCCGCATGGCCATCGCCCGTAGTCTCGGTTCCGGACGGGTCGCGGCCTGGTTCAAGGCCGTCTTTCCCGGCCTCTACGTTCAGGTTCGCCTGCCGGTTCTCGTCGTGCTGGTCTACGGCATGACCAACGTGGACGTCGCCACCATCCTCGGCCCCAACGTGCCGCCCACCCTGTCGGTGCAGGTGACGCGCTGGATGCTCGACCCCGATCTCGGCCTGCGCGCGGTGGCGGCCGCCGCCGCCTTGGTGCAATTCGGGGCGGTCCTCGTCATGCTTGCCCTCTGGCTCCTCGGCGAGCGGGTCGTGGCGCATTTCGGCCGCCGCTGGGTCTGGTCCGGGCGCGGCCTCCCCGAGGGGCTCGCCCGCATCGCGGGTCTGGCGCTCGCGATCCTCTCGGCGGTGGCGGTCCTCGCGGGGATCGCGGCGCTGGCGCTTTGGTCGGTGGCGGCGGGCTGGCGCTTTCCGGACCTCGCACCGGACGCGCTCACGATGCGAAGCTGGATGCGCTTCGGCCCGGAGATGGCGATGGTGGCGGGCGACACCCTCCTGATCGCCGCAAGCGCCACGGCGGCGTCGATCCTCCTCGTCCTCGGCTGCCTGGAGGCGGAGCATCGCTTCGGCCTGACGGTCGGCCAACGCGCGCTCTGGCTCCTCTACCTTCCGCTCCTTATCCCGCAGGTCGCATTCCTCCCCGGCCTGCAACTCCTCCCGGCGTTTTTGGGCCACGGCCACGAATTCGCGACCGTCATCATCGGACACGTCATCTTCGTCCTGCCTTACGTCTTCCTCTCGCTCTCGGGGCCGTTCCGCGCCTGGGACGGGCGTCTGGCACGGGTCGGCGCGGGCCTCGGTGCGTCGCCCGACCGGGTGCTCTGGCGCCTCCGCATGCCGATGCTGCTGGCGCCGATCCTGACGGCGGCGGCGGTGGGAATGGCGGTCAGCGTCGGGCAATACCTGCCGACGCTGCTGCTGGGCGGGGGCCGCGTCTCGACCCTGGCGACCGAAGCGGTGGCCCTCGCGGCGGGCGGCGACCGCCGGGCGATCGGTATCTGGGGGCTCGGTCAGACGCTTGCCGCCTTCCTGCCCTTCGCACTGGCCCTCGCGCTGCCCGCATTGCTGTATCGCAACCGTCAGGGGCTTGCCCGTGCCTGAGGGGCTGAGTCTCGACCGGGTGATCCTCCGAAGGGAGGGGCAGATGCTGTTGCGTATCTCCGCTACGGTCCCGCCGGGGAAGGTGCTGACGGTGATGGGCCCGAGCGGGGTGGGAAAATCCACGCTGCTGGCCTTCGTGATGGGCGATCTGCCGCGTGGTTTCGCGGGGGAGGGCGGCGTTCGCCTCGACGGGCGCGACCTCGCCGGATTGCCCCCCGAAGCGCGCCATATCGGCATCCTCTATCAGGATCCGCTCCTGTTCCCCCATCTCGACGTGGCCGCGAACCTCGCCTTCGGTCTGCCCCGCGGAGGGACGCGCGTCGCCAGACGGACCATCGTCGCGGATGCCATGGCGGAGATCGGCCTGGAGGGCTACGGACGCCGCGATCCCGCGACGCTGTCGGGGGGGCAGGCGGCGCGCGTAGCGCTCATGCGGACGCTCCTGTCGGCCCCCCGCGCACTCCTTCTGGACGAGCCGTTCGCCAAGCTCGACGCGGCCCTGCGGGAGCAGATGCGGCGCCTTGTCTTCGACCGCGCGCGGGACGCCGGGATCCCCATCCTGATGGTGACCCACGATGCCGCGGATGCTGCGGCCGCTTGTGGCGAGGTGGTGCATCTGGACGGTGAACACCAGCACTGACCGACCCGACTTTACGGTTGCCGTCTCCGCCGCCGTCCCGCCGAATTCGTGTTGAAACTCACATCCGGCAGCGTTCCGACATTCGGATAGGGCGCCGTCGCGTGGGGGATCGCGTTGGCGGCCACGAAATGCTCCTGAAAGCGGGGTGCGATGGCGGTCTCGACCTTGGTGATGCGCCGCACCAGCCCCTCGATATGATCCCGCATCCCGGCATTGCAGAGCGCCATGCGCGCACCATGTCCCGCCGCGTTTCCGGCAGATCCGACGCGGTCCAGCGGCGCGTCCGGGATCATACCCAGCACCATGGCGTGTCGCGGCGAGATATGCGCGCCGAATGCGCCGGCAAGCGTCACCCGCTCGACGCTGTCCACGCCCGCTTCGTCCATCAGCAGGCGCGCACCGGCATAGAGCGCCGATTTCGCGAGCTGGATCGCGCGGATATCCCCCTGCGTCACCAGAATTCGACGGTCATCCCCCTCCCACAGAAGGTAGGAGTTCGTCCGTCCCTCGGCCACGCAGCGGGACGTTCCCGTCTGCTCCGCCGACCCGATCAGCCCCCCCGCGTCGACCAGGCCCGCAAGCCGCATCTCCGCCACCGCCTCGATGATGCCCGATCCGCAGATGCCGGTGATGCCGCTGGCCGCAGTCGCCTCGGCGAAGCCCGGATCGTTGGACCATAGGTCGCTGCCGATGACCCGAAAGCGGGGCTCTTTCGTCTCGGGGTCGATCTCGACCCGCTCGATGGCGCCGGGGGCGGCGCGTTGCCCCGCGCTGATCTGCGCGCCCTCGAAGGCGGGACCGGTGGGCGAGGAACAGGCGAGCAGGCCGTGGCGATTGCCCAGGATGATCTCCGCATTGGTGCCCACGTCGACGATCAACGTCATTTCTTCCGCCGCATCCGGTGCTTCCGACAAGGCCACCGCGGCGGCATCCGCCCCCACATGCCCCGCGATGCACGGCAGCAGATAGACGCGCGCCCCGGGGGCCAGGGCGTCGAGCCCGATATCGGATGCGGTCAGCCGCAGCGCGTCCGAGGTGGCCAGCGCGAAGGGCGACTGGCCCAGCTCCACCGGGTCGATGCCGAGCAGCAGGTGGTGCATCACCGGATTGCAGACGACGACCGCCTCCACGATGTCGGCGGGCGATACGTCCGCCTCGACGGCCAACGACGCGGCAAGCTCCGCGAGCGCCGTGCGCACGGCCGCCGTCATCTCCACGTCGCCGCCGGGGTTCATCATCGAATAGCTGACCCGGCTCATCAGGTCCTCGCCGAACCGGATCTGCGGATTCATCACGCCGCCCGACGCCAGCACCGCACCCGTCGACAGGTCGCAGAGATGTGCCGCGATCGTCGTCGAGCCGAGGTCGATGGCGAGGCCCGAGAGCGGATCGGTGCGCAAACCGGGGAAGATCGCGGCGACGCTGCGCGCGTGATGGTTCACGGCAACCGTCACCTGCCAATCGCCCTTGCGCAAAGCCTTCTGCAATCCGCGCAGGACGGGTAGGGGGATTGTCAGGTCGCGCAGATCCCATTGCTCGGCGAGGGCGGTCCGGAGGCGTTCGAGATCGCCGGTCGGCGCGTCCATGTCCGGCTCCTCCACCCGCACGAGGTGCAGCCGGGTGGCGGGATCGAGGGTGATCGCGCGGCCGGACGCCGCCTTGCGCACGACCTGCCGATGAACCTGACTCAATTCGGGGACGTCGATCACCACGTCGGTGTGGATCGCCGCCTGACAGCCGAGCCGCCGCCCGGGTTTCAAACCGCGTATCTCGTCGTAGCGCCGCTCGACCGCGTTGACGGGCGACAGGGCATCGGACGCGACCGTCACTCCAAGCTTCGGAAAGGATCCCGCACCCGGCTGCACCTGACAGCGCGAACAGATCCCGCGACCGCCGCAGACAGAGTCGAGATCGACGCCCAACTGGCGCGCGGCGGTCAGGACCGGCGTTCCGCGCGGCACCCGCCCGCGCTTGCCCGACGGCATGAAGATGACCTGCGGATCGGTCATGGGGACGTCCGGGCGGCGGGGACCGACCCGGTCGGAACGGATCGCGTCAGACCAGCACGCGGACCGGGACGCCGGTGCAGACGATGACGATCTGATCGCCCGCCTGGACCATTCGGAAGCCCCGGGCGCGCACCTCCTGCTCCAGATCGCGGCGACCGATGGCCCGTTCCACGTCCCGCGCATCGCGACAGACGATTCCCCCCGCCCGCAAATTGCGGGGCGAGAACAGCTTTGCCAGCCATTCCTCGTCCCGCCCGATATGCGCCTGATAGCTCATGCGAGGGGTCTAACGTGCTCATCCTTAAAGAACCTTTACCCTGATGCTCAGGCCCGGCGCCGTCCGCCGCGCCGCCCGCCGCTGCGCGCGCCGGACGCCGCCGCGGCCTGCGCCGCCTCGGGGAAGGTTGCGCCGTCCCGGACCGCGTCCAGCACCCGCGAAAAGCCGATCCACTTTCCGCCATTCGGGTCGTGATTCATCAGCATGTTGGCCGCGTTTATCGCCTCCATCTCCTGCGCGCGAACGGGGTTCATGATCGCACTCGTCATGCCCGCGCCGATCGCCATGGGCAGGAACGCCGCGTTGACCCCGTGCCGGTTGGGCAGGCCGAAGCTGATATTGGACGCGCCGCAGGTCGTGTTCACGCCCAGCTCGGCCCGCAAACGGCGGACCAGCGTGAAGACCTGATGCCCCGCGGTCGCCATCGCGCCTATGGGCATGACCAGCGGGTCGACCACGATGTCATGGGCGGGGATGCCGAAATCCGCGGCGCGCTCGACGATCTTCTTCGCGACGGCGAACCGGACCTCCGGATCTTCGGAAATGCCGGTATCGTCGTTGGAGATCGCGACGACGGGGACGTTGTATTTCTTCACCAGCGGGAGAACCAGTTCCAGCCGTTCCTCCTCGCCCGTCACGGAGTTCAGGAGAGGGCGGCCCTCCGCGGCTTCGAGCCCGTTTTCGAGTGCCCCGGGCACCGACGAATCGATGCAGAGCGGCACGTCCACCAGTGCCTGCACCCGCTCGATCAGGGCCTTCATCAACGCGGGCTCGACGAAATTGTTGTCGGCGTAGCGCGGATCCTCCGCCATCTTGTTCGTGAAGACCGCGCCGGAATTGACGTCGAGAACCATGGCTCCGCAGGCGACCTGCTCCAGCGCGTCGCGCTCTACCGTGGTGAAGTCGTCCTGCTCCAGCTCCGCGGCCAGCTTCTTGCGACCCGTCGGATTGATCCGCTCCCCGATGACGCAGAACGGCTCGTCGAAACCGATCACTACGGTCTTCGTCTTCGATTCCAATACCGTGCGGGTCATTCTTCATCCTTCGTATGGGTGTCGAGCCAGGTGGCCGACGCCGTGATCCCGCCCAGCGGGAAGATATGGGCCGAAACGATGCCGAAATCGGGGTTCGCCGCCTTGTGCGCCGCGATCTGCGACAGGAACGCGGTCGGCTCGAACGGCAGGAGGAGCTTGGTCACATCGGCGGCCCGGCGTTGCAGCACCCGCAGCGACGGGCCCACGCCGCAGGCGATGGCGAACCGGATCAGCGTCTGGAGCTTGGCCGGCCCGGCCACGCCGATATGGATCGGCAGGTCGATACCGGCCGCACGAATGGCATCGGCCCAGGCGATGACCGGCTCCGCCTCGAAACAGAACTGCGTCGCGATGGCCATCTCCGCATCGGTCCGCTCGGCGAACTTCTGTTTCCACGCAAGCGCATCGGAGACGTTCTTCGTACCGCCATCCATATCGATATCGCGGTTGCCCTCGGGGTGACCCGCCACATGCAGACGCCGGAACCCGTCAAAGGCGCCGGAACCCAGAAGCTGCATGGAATTCTCGTAGGCACCCGCCGCCTCCGGCACACCGCCCGCGAGGATCAGCGCCTGATCCACGTCGGCCTCGCCCCGATAGCGGGCGATCCAGTCGTCGAGCGTGGCGCGGTCCGGGATGATCCGCGCGGGGACATGCGGCATCGGCTCCATCCCCTCGGCGCGCAGGCGGGCGGCGGTCGCCACCATGTCGGCGATGGGCGTGCCGTCGATATGGGCGATGTAGACGCGGGTGCCCCGGGGAAGGAGGGCGGCGAAATCATCGACTTTCTCAGCGGTCCGCGGCATCACCTCGATGGAGGCGCCATCGAGGAGACGGGCCAGAGGCGCGTCGACCGGGGCGGGGGCCGTCTCGCGACGCAGGAACCCGAGGATCGCCATCAGGCGGCCCCTTCCGTCTCGCGCCCGCCGGCCAAGGCCACGTCGCGCAACCGCTCCGGCGTCCACTCGGCTTCGAGCGCTGCGGCCCGGGCGGCAGCAACCTCCGCGTCACCGCCCTCCACCACACCCTCGGGCACCTTTCGCCAGTCGGCGAGATACTCGTCGGTCCCGGATGCGCCGGAGCGCATGGCGGCCCGGTCGATGGCCTGCTCGAACCGCTCGGACAATTGCACCTTGGCCGCGCGCCTGCCGGAGCCTGCGATGACCTGTGCGGGGATGTCCCGCCAATAGACGACCGTGATCTGCGCCATGGATGCCTCCCGCCCGTGCGATCTGGCCCGAGATATAGGGACGGGGTTCGCGCCCCCGGTGCCGGTTATCGACATGCGCCCGTCCGGGCGCGACACCGGATCGGGATGTAGCGGCAGCGGCGGTGGAACACGAGGGGGGCGGGCCATCGGATCCTTCATGTCGGACATGAGACCGGTTGCCGTGGACGGCGCGCGAACGCTATGGCTTGGGATGACCTTATGAACGGAGGCGGTGATGCCACCGGAAGACCCGGCCGAAACCGACCGGGGTCCGCCCGGCGCGCCCCGCGTCGGTCGCCCCGCGCCGGTGGTGCGCCCCGATCCCGATGCCCGTCCCGATCCGGCGAGCCTCTATGCCGCGCTCGATCTGGGCACGAATTCCTGTCGGATGCTGATCGCGCAGCCGAAGGGCAGCCAGCTTCACGTCGTCGACAGCTTTTCCAAGTCGGTGCAGCTCGGCAACGGGCTGGAGGCGTCCGGGCGCCTGTCCCGCGCCTCCATGGCGCGCACCATCGGGGCGCTCAAAATCTGTCGCCGCAAGCTGGAGACCCACGACGTCCGGCGGATGCGCCTCGTCGCGACGGAGGCGTGTCGGCGCGCGACCAATGCGGAGGAATTCATCCGGCTGGTCCACCGGGAAACCGAACTGCCTCTTGAGATCATCGAGCCGGAGGAGGAGGCGCGCCTTGCGGTTGTGAGCTGCGCGCCCCTCGTCTCCGCCCGCTGCGAGCAGCTTCTGGTGGTCGATATCGGCGGCGGCTCGACCGAGCTGGTCTGGATCGACCTGACCCGCGTGCCCCGGCTGGAGCGAAGCCGCGCGATCATGCGCCTCCATTCCGGGTTCCTGCCCGGCGAGGGCAGTCCGTTCCCCGCCGCCAAGGTGGTCGACTGGATCAGCATCCCGCTCGGCGTCGCGACCCTCAAGGACCAGTTCCGGGACGTGGCCGACGACGCCGCGCGCTTCGCCCTCATGTCGTGGCATTTCGAGGAATGCCTGCAGGAGTTCAGCCCCTATGCCGACGCCGCGGGCGACAGCGATCCGGGCTTCCAGATCATCGGGACCAGCGGGACCGTCACCACGGTCGCCGCGACGCACCTGAACCTGCGCCGCTACGACCGGAACAAGGTGGACGGCCTGCGCATGACCACGGCGCAGATCGACCGGGTCATCCGGAGTTATCTGGAGCTGGGTCCGGAGGGTCGTCGCCTCGACCCGCGGATCGGACGCGATCGTCATTCGCTCATCATGTCCGGGGCCGCGATCCTTCAGGCGCTGCTGCGGGTCTGGCCCACGGACCGCCTGTCGGTCGCGGATCGGGGCCTGCGCGAGGGACTGCTCTACGCCCAGATGTCGGCAGACGGTGTGCTGGAGGACGGACCGTTCTGACGGCGCGCCCCGCGTGCGGCTGGATTTACAACAGCCGGCCGCGAAACCGGACCGGGCGCAAACCCCACCCCCACGCATCCCGTCGCGACGCCCCCCACATCCGGACCTGTGCAATCGTCACCGGACCGCCTATCTGATCCCCATGGCCAAACCTCCCACCAGAAACCCCTCCGGCCGCGGCTACCGCGATCTCACCGTCAAGGTGAAGACCGCGCGCGGGCGCAAGTTGTCCTCCAAACTCTGGCTGGAACGGCAGCTCAACGACCCCTACGTCGCCCGCGCGCGGGCCGAAGGGTATCGCGGCCGGGCGGCATTCAAGATCTTGGAGCTGGACGACCGCTACGGTTTCCTCGTGCCCGGCGCCCGGGTGGTGGATCTCGGCTGCGCGCCCGGCGGATGGCTGCAGATCGCGGCCCCCCGGATCAATGCGACGGGCGAGTTGGCAAAGAAGCCGCGCGGGCGCCTGATCGGTCTTGACCTGCAGGAGGTCGATCCGATCCCCGGTGCGGAAATCCACGTTCTCGATTTCCTCGCGGACGGGGCCGACGACCGGGTGAAGGAATGGCTTGGGGGGGAGGCCGACGTGGTCATGTCCGACATGGCCGCCAGTTCCTCGGGCCACAAACAGACGGATCACCTCCGCATCATCGCGCTCTGCGAAGCGGCGGCGGAACTGGCCTTCGACGTCCTCGCCCCCGGGGGCACCTTCGTGGCCAAGGTCCTTGCCGGCGGGGCCGAGGGCGAGCTTCAGAAGCGCCTGAAGACCCGCTTCACCTCGGTCGCAAACGTCAAGCCGGGCGCCAGCCGCGCGGACAGTTCCGAAAAGTTCGTCGTGGCACAGGGCTTCCGCGGTCTGACCGAAGCCTAATCGTCCGGCGCCTCGTTGCCGCGGATCCGCTTCTCCCGCAATTCGTCGGTGGCGAAATCGTCCGCGCCCACCGCGGGCTTATCGTATTTCGTCTTGCCGCCCTCGGGTCTCTTCTCGGCCCGGCTCTCGCCATAGACCCGCTCTTTCGGCTTGCCGGGAGCGTCGTCGCCCTCGGGCATGGGCTGCTGACCGTCATCGTTCGACTTGACCATGAAATCCTCCTGTCTCCCCGCGCCAACGCACGGGGAGGGGGAGGGTTTCAGCCCGCGACGATCACGCTCCCCCCGACCGCGAGAATGCAGAGCCATCCGGCGGTGAAGAGGATCGGGCGGAGCGGGAAGCGCGCCGCACCCGAGATCATCCCGACCGCATGGGCAATCCGCAGGACGAAGAAGATGCCCGTGGCCCAGACCGTCACCCCGGTGGAGATGCCCGCCGCATGGGCGATCAGCACCAGCGCCAGCATCGGCAGGAACTGCTCCAGCAGGTTGAGATGCGCGCGATAGGCCCGGTGAACCCAGGGGCGCAGGCTGTTGAGATCGCCGGGCCGCGCGAAATTGTCCTGCGGCTCGGCCTCGGTGTTCACCCCCACGATGTATGGGATCCAGAGCGACGCGGCGAGGATCGCCGTCCAGGTCATCCACCAGAGCTCGGGGCTCACTGCGCCACCTCCACGAACCGGACCGCTTCGCCGGTTTCCAGCAGGGTCTTGAGGCTGGCCACGATCCGCTCCCATGTCGGGCCGACATGCGAGTCCGCGGCCGGGATGTCGTAATGCTCCAGCGTCAGGGCGCAATGGTCGCCCTCCGGCGCGATGGTCCAGACGAAGCGGGACGCGGGCAGGTCGGGCGCATATTGCGGCTCGAACGTCGCGGCGATGCGGGTCTTCGGCACCACCTCCTCGTCGGTGCAGACCAGCAGGGGCATCCCGTCGGCATCGAGCATCCGGAGGCCGTCGCCCTCCCGCTCCGCCCGGTCGATCATGTGGTAATAGTCCGGCAGGCGCGCCGGATCCCGCAACGCCTCCCAGAGCGCGTCCCGGGTGCAGCGGATGAAGGTTCGCAGGACGAAGTCGGGTTTCGGGTTCATCGAATCTCTCCCTGATTTGCGTGGATCATTCGTCCGCCGAAAGACGGCTCGGCTTGCCGGTCTCGAGCCAGGATTTTAGGCCCGCGACCAGTCGCTCCCACCCTTCGGCATAGCCTTCGCCGCCCTCGGGGATGTCGTAATGCTCCAGCGTCAGGCGGCAGGCCGACGCCTCCGGCTGGATCATCCAGACGAAGCGCGAAACGGGGATGCCCGGCGCCCATTTCGGCGCGAATTCCGCCTCGATCCGCGTCTTCGGCGTCTTGGACGTCTCGCGACAGACCAGCATGTCCGATCCATCCGGGAGCTTGTAGACGATGGCATCGCCCTCGCGCTGCGCATCCGGCGTGAACGGGTGGTAATTGGCGGCGGCCTCCGCCTCCGTCAGCGCATCCCAGAGCGCATCCTGGGTGCAGCGGATAAAGGTCCGCAGGACGTAATCGGGTTTCTGTTCCATGTTGCCCTCCAATCGAGCCTTGAGATCCAGCACCCCCCGGACGGCGGGCGCCACGCGATAGGGTTCGATCCATCGCCCCAACGCCTCCGCCAGGGGGACCGCGTTGAGGTAGTGGTGGGTGAAACGACCCCGCTTCACCCGCGTCACCAGCCCCGCCGCCTCCAGAACCCCCAGATGCTTGGCCACTCCGAACCGCGAGATCGGCAGCGCCGCCTCCAGCTGAGACAACGTCTGTCCGTCCTCCCGGCGCAGAGCGTCGAGAAGGTCGCGCCGGGAGGGGTCGGCGAGGGCCTTGAAGACCGAATCCATGGATCGTTGTTATGTGACTATCCGGTAACCTGTCAACATATGTGACCGACGGGTCACCTATTTGCGCGTCCCCTCCGCCCGCGCTAATCTGACGCCGGAGCAGGGAGGACCGACCATGGCAGACACCGTCACCCGCGCGGGCAACGCGCTCGCCTTCCACGCCAGCCCGGGCACCGCGCCCGGCATCGTGTTTCTCGGCGGCTACAATTCCGACATGACCGGCACCAAGGCGGTGGCGTTGGAGGCCTGGGCCCGGTCGCAGGGCCGCGCCTTCCTGCGGCTCGACTATTCCGGGCACGGCGCGTCCGGGGGCACCTTCGCCGCCGGGTCCATCGGCGACTGGGCCGAGGATGCGCGCGCGGTGATCGCCCATGCCACCGACGGGCCGCAGGTTCTGGTCGGCTCCTCCATGGGCGGCTGGATCGCCCTCCTGCTGGCGCGTCGGGAACCGGCCCGGGTCGCCGGACTCGTGACGATCGCCGCCGCACCCGATTTCACGGAGGACGGCTTCTGGGCCGGGTTCACCGCGGATCAGCGGGTCGACCTGTTCGAGAAGGGGCACGTCCTTCTGCCCTCCGAATACGGGGAACCCACCCGCGTCACCCGTCATCTGATCGAGGAGGGGCGTCGGCAATTCGTTCTGCGGTCGCCCCTGTCCCTCCCGTTCCCGGTCCGGATGCTGCAGGGGACCGCGGATGCGGACGTGCCCGTCGCGACAGCACTCCGCCTGTTCGGTCATGCCGACAGCCCCGACATGCGCCTCACCCTCGTCGACGACGCGGACCACCGCTTCTCGACGCCCGACTGCCTGACCCTGATCGAGCAGAGCGTGGCGGAGGTGCTGGAGCGGGTGGCGGCGTGAGGGCGCGCCTGCTCCGGGGGCTGGCGATCACCGCACTCGCCCTCGGGGTCGCGGCTGTCGCCCTCTGGTTCTTCGGTCCCTACGAAAGGGTCGATACAACCATCGATTTCGACGCGAGCACCGTGCCGGGCGATCTCGACGGCTGGCTCGCCGACCGGGAGGGGCAGGTGCCGGGCCTTGAGCCCGCGGCCGCCAAGCGCATCCTCTGGGCCGGTCTGCCGGGACGACGCACGGATCTCGTCCTCGTCTATCTCCACGGCTTCTCCGCGACCTCGTGGGAATTACGCCCGGTGCCCGACCGGATCGGCGCGGCCCTCGGCGCGAACGTGTTCCTGACCCGGCTCGCCGGGCACGGGATCGACGGCACCGCACTGGCGGAGGCGCGGGCGGGCGACTGGATCGAGGATCTGGCCGAGGCGATGGAGGTGGGCCGCCGCCTGGGCGACCGGGTCGTGGTCATGGCCACCTCCACCGGCGGCACGCTGGCCGCGCTCCTCGCCGCCGATCCCGACTTGGCCCGGTTGCGCCGCGACCTCGCGGGCGTGATCCTGATCTCGCCCAACTTCCGCGTGGCCAACCCCGCGGGGCGCCTGCTGTCGTTGCCGGGCGCGCGGAGCTGGCTGCCGCTCGTGGCCGGGGAAACGCGGTCCTTCGCGCCGCGCAACGACCGCCATGCCCGCCACTGGACCACCGAATATCCCACCGTCGCCCTGCTCCCGATGCAGGCGCTGATCGACCGGGCGGACGGCCTCGACTGGCGGGCCGCGACGAGTCCCGCGCTGTTCTGGTTCTCGCCCCGCGACACCGTGGTCGACGCCCGCGCGACGGAGGTCGTGGCCGCGTCCTGGGGCGGTGCGACCGATATCCGCCGGATCGACCCGGCATCCGGCGACGATCCCGAGGCCCACGTCATCGCGGGCGACATCCTGAGCCCCGCCCGCACCGCGGAGACCGTCGCGGAGATGATCGTCTGGCTCGAATCCCTCTGACCGACCGGGCCCGATTGCAGACGTATGCAATTCCCTTGAGGTCGGTCCGCCCGCGCGCATAGATTGGCCGCAGCCGAGGGAGGGCGCGCGATGGCCGAACATCTCAAGACCGCCAAGTCCGATGCCGACCGGGCCGAGGACGACGCCAAGGTCCGCACTTCCGTCGAGGGCATCCTCGCCGATATCGAAGCGCGCGGCGACACGGCCGTCCGCGAACTGTCGGAGAAGTTCGACGACTACACCCCCGACAGCTTCCGCCTGACGCAGGCCCAGATCGACGCCCTCATCGCGGAGCTGTCCGAGCGAGAGCTGGCCGATATCCGCTTCGCCCAGGAGCAGGTCCGCAACTTCGCCCGCATCCAGCGCGAGTCCCTGCACGACGTCGAGGTCGAGACGATGCCCGGCGTGATCCTCGGGCACCGCAACATTCCCGTCCAATCCGTCGGCTGCTATGTGCCCGGCGGCAAGTTCCCCATGGTCGCCTCCGCCCACATGTCCGTGGCCACGGCGAGCGTCGCGGGTGTCCCCCGCATCATCGCCTGCACGCCCCCGTTCAAAGGCCGCCCCAACGCCGCCGTCATCGCCGCGATGCACCTTGGCGGCGCGCATGAAATCTACGTCATGGGCGGCATCCAGGCGGTCGGCGCGATGGCCATCGGGACCGAGACCATCGACCCCGTCCACATGCTGGTCGGGCCCGGCAACGCCTATGTGGCGGAGGCGAAGCGACAGCTCTTCGGCCGCGTCGGCATCGACCTCTTCGCGGGTCCGACCGAAACCATGGTGATCGCCGACGACACGGTCGATGCCGAACTCGTGGCCACGGACCTGCTGGGGCAGGCGGAGCACGGCTACAACTCCCCCGCGATCCTGCTGACCACCTCCCGAAAGCTGGCCGAGGGCACGCAGGCCGAAATCGCGCGCATCCTGACGATCCTCCCCACCGCGGACACGGCCCGCGCCTCGTGGGAGGATTACGGCGAGATCATCCTCTGCGACGACCACGACGAGATGCTTGCCCTCGCCAACGACATCGCCTCCGAGCATGTGCAGGTGATGACCGACCGCGACGACTGGTATCTGGAGCACATGCACAGCTACGGCGCGCTGTTCCTCGGGCCGCGTACCAATGTGGCCAATGGCGACAAGGTCATCGGCACGAACCACACCCTGCCGACGAAGAAGGCCGGGCGCTATACCGGCGGGCTCTGGGTCGGCAAGTTCCTGAAGACCCACAGCTATCAGAAGGTCACGACGGACGAAGCCGCGACCCTGATCGGGGAATACGGCTCGCGCCTCTGCATGCTGGAAGGGTTCGTCGGCCATGCCGAGCAATGCAACATCCGCGTTCGGCGCTACGGCGGAGTGAACGTCCCCTACGGCGAGGGCGCGCCCCACCGCGAGGCCGCCGAGTGACCCGGACCGCGCGGGGCATCGAGCCCCGCGTGGTCCGGCGAGAGGCCAGCCTCTCGCGCTCTCCGGAATATTTTCGGAGCAAAGACGGGGGGCGTCCATGCTCGACCTGACGGATCACGATGCCGATGCGATGACGAAGGCTGTCCGGCGCTTCGTCGCCCCCGCCGCGACGGTGCAGCTCTGCCACCCGTTCGGCGACGTCACCGGCGGCGCGGGCTTCGTCGCCGCGGCGCTGGATCCGCTCTGGCGCGCGGTGCCGGATGTGGAGCGTCGGGTCGATATCTCCGTGACGGGACAGGACGCGCAGGGGCAGGTCTGGACCGGGCAGGCGGGGCATTATGCCGGGCACTTCGCCGCCCCCTTCCTCGACATCCCCTCGACCGGACGGCTGGCCTATCTGCGGTTCCACGAATTCTACCGGGTGGAGGGCGACCGGGCGGTCGAGGTGCAGGCGATCTGGGACCTGCCCGACCTCATGCTGCAGGCGGGCCTCTGGCCCATGGGCCCGGCGCTGGGCCGCACCGGCCTCGTCCCCGGCCCCATGACTCAGGACGGACGCGACCCGCCCGGCGACGGCACCCGCGCCCTGCGCATCGTCGGCGATATGCTCGACCGCCTGCACCTCAGCCCCGAGGGGGAGGCCGCGATGGACCTGCCCCGGGCCTGGCATCCCCGCTGTTCCTGGTACGGGCCCGGCGGCATCGGGACCGCCCGCGGCATTCGCGGCTTCCGCGACCACCACCAGATCCCGTTCCTCGACGCGATGCCGGACCGCCGCGGCCATGTCGACAAGGGCCATTTCTTCGGCGCGGGCGACTACGCCGCCTTCACCGCCTGGCCGGGGATGGGCATGACGCTCACCGGCGGCGGCTGGCTCGGCATCGCGGGCGCGGGACGGGCGATCACCATGCGCAGCCTCGATTTCTGGCGGGTGGAGGGGGATCTCATCCGCGAGAACTGGGTGCTCGTGGACCTGCTCCATGTCTGGGATCAGCTCGGCGTGGATGTCCTCGCCCGAATGCGGCAGCTTCGTCCGCCGACCCCCTAGGGCCAGAGCGTCCAGACGCCCCAGAGCGCCGCCGCGAAGGCCGCCCAGGCCAGCGCCATCACCCGCCCGTCCCGCACCAGAAGCGCCAGCCCGAACAGGACGATGGTGCCCATCGGGATCGAGGAGGCGAAAGGGATCAGCTCCAGCGGCGGCACCGTGCAGCACAGGGCGAGGATCGCCAGCGCCGCGATCCGCGCCACCCGCCCGTCGACCAGGACCGTCAGGTGCCTGCCCAGATGCCGGTCCGACCATCGCGCCGCCCCTTCGAGCTTGTCCGCGGCCGATTCCAGCTTGCCCGCATCCACCGTTCGCTTCCCGATCAGTTCGGGCAGCCACATATCCTCCCGCCCGATCAACACCTGCACCGCGAAGATCGCGACGATCGTGGCGAGCACCGTCGGCACCCCGGGAATGGCCCCGATCGGCGTCAATTCCAGCGCCGCCGGGATCATCAGCAGCGCGCCGATGGAGCGGTGGCCCAGATGGTCGTTGATCGTGTCGATGCTCACGTCCCCCGGCGCCTGCGCGGAGTCGCGCAGGGCGCGCGTGACGTCGGTGGCTTTGGTCATGTCGCATGCGCTCGCTTCGGGGGCTGGCGGGACCCGCCATGGCCGGTGAACGCACGGGGCGGTCCCGGAGTTCACCGGAGCACCGATCGAGCGGATTCGGCCTTGATCGCGACGGTCGGAGGGTGTCTGCATACGCTTGCACCAGCCGGAGCGCCCCATGGTCCTTCCCCGAACCCCGTCCTTCCGCCTCGACGGCAAACGCGCCTTCGTGCCCGGGGGGACCCGGGGGATCGGCCTCGGCTGTGCCGTGGCGCTGGCCGAGGCGGGGGCGGAGGTGACCGTCGCCGCCCGCAGCTCCGACGGCGTGGCCACGGCGGTCGATGCGCTGGGCGAGGCGGGTTTCGCCGCCCGGGGCGCCGTCCTCGACGTGGCCGATCTCGACGCCGTCGATGCCGTCCTGGCCGAACACGGGCCGTTCGACATCCTCTGCAACTCCGCCGGGGTCGCGCGCCACGGCCCCTCCGCCGACACCACGCCGGAGGATTTCGACGCGGTCGCGGGCATCAACCTGCGCGCCGCTTATTTCCTCGCGCAGAAGGTCGCGGCGGGCATGGCGCATGGCGGCTCCATCATCCAGGTCTCCAGCCAGATGGGCCATGTCGGCGGCGTCGACCGGGCCGTCTATTGCGCGACGAAGCACGGGGTCGAGGGCATGACCAAGGCCATGGCCATCGAATGGGGACCGCGCGACATCCGGGTAAACACGCTGTGCCCGACCTTCATCCGCACGCCCCTGACCGAGGCGACGTTCAACGACCCGGTCCGCCGCGCCTGGATCGACGAGAAGATCAAGCTTCCACGCGTGGGCGAGGTGGAGGATATCATGGGCGCGGTCCTGTTTCTCGCCTCCGACGCCTCCGCCATGGTGACGGGCACCTCGATCCTGGTCGACGGCGGCTGGACCGCGGGCTGATGGCGCGCCGCATCACCTCCCAGGACGTCGCCCGCGAGGCCGGGGTCAGCCAGTCCGCCGTCAGCCGGGTCTATACCGCAGGCGCCTCCGTCAGCCCCGCGATGGAGGCCCGCGTCCGCACCGCCGCCGCCGCCCTCGGCTACCGCCCCAACGTCCTCGCGCGCAGCCTCATCACCGGGCGCTCGCGGATCATCGGGCTGGTGGTGGCCTATCTCGACAACCCGTTCTTCGCCGATGCCGTCGAAAAGCTCAGCCATGCGCTTCAGGCGCAGGGCTATCACCTCCTGATGTTCACGGTCGGCAATTCCGGCGCCGATCTCGACCGGGTGGTGGACGAGCTGATGGATTATCAGGTCGACGGCCTCATCGCGGCCTCCGTGGATCTGTCGGGCGATCTGGTCCGGCGCTGCGCCAGTGCTGGCCTGCCGGTCGTGCTCTTCAACCGCGGGATCGACGGGTCCGGCCTGTCGGCGATCACCTCGGCGAACCGGCTCGGCGGACGCGGTGCGGCGGAGTTCCTGCTTGCCGGCGGACACCAGAGCATCGCCCAGATCACCGGCTGGCAGGGATCCTCTACCGGGCGCGACCGGGCCGAGGGGTTCCGCGATGCCCTCCGCGCCGCCGGGACGGACGTGCATGCGGAGGCGGACGGTGCCTACCGTCGCGCCGTGGCCTGCGAACGGGTGCGCGAGATGATGGACCGGCCCGACCCGCCGGACGCGATCTTCGTGGGCAACGACTACATGGCGCTCGCGGTGATGGACGTCCTGCGCTCCGATCTGGGCGTCTCGATCCCGGACGAGGTCAGCGTGATCGGCTATGACGACATCTCCATCGCCGCCTGGCCCGCCTACGACCTCACGACCATCCGCCAGCCGGTCCGCCGGATGATCTCCGCCACCGTGGCCGAGATCCTCGCCCGGATCGAGACCCCCGGCCGCCACCCGCAGCGGATCGAGATCGAGGGACCGCTCGTCGTGCGCGGCTCCGCCCGCCTGCCCGAAGGACAGACCCGATGACGTTCAACAACCGCTGGAAGGACCTGCCCGACTACATCATCGGCATCACCAAGGAGATCTGGGAGGATCGCGGCATCGCCACCCTCCACGATTACTACGCGCCCGAGATCGTGGTCCGCTCCCCCGGCTCCGTCGTCGTGGGCAACCGGCCGGTTATGGGCGCCACGCTTGCGACCCTGGCCGAGTTCCCCGACCGCACCCTTCTGGGCGAGGACGTCATCTGGTCCGGCGATCCGGAGACCGGCCACCTGTCGTCTCACCGCCTGCTCTCCACCGCGACCCATACCGGCGATGGCGTCTATGGCCGGGCGACGGGCACACGCCTGACCTACCGGATCATCGCCGATTGCCATGTGGACGGGTCGGTCATCGACGACGAATGGCTGATCCGGGATCAGGGCGCCATCGTGCGCCAGCTGGGACAGACGCCCGAGACCTACGCTGCCGACCTCATCGCGCGGGAGGGCGGGCCCGCGGCGGCGGTCAAGCCGCTGACCCCCGAGACCGATCGGGCCGGACCCTATACGGGAAGCGGAAACGACGACCAATGGGGCGCGCGCCTGGCCGAGATGCTGACCCGTATCCTTTCCGCCGACCTGCGCGTCATTCCCGAGACCTACGACCGCGCGGCGCAGCTCGAATATCCCGGCGGCGTCACGGCCCACAGCCATGGCGGTGTCGATCGCTTCTGGACCCCGCTGCGCGCCGCCTTTCCCACCGCCGAACTGACCCTCCACCACGTCATCGGGCGCGACGATCCGATGATGCCGCCCCGCGCCGCCGTGCGCTGGTCCCTCTGGGGGCGGCATTCCGGCTGGGGCGGCTTCGGGGTGCCCACCGGCGCGATGGTCTACATCCTCGGGATCACCCATGCCGAATTCGGTCCCTGGGGCCCCGAAGGCTGGAGCATCCGCCGCGAATGGACGCTCTATGACGAGACCGCGATCTGGAAGCAGATCCATCTCGGCGCCGCCTGACAGTCCCGATGCCCGCCGCCCGACCCCCCGGAGGAACCCCATGACAGCCGCTCCCACCATCGTCCGTTACGGCGAGCTCAAGCCCTGCAAGACCGCCTTCATCGACGCCCACACCCCCGGCTCGAACCAGAAGGAGAACTTCACGATCATCGGCGGCGGCGTCTCCGAATCCGCCGATCAGCACGTCCATATCGCCAGCCCCCACGGCTTCAACATCGGCGCCGCGGGCCAGCCGCCCAAATGCCGCAACTCCCTCCATTCCCACCGCACGGCGGAGGTGTTCTTCGTCCTCTCGGGTCGCTGGCGCTTCTTCTGGGGCCGCCACGGCGATGCGGGGGAGGTCGTGCTGGAACAGGGGGACATCATCGACATCCCAACCGGCATCTTCCGCGGGTTCGAGAATATCGGCACCGACTACGCCATGATCATGGCCATCCTCGGCGGCGACGATGCGGGCGGCGGCGTGATCTGGGCGCCGCAGGTGATCGAGGATGCCGCCGATCACGGCCTCGTCCTGGCCGAGACGGGCAAGCTCTACGACACCGAGGCGGGACAGGCGCTCCCCGACGGCGTGACGCCGATGCCCGTCCTGACCGAGGCGCAGCTCGCCGACTACCCCGAACTCTCGCCGCAGCAGGTCGTCGGCTGGGGCGTCCGCCGCTACTGGGACATGGTGGCCCTCGCCCGCGGCGCGCCCGCCAAGGTCATCGGCGCGGAGGGCATCATCCGCGACAGGCCGGGCTTCGAAGTCGATCTCGTCACCCGCGCCTCCGCGACCGACACGCACCATTCCCACGACCGCCCCTCCGTCCTGATGCCCGTGCGTGGCCATTGGCGCCTGACATGGGGACAGGGGGCGGATGCCGGGGAGTCGAGCCTCGCCCCCGGCGACACCGCCTCCATCCCCGCGAACCTCCCCCATGCCGCGACCCCCTCCATGGAAGGCGAAGCGGCCCTCTACCACGTCGTCGCCACCGACGATCCCGCGGGGCCATCGGCGCTCTGGTGAGGATCGGGGCGATGGCCCTCCGCCGGTCGGGACCGGGCGCGACCGGACCGACCCGACCTGACAATCCCGGTCGGCAAGACGCTTCGGGAAACCGCCCCGAACGGGTCCCTCCGATGACGATGGCCGGAAAAGGGGTCCCGCTTCGGTCGCAGATCCGTGGTCCGCGATCCATGTCGTCGCTGAAAACGCCGGGCGACAGAAACGCACGATTCGAGACGCGGGACCGACAGTTCGGTGCGTTCATTTGTATGCACGGTTGTCATACGTCCGTATGCACGAATGGCGCATGAATGATCCCGCCCGGATTCTTGCGTCCCACCGCCCCGAATGGCACCCCGTCACGATCCGGGAAAGAGGAGCCGTCCATGCCCATCCGCACCACCCATACGGGCTCGCTGCCGCGCACGCAGGCAACCGTCGACATGCTCTTCGCCCGCGAGAACGGACAGGATCACGACCCCGCCGCCTTCGCCGCCCAGATGAAATCCGCCTGCTCGGAAACCGTTCGAAAACAAGTGGATGCGGGGATGGACATCGTCTCCGACGGCGAGACGTCCAAGATCAGCTACGCCACCTACGTCAAGGATCGCTATACCGGCTTCTCCGGCGACAGCCCCCGGAACGCGCCCGCCGATCTCAAGCTGTTTCCCAGCTTTCTCAAGCGCTTGGCCGAAGACGGCGGAACCCCGAAATACGCCCGCCCCATGTGCACCGGCGAAGTCCGCTCCAAGGGGCAGGAGGAGTTGCGGACCGACATCGCCAATCTGCAATCCGCCATGGCCGAACACGGCGCCTCCGACGGCTTCATGAACGCCGCCTCGCCGGGGGTCATCTCCCTGTTTCTACAGAACGATTTCTATCCCACCCGCGACGCCTACCTGGGCGCCCTGTCGGATGCGATGCGCGACGAATACCGCACCATCGTGGAGGCCGGACTGCATCTGCAACTCGATTGTCCGGACCTCGCGCTGAGCCGTCACATGCTCTTTGCCGAAAAGACCGATGCGGAGTTCCTCAAGATCGCCGCCGCCCATGTCGAGGCGTTGAACGCCGCCATTCAAGGCCTTGACCCGCAACGGATCCGCGTCCACATCTGCTGGGGAAACTACGAGGGTCCGCATGTCTGCGACATCGACATGGACACGGTCTTCTCGACCTTCCTGTCGGTCAACGCGTCGCAGCTCCTGTTCGAAACCTCGAACCCCCGCCACGCCCATGAATGGCAGGTGTTCCGCGACCGCGCATCCGAGATCCCCGATGACAAGATCCTCATCCCCGGCGTGATCAACTCGACGTCGAACTTCGTGGAACATCCTGAAGTCGTTGCCGAAAGGCTGGGCCGCTTCGCGAATATCGTCGGCGCCGACCGGGTCCTCGCAGGCAGCGATTGCGGCTTCGGGACCTTCGCAGGGTTCGGAGCCGTTGACCCGGAGATCGCCTACGCCAAGCTCGCGACGCTGGCGCAGGGCACGGCCCTTGCGAACGGCCGTCTCTAGCGGCGGACGCTCAGCCGGTTCCGCGCGCCCTGCACCGCGATGGTGCGGATGCCCGCAAGGTCGCCATTGGTCAGCACGGCACCCGCAAGAACCTCCCGCGAGGGCTGCGTTCCCGAAGGCAGTCGCTCCAGCGGCGGAAGGATCCGGAACTCCAGCAGGAAGACCGAAGCATCCTCCGTCGGCAGGCGCACGAGCTGCGCTTCCCAGAACCCCTGCGTCGGCGGAAGGCCCACGGTCGACACGATGGCCCCGCCGGGCGTCGGCGCGACATCGAGCGACACGACCTGATCGATGACCGGTTGCGTCGCCACCGCCCGGGCCACCGCGATCTCCTCGGACGTGCTGGAACCGAACCAGTTCAGGGGGTTGAGGCGCGATTGCCCGACCCCGCATCCAACCAGCGCCAGGACCGCCAGGGCCGTCCCGATCCGCGTCACCAAAGTCATGCCTGCCCCCGTCGCATCTTCTTGGGAATTGGGCTAGCCGATCCGGCGGGCTTTGGGAACCCGCGCAGCGCGGGTCGCGGTCGCGCGGACTGGACCTCCGGGCGGTGCGGGGCTACCTCCGCCGGACGGCAGTTTGCGGGGGCGTCCATGGCACAGCAGAAGTTCGAGGACCTGGTCGAGACCTTCGCGTTCCTCGACGATTGGGAGGAGCGCTATCGCCATGTCATCGACATGGGACGGGCCTTCCCGCCGCTCGAAGACGCGCTGAAGGTGTCCGCCACCAAGGTCGACGGCTGCGCGAGCCAGGTCTGGCTCCACCCCCGGATCGAGGGGCAGGGCGCGGAGGCCAGGTTCGATTTCGCGGGCGAATCCGATGCGATGATCGTTCGCGGCCTGATCGCGGTGCTCCACGATCTCTATGGCGGGTTGCCGGTGGGAGAGGTCGGGACCGTCGATGCGGCGGCGGAGATGGGGCGTCTGGGGCTCGACGAACACCTTTCGTCCCAGCGGTCCAACGGGTTGCGCGCCATGGTGGGCCGGATCCGGGCGGTGGCGGCGGAGGCTGCGGAATAGGGGCCGGAGACCCGTCTTGTCGTCTTCTGGTGGGGATGGGCCGTTCGGTCAGCTACCGGACCGAACCATGCGCCAATATGACTTCAAAGCGTTGGATTGCCCCATAACCGCACCTCAGTTCCGCGTTCAACGCGCTGCGAGAAAAGCGAATCCCGCCCTCAAGCGACCCGCCCGGACAAAAAAAGACCGGGCACGAGGCCCGGCCAAGTCCAACAGGGAGGTGAAGGGATGCGAACATCGCCTTCGTCTGCACAAATAATGCGCGGGATGTGAACCGGCAAGTCAGGAACTGAACCGTTCGGTGCAATGCTGCCATGCACGGGGGACATGGCTCCCGGCCGCGATCAGCGGGCGGCGGCGCTCTGACGGGCCTTGCGATAGGCTACGACCTCCTCCAGCACGAAGTCGCGAAACGCCTCGATCCGCCGGGATCCGCGAAGCTCCTCCGGATAGGCGAGGAAGACCGGCACCTCGTTCGATTCCACGTCGGGCAGGACGCGGATCAGATTCGGGAAATCCTGTTGCAGGTAGTCGGGCAGGACCCCGATCCCGAGCTGGGACAGCACCGATTGCAGGACGCCGAAATAGTTATTCACCGTTAGCGTCCGCCCGACCTCGTAGGTCATCAATTCGCGGACCAGTGTGGCACCCGCGCTGACCTGCGTGGCGCTGACCTTCTGACAGATCAGGCGATGTCCCGAGAGATCGTGCAGGCTCCCGGGTGTCCCGCTCTCCTCCAGATAGGCGGGCGTCGCGAAGAGCTGCATCCTCACGTCCATCAGGCGCTTGCGGACGAGATCGGCCTGGCTCGGCTCCTTCAGGCGGATGGCCACGTCGGCCTCCCGCATGGGCAGATCCAGCACCCGCTCCTCCAGCATCAGGTCGATGTTGAGATCGGGATATTTCGCGTAGAGCTTCGGCAGGCGCGGGGCCAGCCAGATGGATCCGAAACCGATGGTCGTGGTAACCCGCAGGTTGCCGAACACCTCTTCCTCACTGTCGCGGATACGCGCGGCGGCGGAATCGAGACGCTTGGACATGCTCTGGGCGGCGTCGAACAGCAACTCGCCCTGCTCGGTCAGGATCAGGCCGCGGGCATGCCGGTGGAACAGCGTAGTGTCGAGGCTTTCCTCAAGCGCGCGGATCTGGCGCGAGACCGCGGATTGAGACAGGTGCAGGACATCGCCGGCATGGGTCAGCGACCCGGCATCTGCGACGGCGTGGAAAATCCTCAGCTTGTCCCAGTCCATCGCGACCTCCGCGCCTTTCCCCGACCTCCCCTTCGCATGACCCCTAGACGGGGATAGGCTCGAAGGGAAGGTGGAGAAGATTTCGCTTCATGGGTCAGCATTGATGACCTATAATGCCCCGCAGGAGGATGATTCAATGCGCCACGACGTCTCCCTTTCCGACCGCTACGACATGTCCAAGGATCAGGTCCTGCTGAACGGCACGCAGGCGCTGGTCCGCCTGATGCTGATGCAGAAGGAACGGGACCGGCGCGCGGGCCTGAACACGGCGGGCTATGTCACTGGTTATCGCGGATCGCCGCTGGGGGGCGTGGACATCAACATGGCCAAGGCGCGCAAGGTGCTGGAGGCGAACGACGTCACCTTCCGGCCCGGTCTGAACGAGGATCTCGCCGTCACCGCCCATTGGGGCGCGCAGCAGGCGGAATTGCGGGGCGAAGGGCGCTTCGATGGCGTCTTCGGCCTCTGGTACGGCAAGGGGCCGGGCGTGGACCGGTCCGGCGACGCGATGCGCCACGTCAACATGGCGGGCACGTCGAAGCATGGCGGCGTCCTGATGGCGATGGGCGACGACCATACGGGCGAATCGTCCACGACCTGCCATCAATCCGACTGGGCGATGGTGGACGTCCACATGCCCGTGCTCAGCCCGGCGGGCGTGCAGGAAATCCTCGATTTCGGCATCTACGGCTGGGCGCTCAGCCGCTATGCGGGCGTCTGGGTCGGCCTCAAGACGATGAAGGACACGGTTGAGGTCACCTCCGTCGTGGATGGGCGGCCCGACCGACAGTCCTTCGTGACGCCGGATTTCCCGCTGCCGGAGGACGGGCTCAACATCCGTCTGAACGATCACTGGATCCCGCAGGAGGAGCGCCTTCTCGGTTACAAGCGGTGGGCCGCCGAGGCGTTCAGCCACGCCAACAAGATGGACAAGCGGATGCACGGGAAACCGGGCGCCAAGATCGGTTTCGTCGCGGCGGGCAAGAACTGGCTCGATCTGGTTCATGCCATGTCCCTGCTGGGGCTCGATGCGGATGAATGCGCGCGGCTTGGGATCACCACCTACAAGGTCGGACAGACCTGGCCGCTGGACATGAAGGGCCTGCACGACTGGGCCGACGGGCTCGACCTGATTGTCTGCGTCGAGGAGAAGCGCAAGCTGCTCGAGGTGCAGGTGAAGGAGGCCATCTTCCACGACCGCAAGGGACGCCGCGTCTATGGCTACACCAAGGGCAACGGCGAGCGTCTGTTCCCGCAGGCCTTCGCGCTGGACCCGACCGATATCGCGGCCAAGCTGGGCGGTATCCTCAAGGAGGAGGGGCGCGGCACCGACCGGATCGAGGCGGGGCTCGCCCGCATCTCCGAAGTGCGCCGCGCCGACAACGCCTCCGAGATCGCGGTGCGGACGCCGTGGTTCTGCTCCGGCTGCCCGCACAACACCTCGACCAAGGTGCCGGACGGCGCGCGGGCGGGGGCGGGCATCGGCTGTCACGTGATGGCGCTCTGGATGGATCGCTCGACCGAGGGCTATACCCATATGGGCGCCGAGGGGGTCAACTGGGTGGGCGAGTCGCTGTTCTCCACCCGCCGCCACGTGTTCCAGAACCTGGGCGAGGGCACCTACAACCATTCCGGGATCCTCGCAATCCGGGCCGCACTCGCCGCGAAGACGAACATCACCTACAAGATCCTCTACAACGACGCCGTCGCCATGACCGGCGGACAGGACAACGAGGGCGACCTCTCGCCCGAGCAAATCGCGCGCGAATTGCAGGCCATGGGGGTCAAGACGATCTCCGTCGTCTTCGACGAAAAGGAGGACGTGGACAAATCCCGCTTCCCCGCCGGTCTCGACTGGCACGAGCGCGAGGAGATGCCCGCCGTACAGGAACGGATGCAGGAGGTGGAGGGCGTCAGCGCCATCCTCTACATCCAGACCTGCGCCGCCGAGAAGCGCCGCCGCCGCAAGCGCGGGACTTTCCCGGATCCGGATCGCCGAATCTTTATCAACACCGATGTCTGCGAAGGCTGCGGCGATTGCGGGGTGCAGTCCAACTGCGTCTCGCTCGTGCCCGTCGAGACGGCGTTCGGGACCAAGCGCGCGGTGGATCAGTCCTCCTGCAACAAGGATTTTTCCTGCGTGAAGGGGTTCTGCCCCTCATTCGTATCGGTCGAGGGCGCTAAACTCCGGAAATCCGCGACTGCGGATGTGGACCTTCCGGACCTGCCCGACCCGGTGCTGCCCGCCATCGACGGCACCTGGAACTCCGTCATCACGGGGGTCGGCGGAACCGGGGTGATGACCATCGGCGCGGTCATGGCCATGGCCGCCCACCTCGACGGCAAGGGCGCTGGCCTGATGGAGATGGCGGGCCTGGCGCAGAAGGGCGGCGCGGTGGCGCTCCACTGCCGTCTCGCGAACCGGCCCGAGGATATCTCGGCCATTCGCGTGGCGCTCGGTGAGGCGGACGCGCTGATCGGCGGGGATCTCGTGGTCAGCGCCGGGGCAAAGACACTCGCGCTCACGACCACGGGCCGCACGGGTGCTGTCGTCAACGCGCATGAGATCGTCACCGGCGATTTCACGCAGCAGCCGGATTTCAAGCTGCCCGCCGACCGCCTGACCGTCTCGCTCCAGGCGCGGCTGCGCGACCGACTGACCATGTTCGACGCCTCCGCGCTGGCGGAGAAGCTGCTGGGGGACACGATCTTTTCCAATATGATGGTGCTTGGCGCGGCGTGGCAGAACGGCCTCGTTCCGCTCAGCCATGAAGCCATCGTCAAGGCTGTCGAGCTGAATGGCGCGGCGGTCGAGAAGAACCAGCGCGCGTTCGAGCTGGGCCGCTGGGCCGTGACCCACGCGGCGGACGCGGCGGAGATGCTGGCCGACAGGGTCGTGAAGCTGCCGGAAACGCCGGAGGCGCGCGTGGCCGTACGGGTCGCGCACCTGACCGCCTATCAGTCGAAGCGGTATGCCCGGCGCTACACCGCGATGCTCGACCGGATCGGCGATCCGATCGTCCGGGAGGCGGTGGCCAAGGGGTATCACAAGCTCCTCGCCTACAAGGACGAATACGAAGTCGCCCGTCTGCTCCGGGAGACCCGGGACAAGGCCCGCGCGGCGTTCGACGGGGATTTGAAGCTGACCTACCATCTCGCGCCGCCGATGTTGTCGAAGGAGGGGTCGGACGGACGTCCGCAGAAGCGCGATTTCGGTCCGTGGATCGAGCGGTTCTATCCGGTGCTCGCGGCGGGCAAGCGGCTGCGCGGGACGCCGTTTGATCCGTTCGGTCGGACGGAGGAGCGGCGGATGGAGCGCGCCCTGATCGCGCAATACGAGGCGGATATGGAGGAGGTGCTCCAGCGCCTCGGCGATGGCACGCGGGAGGCGATCGTGGCCCTGGCCGAACTCCCCCTCGCCATCCGCGGCTTCGGTCCGGTGAAGGCGAAGAACGAGGTGGCGGCATCGAAGCGTCGCGAGGAACTGCTCGCCGTGATCCGGGCGGGCGGGCCGGATATGCGCCGCGCGGCGGAATGAGGCGGATCGGGGCGCCGCCCCGGACCCCGGGATAGTTCGGCCGAGAAGAAGGGGGCCGCGCGGTCAGCCCTTGCGGATGGAAAAGGCGGATCCGTCGACGCCGAGGAATGCGTGACCGGCCTCGGCGCAGAAGTGGGGCACATCCACATGCGCCGCGGGGTCGTCGGCGAGCAGGCGCAGGATCGTGCCGGACGGCAGCCCCTGCATCCGCTTGCGCAGGCGCAGGACGGGCAGGGGGCAGAGCAGGCCGCGGGCATCCACCTCCACCGCGTCCATGTCAGTCGGTTCCGCGATAAGGCTCGACATATTGCAGCGCCATGTCCCACGGAAAGAAGATCCAGGTGTCCTGGCTGACCCCGGTGATGAACGTGTCCACCATCGGCTCGCCTTTCGGTTTGGCATAGACGGTGGCGAAATGCGCCTTGGGATAGAGGTCGCGCACCACCTCCAGCGTCTTGCCGCTGTCCACCAGGTCGTCGACGACCAGAACGCCGGTCCCGTCGCCCATCATCTCCGGATCGGGGCGGGACAGGATTTGTGCCTCGCCTTGAGTTTGACGGTCGTAGGACCGGACGGAGATCGTGTCGACGAGGCGAATGTCCAGCTCCCGCGCGACGATCATGGCGGGGGCCATGCCGCCCCGCGTGACCGCGACGACCGCCTTCCAGGAGCCGTCGCCCGGGCCGCGCCCGTCGAGCCGCCAGGCCAGCGCCCGGCTGTCGCGGTGGATCTGATCCCAGCTGATGTGGAATCCCTTTTCATGGGGCAGGCGGGTGCTCATCGGCGTCTCCTCAGGGCAAAGCGAGGCGCAGGCCGAGCGCGCCGAGCGCCACGCCCAGCCCCCGGTCCAGCGCGGTCTTGAACCGGGCATAGGCGGCACGCGCCCGCGGCAGGGAAAAGGCGCGGGCGACGACGATGTACCACGCCGTCTCCACAGCGAAGACGAGCATCAGCACGATCGCCTTTTCGGGCCAGGTCGCATCGCCGGGAACGAGGCCCACGAACACCGCCCCGAAGAAGATCGCGGGCTTCGGGTTTGCGGCCATGGCAAGGATGCCAAGCCGGATCGCGCGACCGAGCCCCTCCGGCGGCGTTTCCGTCAGGGGCGGGAGCGGATCGGGCGCATGCCGCCACATGAGGAAAGCGAGCCAGATCAGGAACAGCCCGCCTCCGACTTTGAGCGCCGTGAAGGCGAAGGGCGCGACCTCGAACAGGACGGACAGGCCCACCAGTGCCGCGAAGGCCCAGACCGTCGCCACGATCCCGAACCCGATGGCGAGGCCGAGCGCGGAACGGAACCCCTCCGCCGCCGCCGTCTTGACCGACAGCACGAAGGAGGGGCCGGGCGAGATCGCCGCGAGCAGGTGGATCGCGGCCACGGTCGCGAAGGCCCAAATCGTCACGAGGTCACCAGAAGGCGAAGACCGAGGCCGCCCAGCACCAGCGCCGTCGCGCGGGCGAGAAGGGGTTTGAAAGCGAGATAGCGGGCCCGCACCCCGTCCCGGGACATCAGCGTGGCGAGGGTCGCGTAGACCGCCGCCTCCAGCGCGATGTGGTTCAGGGTCACGAGCGCCATCTCGCCGCCCGACAGGCCCGGGGGGAAGATCACGAGAAGGACGCCCGCGGCGAACAGGATCGACTTCGGGTTGCCGAGGTTCAGGACGAAACCGCGAAGAAAGGAGCGCCGCTTGGACACGGCCACGGCCGTTTCGATCGGCACCCGCGCGCCGCGCCAGACCTGCACCGCGATGACGAGAACGATCAGGGCGCCGACGATCTTGAGCACGGTATAGGCGTAGGGAAACAGCGTGAAGAGCGTCTCCAGCCCCAGAAGGGCGGCCAGGGTCCAGAGACCCGCCATCACCGCAAGCCCCAGCCCCGTCAGCACCCCCGCGCGCCGTCCGCCCGTGAGACTCGCCTGCACGCAGACCAGAAAGGCAGGGCCGGGCCCGATCACCGCGACGAACAAGGCCGCGTTGAACGCGAGGAGATGCGCGGCGGTGAGGGTCTCCATCACGTAGGCTTGGACCCCTCGGACGCCTGTCCGTCCGCCCCCGCGTTCGAGCCGGATTTCTCCAGCGTCATGTCGGGCGCCTCCGGGTTCTTCATACCGATGACGTGGTAGCCCGCATCGACGTGATGCACGGTTCCCGTCACCGCGGAGGACAGGTCGGACAGAAGGTACATCGCCGACTGCCCCACCTCCTCCTGCGTGACGGTGCGGCGGAGGGGTGAATTGTTCTCGTTCCACTTCAGGATGTAGCGGAAATCGCCGATGCCCGACGCGGCCAGCGTCTTGATCGTGCCCGCGCTGATCGCGTTCACCCGGATGCCGTCGCGGCCCAGGTCCTCGGCGAGATACTGCACCGAACATTCGAGCGCCGCCTTGGCGAGGCCCATGACGTTGTAATGCGGCATGACCTTCTCGGCACCGTAATAGGTGAGGGTCAGGGCCGATCCGCCTTGCCCCATCATCTTCTCCGCCCGCTGCATTACCGCGGTGAAGGAATAGACGGAGATGTTCATCGTCATCAGAAAGTTGTCGAGCGACGTGTCGAGGTACCGGCCGCGAAGCTCGCTCTTGTCCGAGAACCCGATGGCGTGGACGACGAAGTCGAGATCGTCCCATCGCTCGGCCAGGGCCGCGAACATCCCGTCGATGGAGGCCCCGTCGCCGACGTCGCAGGGCAGGACGATATCCGAGCCGACCTTCTCCGCCAGCGGGACCACGCGCTTGCGCAAGGCCTCGCCCTGGTAGCTGAAGGCGAGGTCCGCGCCCTGTTCCGCACAGGCGCGCGCGATGCCCCAGGCGATGGACTTGTCGTTCGCGAGACCCATGATGAGCCCCCGCTTGCCCGCCATGATCCCCGACATCCCGTCCCCTCCGGCCCGTGTCTTGCGTTGCAGGTGGCTTTAGGCGATTGGCGGTGAAGCGGCAAGGCGGACGGGCGGAGGCGGGTCATGGCGGCGGATCGGGATGGCATCTTCGCGGGCGACGACCCGTTCGTGCTGGCACAAGGCTGGCTGGATGCCGCGCGCGCGTCCGAGCCCGAGGATCCGAACGCCATCGCGCTGGCCACGGTCGATCCCGACGGCCTGCCGAACGTGCGCATGGTCCTGCTGAAGGAGATCGAGTTGCCCGACCGGCCGGACGGGGATGGCGGGTTCGTCTTCTACACCAATTTCGACGGGAAGAAGGGGCAGGAACTGGCCGCGGCGCCGCAGGCCGCCTTCGTCATGCATTGGAAGTCGCTGCGTCGTCAGTTGCGCGTCCGCGGTCCGGTGGAGCGGGTGTCGGATGCGCAGGCCGATACCTACTACGCGTCCCGCAGCCTTAAATCCCGCCTCGGCGCCTGGGCCTCGGCCCAATCCCGCCCCCTGGACAGCCGCGGGGCCCTGGTGGCGGAAGTCGCGCGGGCGACGGCCAAGCACGGGCCAAATCCCAAGCGACCGCCGCATTGGGGCGGCTTCCGGATTCGTCCGGTGGAGATCGAGTTCTGGGCCGACGGACCGTTCCGCCTGCACGATCGGTTCCGCTGGACCCGCACGGCCGCGGGGCAGGGCGTCTGGACCACAATACGGCTCAATCCTTAACCGAAATTAACGAATTATTGCCGGTTTGCACCGTTTTCTATGGAAAAGTGGCCAGAATCCGCCGCCGGGACAGAGAAGTTCTTGTTATCCGATAACACCGGCGTATTTCAGGACCGTGTAGTGGTGCAACCGTATGCAGCGCGACTTCCGTTCGTGAAAGGAAGCGACATGAATAGCGCGAGAGATATCCACCCCGCCCTCGAGGACGATGTGATCGAGGGGAAGGTGAAGTGGTTCGACGCAGTGCGGGGCTTCGGCTTCGTCGTGTCTGATCAGACGGATTGCGATGTTCTCCTGCATGCGAACGTCCTGCGGAATTTCGGGCAGAGCTCGGTCGCCGATGGCAGCGCCATTCGCCTCCGGTTCCAGTCGAGCGATCGCGGGCTTCAGGCGACCGAGGTGCTGACTCTTGCCGCGCCGCCACCGGAGGAGATGGGGGATACGACGCCGGACGGCGCCGTTCCCGAATATCTCCAGCCGGTGTCCGAGGACCTTCCGTTCCTGCCCGCCCGCGTGAAGTGGTTCGACAAGGGCAAGGGCTTCGGCTTCGCAAACGCGTTCGGCGATACGCGCGACATCTTCATCCATATCGAGGTGCTCCGTCGCTTCGCCCTTGCCGACCTCATCCCCGGAGAGGCAGTCTGCATCCGTGCCGTCCAGGGTGGACGTGGAATGCTGGCGGTCGAGGTGCGGCGATGGGAATACTTCACCGGCTGAAGGCGACGTTCCTGGTGGTCTGCCTGCTCCTTGTCGGGGCAGGGACCGCTGGTGCCGCCGATTGCGATCCCGGCCGCGTCGACATTCGCGGCGATTGGGGTGCGGTGCGGTTCTCAACGGAACTCGCGCTCACCCCCGAGGATCAGGCGCGCGGTCTCATGTTCCGCGAGACGCTGCCGACGCTCGGATCCATGCTTTTCGTCTATGACCGCACGCGGCTGGTTTCGTTCTGGATGCGGAATACGCTGATCCCGCTCGACATGATCTTCATCGACGAGAGGGGAACCGTCCTGCGCGTTCACGCGGAGGCCCAGCCCCTCGACGAAACTCCCGTCGAATCGGGCGCGCCCGCCCGAGCGGTGCTGGAGATCAACGGCGGACTGGCCGCGCGCCTCGGGATAGGACCGGGCGACATCCTGCGTTCGCCCGCCATGCCCCAGGACAGCGCCGCCTGGCCCTGTAGCTGACGGCTTTTCAAGCCCGCATCGGACTGTTACGAGCAGAGCGTCGGGGCGTGGCGCAGTCTGGTAGCGCACCTGTTTTGGGTACAGGGGGTCGGAAGTTCGAATCTTCTCGCCCCGACCACCATTCCAAGTTTGATCCGCGGTCGAGGGGCCGGCGTTGCCGTCCGGCAACGCTGCCGCGTCATAGGTCCGCGCGATCCTGAGAGGCCGGTTACCTGTCCTGACAGGGCCTTTGCGAACCGCCGTTAAGACATCCTTAAGGATGCGTTGACGAGTCGTTCCCGACCGGGATCGGTCAAGCCGAAAATTTGCCGATTATCCCCGATAACCAGATTGATTGGTCCGATAACCGCAGCTAGTGGTATAGCGAGACAGGCAAGACACCACATCTAGTGACCCCCGGAAAGTGGGCGTGGATGGTCGGTATGGCGAACGGTCAGCTTTCCCGCGGGGAGGACCAGCCCTGATCGCCTTATCCGGTGGGCATTGTTTGGTATCGGGGACAAGCGGGTCATTCCGCATATTTTGCAGATGGAGATCGGATCATGCGGTTGGAGCGGAAACTGACGGAGGCCGGGCAGGACGCCTATGCGGCGCTGACTTTCACCACGACGACTTCGGAGATTCGCAATCCGGACGGCACCACGGTGTTCAAACTCGACGCTGTGGAGATTCCCAAGGGATGGTCCCAGGTCGCGTCCGACGTCATCGCGCAGAAATATTTCCGCAAAGCCGGCGTCGCCGCGCGCCTCAAGCCCGTTCGCGAGAAGGGCGTGCCGTCCTTCCTCTGGCGGTCGGTCCCGGACGAGGATGCGCTGGCCGACCTGCCGGAGGCGGAGCGCTTCGGCGGCGAGATCTCCGCGCGGCAGGTTTTCGACCGTCTTGCAGGGGCGTGGGCCTATTGGGGCTGGAAGGGAGGCTACTTCACGAGCGAGGACGACGCCCGCGCCTATTTCGACGAGATGCGCGCGATGCTGGCCCGTCAGATGGCCGCGCCGAACTCGCCGCAATGGTTCAACACCGGCCTGCACTGGGCCTACGGCATCGACGGACCCGCCCAGGGGCACCATTACGTCGATCCCGCCACCGGCAAGCTCGTCCGGTCGAAATCCTCCTACGAGCATCCGCAGCCCCATGCCTGCTTCATCCAGTCGGTGGCCGACGATCTGGTGAACGACGGCGGCATCATGGATCTCTGGGTTCGCGAGGCGCGGCTGTTCAAGTACGGCTCCGGCACGGGCACCAATTTCAGCCATCTGCGTGGCGAGGGCGAAAAGCTGTCGGGCGGGGGCAAGTCCTCCGGCCTGATGGGCTTTCTCAAGATCGGCGACCGGGCTGCGGGGGCCATCAAGTCGGGCGGAACCACCCGGCGCGCGGCCAAGATGGTCATCGTCGACATGGATCACCCCGATATCGAGGCCTTCATCGACTGGAAGGTGATCGAGGAGCAGAAGGTCGCGGCCATCGTCGCCGGTTCCAAGGCGCATCAGGCTCAGCTCACCAAGGTCATGGAGGCCGTCCGCGCCTGGGACGGATCGCTGGACGACGCCTGCGACCCGGCGGTGAACGAGACCCTGAAATCGGTCATCCGCGCCGCCAAGAGGCACATGATCCCCGAGGCCTACATCATGCGCGTACTGCAATACGCGCGGCAGGGTTACGAGAGCATCGAGTTCCCGACCTACGACACCGACTGGGACAGCGAGGCCTATAATTCCGTCTCCGGCCAGAACTCGAACAACTCGGTCCGCGTCACCGATGCGTTTCTCTATGCCATCGAGAAGAATGCTGACTGGGAGCTGACGAACCGCACCGGCGGCGTATCCAAGACGATCCGCGCCCGCGCCCTGTGGGAAAAGGTGGGGCACGCCGCCTGGGCCTGTGCCGATCCGGGGATCCAGTTCCACGATACAGTCAACGCCTGGCACACCTGCCCGGAGGACGGGGCGATCCGCGGGTCCAACCCGTGCTCGGAATACATGTTCCTCGACGATACGGCCTGCAATCTGGCGTCGATGAACCTGCTGAAGTTCCTGAAGGACGACGGCACGTTCGACGCCGACCTCTACATGCATGCCGCACGTCTCTGGACCGTCACGCTGGAGATCAGCGTCGCGATGGCGCAGTTCCCGTCCAAGGAGATCGCGCAGCGCTCCTACGACTTCCGGACCCTCGGGCTCGGCTATGCCAATATCGGCGGCCTCCTGATGAATCTCGGCCTGGGCTACGATTCCACCGAGGGACGCGCGCTCTGCGGCGCATTGACGGCGATCATGACCGGCGTGGCCTACGCGACCTCGGCGGAGATGGCGGGCGAACTGGGACCGTTCCCGGGCTATGCGCGCAATGCCGACCACATGCTGCGCGTCATGCGCAATCATCGCAACGCGGCCCATGGCGAGACGGAGGGATACGAGGCGGTCAACGTGAACCCCGTCGCCCTCGACATCGACGGTTGCCCGGACCGCAAGCTGGCGGATCTCGCCGGGCATGTCTGGGACGAGGCGGTGCGCCTGGGCGAGGCGCATGGCTACCGCAACGCGCAATCCACCGTGATCGCGCCGACCGGGACGATCGGTCTGGTGATGGATTGCGACACGACCGGGATAGAACCGGACTTCGCGCTGGTGAAGTTCAAGAAGCTGGCCGGGGGTGGCTACTTCAAGATCATCAACCAGTCGGTGCCCGCCGCCCTGCGCAAGCTCGGCTATGGCGAGGCGCAGGTGGCGGAGATCATCGCCTATGCGGTCGGTCACGGCTCCCTCGGGAACGCCCCGGGGATCAACCACACCGCCCTGGTCGGCCACGGTTTCACCAAGACCGAACTGGACAAGATCGAGGCGGCGCTTCCATCCGCCTTCGACATCCGTTTCGTCTTCAACCAATGGACGCTGGGCGAGGAGTTCTGCACCGGAACGCTCGGCATCCCGGCGGCCAAACTCGGCGATCCCTCCTTCGACCTGCTCCGGCATCTGGGTTTCTCCAGGGCCGAGATCGAGGCCGCCAACGACCACGTCTGCGGAACCATGACGCTGGAAGGTGCGCCGGGCCTGAAGGACGCGCATCTCAGCGTCTTCGACTGCGCCAATCCCTGCGGCAAGAAGGGCAAGCGGTTCCTGTCGGTCGAGAGCCACATTCACATGATGGCCGCGGCGCAGAGCTTCATCTCCGGTGCGATCTCCAAGACGATCAACATGCCGAACTCCGCGAGCATCGACGATTGCCTGTCGGCTTACGAATTGTCGTGGAGCCTCGGGGTGAAGGCGAACGCCCTCTATCGCGACGGCTCCAAGCTGAGCCAGCCGCTGGCCGCGTCGCTCGTGGAGGATGACGACGAGGCTGCCGAGGTGCTGGAAACCGGCAATCCGCAGGAAAAGGCCGTCGTTCTGGCGGAAAAGGTGATCGAGAAGATCATCCTGAAGGAAGTCCGCTCCCGCGAGCGCGAGAAGATGCCCGGACGGCGCAAGGGCTATACCCAGAAGGCGGTCGTGGGCGGGCACAAGGTCTATCTGCGCACGGGGGAGTACGAGAACGGCACGCTCGGCGAGATCTTCATCGACATGCACAAGGAAGGCGCCGGTTTCCGGGCGATGATGAACAACTTCGCCATCGCGATCAGTGTCGGCCTGCAATACGGCGTCCCGCTGGAGGAGTTCGTCGACGCCTTCACCTTCACCAAGTTCGAGCCCGCCGGAATGGTGCAGGGCAACGACTCGATCAAGAACGCCACCTCTGTGCTGGACTACATCTTCCGCGAATTGGCCGTGAGTTATCTCGACCGGGAGGACTTGGCTCATGTCAAACCGCAGGGCACGACCTTCGACAGCATCGGCGAGGCCGAGACCGTGGGCGAGGACGGCAATGTCGGGCCGATGGGCCAGTCGGCGGCGTCCAAGTCCCTTGAGGTGATCAAATCGGTGACCTCCTCCGGCTACCTGCGCAAGCGGCTGCCGTCGGACCTCGTCTCCCTGCGCGGCGGCGTGGATCAGGTCGCGGCGGAACTGGCCACCCGCGTGACGGGGTTCGCGGAATCGACCCAGGTGACCGGGTTCTCGGAGGCGGCGAGCATGACCCTCGCCCGGAGCGAAAAGGTCGAGGTCACCACCACGCTGGACGCCCGGACCAAGGCGAAGATGCAGGGTTATGAAGGCGAGGCCTGCGGCGAATGCGGCAACTACACGCTGGTCCGGAACGGGACCTGTATGAAGTGCAACACGTGCGGAGGCACGAGCGGGTGTAGCTGAGCGAATTGGGTTGGGACGAGGTGTTGTAGCACCTCGTCCCGACTTTCCCGCACGTGGCTGGCACGCCGCGGGGAAAGCCATGTCGCCCTTGCGGGTCGATAGGAGTGCTTCAACAGAAGTCTCCGCGGCGATCAATGGTGTGCCTTCCTTATCCCCGATCTTCACAGGCTGGGGACGAAACATCCCCAAGTTTCACACGCTGGGGAAAATATGGAGAAGCATATGTCAGGTGATGTCGTTAACGCGCTGTTGCAACGGCGATCAAATCTACAGTTCCGGATAGGTCTGGACAGGCGTCTGGAGTGGCGTTGGTCGCTCGTTGCGGGCAATAATCGAGTGATTGCTGATTCAGGCGAAGGTTACCAGAATAAGGCCGACTGCTATCATGCAATCGAACTTATCAGAAGCGGAGCGACGAGGGCTACTATCACTGAGAATTGACTTGCCGTTTGAGACACCCACGGGCGACCCGGCCATCCGCCGGGTCGACCTGTCGGGCAGGGGAGGGGTCGCGGTTTGCCGTGGCCCCTTTCGCATTCCGGATCCGGCGCGGGCACTTGCACGCGGTCGCGGTTTCGCGGCGGTTCGGGGATACCGCTCAGGCGACCTTTGCCTCCAGGCTGGACGCGAGCGAGGACATCTTGCCGCCCGACACCTTCGGCACGATCCGGTAGGCGGCGTTCACGAAACAGAAGAACGCGAAGCCGAGCAGCCCGATGCAGAGGGCCACGACGAGGATGTTTCCGAACGGCTGATTGGCGAGCCAGTCGAAGACCCGGCCCACCCCGCCGGCCTCCGAGCCGCTCCCGCCCAGGGCGGCGGCAGCCAGAAAGCCGCCGATGATGAGGATAATGGCCGCCTGCGCCAGAACGCCGGCCCGCAGGGCCCAGTCCCATTGACGGGTAAAGCGGCTCTCCATGAGCTTGTCGCGATACTCCGCCTTCCACCCTTTGATTGCATAGTAGATTCCCGCCCCGAGAGTGCAGATCGCGGCGAAGCCGATGATCCAGACACCGCCGGGCCAGTCCATGATCCGTTGCACCGCGCCCGAGACGCCACCGCCGGACCCCTCCGATCCGCCCGAACCACCCCCGAGGGCGGCCGAGACAGCGACACCGCCCAAGGCGCCGTGGATCAGGCCGGTGACCACCATGCCCGCGCGGGAGACGAGGCCCTTTGCCTCCGTCCCGTATTCCTCCAGGTCCTCGACCGCGTCGATGCCGCGCCAGACGGCGTAGGCGAACAGCCCGGCGGCCATGGCCCAGAGCACGGCCAGACCCCAGACGCTGCCGGACAGGGTTTCCATGGCGGAGGACGTTCCCTGCGCCTCTCCGCCGCGCCAGATCGCCCAGAGCGACAGGCCGGCGACGGCGAGATAGGTGATTCCGCGACCGGCATAGCCCGCGCGCATGACCGGGATGGCCCATGAATGATCCGACATCGTTCCCTCCAAGGTGACGGAAGACAACGCATGCAGGCCCCCGAGGGTTCAGTCGGGGACGGACCGTCTGTCGTGTCGATCACGATCAGTCCGTCCAGGGGTCTCGGCGCGTATTGCGATACCAACCGTCATCGCCGGAATGCTTCGGTTTCGGAGGGCACCGGTTCATGTCCTACTCCGCCGCGATCTGGATCACCGGCTCCATTCCCGTAAGCTGGGTTTCGGAAAGGTGGCACTTCACCTGGTGTCCACCGTCGAGGATCTTCATCGGCGGTACGTCCCGTTCGCAGAGGTTGCCCGGAACCTCCGACTTCCACCGGCATCGGGTCTGGAAGGGACAACCGGGGGGCGGGTTCATTGCAGAGGGGATGTCGCCGTCGAGGACGATGTTCTTCTTGATGACCTTGGTGTCCGCGATGGGTACGGCCGAGAGGAGCGCTTCGGTATAGGGGTGATAGGGCGGGGCGAAAACCTGATCCGTGGTGCCGAGTTCGACGACATGGCCGAGATACATGACCATCACGCGGTCGCTGAGATAGCGGACGATGGAGAGATCGTGGGAGATGAACAGGAGCGTCGTGCGATGCTCCCGCTGGATCTCCATCAGAAGGTCCGTCACGGCGGCCTGCACCGAGACGTCGAGGGCCGAGACGGGCTCGTCGGCCACGACGATCCTGGCGTCCCCGGCAAAGGCGCGGGCGATGCCGACCCGCTGCTTCTGGCCGCCCGAAAGCTGCCGCGGCATCCGGTCGGCGAATTCGCGCGGGAGCTTCACGAGGTCGAGCAGTTGCAGCATCCGCTGACGGCGGTCGTCGGTGCTGTCGCCGTAATCGAAGATCTCCAGCGCGCGGACGATCTGCCGCCCGACGGTCATGGACGGATTGAGCGTGTCGAACGGGTTCTGGAATACCATCTGGATATCGGCCACCTGCTTGGTGGTCCGGTTCTCGATGGGGGTCGACTGGATCTGTTCGTTGCCCATTGTGATGGTGCCGTCGGTCGCCGTCTCCAACCCCATAAGGACCTTGGCCAGCGTGGACTTTCCGCAGCCGCTCTCGCCGACGATTGCAAGGGTCTCGGATTCCCGGGCCTCGAAATCGAGCGTCTCGTTCGCCTTGACCACCTTGCCCGCACCGCCGCCGAAAAGGGCGTTGGCACTGACCTCGTAGTATTTCTTGAGGTCGGACACTTTCAGGATCGGGGCGCCCGGCTCGTTCTTCGCGGTCTCGATGACGTCGGCGAGCGGGGCGTTCCAGTCGATCTCCTCGAACCTGACGCAGCGCGAATGGTGGCCGGGGCCCGCATCGCGCATGGGGATCGGACCCTGGTCACAGCGCCCGGCCTCGAAATAGTCGCAGCGGGGGCCGAAATTGCATCCGGGCGGGCGTTCGTGCGGCAGGGGGAAGTTGCCCGGGATCGCCACGAGCGGGCGGGAGTTCTTGTTGGCCGTGGGCAACGGGATCGAGCGGAACAGCGCCTGCGTGTAGGGATGGCGCATCTTGTCGAAGACCTCGCCGATGGCGCCGTCCTCCACCGCCTCGCCGGAATACATCACGCAGATGCGGTCGCAGGTATCGAGCACCAACCCGAGATTGTGGGAGATGAACAGCATCGAGGTGCCGTACTTCGTGCCGAGTTCCTTCACGAGCTGGACGATGCCCGCCTCGACCGTGACGTCCAGCGCGGTAGTGGGTTCGTCGAGGATGAGGAGCGAGGGTTTGGACATCAGCGCCATGGCGATGACGATGCGCTGCTGCTGACCGCCGGAAAGCTGGTGCGGATAGGAGTCGAGGATGCGGGCAGGGTCCGGGAGTTTCACGTCCGTGACGACCTGGAGCGCCATGTCGTAGGCATCGCTCTCGGAGGTGCCGTCATGGAGCATAGGCACCTCCATGAGTTGTTTCCCGATCCGCATGGCGGGGTTCAGGGAGGCCATCGGCTCCTGATAGATCATCGCGATCTCGTTGCCGCGGATGTCGCGCAGCTCCTCCTCGGACATCTCGCCGAGGTCCCGGCCCTTGAACTTGATGGTGCCGCCGACGACGGCGCCGTTCCGCCCCAGATCCTGCATCACGCCGAGGGCCACGGTGGACTTGCCGCAGCCGCTTTCGCCCACGAGGCCCACGGCCTCGCCGGGCTGTACGTCGACGGAGAAATCCATGACGGCGGGAATCTCCCGCAGGCGGGTGAAAAAGGAGATCGACAGGCGGTCGATCTCGAGGATCGGGCCGGTATGGCCGGGGTTCTGTTTCAAAATGATGTCCTCGCTATCGGGGCGCGCCGGGGGCTCTGCCCCCGGACCCCCGAGGTATTTTCGGCAAGATGAGGCTCAATCCCTCAGGCTCTCTTCGCGCAGGCCGTCGGCCAGCAGGTTGAGGCCGAGGACCATGCTCAGGAGGGCGAGCGCGGGGGCGATGGCTGGGTGGGGATAGACCGACAGGAGCTTGCGGCCCTCGTTGATGGTGGAGCCCCAGTCCGGGCTTTCGGGTGGCAGGCCGAGACCGAAGAAGCCGAGCGTGCCGAGAAGGATCGTCGTGTAGCCGATGCGGAGGCAGAAATCGACGATCAGCGGGCCGCGTGCGTTGGGCAGGATTTCCCACAGCATGATGTACCAAGGCGTCTCGCCCCGGGTCTGGCCCGCCGCCACGTAGTCGCGGGTCTTGATGTCGAGGGTCAGGCCCCGGACGATGCGGAACACGGTGGGCGAGTTCACGAAGACCACGGATACGAACACGATCAGCACCTGTCCGGGGATGTCGAAGAGGTCGAGGAAGCCCGGCCAGAGCCGGAAGGCCGCGATGGGCGAGGATTGGTCGGAGATCAGCGACAGGTAGATGAACGCCCCCACGGCCACGGCGATGCCGAGATAGAGGTTCCGGGTCGATGGCTGCGTCCGGTAGCGGGAGTTGATGAGGACGGCGAGGAACACGATCGGGAAGAGAAAGAGGACCGTCGCCATGTAGTTGGGAAGGCCGGTCGCGACGATCTCCGGCGTCACGAGGAGGTAGAAGAGGAGGATCACCGGGAAGGCGAGGATGAGGTTCGCGAGGAACGACAGGACGGTGTCGAGCGTACCGCCGTAATAGCCCGCGGGCAGGCCCAGCGTGATGCCCACCATGAAGGCGAAGAGCGTGGCCAGCGGCGCGATCTGCATCACGACGGTGGAGCCGAGGACCATCCGGCTGAACACATCGCGGGCGAGGTTGTCCCCGCCGAGGAGATAGAACGGGTAATAGCCGTCCGGCGCGCCGGCGAGCGGACTGCCGGGAACCTCGTTCTTCATACCCGACACCTGGGACAGGGGATCGTGGGTGAAGATCAGGTCGAAGAATCCGGCATACAGGGCGGTGAAGACCCAGAACATCACGAGCGCGAAGCCGATCATGCCGATCGTGGAATTGAAGAGCTTGCCGTAGAGGCCGAGATTGCGTCGGAACGCGAAACTCACGCCGAAGAGCACCGCGAGGGACAGCCAGACGGGCATGAAGGCGCGGGACATGCCGCCGATGATGCCGCCACCCTGCCAGCCGACGACCATGCCGCCGACGATATAGGCCGCGACCGTGGCCAGGACGGCGAAGATGGACCAGACCTGCGCCTTGCCGACGAGGCCGGAGAGGCCCGGCTGCATGGCCGCGGTGCCGTCCGCATTGATGACGACACGCTCCGAGCCCTGCAGGAAGCTCGTTGCGATGGCGAGGACGCTGGTGACGAGGAGCGCCAGCGTGGAGACGCCGAGGATCGGGTCGAGGATGTCGCCGAGAGCGCCGGTCCAGGTGAGGGGTTCCATGAGTGTCTCTCCTCAGGCGATGCGGATGCGGGGATTCAGGAACACGTAGCCGATATCCGACAGAAGCTGCGTCACGAGGACGACGACGACGGAAATGATGGACACCCCGAGCAGCAGGTCGATGTCGTTGTTGCCCGCCGCCTGAACCAGCGTCCATCCGAAGCCCTTGTAGTTGAACAGGGTCTCCACGATGACGACGCCGTTCAGAAGCCACGGAAATTGGAGCATGATGACGGTGAACGGCGCGATCAGCGCGTTCCGGAGGGCGTGCTTCAGCACGATCTGATTGAAGGCCACGCCCTTGAGCCGCGCGGTGCGGATATACTGCGCGGTCATCACCTCGGTCATCGAGGCGCGGGTCATCCGGGCAATGTAGCCCATTCCGTAGAGCGCGATCGTCAGGACCGGGAGGGTGAAGTTCTCGAACGTGATGCCGTCCATGGCGGAGGTCGCGGTGCCCTTGAACCATTTGAGCCCGACGGCGGAGGACGCGAAGACGGCGATGAAGATGACGCCGGAGACGTATTCCGGCGTGGCGGTCGTGGCGATGGAGACGGTGGAGAGGGAGCGGTCGAGCTTCGACCCCTCGCGCATGCCCGCCAGCACGCCGAGGAGGAGGGCGCCGGGGACCATCACGAGCATGACGAAGAACATCAGCTTGGCCGTCTGCCACCCCCTAACGCTGAGGATCGAGAGGACGTCGTCCCGGAATACGGTGGAGAACCCCCAATCCCCCTGCAGCACGCCGCAGAAGGACGGGGCGGCGGCGGGATCCTCGCCCGGACGGGCACAGCGGGAGAAGACGGTCTCGCCGTCGACCTCGCGGGTATAGGCGGGCAGGGCGCCGATCCAACGGCCGTATTTCACCAGGACAGGATCGGAATAGCCGCGGTTCTCAAGGAAACTCGTCACCGAGGCGTCGCTCATCCTGGCGTTGCCCTGCGTTTTTGCCAGCTTTTCGAGATTCGGTTCGAGATTGGTCAGGAAGAAGACGATGAAAGTCAGGCAGAGCGCCGTCAGAAGCATCACGCCGATACGGCGCAGGATGAACATGGCCATGTGGCGAGCAGCCCCCCGGTTTCGTTCGTGTCATCGCGGGTCTTGCGCCCGCGTGAGGTAAGGAGGGCGTCGGTCGACGCCCCCCACGGATCACCGGTTCACGCGGCGCGGCCCCATTTGTACAGCTGCGGCAGGTACGCAATGTGCATGTCCAGCCCAACGAAACCGTCGGCCGAGTGCCGGAAGAGGGAGCGCCAGTAGGGCTGGATGGTGACGCCCTCCTCGATGATCATGGCCTGAAGCTTGCCCATCACTTCCCGCCGTTGATCGGCATCGGCGATCGAACTCGCCTCCGCCAGGAGCGCGTCGAACTCCGCATTGGACCAAGCGAACTCGTTCCAAGCCACGCCGGATTTATACGCCAAGCCAAGGATCTGCACACCCAATGGACGATGGTTCCAGTCGGTGGACGAGAAAGGATACTTCAGCCAGTCGTTCCAGAACGTGGCACCCGGCAGGATCGTCCGCTTGACGGGGATGCCCGCGTCCCGGAGCTGCGCCGCGACCGCGTCGCAGGTGTTGCGGCGCCAGTCGTCGTCAATGGAGATCAGCTCGTGCTCGAAATCGCCGAAGCCCGCCTCGTCCATCAGGGCCTTGGCCGCGGCCGGATCGTGGGGAATGCGCGTGACCGACGGGTCATGTTCGGGGTGGACCGGACCGACATGCGAGTTTTCGGCGGTAACGCCCTGACCGGCATTTCCCAACTCCAACAGAATCGCGTTGTCGCATGCCATGGCCAGCGCCTGGCGCACGCGCTTGTCGGCATAGGGATTCTCACCCCCGGCCAGCGCCTCCTGGTTGGGCCGGATGACGATGGTGGACCCGGTGGCGATCTCGGATTTGTTCCATCCGATGCCGTCGAAGATGTCGACATATTCGCCGACATTCTCGTAAATCGCATCGACTTCCTCGGATTCGGCGGCAGCCAGCCACGCGGAAGGGTCGGTGCCGTAATCGACATACTCGATGCGGTCGAGATAGCCGCCCCAGCCGGCGGCATACCCCCACCATTCATGGTCCTCGTTGCGCACCAGCGTCGAGCGGATGCCGACATCGTGCGTTTCGTTGAGGTAGGGGCCGGTGCCCAGTTGCTGCCCAAGAAGGTCGTTCGCATCCTGGTCGGGGTGGAGCACGTGCCCGGGATAGTCGGCGATGCCGGGGATGATCGTGACGTCGGGCTGGTTCAGCGTCAGGACGACGGTCATGTCGTCGGGAGTCTCGATGGCGCCCTCTGCGGCCTGTCCCGTCTCCTCGTCGATGATGGCGGTGACACGGGCAGCCATGGAATTGCCCTCGACGTCGCGCTCGGCCCAGCGGCGGAAGTTGTACGCGACATGCTCGGACGTGAACGGATCGCCGTTGTTCCAGGTCACGCCGGGGCGGACCTTCAGCGTGTAGACCGTGGCGTCTTCGTTCGTCTCCCAGCTTTCGAGCAACATGCCGCGGAAGCTGCCGTCGGAATTGTACTCCACGAGCGATTCAAGCCAGCCGGCCACGATATAGCTCATCTGCGGCCAGTCGAAGGTCCGCGGATCCTTGAGCGCGCGGACCTCCATCTGCATGCGCAACGTGCCGCCCTGCTGAGCATGGGCCTCGGCGCGGGCGGGGGTTGCCCCGATCAGGGCATAGGCCGTCGGGATCGAGACCCCGAGTGCCGTCGCGCGGGTCAGGAACTCGCGGCGATCCATCAGGCCCGCCTTGTGCTCTTCCGCATACATCAACGCGCCCGGATGGACGGCGCGGGACAGTCCCGTGTCGTGCTTGGTCATGATTTTCTCCCAATTGTGACGTTCGGCCGGTGGTCCCAGCCTGATCTCGTCGGATTCGGGCGTCTGTTCCGACGCTCCGTTTCCGGCCCATTGTGCGGGTTCCTCGCGGAGGGTCAACGCCGCGGGCCGAACGCTGCGGTCAAAAAGCGACATCAGGGCGCGTCGTGACGTCGCATTTACACCATTCCCAAACGTCAGCGGCGTCATCCGGCCAATGCACGGCCTTCGACGCGCCGAAACTCGGACGGGGTCTTTCCGGTGATCCGCCCGAACGCCCGCGTGAAGTAGGCGGCGGAACTGAAGCCGAGGGATCGGGCGATCGTCGCGGCGTTCTCGTCCGTATCGGCGAGCCTGCGCCGCGCCTCATGCATCAGTCGTTCGTTCAGATACTGGGCGGCGGTCATGCCGCAGGTGGCACGGAGAGTCCGGGTGAGATGGGTGGACGTCACGTCGAGCGCCGCACCGATGGCCGCGAGATTGTCGCCGGAGCCGAGCCGCGCCTCCACCTCCCGGGCGAACCGGGCTGCGAGGCGGGCCGGTGCCGTCGCGGCTTCGGGCGGAGCGCCACGGGCCACCCGTTCGACAAGCGCCGAGATGAGGATCACGCGGGCGAGGGCGGCCCGGCCGTTCGGCGGATCGATCAGGTCCCCCGGCCGGGCCAGCGCATCGAGGAGCCCCGCAAGTTCCGCCTGCACCCCGACATCGGACAGGCGGAGGCGGCGGGGCGATCGGGGCAGCGGCGCTTCGAACAGGTCGGGCATCCGCAGAAGGGTGCCTTCGGTCTTGATGCCGGGCTCTATGGCGAAGGGCGTATGGGCGGGGATCACGACGCAGGTGGCCGGACCGACCCCCCGAGTCCACGCATCGACGGTGATCCGCCCCTGTCCCCGCGCGATCCACAAAAGGACCGGCAGGGGCTCCACATGCGGCGCTTCGCGGCGCCAGCGACCGCGGCGGGCAAGGGGCGTGACCATCTCCAGCCGGAGGCCCGCGAGACGCTCCGCCTCCGGGACCCCGCGCAATTCGAAGAGGCGGATGCGCGACATGGGCGGCAGCATCGGGCAGGGGATGGCGGCTGTCAAAGAGCGGGGTCCGTCCGGCGCGTCACAGAGTGGTCGCGTCGATCCGGGCCCAATCGGTCATATGCGCGCGGAACCATGTCCGCTGACGCTTGGCATAGCGGCGGGTGGCGATGATGGCCCGGTCCCGGGCATCCTCCAGCGGTATCTCGCCCCGCAGATGCGCGATCAGGTCCGGCGCGCCGATGGCCCGGGCGGCGTTCAGTGCCGGATCCCAGCGGGGCAGCACCGCCCGCGCCTCCTCCAGCGCGCCCGCGGCGAGCATGGCATCGAATCGGCGCTCGATCAGGGGGTTTAGCCAGTCCTTCGGCGCGTCCAGCAGGAGACATGTGCAGGCGGCGCGCGGAAACGGCCCGGGCGGGGTTTCCGCCTGCCACTCGCGGATGGAGCGTCCGGTTGCGCGCGCCACTTCCCATGCCCGCAGGACGCGGGCGGGGTTGGCCGTGTCCAGATCGGCGCGGACGTCCGGGTCCAGTTCGGATGCCATGGCCGACAGGCCGATCCTCCGCAGGCGGTCCTCCGCCTCCTCCCGGATCTCCGGGGGCGTGGCCGGAATGTCGGCCAGCCCCTCGGTCAGGGCGCGGAAGTAGAGGCCCGTGCCGCCGACGAAGATCGGACGCGGATCCGGCGGCAGGGCGGCCACTCCCCGGAGCCAGTCCCCGACCGAATACGAATTGCCCCAGTCGACATGGCCGTAGAGCGCGTGGGGCGCTTGCGCCATCTCCGAGGCGGAAGGCCGGGCGGTCAGGACCCGCCAGTCGCCGAAGACCTGCATCGCGTCCGCATTTACGATCCGCCCGCCGCCGGACCGGGCGATGGCGAGGGCCAGACCCGACTTTCCGCTCGCCGTCGGACCGGCGATGAGAACCGGTCGGTCATTTGGAATGGTTCTTATGTATTCCAGCATCTTGCGCGGTGTCGTTCATCCCGGTGAGGCGCCCCGACCATGCGGTTGCCTGGACCGCCCTAATCTGCGAGACACGGCCCGGCAACAGCGAGGGGACATGCCATGCAGGATCAGGCCGCGCCGCGATCGGCCCCGGATGCCGCCCCCGACGCTCCGCCGACCCATCGCCGGGTGATGTTGAAGATCAGCGGCGAGGCCCTGATGGGCGATCAGGGCTTCGGCCTGCACCCCCCGACGGTCGAGCGGATCGCCCGCGAAATCCAGTCCGTCCACGCCCTTGGGGTCGAGGTCTGCATGGTCATCGGCGGCGGCAACATCTTCCGCGGGTTGCAAGGCTCGGCGCAGGGGATGGAGCGGACGACGGCAGACTATATGGGAATGCTCGCCACGGTGATGAACGCGCTGGCGATGCAGGGCGCGCTCGAGACGCTCGGCCTGCATACCCGGGTCATCAGCGCCATTCCCATGGACCAGGTCTGCGAGCCCTACATCCGCCGCCGGGCGGTGCGTCACCTCGAGAAGAAGCGCGTCGTGATCTTTGCGGCGGGAACGGGAAATCCTTATTTTACAACTGATACCGCGGCGACCTTGCGCGCTTCCGAGATGTCCTGCGAGGCGATCTTCAAGGGCACCAAGGTCGACGGCGTCTATGACAAGGACCCGGTGAAGCATCCGGACGCGGTGCGCTACGACCGGATCACCTACGACGAGGTTCTGTCCAAGCATCTGAAGGTCATGGACGCCTCGGCGATCGCGCTGGCCCGGGAGAACGGCCTTCCGATCATCGTGTTCTCGCTGGACGCGCCGGGAGGGTTCCGGTCGATCCTCGCGGGCGAGGGGATATATACCCGGGTCGGTACCTGACCGGCGAGGGCGTGTCGGCGTTCGCCGGACGGATCGAACCCGAGGGTCCGGACCGCACCCGTAAGGAGACGCGGTCCGGCAACCAGGCCACTCGTTAAACTACCGTCCCGTCAGCGGGCGAGGATCGCGTCGCAGGCCGACATGACGTCCGGCTCGACGGTCTCGAAGAGCGCGACCTGTTTGCACTCTTCCTCCAGCAGGGTGATATCGCCCGCGCTGACGGTCTGAATGGTCGCGTCGAACGAACGCTCGTCCAGGCCGGCGAGGGTTTGCAGGGCGGAGCTGATGTCGCCGTTCGATGCGACCGTCGTGTTCGCCGCGACATCGGTTCCGTCGATGATCCCGTCGCCGTTCACATCGTCCGACGCGTTCACGAACCCGTCCCCGTTGACGTCGAGTGCCCGCAATTCGGCATCGGCGCCGAGGTTGGAGACGTCGAGATTCACGGTGGCGGCCACATTATCCGTATCCGCATTTATGTTCGCGGTCGCGTCCGCATTATCCACGCTGCCGATACCGATCTCGACATCGGCGCTGTCGATCACGCCGTCGCCGTTCACGTCATCCGATGCGTTGACGAGGCCGTCAGCGTTGACGTCGAGCAGCCGGAGGGCGGCATCGGCGCGCAGATTGCTGACGTCGAGGTTGACCGATGCGGCAACGGTATCGGTGTTCGATGTCACCGGGGGCGTGCCGTCGGTTCCGCCGACCGTGACGGAGGCGTTGGCCGTGTCGCCGACATTGGCGTTCACATTGGCATTCGTGCCGCCGGTCCCGCCGACATTGGCATTCACGTCGGCAGTCGTACCGCCTGCGCCGCCGACATTGGCGTCCGCATCCACGGTGGCGCCGCCGGTACCACCCACGTTGACGTCCGCACCGACGGTCTGCGCATGGGCCATCATTGCGGTCAGGGAGAGGCTTGCTGTCAGAGCCACGATTGCAGTCTGGGTCGAGAATTTCATGGGAAACTCCTTTGCGTTCGATCACCGTTCGTTGTGACCGACTGACAAACAGACCAATTGAAATTGCGTTCCGCGAGCTCGGGAACGTCACGCCGCTGGAGGAACCTATCTACCGTCTGATATGAAACGACAATTTCTAGAGCGCTGTTCACGCGTCATCGAATGACAGCGTCGGGATATCACATTGTGAGGAAGGTAATGCGGCAAGGTTTTATCGGTATTGAGGCTGGATGGCCTACCGGATATCCGGCGACCGCGGATTGCCCATCCACCGACGTTATTCTGCGCCTCATCGTCATATATGGCGGGAGCCGCCGACCGGCCCAAGTCCGGGATGCGATCTGCAATTCGTCGCGGATCCCGCAGGTCCCACCAGCCTCCCCCGGAACTTTCCCCACGTGAAAGGCGGCGACGCATCCCGGGTTTCAAACGGATGTCGCAGCGGATATAGCAGCCTCCGAAGCCCCGAGGAGCATTGAGGATGGCCGACGATTTCGAGCTGGATACCGACGACCTGGAACGTCGGATGGACGGGGCGATGTCCAACCTGCGGACCGAGTTCGGGTCGCTGCGGACCGGTCGCGCCTCGGCATCCATGCTGGAGCCGATCATGGTCGATGCCTACGGAAGCGCCACGCCGATCAATCAGGTCGGGACGGTCAACGTGCCGGAACCGCGGATGGTTACGGTGAACGTCTGGGACAAGGGCCTCGTCGGCAAGGTCGAGAAGGCGATCCGGGAATCGGGTCTCGGCATCAATCCGCAACTCAACGGCACGATCATCATGCTGCCGATCCCGGAGCTTAACGAGGAGCGTCGGCGCGACCTGACCAAGGTGGCCGGACAATATGCCGAAGGCGCGCGCGTCGCCGTGCGCAACGTCCGGCGCGACGGGATGGATCAGATCAAGAGGGGCGACCTGCCGGAGGATGACCGCAAGATGTGGGAGACCGAAGTGCAGGAGATGACGGACAGATATATCAAACGGGTCGACGAGGCGCTGGACGCCAAGCAGGCCGAGATCATGCAGGTCTGACGCGATGGGCGAGACTTCCGGCACCGGTCCGCGTCACGTCGCGGTCATCATGGACGGCAACGGCCGCTGGGCGCAGATGCGCGGGCGGCCGCGTCTGCTCGGGCACCGTGCGGGTGCGCGACGGGTGCGGGACATCGTCGAGGCCTGCCCGCATGAAGGGGTCGAATACCTGACGGTCTTCGCTTTCTCGACGGAGAACTGGAAGCGGACGCAGGCCGAGGTTTCGGGTCTGATGAACCTGTTCCGGCGCTATATCCAGACCGAGTCCAATACGTTGCGGGACAACGGTGTCCGGGTCCGATTCATCGGCGACCGCCTGCGGCTCGATGCGAAGCTGCGCGGGATGATGGACGCGCTGGAGGCGCTGACGGCGCATAACACACTCTTGAACCTGACGATCGCGATCAACTACGGCAGCCGGGACGAGGTGGCCCGCGCGACCAAGCGGTTGGCCCGAGACGTGGCTGCGGGGCAGCTCGATCCCGAGGATATCACGGACGAGACCTTGCCACGTTATCTCGACACCTGCGTCCTGCCCGATCCCGATCTGGTGATCCGGACCAGCGGCGAGGCGCGGATCTCGAACTTCCTGCTGTGGCAATCGGCCTATGCCGAATACGAGTTCGTCGACACGCTCTGGCCCGATTTCACGCGGGAGCATTTCGAGGCGGTGCTGGCGCGCTACGGCAGGCGCGACCGACGCTACGGTGGCGTGGCGAGGTGACGGAACCGACGGACCGTCCCGACCCTGACGCCCACGAGGAGGAGCCGCCGCTTTTCGATTTCGTGCTGGACCCGCCGCTGGAGCCACAGGTTGCGGGCCGGTTCCAGGACCTCGTGCCGCGACTGGGAACGGCGATCTTCCTCCTTCTGATCGGTGGCGTCGCGATCTGGGGCGGCGGGCTCTGGTTCGTCGCACTGATCTCGATCTGCGTTGCCGTGATGCTCTGGGAGCTGGCGACGATGCTGCGTTGCGGACCCAAGCGGGCGCGGCTGATGGCCCTGGTGGGTGGCGGGGCGCTCTTTGCTGCAAACGTGATTCCGGTTGGTTTCGGATTGCCGCTCCTGATGCTGGTGCCGATGACGGGGATCGCGTTCATCCGCAGGCATCGGCGGATCATGGTCGGGTTCTCGGCGGCGATCGTTTTGGCAGGCCTGTCGCTGACGCAGCATCTGACGCAGTTCGGTCTGGAATGGATGCTGTGGCTGATCGCGGTCGTGGTGATCTCGGACGTGGCCGGTTATTTCGCGGGCCGGATGCTGGGCGGGCCGAAGTTCTGGCCCCGGGTGAGTCCCAAGAAGACATGGTCCGGCACCATTGCGGGATGGATCGGTGCGGCGGCGGTCGGCGGGATCTGGGCCGTCTGGCTCGATGCCGGGTGGGAGATCCTCGGCATCTCGGTCGCGCTCGCGATGATGGCGCAGATGGGCGATATCGCGGAATCCGCGGTGAAGCGGAAGATGGGGGTCAAGGACAGTTCCAACCTGCTGCCGGGACATGGCGGCCTGTTCGACCGGTTCGATGCCATGCTGGGCGCGGCACTCATGCTGCTGGTGATAGAATCGCTGTCGGAGTTTCCGCCGGTCCCGGGCGTCGGATGAGCGGGGGAAGGCGGCGGGTCAGCGTCTTCGGGGCGACGGGGAGCGTCGGACAGAACACCCTCGACCTGATCGCGCGGGATCCCGATGCCTACGAGGTGATCGCCCTGACCGGAGCGGGGAATGTCGCGCGTCTTGCCAAGGACGCGATCCGTCTTCGCGCGCAGGTCGCGGTGACGGCCCATGGCGACAGGCTGGACGATCTTCGCGAGGCACTTGCCGGAAGCGGGGTCGAGGCTGCGGCGGGGGAGGGTGCCCTGGCCGAGGCGGCGGACCGTCCGACCGACTGGTTCATGAGCGCGATCGTCGGGGCGGCGGGTCTGCGGCCCGGGATGGTCGCGCTTCGTCACGGCGGAACGCTGGCGCTGGCCAACAAGGAGAGCCTCGTCTGTGCCGGTCCGCTCCTGCTGGCGGAGGCGGAACGGCACGGGGCGACGATCCTTCCGGTGGATAGCGAGCATTCCGCGGTGTTCCAGGCCCTCGCGGGCGAGGAATGGGACGCGGTCGAGCGGATCCTGATCACCGGCTCCGGCGGTGGTCTGCGCGACTGGCCCGTCGAACGCCTGCGCCACGCGACCCCCGAGGAGGCGGGCACCCATCCGAACTGGGACATGGGTCGGCGGATCACCATCGATTCCGCCTCGATGTTCAACAAGGCGATGGAGCTGATCGAAACGAAGGAATTCTTCGGTACGCCCCCAGGCGGGATCGACACGGTGATCCATCCCCAGAGCCTCGTCCACGCGCTCGTGCAATTCCGGGACGGTGCGACGATGGCCCATCTCGGCGCACCGGATATGCGTCATGCCATCGGTTACGCGCTGCACTGGCCCGAGCGGCGGGACCTACCGGTGAAGCGCCTCGACCTGACGGAAGCGGGACGGCTCGATTTCGACGCGCCCGACCTCGATCGTTATCCGGCGATCCGGATCGCCCGTGGCGTCATGGCGGGCGGCGGCCTGCGCGGGGCGGTCTTCAACGCGGCCAAGGAGGTCGCGCTGGACCGGTTCATCGCCCGCGAGATCGCCTTTACCGACATGGCGCCGCAGGTTGAGACGGTGCTGAACGCGATGGAAAGCCGCGGATGCCTTGATGCGGACACCCTGACGCTCGATATGGTGCTGGAGACCGATGCCGCAGCGCGCGCGATGACACGTGCCCGAAGCGGCAGCCCAGCCGAGGGACGAACCCGACCATGATCGAAAGCTTCGTCCCGCAATTCGGCGGCCTGATCTGGACCGTGCTGGCCTTCGTGGTCGCCCTGTCGGTGATCGTCGCGATCCACGAATACGGCCACTACATCGTCGGACGCTGGTGCGGGATCAAGGCGGACGTCTTCTCCATCGGGTTCGGTCCCGTGATCTGGTCGGCGATGGACCGGCATGGCACGAGGTGGCAGGTCGCGGCGCTCCCGCTGGGCGGTTACGTCAAGTTCCGGGGCGACGCCAACGCCGCCTCGGTCGGGGAGGACGGTTCGGTCGCGCGGATGAGCGCGGCGGAGCGGGCGCAGACCATGACCGGTGCAGCACTCTGGCGGCGGGCGGCGACGGTCGCGGCCGGTCCCGTCTTCAACTTCATCCTCTCGATCCTGGTCTTCGCGGCTTTCGTGATCTTCGCCGGACGAGCGGTGGATGCTCCCGTGATCGGAGTGGTGAAGGACCTGCCGGGCGCGGTCGCGACTTTGGAGGAAGGCGACGAGGTGGTCAGCATCGCGGGCCAACCCGTCGAGACGCTGGCCGATCTCGGCACCGTCGCGGCGACGCTTCCGCCGGGTCCGACCATACCCTACGAGGTGCGGCGCGACGGCGCGACGGTGACCGTCGATGCGGCGTTCCCCATGCCCGCGAGGGTCGAGGTGGTGCAGCCTCGCTCCGCGGCCTGGGATATCGGCCTCCGGGAGGGGGACGTGATCCGCGCCATCGATGGGACGGCCATCCATTCCTTCGGCGAGCTGCAGGCCCGGGTGGCCGCGGCCGACGGTGCCCCGCTCCTCTTGGACGTCTGGCGCGCGGGGGAGGATCTGGCCTTCACGATCGTTCCGCGCCGCATGGACATGCCGAACCGGGATGGCGGGTTCGAGACCCGCTGGCTCCTCGGGATAACCGGGGCGATGTTCTTCGATCCGGTCACGGAGCGGGCGAACCCTCTGGAGGCGATCGGCTACGGGGTGTCCCAGACGATCTTCATCGTTCGCTCGTCGCTCTCGGCCCTCGGGCACATCGTCACCGGACAGATCAGCACCTGCAACCTGTCGGGCCCCATCGGCATCGCGGAAGTGTCGGGCGCGGCGGCCAGCCAGGGGTTCGACCAGTTCATCTGGTTCATCGCCGTGCTCTCCACCGCGGTGGGCATGCTCAACCTGTTCCCGATCCCGGTTCTCGACGGGGGCCATCTCGTGTTCCACGCCTACGAGGCGGTTTCGGGACGTCCGCCCTCGGATCGTGCCGTGCGCGTGCTGATGTCCGTGGGGATCGCGATGATGGGATCGCTGATGCTGTTCGCCCTGCTCAACGATATCTTCTGTCCCTGATCCCGCGAAGCGACGGCTGGAATCCGCCGTATCCGGTTCAAAATCGCCGCATCTCCGCCCCAATTCCGTCACAAATCGCGGGCATCTGCGATCCGGTCCACGTCGGACACGACCGGAGGAACAGGCATGCGACAGGTCAGAAACGGTTATCGCGGGCTGTCGGTCCTGATGCAGCTGAACGTCGACCGGGCGCTGTCCGTCGGGGCCATCGGCGGTGCCGTCCTGCTGGCCGGCTGGATCCAGTCCGTCTGATCTCTCCGCGGCAGGATCGTCACACGCGATCCGCCATGCCGATCGTCGCCCTGCGCGCTTTGACATCATGCCGACCCTTCGCTAGTCCTTCGGGACAAGAAGAACGAAGACGGGGCAGATGGACATGGACGATCACGACGGGGCCCGCGCGCGGGCCGGTCGGGGGGCTCTGCCCCGGTTTATGAGCGGTACCCGGGCGGTCTGCCTGACCCTCGCGGGGGCGGCGTTGATCGCGGGCATGGCCCACGCCCAGGCCTTCCGCTTCACCAGTTTCGAGGTGCAGGGAAACCAGCGGATCGGCACGGACACGATCCTGTCGAACCTTGGCGTCACACCCGGCGAATCCCTGACGGCGGGCGAGCTGAACGACGGCTTCCAGCAGCTTCAGGCCTCCGGATTGTTCGAGCGGGTCGAAGTCGTCCCGCAGGGAAACCGCCTGCTGGTGATCGTCGAGGAATATCCGATCATCAACCGGATCAGCATCGAGGGGAATGCCCGCCTCGATGACGACGTCCTCCAGAGCCTCGTGGGAAGCATTCCCCGGCGCGCCTATTCCCCGGCGCAGGCCGAGCGCGACGCCGCCGCGATATCTGAAGCCTACGGCCAGTCGGGACGCCTGTCGGCCACGGTGACGCCGAAGATCATCCGCCGAAGCCAGAACCGTGTCGATCTCGTGTTCGAAGTGGCCGAAGGTCGCGTCTCCGAAGTCGAGCGCATCAGCTTCGTCGGCAACCGGGCCTATTCGGACCGCCGCCTCCGGCGCGTGCTGGAGACGAGCCAGGCCGGGCTGTTCCGGCGCCTCATCGGCAGCGACACGTTCGTCGCCGAGCGGATCGCCTTCGACGAGCAGCTTCTGCGCGACTTCTACTTGTCGCGCGGCTACGCGGATTTCCAGATCCTGTCTTCGACCCCGGAGCTGAGCTCCTCCCGGGATGCGTTCTTCATCACGTTCCAGGTGCAGGAGGGACAGCAGTTCCGGTTCGGCCGAGTCAGTGCGAGCACATCCCTGCCGGGCGTGGATTCGAACCTCTACGCGTCGGAGATCCGGGTGGATCGGGGCGATATCTTCTCCCCACAGGCCATCGAGCAAACCATCGAGCGGCTGGAACTTCTGGCCACGCGCCAAGGATTGACCTTCATCCGGGTCACGCCGCAATTCACGCGCAACGACCGCGATCTGACGCTCGATGTCGACTTCGTCGTCGAGAAGGGTCCGCGCATCTTCGTCGAACGCATCGATATCGAGGGCAACGCCACGACCCTCGACCGGGTCATCCGGCGCCAGTTCGATACCGTCGAGGGCGATCCCTTCAATCCCCGCGAGATCCGGGCGAGTGCCGAGCGTATCCGTGCCCTCGGCTACTTCACGGAGGCTGAGGTGACGGCCCGCGAGGGGACTGCCGAAGATCGCGTGATCGTGGATGTCGATGTGGAGGAGCAGCCGACCGGTTCGCTCGGCTTCGGCGTCAACTACTCCGTCGAACAGGGGCCGGGCATCGCGGTGTCCTTCTCGGAAAGCAATTTCCTGGGACGCGGCCAGCGGCTCGCCTTCTCCATCGATACGGGATCTCAGAATTCCAGCTCCTCGCTCAGCTTCACGGAGCCGTATTTCCTCAACCGCGACCTCGCCCTGTCCTTCTCGGTCTTCTACACCGAGACATCGAACGACAGTCAGACCTTTGACACAAGGACCGCCGGTATCCGCCCCGGGATCGAGTTCCCGGTCGGGGAATTCAGTCGCCTGCAACTCTACTACAGCTACACCGACGACAAGCTGACGCCCCGCAATGCGGCGAACCTGTCGCGGATCCTCCTCCAGGATCAGGGCTCCAACGTCACCTCCTCCGCGGGCTATCGCTACCGCTACAATACCATCGGACTCGGACTAGACCCGACCCGGGGGATACGTCTCGGCTTCGGCCAGGAATTCGCGGGTCTCGGCGGGGATGCGAGCTTCATCAAGACATCCGTGACGGCCGAGGCGCAGCGGACCATCCGGAGCGAGGAAGTGATCCTCAAGGCGGAGTTCGAGGGCGGCGCGCTGACGTCGCTCGACGACCAGAATTCCTTCCAGGCGAACCGCTTCTTCAATCGACAGACGATCATCCGCGGCTTCGAATCCGCCGGCATCGGCCCGCGCGACCTGGTTGCTGGGAACGATGCGCTCGGCGGCAACTACTACGTCGCCGCCCGGTTCGAGACGCAGTTCCCGATCGGCATCATCCCGGAAGAATACGGGATATCCGGTGCGGCCTTCGTCGACTTCGCCTCGATCTGGGGGCTGGACGATGTGAATGGCGGCCCGGTGGGGGGCAATCCGGTGGATGACGATTTCTTCCTGAACTCCTCCGTCGGTGTGGGTATCCTCTGGGACACGCAGATCGGACCGCTGCGGTTCAACTTCACTCGGGCGATCAACAAGCGCAGTTATGATCTGGAGCAGAATTTCGATCTGACGATCGAAACGCGGTTCTGATGATCTTGGCCCGGGTCTGCGGTGCACTCGCCGCATTCCTGATCTGCTGCACCGCGGGAATGGTGCGTGCGCAGGCCGTCGATCAGGCTCCCGCCGGTGTCCCGCAATCCGCGGTGGTCGTCCTCGATCGCGATGCACTCTTCGGCGGTAGCCTCTACGGTCGACGGGTCGCCGGGGACATCGAGGCGGCGTCGGTTGCCCTCGTGGCGGAGAATGACCGGATCGACACGGAACTCGAGACGGAGGAACAGGCGTTGACCGCGCAGCGCGAGGGCATGGATACCGTCGCCTTTCGCAAGCTGGCCGACGATTTCGACACCCGCGTCGTCGCGATCCGTCGCGCCCAGGACGCAAAGGCCCGCGCCATCCAGCAGCAATCCGACCGCGCGCAGGCGCTGTTCTTCGAACGGGTGAACCCGATCCTCGTGGACCTCGCGCGGGAGACGGGGGCCCTCGTGATCCTCGACCGGCGCAGCGTCATCGCGTCGTCGGATCAGGTCGATATCACCCCCGCCGCACGGGAGCGGATCGACGCGGTGCTGGGCGAGGGGACGGGCCTGTCGGGCCCGGAACCGACACCGCGCCCCGCGGAAGAGCCCGCGACGACGCCTTCTCCGGTGCCCGGAGACTAGGTCGCACGCTTGCCTCCGCCCCGCCCACCGCGCTAAGCCCGCCGCAAACGCGACAGGGGGACGGCATGCCGGACGACGCGATCCAGACCGAGGTCGATATCGACCAGATCCAGCGGATCATTCCGCATCGCTATCCGTTTCTCCTGATCGACCGGGTGCGGGACATCGTGCCGAACAAATCCGCGACCGGCATCAAGAACGTCACCTTCAACGAGCCGCACTTCCAGGGTCACTTCCCCGGCGCGCCGATCATGCCCGGCGTGCTGATCGTGGAGGCGCTGGCGCAGACGGCGTCGGTGCTCGTGGGGCTCTGCAACGATCTGGAGGGATCCGGCGCGCTCGTGTACTTCATGGGGATCGACAATGCGCGGTTCCGCCGCAAGGTGGGCCCCGGCGACGTGCTGGAGCTTGCCGTCGAGGTCACGCGGGGCAAGCCCGGCGGCAAGGTCTGGCGGTTCCACGGCGTCGCGATGGTGGACGGGCAGGTAGCCGCCGAAGCCGATTTCATGGCCATGATGGACAAGCCCGCCGCGGAGTCCGCTGCGTGACCGTCGACCCGACGGCACGTATCCACCCCCAGGCCATCGTCGAGGACGGTGCGGTGATCGGTGCCGGGGCGATCGTCGGCCCGTTCTCGATCGTCGGCGCGGACGTGACGCTTGCTCCGGGGGTTGAGTTGCGCTCCCATGTGGTGGTCGCGGGCTGGACCGAGGTGGGGGAAGGGACGGTGGTCTTTCCCTTCGCGACCATCGGCGAGGTCCCGCAGGATCTCAAGTTCGAGGGCGAGCGGACCCGGCTTCGGATCGGTGCCCGCAACCGGATCCGCGAATATGTGACGATGAATACCGGGACCGCAGGCGGCGGCGGCGAGACTTTGGTAGGCGATGACGGCCTTTTCATGGCCGGGTGCCATGTCGCCCATGATTGCCGGGTCGGGGATCGTGTGATCGTCGTGAACAATTCGGCCCTCGCCGGTCATTGCCAGATCGAGGACGACGTCATCATCGGCGGCCTGTCCGGCATCCACCAATGGGTGCGGGTCGGCCGCGGCGCGATCATCGGTGCGCTCAGTATGGTTACGAACGACGTCCTTCCCTACGGCCTCGTGACCGGACCGCGGGCGGAGCTGGACGGTCTGAACCTCGTGGGGCTCAAGCGGCGGGGCGTTGCGCGGGAGGATATCCAGGCTCTTCGGGTCGCGTTCCTGACCCTCAAACAGGGGGAGGGCACGTTCCACGAGCGGGCTACTCGTCTGGGCGAAGAAACCGAGAGCGACTATGTCCGCCGCATGGTGGAGTTCATCACCGGCGCGACGGACCGGTCGTTCCTCGTGCCCAAATGAGCCGGACCGCGCTGATCGCCGGGCAGGGGGCGCTGCCGGCGCTGCTGGCGAACGCGCTCGGCCGGTCGGGGCAGCCTTGGTTCGCGTGTCATCTCGAAGGATTTACGCCGGTTGGTGTGGGGCAGTCGCGCGCCTTTCGCATCGAGCGGCTGGGCACTTTGCTGGCGGACTTCAAGGCGGACGGCGTGGACGAGGTCTGCTTCGCGGGTGCCATCGCCCGTCCGCCCCTCGACCCGGCCCGGGTGGACGAGGCGACCTCGCCCCTCGTACCCCGTATGGTCGAGGCGCTTCGCCAAGGCGACGGCGAGGCTCTCCGCACCGTGATCGCGATATTCGAGGAAGCCGGGTTCCGGGTCGTCGGCGCGCAGGAGGTCGAGCCGTCGCTGCTCGACCTGCCGTTGCACGGGACGCCATCGGAGGCCGACCTCGCCGATATCGGACGGGCGGCGGAGGTCCATGACGCCCTTGCCGCCGTCGATGTGGGTCAGGGATGCGTCGTGGCGGGGGGGCAGGTGCTGGCGGTGGAGGCGACGCCCGGAACCGACTGGATGCTGGCGAGCCTCGGACGGGCACCGCCCGCCCCGCCCCGCGCCTCCGGCCCGCTGGACCTTTTCGGTGGCGCGGCCGACTGGCTGAGCGGCGGGGGGGGATCGCGGCCGGGCCTGCCCGAGTTCGTGCGACCCATGGGCGGCGTGTTCTTCAAGGCGGCGAAGCCTGGACAGGATCGTCGCATCGACCTGCCGGCGATCGGGCCCGACACCATTCGCCGCGCCGCCGCCGCCGGGCTCAACGGCATCGTGGTGGAGCGTGGCGGGGTGCTCGTGCTCGATGCCGACGGCATTACGGCGCAACTTCGGTCCACCGGTCTGTTCCTTGCCGCCTGGGACCGCTGATGCGCCTGTTCCTGATTGCGGGCGAGCCGTCGGGAGATCGGCTCGGCGCCGCGCTCATGGCCGGTTTGCGGGACCTTATGCCGGACGTGGTCTTCGACGGGATCGGTGGACCGCTGATGGAGGCGGAGGGGCTGCGGAGCCTGTTCCCGATGGCGGATCTCTCCGTCATGGGGCTGGTTGAAGTTCTCCCGCGGCTGCGGCACCTCTTCCGGCGCCGGGACGAAGCTGCAGCGGCGATCAGTCGGTTGGCACCCGATGCCCTGGTGACCATCGACAGTCCCGATTTCTGCTTGCGGGTGGCGGCCCGCGCCCGCGCCGCGCATCCGAAGCTCAAGGTCGTTCACTATGTCGCACCATCGGTCTGGGCCTGGCGACCGGCCAGGGCGGAGCGCATGGCCCGGGTCGTGGACCACGTCCTCGCCCTTCTCCCGTTCGAGCCGCCCTACATGCGCACGGCGGGGATGACCTGCGACTTCGTCGGCCATCCCGTGGTGGCGGAACCACGCGCGACCCCGGCCGAAATCGCGCAGTTCCGCCAGAAAGCGGGCATCGACGGTCCCGTCGCGCTGGTCCTGCCCGGGTCGCGCGGGGGGGAGATCGGACGCCTAGCCCCCATTTTCGGTGAAGCGCTCGGCCAGCTTCCCCGCGGCGTATGCGTCGTCGTGCCGTCGGTCCCGGAAATGGGGCCGGTCATGGCGGCGGCGGTCCGCGACTGGCCCGGCGAACCGCTGGTTGTCACCGGAGCCGCGGACCGTCGTGCCGCCTTCGCGAGCGCCGATGCGGCCCTTGCGGCATCCGGCACCGTCAGCCTGGAACTTGCCGCGAACGGCGTCCCGATGATCATCGCCTACGACATGAACTGGCTGTCCCGTCGCGTGCTGTCCCGCCTGCTGCGCGTCGACACGGTCACGCTGGTCAATCTCGTGAGCGAGACGCGCACAGTGCCGGAGTTCCTCGGCGATGCCTGCCGTCCCGGCCCGGTGGGCGCCGCCCTCGCCGATCTCCTGCGGGTTCCGTCCCAACGGGAGCATCAGCGGGCGGCGCTCGACCTCACCATGGACCGGCTGGGTCGGGGAGGGGAGCCTCCGGGCCTGCGCGCCGCTCGGTCGGTGCTCGCAGCCGTCGGATGACGACATCGGAATGGCTTGCGGGGTCGCTTCTTCCCCGCTATCCCCCGCAGGCAGGCACCCATAGCTCAGCTGGATAGAGCGCTGCCCTCCGAAGGCTGATGTCAAGGAGGGATTTGAAAAAAGGAGACAAAAAAAGAGCTTAGAATCAACGACTTGCATGAGGCGCAATGATGACTTTTCAAAGTCGAGTTTCTCAAGTAAGCACCACGTAAGCAGTTCAAGCGTTAAAAACGCAAAGATGCACCCGTAGCTCAGCTGGATAGAGTGTCGGCCTCCGAAGCCGAAGGTCACTGGTTCGAATCCAGTCGGGTGCACCATTTC
>CAWBJI010000008.1:0-736241 GCA_963789105.1 uncultured Alphaproteobacteria bacterium
TTGCGGACTTGATCGCCCGACCGGAGACGAAACTGGTCACCCTGACCGTCACCGAGAAGGCCTACGGCCTCCGCGCGGACGGACAGCCGGATCCGACCGATCTCGCGCCCGAGGCCGAGGCCCTGCGTGCCAGGCAGAACTTCCGCACCATGCCAGGCCATCTGCTGACTGGCCTCATCCACCGCGACACGCCGCTCACCGTTATGAGCTGCGACAACCTTCCCGGCAACGGCGCGGCCTTGCGGGCCGTTCTCCTCCACCTCGCGAATGCGGCCGGGCTGCCGCCCGAAACCGTCACCCGCCATGCTTTCCCGTCTACCATGGTGGACCGGATCACGCCGCGCGCCGACACCGCCCTGCGCGACCGGATGCGTGCCGCCGGAGTTCCCGCCGCCGCTCCCGTCGCGACGGAGGCGTTCAGCGAATGGGTCATCGAAGGCAACTTCGCGGGCCCGGTGCCGGACTTCGCCGCCGGTGGTGCGCAGGTCGTCCCCGACGTCGCGCCTTACGAGCTGCGCAAGCTGCGGATGCTGAACGGCGCCCATTCGACCCTCGCCTATGCGGGGCTGAACAAGGGGCACACCCATGTCCACGACGCCATTGCCGACCCCGAATTGCGCATTCTCGTGCAGGCGGTCATGGACGAGGCCGCAGAGACTTTGCCGCGCGAAGTCCGCGCGGATGCGCCCGCCTATGCGCGCGCGCTGATCCAACGGTTCGAGAACCCGCACCTCGCTGATCGGCTGGACCAGATCGCCATGGACGGATCGCTCAAACTGCCGATCCGCATTTTGGCCACGATGGAGGCGCGCGCCTCCGAGGGGTCGGGATCCGAGGACCGGAGCCCCGCCTGTGCGCGTGCCCTGCGGGAATGGGAAAGGTGGCTGACGGCGAGGCCGGGGCGGGGCGAAGTCCGGACAGAGATCCGGCCGCCGACCGCCTGCTTGCCGGACGCGAGCGGGGCGAGGATGCCCGAACTCTCTTGGAGGCCGCGCCATGAGGGCGGCATGGCGATGGTTCGGTCCGCACGATACCGTTCCGGTCGAATGGATGGAGCAGGCGGGCGTGCGCGGCGTCGTTTCCGCGCTTCACCACATCCCGCCCGGCGCGCCTTGGACCGATGCCGCTATCGCCACGCGACAGGCCGAGATCGCCCGACGCTCCGACGGTACCCCCTCGCCGCTTCGATGGGAGGTGGTCGAGAGCCTGCCGGTTTCCGAGGCGATCAAGACGCAGACCGGCGATTGGCGCGCCCATCTCGACGCGTATCGCGACAGCCTGCATGCGCTCGCCCGGGCGGGGATCACGACGATCTGCTACGACTTCATGCCGGTGCTCGATTGGACGCGAACCGATCTGGCGTGGCGGATGCCGCATGGCGGCACGGCGATGCGGTTCGACGCCGCCGACTTCGCGGCCTTCGACCTGCACGTCCTCGCCCGTCCGGCAGCCGTGCGGGACACGCCCGACCCCCTGCGCGAAGAGGCGGCCGGTCGCCGTCATGCCGCGATGACCGACGAGGATCGCACCCGTCTCGCCCGCAACCTCGTTATGGGTCTCCCCGGCGGTCAGCCCGGCCTGACCCTGGACGAGCTGCGCGCCCATCTCGCCACCTACGACGCTGTCCCGGAGGCGACGCTTCGCCGCCATCTCGCCGATTTCCTGGCCGAAATCGTGCCAATGGCGGAGAGCCTCGGGATGCGCCTCTGCTGCCATCCTGACGATCCGCCCTGGCCGCTGCTGGGCCTGCCGCGCATCGTGTCCACGCTGGCCGATTACGAGGCGCTCACTGCCGCCGTGGACAGCCCCGCCAACGGCGTGACGCTCTGCTCCGGTGCGCTGGGTCCGCGGGTCGACAACGATCTTCCGGCGATGATGCGCGCGCTTGGGCCGAAGGTGCATTTCCTGCATCTGCGGAACGTCGCCCGGGAGGATGCGCTCGGGAGCTTCCACGAGGCGGACCATCTTGGGGGCGCGACGGACATGCCCGCCCTGATCTCCGCGATCCTGGACGAGGAGGGCAGACGCCGGGCCGAGGGGCGGTCAGATCACGACATCCCGTTCCGGCCCGATCACGGGCAAGACATCCTCGACGATCTGGCCCGTGCGGGGCAGCCTGGCTATCCCGCCATCGGGCGGCTGAAGGGCCTTGCGCAGCTCGACGGCGTCATCGCCGGTCTTGCGCACCTGCGCTGAGTTCGACGCGCGGGCGCCGCCGGAACCGGAGCGATCAGGCGACCCGGACGCCTCGGACCCAGACGGCGCGGGCCGTCATCAGCCGCCCCGCGGTTCCGACCCGGACGAGGTCGCCGCGCAGGGACTCGGCGATCCGTCCCCGATCCGTCAGGCCGACCGCCCGCGCCGGGATTGCGGTCACTGTGGCCATCGCGGCGGATAGGTCGTCACTCATCTCTGCCAGCCGACCCGCAGCGGCGAGCAATGCCGCGGGGACATAGTCCGAGCTCAGGATATCCAGCAACCCGGCCGCGGCCAAGTCCATCGCGGCGATGTTCCCGGAATGGGATCCGCCCCGGATCACGTTCGGCGCGCCCATCATCACGGCGATCCCGCCGTCCCGGCAGGCCTTCGCCGCCGATAGCGTTGTCGGAAACTCCGCCACCGTCACGCCATGGGCGCGACTGACGGCGACTTGTTCCGGCGTCGTATCGTCGTGGCTCGCCAGCGCCGCGCCGTAGCGTCGCGCGGCGTCCGTCGCCGCGGCCTCGTGTGCCGAACCGAGGCGGGTCTGAAGCTCGGACAACTCGGCGCAATAGGCATCGAACGTGGCGTCCGGCAGGCCGTACTTGCCCTGAACGTAGGCGGCGAACTTCGAGATGTCCGTGAACTGCCGCTGCCCCGGCGTATGGTCCATGAGGCTGACCAGACCGACCCGGTCCTCGGGGCCGAAGGCGTCCAGCTCTTCGATCAGCGTCTGGGAACAATCTCCGCCCGCAGATGCAGGTGGTGGCTGATCTTGAAGCCGCCCGCCTGTCGCGCCGCAGCGATCTCGGAGGCGAGCGCGCGGGCGTAGGGCTTGTAACCCATCCCCGTTGGAGAGTTGATCGAGCCGACCCGCAAGGCATCGAAGACGGTCGTGATCCCACAGGCAGCGAGCTCCGCATCATGGGCATGGATCGCGGCGTCGTGGGGCCAGTCCACGCCGGGCCGGGGCTGCAGGTGACGCTCCAGATTGTCGGTATGCAGCTCCACCAGACCCGGAATCAGCAGGTCGCCTTCACAATCCACCACGTCGCCGCCCGCGCGTGTGACTCCCTGGTCGATCGAATGGATCACTCCGTCGGCCACGGAAACCGTCCCGCGGATCACCTCTTCCTTGAGGACGATGCGAGCATTGGTAAAGAGGGTTTCCGTCATGCGCGGCGGCTCCGGCTGGGATCGGGACAAGGGCGGAAGGGGACGCGGGGTGCAGTGGCTTTCGTCGGGCGAACCGGCGATTGCAAGGGCGATGGCGCGCGCTTCGTGTATGGCGCGAAGGCGCGCGCACGTGCTCTGGCATTGCCCGTGACGGGTGGGCCTTGAGGTCGGGGCGGCCATCTCATTGGACGGCGTCCGAAAGCGCGGCCATGGCACTCCCCACGGCCTCTGCGAGCGATCCGCCATTGTCGATACGAACGACCGTCACACCTTCCGGCTGGTTCGGCCTGGGCCGGGCAAGGCGGGCCGCGATATCGGCTGCGGATTCGCGACCGCGCCGGGAGAGGCGTTGCGCAAGGACATCGGCCGGGGCGGTGACCGACAGGACGATCAGGTGGGATGCCAGCGCCGCCGCATCGTTCAGAATGCCTCGCGACAGGTTCACCAATCCGGTCTGCCCGTCGGCCAGCGCGTCCAGTTCCGCGCGCGGGACGCCGTAGCGGAGGCCGTGGGCTTCCCAATGCAGGAGGAGCGCATCGGCGGCCACGAGGTCCCGGAATTCTGCCATTGTCACACTTCGGAACGGCTCGGTCCCGTCGGCGGGGCGCGTGATCACACGCCTGATCGGGCGCAAGCGCGGGTCCGCCGCGGCGAGGCCCGCGATCAGGCTGTCCTTGCCCACCCCGGAGGGTCCGACGATCGCGACGAGGCGCGGGGCGAGGGGCTCTGCGCGGCTCATGGGGCGAAATCCGCGACGTCCACTTCCCGGTCGGCAACCGCCTCCCGCGCCTGCCGGTCGTGGAATATCCCGACGATGGCCGCGCCCCGGGCCTTAGCCTCAACGATCAGTTCCAAGACCCGCGCACCGTTGACCGGGTCGAGCGACGCCGTTGGCTCGTCCAGTAAAAGGACGGGATAGGGATGGACGAAGCCCCGTGCGATGTTGACCCGCTGTTGCTCCCCACCCGAGAACGTCGTCGGCGACAGGGACCAGAGCCGCTCGGCCAGGTTCAGCCGCGTCAAGAGTGACGCCGCCTTGTTCTGCGCTTCCTTTTCCGACGTCCCGAGAGCGATAAGCGGCTCGGCCACCACGTCGATAGCAGGAACCCGAGGCACGACTCGCAGGAACTGGGACACGTAGCCAAGCGTCGCGCGTCGCAGGCTCGAGACCTCGCGGGCGGATGCCGTGGCGAGATCCAGCCCGCCGACGACCAGCGACCCTCCGCCCGGTGCGTAATTCCCCTGCAACAGGCGCAGGAGCGTCGATTTTCCCGCTCCAGATGCGCCGGTGAGCGCGACGCATTCCCCCGGCGCGACCGTCAGGGATGCGTTCCGGAGCACGGGGATCGCGACGCCTCCCTGGTTGTGAAGGACGAAATCCTTGGACAACCCCGCGACCCGGATCATGTCGGCAGGACCGAGCTGACTAGAAGTTGCGTGTAGGCATGCTGGGGATCGTCGAGAACCCGATCCGTCAATCCCGTCTCCACAACGCGCCCGTCCTTCATCACCATCAGCCTATCCGCCAGCAGGCGGACGACCCCGATATCATGCGTTACGACGATGGCCGAGAAGTCCCATACGCCTCACCAGACCGCGCAACAGGTCGAGAAGGCGGGCCTGAACGCTCACGTCGAGGCCCCCCGTGGGCTCGTCCATCAGAACCAGTTTCGGACCGGTCACGAGGCCGCGGGCGATCTGGAGGCGTTGCTGCATCCCGCCAGAGAATTGTGACGGCCGGTCGTCGACGCGGGAAGGGTCGATCTCCACCCGCTCCAGCCAGTCCTCCGCCATCTTTCGGATTTCCCCGTAGTGCCGGGCGCCCCCGGCCATGAGACGCTCGCCCACGTTGCCCCCCGCGCTGACATTCATCCGGAGCCCGTCCCGGGCGTGTTGATGGACGAACGCCCATTCGGTCCGTGAGAGCCTGCGCCGTGCCGGTTCCGGCAGGGAGAGCACGTCCGTGCCTGCATAGCTGACGCTCCCCCCATCGGTGTCCAGATGCCCCGCCAGACAGGAGAGCAAGGTCGACTTTCCCGATCCGCTCTCGCCGACGATGCCGAGCACCTCGCCGGGCCAGAGGTCGAGGTCGATCCCCTCGCAGCCCATGCGGGAACCGTAGAACTTCGACAGGCCCCGCACCGTCAGGAGCGGCGTGTCGGGAATGTCGATCGCGTTCATGCCCGTCGCTCCGCGCAGTAATCCGTGTCCGAGCATTGGAACCGTCGCGTCCCCGCATCGTCTGCGACGATCTCGTCCAGATAGGTGTGGTCCGCGCCGCACAGGGCACAGATGCCCGGGGCCTTGGACGCCTCGAAAGGGTGATCGTCGAAATCGAGGCTCACGACCTTCGTATGCGGGGGGATGGCGTAGATGCGCTGTTCCCGGCCCGCCCCGAAGAGCTGGATCGCCGGGCTTTCCAGCCGCGGATTGTCGAAGCGCGGGATCGGCGAGGGGTCGAAGACGTGACGCCCGTTCACCAGCGCCGGATAGGCGTAGGACGTGGCGATGGCCCCGTGTCGCGCGATGTCCTCGTAGAGCTTGACGTGCATCAGCCCGTATTCCTCCAATGCGTGCATGCGGCGCGTCTCCGTCTCGCGCGGTTCGAGAAAACGCAGGGGTTCGGGGATCGGCACCTGATAGACGAGGATCTGATCCTCGCGCAGCGGCGCTTCGGGGATGCGGTGTCGGGTCTGGATGATCGAGGCTTTGACCGTCCGGGTGGTCGTCGCCACACCGGCCACACGCGCGAAGAAGGAGCGGATCGAGACCGCGTTGGTCGTGTCGTCCGCCCCCTGATCGATGACCTTGAGCGTATCTTCCGGCGTCAGGCAGGCCGCCGTCACCTGCACCCCGCCGGTGCCCCAACCGTAGGGCATCGGCATCTCGCGACTCGCGAAGGGCACCTGATATCCCGGGACGGCAAGGCCCTTGAGGATCGCGCGCCGGATCATCTTCTTCGTCGGCTCGTCGAGATAGGCGAAGTTGTAGTCGGTCATTCCGCCGCCTCCGTCATCGTGTCGGTCTCCCGTCGGAGGCGTCGGATCAACTCCAGCTCCGCCTGGAAATCGACGTAGTGCGGCAGTTTGATATGTTCGAGAAAACCGGTCGCCTGAATGTTGTCGGCATGGGCCAGGACGAACTCCTCGTCCTGTGCGGGGGCGCCGACGAAATCCTCGCCCAGTTCGCGCCATTGCAGCGCCCTGTCCACCAGCGACATGGAGATCGCTTTCCGCTCGCAAGCTCCGAGCGTCAGGCCGTAGCCGCGGGTGAATTGCGGCGGCTCGGACTTCGAGCCGGTGAACTGGTTCACCGTCTCGCATTCGGTCACGGTGATCTCGGCGAAGGCGACGGCAAACCCCAGCTCCGGGATGTCCAGCTCGATCTCCACGGTTCCGATGCGAAGCTCTCCGACGAAGGCGTGGGTCCGCCCGTAGCCTCGCTGAGTCGAATAGGCGAGGCCGAGCAGGAACCCTTCGTCGGCGCGGGCAAGCGCCTGAAGGCGGAGGGCTCGATCTGCCGGAAGCTCCAGCGGCGTCCGGGTCAGGTCGGGGGGCGTCGCATCGTCCCGGGGTTCCGCCCGCAGCAGGCCCTCGCGATCGAGATGATCGGCCACCCGCGGGCGCATCTGGGGAGCGGTTGCCGCCATGGCGGCGGAATTCACGCCCGCGGCTTCGGCGAAGTCGATGAGGCGGTGGGTATAGTCGAAAGTCGGACCGAGGACCTGACCGCCCGGAATGTCTTTGAACGTGGCCGAGACCCGGCGTTCGCACGCCATCCTCCCGGTATCGATGGGACGGGACGCGCCCAGGCGGGGCAGGGTGGTGCGGAAGGCGCGGATCAGGAAGACCGCCTCGATCAGGTCGCCGCGCGACTGACGGACCGCCAGAGCGGCCAGGTCCGGATCGTAGAGCGAGCCTTCGGACATCACGCGCGCGACGGCCAGGGCGAGTTGCGAGACGATCTGATCGGTATCGACGAGCGCTCCGGTTCCACGTCGTTCCTCGGCCATCCAACCATGCGCCGCGGCGATGGCCTCCTCCCCGCCCTTGGCCGCGACATACATCAGGCGTCCTCCCCAAGGTCGATCCGGGTGGAGCGGGGCAAAGCGGCGAGCCGGGTACCGCAGGTCAGGATCAGGTCGAACCCGAGCGGATAAAGAGCCGCATTGGCCGCCAGTGCCGCGGGGTCGGGCAGAGGAAGCCATGCCTCGCTTTCGATGCCGGGTCCGGTGAGGCGCGAACCGGGTGCGTCGAGAATTGGGACATCTACGATCAATGTCACGCTTTGATCCGGGTAGTCCGGCGTACCGATGGGCCAGTCTTCGAGCGGCAGGAGATCGTCCCATGTCCCGACGGCGAAGGCCGCGTCCGCGCGCGCCTCGGTGATCGGCGCACCGGTGTGGAAGACGAGCCAGTCGCGGCCCGTGCGGATCCAGACGGGTGTGGTCGGATCGGCCAGCACCAGAAGCGTCGCGGCGGCGGCGGGGGACAGGCCCGGTGGAGCCGGAGCGTCGATATGGTGGATCGTGCCCGGGCGGGCCATAGCCTGCAGGATTCTGCGGAATGCGCGGGCGCTGTCGGCGGGGGGATCGGCGAAGGCGGGCTGCATCAGTCTTCTCCCCGCACCATGGTCTCGAAATCCACGCGGGTCGCCTCGGCCTTGCGGGCGCGGATGTCGCGGCGTTCGGCCTCGGCGCGGGCGAGGGGATCGAGGACGAGGCGCTGAGCCTCGTCGGCGCGCGGTCCCTGCATCAGCGCGTCGATCCAGGCGGCGCGGGCGGCATGGTCGGCGTCCCGCCCCTGCACCATCGCGTGACCGTCACGACCTTCGGTGCGAAGGGCGCAGCGCGTGGCCGTCACCTCCCCCAGATTGAACGGCGACCCGGTGCCGCCGATGCGGCCGCGGACCATGACGCTTCCCGTCTCCGGTCGGCGCAGCCAGTCGGGAGACGGCATCTCCCCCAGCGGAACGATGGCGTCCCGCAAGGCCGCGGGTTTGGTCCGGCCCAGCAATCCCATCCACTCCCTGCGTTCCATTCGGGCCTCGACTACTCGACAACTTATGAATCAACAACTATACAAATCCCATGAGCGACGCCAGTGACGTTTCGATGACATCCGGCACCGTCTGGTCGACGATCGCCGCCGCCCTGCGCGCGGAGATCGCAGGCGGCATGCGTGCGCCCGGCGACCGCCTTCCGACGGAGGCACAACTGGCTGCACGCTTCGGCGTGAACCGGCATACGATCCGTCGGGCGCTCGCCGCGTTGGTCTCCGACGGGCTCGTCCGGACACGACGGGGCGCGGGCGCATTCGTTGCGGCGGTTCCGACGGATTATCCCATCGGCGCCCGTGTCCGCTTCCGTCGGTCGATGGAGGCCGCCGGGCGGGTTCCCGGCAAGCGCGTCCTGTCATCGGAAACCCGGCCCTCAAGCGCCGGGGAGGCTGAGGTTCTGCACCTCCGGACCGGCGAGCCGGTGCATGTGCAGGAGGGGCTTGCCCTGGCCGATGACGCGCCGGTCGCGATGTTCCGGTCGCTCTATCCCGCCCTGCGCCTGCCGGGATTGCCCGCGGCATTGGAGGAATACGGCTCCGTCACCCGCGCGCTCGCCGCCTGCGGCGTACCCGACTACGTGCGCATCTCTACCCGGATCAGCGCGGTGGCGGCATCGCCGGTGGAGGCGGGGCATCTGAACCTCGCGCCCGGCGCGCCCCTGCTGATGTCGGAAGCGGTGAACGCGGATCTCGACGGCGTGCCGGTGGAGCACGGGATCACCCATTTCGCCGGGGACAGGATCACGCTGACGCTGGATCACGACGACGGCGTGTCTCCCTCGTAACGGTCGAGAAAATCCTCGGCGGACAGGCTGCGGAAATCGTGCAGCCGGTCGTGCAGGATGGCGTGGTCCCACTCCCACCATTCGAGGGTCATGAGACGTTCGGCTATCGGTTCCGGCAGACGTCTGCGGAGCGGTTTCGCAGGAACGCCCGCGACGATCCAGTAAGGCGGAACGTCCTTCGTCACCACAGCACCCGCGGCAATTACCGCACCGTGTCCGATGGATATTTCCGGCTTCACCTGCGCCTGCGCGCCGATCCAGGTGTCGTGGCCCAGCGTGGCGATACGGGTCCGGCGATGGGCGAACCAAGCATGGTCACGCTCCGCCCCGTCCCAGTAATCGCCGGACCGATAAAGGAAATGATGCAGCGACGCCTTCTCCATCGGATGGTCCGTGGCGCCGATCCGGGCGAAGGCGGCGATGTTCGAGAACTTGCCGATCCGGGCATTCGCGATGTCGGCATAGCGGTCGCAATAAGCATAGTCGTCGAACGAGGAATGCGCGATCCGGCTGCCCCGTCCGATCTCGACGTAGCGGCCGAAGCTGCAATCGTCGGTGATCTCCACCTCCGTATGCAGGAAGGGGATATCGGCATTCAGTCTCGGCATGGAGCCCATCGGCGGACGAAAGCGCGGCTAGCCATTGATTAACCTGCGCCGCAACCAGCCGCTGATACTGTCCATGGCGAACACCATCAGCACCACGAGGAGGATGTAGTAGCTCACCTCCTCCCAATCCTTCTGGGTGATGATCGCCTGCGTCAGCAGAAGGCCGATGCCACCGCCGGTGATGGCGCCGATCACGGTGGCGGACCGGGTGTTGGACTCGAGGTAGTAGAGCACCTGCGCGAGAAGGACCGGCAGAAGCTGCGGGATGACCCCGAACCGGGCGCGCAGCAACGGACCCGCACCGGTGGACCGGACGCCCTCGATCTGGCGACGGTCGACGTTTTCGAGCGCTTCGGAGAACATCTTTCCGAAGGTGCCCGTATCCGTGAGCAGGATCGCCAGCGTGCCGGTCAGGGGACCGGGTCCGAACGCCCGACTGAGAACGATGGTCCAGATCAGACCGTCGACCCCGCGCAGGAAATCGAACAGCCGCCGCGAGACGAACTTCACGATCAGCAGCGGAGAGAAACCCCTGGCGGCGAGGAACGACAGCGGCAGCGCGATCATGGCGGCCCCGGCGGTCCCGAGAAAGGCCATAAGGATCGTCTCGAACAGGGCCCAGGCGACTTCGCCGTGACGCCACATGGCATTGGTCCAAAAATCGTGCCAGATCGCCCCCGCCTGACCCGATATTGCGGCGGTGGCGAGCGCGGTCGGACCCATGCCGTGAAACGGACTGTCGAGGGTGAAGAAGAACAGCTCCCACCCCGCGAAGTAGCGGAACACCTCCGTCCGGTTGCGGGTCACGGTCAGGCGCCCCGCCTCGGTCGTCACGACGACGCGGTTGCGGCTGGCGTTGATCCAACCGGGCGTCTCGCCGGGCGGCAGGGTCACGTTGGCCCCGGCGCTGCGGGACGGCCGCGCCGTCACTTTCCCGTATCCCGGCACCTCGTAGATAGTCAGGTTGCCCGGCCCGAACGTCACGACATGGCCGTCGCCGAGGTCGATCAACGTCCGCTCGCCCAGAGTGACCCAACCGGGCGCTTCTCCTGTCGGATAGCGGCCCTTGCGCTCGCCTTCGATGGCGATCTCCAGGGATCCGTCGCCGTTGTCGCGGGTCACGTGAACCTTGTGGCTGACCGCGTCGGCGAGGAGGATACGTCCGTTCTCGCCATTGGCGGTCCGGAGAAGGTCGGGGCCTTCGAAGGCGAAGAAGATGTAGGCAAGGTAAGTCAGCGCCAGAAGCGGCATCCCGATCAGCCAGAGCCGTGCTTTGGCGAAGCCGCGGTCGGCGGCGGCGTATCGTGCGGCCATGTCGGTCACAGCGCGGCCCCCTTCGTTAGGCGTTCGCGGATGGCGCCCCCGATTTGATCGACCAGAACGATGGTCGCGAAGAGCAGAAGGAAGATGGCGGCCGCCTCGGCAAAGCGCCCCGGCCCCCAGGACATCGCGTTCCGCAGGTCGTAGCCGATGCCCCCCGCGCCCACGAAGCCGAGGATGGCCGACGCGCGGATATTGATCTCGAACCGGAGAAGGGTGTAGCTCAGCCAGTTCGGAGCCACCTGCGGCAGGACACCGAAGAGCATCCGCTGACCCCAGCTCGCGCCCACCGAATGAAGCCCTTCGACAGCTCCGCTCGGCGCGTTCTCGGCCACCTCGGAGAAGAGCTTTCCGAGTGCCCCGGTCGTGTGCAGCGCGATGGCGATCATCGCAGGCGCGGGACCGCCGCCGAGAACGAAGATCAGAACGAGTGCTATGACGATCTCCGGGATCGCCCGCAACGTGTCGAGCACGCGGCGGATCGGTGCGATGATCCACCGCGACGGGGCGAGGCCGCGGGTTACGAGAAAGGCGAGCGCGCCGCCGGCCAGAGCACCCGTGAGCGTTGCCGCCGCAGCGATGTTCACCGTCTCCATCAGCGACGGCAGGTACTCCCACAGGAACCCGGGCAGTTCGGGCGCCCGTTCGATCGCCTCGGAGATGACGTCGGCCGGAAAGTCGAAGACGTTACCGATGCCCTGCAGGAACCCGCCCGCATTCCGGTCATTGGCCGTGAGGAACCCCGCGACGAGAATCAGCACGAACAGGAGGAGCGAGACGCCGTTCCAGAGGCGCTTGGTTCGAAGTTCTCCCAGATAGGTGACGCGGATGTCGGTGGTTGCGGCGGTCACGGTCGACCCTCTCCTGACAGACGGGCGGGATCGAAGGACCCCGCCCCGGTGCGTCCCCGTCGGGGAACACGCCAAAAGTATCCGGGCGCTCCGCCGGAGTTGCCCGACCGGGCCGTTCAGCCGCCGATTTCGCGACGGCGCACTTCCACGATGGTCTCGTAGGCTTCGTGGGTGATCGGCTCGAACCCCGCGGTCTCGCCGGCCGCGACGCCATAGGCGCAGTCGGCATCCGTCTCGATCAGGTCGGCGACGAGCTCGGTCATCGTGGCCTTCACATCGTCCGGGAGGGAGGAGCGGAGGACGACCGGCCCTTCGGGGATCGGGTTTGACCGCCAGATTTCGACCAGATCGTTCATGTCGACGATCCCGGAATCCGACGCCCTGCGAAGCGCGCCCGAATTGTAGCCGTCCTCCCAATCGCCCAGACCGTCGGCCCAGGTCACGCCGCCATCCACGTCGCCATTGGCGACGGCGACGATGGTCTGTTCGTGGCCGCCGGTGAACTTGACCTCTCCGAAGAAGTCGCCGTCCTCCATGGTGGCGCCGGTGGCTTCGGGGATTTCGACGGAGGGGATGAGGTAGCCGGAGGTAGAGTTCGGGTCGCCGAAGCCGAACACCTTGCCCTTCATATCGTCGAGAGACGCGATGCCGCTGTCGGCGCGCGCGAAGCCGATGGAATGGTAGGAGAAGGATCCGTCGAGGTTGGTCTTGACCAGCACCGGCTCGACCGCTTCCGGGTCCTGCAGGTAGATGGCGGCGTAGGCGGATGCGCCGAGCCAGGCCATGTCGAGCGTCCCGCCCAGCAGGCCCTGGATCACGCCGTTATAGTCGGCCGGGGTGAAGATGTTGACGTCCGCCCCGCCGAGCGCTTCGCTGGCGTGATCCGCCAGACACTGATTGGCGCTCATGCGGTCCTGGGCGTTCTCGCCGCCGAGCACGCCGATATTGAACTCGGTGACCTTAGGGGTGTCGGCGAAGGCGGCACCGGTCAGGGCGGTGGTTGCGGCAAGGGCCAGCAGGATCTTGGTCATGGTTCTGTTCCTTGGAGTTGAGGATGCCCCGGACGGGGCGGCTACAGCCTCAGACAGCGGCTTCGGCGCTATGGATCGCGCGTCCGGCCGCCGTCTTGGTGTTTCGGATGTCGGTGCTGGTCGCGGCTTCGGAAAAGTCCGCCCCGGCGCCGTAGATGTCGCGAGCCACGCCGGTCGTCAGCTGCTCCGGGGTGCCGTCGAAGACGACCCGGCCCGCGCGCATGCCGATGACGCGATCGCAGTAACGACGGGCGGTATCCAGCGTGTGAAGGTTGCAGATGATGGTCCGGCCATCGATCTCGTGGATGTCGCGAAGGGATTGCATCACGACCTGCGCGTTCATTGGATCGAGGGACGCGATGGGCTCGTCGGCGAGGATGATCTTCGGGTCCTGCATGAGCGCGCGGGCGATGGCCACGCGCTGCTGCTGACCGCCGGACAGGGCCTCGGCCCGTTTCGCCGCGTGATCCTCGATGCCCAGACGGGCCAGGATGTCGATGGCGCGATGGATGTCCGCGCGAGGCCAGAGCGCGAAGAGGGCCCGGGTGGTGGCCCGGCGATTGAGCGTGCCGTGAAGGACGTTGGAGACCACATCCATCCGCGGCACGAGATTGAACTGCTGGAAGATCATTGCGCAGTCGGCCTGCCACTTGCGGGCCTCGCGCCCGCGGAGGGCGGTCAGGTCACGACCACCAAAGACGATCCGGCCATCACTTGGCCGCTCCAGGAGGTTCAGCATCCTGAGCAGCGTGGACTTCCCCGCCCCCGACCGACCGATCACGCCGATCATCATGGGCCGATCCACCTCCAGCGACACGGCATCGACCGCCGTGGCGGAGCCGAACCGTTTTGTCAGGCGCTCTATCGTCAGCATCGGCGGATCCCGTCCCGTGTCCGGACGGCGGATGACGGGCCCGCGCAAAAGCCGCATGACGGTCCCGCGACGGTTCGATGACAGCGCGCGGTCGGCGCCGATTTCCCACCTCGGCATTCAGGGGGGCGTGGATCGGGCGCTATGCTTTCCGGTCGCGGAGGTCGGTAGGCAGGCCTGATGCCACTCCGGCATCCGGTTCTGAGAACGCGAGACGATGTTCGATCCCGTCACTCCGGCAACCTGATACCTCGTCACGCCATCAATTCCCGGCGGACCCTCGGAAAGGGGTGACGGACAGATCCCGCAGATAGATTTCCTTGGACGGAAGAATATGCCGCTCGCACAAAGCCGCCAGTTCCGCCCTATCACCCGCGGCGATGGCATCGATCATCAACCGATGCTCCGATGCCGCCTGCCGCAACATGACCGGGTCATTCACGCGATAAGACCTGATCGCATGGCTCTTCCAAGCCAGACGTCGGATCGCATCCGCCATGACGCCGTTGCCGCACTGGTCGAAGATGAGCTCGTGGAACGCGTTATCGTAAAGCATGACCGACGACAGATCACGGGCCGCGACCGCCGCCTCGTGGTTCATGGCGAGGCCGGTCAACCGGTCCTGAGTATCCGGATCGAACGGCAGGGACATCCGGGCCACGGCAAGTCGATGGAGATCGGATCGAAACGCGTAGATATCCTCCACCTCCGCAGCGCTGTATTCGCGAACCATCGCCCCCTTGTTGGGCCGCCGATCCACGAGACCCATCTGTTCGAGATCCGCGAGCGCGGAACGCACCACGTGCCGCTTGGCGCCGAACCGGGCCATCAGCTCGTCCTCGACCAACCGTTCGCGCGGCCGAAGCCGACCCAGCACAAGATCCAGTTCCAGCACCCTGCGCATATCTTCGAGCTTGCTGCTCGCAGACGCGGCCGGTCGTTGTCCAACTTCGTCCATCACCCCTCCCGGAGCGTCACGCCAGCGGATCACGGAATAGCAACCGATCCCGTTCCGCGCACCCGCGCGATTCCGCGCAGCTCACGGCAATTTTCGTCCGGTGCAGGAGGGTGAGATCACTCCGTCGAGGCGCTCGCTTCCCTACAAGTCCGAAAGCGGAAAGATCGGGGAGCCGAACGCTTCTTTAGGCCCAGGACCCATTGATTTTGTTGTGATTGCCGATGCTGCCTGCTTGGAGCCCCTGAAATTCAGGGGTATGACATGAGCGATTTGTACTGGCTGAGCGAAGCGCGGATGGCACGGCTTCGACCGTACGTCCCCAAGAGCCATGGGGTGCCGCACGTTGATGATCGACGTGTTCTCAGCGGGATTATCTTCGTCAGCCGCAAAGGTTTGCGCCGGCGCGATGCGCCCAAAGAGTATGGCTCGCACAAGACGCTCTACAACCGCTGGAAGCGGTGGAGCGATATGGGGGTGTTCGCCCGGATCATGACGGGGCTTGCGGCGAAAGCTCCCGACGGCAGAGCGATTTCCATCGATGCTACCTACCTCAAAGCGCATCGCACGGCCTCCGGCCTGCGGGCGAAAAAGGGGGGGCGTGGCCGTCTGATAGGGCGGACGAAGGGCGGCATGAACACGAAGCTGCATGCCGTCACGGATGCAATCGGGCGGCCGATCCGGTTCTTCATGACCGCCGGGGAGGTTAGTGACTACACCGGTGCCAGGGCACTGGTGAGCAGCCTCCCAGTCTCAGACTGGCTGCTGGGCGATCGAGGGTATGACGCGGATTGGTTTCGCGAGGCCCTTGCCGACAAGGGGATAGTTGTTTGATCCCGGGCGAAGGTCTCGCGGAAAACCAATCAAATACGACAAGCGACGGGACCGGAAACGCAACCGCCCCTCTCGTGACATCGCTGCGCGATGCACTGCCGGGCAGTGATCGAGATCATGTTCGGACGTCTGAAAGACTGGCGACGCGTGGCGACCCGATACGACAGGTCTCCCACCGTCTTCCTCTCTGCAATCGCTCTCGCGGCAACCGTGATCTTCCGGGCATGAGTCCTGAGCCTAGCTGTTCAGCACCAGCATAAATCTGGTCCAGCGTCTGGGTTTCCAGAACCGGTCCCGGATGGCACTCGGTGCGGACATGTCCGACGGCACCCCCGTCGACGGCGTGAACCACATCATGATCGCAGAAGATCGGTTAGCCCAAGCGATACGGTCTCATGAGGCCGAATACCGCGGGACGCCATACCTACGCCGCTTCCTGTTTCGTAAGATCGAAAAGGGGCAATTTCCCGACACCGACGGTCCTGATCGCCACGTTCCGCAAGGGCATCCGATGCGCACCGAAACGGTGATCTTCGCCTTAATGGAGCGCAGCTGGGCGGAGGCCGCGATGACGGCCTTCTTCTCCGCGTTGGAGGGAGAAACTATCCTGCCGGTAAATCGCGGCGTGCGTACCCATGACGTCGTCGTCTATCGGCTCCTTCTATTCCGCGCGCCTATCCCCGCGTCATCAGCGTCGGCAGGAATGTCGCGATTTCCGGAAAGAGGATCAGCAGGAACGTCGCCAGCACCAGCACAAGGAAGAACGGGAACGCCATCCGCGCGACGGCGAGGAGGTCGTGGCGCGTCATGGCCTGCAGAATGAAGAGGTTGATCCCGACCGGCGGCGTGATCTGCGACATCTCGATCACGACGACCAGGTAGATCCCGAACCAGATCAGGTCGATCCCGGCGGCCTGCACCATTGGCATGATTACCGACGCGGTCAGCACCACGATCGAGATTCCGTCGAGAAAACAGCCCATCACGGCGAAAAGTACCGTCAGCGCCAGAAGGAGCTGAAACTGGCTCAGTTCGAACGAGCCGACCCAAGTCGCCAGGGTGCGCGGGATGCCGGTGAAGCCCATCGCGACCGACAGGAAGGCGGCACCGCCCAGGATGAGCGTGACCATGCAGGTCGTCTTGGTCGCCCCCTCCACGCTGTCGGCGAAGGATCTCCAGGACATCGTACCGCTGACCGTCGACAGGATGAGGGCGCCGACGACGCCCACCGCCGCCGCCTCGGTCGGTGTGGCGAAGCCTGCGTATATCGACCCGATTACCAGGACAATCAGGCCCAGCATCGGGAACAGCCCCGCGGTCGCCCGGATCCGCGCCATGAACGGAACCCGCGGCTCGGGAGGCGGAATGCGGTCCCGGTGAAGGACCGACCACAGCATGATGTAGCCCATGAACAGCCCCATCAGCATCAGCCCAGGCAGAATGCCGGCGATGAAAAGGCGGCTGATCGAGACCTCGGCCGCAACACCATAGACGATCAGGATGATGGAGGGCGGGATCAGAAAGCCCAGCGTCGCCGAGCCCGCAAGGCTGCCGACGATCATCCTCTGGTCGTAGTTCCGCTTTTCCAGCTCGGGGATCGTGATCCGGCCGATGGTGGCGGTGGTCGCCGCCGAAGAGCCGGATACGGCCGCAAACAGGCCACAGCTGACAACGTTGACGTGCAGGAGTTGCCCCGGCAGCCCGCTCATCCATGGAGCGAGGCCGCGGAACATGTTGGCGGCGAGGCGGGTCCGGTAGAGAATCTCTCCCATCCAGATGAAGAGGGGCAGGGCGGTCAGCGCCCAAGACCAGGATTGCCCCCAGATCGTCGTCGCCATGATCGCGCCCGCGGGGGCATTGGTGAACAGGGCAATCCCGAGGAATCCCACGATGGTCAGGGCGAGGGCGACCCAGATCCCCAGGGCGAGCAGGATCAGCATAAGCCCGATCAGGACGAGCGAGACGAAATTGGGGTCCATCATCAGGTCCTTCGTGTCAGCCGACGGGGCGGTCGGGGCGCGGGGCAGGGGAGAGGGTCACGGATCGGTCGATCCGTCGAGGCTGCCCTTCGACAGGTCTTCCTCCGCGCTCTCGAAGATCGGCGCATTGCCCATGGCGACGCGGACGAGATCCTCGCAGACGGCGACCGCAAACAGCGTCAGGCCGATGGCCATGCCGCTCTGCGGCAGCCAGAGCGGGACCGGCACCAGCCCCGAGGTCACCTCTCCGCGTGTGAAGTTCTGCACGACCATCTGGACGGTGTGCCAGGCCAGGATGCCCGTGATGGCGGCCCCGATCGCCAGCGCCAGGATCAGCATGATCCGGTGTCCGGTGCCTGACAGGGCCTGGACGAACAGGGTCACGCGGATGTGGCTTCCGCTCCGGAAGCTCCAGGCGAGGCCGAGGAACGAGGTCGCAGCGAGGCAGAACCCTGCGAACTGGTCGGCCGAAGGGATGATCGCGTCGAACTGGCGGGCGACGATCTGGGCGCAGACGATCACGCAGATGGCCACGAGGAACAGGCCGGCCAGCACGCCCGCGCCGCGGTAGATCGCATCGAGCGCGCGGGTCAGCATCGGGGCCGACCGTCCAGGCGTCGGGGATGTGGCAGCCGCTCCATCGGAGCGGCTGCGCAGAGCAGGGGGATGCGGATCACTTCACCGCGTCGAGGATGATCTGGGCGTCGTTGCCGACGCTCGCGGCCCATTCGGTCGCCATGGTCTCGCCGACCGCCGAGAGGTCGGACATCAGGGCCTCGGGGACCTCCCGGACCGTCATGTTCTCGCCCAGTGTGGCCACCGAGGAGCTGGCGACCTCTTCGCTCATTTCCCACCCGCGGGTCTCGGCGGCGGCGGCGGCGTCGAGCACGGCCTGCTGCTGGTCCTCGGACAGGCCCGAGAACGCGGTCTCGTTGACGATGATCATGTTCTTGGGGAGCCAGGCCTGCAGATCGTAGAACTCGCCGGTGAAGTCCCAGGCCTTGGTGTTCACGCCCGTCGCGCCCGACGTGACCATGGCGTCGACGATGCCGGTCGAGAAGGCCTGCGGGATCTCGACCGCTTCGATCGTCGTGGGCGACGCCTCCAGCAGTTCCGCCATTCGCGCGGTCGTGGCGTTGTAGGTGCGGAAACGCATCCCCTCGAGATCGCTGCCCGAGGTCAGCTCCGTGTTGGTATAGAACCCTTGGCCCGGCCACGGCACGGCATAGAGCAGGCGGATGCCGTCCTCGGCCAGCTTCGCCTCGACCAGCGGGCGCTGCGCATCCCACAGCGCCTTGGCGCTCTCGTAGGTTGTGGCGATGAACGGGATGTTGTCGGCGCCGAAGATCGGGTCCTCGTTGAAGAGGTTGGCCATCAGCACCTCGCCCATCGGTACCAGCATGTTCTGGACCGAGCGCTTGATCTCGGGGTGCTTGAACAGCGAGGCGCCGGAATGAACCGTGATGTTGAGATCGCCCGAGGTTCCCTCGGAGACGTCCTCGGCGAATTGCAGGATGTTCTGGGTGTGGAATTCGGACTCGGGATAGGGTGTCGCCATGTCCCAGGTCGTCTGGGCGAAGGCGGCAGCGGGGCCGAACGCCAGGGCGGTGGCGGCGGTCAGGGTTCTGAGGGTCTTCATGTCGTACTCCCGTTGGTTGCGGCGCGTTTGTGGTCGTCGTCGCGGGCCTGTGCCCGTCATTTTCGTCGCGCGCGTGGCGCGTGCACACTGTGCTCCGGACTGCCTCAGGGTCAATAACTGCGTGGCAGGCCGAGAACGTGCTGGCCGAGATAGCCGAAGATCATGTTCTTGGAGATCGGCGCCGTCTGGTAGAGCCGCGCCTCGCGCCACTTCCGCTCAATTCCGTATTCGCGGGCGAAGGCAAAGCCGCCATGGACCTGCATGCAGACCTCGGCCGCGGCCCAGGATGCGTCGGCGGCCAGGAGTTTGGCCATGTTCGCCTCGGCGCCGGCAGTCTCGCCCACGTCGTAAAGCGTGGCGGCCTTGGCCACCATCAGTTCGGCCGCCTGCGCCTGGGCGTAGGTTTGGGCGATGGGAAACTGTATGCCTTGGTTGGCGCCGATGGGCCTGCCGAAGACCTGCCGCTCGTTGGCGTAGTCGCAGGCCTTCTCGATGAAGAACTTCGCGTCGCCGATACATTCGTAGGCGATCAGGATGCGCTCGGCATTCATGCTGTCGACGATGTAGCGGAAGCCCTTGCCCTCTTCGCCGACCAGCGTGTCGGCGGGGATCTCTACATTGTCGAAGAACACCTCGCAGGAATTGTGGTTGATCATCGCGTCGATCTTGCTGAGCGACAGGCCGTTCTCCTTGGCCTCGTTCATGTCGATCAAGAAGACCGACATCCCGTCGGAGCGCTTCTTGCACTGGTCGATGGGGGTGGTCCGCGCCAGCAGCAACATCAGGTCAGACTCGAAGGCCCGGCTGGTCCAGACCTTCTGGCCGTTGACGACATAGGTGCCGCGATCGGTCTTCTCGGCCTTCGTCTTGAGCTGGGTCGTATCGCTGCCGGTGGTGGGTTCGGTGACGCCGAAGGCCTGGAGCCGCAGGTCGCCGCTGGCGATCTTGGGGAGGTATGCCTCCTTCTGCGCCTCGGAGCCGTGCTTAAGGACCGTTCCCATCGTGTACATCTGCGCGTGGCAGGCGGCTGCGTTGCAGCCCTTGGCGTGGATCGTCTCGAGCACCGCACCGGCTGCCGCGAGCGGCAGGCCAGAGCCGCCGTATTCTTCGGGAATGAGCGCGCCGAGGAATCCGGATTCGGTCAGGGCCTGCACGAAGTCGTGGGGATAGGCATCCTCCTTGTCGAGCTTGAGCCAATAGGCGTTCGGATAGTCCTCGCAAAGCCGGGCGACAGCGTCGCGGATGTCGGTCCAGGCCGGCGCCACGGGCATAGAGATCGCATGGGAATCGTGATGGGTCATTCGGGATCCTCTAGATGACGGCCTTGTCGTGCAGCGCGGCGATCTCGTCCTCGGACAGGCCGAGCTCGGCCAGGATGGCGTCGGAATGCTGCCCGGCATCGGGAGCGGGGGCGTGGATCGATGCGGGCGTGCGCGATAGGTGGACGGGTTGGGCGACGAGACGGGTCTCGCCGCGGACGGGGTGGGAGACGGGCACGGCCATGCCGAGGTGGCGCACCTGCGGGTCGGCGAAGACCTCGTCCATGCGGTAGATCGGCCCGGCGGGGACGCTGGCGCCTTCCAGCGCCTCGACCCAGCCGGCGGTGGTGCGTTTCGCAAATATCGGGGCCAGCTTGCCCCACAGCTCTGCGCGCCGTTCCAGCCGGGCGGTGTTGGTGGCATAGGCGGGATCGGTGCCCCAATCGGACCGCTCGATCAGATCGCAGAAGGCGCGCCACTGCGTATCGCTGCCGACACCGAGGTTGAGATGGCCGTCCTTCGTCGCGACCACACCCATCGGCGTGACGGTGGGGTGATCGTTGCCGGAGGATTGGGGCACCTCTCCGTCCACGAGGTAGCGGGCGGCCTGAAAATCCATCATCGCGATCTGCGCGCCCAGCAGCGAGGATTGCACCCATTGGCCCTTGCCGGAGACCGCCCTCTCCTGCAGCGCGACGAAGATGCCGAGCGCGGCGTAGAGCCCGGAGGAGAGGTCGGCGACGGCGGTCCCTGCGCGCATCGGCGGCCCGTCCGGATCGCCGGTCACGCTCATCAGCCCGCCCATGCCCTGCGCGATCTGATCGAACCCGGCACGCTTCGCATAGGGACCGTCCTGACCGAAGCCGGAGATCGAGGCGAGGATGATCCGCGGGTTCACCGCGGCGAGGTCTCGGTAGGCGATGCCCAGGCGGTCCTTCACGTCGGGGCGGAAGTTCTCGACCACGATGTCGGCCGTTTCGGCCAGCCGCAGGAACAGCGCGCGGCCCTCGTACGACTTTAGATCCAGCGTAAGGGACCGCTTGTTGCGATGCAGGTTCAGCATGTCGTAGCCGTGGCGCGCGCCGCTGACCCCGGCGGACGGATCCTTGCCTGCCGGGGCATCGATCTTGATGATGTCGGCACCAAAATCGGCCAGCACCCGGCAGCAATTTGGGCCCGCACGCACGCGGGTGAGGTCGAGGACCTTGAGGGAGCGGAGGGCGGTCGAGCGTTCGGTCATCTCACCGCCTCCGCGCCATCCGGATCGGCGGCGGCGAACCAGTCGCCCATCGGGCTGGAGGTCATGAAGACCGTGTCGTCCCGCGCCATCAGCAGGTCCAGCGCCTGCTCGAAGTAATGCGCGACATGGGGCACGCCGATGATGTGGGGGTGCAGCGCCAGCGTCATCACGCGGGGCTGGTCGCGCAGCTCGCGCTCGAACGTGGCCAACGTCGCCTCGACGCGCTTGAGGTACTCGTCGGTCGACCCGTTCTGGATCGCGTAGATCGGCACGTCGTTCAGCTCGAACGTATAGGGCAGGCCGATCATCGGCCCGTGTTTCGTGCGCATCCAGTTCGGCAGGTCGTCCAGCGCCCAGTCGTGCAGGAACTCGACCCCCTCGGCGCGTAGGATATCGGGCGTGTCTCCGGTCTCGCCCAGGCCGGGGCCGAGCCAGGCGCGGGGCCGCGTGCCGCCGGCCCGTTCGAGCCGGTCGAGGGAGCGGCGGATCACGTCGGCCTCATCCTCGGCCTGCTTCAGGGATTGCTGGAACCAGCCATGGCCGACAATCTCCCACCCGGCATCGATGACGGCGGACATCAGCGACGGATAGATATCGGCCACCTGCGCGTTCATGAAGGCCGAGACCGGCAGTCCCTTGCGCGCCAGCATGTCCAGCATCCGAGGCATCCCGCTGCGCATCCCGTATTCGACCCAGGAAAAGTTGGGTACGTCGGGCGGCGCGGGCTGCGCACCGTGGGGCGCGGGGATGATTCCGCGCGGCATCGGACGCTCGATGGGCCAGTATTCGATGTTCATCGCGATATGAACGATCAGGTTCTTGCCGTCCGGTCCCTCGAGCGGCTGACGGTCGGTGGAGAGGCGGTAGGGGATGCGGGGGTTCGAGTCCATCTCGGTCACTCCACGTGCAGCCGGACGGCGTCCGGGGCCCAATGCAGCGCGACGGCGCTGCCGGGGGCGGGGGTGTCATCGCTGGCGGCAATCTCGCGCGCGACCATTTCGGTCCCGTCGGACAGGCGCACGCGGTGGGAGGTGGTGAGGCCGAGATAAACCGACTCGCCGTAGCGGCCCCGGACCGACGTTCCCTCCGGTCCGGTCTCGCCGGTGGCGAGTGCCACCGCTTCGGACCGGATCGAGAGAGTGACCTGCTGCCCTTCGGCGACGGGCAGGCGGCGGCGATCGACGGTCAGCCGCGTATCGGCGACGTCCACGGTGATTGTCTCGCCTGAGACGGCACTCACGCGACCCCGCAGAATGTTGTTCTCGCCCACGAAACCGGCGGTGAAGGCCTTGTCGGGCGCGCGATATATGTCGCGCGCGCTGCCATGCTCCACGAGGTCGCCATCGGCGATCAGGGCGATGCGGTCGGCGACGGTCATCGCCTCCTCCTGGTTGTGGGTGACATGGATGAAGGTGATGCCGACCTTCTCCTGCAGGTGCTTGAGCTCCAGGCACATATCCTTGCGAAGCTGCGCGTCCAGCGCGGCCAACGGCTCGTCGAGCAGCAGGATGTCCCGGTCGAGCACGAAGGCGCGGGCGAGCTGCACGCGCTGCTGCTGACCGCCGGACAATTCGTGGGGTTTGCGCTCTGACTGCACGGACAGACTGACCATCTCCAGCGCCTGCGCGACCTTGTCGTCGATCTGCTTGCGCGGCAATCCGGCGACCTTGAGCCCGTAGCCGACATTCTGTGCGACATTCATGTGCGGGAACAGCGCGTAGGCCTGGAAGACCATCGTCGTCGGGCGCTTGTTCGGTGGCAGGTGGCCGACCTCGCGCCCGTGCAGCAGCACCTCGCCGCTGCTGGGGCGGTGGAAACCGCCGATGGCGCGTAGGAGCGTGGTCTTGCCGCCGCCCGAGGGGCCGAGCAGGACGAAATACTCGCCCATGGCGATGGAGAGGCTGACCTCCCGGAGCGCGGTGACCTCGCCATATCGCTTGGTGAGGCCGCGCACCTCGACGGCGGGCGCGATGGACGTGTCTAGCATGGGAAGGCTCCGCTGGTCATGACATCACAGGCTCCGCCTTTGCGCGCGCCTCGCGCGCCAGCGTGTCGGAGCGGACGAGGGTGACGAGGATGATCGTGCCGATCACGGCGATGGCCACGAAGCTGACGAGCGCCGACATGGCGTAGCTCTGGCCGGACATGCCGGTGTTCAGCATCTGGCTGATAAGCACGGTCGTGAACGTATCGAACCCGCCCTTCAGGAGGCTCGTGCGCGTGTACTCGTTGAACACGAGGATGATCGTGAAGGCGCAGGCCGAGAACACGCCGGGACGGATCTGGGGAAACTCGATGTCCCAGAAGGCCCGCCAGCCATTGGCGCCACAGGCCCGCGCGGCCTCGGTCTGCTCGGGGCGGTAGCGGCCCATGGTGATGAGGATGACCACGAAGGCGTACGGCATCGTGTAGATCACCAATCCGATCGTCGCCGTCAGGAAAGACAGTCGGAACCACGGGTCGAACAGGTCCGTCCCCAGCCGGTCGCCCAGCCACACCAGCGCGAAGTTCGCGTTCTTGAATGACACGAGCAGCGCCGAGCCCAGGATGTCGGGCGGCACGAAGAGCGGGGCCAGCAGCAGGAAGACCGGGAACAGCTTGTTACTGGCCGACTTGTAGTGCTTGGCCGCCAGCAGCGCCATCGGTACCGTAATCGCCGTCACGATCACGGCCAGCGCCAGGGTCCAGCGGAGCGCGCCGATAAGCTGCGCATCCGAGAAGATCAGCCCGTACCATTTCCATGTGAAGTCGTAGGCGTTCGCCCCGAAGCCGTTGGCGTTGAACGAGATGTACATGACATAGAGGACCGGGGTCATCAGCGTCAGAACCACCAGCAATAGGTAGGCCCATTTGAGGCGGTGCAGCCACGGGTTCTCGTAGTCGTTCATTGTGCGCCCTCAGCTCAGCGGGGTCAGGATCTTGGTCAGGTCGAAGAGACGGTGACCGATCCAGAGCAGCGTCATCAGCGTGGCCATCATGATCGCGCTGACCGCCATCGCCAGCGGAAAGTCGAGTGCGGTGATCGCCTGTGTCGCGATCAGACCGGCATTCACCGCGCCCGCCCCGCCGAGAATGTTCGGCAGAAGCGCGACGCCAAGCCCGTTCACGAAAATGAAGACCGATCCCGCGAAGATGCCCGGTGCCGCCAGCGGCAGGATCACGTCCACGAAGCGACGCCAGGGTCCGACGCCCAGATCATCACAGACCTCGAAGATGTATTTCGGCACCGCCTCCATCGCGAGAAAGCCGGAAAAGACGATGAAGGGCAGGAAGGACAGCACCTCGCCGATGACCACCCCGGTATGGGTGTAGAGCAGCGCCGTGATCGGCTCGTCGATGATCCCGAGGTTCTGCAGGGTCGTGTTCAACAGCCCGTTGCGCTGCAGGACCGGGCGCAGGGCAAAGACGCGGATAATCTCGGAGACCATGAAGGGCAGGATGAACAGCAGGATCACGCGGTGCTGCGCCACCTGCGGTACGGACCTGCGGACGAAGACAGCGATGGGAAAGCCCAGCACGAAGCAGATCGCCACCGCGATGGCGGAATACTTCATCGATTCGAGAAAGTTCACCAGCCGCGCCGAGAAGAAGAAGTTCTCGTAGGAGAAGAGTGTGAAGCCGGGCTCCATCCAGAACATCGTCCGCTCGAAGACCGAGAAGACGACCGTCATCGCCATCGGGACTGCGAAGAATACCAGCATGAAGGCCAGCGGCAGGTAGAATACCCACCGGCTTAGCTTTTCGCGCACCGGCTCTCGCGCGGCGCCGACGGGGCTTGCCCCGTTGACGGGTTCCGTGGTGATGACGGCCATGGGGCGTCAGGCGGCCTGCACCCGGGCCCACCAATCCTGATAGGCGCGGATGTTGGTGGGGAAGACGTTCTGCCAGGAATTGCCCGGGTTCTCGCGCCGGGCGGCCTTTCGGGCCAGCCGATCCACGAGCTCGGCCCTCACGTCCTCGCCGAACTCGTCCGGGTTGGCCTCGATGTACTCGCCGACGCCCTCCATCTGCGGGGTGAAGCCCAGGCCCGCCAGGGTCCGCGCGCCGAACCAGGGCGACAGATAGACATTCGCCAGGCCATAGAAGGCGTCCTCCATCCCGCGCTCCTGACCGCCGCGGGTCAGCATAACGATGTTGTTCCAGGCCTGATGGCCCTCCTTCATCGTGCCGTACCGAATGTCCTGGCCATTGGTGCGGGCGGCGAAGATCTGGATCACCTCCCAGCAGGACGAGACCAGCACCTCTTCGGACGAAAGCAGGTCCGCGCCGTTCTGCACCCCGTCCCAGAAGGTGCGGAAATGGCCCTTCTTCTTCAGGTCGATGAGGAATTCGCAGGTCTGGCGGACCTCGTCCTCGGTCATGTCGGACGGGTTGTCGATCGAGCCCTTGCCGGATTGCTTAAGGTAGATCGCGGTATTAGTCAGCGTCGGGCCGAAGTCGTTCTGCATCGCCGCGCGGCCACGGAACTGGCTGTCGAACAGCGCCTCCCAGCTGGTCAGCTCCTCTCCGATCTCGTCGTGGTTGAACGCCAGGCTGTCGGCGTTCGAGATGTAGGGAATGCCGTAGACGTTGCCGTCCGAGCGGATCGTGTCCCCCGAAGTTGCGCCTTCCTCGTAAACGGTGAGCAGGTTGGACCAGTTCGGGATGCGCGAGACGTCGAGTTCCACGATCGCGCCTTGGCTCGCCAGCGCGTCTTCCATGCCGCCGCCATTGTCGGTCATCGCGTCGTAGAGCGCGTTGCCGTCGCCGACGACCATCTTCTGGATGGCCTCATCGGCGCGGGCGGATTTGGCGATGGCGTTTATCGCGGTGCCGGCCTGCGCCTCCATGTCGGACCAGTCCTCGGCACCGACGCGGGCGATACCCGGTGCCCAGAGCTTGAGCGCCGCGTCCTGCGCGCGGGCGGGCCCTGCAAGGCCCGTTGCGGTGGCGGCACCGATCAGCGCCATGACGTGACGACGGTTGAATTCAGCCTGGTTCATTTCAGTCTCCCGTTGGGGCGCCCGGCGACGGGCAGGATCAGTCGCATACGCGTCCCGATCTTGGCGTCGGATGGCGCGACGGGCCGGACCCCGCTGGCGGGATCGCTAGGCTGGGTCGAGTATGTCCACAAAACCATCAATGGCAATAGTTTTGTATGCAGATTACTGCCGTAGCAGGGATGGGAAGCCTCAATGGGTCTGGCCACACTCGCCATTAACGAGTTTAATATACCGTTCTTGGTACTTGATTTGCCGCCGCGGATCGCGGAAGGATTGCGCAGGGTTGGATTTTCTGTATGCAAAATAATCTCGACGCAACTAGCCAAGATGCCGCCCTTATCCAGCTCTGCCGCCGTCCGGTCGACCCCTCCGCGCGCGACCGGGCGCGGCTGTCGATATTGGACTGGTTGGGCTGCGCGCTGGCCGCGCGCCAGCAGCCCGCCCTACTGGCAATGGGCCGGGCGCTCGGGTTCGACGATGCCGTTGCGGAACTCTCACGCGCCACATCGGCGCAGGAGGCGGCCTTCGCGGTTGGTGCGCTCGGCAACGTGCTGGAGATGGACGATCTGCACCGCGCGGCGATCCTGCATGCGGGCGATACGGTCTGTCCCGCCGCGCTGGCCGTGGGGCTGCGCGGCGACGGCACGGGCGCTTCGCTGCTGGACGCGGTGGTGCGCGGCTACGAGGCGGCCATTCGGATCGGACGGGTCGCGGCCTCGGGCGGATATACCCCGTTCTACAATTCGGGCACCTGCGGGGTGTTCGGCGCGGCGATGGCCGCCGCCGATCTGGAGGGGCTGACGGAAGAGGGTATGGCCGATGCGCTGGCCCAAGCCGCAATGCAGGCCGCGGGGATCTGGCAATGTCGGCTGGAGCCGGGCTTCTCCAAGCAACTCGCCTGTGCCCACGCGGCAAGGGCCGGGGTGCTCTCGGCGCGGCTCGGCGCGGTGGGTTTCACCGGCCCGCGGCGCATCCTGACGGGGCGCCTGGGTTTCTTCGCGAGCTTCTATCCGGCGGCCGAAATGGCCACCCTGACCGCGCCCACGGTCGGCTGGGCCATCGAGGAGGTCAGCGTCAAGCCCTATCCCGCCTGCCGCCACACCCATCCTGCCATCGCCGCCGCCTTGGATCTGCGCGATTGCCTGAGCAGCCCGCCCGATGCGTTGGAACTGCGCACCTACGGCGCCGCGTTGGCCTTCTGCGACGCGCCCCGGCCCGAGACCGACGACGAGGCGCGGTTCAGCCTGCAACACGCGGTCGCCGTCACGCTGATCCACGGGCCGCCGGGGATCGATGCGTTCGACGCCCGGGCGCGCGACGATGCGGCGGTGGCGGCGCTGCGCGACCGCGTCACGCTCGTCGAGGATCCGGATCTCGACGCGGGTTTCCCCGCCCGTTACGGTGCCGAGCTGATCGTGACCGGGGCGGACGGGCGCCGGACCGCGGCCCGCTGCGCCTCGGCACCGGGCGATCCGGAGGCGCCGCTGTCCGAGGCCGCCATTCGCGCGAAATTCGGCGACAATGCGCGGTATGGGCGTGTGGACCCGGAGGCCGCCGACCGGCTCGCCGCCGCGATTCTGGACCTGCCCGGCGTATCCGACCTGTCGGGCCTGGCCTGCGCCTTGTCCGCCGCAACCACGCCCTAGAGGGAGATTGCCTGACATGCCGATCAAACCACCCGTCGACTTCCATTCCTTCGACATCGGGACCGGCTGGGAGCCGGTCCCCGGAGGCGCGCCCGGCGTGGAGCAGAAGATGCTGTCCGGCGAACTGGACGAGGCGGCGGGGATCGGCGTTCGCACACGGCTGATCCGTTTCCGCCCCGGCGCCATAGCGCCGGACGTCTTCGTCCATGACTACTGGGAGGAGGTCTATCTTCTCTCGGGTACGCTGGTCACCGGCTGCGACGCGGACGGCGCGGGGGGCGAGACCTTCGCGCCGCCCGCCTATGCCTGCCGCCCGCCGGGCACCGAGCATGGCCCCTTCACCGCGCCCGACGGCTGTGTGTTCTTCGAAATCCAGTACTACCCCGGAGGCGTCGATGGACCTTAAACTCGCAGGCCGGAGCGCGCTGATTACCGGCGGATCCAAGGGTATCGGCCGCGCCGTGGCCGAGGTGTTCCTTGAGGAGGGCGCGGAGGTCACGCTGGTCGCCCGCGACCCCGTCCAGCTGGAGGAGACCCGCATCGCGCTGGACGCGTGCTGGCCCGGCCGGGTCGCGGTGCGGGCGGCGGACTTGTCGCACGCCGAGGATCGCGTGGCGCTGGCCGAGGCGGTCGGCGTGCCCGACGTGCTGGTCAACAATGCGGGTGCGATCAGGGCCGGCCGGCTGCGCGACCTGGAGATCGCCGATATAGAGTCGGACTGGGCGCTGAAGGTGTTCGGCTACATCCATCTCTGCCAGCTGTTCCAGCCGGGCATGGCCGCGCGCGGGTCGGGCACCATGGTCAACGTGATCGGTATGGGCGGACGGGCCAATCGCGCCAGCTACATCTCCGGCTCGGCGGCCAATGCGGCGCTGATCGCCTTCACCCAGGCACTGGGGGCCGAAGCACAGGGGGAGGGGCTGCGGGTCTTCGGGATCAACCCGTCGCCGACCCTCACGGACCGGATGACCGACTTTATGAAGCGCAAGGCCGAGGCCGAGCTGGGCGACGCCGCGCGCTGGTCCGAGATGGTGGAGCCCGCCCGCTTCCCTTATGGCCGCCCGGCCGATCCGGGCGAAGTCGCGGCGCTGGCGGTGATGCTGGCCTCGCCGCGGGTGGGCTATCTCAACGGGACGGTGATCGACATGGACGGGGGTGGGCAATGGACGGGGACGTGACGGAGCAGTTCGCCGAGGGCGGCGTGACCCTGACGCGCTCGGGGCGGCGGGTGTCCATCGTGCTGGCCAATCCCGGCAAGCTGAACGCGATGCGTCTGGCAATGTGGGAGGCTCTGGGCGACGTATGCGAGCGGCTGGCCGGGGAGGACGACCTGGGCGTCGTCACGGTTGAAGGGCAGGGCGACCGGGCCTTCGTCGCCGGAGCCGACATTTCGGAGTTCGGCGAGATGCGGGCCGATGCCGCCTCTGCGGAGCGCTACAATTCCGCCGTCGCACGGGCCGAGGATGCGCTCGAGATGCTGCCGGTGCCGGTGGTGGCGCTGATCCGGGGCTATTGCGTCGGCGGCGGGCTGGCGCTGGCGCTGCGATGCGACCTGCGGCTCGCGCGCGACGATTCCCGCTTCGCGATCACGCCCGCTCGCTTGGGTCTGGGTTATGGCTTCGACGGGGTGGCCGCGCTGCGGCGGCGACTGGGTCACGCGGTGACGGCGGACCTCTTATTCTCGGGACGCAAGCTGGGCGCGGAGGAGGCGCTGGACAAGGGAATCTGCGACCGGGTGATCCCGGCGGAGGCGTTCGAGGCGGAGACCGGCGCCTATGTCGAGACGCTGGAGGGGAATGCCCCACTGACCTTGCGGGCCGTCAAGGCCGCGCTGGTGGAGTTGGACCGGCCGGCGCCTGACCGCGACCGCGTGGACGCGATGGTCGCTGCCTGCTTCGACAGCGCCGATTACCGCGAGGGCCAGCGCGCTTTCGCGGAAAAGCGCAAGCCGCGCTTCGAGGGGCGCTGAGCATGGAGGAGGAGGCGGAGCGCGCGGCCATCGGGCGGAGCGAGACGGTCGAGGACAGCCTCGACCTGCGTCAGGCAAGGTTGATGCAGCTGACGCTGGACCGTCCGGCGACACTGAAGCCGGGCGATCCACTGCCGCCCTTCTGGCACTACCTCTATTTCAACCCGCGCATCCGTGCCTCGGAACTTGGCCCCGACGGGCACGAGCGCCTGGGCCGCTTCATCCCCGATTTCGGCCTGCCCCGCCGGATGTGGGCCGGGGGCCGGGTCGAGATCACCCAACCTCTTCGGCTGGGCGAGGTCGCTCGCAAGACATCGACGATCCGAAGCGTGGAGCGGAAGGAGGGGCGGTCGGGCCGGCTCTGCTTCGTTACGGTGGATCACGATTTCACCGTGGGCGGCGAGCACCGGCTGCGAGAGACACAAGACATTGTCTATCGCGATCCGCCCGCGCCGGACGCAGCGCCACCGCCGGGCCGCCCCGCCCCGGAGGACGCCGCCTTCTCGGAGGTGGTGACGCCCGATCCGGTGCTGCTGTTTCGCTATTCGTCACTGATCTTCTACGGCCACCGCATCCATTACGACGCGGATTACGCGCGCGGGGTCGAGGGCTATCCGGGCCTCGTTTTCCATGGCCCGCTGACGGCGACGCTGCTGGTCGATCTCGGGCTCGCGCATCTGGGCGGGCGGCGCCTCAACTCGTTCGACATCCGGGCGATGCGGCCCCTTTTCGCGACCGCGGCGTTCCGGATCGAAGGGCGGGAGACCGCGGAGGGCGCCGACCTCTGGGCGCGGACACCGGACGGAGACCTGGCGATGACGGTCAGGCTTCGGACCGGCGAGCGCTAGACAGGAGAGCACGGAATGACCAATCCCCTCTATGACATGCTGTTGGGAGTGCGCGCGGATCGTGCAGCGCCGCTGCTGCATCTGCCCGGCGGCGGCGTCTTGACCTATGCCGAAATGGCGGGGCGGGCGGCGCGGGTGGCAGGGCTGCTGCGCGCCCGGGGGCTGGGCAAGGGCGACCGGCTCGCGATGCAGGCGGCCAAGTCGCCCGAGGCGTTGGCGCTCTATCTCGGCTGCGTGCGGGCCGGGGTGATCCTGCTGCCGCTCAACACCGCGTATACACCCGACGAGATGACCTATTTCATCGAGGACGCCGCGCCGAAGCTGGTGGTGATGGACCCGGGGGCCGAGGGCGCTCTGACCTCCGCCGCGCAGGCGGTCGGGGCGGGGATGCTGACACTTGACGCGGATGGCGACGGCACCCTTACCAAAGCGCTGACCGGCGTGTCCGAGGTGGCGGAGCCCACGCCCTGCAACGGGGACGATCTCGCCTGTCTGCTCTATACCTCGGGGACAACCGGACGATCCAAGGGCGCGATGCTGACCCAGGGCAATCTCGTGTCGAACGCGCGGGCGCTGGTCGCGGCCTGGCGCTTTGCGCCGGGCGACGTGCTGCTGCATGCCCTGCCGATCTTCCACGCCCACGGTCTCTTCGTCGCCTGCAACGTGGCGATGGCCTCGGGTGCGTCGATGATCTGGCAGACCGCTTTCGATACGGAGGACGTCATTGCCGCGCTGCCGGAAGCGACGGTGATGATGGGGGTGCCGACCTTCTATACCCGCCTGCTGGCCGCGCCGGGCTTCACCCGCGAAGTGGCGGGCCCCATGCGTCTCTTCACCTCGGGCAGCGCGCCCCTGCTGGCCGAGGCCCATGCCGCGTTCCTTGCGCGCACGGGGCACGCCATCCTGGAACGCTACGGCATGACCGAGACCGGGATGAACACCTCCAACCCCTACGAGGGCGAACGCCGCGCAGGCACGGTCGGCGCGCCGCTGCCGCAGGTGGAGCTCCGCGTCACCGATCCGGAAACCGGCGACGCGCTGACTGAGGGGGCGACGGGCATGATCGAGGTGCGCGGTCCGAATGTCTTCAAGGGCTACTGGAACATGCCGGAGAAGACCGCGGAAGAACTGCGCGCCGATGGCTGGTTCATCACTGGCGATCTCGGGGTCATGGATCCGGACGGCTATGTCACTATCGTCGGGCGCGAGAAGGACCTCATCATCTCGGGCGGCTACAATGTCTACCCGCGAGAAGTGGAGGCGCTGCTGGACGATCAGCCGGGGGTCGCGGAATCCGCCGTTATCGGCCTGCCGCATCCCGATTTTGGCGAAGGTGTCGTCGCTGTCGTCGTGCCCGAGAAGGGAGCTAAGCCCGATCTCGACGCCATCGCCGGGACGGTGACGGCGCGGCTGGCGAACTACAAGCGCCCCAAGCGCTACCTGCTGCGGCCCGCGCTGCCGCGCAACACCATGGGCAAGGTTCAGAAGAACGCGCTGCGGGCGGCGTATTCGGAGCTCTTTACCGCGCCGGATGCGGTGAAGGCGGGGGAGTAGGGGAGCGGGCGCATCACGGGGCCCCGGTTATGCGGTCCACACAGGCATGATCGGATCAGCCGCGAGCCATTCGCCCCGCCAACCGCTTCCCCAGATCGAGCAGGGCCCGCTCGCTGCCCGGTGGCCCGACGAGTTGCGCGGAGATCGGCGGACAAGCCCCCGGTGCCGGAAGCGCCAGGGCGGGGCATCCCGCGACATTCGCCAGGGCGGTGAAATCCGCCTGCCCTCGCGGCGGGGGCGTGCCGGTCGGGAAGGCGGGAGCGGCGACCGTGGGGAGCAGCAGGACCGTCGACGACCCGAGTGCGGCGCGCAGCGCGGTGCCCGCATTCTCCAGCCGGGCCTCGGTCGCCGCGCGGCGATCCGGGGCAACGCGGCGACCGTAATCGATCAGGCGCTGGAGAGCAGGGCTCAGCCCCGCTTCCCCGCCCAGCGTTGCGACGGCCTCGATCTCGGTCAGAAGAAAAGCATCGGCCCGCAGGGAGGGGAGGTCGGGCAGGGACGGCGCGTGCATCGGTCCCAGCAACGCGGCGAGAGTTTCGGCACACCGCGACACGAAGGCGGCGATCTCGGGCATGACCTCTGTGCCGGAGTCGAGCGTCCAGGCGTTCAGGGGGGCGGGAGCGGGGCCGGGGGCCACGATGTCGAGAACGGTGCGGAGGTGGTCGGGACCGGCGGCGAGGATGCCGAGGGAATCGAGGCGCGGGGCGAGGGGGAAGATTCCTGCCATAGATGCGGCATCCGGCCCGAGCTTCAAGCCCCAGAGGCCGCAATAGGCCGCCGGGATGCGGACCGAACCAAGCGTATCGGTGCCGAGCGCAGCGTCTGCGACACCCGCCGCCACCGCGGCCGCCGATCCCCCGGAGGAGCCGCCGGGGCTGTGGCCGGGCCGGGCGGGATTGTCGCAGCGCCCGAAATGCGGATTGTCGGTCGCGGCGCCGAGCGCGCCCTCGTCCATCTTGAGCCGCGACAGGATCGAGGCGCCCGCTTTCCGTAGCCGGGCGACCACGGCGGCATCCGCTTCGGCATAGGCGCCGCGCCGCGCGGCGATCCCGGCGGTCCAGGCCTGTCCGGCAACGCGGATGTTGGACTTGATCCCGACCGTTAGGCCCGAGAGCGGCCCCTCCGCCACGGGCGCGGCGCGATCTATGGGGAGACCGGCGCCCGGCTCTTCGAGGAAGCCGATGCCCCTGTCTCGCTCCTCCGCCCGGTCGAAGACCTCGCTCACAAGACGCCCGCCGCGTGGGCGCGGGCGAGGCGGCGGCGCATGCCGCGCACGACCGGCGCCTCGATCAGCCTGCCATCAAGCTCGGCCAGTCCGGCGGGCGCGGCCTCGAAGGCCTCGATGATGCGGCGGGCCTCGGCGATGGCTTCCACATCGGGCGTGAAGGCCGCGTTGATCGCCGCCACGTTGTCGGGGTGGATGGCCGCCTTGCCGGTGAAGCCCTCGCGCGCTGCGGCCTGCGCGGCGGCGGCCACCAGATCCCCGTCGCGGAAGGCCAGTTCGGGTACGTCCAGAACGTCGCGCTTGGCCGCGTGGGCGGCCTGGATGATCCGGGCCCGGGCGATGCGCATCGTGTCGGAGTCCGGCCCGGCTTCCAGATCGGCAGACAGGTCCACGCCGCCGAAGATCAGCACCGACAGCCGCGGGGTCGCGGCGGCGATGGCTTCGGCTGCGACCAGACCAGCGGCGGTCTCCACCAGGGCGGCGAGATCGAGGCCGCTGCCCGCCTCGTCGAGCACGGCGGCGGCGAGACGGACCTCCTCCGCGCTGCCGACCTTCGGCAGCATCAGCAGCCCGTCGCCCGTCGCGGTCTCGGCCAGGGCGGCCAGATCTGCCATCCCGACTGCGGTCGAAAGCGCGTTGATCCGCAGGCCCCGGAGCGGGCCGCTCCTGCTTCCGCCGAGCCAGTCGAGGGCGGCGGGCCGGGCCTCTGCCTTTCGGCCGGGCGGCACGGCGTCCTCAAGATCGAGGCAGACGCAGTCGGCGCCACACGCCTCGGCCTTCGCGAAGGCGTCCGTCCGGGTCGCGGGAGTGAACAGGAGGGAGCGGAGCACGCGGTCGGTCACGGCCGTCACTCCGATGGGGCCTTGCCGGAATGTAGCCGTTCCGCCACCCGGGCGGCGCCCGCGAGCAGATGGGCCGACATCACGCTGGCCGCCCAGTCCGGTGCGCGAGCCTCGATCGCCTCGATGATCTCGGCGTGGTGGGCAAGGCTGCGTTCCAGATCGCGGGCCGAGAACATGCTGTACGTCCGCACCACCATGCCGACATCGAGCGCCGTCGTCATCAGCGCCGTCAGCCGGGGCGATCGCGCGGCGGCCACGATGGCGCGGTGGAACGCCTCGTTGGCGGCGGTCAGCCGCCCGTAGGCCGCTTCGTCGTCGGGGGGCGTGTCGCGCGTCATCTGCGCGTGGATCTCCCGCAGCCCGGCGATATCCTCCTCGGTGGCGAGTTTGGCGGCCCGCTGGATCGAATAGCATTCCACCAGACGGCGGATCTCATAGACCTGCTCGGCTTCGTCCACGGGGAAATGGGCAACGCGGGTGGTGTAGCCGCTCTGCCGTTCGATGAAGCCCTCGATGGTCAAGCGCCCGATGGCTTCCCGGATGGGGGTCCGGCTCATGCCGAGATCGTCCGAGAGCCGCGTCTCGGTCAGACGCTCGCCCTCCTTCAGTCGTCCGGTCAGGATTTCCTTCCGGATCACCTGATAGGCCTGCTCCGTAGCGTTGATCCGCGGCTGGGTCTGCATCGGCGAGGGCTCCGGGTTGTGTATGGTCATCTAGCGGTCGTCCGGGTGCCGCGCCATGTCGGATTTTCCGACGCAGGCGCGTCTTACGCGCGATGGGCAGAACGGAAATGCGGCGGCTACAGGTGCCCCGACCATACTCCGCGGACGGATTCCAGTTCGCAGCTGCCTATTCTGTATGCAAATAAAAGACGATCCGCGCAAGTTTTATGGCGTTTCAATATCGAGACCGGCCCGGATCTTGGGGGAAGAAAGTATGTTCTTCAAGATTTTAGGAGAAGTTACGTCATCTGATGCTTGCGCGCATAATGTCCAACGTCGGCTTACTCCGATCTTATTTGCATCCAAAACACTTGAATCGTGCCAGTATCTAAGCTCTAGTGACGCAACGGCACGGACCCGAAGCGACCGTCAGCTTCGCGGACCTGTGACACCACGTTCGGCGCGATGTGCCCCACCAGATCGACATGGGAGTTTCGAGATAATGATGTTCACCCGGCTCACCGCCGCCCTCGCGGTCTGCACCAGTCTTGCCTTGCCCGCCTTCGCTCAGGAGGCCACGCTCTCGGCGGTCTATTCCCTGCCGCCAACCAACGACCTGATGAAGAGCTACTTCGCCTTCGTCGAGGACGTGAACGCCAATGGCGAGGGCGTGCTCCAGATCGAGCTGAGGGGCGGCACCGAGGCGGTCCCGCGCAATGAGCAGATGAATTCGGTCGCCCGCGGGATCGTGGACCTCTATTTCGGTCCCGCGGGCTACTACCAGCGCCAGCTGCCCGATCTGACCCCGATCGACGCGGCCTCGGTGCCTGCTGACAAGTTGCGCGAAGCGGGTCTGCAGGACGCCATCGACGCCGCGACTCGTGAAAGCGCGGGCGTGGCCCTGCTCGGTCTGATGGGCACCGGATACGCCTTTCAGTTCTACACCATAGACGAGCCCCCGATGACCGACGGCGCGATCGACCTGTCGGGCCTCAAGATCCGTGGCGGGTCCAGCTATGCGCCAATGTACGACGCGCTTTCGATCAACCGCGTCGATGTGCCCGCAGGCGATATCTACACCGCGCTCGAACGGGGCGTGGTCGAGGGGATCGGCTTCACCACCATCGGGATCAGCTCCGCCGGGTGGCAGGAATTCCTGAAATACCGCATCTTTCCGACCTGGCGGCAGGGCAACACGATCATCGCAGGCAATGCCGAGGCCATCGACGCGCTCACCGACGCGCAGGAGGCCTACCTGATGGAGATGATCGAAAAACACGAGATGGAGGGCTACGCCGCCGCGCAGGCGCTTGAGCTGGTCGACACCGAGGCGCTGGCCGCCGCGGGCGTGACCGACATCGTGCTCGAAGGCGAGGCCGCCGCGAAGATTACCGCGGCGTTCCAGGACACCTTCTGGGATGGCGTGGCCGAGACGCTGGGGGCCGAGAAGGCGCAATCCTACCGCGACATCGTCGATGCCGCGAATGCCATGTAAGCGCGCGCCGCGCCGCGCCGGAGCCGCGCTGTGAGCGTTCTCTGGCGCGGCTTCGACCGGCTGCTCGACGCACTGGCGGTGGTTGCGGCGCTGCTGATCCCGTTCATGTTCCTCTCGATCGTCTATGACGTGACCAGCCGTACGCTGCGCGTAGGGCAAATCTCCTGGGTGCTGGGTGTTACGGAATACGCGTTGCTCTACGTCACCGCACTCGGGGCGCCGTGGCTGCTGCGCGAGAAGGGGCATGCCTCGATGGAGGCGATCCGGGCCGTGCTTCCGCGACACCTCGCCCGCCCGCTGGAGCGTCTCGTGCTGGTCCTCTGTGCCGCCGCCTGCCTCGTGGTGACGGTCGCGGTGGTCCCGGTGCTGCAGCAGAATATCGGGGTGATGGACATCCGCTCGGACTACCTGTCGCGTTGGATGCTCTACACGGCGGTGCTGGCCTGCTTCGCGCTTTGCACGGTGCAGTTCCTGCGGTTCCTGACTACCGGCACCTCTCCCTACAAGGGCATTTCCGCCGATCAGGAGGCCCTCTGACGTGATGGAGTGGTGGTTGGCCGCAATCCTGATGCTCGGGATGGTGATCGGGCTGATGGCGATCTGCGTGCCCGTGGCCTTCGCCTTCCTGATCGCCAACATTATCGGCGCCTATATCTTCATGGGCGGTTGGGTCGGGATCGAACAACTCGCCGCCAATGTCGGCGAGGCGGTTTCGAGCTTCGTCCTGGTCACGGTGCCGATGTTCGTACTGATGGGGAACCTGTTCTTCCATTCCGGCATCGCGCTCAAGATCATCGAGACGCTGGATCGGTCGATGGGCCGGGCCAATGGACGACTGTCTTATATCGCCGTCCTGTGCGGCACGATTTTCGCCGCGCTCTCGGGCTCGAACATGGCGAACACGGCGATGATCGGGGGGCTGCTTCTGCCGCAGATGAAGAAGCGCCGCTATGCCAGCCATATGTCGATCGGGCCGATCATCGGGTCCGGCGGGCTGGCGCTGCTGATCCCGCCCTCGACGCTGGCCGTGCTGCTGGGCTCCATCGCACAGATCAACATCGCGGACTTGTTGCTGGCGGGGCTGGTGCCCGGGCTGGTGCTTGCGCTGCTCTACGGCGCAACCATCTGGGTGCAGGTACGCCTCGATCCGGGGGCCGCCCCGGCTTACGACGTCGAGACCGCCTCGACGCTGGAAAAGCTGCGTATGATCGCGGTCTATATCCTGCCGATGTCGTTGGTAGTGTTCTGCGTCGTGGGCTTCATCCTGCTGGGCATCACCACGCCTTCCGAGGCGGCGGCCTTCGGCGTGCTTTCGGTGCTCGTTCTCGCGGCTTGCTACGGGCGGCTCAACCGAGAGATGCTGGTGCTCAGCGTCATGGGCACGCTGCGCGTCTCGGTGATGGTGTTCTTCATCATCCTCGCCTCCAAGACCTTCAGCCAGGTGCTGGCCTTCTCGGGCGCGACCTCGGGGCTGATCCGCTGGGCCACTGCCTACGACTTCACGGCGCTGACGATGCTGCTGATCATGTTCGTGGTTCTCCTGGTGCTGGGCATGTTCGTGGACGCGATCTCGATGATGCTTCTTACGATCCCGATTTTCTTCCCCATCGCGCAGACACTCGGCTTCGATCCGATCTGGTTCGGGCTGATCATGCTGCTGGCCATCGAGATGAGCGGGACGACTCCACCCTTCGGGCTTTTGCTGTTCGTTATGCAGGGGGTCGCGCCGCCCGGAACGTCCTACTGGTCCATCGTGCGCGCGGCGGCGCCCTATCTGATCTGCGACCTGATCCTGCTGGTGCTGCTGATCGCGCTGCCGGGCCTTGCGCTGTGGCTGCCGGAGTTGCGCTTGTGAGGAGCGGGGACGCCTCGCGCGACCCGCTCTTGCGCGGGGCCGGGGTCTATGCCGCCGACCGGCAGCCGGAGGGGGCGCTGTGGATGCAGATCGTCCGCTCCGAAGTCGCGGCGGGCCGGATCGAGGAGATCGAGGTCGGCGCGGCCCGCGCCATGCCGGGCGTGCGGCTGGTGCTGACGGGGGCGGACCCGTCCGTGGCGGCGCTGGACGCCTTTCCCATCCGCTACCGGCCCGACCACGCCCAGGAAGGCGAGGTCCATCCCGTCCGCGTTCTGGCCACCGATGCCGTGCGCTACGTGGGCGAGCCCGTCGCCGTCGTGGTCGCCGAGACGCGGGCCGCCGCGAAGGACGCGGCCGAGGCCGTGCGCGTCGAGATCGTGGACCGGCCCGTCGTCACCTGCGCCCGCGCCGCCGATGCTTCGGACGCGCCGCGCGTCTGGCCCGGAGGCAACCGCGTCTTCCGGCAGGAACTCGGCGACCGCGCCTCCTACGATGCCGTCCTGCGCGCAGCGGCCCATGTCGTCACCGCCCGGATCGAGATCTCCTGCGTCACAGCCACTCCGCTGGAGCCGCGCGGCGCGCTGGCCGTCCCGACCGAGGCGGGCGCCACTCTCTACACGGGAACGCAGTCGCCGCACCGTGTCCGCGCCGAGGCCGCGCACGTCCTGCGCGTGCGCGAAGAGACGCTGCGCATCGTTGCCGCCGATGTCGGGGGCTCCTTCGGGATGCGCAACGGCTGTTATCCCGAGGATGTGCTGGCGATCCTCGCCGCGCGAGAGACGGGCCGCCCCGTCCGCTGGGGCGCCGAGCGGATGGAGGGCTTCCTGTCCGACGCGCAGTCGCGCCCGCAATCGGTGGAGGCGACGCTGGCGCTGGACGCCCAGCTGCGGTTCCTGGCCCTGGGGGTCGACGGGCACGCGCCGGTCGGCGCCTATTGCGGGCCGATGTCGATGCACCCGATGACCTCCAGCCTGCCGGCGCTGGCAGGCTGCTACCGGACGCCGGTGATCCATACGGTCATGCGCGGCATGGCGGTCAACCGCATGCACATGGCGCCCTATCGCGGAGCGGGAAGGCCAGAGGCGATCTACGTCGTCGAGCGCATGGTCGACATCGCCGCCGCGCGGTTGGGCGTCGACCGGGCCGAACTGCGCCGCCGGAACCTGATCTCGCCCGGGGACATGCCCTATGCCACGCCGCTGGGTTTTGAATACGATAGCGGCGACTTCCCGAAGGCGCTGGGCACGGCCCTCTTGACCGCCGAATGGGCGGGGTTCGAGAGGCGCCGCGCCGAAGCCGCTGCACGGGGACGGCTGCGGGGGCTGGGCCTCGCCTGCGCCATCGAATCCGCCGGCGCCCGAACACCCTACGCGCAGTTGCCCGAATTCGGCGCACTCACGCTCGACCCCGGGGCAGGGCTGACGATCCGGGCCGGCTCCGGCGATTGCGGGCAGGGCCACGCGGCGGCATATGCGGCGCTTGCCGGGCGGTTCCTCGGCTGGGACGGGCCGGTCCGCGTCGTGGCGGGCGACACGGAGGCGGTTCCGCGCGGCGTCGGCACCTTCGGCTCGCGCACGATGGGAGCGGCGGGGCAGGCGCTGTCGGACGCCGCCTCCGCCCTGATCGCGCAGGCCAAAGGCGACGCGGCCCGCCTGCTGGGCGTGGCCGAGGCGAAGATCGCCTTCGCCGACGGGGCTTTTCGCACCGAGGGGGCCAATGTCTTCGTCACGCTGGAAGACTTGGCCCGGACGACGGGGCGGACTTACGCGGGCGAGGCCTTCACCGCGTCGAGGGCGGGCACCTTCCCGAACGGCGTCCACCTGGCCGAGATCGAGATCGACCCCGAGACCGGCGCTCTGGACCTGCTCCGCTATACCGTCGTCGATGATGTCGGCACGGTCGTGGACCCGGCAGGGCTCGCGGGCCAGATCCATGGCGGCGTGGCGCAGGGGCTGGGACAGGCGTTCGGCGAGCGGATCGTCTACGATGTGGATGGCGCGCTGCTGTCGGGCTCGCTGATGGACTACGCCCTGCCGCGCGCCGCCGACCTGACGATGATGGACCTGCATCACAGCCCGACCGAAACGCATGCGAACGCGGTGGGCGCCAAGGGGGTCGGGGAGTCCGGCGTGGTCGGCGCGCTGGCCGCCGGGATCAGTGCCGTTCAGGACGCGCTGGCCCCGTTTGGCGTGACGCGCATCGACATGCCCGCCACCCCGCATCGCGTCTGGCAGGCGATCCAGGCCGCACAGCAAGGAGAAACCTCATGACCAAGGTCGCCGTCATCGGCGCGGGTCCCGTCGGGACCAGCCAGGCCCTTGCGCTGCTGCGCGCGGGTTTCGACGTGACGCTTTTCGAGCGCGAGCCGGAAATTCCCGCCGATCCGCGCGCCGCGACGATGCAGCCGCCCACCCTCGCCATGCTGGCCGAGCTGGGCAGCGGCGCGCGCATCCTGGAGCGCGGGCTCAAGGCGCCGGTCTTCCAGTTCCGCGACCGGGGCAGCGACGAGATCATCGCGGAATACGATTACGGCCTGCTGGAGGGCGAGACTCCGTATCCCTTCGCGCTGCAATGCGAGCAGTTCAAGGTCGCCGACAGCAATGTCGAGACCATCGGGGAGATCGGTCCCGGATCGGTTCGGCTGGGCACGGAGGTGACGGGCTTCAGTCAGGACGCCGACGGAGTCACGCTGGAGACCGACGGGCCGGAGGGGCGCGAGAGCCATCGCGTCGCCTATCTCGTCGGCTGCGATGGCGGGCGCAGCCCGACCCGCAAGGCGCTCGGCATCGCCTTCGAGGGCTTCACCTACGAGGAGCGGTTTCTTGTCCTGACCACACCGCACGATTTCCGGGCGCGGGGCTTCCGCATCCGCAACTACGTGCTGGACCCAAAACAATGGTGCGCACTCTTCAAAGTGCCGCATGACGGGCCGCCGGGCCTGTGGCGCACGGTGTTTCCCGCCTCTGCCGACGGAGACGGCGCCGCCACCCTGTCGGACGACTATGTCCGCACGCAGATCCAGGGGCTGGAGCCGGAGCTGACGCTGGACGACATCCAGCACCGCAACCTCTACGCCGTGAACCAGCGCGTCGCTGCCGCCTTCCATTCCGGCCGGGTCTTTCTCGCCGGGGATGCGGCGCATGTGAACAATCCGCTTGGGGGGCTGGGCATGAACTCGGGCATCCACGACGCGATCAATCTTGCGGCCAAGCTGGCTGTCGCCCGCGACCGCCCCGGCGACGCCGATGCCCTGTTCGACGCCTACACCGCCCAGCGGCGCGGCATCGCCCGCGACTACGTGCAGGCACAGACGATCCAGAACAAGAGGCGGCTGGAGGCCCGCACCCCCGAGGCTCGCGCCGCCGCAATGGAAGAACTGCGCGCCACTGCCGAGGATCCCGCGCGCCATCGCGCTTGGGTGATGAACGCCTCCCTGATCAAGGGGCTGCGCGAATTGAAAGCAGCGACGGAAGGATGATCCGATGACCGACACGCCCAGGGACGCCCTCGGATACCGTCTCAAGGTCGGGGTGGTGATGCCCTCGACCAATACCATCGTGCAGCCGGAGACCGACGCCGTCCGCGTGCCCGGCGTGACCTTTCACACGGGTCGCATCCCGATCACCAACCGCAAGATCTCGTCCGACAACTTCCTCGATCATGTCGCGGCGATGCGGGCGGGGATCGAGACCGCGACCGATCAGGTCAAGACCGCCGGGATCGACTGCCTGATCATGGCCGTTGCGCTGGAGGCCTTCTGGGGCGGGGTGGCGCAGTCGCGATCTCTGCGCGAGGGGCTGGAGAGCCATGCGGGCGTGCCGGTGATCCTGGGCTCCGAGGCGGTGGCCGATGCGCTGACGGCGGTGGGTGCGAAATCCATCGCCGTGCTGACGCCGCACATGCCCAAGGGCGACGTCGAGGTGCGTGGCTGGCTGGAGGAGTCGGGCTTCGCCGTCGCACGGCTCAATGGCTTGCAATGCAGCAGCCCCCGCGCCATCGCCGAAGTGCCGCAGGACAGGATCCGGACGGAGCTCGAGGCACTGGACGGCGACGATGTCGACGCGCTGGTCCAGATCGGCACCAACCTCGCCGGCGCAGCGGTCGCGGCAGACCTCGAGGCGCGCATCGGCAAGCCGGTGATCCAGATCAACACCGTCAGCGTCTGGGCGGCTCTGCGCCGCAACGGAATCAAGGACAGGGTGCAGGGACGCGGCCTGATCCTGGAGCGGCACTGACGCTGTGCGCAAGGCTACCGGCGCCTCGAGCCAGATGCGTTCCGGGGCGCGTGATTGACGGCGTGCGTCGTCGTGGCGCTCCCGTGACGAACTTCCCCATATGGCTTCCTTCCATTCCTAAGAACGGATCACACCATCAAACTGTGGGATCAAAAAGCCGTCAAGTGGAAGGCACGCACCGACCGAAAGATCATGGACAGCGGGACGGTGGCACGAGATGCGATGTCGGATAACTTGGACACACAAGCGCCGTGGTCGATATGGAAGCTGCAAGCTTCTCCAGCACCACCGATACTCGCTAGGTCTCGCAGCCACACCCACCCGATACGGACCGGACATCGCTGGTCGACGTCGGCAGAAACGATAAAATTATTTGTCGCACCGCTTCCGCACACCCGAAGTAGCGCATGCCTGCGGATCTCGCCACCACCATCAGGGCCCGCCGCTTCGTTCGGGGAATGGAGCAGACGGCCTTGGCCGCCTCCATCGGATGCGACGCGCGAAGCGTCGCCCGGTGGGGGGCCGGCGATCTGCCGGGCGCGCGGCACCTGGCGTCGCTTCGCGCGGTACTCGACCTGTCCATCGGGGAGATGGACGTCCTCGTGCTCGACCACCTTACCGCGGGCGACGCCCGGGTCCGGATCGAAGGACCGGCCGTGCTGGACCGGCGCGGTTGGAACCATCATGATCTGCTCGAGCGCATCCTCGATCTCGAGCTGCGCGCGACAGGCATCGCGCGCGCGCCGCAACGGCACGGTTGAAGGCTGGGTCGACATCTTCGAGGCGCTGCCGGACAGCTGGCGCGTCCTCACGCGAGGCGACGCAGTCGTCTGCACATGGCACATGGTCCCGCTGACGGTCGCGGCCTACGGCGACATCCGGGCGGGCCGGCTCGCCGAGGGCGAGATAACCCTGGCCGATGTCGAGACGTTCGACCTGCCGGGGACCTTCGACGTCTCGCTCTGCTCGATCGCCATCGACCGCCTTGCGAGGTCGCCGCGCTCCTTCGCGCTCCTCGTTGGATCGCTCTTGGATGTGATCTGCGCGATGGTCCGCCGAGGGATCGCGCTGCGCGCTATCTGCGTACAGGCCTGGACGCCGCAGACGGTCCTGATGTGTCGCCGGCTTGGTTTCTACCAGACTGCGACGCCCTCCGGGACCGGTCCCGATCCTGGAGACGGATGTGGAGCGCCTGCTGTCCCATCCCGCGCTCGCGGCGCTGATGCCGGGCGGGGGGCGCGACTGCTGCCGGAGCCCGGATGACGGCCCGAGCGATACGAACGACCAGGATTTAGCAAGTGAAAGTACAGGACATGAAAATCGCAGGTGGCATTCTCAGGCTGCTCGACGGACTGATCGCCCTGATGATCGGCGGGGTTGGTTACGGACTGACCTCGGCGGGCAATGGCCTGAACGAAATGGCCGGAGGCGGAGCAATCTTCTCGTTCTTCCAGTATGGAGCGGTCCTCATTCCGCTCCTCGCCCTCATCGGAGCGGGGGTCGCCTTCGCGAAGCCCCAGGTCGGTGCGCTGAGGATGGTGGGCGCCGCGGTCGCGATGATCCTCGTCTTTGGCTTCCACACAAGGTCCCTGATCCCCGTCTGACTGCTCGGCGTCGGCGCGTTGCTGGCGTGGATGGACGCCGCGAACGCGGCCTTTGCTAACCTGCTGGGTTTGCAGGACCAAATTGGAGCGGGCGAGGCGATTCGAACGCCCGACCCTAACCTTGGCAAGGTTATGCTCTACCCCTGAGCTACGCCCGCGCCTTTTCGGTGGGCCGGGAATAGGAAACCCTGTTGCCCTGCGCAAGCGGAAAAATCGGAGGACGGAGGTTTCCGCGGGAACGTCGGTGCGGCGAGCGCCGCTTGGGTCGCTGCGGCTACCGGTCCGACATCACCGATGGCTACAGCGTCGCGGTTTTCGACGGTAAATTGCTCGATAGGGCGGGTGACCGGGCGCTCGGAGGCGCTTGATTATTCGGACATTTCAGCGATCTTCCGTTCGTCTGACGGAACCTTGGCCGTCAGTCCCCAAATTAAGGCACAAGTACGGACTGCCCCCCGCTCCCTAAATCACTCCAGTTCGACCAACAGGTCCTTCGCGTCGATCTGCGCGCCCGGCGCCACATGGACCGCGCCCACAATCCCGTCCCGTTCGGCGTGGAGGCCCGTTTCCATCTTCATCGCCTCGATGGTCAGGAGAAGGTCTCCGCGTTTCACGGCCGACCCCGCCACTGCCGCGACGCTGGCCACCACGCCGGGCATCGGTGCGCCCACATGGTCCGGATTGCCCGCCTCCGCCTTCGGGCGCTTCGCTGCGGTTCCGGCTACCCGGCGATCGGGCACGCGGATCACCCGCGGTTGACCGTTCAGCTCGAAGAACACGCGCGCGTCGCCATCCTCGTTGGTCTCGCCATGGGCGACGCACCGGATCACGAGGGACTTGCCCGGATCGATCTCCGCCTCGATCTCGTCGCCCTGCTCCATGCCGTAAAAGAACACCGGCGTCGGCAGCGCGCGGACCGGACCGTAGATCGCATGACGCTCCGCGTAGTCGGAGAAGACCTTTGGATACATGAGATAGCCGTTCAGATCCTCGTCGTCGATCTCCTGCCCCACCTTCCCGGACAGCTCCGCGCGGACGGCTTCGAGATCAACAGGGGGCAGGTGCTTGCCGGGCCGTTCGGTCGACGGCCTTTCGCCCTTGAGCGCCTTCTTCTGGATATCCTTCGGCCAGCCCCCCGGCGGCTGCCCCAGATTGCCGCGCATCATGTCGATGACCGAGTCCGGGAAGGCGACCTCCACCTCCGGGTCGCGCACCTGTTCCACCGTCAGGCCCTGCGCCACCATCATCAGCGCCATGTCCCCGACCACCTTGGACGACGGGGTGACCTTCACGATGTCGCCGAACATCGCGTTCACGTCGGCATACATCTGCGCGACTTCGTGCCAGCGGTCCTCCAGCCCCATGGACCTGGCCTGCGCCTTGAGGTTTGTGAACTGCCCGCCCGGCATCTCGTGGAGGTACACCTCGGAGGAGGGCGCCTGCATCCCGCTCTCGAAGGCCAGGTACTGCGCCCGCACCGCATCCCAGTAATCGTCGAGTCGCCGCACCGCACCCATGTCGATGCCGGTATCCCGCGGATCTCCGCGCAGGGCCGAGACGATTGTGCCGAACGTCGCCTGGCTCGTATTCCCCGACAAAGAATCCATCGCCACGTCCGCTGCATCCACGCCCGCTTCCGTCGCCGCCAGGATCGAGGCACATGCGATGCCCGCGGTATCGTGGGTGTGGAAATGGACCGGCAGGCCGACCTCTTCCTTGAGCGCCCTGACCAACACGCGGGCCGCCGCCGGCTTCATCAGCCCGGCCATGTCCTTGAGCCCGAGGACATGCGCGCCCGCCGCCTCCAGTTCCTTCGCCATCCCGACATAGTATTTCAGATCGTATTTCGACCGGTCCGGGTCCAGCAGGTCGCCGGTATAGCAGACCGTCCCCTCGCAGACCTTGCCGGTTCCGATCACCGCGTCCATCGCGACGCGCATGTTCTCCACCCAGTTCAGAGAGTCGAACACCCGGAACACGTCCACGCCCGTCTCTGCCGCCTGCTTCACGAAACTGACGACCACATTGTCCGGGTAATTCGTATATCCCACTCCGTTCGAAGCCCGCAGCAACATCTGCGTCAGCAGGTTCGGCATCGCGGCCCGCAGGTCTCGGAGGCGTTGCCACGGACATTCCTGCAGGAACCTGTAGGCGACGTCGAACGTCGCCCCGCCCCAGCATTCGACCGAAAAGAGCTGCGGCAGGTTGGCGGCATAGGCGGGCGCCGCGCGCACCATGTCCAGCGACCGCATCCGCGTGGCAAGCAGCGACTGGTGCCCGTCGCGCATCGTCGTGTCGGTCAGGAGCAGTCGATCCTGCGCCAGCATCCACTGCGCCAGCGCCGTCGCCCCCTCGCGCTCCAGGATCTGGCGCGTCCCCTCGGGCGGGGTGTCCGTTGACACTGCGGGCATCTTCGGCGCGCGAACCTCTGCGGCGGGGCGGGCGCGGCCCTCGGTCTCGGGGTGCCCGTTGACCGAGATGTCCGCGATGTAGGTGAGGATCTTCGTCGCCCGGTCCCGCCGTGCCTTGAAGTCGAACAGGGCGGGCGTCTCGTCGATGAACTTGGTCGTGTATTCGTTGTTGAGGAACGTCGGATGCTTGAGCAGGTTCTCGACGAAGGCGATGTTGGTGCTGACCCCCCGGATCCGGAACTCCCGCAGGGCCCGATCCATCCGCCGGATCGCCGCTTCGGGCGTCGGCGCCCAGGCCGTCACCTTCTCCAGCAGGCTATCGTAGTAGCGGGTGATGACGGCCCCGGAATAGGCAGTGCCCCCGTCCAGCCGGATGCCCATGCCCGTGGCCGACCGATAGGTGGTGATCCGGCCGTAATCGGGGATGAAGTTGTTCTGTGGGTCCTCGGTCGTGACCCGGCACTGGATCGCATGGCCGTCCAGTTTGACGTCGTATTGCGACGCGACGCCGGTGGCCTCGATCAGGCTCTTGCCTTCCGCGATCAGGATCTGGGCGCGCACGATGTCGATGCCCGTCACTTCCTCGGTCACCGTATGCTCGACCTGGACGCGCGGATTGACCTCGATGAAGTAGAATTCGCCGGAATCCATATCCATCAGGAACTCGACGGTGCCCGCGCATTCATAGCCGACATGTTCGCAGAGCTTCTTGCCGAGGGCGCAGATATGCTCCCGCTGGGTCTCGGACAGATACGGGGCAGGGGCCCGCTCCACGACCTTCTGGTTGCGCCGCTGGACCGAGCAGTCGCGTTCGTAGAGGTGGTAGATCTCGCCATGGCTGTCGCCGAGGACCTGTACCTCGACGTGCCGCGCCCGCTGGATCATCCGCTCCAGATAGCCCTCGCCGTTGCCGAACGCCGCCTCCGCCTCGCGCCGCCCTTCGAGGACCAGACCTTCCAGCTCCTCCTCGTCGAAGATCGGACGCATCCCGCGCCCGCCGCCGCCCCAGGACGCCTTGAGCATCAGCGGATAGCCGACCTCCGCCGCCTGCGCGCGCACCGCGTCCATGTCGTCGCCCAGAACGTCCGTGGCCGGGATGACCGGCACGCCCGCCTCGATTGCCACGCGCCGCGCGCTGGCCTTGTCGCCGAGCTGCCGCATGGTCGCGGCTTTCGGCCCGATGAAGGCGATCCCCGCCTCCGTGCAGGCATCGACGAAATCCGGGTTCTCCGACAGCAATCCGTAGCCGGGATGGATCGCATCCGCCCCGGCGAGCTTCGCCACGCGGATCACCTCGGGGATGGACAGGTAGGCCGCGACCGGCCCCAGCCCCTCGCCGATCCGATAGGCCTCATCCGCCTTGAAGCGGTGCAGGCCCAGCTTGTCCTCCTCGGCATAGACCGCGACGGTGCGTTTGCCCATTTCGTTCGCGGCGCGCATGACGCGGATCGCGATCTCGCCCCTGTTGGCGATGAGGATCTTGCTGAACTCGGCCATTCTTTCCCCTCTTTCGGTGGCGGGACGGTAGCGGCCTCGCCGCAGCGCGGCAACAGGTTGATGCTCGCCGCGTGATGCCGCCCGCCCGACCCTCTCAGGACGATGGGAGCCTGGGCCGGCTTCCGCAGGATCGGAGCCCTCCGGCGAACGTGGGCGCCACCCTCGGCCCGCCGAATTCCTGCAAGCCGCCTGTCGACCGACGGTGCGGCAGCCTCCCGCCCCATCCGCCGCGATTTGTGAACGCAACGTGAACGCGGGCTTTCCTTGCGCCAGCCCGCGTTCTATCTATGCTCCCATGACCTACGACGATTCCGACGCAATGGAGGCCGCAAGCCTGTCCTCCCGCGCGATGGCCGCTCGGCCCGCGTCCTATCTCGATGGGCTCAATCCGGCCCAGATGCAGGCGGTGCAGACGCTTGACGGCCCCGTCCTGATGCTGGCGGGTGCGGGGACCGGCAAGACCCGGGCGCTGACAGCGCGGATCGCGCACCTGATGGCACAGGGCAAGGCCCGCCCGAACGAGATCCTCGCCGTCACCTTCACCAACAAGGCCGCGCGGGAGATGAAGGACCGTCTCGGCCGCATGATGGGCGAGGCGGCGGAGGGAATGCCCTGGCTCGGCACTTTCCACTCGGTCTGCGTCAAGCTCCTGCGCCGCCACGCCGAACTCGTCGGCCGCAAGATCATGGTCAACGGCGAACCGCGCGACCTGCACCTCAAATCCAGCTTCACCATTCTAGATACCGACGACCAGAACCGCCTGCTGAAGCAGTTGATCCAGGCGGCGAACATCGACGAGAAGCGCTGGCCGCCGCGCATGCTGGGCGGCATCATCGACCAATGGAAGAACCGCGCCTGGACACCCGACAAGGTCCCCGCCCACGAGGCCCAGGCCTTCGACGGCAAGGGCGTCGCGCTCTACCGCGCCTATCAGGATCGCCTTTTGACCCTGAACGCCTGCGACTTCGGCGACCTCCTGCTGCACGTCATCGACATCTTCCAACGCCACGACGACGTCCTCGCGCAATATCGCCGCTGGCTTCGCTATATCCTGGTGGACGAGTATCAGGATACCAACGTCGCCCAGTATCTCTGGCTGCGTCTGCTGGCGGGCGGGCGCGAGACGGCGAACATCTGCTGCGTCGGCGACGACGACCAGTCGATCTACGGATGGCGCGGCGCAGAGGTCGGCAACATCCTGCGCTTCGAGAAGGACTTCGAGGGCACGACGATCATCCGGCTAGAGCAGAACTACCGCTCCACCCCCCACATCCTCGCCGCCGCCAGCGGAGTGATCGCCGGCAATGCAGGCCGGCTGGGCAAGACCCTCTGGACCGAAGCGCAGGAGGGCGAGAAGGTCCGCCTCATCGGCCACTGGGACGGCGACGAGGAGGCTCGCTGGATCGGCGAGGAGGCCGAGGCGCTGAGCCGCGGCACCCGCCATCTCGACCCGTTCTCGCTCGACGACATGGCCATCCTTGTCCGCGCCGCCCACCAGATGCGCGCCTTCGAGGATCGGTTCCTCACCATCGGCCTGCCCTACCGCGTGATCGGCGGTCCGCGTTTCTACGAACGCCTCGAAATTCGCGATGCCATGGCCTATTTCCGCCTCGTCATTTCCCCCGCCGACGACCTCGCCTTCGAGCGGATCGTGAACACCCCCAAGCGAGGCCTGGGCGACAAGGCGCAGCAAACGATCCAGGTCATGGCCCGCACCAACGGAGTCTCGCTGGTCGAGGGCGCTCGTCTCTGCGTCGCGTCGAAGACCATCGGCGGCCGCGGCGGCAAGGCGCTTGGCGAACTCTGCGACGGGCTGGCCCGCTGGCGTGCGGAACTTCTCGACGGGCGCGACCATATCCGGCTGGCCGAGGAAATTCTCGACGAGAGCGGCTATACCGGCTTCTGGCAGAACGAGAAGACGCCCGAGGCCCCCGGCCGCCTCGAAAACCTCAAGGAGTTGGTCAAGGCGCTGGAGGGTTTCGAGAACCTCCAAGGCTTCCTCGAACACGTCTCCCTCATCATGGACAACGAGACTGAGCGCGAGGAGCCCAAGATCACTCTCATGACGCTCCACGCCGCCAAGGGCCTGGAGTTCCCCGTCGTGTTCCTCCCCGGCTGGGAGGACGGTCTGTTCCCCAGCCAGCGCAGCATGGACGAAAGTGGCCAGAAGGGTCTCGAGGAGGAGCGCCGCCTCGCCTATGTCGGGATCACCCGGGCCGAGGAAATCTGCACGATCAGCTTCGCCGCCAACCGGCGCGTCTATGGGCAATGGCAATCGGCCCTGCCGTCGCGGTTCATCGATGAACTGCCCGAGGATCATGTCGAGGTGCTGACGCCCCCCGGCCTCTATGGCGGCGGCTTCGGCGCGACCGGTATGGCCGCGGCACAGCACACCGCGATGTCCGGCGGCGTCGAATCCGACATGCCCGCCAAGGCCGCCAAGGCCGATGTCTACAATTCCCCCGGCTGGCGACGGCTTCAGGCGAATGCCACCAATCGCTCGGTTCGCCAGCCCGCCGAGGCCAAGAACCTCGTCATCGACGCGACCGCGATCTCCGCTTTCACCGTCGGCGACCGGGTGTTCCATCAGAAGTTCGGCTATGGCGCGGTCGAGCGGATCGAAGGCGACAAGCTCGATGTGGCTTTCGACAAGAGCGGCGTGAAGAAGCTGCTCGGTCGGTTCGTCGTTCCGGCGGAGCAGGCGGGTGACGTTCCGTTCTGACGCTCGTCGGCGGTTTTGTACAATTTGAACACCAGATTTGATGGAATTGTACAAAACGGGTCGTCTTGTACGATTTGTGAAGAACGCATGCGGGCCGACACCTGATCCCTCGCCGCACGTCTTGCGCGGCACCGACGGAGACCAAGTGCCGTCCCGAACGGGGAGGTGGCGATGGCGGACACACATGCTGACCGGCGCTCCGTCCTGGCCGGGATCCTCGTCGGATGGATCCTCACGATCCTGTTCGTCGCGGGTGCCTGGACCGTCGCACCGGTGACCGATGATCCGGCCAGAGCCACTGCCATCGCGTTGATCGCGGCATGCCTTCCGCTCGCCTTAGGGATCGGCGCCGCGGCGGCTTTGCGTCATCTGTCCGCGGGGATCGACGGTGCGGCGCCTCCGCCCGGCTCGCGGCTCGACATCGTTCTTCGGTTCGTCGTCAACACGACCGAGCAACTGACGCTCTTGGTGCCCACCTGCCTCGCGCTCTGGCTGGCGGATCCGGCGTTCGCCGCGCGTCTGCTGCCGATCCTGGGGCTATGGTTCGCCGTCGCCCGGCTGCTGTTTCTTGTTGGCTACCTGCGGGCCCCGACCCTGCGCGCCGCGGGTTTCGCGGCCACGTTTCACACGACTCTCGCCGTTCTCGGGCTTTCGATCTACCGTCTCCTCGTCTGACGACAAACGAAAAAACGGCCGCGCCCAAGGGAGGAAGGGCGCGACCGTTTCGGTGGAATGACCGCCCTCGGGGAGGAGTCGGCGACCATCCTGTCGGCAACGGGTCTCTGGGAGGAACGCCCGCCGCCGAATTCATGTAGGATGCCGGTGCATCCCCGTTTCAGTCCGATCCCGACGACGCCCCGATGGGAGGAAAGGGACGCCGCCGGTTCGAAACTGACCTTCCCGAAGAAAGGTCCGGAACCGGCCCCATGGGAGGATGGGACCGGCAGGTGCGACCCTGACCATGGGAGGATGGCCGGGCCGCGAACCCCGCGCCGCCGTCGGGGAGGACGGGGCGACGCCGGGATGGGAATGTCTCAGCGGCCGTAGGCGGCCTCGATCGCGATGCGTTCGATCATGGAGCGGTTGAGCCCCAGATCGGCGAGGTCCCGGTCGGACAGCATCGACAGCTCGTCGACGGTCCGGCGGTAGACCCGCCATTTGCCCCAGTTGGCGCGAGTGGACGCGATACGGGCCATGATCCGGCCCTGAAGCGAGGTGACGGTTGCGGCCGTATTGCCGTACGTGGTGATGGTCATTGTAGACCCTTTCTGTGGTGAGGGCTTTCTGCCCCCCTCGGACGCTGCGACCGTATTGCCGTGCCGGTCCGTGTTTCGTGAGACCAATCTGGGCGCTATGCTGCGACTGCACAACGCCCCGCCGCGTCAATGCTGCTATGCAGCATTCGCATGGGTCGCGGCGCTTTCCTTTACTCCCCGGTAACAAACGTCAGGTATGGGCCATGTCCGCCCTCTCGCATCCCGGCTTCCGCGCCTATTTCTTCGCCGCCGTGCCCCTGGTTCAGGCCCTCTGGGCGCAGCGGGTGACCCTCGGCTGGCTGGCCTGGGAGGTGTCGGGATCCGCGGCTTTCGTCGGCCTGATCGCGGCGCTGGGCCTTGCGCCGATGCTGATCTCCGGGCCGGTCTTCGGCGTGCTGGTGGATCGGGCCGATATCCGGCGGGCGCTCATGTTCACCTCCGGCACGATGGCGATGCTGCTGGCGCTGGCGGCGGCGATCGCGGGCGGGCCGGGGCTGGAACACTGGGGGCTGGCCGCCTTCGCGCTCGCCATGGGGGTCGTGACCTCCGCCCATCATCCCGTCCGGATGTCGCTCGGCCCCCGCCTCGTGCCGCGCGCCGACGTGCCGGGTGTCGTCGCGCTGTCGGCGCTCAACTTCAACCTCGCGCGCCTGATCGCGCCGGTCCTGACCGGGCTTGCCATCGCGACGGTCGGGGCGGTCACCACGCTGTGGGTCTCGTCGGTCCTCTATCTCCCGATGCTTGTGGCGATCCGATGGATGGACCCGCGGCCGCTTCCTCCGGGAACGGGCAACGGCTCGATCCGGGACGGGATCGCGACAGGCTTCCGCTACATCCTCGCGACCCCCATCGTGCGCCGCGCCCTCATCCTCACCTCGGTCGTCGCCGTGCTCGTCCGGGGTTATCTCGAACTCCTGCCGGTGATGGCCGAAGGCGTGCATCAGCGGGGGGCGGAGGGCCTTGGCTGGCTCACGGCGGCGGCGGGGGCCGGGGCGCTCGCGGCCGCGCTGGCCAAGACGGCGGGGGCGGGAAGTGCGTCCCGCGGGGACGTTCCGTGGACGCTTCGCGCCATCCTTCTGGGGGGCGTGCTGTCGCTGGTGCCGCTGGGTCTCGCGCCCGGCTGGTGGGCGGCGCTGGGCTGGACCGCCGTGCTCGGCTTCGCGTCCACCCATTGCGGCATCACGCTTCAGGCGCTGGTACAGGTGGACCTGCCGGACGATCTGCGCGGGCGGGTCATGTCGCTCTGGGTCGTTGTGGGGATCGGTGCGGTGGCGCTGGGCTCCGGGGCGCTCGGCTGGCTGGCCGGGTCCTTCGGGTTGCCGATGACGCTGGTGGCTGTGGGGCTCGGCGGGGGCGTCCTCGCGGCGGCGCTGGTCTTGCCTTCCCCGCGGGGAGGGACCACGTGACGCCATGACCGAACCCGGGGGATCCGACATGACCACGCGCGACGACGTCTCCGAGGCTCTGGCACGGATCGCCCTGCCCGACGGCGGGGACCTCGTCTCCCGGGACATGGTCCGTGCGGTCACGGTCCAAGGGGATGCGGCGAGCTTCGTCATCGAAGCGCCCTCCGCCGAAATCGCGCGCCAGATGGAGCCGCTGCGCGCCGCCGCCGAGGCCGCCGTCGCCCGCCTGCCGGGGATCGCCCGGGTGCAGGCCGTCCTTTCCGCGCCGACCGAGCAGAAGGCGCCCCCGTCGCTCAAGATCGGGGGCCACCCGAAGGCGCAGGACGGACCGATGCGCGTGCCGGGCGTGGCCCGCGTGCTTGCCATCGCGTCCGGAAAGGGAGGGGTGGGCAAGTCCACCGTGGCGTCGAACCTCGCCGTGGCGCTGGCGCGACAGGGGCGGAAGGTCGGCCTGCTGGATGCAGACATCTACGGACCGAGCATTCCGCGGATGATGGGCGTGACCCAGCGGCCGGCCTCGCCCGACGGCAAGATCATCCACCCGCTTGAGGCCCATGGCGTCACGGTGATGTCCATCGGCCTGATGCTGGCCGAGGACAAGGCCGTGGTCTGGCGCGGTCCGATGCTGATGGGCGCGCTGCAGCAGATGCTGGGACAGGTCGCGTGGACGCATCATACCGGGGGAGAGGATCTCGACGTGTTGATCGTCGACCTGCCGCCGGGCACGGGCGACGTGCAACTCACGCTCTGCACCAAGGCGGTGGTGGAGGGGGCCATCGTCGTCTCGACGCCGCAGGACGTCGCTCTTCTGGATGCGCGCAAGGCGTTGGACATGTTCGCGACGCTCAAGACGCCGGTCCTCGGGCTGATCGAGAACATGAGCACGTTCCATTGTCCGAATTGCGGGCACGAGTCCCAGTTGTTCGGCCATGGCGGCGTAGCGGCGGAGGCGGAACGCCTGGGCCTGCCGCTGCTCGGCGCGCTTCCCATCGATCTGGACACCCGGCTTGGCGGCGATGCGGGGAGGCCGGTTGCGGCGGGGACGGGTCCGGTCGCGGACGCGTTCGCGGATATCGCCCGGCGGCTGGTCGAGCGCGGGCACGCCTGAATTTTCCGCATCGCGATCTTTCCGGGCCCTACAGCGCGCTGATTTTGGACGCTGAGGCACCTTATGCGATTCGGAAAGTTAACGGCTGCTCTCTAAGAGTTTGTATTCGTTTCTGGAAATAGGCGAGTACGGCGCCCCGCTGCGATCAGGTCTACCAAGAACTATCTCTGGGTGCCGACCCGATCTTGCCCGAACCGTGCCAATTCGGCCATGTCTCGCCGAGGCCCTGGGACTTTCTTCCCGGCTTTTTAGTCACAAGACCTGCTCCGACTTCCTACCCAGAACACAATATTTTGTGCCAAATGCGCACTATCCACAGTCAATCCACAGTCTGTGGATAAGTCATCTGGGAGGTTTTCCCAATTTCAGGGTCGATTTTCCAGAACTCCCGTGGCATCAAGTTTGCACGGAAGCGGAAAGACCCAGGGGCAACAAACGACCCCGACCGGCACAATCACTGAGGCAGGACATACAGGCAAATCTTTCCAACTCCGAACGACGAAGATCCTTATCGCGTAGCGAGCACTTCATCCCCCAGGTGACAGCGCGAGACGGAGAACCCGGAACACCGGGACAAGACGGCGGGCCGGGTATGGCAGACACCCGGTCCGCCGTTTTCCGTTCCGGGACAAGGCGATGCGGGGGCGGAAGGCGCAACGGCGCCGAGGACAGGACGGGCAGCGGGTACTTTGGCACATCGCTTCAGGGGCAAAAGCACCAACAAGGTGGACGGCAAGGGACGCGTGATGATCCCGGCCGAATTCCGCCGCGTGCTCGACCTCTGCGACCCTGACCGGGACCCGGGGACGAACCCCACCATCCACATCTCCTGCCGGGAGGTGGAGCCGTGGCTGACTTGCTGGACGACCGAAGCCATCGACGACATGGATGGCAAGATCGAGTCCATGGATGACGGCGATCCGGATCGGCTGGGTCTGGAAGAACATTTCTACGAGAATATGGAGAAGTCGCGGCTGGACGATGCGGGTCGCCTGATCCTGCCGAAGCGGCTGCGGGAGCATGCGGGCATCACCGACGAGGCGATCTTCGCATCGCGGGGCCGGACGTTCCGCATCTATTCGCCCGAGGTGCCGACCGAGGCGGTCAGCATTCTGGAGCAGCGCATGGCCCTGCGGCCCGAGGGGGCGTCGGTCCTCTCGCTGCTGCCCTCGCGCAAGCCGGTCGGTCCGGAATGAGCGCGACGGCCCATGTTCCCGTCCTGCTGGCGCCGATCCTCGACGCGGTGGCGCCGGTGAGCGGGACCTGGATCGACGGCACGATGGGGGCGGGCGGCTATGCGCGCGGCCTGCTCGACGCCGGAGCGGAGACGGTGATCGGCATAGACCGCGATCCGCTGGCGCACGCCATGGCGGCGGAATGGGGCGCGTCCTATGGTCACCGGCTGCGGGTCGAGGAGACGGTGTTCAGCCGGATGGATGCGGTTGCGGACGGGGTCGACGGCGTGGTCCTCGACCTCGGGGTCAGCTCGATGCAGCTCGACCGGGCGGAGCGGGGGTTCAGTTTTCTGCGCGACGGGCCGCTCGATATGCGGATGGGAGAGGCCGGGCCAAATGCCGCGGATATCGTGAACGAGGCACCGGAAGAGGTGCTGGCAGATATCCTGCACCGCTACGGCGAGGAACGGGCGGCGCGCCGGATCGCGCGCGCCATCGTGCGTCGCCGGGCGGACAGGCCCTTCGCCACGACGCTGGAGCTGGCCGAAACCGTGGCTGCCTGTCTTCCGCGACCGAAACCGGGCCAGAGCCATCCGGCGACCCGCAGCTTTCAGGCCATCCGGATCGCGGTGAACGATGAGTTCGGAGAGCTGGAGGCGGGCCTCGCCGCGGCGGAACGCGCGCTGGCCCCCGCTGGCTGGCTCGCCGTTGTGACGTTCCATTCGGTCGAGGATCGGGCCGTCAAGCGCTTCCTGCAGCATCGCTCCGATGCGGGCGGCGGCGGGAGCCGACACGAGCCCGAGCGTCCGCCGCGCGATCCGGGCTTCGCGCTCGTCGGCAGGGCCGTATCCGCGACGAAAGCGGAGGTGGCGGCCAATCCCCGGGCGCGGTCGGCCCGACTGCGCCTCGCCCGTCGCACCGAAGCCCCCGCCCGGCCCGTCGCCCGCCGCGACCTCGGCCTGCCCGAACCTGTTTCAACCGAGACCCGGAGGTAGCCCATGCGTGGCCTGCTCTACACCCTGTCCGTCTTTGCCGTCGTGGCGCTGGGCTTCTGGGCCTATCGCGAGGGCTACGAGACGCGGGCCTCGGAGCGCGCGGTGGCCCAGCTCCAGCGCCAGATCGGGCAGCGGCATCAGGAGCTGTCGATGCTGCGGGCGGAATGGGCCTATCTCAACCGGCCGGACCGCCTGCACGCGCTGGCGGAGATGAATTTCGAGAGCCTCGGCCTGATGGCCCTGTCCTCCGACCATTTCGCCCAGGCCAATCAGGTCGCCTATCCGCCCCCGCCGCAGCCCGCCTGGCCCCGTCCGTGGGAGACCGCCTCGGTTGACGAGGAGGAGGTCGATGGCGTCATCATCATGGGACATTCCTACGGCGCGGATGCGGCGCCCACGGTGATCGCCCCGCCGCGGGTCGCCGATGACGGGGAGCAGTTGCCGTGAAGTTGTTTCGACGCAAGGCCGCCACCCGCGCCGCCGATCCCTTCGTCCCGGTCCGCCCGACCGTGCCCCGGATCCCGCCCGCCGCGCCGACGCGGGAAAACCCCGAACGTGTCCGCGTCCGGGCGGAGCGCCGGATCAAGGTCACGGCGGCGAGCTTCATGGTCGGGTTCATGGTCGTGGCCCTGAAGATGGGTGCGATCGCGGCGTCCGAGGCGCGGGAACCCGCGGTCGGCAGCCTGTCCGGGGCGGGCATCGTGAGCCAGCGGGCCGACATCACGGACCGCGCGGGACGCGTGCTGGCGACCAATGTGACGGCGACCGCCCTCTATGCGCAGCCGGACAAGATGGTGGATCCGGCGCTTGCCGCAGCTGGTCTCGCCGCGATCTTTCCGGACATGGATCCGGAAACGTGGACCAGACGGTTCAACAGCGGGTCGCGGTTCTTCTGGCTCAAGGGCAACATCTCCCCCGAGCAGCAGCAGGCGGTCCACGATCTGGGCGAGCCGGGTCTTCTGTTCGGGCGGCGGGAGATGCGGGTCTATCCCAACGGCCCGCTGGGAAGCCACATCCTCGGGGGTGCGCGCTACGGGGCGCAGGACGTCCGGGCCGCCGAAATCCAGGGTGTCGCGGGCGTCGAGAAGGTGTTCGACGACTACCTCTCGGACCCTGCGCAGGAAGGCGCGCCCCTGCGCCTGTCGATGGATCTGGCGGTGCAGACGGCGACGGAGCAGGTGCTCTGGGGCGGGATGCGCCTGATGAATGCCAAGGGTGCCGCGGCGATCCTGATGGACGTCCATACGGGCGAGGTCATCGCGCTCGCGAGCCTGCCGGATTTCGATCCCAACAGCCGTCCGCCCGTCGCGACGGAGGGCGACCCGGGCGACAGCCCGCTCTTCAACCGGGCGGTGCAGGGGGTGTACGAGCTCGGCTCGACGTTCAAGATCTTCACCGCGGCGCAATCGCTGGACCTTGGCCTGACCAATCGCGGCACGATGATCGACACGCGGGGCCCCCTCCGGCAGGGCCGCTTCACGATCCGGGATTTCCACGATTACGGTCCGCAGCTTTCGGTCGCGGACGTGATCCGCAAGTCGTCCAACATCGGAACCGCGCGCATGGCGCTCGCCATCGGAGCCAAGCGTCAACAGGATTTCCTGCGCAGTCTCGGGTTTTTCGAGGCCACGGCGATCGAGCTGACCGAAGCGCCGGGCGCGCGGCCGCTGGTGCCCAAGCGCTGGCCGGACATCTCGATCATGACGATAAGCTACGGGCACGGATTGTCGGCGTCGCCGCTGCACCTCGCGACCGGCTACGCCTCTCTCCTGAACGGGGGAACGCGGGTGACGCCGACCCTGCTGGCCCGGACCGACGCGCCCGTGCCGGGTCCGCGGGTGGTCAGCGACCGGGTCTCGGCGGAGGCGCGCCACATGCTGCGCCAGGTGGTGATGGACGGGACCGCCTCCATGGGGGAGGTGCCCGGCTACCATGTCGGCGGCAAGACCGGGACGGCGGACAAGCCGAAATACACCGGCGGCTACTGGGACGACAAGGTGATCGCCACCTTCGCCAGCGTCTTCCCCGCGCATGACCCGAAATACGTGCTGGTCGTGTCGCTGGACGAGCCGGAGGTGGATGCGGCGGGCGAGCGGCGGCGTACGGCGGGATGGACTGCGGTTCCCGTGGCGGCGGAACTGATCCGCAGGGTGGCGCCGCTTCTGGGCCTGCGACCGGATTTCGATCCGCGAAAGGACGAATTCGATGCCTATCTGACCCGGACGGCGGCCCGTTGATGGACGGGCGCCGCGGGGCGGGTTAAGCCCGCCGGAAACGGCGCGAGGGGGCGCGGATGACGAGGACGCTGGCGGAACTGGGACTGACGGGACCGGACGGCCTCGCCATCGGCGGTCTCGCCGTGGACAACCGTCGTGTCCGTGCCGGCGACCTGTTTGCCGCCCTGCCGGGGTCCGCCACCCATGGCGCGCGGTTCGCCGCCGATGCCATCGCGCGGGGTGCGGTGGCGGTGCTGACCGACCGGGACGGGGCGGCCATGCTGTCCCCGGAGATGCCCGTCGTCATCGTGGAGGATCCGCGCGCGGCCCTCGCCTTTGCCGCCGCATTGTTCGCCGGAGCGCAACCCGAATGCATGGTCGCGGTCACCGGAACCAACGGCAAGACCAGTGTGGCGAGCTTCCTGCGGCAGATCTGGGAGAGTATCGGCTTTGCCGCCGTCAATATCGGCACGACCGGGGTGGAGGGCGCGTTCCACGCGCCGTCGATCCACACCACGCCCGAGCCGATCACGCTGCACCGCCTGCTGGCCGACATGGCCGAGGCGGGTGTCACCCACGCGGCGATGGAGGCATCGTCCCACGGCCTGGATCAGCGGCGGCTGGAGGCGGTCCGGCTGGCGGCGGCGGGGTTCACCAATCTGAGCCAGGATCACCTCGACTATCACGGCACGATGGAGGCGTATTTCGCGGCCAAGACCGGACTCTTCGACCGCTTGCTGCCGGCGGATGGGGTGGCGGTGATCGACGTGGACGATCCCCACGGGCAAAAGCTCGCCGCCCTGTGCGAGGCGCGCGGACAGGAGGTGATCGGCGTCGGGCATGGCGAAGGGGCGCGCATCCGCCTGACCGGTCAGCGGTTCGATGCGACCGGGCAGCAGGTGCTGTTCCGCTGGCAGGGGCGTCAGATGTCGCTGCGTCTCGATCTGATCGGCGGGTTTCAGGCGGCGAACGCCCTGATGGCCGCCGGATTGGCGATCGGCGCGGGGGAGGAGCCGGAGGTGGTGTTCGCCGCCCTTCCGAAGCTGCGCGGAGTGCGGGGACGGATGGAACTGGCCGCGACGCGGGCGGGCGGCGCGGCGGTCTTCGTGGATTACGCCCATACGCCGGACGCGGTGGCGACGGCGCTCGCCGCTTTGCGCCCCCATGTCATGGGTCGGATCGTCGCCATCGTAGGCGCCGGCGGGGACCGCGACCGGGGCAAGCGGCCGATGATGGGGCGCGCGGCGGCGGAGAACGCGGACGTGGTGATCGTGACCGACGACAACCCCCGCTCGGAGGCGCCGGACGCGATCCGCGCCGCCGTGATGGAGGGGGCGCCGGGCGCGGTGGAGGTCGGCGACCGCGCCGAGGCCATCCTGCGCGCCGCGGGAATGCTGGAGCCGGGGGATGCGCTTCTGGTGATGGGCAAGGGCCATGAGAGCGGGCAGGTCGTGGGCGACATGGTCCTGCCGTTCGATGACGTGGAACAGGCGTCGATCAGCGTCGCGGCACTGGAAGGGCGGGAGGCGTGAGCCTCTGGAGCGCCCGAGATGCCGCCGCCGCGACCGGGGGCGAGGCCCGGGGAGACTGGTCCGTCGGGGGCCTGTCGATCGACACGCGGACGCTGCGACCGGGGGAGATGTTCGTGGCGCTGACCGCCGCGCGGGACGGTCACGACTTCGTGGCGGACGCGCTGGCCCGGGGGGCGGGGGCGGCGCTGGTGTCGCGCGTTCCGGAAGGCTGCGAGGACGCCCCGCTCCTCGTCGTGCCGGACGTGCAGACGGCGCTGGAGGCGCTGGGCCGGGCGGGACGGGCGCGCACCGGGGCGCGGGTCATCGCGGTCACCGGAAGCGTCGGAAAGACCTCGACCAAGGAAATGCTGCGCCATTGCCTCGCCCGTCAGGGACGCGTCCATGCCGCGACGAAGTCGTTCAACAACCATTGGGGTGTACCGCTCACGCTGGCCGCGATCCCGCACGATGCGGACTGGGCCGTGGTGGAGATCGGGATGAACCATCCCGGCGAGATCGCGCCCCTCGCGATGCAGGCGGCGCCCGATGTGGCCATGGTGACGAACGTCGCGCCGGTCCACCTCGAGGCGTTCGACGACATCGCGGGCATCGCGCGGGAGAAGGCGTCGATCTTCGACGGCCTGCGCCCGGGCGGGGCCGCGATCTGGAACGCGGATCTGGAGAATTCGGCGATCCTGGCGGAGCATGGCACCATCTCTTTCGGGCGCGAGCGGGGTGATTGGCGGCTGACGGATGTGCATGCGGGGCCCGACAGCACGACCTGTGCGGCCCGCATTCCCGCCGGCGACATGATGTTTCGGATCGGTGCACCCGGCGCGCATTTCGCGCTGAACGCCCTCGCCGTGCTGGCGGCGGTGGATGCGGCCGGGGGCGACCCGGCGCTGGCCGCTCTGGCGCTGGCCGATTGGGCGCCGCCGGAGGGGCGGGGTCGGCGGCACGATATCCTGCTCGACCCGGATGCGGCGCCGCTCGACCTGATCGACGATGCGTACAACGCGAACCCGGCCAGCGTCGGCGCCGCCCTCGACCTTCTCGCCGCGACCGAGCCGCCGCGTCGCGGTCGCCGGATCGCGATCCTCGGCGATATGAAGGAACTGGGCCCGACCGGGCCCGACCTGCACCGCGCGCTGGCGGCGCATCCGGCCATGGACGCGCTCGACGCGGTGCATACCGTGGGGCCGTTGATGCGGGATCTCTACGACGCGCTGCCCCCCGATCTGCGCGGCTACCATTGTGCCACGGCGGGCGCGATGGCCACGCATCTGCGCGATATGGTGCGGCCCGGCGACGCGGTGCTGGTCAAGGGCTCGCTTTCGATGCAGATGGCCACCCTTGTCGACGGGCTGCGCGCCTTCGGCGTGGCCAACGGATAGGAAACCCATGCTCTACTGGCTCACCTCCCTGTCGGACGGCGGCGATTTCTTCAACCTGTTCCGCTACATCACGGTGCGGGCGGGCGGCGCGTTCCTGACGGCCCTGATCTTCGGCTTCCTGTTCGGGCGCCCGCTCATCGACCTTCTGCGCAAGCGACAGGGGCGCGGCCAGCCGATCCGCAGCGACGGACCCGAGACGCATCTGGCCAAGGCGGGCACGCCGACCATGGGCGGCGTCCTGATCCTCGGCGCGGTGACGGTGGCGACCCTCCTCTTCGGGCGGCTCGACAACCCGTATGTCTGGCTCGTCCTCGGCGTCACGATCAGCTTCGGGGCCGTGGGCTTCGTCGACGATTACGCCAAGGTGCGCGCGGGCGACCACAAGGGCGTCCCGGGGCGCGTGCGCCTCGCCATCGGTTTCGTGATCGCGCTGGTCGCGGCGCTGGTCGCGATCTCCATGCATCCCCCGGAACTGCAGTCGCAACTCGCCCTCCCGGTGTTCAAGGACGTGCTCTGGAACATGGGATTCATCTACATACCGTTCGTGATGCTCGTCATCGTGGGATCGGCCAACGCCGTGAACCTGACGGACGGCCTCGACGGCCTCGCCATCATGCCGGTGATGATCGCCGCGGGGACTCTGGGCGTGATCGCCTATGCGGTCGGGCGGGTGGACTTCACCGACTATCTCGACGTTCATTACGTGCCAGGCACGGGGGAGCTTCTGATCTTCGCCGCGGGCCTGATCGGCGGGGGCCTCGGGTTCCTGTGGTACAATGCGCCGCCCGCGGCGGTCTTCATGGGCGATACCGGGTCGCTGGCACTTGGCGGGGCATTGGGGACCATCGCGGTCGTCACCAAGCACGAACTGGTCTGGGCCGTGATCGGCGGGCTCTTCGTAGTGGAGGCGCTTTCGGTCATCATTCAGGTCGCCTACTTCAAATCGACCGGTAAGCGCGTCTTCCTGATGGCGCCGATCCACCACCATTTCGAGAAGAAGGGCTGGGCCGAGCCGCAGGTCGTGATCCGCTTCTGGATCATCGCCCTGATCCTGGCGCTGGTGGGGCTCGCCACGCTGAAGGTCCGGTGATGGACGCGCGAACGAGTCCGATCGCCGCGGAGGTCGGGCATTGAACCCGCGCGCTGTACGGAGTTCCCTCTCCCGCAACGGACCTGAATCGGAACGAGCATGCTGACGCGCGGTGAGAACCCCCTGAGCCTGTCGGTCAAGGCCGCGCGCTATGGGGCGGTGGGATTCACCGTGGGACTCGCGATCCTTCTCTTCCCGGTGGTGCAGGGCTGGCGCGATGGCGCCGGGGGACCGGACCTCGACCCCGCCTCGCCGTGGCAGGCGCTCCGGATCATGGGGCGCGAGATGGCCGCCGAAGCGGAGATATCCGAATGATCCCGGTCCGGGGATACGAGGGGGCGACGGTTGCCGTCCTCGGCCTCGGGCGGACGGGCCTCACGGCGGCGCGGGCGCTGCGTGCCGGGGGCGCGGACGTGATCGTCTGGGACGACGGTGCTGTGGGCCGCGAGGCGGCGGAGGCGGAGGGGTTCGCGATCCGCGATCCGCTTCCGGCCGGGGCGCTCGACGGCGTCGCGACGCTGGTCACCTCGCCGGGCATCCCCCATCTCTACCCCGCGCCCCATCCCGCAATCGCCGCCGCGTGGGGAGCGGGTGTGGCGGTGGACAACGATATCGGCCTGTTCTTCCGCTCGCTGGGGTGGGACGACGCGCCGCCGCGGGTCGTCGCGATCACCGGGTCCAACGGCAAGTCCACGACCGCCGCACTCCTGCATCACATCCTGACGGAGGCCGGTCGCGTCGCTTATCTGGCGGGGAATATCGGGCGCGGCGTGCTCGACCTTGATCCGCCGGGCGAAGGGGAGGTGATCGTGCTGGAGCTGTCCTCCTACCAGATCGAGCTGGCCCGGTCCCTGACCCCGGACGTGGCCGTGTTCACCAACCTGTCGCCGGACCATCTGGACCGCCACGGCGGCCTCGGCGGGTATTTCGCGGCCAAGCGCAGGCTCTTCGCCGAGGGTGGGCCGGATCGGGCAGTGATCGGCTGCGATGAACCCGAGGGGCGGTTCCTCGCCGGACAGATGCAGGAGGCGCAGGGCGACGACCGGGTGATCCGGGTGCTTTCCGGCAAGGCGCAGGGGCCGGGCTGGACCGTCTCCGCGCGCAAGGGCTGGCTCGCGGAGACGCGCAAGGCGCGGCAGGTCGCGAGCGTCGACCTGCGTGGCATTTCTGGTCTGCCCGGCCGCCACAACCACCAGAACGCCTGCTGCGCCTGGGGTGCGGCCCGCAGCCTCGGCCTCGCCCCGCGCGAGATCGAGGCGGGCCTGCGCAGCTATCCCGGCCTGCCGCACCGGTCGCAGCGGATCGCGGAGCGGGACGGCGTGGCCTATGTGAACGATTCCAAGGCCACCAACGTGGACGCCGCCGCTCAGGCACTCCAGGCGTTCGACCGGATCCGCTGGATTTGCGGCGGCCTGCGGAAGGAGGGCGGGCTGGACGGATTGCACCCGCATCTGGGCCGCGTCGCGCGCGCCTATGTCATCGGCCGCGAGGCGCAGGGGTTCGCGCTCGCGCTGGGTCCCGGGGTGGAGACCGAAATCTGCGGCGACATGGAAACGGCCGTGGCCCGGGCCGCCGCCGATGCGCAACCGGGTGAAACCGTCCTTCTGGCCCCGGCCGCCGCGAGTTTCGACCAATACGACAGCTTCGAGCGCCGGGGCGAGGATTTCGCGGCCCGGGTCGCGGCGCTGGGCTAGCGCCTCAGGAAACGCATTCCGACATCGGCGCCCGCGCTCGTCGCGGTGCGGAACAGCATGGCGGTTCCCTTGGCGAGCGGTGCCTGTCACACTCGGCTCGGGGCCGGGCTGGGTCAACAGCGTATCGCGCCCCGCATGTTCAGGGAGGAGAACGCCATGCCGCTATCGACGATCCGCATCGAGGACGAGGTCTTCGCCGCCGAGGGCGAGACGGGCATCGGTGCCGTGAGGGAGGTTCGGCCAGACCGCCTGCTCGTGCATTTCGAGGGGTTCGGGGAGGTCGAGCTGGGTCCCGATCACATCCTGTCGGCCCATGACGGCAAGGTGCTTGTGGACCCGGAAAAGCTACCGGCGGACCTGCGCGAGCGGTTGCCGCATATCCATGACGGCGAATATCGCCGCCCGTCCGAGACATGAGTAGCTGCACCCATGGCGACCGGGTTGCGGTCCCACCGCTGGCGGAGGGTGAAAAGACGGGCCTGACCTGTCCCGCCTGCGTCGCGGCGGGCGATACATGGGTCCACCTGCGGCAATGTCGGGTCTGCGGCGCGGTCGGATGCTGCGACGACAGCAAGAACCGTCATGCCCGCGCCCATGCGGAGGGGGAGGATCATCCGATCATCACCTCCGCGGAGCCGGGCGAACGCTGGAGCTGGTGCTACATCGACAAGACGGCACTGTCTCTGAGGGGGTGAGCGGCGCCCGGAAACGGTCCGGTGGACCGTTTCCAGCCGCGAACGGGTCCTTCGCAAGGATGACCCCGATGCAAGGGGAGCAAGGCTCTACGAAGCGCTTTCCGCATGGTGTCGCAGGGAACGCGTTCATGTCCGCAGGTCCGCTACGACAGGTCAGATGTCATCTGTCCACCAGATGAATTAGTCGAACCGCTCCGATCTCGGCGACGTTATTGCCAGCAATCCGTTGGGCCGACGCAAGCCCCCTCAAATCCAGGAAACCGTCAAGACGCGAGAGTTTGTGCCGATGAACCGTCACAATTTGAGAGGTCCATGACGTCTCCCCGGCAGCCGAGGCGGCCCGCACGGCCGCGGACCCGCCACCCATCACGCGGGCGGAGCCAAGTCCGGTATCTGCGGCGCTCCGTTCTTGTTCCCCGGATAGACGAGGCCCGCGGAGATCACGAGTTTCGCCGCGTCTTCCACGCTCATGTCGAGCAAGACGACATCCTCCTCGGGGACGAACAGCAGGAAACCCGAGGTCGGGTTCGGTGTCGTCGGCAGGAAGACGGACAGCATAGGAGCGTCCGCCCGCGCCGCGATCTCGCCCTTGGCCGTGGTCGAGATGAAGGCGATGGCCCATATTCCCTTCCGCGGATATTCCACCAGACAGGCCCGCTCGAAACTCGACTGGTCCTGAGCGAGGATCGTCTCCGCAATCTGTTTGAGCCCGCCATAGACGGAGCGGATCACGGGCATCGTCTGGACGAGATTTTCCGCCCAGCGAAGGATCGAACGCCCGATGAGGCCCTTGGCCGCCCAGCCGACGATCAGCGTGAAGACGAGGAAGAACGCCACGCCAATGCCGCGAATGTCGAGGTCCAGTCCGAACTTCTGCAGCAGCCAGATATCGGGGCGGTAGCTGAACGGAACGAAGGGCAGGACCCAGCTGTCGATCCAGCCGATCACCGACCAGATCAGCCAGAAGGTCAGCCCGATCGGGGCGATCACGATGAGACCGGTGAGGAAATTGTTCCTCAGCCGGGTCAGCAGGCCGCGCGGCGGGGCCCGCGGAGGTATCTCGTCGCCAAGCTGCATGGACTGCGTGCTTCCGCCTCGGGGTCGTGTTCGACATAGACGGCGCCCGGCGCGGGAACAAGGCGGGCCGCACGGGGGATGCCGCGAGCCGACGGGTCAGGTGTCGGGCCGGTCCGATCCGGATGCGGAGGCGCAGCAGGCCCGGACGGTCGGATCGTCGGCGCAGCAATCGGCGAGGAGGAAAGCGAGTAATCCCCCCATCACGGTGAGGTCGACCGTGTAGATCATCCGCCGCGCCGCCCGGGTCGACGTGACGAGTCCCGCGCGCTCCAGAACCGCAAGATGGAAGGACGCGCGCGAGGGACTTGCCCCCGCTGCGACGGCGATCTCTCCCGCTGCGGCGCCTGCGAGCCCCTGACGGACAAGCCAGCGCAGGATCGCGAGACGCGTCGGCTCCGCGAGTGCCGAAAGGGCGGTCAGAGCTTGACCTTCGTTCATGTTTCAACAAACGTTGAAATGTAAACTGAGGAGAACGTCATGGCGTCCAGCGGCATCGATTTCGCGGAAGAGGTCACGCTCGCCCAATTGCGGTCGAGCCTTGCGCCCCATGGATTTAGAACCTTTGCGATCGAGGTGGACGGCCGTTCCCTCCGGCCCGGGTTTCGCGTGACCGAGGTGCGGCAGGCCGCCCTGCGGGCGCTCGATTGCGGACGGCGGGAGGATTGCTGGACCGAGGTAGTGGTGGAGCTGATGGAGGGCCCGCATATCTCCGGGCGCCCGATGGAGGCAAGGCGGTTCCTCGGGATCGTCGACGCCGGCACACGCGACGCGGATGACGCGGTGCCCGTCTTCGAGTTCGGGGAGACGGGTCTCGTGCGGTACAGGATCGCGGGCTTGCGAGCGGATGCGGACGGCCCACGGCTCGTGCTCGCGCCCATGGTGGCGCGGTGCAAGGCGGCGGAACGCGCGACCTGTTGCGCCTGACGCCTCAATACGTGTCGCCGGAGACGTAGGTCGCCGCCGCCTCCACCGCCCGGGCGAGGGCTGCGGGACCGTCGCATCCCTGCGTTTCGGCGGCGATATGGGCGGCCATGAACGTGTCGCCCGCGCCGGTGACGCGCGTGACCATCACGGCGGGCGGCGATTGCGCGTCGACGCCGTCCGGATGGGCACAGGCGGCGAGCCGAGGCCCGTCGGTCACCAGCGCCCGATACAGCCCGCGCGCGCGCAGGTCCGCGGCGGCCTCCGCGGCATCGGTCTGGGGCCGGTGCAGGAGCAGGCCCGCCTCCTCAAGATTGACATACAGGGTGGCGCGGTCGTGGGCCATGAACGCGAGCAGGCGTTCCGCCTTGCCCGGAGAGGCGGGCGCGATCCGAAGATCGGCGCGGGAGAAGCGCGGATCGGTGGCGATGCGGGCGAGCAGGTCCTGCGTGAGGTTCCCGTCGAGGGCGACCGGCCCGGCCCAGTCTGCGAACGGCCCGTCGAGGGGGGCGAGGATCTTGTCGCCCACCGCCTCCAGCGAATGGGCGTCGGCGATCGCGGCGATCAGGCCGTTACCCCCCTCGACCGCCATGTACCGGTCCGTCGGCAGATCGTCCGAGCGGTAGAGGCTCTCGGTCACCAGCCCCATCCGTCCGAGCGCCGCCACCAGTTCGTCCCCCTCCGCATCGCGCCCGACGACCGAGAGCAGGGCGGGACTCATCCCGTAGGCCCGGGCCGCCATCGCGATGTTCAGCGCGACGCCGCCGGGCAGGCGGGTGATCCGCCCCGGCACGTCCGAACCCGCAGCCATATGCGCGTTGGACCGGCCGATGATGTCCCAGAGGACCGATCCGATGCAGAGGATGTCGGGCGTCATCCCGCGTGGATGCCACGGGGGCAGGAGGTCGTCCAGCGTCGGGGTGGAGGGGGCCGGTTTCGCGACGAGACTTGTGAAAACGGCCCGCCGGGGGCAGCTTCGGGTCCGGACGGGAGGGTCGGAATGGGATCGGTCATGCGTGCCGCGCTCGCGGTTGCTTTCGTCGCGGCGTAGATGGCCTGCGCAGATGGAGCGGAGGACGGTCCGGGCGCGGCTCCTCGGAAGGTCCGGCTCCTCCCCTTCGATGGTATGGGGCTGGCGGGGCTGGACGCGGTCCTCGGATCGGCGCGGCAGATCGCCGCCGCGACCTTGGCCGCGTCCATTCGCGATGGTATCGCGGCGGCCCGGCGAGAAGGGCTGTCTCCGCTTCCGCCCGGCATTCGGACGCGGATGGAGAGCACGTTCGCCCCGGACCTGCTCGCCCGCGTTCGTTGGAGTGCAGGGCCGGTCGCGGCGGGGGTGCAGGCACTGGTTATCGGATCGGGTCGTGCGGATGCGGTGACGCTGGGCCACGTCATCGTGTTCCGGGACGCGGACGATCTGGGGGATGTGCGGCTCGTCGCACACGAACTGGCCCATGTCCGGCAATACGAAAGGTGGGGGATCGACGGGTTCGCCCGTCGGTACGCGACGGATCATCGGGCGGTCGAGTTGGAGGCCGAACGGGCGGCCTCCGACTGGACCAAGGCGGACCGCGCCGGACGGCGACCGGTGATGCGCCCGTCCGGCGGCTGATCGTTCCGGGATGAGGGCGTCCTCGGTTCGGGTTGGGAAATTCGTGTCGCAGGTTCCGTTGGAACAGGGGGCGGCGGCTCATGCCCCCGGGTGCAAGCCCGATCCGCCGTCGAGGCTGGAAATCCGCCGGGCCTTAGATGCCTCAACTCCCGTTCGAGGTTGGCCCTGCGGCTCTCCTGGGCTCGCACCCCTCCTAATCGCCCCGTCCCTCGATCCCCCAACGGGCCTCCAGCGCCTCGATGGCCGCGACGCGCTCCTCCGTCTTCGGATGGCTCATCAGCCAGGCTGGCACGCCGGCGCCCCCCATCCCGGTCAGTTTCGAGAGCTTGGTAAACAGTGTTTTCTGAGGCCCGGTCCCGATCCCGGCCTTTACCAGCAGCGCGCTGGCATAGGCGTCGGCTTCGTACTCGTCCTGCCGGGACAGCCGCGCGGCGACCAGCGAGGCAAGGCCGTTCGCCACCGCCACGCCGACCCCCGGCAGGAACCGGCCCAATACACCTGCCAGGACGACCCGGATCGCGTTCTGACCCGAAAAGTCGATCAGGCGCCGCTTCGCATGGCCGAGCGCCACATGCCCGAGCTCGTGCGCCACGACGCTGGCGATCTCGGCCGCGCTCACCTCCCCGGCATGATACTTTCGCAGGAAACCGCGGGTCACGAAGATGCGGCCGTCGGGTGCGGCGAGGCCGTTCACCGGCTCTACCTCGTGGACGTGGACGCGAATACGCTCGAGATCCAGAACCTCGGCCATGCGCGCCAGTTCCGCCTCCAGCCCGGGATCGGCGAGGGGGGTGGAGGTCTCGTCCATCTGCTTCTTCAGGCGCCAGGCCGAGAAGAACCACATTACGAGCCCGTACCCGACGGTCGCGAGAAGGAATGGCAGCTTTAGCATGATCCGAATATGGGGCCGCAGGTCGCCGAAGGGAACGGGCATGTCCCGCGACCGTTGGTCCCCCGGAAGGAAATCCCATGCCCGACTGGATCACCCCGCTCGTCGATGCCGCGATCATGGTGCCGTTCATGGTGCTCTGCGTCCGGCTTGCCGGTCTGCGCTCGTTCTCCAAGATGTCGTCCTACGACTTCGCCGTCACCGTCTCGTTCGGATCCGTTCTTGCGGGGACGGTGCTCAATCCGGGCGTCGTGCTGTGGCAGGGGATCGCTGCGATGGCCGCCTTGTTCGCCGTGCAGTGGACCATCGGGCTGGCCCGGTCGCGAAGCGGAGCGGTGCGTCGCCTGACCGATAACGAGCCGGTCCTGCTGATGCGCGACGGACGTCTGCTGGAGGGGAACATGGCGGCGACCCGGATCACCCGCTCCGAACTCGCCGCCAAACTGCGGGAGGCGAACGTGCTGGAGCTGTCGCAGGTGCGGGCCATGGTGCTCGAGACGACCGGCGACGTGAGCGTCCTGCATGGCGACCGGCTCGAGGATACTCTGCTCGAGGGAGTTTCCCGGGATCGCGCCTGAAGGCGGTGCTCGGTCCCGAACGTCACGGGAGCATAGGATCCTGCCAACGGTAACCCCGCGGCAGGTGATCAGCCCATTGCGCGCACGCGGAACCTTGCCCTGGCCAGGCCGCAATCACATGTTTGACCGACGGAAGCCGTCGCCGCCGTCGTGACATAACGTGGCCGCCGACGGCTCAACGCGCAGGAGCGATGACATGACCGATGCCGATCCATGGGAGCGCCGCTTCCTCGAAGCTCTGACGAGCATCGTCCCCGAAGCCCCGCCATCGCAAGCGTTTCTCTACCGTCGCGCCGCCATCGCCCGGGTCACGCCCGGAGGGGCGGGTGCGCCGCTTCTGGTCGCCGCAGCGGAATTGCTGGCCGAGGAAGGCCTGACGCCCGCGCGGATCATGGGCTGCCTGCGCGCGGTGCTGGTGCACGCTCCGACGCTTCTGTCGCCGGAGTGGTTCTGGAACGCGGGGCGCGGCGATCTGATGCCGCTCGTGCTGGCGGGTCCGGAGGCCGCGCGACCGCGCCGTGCCGGGCGGATCGCCTTTCCGGGCGTGGTCGCGGTTGCGGCCTCCGCGATCGCCTGCCGATTGTAGGGCGCACCTAGCGGGTCAGCATCCGCATCCCCGCGCCGAGGCCCTCCAGCGTCATCGGGACCATCCGATCCTCGAAGATATCGCGGATCATCCGGACGGAATGGGTGTGGTCCCAATGCGGCCGGGGCAGGGGGTTGATCCACAGGTTCGCGCCCCATTGCTCCCGCGCCCGTTCCAGCCAGACCTGTCCCGCCTCTTCGTTCCAGTGCTCGTTGGCGCCGCCCGCATAGGCGATCTCGTAGGGCGACATGGATGCGTCGCCGACGAAGATCGCGCGGTAGTCGGGGCCATAGGTGTTCAGCACGTCACGGGTCGGGGTCACGGAGTCCCACCGGCGGCGATTGTCCTTCCAAACGCCTTCGTAGAGGCAGTTGTGGAAGTAGAAATGTTCGAGGGTCCGGAATTCAGAGCGGGCGGCGGAGAACAACTCCTCCAGAACCGTGACATAGGGATCCATGGAGCCGCCGACGTCGAGGAAGAGGAGGACCTTGACCGCGTTTCGCCGCTCCGGTCTCGTCTTGACGTCGAGATACCCCGCCTTGGCCGTGGACCGGATCGTGTCGTCGAGATCCAGCTCCTCCGCCGCGCCGTCCCTGGCCCAGGCGCGGAGACGTTTCAGCGCCACCTTGATGTTGCGAGTGCCGAGTTCGACGCCGTCGTCGAGGTTGCGAAATTCACGCTTGTCCCAGACCTTGACTGCGCGCTGGTGGCGGGAGCCGTCCTGTCCGATGCGGACGCCCTCGGGGTTGTAGCCATGGGCGCCGAACGGGCTGGTCCCCGCGGTGCCGATCCATTTCGAGCCGCCCTGATGGCGCCCCTGCTGCTCGCGCAGGCGTTCGCGGAGCGTCTCCATCAGCTTGTCGAACCCGCCCAGGGCCTCGATCTCGGCCCGCTCCTCAGGGCTTAGGTGCTTCTCGGCCTGTTTCTCCAGCCAGTCCGGGGGCAGGTCCATCGCCTCCAGCACGTCCTCAGCCGTGACCGATTCCAACCCGCCGAACGTCGCGGCGAAGGCGCGGTCGAAGCGGTCGATATGCCGCTCGTCCTTCACCAGCGCAGTCCGCGCGAGGAAATAGAACCCGTCCACATCGTACGTCACCAGCCCCGCGGCCATGCCGTCGAGAAAGGCGAGATGTTCGCGCATCGAAACCGGGACGCCGGTCTCGCGCAGCGTCTCGAAGAAGCGCAGGAACATCTAGAGCCGGGCCAGCACGATCAGGGCGACGAGGCCCAGCAGGCCCCCGATGATCGCCCAGACGGCGGCATATTGCGCGATGTCGAAGCCCTTGCCGCCCCGGCGGCGGGCGGTGAGGGCGCCGAGGATCGCGCCCGCGATGGCGGTGAGGATTGGAAGCATGGCGGGACGTTTACGCCGAGGGCCCGAGGCCCGCAACCTCCGCCAGCCGCCGGGCCAGCGTCGCGTCGTCCCAAGCGTAGCGGCCCCAGGCAAGCCCCTCGTTCCGGGTGCTGGCGGCACCGGGCGCGTCTCCGGACAAGTCCAACGCCTCCGCCCGCAGGAGCAGAAGCGTGGCGAGCAGGGAGGCGTTCTGAGCCTCCTCCGCGGCGGGGATCGCGCGATCCACAATCCCCAGCGCCGTGTCGGAGCGGCCGGTGGAGATCGCATAGGCGCCGAGCTGCACCGCCGTATGGGCCGCATGGACGCCGTCGCCGAAGAGAGCGCGATAGCGGCTGCCCGCCTCGACGAAGGCATCCACCGCCGCCTCGGGGTCGGCGGCCATGGTGGCACGTCCGAGGGCGAGATGGGAGAAGGCGAGGCGTCCGTCGCGCCAGCCCGCGGCCTGCGCCAGCGTCACGGCGCGTCGCGCGGCGGCCCGACGGGCGTCATCGTCCCCGTCGGGCTTGAGCGCGGCCCGCATTGCGCGCGTCCAGCCGGCGGAACTCTCGGCCACGGCGCCGGGATCGCCACCGCGCCCGGTCGGATTGATCCGCGCGAGGATCCCCGGCAGTGCCACGGCCACTTGACCGGGGGACATGCCCGACGCCAGCGCCGGGTCGTAGGTCGCTCGCAACAGGAGCATGTCGTAGCCGGTCAGCGAGACATGCATGTTGTCGTCGTTGAACACCGAATGGGGCAGGCGATAGAGATCGCCCAGCGGGCCGAGCGCCTGCGCCAGTTCCTCGTGCAGGCAATCCCGGATTTCCTGCGCGCTGACATCCGAGGGCAGGAACACGGTCGCCCGGGTCCGGCGCGTCAGGGTCGTCCAGTCGGTTGCGGGGCCGAAACGGTTGGCGCGGTAGTCGCGCCAACCGGAGACGCGCGGAACCACGAAGCAGGCCGCGCCGGGGACGCTCCGGGCGAGGGTCGCGCGGGGCAGGGCGGAGATGGTGATCGATCCCATTTCGCCCGGGGCGGCGCGGGCGATATCGATCCCCGCCTCCCGCCGGAAGCGTGCGACGAGGTCGTCGAGATCGGGGCCGAGGGAGGCCGGGGCCGTGCCCTCCACCGCGACCGTCACCGGTCCCTCGAACCGCGTCAGGACCGGCAGGGCGCGCCCGGTCTCCAGCCGGAAGGTCAGGGCCATGAAATCTCGGGCGAGCTGCGCGTTCGACTGGACCGGCACGCGCAGGGTGGGCGGCCCCGCGAAGCGCCGCGCCGGGGGCAGGGCGGTCCCGATCTCCGCCGTTGCAGTCCGCGTGGCGTCCGGCACCAGGCCCGCGGGCGCGCAGGACGCAAGCGCCGTCGCCGCGGCCAGGATCGCCGCGCGGATCATCCGGCGGCGGGGCGGTCGTAGCGAATGAAGGGCGTCCGCACACCGACGCGGTCGTAGAGCATCCGACCCGGATAGTTGAACTCCTGCGTGAGCCAATAGACGCGCGGAATGCCATGGGCATCGGCGTTCGCATAGACGGCTTCGATCAATCGACGGGCGACACCCTGGCCCCGCGCCTCGGGGACGGTGAAGAGATCCTGCAGGTAGCAGATCCCCTCGGGCCGCCACATATGCGCGTGGAACACCCAGTGGACGAGCCCGAGCGCCGATGTTCCTCGCCACGCGATCCGACCGCTGAACGTTGCGGGATCGTCGGAGAGGAGCCGGGCGAATGCCGTGTCGTAGGTCTCCTGCGGGAGCGACGTCTCGTAATAGTCCAGATACCCGGTCCACAGGTCGCCCCAGACGTCCCGGTCCTCGGGCCGCGGCGCCCGCAGGTCAATCGCATCCGTATCCATGCCCGTCCGCCCGCCTTCTGCGTGGTCGGCGATACGCTAGGCGGCGATTGTGGCGGGAGTACGGCGGTTGCCGGGGTGGCATTTGAGTAGAGCGGAATGGGGGGGTCGGTTTCGAGCCTGAGTCATTCTCTCAGTCACCCGCTGACCTCGAATTGAAAACAGCGAGCTGAGCAGCGAATGCGCGTCTGAAGGCGGACCGTGCTTCGCCCCTGGCGACATAGGCCGACAGGTTCGGATATTCGTCCAGAAGGGGCGATCCGCTCAATCTGCGCAGCACTCCGACCATCACCAGGTCACCGGCGCTGAATGCCCTGTCGAGCCAATCCGCGTCGCCAAGCCGAACGGAAAGCTGGCTCAGCCGATTGCGGATGCGTTCGTCCATCATGGGCAAGCGCTTGGCATGCCATGTCTGATCGTGCTCCAGCAAGTGGGCGGTCTCTCTTTCGAGGATGGGGGTCTCCACCGTGCTCTGTGCCGCGAACATCCAGGCGATCGCGCACGCCCGTGAAGTCGCATCGTCAGGCAGCAAGCCCGCATAACGCTCTGCGATATGGAGCACGATCGCCCCGGACTCGAACAGGACGAGATCGCCGTCCTCATAGGTTGGAATCTGTCCGAAAGGGTGAAGGGTCAGATGGGCCCGTTCCTTCATCTGCCTGAACGAGACGAGCCGAACGTCATAGGCTTGGCCCACTTCCTCCAGAGCCCAACGGACGCGCATGTCCCGCGCCTGCCCCATGCCGCGATCAGGCGATGTCTCGAACGCCGTGATGACGATGGTCATGGCCAAAGCTCCTCTCTGGCGGGGCTTTCCGTTGCGGTGCAGTGTCTCGCAGAACAAGCCCGCCGAGACGGTGAGTTAACCAAGACTATGTCGGGTTGTCCCCAGAACTGGCCGCAAACCTCCCTACCGCCCGCCCCGCGCCATGAAGGCCAGCCGCTCGAACAGATGCACATCCGCTTCGTTCTTCAGCAGCGCGCCATGCAGCCGGGGCAGGGCGCTGGTCGCATCCGCCTTGAGGTCCTCCGCCGTCAGATCCTCGGCCAGCAGCAGTTTCAGCCAGTCGAGCACCTCCGAGGTCGAGGGCTTCTTCTTCAACCCCTGCTGATCGCGGACCGCATAGAACTGCGTCAGCGCGGTGGTCAGAAGGGCGGCCTGGATGCCCGGATGGTGCACTTCCACGATCCGCTTCAGCGTCTCCATGTCGGGGAACCGGATGTAGTGGAAGAAGCACCGCCTAAGGAACGCGTCGGGTAGCTCCTTTTCGTTGTTGGACGTGATGATCACGATGGGCCGGTGCCGCGCGCGGATCGTCTCACCGGTCTCGTAGACATCGAACTCCATGCGGTCGAGCTCCTGCAGGAGGTCGTTCGGAAACTCGATATCGGCCTTGTCGATCTCGTCGATGAGGAGGACGACCCGTTCGTCCGCATCGAAGGCCTGCCAGAGCTTGCCGCGCCGGATGTAGTTCGAGATGTCGTGAACCCGCTCGTCGCCGAGCTGACTGTCGCGCAGACGGCTGACGGCGTCGTATTCGTAGAGGCCCTGCTGTGCCCGGGTGGTCGATTTGACCGCCCATTCCAGCATGGGCACGCCGAGCGCGGCGGCCACCTGGCGCGCCAGCTCGGTCTTGCCGGTCCCCGGCTCCCCCTTGACCAGAAGCGGCCGTTCGAGCGCGATCGCCGCGTTCACCGCCACCCGGAGATCGTCGGTCGCCACGTATTCCTTCGTACCCTCGAAGCGCATCGCGGCCTCCCTTTCCGTCGTCAATCCGACCGGCACCGTAGCAGCCGTTTCCAAAGGCGCAACCGACGCTGCGCAAGGGCGTGACAACCCTCCGGACCTGCTGTAAGCGGCCCGCACAGACACCGGGAGCGGCACAGGCCCACGAAGGGTCGGCGGACCGCGATCCCGGCGAGAGGGAGCGTAATGATGAAAGCCGAGAACTTTTTGCCGGCCGACTACACGCCCGCCGAGGGCGAACCCTTCATGAACGATCGCCAGACCGAGTACTTCCGACGCAAGCTGTTGGCCTGGAAGGCGGATCTTCAGGGCGAGACCGCCAGCACCATCGAGGGATTGCAGGACGGCGCACGCAATATTCCGGATGTCGCCGACCGCGCCTCCGAGGAGACCGACCGCGCGCTGGAACTGCGCACCCGGGACCGGCAGCGCAAGCTGATCGCCAAGATCGAGTCCGCCCTGCGGCGCATCGAGGAAGGCGAGTACGGCTATTGCGAGAAGACGGGCGAGCCGATCTCTCTGAAGCGCCTCGATGCGCGGCCGATCGCCACGATGTCGCTGGAGGCGCAGGAGCGTCACGAACGTCGCGAGAAGGTGCATCGCGACGACTGACCGCGCCATCGGACGGGGCGGGACGCCCGACGTCACGATCCTCGGCGCGGGGATCGGAGGCCTGACGGCGGCGCTCGCCTGCGCCCGGACCGGACGTCGCATCGAGATCATCGAACAGGCTCCGGCCCTGACCGAGGTGGGCGCGGGATTGCAGATCGCCCCGAACGGCGTTCGCGTCCTCGATGCTCTCGGAATCCGCGTTCCCCATGTCGAGAGCCGGGCGGTTCACCTCATCGATGGGCCGACGGGTCGGTCCCTTATCCGGATGCCGCTCGGTTCGGGATTCCGTCTCGTCCATCGGGCGGACCTGATCGCGGCACTGGCGGAGGGGCTCGACGGGATCGACCTCCGGCTCGATCGTCAGGTGACCGGGATCGCGGCGGACGGAAGGCTTCTGACACTCGCGGATGGTTCGACCCGTCCGGTCCGGCGGCTGATCGGCGCGGATGGCGCACGCGGTGCGGCCCGCGCCTTCGTCGCCCCCGATCATCCGCGCCGCTTTACCGGGCAGGTCGCCTGGCGCGCGACGGTCCCGGTCGACGGCTGGCCGGCGGAGGCGCAGGTGCATGTCGGCCCCGGTCGCCACCTCGTTCTTTACCCGCTGCGCGATGGCAGGCGCCTGAACGTGGTGGCGGTGGAGGAACGGTCGGACTGGACCGCCGAAGGCTGGTCCCATCGCGACGACCCCTCGCACCTGCAGGCGGCCTTCGATGGCTATGCGCAGCCCATCCGCGCGCTGCTCGCCCGGGTGGAGGAGGCGCATCTCTGGGGCCTCATGGATCATGGCAGCGTTCCGCGCTGGACCCGCGAGGCCTGCACCCTGATCGGCGATGCGGCCCATCCGACCCTGCCGTTCCTCGCGCAGGGCGCGAACCTCGCGCTGGAGGATGCCTGGACACTGGCCGCACGCCTCGACGATCCCGACGGATGGGAAGCCATGCGCCGCCCCCGGGTGACGCGCGCGTTGGACGCCGCCGCGACGAACGCCCGCAACTATCACCTCGGCGGCCCCCGCCGGCACCTCGCCCATGCCGCGCTCCGGGCGGCGAACGTCCTCGCCCCGCGCGCGCCTTTGCGCCGATATGCCTGGCTCTACGACCACGACGTGACCGGCGAGAAACCGCGCGGACCGTGAGCGAAATGAGAGGACTGGTGCTGTGAGAGAGGATTGAACTCTCGACCTCACCCTTACCAAGGGTGTGCTCTACCACTGAGCTACCACAGCGTCCGGTGGGGCGCGGATTAGACCGAACGCCCTTGCGCCGCAACCCCCCAATCGGGCGCCGGGAGCCGCATCCGCACCCGCTCCGTCTGGACCCCGGCCGGACCAGCGGCTATGCCCGGGCGAGGCAACAGGGGACCCGATGTCCAGAACCGCCCCACCCGACCGAGAGGCCCGCCTGAAGGCCGCGCTGAAGGCCAATATGGGCCGCCGCAAGGCGCAGGCCCGGGTCCGTGCGGACGAGGCGCCCGTGGTGGCGAAGACGGCGGATGCGGACCGAGCGGAGAAGGCCCCGGACGAGCGGAAGGACGAGCGGAATGGATAGCATCCACGTGACCGGCGGCGTTGAGCTGCATGGCGAAATCCCCATTGCCGGGGCCAAGAACGCGTGCCTGACGCTCATGCCCGCCACGCTCCTGTCGGACGAGCCGCTGACCCTGACGAATGCGCCTCGCCTGTCGGATATCCGCACGATGTCCAGCCTGCTGGAAAGCCTCGGGGCGGAGGTGTCGACCCTGTCCGACGGTCTCGTGCTCGCGATGTCGAGCCATGCGCTGAACGGCGCTCGGGCCGATTACGACATCGTCCGCAAGATGCGCGCGTCGATCCTCGTGCTGGGCCCGCTGCTCGCACGACGGGGGGAGGCGGTCGTCTCTTTGCCGGGCGGCTGCGCGATCGGCGCGCGGCCGGTCGATCTACACCTCAAGGCGTTCGAGGCGATGGGTGCCGAGCTGGAGCTGCGCGACGGCTACGTCCATGCCAAGGCCCCGGCGGGCGGCTTGCGCGGCGGCAAGGTCGAGTTCCCCTTCGTTTCCGTCGGCGCGACCGAGAATGCGCTCATGGCCGCGACGCTCGCGCGGGGCACCACGGTCCTCGGCGGGGCGGCGCAGGAACCGGAGATCGTCGACCTCGCCCGCTGTCTCCGCGCCATGGGTGCCCGGATCGAGGGTGAGGGGACCGACCGGATCGAGATCGAGGGGGTGGACCGCCTGCACGGGGCGACCCACCGCGTCGTCACCGATCGGATCGAACTCGGGACCTACATGCTCGCCCCGCTCGTCGCGGGCGGCGAGGTGACGTGCCTCGGCGGACGCCGGGACCTGCTGGAGACATTCTGCGCGAAGATCGAGGCGGCGGGCGCGGAGGTGACGGAGACGGATGCGGGCCTGACAGTCCGCCGCGCCAACGGTCCGATGAAGGCCGTGGATGTCGAGACGGAGCCGTTCCCCGGCTTTCCCACGGACCTCCAGGCACAGATGATGGCGCTTCTCTGCACCGCGGAGGGGACCAGCGTGCTGGAGGAGAAGATCTTCGAGAACCGCTTCATGCACGCCCCCGAACTGATCCGCATGGGGGCCCGGATCGACGTCCATGGCGGCCATGCCACCGTGCAAGGGGTCGAGCGTCTGCGCGGTGCGCCGGTCATGGCCACCGACCTGCGCGCCTCGGTAAGCCTCATCCTCGCGGGCCTTGCCGCCGAGGGGGAGACGCGGGTGAGCCGGGTGTACCATCTCGACCGCGGCTACGAGCATGTTGTTGCCAAGCTCTCTGGCGTCGGTGCCCGTATCGAAAGGGTCCGGGACGATGGCTGAACGGGTCCGCGACGCGCGCTTCCACGATGCCGACGACCGTCCGCTGCGCCTCTGGGCCACGGATACGGCCGATCTGGCGGTGGTCTCGGCCCTGCTGCAGGACGCGGTCCTGCCCGCCTCCGAGATGCGCTGGTCCCGCCGTGACCGACGGCTCGCTCTCCTTCTGAACCGCTTCCGGTGGGAGAAGGGAACACGCCAGGCCGAGCGCGTGCGAACGCTCCTGACTGTCTCGGACGCGATCGCTGTGCGCGGACTGGGCGTGGTGCCGGGCGATCCCGATACGATCCTGTCGCTGCTGTCCCTCGAATGGGAGCCGCGGGAGGATGCGGCGGGTCTGCTGCGGCTGACCTTCGCGGGGGACGGCACGATCGAGGCGCAATGCGAATGCCTCGACGTCATGCTCCGCGATGTCACGCGCCCCTACGGCGCGGTGTCCGGCAAATCGCCGACCCATTCCGAATGATCGTTCGTCCGCTCTTCGTGGACGATTCCGACGCTTGGCACGAGATGATGCTGAGCGCCACGCGGAGTCACCCCGCCGCGTTTCTGCTGTCTTCGGACGAGGTCGCGACCATGTCGGAAGAACAGGTCGCCGACACGCTCGCCCGCGGCCACCTGCACGGCATCTTCGACGGCAGCACGCTGACTGGCTTTGCCGGCCTGCATCTTTGGCGGCTGGACCGGCTGCGCCACCGCGCCGATGTCGGGCCGTTCTATATTGCGCCCTTCGCGCGCGGTACCGGGGCCGCGGATCGCCTTCTCGGGGCCCTGACCACCGTGGCGCGGGCCGAGGGGGTGACGTGGCTCGACCTCTGGGTGGCGGCCTCGAACGACCGCGCCCGCGCGTTCTACGCCCGCAATGATTTCGTCGAGGTCGCCCGGCGGGAGGATGCCGTGCGAATGGGCGAGGTCTCCGAGGACGATGTGCTGATGACCCGCCGCCTTGAGGCGCGCCGCCTGGACGGCTAAGGGGGCGCGAGCCAACGCCCGGAGGCCCCGTGCCCCAGTTTCTCGACACAACAGAGCCCGATTTCGAGGCGCGCTTCGCCGCCCTCCTGACGATGAAGCGCGAGGATGCGCCGGACGTGGACGACGCCGTCGCGGCCATCATCTCGGATGTCCGCGACCGGGGCGATGCGGCGGTGATCGAGCTGACCGCCCGCTGGGACCGCCTGACCCTGACGCCCGACACCCTGCGCGTGCCGGAGGCGGAGATCGACGCCGCCATCGCCGCGGTACCGCCCGCGGATGCCGCGGCCCTGGAACTGGCCGCCGCCCGCATCCGCGCCTATCACGCGCGCCAGATGCCCGAGGATGCGCGCTGGACCGACGGAACCGGCGCGGAACTCGGCTGGCGCTGGGGGCCGGTCGATGCCGCGGGGCTCTATGTCCCGGGCGGCCTCGCATCCTATCCGTCCTCCGTCCTGATGAACGCGATCCCCGCGCGGGTGGCGGGGGTGTCGCGGCTGGTGATGTGCGTGCCGACGCCCGACGGCGTGACCAATCCACTCGTCCTTCTCGCGGCACGGATCGCGGGGGTGGACGAGATCTACCGCATCGGCGGCGCGCAGGCGGTGGCCGCCATGGCCTGGGGCACGGAAACGATCGCGCCGGTCGACCTCATCACCGGGCCGGGCAACGCCTATGTCGCCGCCGCCAAGCGCCGGGTCTTCGGCCGGGTCGGGATCGACATGATCGCCGGACCGTCCGAGATCCTGGTGATTGCTGACGGGGACAACGACCCCGACTGGATCGCCCTCGACCTGTTGAGCCAGGCCGAGCATGACGAGAGCGCCCAGTCGATCCTCGTCACCGACGACGCGGCCTTCGGACGCGCGGTCTCGAAGGCGGTGGAGGCGAGGCTGGAGACCATCGACCGGCGCGCCATCGCGGGCGCGTCCTGGCGCGACTTCGGGGCCATCGTCACCGTGCGCGATCTGGCCGAGGCGGCGATGCTGTCGAACCGGGCGGCTCCCGAACATCTCGAACTGGCGGTCGCCGATCCGGACGCGCTGGCGGCGCGCATCACCCATGCGGGCGCGATCTTCCTCGGTGCGTGGACGCCCGAGGCGGTGGGCGACTATGTAGGGGGTCCGAACCACGTTCTGCCCACGGCGCGGTCGGCGCGGTTCTCGTCCGGCCTCTCGGTGCTCGATTTCCTCAAACGCACGACGCTCGCGCGTATGACGCCGGGCAGCCTGCGCGCCATCGGCCCCTCCGCGGTTCGCCTCGCCGCGTCCGAAAGCCTGAGCGCCCACGGCCTGTCCGTGCAGGCAAGACTTGATCGGCTGAACGACGGCGAATGAGCACGGGCTTATTCGGCCGCCGTAATAAGGATTCCGCAGGGGGGCGCTTTTCCGGCAGGGAGCCCACGACCGCACCGGGAGGGCCCTTCCGGCACCGGAAGGACGCGCCTTGCGGTCGGGCCGCCCCCGCGCCATCTTCGCCGCAACGGCGCGCGCGCCCTGCACCCGGCTCGCGCCGACCGAACCGAAGGACCGTCCCGCATGACCGCCGCCCGCCTTGCCCGGATCGAGATCGACGATTCCGGTCTGCCGATCCCCACGCCCGAGATCGAGCAGGAGCGCGCGGTGGCGATCTTCGACCTGCTGGAAGAGAACAGCTTCGCCCTCCGCGCCGACGGCGCGCCGGAGGGACCCTATCAGCTCCACCTCGCGATCCGCGACCGTCGCCTCGTCTTCGACATCGCGACCGAGGACGGTCGGGCGGGCGCCTTCCACCTGTCGCTCGGGCCGTTCCGGCAGGTGGTCAAGGATTACTGGCAGATCTGCGAGGCCTATTTCGATGCCGTGAAGAAGCTCCCACCGAGCCAGATCGAGGCTATCGACATGGCCCGCCGCGGCATCCACGACGAAGGCGCGCGCATCCTGCAGGAACGGCTGGAGGGCAAGGCGGAGGTGGACCGCGACACCGCCCGCCGCCTCTTCACGCTGATCTGCGTGCTGCATTTCGGGTCCTGACCGGTGGGGGACCTGCCGCAATCGGTGCTCTTCTGCTGTGACCACAATTCGGTGCGCTCGCCCATGGCCGAGGGCCTGATGAAACAGCTCCACGGTCACGACATCTACGTCCAGTCGGCGGGGGTGCGCGGGGATCTGGAGATCGACGGCTTCGCCATCGCCGTTTGTGAAGAGATCGGGGTGGAGCTGTCGCGCCATCGCTCGCGGTCTTTCGACGAGATGCGCGAATGGGGCGACGACCTCGAAGGGTTCGACCTGATCGTGGCGCTCACCCCCGCCTCGCAACGGCGCGCTCAGGAACTGGCGCGTCACGCCCATATCGCGGTCGAGTACTGGCCCATCATGGACCCCACCGGACTGGGCGAGGGGCGCGAGGCCAAGCTGGCAAGCTACCGCCAGACCCGGGATCAGATCAGGACACGGTTGAAGTCCCGGTTCAGTTGAGCGCATCGCCGTGCCTTCGGGTCCCGCGCTTTGCCCCTTGAACAATTGCCCGATAGGGACCATCTAGCCGCATCCCATCGCATACGCTGCGGCGATACATCAGGAGAAAACATGGCCAAGGAAGAACTTCTCGAATTTCCGGGCGTCGTGAAGGAGCTCTTGCCGAACGCGACTTTCCGGGTGGAACTCGAGAACGGCCATGAGATCATCGCGCACACCGCGGGTAAGATGCGCAAGAACCGCATCCGCGTTCTGGCTGGTGACAAGGTCCAGGTGGAGATGACGCCCTACGACCTGTCCAAGGGCCGCATCAACTACCGCTTCAAATAGGCGGGTCTCCCGCCGTGTCGGACAGGAGCCCTGCGCGCGACCGGCCCCGGCTGCTGCTCGGGTCCGGCTCGCCAAGACGCGTGGAGTTGCTGGCGCAACTCGGCATCGTGCCCGACGCTGTGACGCCCCCCGATATCGACGAGACGCCAGCCCCCGCCGAACTTCCGCGACCCTATTGCGAGCGGATCGTGGCGGCCAAGCTCGCTGCCGTGGCTTCCGGGCCGGACGAAGTCGTGCTTTGCGCCGATACGACGGTCGCGGTCGGGCGCCGCATATTGGGCAAGCCCGCCGACGCGGACGAATGCGCCGCGTTCCTGCGCCTGCTGTCGGGGCGCCGCCACCGGGTCGTGACCGCTATCGCGTTGCGCCGGGGTGCTCGCCACTGGACCCGCACGTCCGTCTCCTCGGTGCGGTTCAAGCGCCTTTCGGACGGGGAAGTGTCCGGATACCTGGCCACCGACGACTGGCGCGGCAAGGCCGGGGGATACGCCATCCAGGGTCCAGCCGCGGCATTCGTGGCGTGGATGGAGGGCAGTTTCAGCGGCGTCATGGGTCTGCCGCTGCATGAGACGGCGACCCTGTTGCAGGCGGCGGGCATCGAGGTGTGGCGATGAAGGGCATGCAGATCGTTCTGGGCGAACCGGATGGCCGCTCCGGCGCCGCCCTGTTCGTGGATGGCCGACTGGAAGACATCCTTCTGGACGGTCGCGACGACCGACCCGGCGTGGGCGCCGTGTTCCGCGCCATCTGCGACCGGCCGGTGAAGGGGCAGGGGGGGATGTTCGTCCGGTTGGGCAACGGTTTGACCGGATGGCACCGCAACGCGAAGGGGCTTGCCCCGGGACAGGCGCTGCTGGTGCAGGTCACGGGCCATGCGGAGCCCGGCAAAGCGGTGCCGGTGACCGACCGTGTCCTCTTCAAATCCCGCCATTGCATCGTGACGCCGGGCGCGCCGGGAGTGAACGTCGCCCGCAGCCTGCGCGACGATGCGGAGCGGGACCGCCTGCTGGAGATCGCGCACGACGTTCTGCCGCAGGATCGCGCTGGAACGGGCGCCATCCTGCGCAGCGCGGCGGAGGGCGTCGATGCGGAGATTCTGGCCGAGGATCTGGGCACGACCTGGGAGCTTGCGGCACAGGTGATCGGTGACCCGGGGAGCGATGCGGAGCGCCTGCTCGATGCGCCCGATGCCCACGCGCTGGCCTGGCGCGACTGGCCGCAGGCGGAGATCTCGCGGGACTGGGATCCCGTGCTCGACCATCTCGACGCGTTGTGCCGACCGGAGGTGAATGCCGGGTCCGCGACGTTCCATATCGAGCCGACGCGAGCATTGGTGGCGGTGGACGTGAACACGCCCGAGGGTGGGGCCGCCGGAGGCTTCAAGGCGAACCTGTCGCTGGCGCGGGAGCTTCCCCGTCAGTTGCGGCTCCGCGGGCTGGGCGGTCAGATCGTGCTGGACCTCGCGCCGATGCCCAAGAAGGATCGCCGGGGATTCGAGGCGGCTCTGCGTTCCGCCTTCCGCGAGGATCCAATCGAGACATCGCTGATCGGATGGACCCCGCTGGGGCATTACGAGTTGACCCGTCGCCGCGAACGCCGCCCGCTGGAGGAACTTCTGTGACCTGTCCCATGTGCGAGAAACCGACCGATGCGGCATACCGTCCATTCTGCTCGCGCCGTTGCGCCGATGTCGATCTGGGCAAGTGGCTGAACGGGTCCTATGCGGTCCCCTCGACCGATCCGGATGACGCCGAACAGGCGGCGGACGAAGCCGAACGGGAGATGGAGCAGCGGTCCCGACCGCAGTAACGTTTTCAGTCTGGACACCGTTTCGCCTCCGTCCTAGACGAGGCCCACCCTGCGACGGACCCGTTCGCCGCACCCGTGCCTGGGTAGCTCAGGGGTAGAGCAGTGGATTGAAAATCCTCGTGTCGGTGGTTCGATTCCGCCCCCGGGCACCATTTATGCAGAAGAAATTTATACGTTACAATGATTTGAAAGTTTTTGTGTGAAGTCTCGTCTCCCAACGCATCCCCAGTCGAAATCCGTTTGACGTTCTTCGGCGTGTCCGTTGAGCCATGTGTGCGTTGGTCGGTACTTCCGATGATTATCCGCTTACGGTCTCTATGATAGGCGGTCAGGGCGGATGGAAACGGGTATTCGTTGCAGGAGCAACTGTTTGAACCGACATGGGCTCTGTTGCATGGAGCGTCTGAAGGCCGAGCTTCCCCTTTCCCCCCGTGGGTGTCAGCCGACGGTTTGCGTGATGGGGATTCCGAGGGTGGTATAGCGGTTGAGGATGGCGATGCGGGTCTGAAGTTCGGCGGTTTGTCTATCAAAATCTCGGGCCATGAGTTTCTGCCCGAGCAGCTTCATGCAGTTCATCTTTGTCTCCACTCGGCTGCGGCGATGGTAGTCGCTCCACCTTCGCCAGATGGTCCGGCCGAGATGCCTAATGGCACGTAACGCCTCGTTCCGGCCTGCCGCACCGGGACTGTCCTTCTTCCATGGCTTGGCGTTGCGCCTGGGTGGGATAACTGCGTCCGCGCCTCGGTTCGCGATGGCGTCACGACAGCCGCGGGTATCGTAGGCGCCGTCAGCGGTGACTGATGCAATCTCTTCGCCTGCCGGGACCTGGCCAAGCAGGTCTGGCAACACGGGCGCATCACCCACGCCGCTGCCGGTGATTTCCACGGCTCGAACTTCGAGCGTGCTCTCGTCGACGGCGAGGTGGACCTTGCGCCAAACCCGCCGCCGGGCCCCGCCATGCTTGCGCGCATGCCATTCGCCTTCGCCCCGGACCTTGATACCGGTGCTGTCCACGAGCAGGTGCAGCGCGCCGCCGCTACCTCGGTAAGGCAGTTGCACAGTCAAAGTCTTCTGTCGTCGGCAGAGCGTTGAGAAGTCCGGCACCGGCCAGTCCAGACCCGCCAGTTTCAGAAGGCTCGCGACGAACCCCGTCGTCTGCCGCAATGGCAGGCCGAACAGCACTTTGATCGTCAGGCAGGCTTGAATGGCAGCGTCGCTGTAGACTGGTTGGCCGCCGCGCTTGCCCGAAGGCGCTGCGTGCCAGGGCGTCGATGGATCAAACCAAACAGTCAGCGATCCACGCTCACGCAGCGACGCGTTGTAAGCCGACCAGTTCAGGGTGCGGTAGCGGTTTGGGACAGGCTTGGACATGCCGTTCAGCTATGTCACTGGAGTCGCAATGTGAATCCCACACAAGCTTCGCGCAACAAAGCCCTTTGGCGACCGAAGTCCGATATTCGGAGGCGAGGTCCCGTGCGTCCCGTAGGGAGAGAGCCTTCAAGCCACCAAGACCCATCTCCCGACGGCGCCCGTAAAGCGTGTAGCGGAAGACCCATTGCCCCCCGCCATCCTCGCGCTTGATCAGCCGCAGGCCATCGCCGTCCTCGTGCTTGCCCGGCGGAGCGGATTTGATGGAGAGGGCTGTTAGGTTCCCCAAGGAATATATCCCCCAGGGGTCATGGGATTTGATGGGGATGGCGCGAGGTCTCCTGGGAGCATTGTTCCAAGAAAACACATCTATTACAATATTCTAACGTACTAGGTGGGCTCATCTGAGACAGGAATGCCATGCCGTGTGGGGGCACCAGAACGCGTTGACTGACGACGACCGTCGCTACCTCGGTCACGCACCGGCCAGCAATTGCCCGCCCACGCCCCGCCGCAAGCCCACGCCGACCCGCTCGTCCGATCGCGGACCGATCACAATCGCGAACGGGCGCCGATGCGGCGCCCGTTCCTGGGGACCTCAGGTCCCGTGCTTGCGGATCTCGCCGGTGTCGAGGCGGGAGAAGTAGCTCTTCATCTCGCGCTTCACGATCGGCATCAGGCAGTAGAGCGCCGTGATGTTGACGACCGCCATGGCGAAGATCATCGCGTCCGAGAAGTCGATCACAGCCAGCAGGTCGGCCGCGGCGCCGACGATGACGAAGAGGCAGAAGATCACCTTGAAGATCAGCTCCTTCGTCTTGCCCTCGCCGAACAGGTAGGTCCATGCCTTCAGCCCGTAATAGCTCCACGAGATCATCGTGGAGAAGGCGAAGAGCACCACCGCCAGCGCGAGCACCGAGGGGAACCACGACAGGCCGGTGGCGAAGGCCGCCGAGGTGAGCTGCACGCCGCCGACGTCGCCGACGGTCTGGATCGCCGTACCGGCCTCGTTGAGGACGAAGAGCCCCGTCTCGGCATCGGTCACGAGGACGCCCGAGATGGTGATGACCAGCGCCGTCATGGTGCAGATGACCACCGTGTCGATGAACGGCTCCAAGAGGGAGACGACGCCCTCGGTGATCGGCTCCTTCGTTCGGACCGCCGAGTGGGCGATGGCCGCCGAGCCGACGCCCGCCTCGTTGGAGAAGGCCGCCCGGCGGAAGCCCTGGATCAGCGCGCCGACGAAGCCGCCGGCCACGCCGAGCCCGGTGAAGGCGCCCGCGAAGATCTGGCCGAACGCGGTGCCGATCATGTCGTAGTTGGCGATCAGCACGATCAGCGCCGCAGTGACGTAGAGCAGGCCCATGAACGGCACGACCTTCTCGGTCACCTTGGCGATGGACTTGATGCCGCCGACGATGACGGCGAACACCACCAGCGCGAAGACGATGCCGGTGATCCAGCCCGGATAATCGCCGACGAGGCCGGAGATCTGGGCGTGGGCCTGGTTTGCCTGGAACATGTTGCCGCCGCCCAGCGCGCCGCCGATGCAGAACACCGAGAACAGCACGGCGAGGACCTTGCCGCCCGGGAGGCCGCGTTCGGTGAAGCCCTTGACCATGTAGTACATGGGCCCGCCCGAGACGTGGCCGTCGGGGTATTCGTTGCGGTACTTCACGCCCAGGGTGCATTCGGTGAACTTGGACGCCATGCCGAGCAGACCTGCGACGATCATCCAGAACGTGGCCCCCGGACCGCCGATACCGACGGCGACCGCGACCCCTGCGATGTTGCCGAGGCCCACCGTGCCCGAGAGCGCGGTGGCGAGCGCCTGGAAGTGGCTCACCTCGCCCGCGTCGTCGGGATCGGAATAGTCGCCCTTGACCAGGCTGATGGCGTGGCCGAAGGCGCGGAACTGGATGAAGCCGAAGTAGATGGTGAAAACCGTCGCGCCGACCACGAGCCAGAGCACGATCCACGGAAACGCGACGCCGCCCACCGCGAACGGCAGAGGTGCGAAGATGAGGCTGACGAACCAGCCGGTAGAGCCGGCGAAGATGTCGTTGACGCGCTGGTCGAGGCTGACCGCCGCGGCCTCCTGCGCCAGCGCGGGAAGGGGGGCGGCCATCGCCGCGGCGGCGAGCGCGGCCCGCTTTAGGTGTATCATCTGCGGAACCTCTTTCAGGGGACGATGGTGACCGGCACGGTCGCCGATGCGATCAACCGGCCGCTGACGCCGCCGAAGACCCGTTCGATCATGTTCTGCGCGCCGACGCGGCCGATGATGATCTGTGCCGCGCCGCGTTCCTTGGCGACCCGGTTGAGCACCTCGGCGGCGTCCCCGTGGCTGACATGGGGATCGGCGGTCAGGCCATTGGCCCGAAGCGACGTCACCGCCGGGTCGACGATGCGCTCGCGCGCCTGTTCGACCTCCTCCGTCCGCCGGACATGCCGGGTCTCGTTCTCCTCGGCGGTCTGGAACGCCCAGGGCGACCATTCGACCACGTAGCAGACGATGAGACAGCAATCCTGAATGGCGCGCGCCCGCTCCGTGGCGAATGCGAGTACCCGTTCGCCCGCCGGGCTGCCATCCAGCCCGACGACGATATTCGTTGTAGTCATGTTCGGTCCCTCTTCCGGTGGCCGCAGCTCCGTGCGGCTCACCCCGAGGGTAACATCCATGTGACGTTTTTGTAACGCACCAATGGTCCAGCGTTTTCAGTCCTCTGGACCCGCCGGAGCCGACGTTAATACGTCGCGCGTCCCCCTGAAAGGTCGAAAACGGCGCCCGTGGTGAAGCTGTTCGCGGGACTCACGATCCAGGCGATCATCTCCGCGGCCTCCTCGACTTCGAGGAACCGCTGGCGCGGGATCTTCGACAGCATGTAGGCGATATGCTCCTCGCTCATCTGGTCGAAGATCGGCGTCCGAGCGGCGGCGGGGGTGACGCAGTTCACCGCGATGTCGAGATCGGCGAGTTCCTTGCCCAGCGACTTGGTGAAGCCGATCACGCCCGCTTTGGACGCGGAATAGGCGCAGGCATTGGGGTTCCCCTCCTTGCCCGCGACGCTGGCGATGTTCAGGATCCGGCCATAGCCCGCCGCGCGCATCCCCGGCACCACGGCGCGGTTGACGTGGAACGTGCCCGTCAGGTTGATCGCCACGATGCGCGCCCATTCGTCGAGCGGATATTCGGCCACCGGCACGTTCGGCCCGGCGATCCCCGCGGAGTTCACGAGGATCGCGGGATGGTCCATCGCCTCGACCGTGCGGGCGAGCGCCGCCTCGACTGAGGCGTAGTCCGACACGTCGCATGGCAGGGCGATCGTGCCCGGCAGCTCCGCCATGGCCGCCTCGTTCGCGGTATGGTTCGCGTCCCAGCTCGCCACCCGGTGCCCGTCCGCGAGCAGGCGGCGGATCACGGCGAGGCCGATGCCCTGCGCGCCGCCGGTGACGATTGCGACGCGCTTGCCCACGGCATCCGGGCCCGCGCCCGTGTCGTTCCCTGCTTCTTCCGTCATGGCTGCGCTCTCCCTGTCTGCGACCGGCGCGATCCTAGGGGGACCACCGGGCCGGAGGGAACCCCCGCCGGGTCGGGCGCGTAGGCCAGACATGAACGACGCACCCACCGACCATACCCGCCGCCTCGACCGGCTCGACCGCCTCGCCCGCAACATGGACAGCCGCTACCGCGTGCCCGGCACGAACATCCGGTTCGGTTGGGACGCTTTGATCGGTCTGATCCCCGGTGTCGGGGACATCGCGACCCTGGGCCCGGCAGGCTTCATCCTGCTGGAGGCGCACCGGATGGGCGCGCCGAACGGGGTCAAGGCGCGCATGATGGCGAATACCGGGATCGACTGGGTGGTCGGGACGATCCCGCTGGTCGGGGACCTGTTCGATGTCGGGCTCAAGGCGAACCGGCGGAACGTCGCCCTCCTGCGCGGGCATCTGGAGACGCAGGGGACGGTGTCGCCCGTCCCGCCGGCCGCGAAGGCCTGACGCCCCCCGCACCGCGCGAAGAGGGCGCGTGCGGATTTCCTGTTGCCCGGATCGGTTACATGGCTACCGTGGCGGACGAGGACCGGCCCGGGGAGGGACCGGACCCGTCCAAACGGGAGGATACCATGACATATACCTTGCGCGCGCTGCTGGTCGGCGCGGCGATGTTCACCGCGGGCACGGCAAGCGCCGTCGAATGCATCGCACCGGCAAATCCCGGCGGCGGGTGGGACTTCACCTGCCGCCAGATCGGCAAGATCCTGTACGATATCGGCGAGGTCGACCAGCCGGTGCAGATCACCAACATGGCGGGCGGCGGCGGCGGCCTCGCCTATCAGACGGTGGCGAACGAGCGCAACGACGACCCCGACCTGATCGTGGCGGCCTCGGTCGCGACCCAGACGCGGCTGGCCCAGAACGCCTATGGCGGCGCGACCGCCGACCAGGTCCGCTTCGTCGGCGCGATCGGCGCCGATCCGGGCGTGATCGTGGTCGCGAACGACAGCCCGTTCCAAAACCTCACCGACATGCTCGAGGCGATGGCCGCCGATCCCGGCTCCGTCGCCTTCGCGGGCGGGTCCGCCGCAGGCGGGTTCGATCACCTCAAGGTGCTGCAACTCGCCAAGGCCCACGGGATCGAGGATGTCCGCGCGATCAAGTATATCGGCGTGGACGGCGGTGCCGACGCGATCACCCAGACGGTCGGCGGCTTCACCCAGGGCATGACCGGCGACATGTCCGAAGTCGTGGGCTTCATCCAGTCGGGCGACGTGCGCGTCCTCGCCGTCCTGACCGAGGAGCGGGTGCCCGGCTTCGACGACATTCCCACCGCGGTGGAGCAGGGTGTGGACGTGGTCGCGGTGAACTGGCGCGGCCTCTACGTGCCCAAGGACATCTCCGACGAGCGGTTCCAGGAATGGGCCGCCAAGCTGCAGGCCGTGGCCGACAGCGACGAGTGGCAGGCGGCGATGGAGGCCAACGGCCTCGCCCCCTTCACGCGCGTCGGGGACGACTTCCAGGCCTTCGTGGACGAGTCGATCGCGGCCTCGGCCGACCTCTCGCGCGAGATCGGCATCATCCAATGATCAGCGGCGACCGCATCTTCGGTGCGGTCGTGGTGCTGGGGGCGGTGGCATACGGTGCCGCCGCCCTGCAGCTTCAGACCGGTTTCATGAACGATCCGGTCGGGTCCAAGACCTTCCCCCTCATGGTCGCGGGCGTCTGCGCGATCTGCGGCCTCGTGATGATGATCCGGCCCGACGACGACCCCGACTGGCCGGCCCTGCGCACCCTCGGCGCCCTTGCCGTGTCGGTCGCGACCCTCGCCGCCTATGCCTACAGCATCAAACCCCTCGGCTTCCTCATCCCCACCTTTTTCGCCGCCTCCATCCTCAGCTATCAGATCGACCCCCGCCCGAAATTCGCGCTGATCGCGGGTCTGGGCCTCTCGGTCGGCCTGTTCGTGCTCTTCAAGTTCGTCCTGGGCCTCGGCCTCATCGCATTTCCCGGGGGCTGAGCCATGGATATCCTCTCGAACCTCGCCCTCGGCTTCTCCATCGCCCTGTCCCCCTGGACGCTCATGCTGGCGATCCTCGGCTGTTTCATCGGCACCATCGTCGGCGCGCTGCCCGGCCTCGGCCCGTCGAACGGGGTGGCCCTGCTGATCCCGATCACCTTCTCCATGGGCCTCGACGCGACGGCGGCCCTCGTCCTGCTGACCTCGGTCTATTACGGCGCGATGTATGGCGGCCGGATCTCCTCGATCCTGCTCAACATCCCCGGCGACGAACCCGCGATGATGACCTGTCTCGACGGCTATCCTATGGCGAAGAACGGCCGCGCCGGGGACGCCCTCGTGATCTCCGGCGTGGCGAGCTTCGTCGGCGCGCTGCTGGCGACCATCGCCCTGATCCTGATCGCGCCCATGCTGGCCCGCGCGGCCTATCTCTTCGGACCGGCGGAGTATTTCGCGCTCTATCTGCTGGCCTTCTCGACCCTCGGCGGCATCGCGTCCAAGAACCAGGCCAAGGCCGCGCTCGCCTCCGCCATCGGCCTCGGCATCGCGATGATCGGCCTCGACAACCAGACCGGCCTGCCGCGCTTCACCGGCGGCAACCTCCACCTCTATGACGGGATCGACTTCCTCGTGGCCATCGTCGGCCTCTTCGCAGTCTCCGAGGTGTTCGTCTTCATCGAAAGCCACGGCAAGGGCAGCGCGCTGGGCGTGAAACTGGGCAAGGTGACCGTGCCGTGGCGGGACCTCTGGGCCACGAAATGGACCATGCTGCGCTCCTCAGGGCTCGGGTTCGTGGCGGGTGTCCTGCCGGGGGCGGGGGCCTCGCTCGGCTCCTTCCTGACCTACATGATGGAGAAATCCATCGCCGGTCCCAAGGGCGGCTTCGGCACCGGCGTCGTCAAGGGCGTGGCAGCACCGGAGGCGGGGAACAACTCCGCCGCGGGCGGCGCGCTGGTGCCGATGCTGACGCTGGGCGTGCCGGGTTCGGGAACCACGGCGGTCCTGCTGGCCGTTCTGATGACGCTTAACATCACGCCCGGCCCGACCCTCTTCGCCGACCGGCCGGAGGTGGTCTGGGGCCTGATCGCCTCGCTCCTGATCGCGAACTTCGTCCTCCTCCTGATGAACGTGCCGATGGTGAAGGTCTTCGTGAAGATCCTGATGGTCCCGCCCGCGCTGCTCCTGCCGGGCGTGATGATGGTCAGCTTCGTGGGCATCTACTCCCTCACGGGAAGCTATTTCGACCTCCTGCTGATGATCGGGTTCGGCGTGATGGGCTGGATCTTCCGCAAGCTCGATATCCCGACCGTCCCCGTGATCCTCGGGATCCTGCTCGGCAACGCGATGGAGGATAATCTGCGCCGCGCCATGATCCTGTCGGACGGGGACGTGACGTTCCTGTTCTCCTCGGGGATCTCCATCGGCCTCTGGACCGCGGCGGTTCTGGGCTTCGTGGCACCCATCTTCCTGCGCCGCATCATCCGCAAGCCCGCGGTGCCCGATCATGCCGGCCCGGTCGACTAGGGTCCTCGTCCCCGCGGGCGCGCTGGGCCTCGGCTGGGACGCGGACGCGCTGGAGGCGGGGATCGCGCGCGCCCCGGACCTGATCGCCATCGACGGCGGCTCCACCGATAGCGGCCCCGCCTATCTCGGGCGGGGAGTCAGCAAGTATTCCCGGGCCCAGACCCGCGGCGAATGGGCGACCCTGATCGACGCGGCCCGTCGCGCCGGCTGCCCCCTCGTGATCGGGACGGCGGGAACCTGCGGCGCGGGCGCGGCGGTGGACTGGCTCCTCGCCATCACGCGGGAGATACTCACGGAGACGGGCCATTCGGCGCGGATCGCGCTGCTCTACTGCGACCGGGAGGCGGAGGCCCTCGCCGCCGCCTGGGACCGGGTGACGCCGCTGCCGGGCGCGCCGGAGGCGGGACCCGACGACCTCGTCGACTGCACCAACATCGTGGCCCTCGCCGGGATCGAACAGGTGCGGGCCGCGCTGGAGACCGGCGCCGACATCGTCATCTGCGGCCGGACGACGGACACCGCGATCCTCGCCGCCCTGCCCATCGCGCGGGGCGCCCATGCCGGGGCGGCCTGGCACGGGGCCAAGGTCGGCGAATGCGGCGCGCTCTGCTGCACCCATCCAGATACCGGCGTGATCGAGCTGGATTTCGACGCGACAGGCTTCACCGTGACCCCCATGGCAGGGGCCTCTATCGCCACGCCCCGCACCGTCTCCGCCCATATGCTCTACGAGAACGCGGATCCGATCCGCCTGCACGAGCCGGGCGGCCATCTCGACGTGTCGTCCGCCACCTACCGGGCCGACGGTCGCTCGGTCCGCGTCGAGGGGAGCGTCTGGCATCCCGGTCCCTACGGCGTGAAGCTGGAGGCCGCGCGGATCGCGGGGCACGGCATCGCCTCCCTCGTCCTGATCCGGGATCCGGTCTATGTCGCGGCGGCGGATGATTGGTGCGCCTCCCTCCTCGCCCGCGCCCATGCCCGCATCGCGGAGCGGCTGGGCGAAACGATCTACGACCTGGAGCTTCGCCGCATCGGCCTCGACGCGGCCCTCGGCGCGCTGGAACCGGGCAGGGCGGTGCCGAACGAGATCGGTATCCTGGCCCAGATCATCGCCGACGACGCGGACACCGCACGGGAAGTCGCGCGACTGGTCAACCCGCTCCTCCTCCATCATCCGCTCACGGCGGAGGAGCCGATGCCGACCTTCGCCTTCCCGTTCTCCCCGCCCGAAATCGACCTCGGCCCGCAATACGAATTCGTCCTGCACCACGTCCTCGCCCTCGACGATCCGATGGACGGGTTCCGGCTGGAGGTGGTCGATGCCTGAACTGGGGAACGTCGCCCTGCGGATCCGGTCCAAGAATGCGGGTCCGTTCTGGATCACCATCGACATCTTCTGCGACCCCGACGGCTACGCCCGCGTCGTCGCAATTCCGACTCGGACCTTCGCCGGAAGATTGCGCGCGGACGACCTCAGGCGGTTCGACCTCCCCGATCTGCACGTCGTCAAGCTGAGCCTGCCGCGTCCGCAGGTGCAGGGCTCCGCCCGGGACCGCGACATGCACGGCGCCGCCCTGGCCGAGGCGCTGCGCGGCCTCGAAATTCCCTGAACCCCGAGTCCGGCGTTTTGTACAATTCGTGAAGACCGGCTTTCCGACTTACCCCGAAACGTGAAGAACCCGCCATTCGGCCCGGTTCCGCGCTCTGGGGGAGTTGGTGGGCGACCCTGGAATCGAACCAGGCGTGAGTCGCCTCGAGGGAGTTACAGTCCCCTGCCACACCTTGCGGCCTGTCGCCCACTGGCGGCGGGGATAGCCGTGGGTCCAAGCAGGGTCAAGCGCAGTTGTGGCGCGCCGCGGGGCGCGCGATAAGCCCTTGCGGAACACTGGGGAACGACATGGCGCAGAAGCCGAAATGGGTGGTCGAGAAGGAGCGCGGCGCGCGCGCGGCGGCCGCGGCGACGGTCTGGCTGTTCGGTCTGCACGCCGTCCGCGACGCCTTGTCGAACCCCCTTCGCGAACGGCTGCGGTTGGTGCTGACGAAGAACGCCGCCGACCGGCTGGGCGACGTCGTCGGCGCATCCGGTATGGAGCCGGAAATTGTTGATCCAAGACGCTTTTCCGCGCCGCTCGACCCCGGATCCGTACATCAGGGCGCGGCGCTGGAGGTCAAGCCTCTGGATTGGGGACGGCTCGACGACGTCGCGCGTCCGGGCGGCGGCGCCCCCCTTATCGTCCTTCTCGACCGCGTGACGGACCCCCATAACGCCGGCGCGATCCTGCGCTCTGCCGAAGTGTTCGCTGCCCGCGCCGTCGTGGCCCCGCTCCGCCATTCCGCCCCCGAAACCGGCGCGCTCGCCAAAACCGCATCCGGCGCACTGGAACGCCAACCCTACCTGCGGGTCGGTAACCTGGGCGACGCGATGGAACGCCTCCGTGCCATGGGCTACGTCACCGTCGGTCTAGACGGCACCGGCACCGAGACCTTGGCCGAAGCAGCCCCCGCCCTGATCGAAATCCCCACCGCCGTAATCCTCGGTGCCGAGGGTCCCGGTCTGCGGGAGCGGACGAAGTCGCTCTGCGACCGCATCGTCCGGATCGAGCCCGCGGGGGAGTTCGGTTCGCTCAACGTATCCAACGCCGCCGCTGTCGCCTTGTTCGCATTCGATGCGGGGCGCGCGCGCGGTCGGCCCGGAGCCACGAAAGCCCAATCCGGCGATGGGTGAAAATAACGATCCCGTGACGGAACCTTCTTTTCCTTCCGCGGTTCTCCACATGTCTGAGGAAGGCGAAGCTGGAACTTTCGCCTTCCCTTCACTGTCCCTCGTTCCACACTTCGGGCTCGCGTCTTCATTGCCGCGGGCCTTTTTTTATGGTCAGTTTCCGGTATGACCACGACGCCTTCGGATGCGCTCCTGCGAGAGGTCTTGACCCGGGTGCGCAGCTTCGCCTGCGTCGGCGTGTCCCCCGATCCCGTCCGGCCCAGTCATTTCGTAGCGCGCTACCTGTCCTTGCGGGGCTACCGGGTCGTGCCGGTCAATCCTGTCCATGCGGGAACGCGCCTGTTCGGCGAGGAGGTCGTGCCCGACCTGACTTCTTTAACGGGTCCGATCGACGTGCTCGACATCTTCCGGCGGCCCGAATTCGTTCCGGCATTGGTAGAGGAAGGTTTGCGCGTCCTGCCGGGTTTGCAGGTCGTGTGGCTGCAGGTCGGTATCGTGAGTCCGGAGGCGGAGGCCATGTGCATCGAAGCCGGGGTGACGTTCATTCAGAACCGCTGTCCGAAGATCGAATATCAACGCCTTTTCGGTGAATTGCGTCAGGGCGGGTTCGCCACCGGGATCGTTAGCTCCCGCCTGCGCCCATAGAAAAAACCCGCCGGATGTCTATATCCAGCGGGCCTCCAAATCTTCTCGTTTCTTCCGAAGGTCTTAGCCTTCGAATTCGGGCATGCCCTCGAGCTGCTCCTGCGTGGCGTCGACATAGATGCGAACGTCGCCTTCGTTCCGCAGGATGGTCAGGCTGTCGAATGGGACAGCAACAGGCTTTTCACCCAAACCCAGGAACCCTCCGACGTCGATGATCGCATCACCGAGCTGACCGTCCGTGGTCATCACGAGCTCACCGATTTCCCCGATGCGCTCGTCATCCGTTCCATAGACCGCGGCGCCGGTGACGTCTTCGGTCGTGAGTGCGTCACGCGCGATAACCTCATAGCCCTCACGCTCCATCGTCGGCGCGGTGAGCATCGTGGTGTCCGCCATTTCGGTCGCGGTTTCGGCGACCTCGGCCTCCACCTCCTCCGCTGCTGCTTCTGTCTCGGCCTCGACGGTCTCGGTCGCAGCTTCGACCTCGGCTTCCGCTTCCGTCTCCACGATCTCTACTTCCTCGGTCGTGGTTTCGACCTCCGTCTCGACGGCTTCGGCCGGGACTACGGCGGTCTCCGTGGTCGTCTCGGTTTCCGTGGCCTCCATATCGACGGCGCCGACGGTACGACCACGCTCAAACACCGGATCGAATTCCGGCGCGGCTTCGAGATCCGCTTGCGTCCCCTGAAGAACGACAAAGTACTCGTCGGCTTCCGGCCCATCGGACACGAACTTCAGGCTGTCCATGTTCACAGCCACCTCACGCTCTCCTATGCCGAGGAAGCCACCGATATCGGCGATCACCGCATCAACTTCACCGGAATTGCCCATGATGATATCGGAGATCTCGCCGACATCGTTCCAGTCCTGGCTCAGACCGCCCACGACATCGACATCCGCCTCACTGACATAAAGGCGGGCGCCCATCAGGTCGGACGCGCGCAGCGCCTGGGTCTGGACCCCCGGGACAAAGGTATCTCCCATCGTCGTATGCGCATCGGCCAAGGCGGCCCCGGCTGCGAACATTGCAATGGCGGTGGACGCAAGAAGGGTTTTCATTCTAGTCTCCGATTGTTGTGACGGTGACCCGTTTGCAGGTCAGTCACCATTGCAACACGCAAGGCGACGCGAAGGTTCCGCACCCTGAGCGTCGTCTTGCTTCCGGTCGGAAACGACGGATTTTTCCCTAGACCTGTCAATATCTTGAGGATCGGCGGATTATCGCGGCTCCGCTTTTTCCCATACAGGCAAGGCTTTTCCGGAGCCTCGTTACCGGTCGCGGGACGCCTTCTCGGTGATTCCCGACCGACCCGCACGCGCCTCCAGCTCCTCGAGGACGCTGGACAGGCTGACCCCACGGGAGGCGAGCATGATGCAGAGGTGATACAGCACATCCGCCCCTTCGCGCACCAACGCGTCGGGGTCGTCCCGCACCGCCTCGATAATCGCCTCGATGGCCTCCTCGCCGAACTTCTCGGCGCATTTCTCCGGACCCTTCGACAGCAGGCGTGCGGTCCAGCTTTCCTCCGGATCGGCACCTACACGGGCAAGGATTGTCGCGTAGAGCCGGTCCAGGCTGTGACCGTCCGCGCCACCGGGCGCGTCGTTTCGGGTATCCGACATGGCGTCACTCCATCCGCATGGGAATGCCCGCGGCCCGCATGTGCGCCTTGGCCTCGGCGATCGTGTAGTCGCCGAAATGGAAAATCGACGCGGCCAGCACGGCGCTCGCCCGGCCCTCGACGACCCCCTCGATCAGATGGTCCAGCGTGCCCACGCCGCCGCTGGCGATGACGGGGATGGAGACCGCCTCGCTGATCGCGCGGGTCAGAGGGATGTTGAAGCCCGCCCGCGTCCCGTCCCGGTCCATCGAGGTCAGGAGGATTTCGCCGGCGCCCCTGGCCGCAATCGTGTGCGCGAACGCGACCGCATCGACCCCCGTGGGTTTGCGCCCGCCATGGGTGAAGATTTCCCAGTGGCCCGGCGACACAGTCTTGGCGTCGATGGCGCAGACGATGCACTGGCTGCCGAACCGGTCGGCGGCGCGCGCGATCACGTCGGGATCGGCCACCGCGGCGGAGTTGAACGAGACCTTGTCCGCCCCCGCCAGCAGCAAATCCCGGACGTCCTCGGGCGTGCGCACCCCGCCGCCGATGGTCAGCGGCATGAAGCACGCCTCCGCCGTTCGGGTCACGAGGTCGTACATCGTCCCGCGGTTTTCGTGGGTCGCGTGGATGTCGAGGAAGCAGAGCTCGTCCGCCCCCGCGGCATCGTAGGCGCGGGCGCTTTCGACCGGGTCGCCCGCATCGATCAGGTCCACGAAGTTCACACCCTTGACCACGCGCCCGTCGGCCACGTCGAGACAGGGGATGATGCGGGTCTTGAGCATGGTGCGGGTCATGGAGGGAATCGAGGTCTGTGACAATGGCGGAGCAGTCAGGGCGGGCGGAACGGGCGATCTCGGGGCGCGTTGACCCTGGCCAACCACCTAACCGGAGACGTCCCATGATCCGCTCTATCCTTGCCGCCACCCTCCTCGCCGCGCCCGTCGCGGCCGCGGACTTCGAAAGCATCTCCTCGTCCCGACCGGTGGCGGAAACGATGGACGCCCTTGTGGCCGCCGTTGAGGGTGCGGGCGCCACGGTCTTCGCGCGGATCGATCACGCGGAGGGCGCGCGCGCGGTGGAGATGGAGCTGGCGGAGGCGCAGCTTCTCGTGTTCGGCAACCCGCGGCTCGGCACCCCAGCGATGCAGGACGACATCCGCGCGGGACTGATGCTCCCCCTGCGGGTGCTCGTCTACGCGGACGAGGAGGGCGAAACGCAGGTGTTCTGGCAGGAGCCGGAGGAGATGTTCGACGACCTGCGCATCGACGACGATTCCGAGTATGTCGAGAAGATGGAAGGGGCGCTGGAGGCCCTTACGGCGAAGGCGGTCGAGTAGTCGGGCACAGCTCAGGCCCGGCGGCCGAAACGCGGCTCAGCGCATTGCGCGCGATGGCGACGTGGAACGGCAGAATCGCCTTCAGATACAGGCGGCCCCCGATATTGTGGGGTGCGACCCAGGTCGCGAGATGGACAAACCCGTCGCGGCGGATGATGGCCACCCGGAAATCGAGGTGGCGGTCGTCGAACCCCGCGACAATCTCATCCTCCCCTTCGGCGGTAACCGGGAAGAAACCAATCTTGTCCGCCGCCTCCGGCCCATCCGGCAACAATCCGAAGGGCGCGGTCACGACGTTCCGGAGGGAAACGAGCGCGCGCGCCCAAGGTGGAAAGTCCACGACGATTTCGGCGGCGGTGCGGGACGGCATGTCGGACCGCACCGCGTAGCAGTCCAGAAAATCGCCCGGGCGGCGCATTTTCTCCAGCGCGCTCCCTGGGGGCAGGGGCACGGAGCGGACATCAGGTCGGGCCACCTCCGTCCCCCCCCCGGAGGACCGTAAGGGCCGCGCTTAGGTCGATTGCCCCGTCATAGAGCGCCCGACCGGAGATCGCCCCCGCGATCATGCCGCTCGCCTTCAACCGTTCGAGATCGGCAAGGGACGATACGCCGCCGCTCGCGATCACGGGGATCGAGACCGCCCGTGCCAGCGCCTCGGTCGCGGCGACGTTCGGACCGCCCATCGCGCCGTCCCGGTCGATATCGGTGTAGATGATGGCCGCCACGCCCGCATCCTCGAACCGGCGCGCGAGGTCGGTCGCGTCGATATCAGTCTCCTCGGCCCAGCCCCGGGTCGCGACCCGGCCGCCGCGCGCGTCTATCCCGACGGCGATCCGATCCGGAAACGCCGTTGCCGCCGCTTTGACCAGATCAGGGTTTTCCACCGCGACGGTCCCGAGGATCACCCGCGCGAGCCCCTTCGACAGCCAATCCTCGATGGTGGCCATATCGCGGATGCCGCCGCCGAGCTGTGCAGGTACGTCGATCGCAGCCAGGATCGCCTCGACCGCCGCGCTATTGACGGGTGCGCCCGCAAAGGCGCCGTTGAGGTCCACGAGATGCACCCATTCGCACCCCGCCTCGACGAAAGCGCGCGCCTGTGCGGCCGGATCGTCGTTGAATACCTTGGCCGAGGACATCTCCCCGTGGACCAGCCGCACGGCCTGTCCGTCCTTCAGATCGATCGCGGGATAAAGGATCATGGGTGGCTCCGGTCCGGTTCGCCCCGCTTCTGCCGCATCGCCGTCCCAGGGGAAAGCGCGTGCCGGAACGTAATACTTGCCAGATCGTGTCCGCGGGTCGCAGGTTACGGGCAGGATCCAGGGAGGATACCCCATGAAACGCTTCATACGCACCATCGCAGCCGCCGCCATCGCCCTCGGCGGTGTGACCGTCGCCGCCGCCGCCGATCCCATCGAGGGCGTGTGGCAAACCGAGGTGGATGACGGCGCCTATGCCCATGTCACCGTCGGCCCCTGCGGCGCCGGATATTGTGGCACGATCACCCGGACATTCAACAGCTCCGGAGAATATGCGTCGCCGAACAACGGCAAGCAGATCGTCCGCGAGATGGTCCCCCAGGGCGGCGGCCGGTACGAGGGAACGGTCTGGCGCCCATCGAACAACAAGATCTACTTCGGCAAGGCCGAAGTCAGCGGAAACCAGATGGCTCTGCGCGGTTGCGTGGCAGGCGGCCTGATCTGCGCACGGCAGAACTGGGTCAAGGTCCAGTAGAGATGGGTCGGGCGGGCCGAGGGTCGGCACGCTCGGCATACTTGTTTGGGCGGACCTACGGTGGGATGCGGGGTCTTCGGCCCGGCCAGCGCAAGCGGCCGGCCCGCCGGATGGGGACCGGATGCGTCATCGTGATCGGGGACTGGACTGGCATGGCGTTTCGGAACGAGGAGATCCGGATGGTTCCGTCAAGCCCTACAGTGATCTCGTCCCCGAATGGGCAGTCGTGGTGTTTCCGACGATATCGTCGGCGACGAGCCTAAACAGGCTCACCACCGGCCGGGTCAGGGTGCCCAGCCGAGGAAGTTGGCGATCAGATGCAGGCCCGTCCGCTGGCTCTTCTCCGGGTGGAATTGCGTGCCGACCACGTTGTCCCGGGCGACGATGGCGGTAATCTCGCCGCCGTAATCCACATGGGCCAGCCGGTCCGCCGGATCGTCCATGCTCATTGCGTAGGAATGCACGAAATAGGCGTGATCGCCCGTCGCAATACCTGCCAGGACCGGGTGTGACCCCGTCACGACGAGATCGTTCCAGCCCATATGCGGGACCTTCAAAGCGGGGTCCGTCGGCATGATCCGGTCGATTGTCCCGCCGATGAGGTCGAAACCCGCGACCTCCTCGTATTCCCGGCCCGTGGTGGCGAGCATCTGCATCCCGACGCAGATGCCGAGAAACGGCACGCCGCGGATTTGCACCGCCTCCAATACCGCTTCCTCCAGCCCGTCGAAGGATTGCAGGCCCCGGCGGCAGGATGGAAACGCCCCGTCGCCCGGCAGGACCACGCGATCCGCGCGCGCCACATCCTCCGGACGGCTGGACACGAGGACGTGGCCCCCGTCGACCTCGCGCGCCATGCGCTCGAACGCCTTCTGTGCGGAGTGGAGGTTGCCGCTGTCGTAGTCGACGAGGAGTGTCGTCACGTCAGAGTGTTCCCTTGGTCGAAGGGATGGCGTCACCCTTGCGTGGATCGGGCTCCAATGCGTCGCGGAGCGCGCGCGCCACGGCTTTGAACGTCGCCTCCGCGATGTGATGGCTGTTGATCCCGCGCAGGCCGTCGACATGCAGCGTGATGCCGCCATGGGTCGCGAATGCCTGGAAGAACTCGCGCACCAGCTCGGTATCGAACCCCTTGATCGCAGGGGCGGTCATCGGAACGTCCCACGATAGAAACGGCCGCCCCGACAGGTCCAGGGCCGCCCGCACCAGCGTGTCGTCCATCGGCAGGAGACATGCGCCGTAGCGTCGGATGCCCCGCTTGTCGCCCATCGCCTCCGTCAACGCCTGGCCCAGAGCGATGCCCACATCCTCGACGCTGTGATGGTCGTCGATCTGGAGATCGCCGTCGCAGCGGATCTCCATGTCGATCAGGGCATGGCGTGCGAGCTGATCGAGCATGTGGTCGAAGAAACCGACGCCCGTTCGGTTGTCGTAGCTGCCCGTGCCGTCCAGGTCGATGGTGACCGAGATGTCCGTTTCGGCGGTCTTGCGGGTGATGGTGGCCCTGCGCATCGGTGGCGTCCTCGCTGTCATCCGCCGCGGGGTATAGGGTCTGCCGGGCAGGGGGGGAAGGCCGCGCGCTTGGCCGGAGCGTTTGCGGGCGAAGACGTCCTCCATGATGTTCCGACAGGACGTGAGATGACATGGGACCTCTCGATCCTGTTCCATCTGCTTGCGGTGGCGGCCTGTGATCCCGCAAGAGCGGTGGCACCGGGAGAGATGGCGATGCGATCCGATTTCCCGTATGAGGGTTCCCTTTGGACCGATCTGGGTCATGTCCTCCGGCTGGCCGACGGGATTGCGCAGCGGTCGGATGGGCAACCGATCGGGATTGGCCGAAAACCGAAGCGCGCCTTTTATGTGGATCGGCACCTAAAGACTGCATTCTAAGTAAGGCCCAATCAGCCCCTTGTTTTCGATAAGCTGGCATTCTCTTACCACGGATACGCCCGCACCGAGGTCCATACAATGCGGGCGCTCCTCGTCATCAAAAGATGAAATCAGTCTCATTCAGATTTGGCTGGCGCCCTTGCAGGACGATCGTATCATCACGGTAGCAAATATGCGGCTGACTCCACCATGTTTCCGATATGTGCAGGTCCGCGAATTCGAGGCCGGTTCGAGATAGATCGAGAGTATTGGTTCCCAACCGAAAGTCCCGGATGCAATCGTCGCCATCGCCCAGGTGTTCAGTCCCGGCATCTGGTGGATCGGGTCAAGGATGGATCGTTCTGGCTCTGAAGTCCAGATTTTGAAGATGTACTCGTAGGGAGTGCCGCTACCGCCCCTGCCCTGAGCCCTGATTTCTCTTCCAGATTTGGGTAGGGTCCATCCCGACGAAGGAGATGAACGGATGAAGAGTTTGAATATCCCCGCGTTTTCCAGACGCCTTCCGCACTCAGTTTCCGCTGTCGCTCGAACTCGACGGGCGACAGCATGCCGTTTCTCGCGTGCTTTCGCTTCGGATTACAGAACATCTCGATGTAGTCGAACACATCCCGTCTGGCCTCCTCGCGGGAGCGATAGGTGCGTCGCCTGATCCGTTTGCGCTTGAGCAGGTTGAAGAAGCTCTCGGCGACCGCGTTGTCATGGCAATTCCCTCGGCGGCTCATCGAATGCTGGAGGTTGTGAGCGCGCAGGAACGCGGCCCAGTCCATGCTTGTGAACTGGCTGCCTTGGTCCGAGTGGATCAGCACCTTGGCCTTCGGTTTGCGCCGCCAGGTGGCCATCGTCAGCGCTTGCAGAACGACGTCGGTCGTCTGGCGGCTCTGCATGGATCCCGCTGCCCGGCAGTCGATTGCAAGGCAATCGATGGGAGGAGGCCCACCACACGGCGTGAGAACAGGTCGATGACCACGGCCAGGTAGGCGAACCCTTCCTGCGTCCTGACGTATGTGATGTCGGTCGCCCAGGCCCGGTCGGGTGCCTGGACATCGAACTGCCGATCAAGGGTGTTGTCGACGACGACCGACGGTCGGCCGCCATACTCGCCAGGACGACGCCTGTAGCCGATCTGCGCCGTGATACCGGCCAGTTTGGTCAGGCGGGCGACACGGTTCGGACAGATGGGTTCGCCCCGATCAAGCAGATCGTCTCGTGCAGCTTGCGCCTCTCGGGACATTGCCCTGCAATGCCCTGACGGCCAGTGGATAGCCATAGACTTTGCCGCTCTTGGTCCACGCCTCCTTCAACAGCTCGGTCTGCCGACGGTCTTCTTGCGCCCGCCTGCTCAGTGGGGCCTTCAGCCACGCATAGAACCCGCTCGGCTGAATCCGCGGGCATCGGCACATCGTCCGCACGGAGAACTGCCTGCGATGCTCGGCCACGAACGCGTATCTCACCTTGCATCCCTGGCGAAATACGCGGTGGCCTTTTTTAGGATGTCGCGCTCCTCGGCTACCCGTGCCAGCTCCCGCTTCGGACGCCGGGTCTCGGTGTCCTTCTCACGCTCGCCTGTCGACGCCTTCGCGAACTTCTTCTTCCAAGCGTAGAGCGAATACGGGCTGACCCCGAGGCGCACCGACACCTCCCTCACCGGGTAGCCCCGCCCGGTGATCTGCGCGACCGCATCCCGCTTGAATTCGTCGCTGCCCATCATGCCCTCCTCGCCTCAAAATCAGGGAAGAAGGCGTCCACGAACCACGGGGCTATTCAGAGCGTCCGGTCGAAAGGGGGCCAGTTCAGGAGACAAATGTGCCAGAGTCCGGGTTGCCATCGGCACGCCAGACTTGGCCCTGCCGGTGAATGGGTTCGACCTGTCAGGGCGACGCCGTGACACCTACCGTGTCGGCTTGGACCCAGGCTTGGATTTGCTCGACCACCTCCGGAATGATCCGGGGCGCAGAGTTGACCTCAAGCTGGATGTCGCCCGGCGTTCCACCGATTCCATAGGCGTGGATCCCGATGACTTCCGGCGCACTGCCGGGGGCGTCGATATAGTATACCGGGCCACCGCTTTGTCCGCCGCTCGTGTCGACGTCGTAAAAAATTCGGCGTGGCGTCACCGCTCGAATCCGGTTCATAGCCCACATTTGCTGGGTGCCGCGTCCCGGACTTGCAGGGTAGCCGCTCACATTGACGAGGCGATCCTCGATCTCGGCATCTGGAAGGGCACGGATGCCGAACCAGCCCAGCTCGTCGCCAAGCGGTGCATCCAGATGGATCGCTCCGATGTCGAAATCCGGATCGCGACTGTCGAGCCACTTGTCCACGGACGAAAAGCGCGTCGCCGTATGGCACCCGAACGCAGGCGGCTCATCGCCATCGCGGCCCGGCGTGATTTCAATACTGTGCGCCCAGCCGCCCATCTGCTGTCGGTCGAACAGGCAGTGTCCTGCCGTGATCAGGGTTTGCGGTCCAGCAAGCCAGCCGGTGCCGACGAACTCGCCCCAAGGCGCATCGATCTGAAGCGCGCAGATCATGCGGTAGGGGTTGAGCTCGGTCTGCCGGATGCGCCGTCGCTCGTCGGCGCCGATGACGCTGAGCACGCCGGTTCCGATGCGGATAGGCACCTTCGACTTTCCGTGAACAAGGCCCCGCTGATCCGGCTCGCCGATCAGCTTGGCAGGCGTTGAAACAATCCGTGCCGAGGTCTCTGGCGGCAGCGACGCTGTCTCGGATACAGGCTTGGAACGGCTTTCGAGTGTCATAATCGTCTCCTTCAAAATAGGCGTTCGGGGTAATCTGACTACATCGATTGCAGTGCCCGCAGCACATCGACCATGCCGGCACCTTGGAAGTATTTCTCCCGGCGGAGATCCGTTGCCGTGTCACACAGGATTGCCTTTATGCGGTCCGGCTGCCCCCTGAGTTCCTCGAGGCGCGCCATCAGCAAGGCGGCGGCGCCGCTCACATGGGGTGCCGCGAAGCTCGTACCGTTAGCCGTCGACTCCGCCCCGTTCGGTACCGGCCCCCGAATGCCTTCCCCGGGCGCGACAAGGTCGGGTTTCTGGCGTCCATCCCCGGTCGGGCCCCTGCTTGAGAAATAGCTGACGCCGTAGCGATGGGCCCGTACATGCGTCGCACCGACGGTAATCACCCCTTGGGCATTGCCTGGATCCGTGATGCTGATCGCGTGGTAGCCGCCAAGCGACTCTCCACCCTCCATTACGTAGTTCTGGTGGCCGCGGTTGCCTGCCGCCGCCACGAGGACGACGCCGCTGGCCCAGACCCGATCGCATTGCTCGCAGACCGGTGTCGAGCCGCAGGCGTAATTGTCGATCTTGTGCAAAGTCTGGATACTGAGGTTGGCACCCTGAACCACTTGTGTATCAGCGCGGCGGTTCAGAAAGGCGATGAACTGGAGCGCCGAGATAACCTCGAACTCGTTCATCGGCGCGTCCTGCCTCAAAACGCGCATATCGTACAAGCGAATGTCAGGGCACATGCCTTCCATCACCGAAGCGCCCTTCACGAGCCCTCCATCCGCTGCAGCAGCATCCTCGTACCAGCCCCCGCCAAGCACCCCAGCAACATGCGTGCCATGGCTGCTGAGCGGAGCGGACGGCGCAGGATCGTGCAAGAACGGGTCGAGCAGCGCCCAGTCGATCTCCAAACCCGCTTCAATGCGGCGTCGCATATCCAGGGTATAGCGTCCGTCGGCACCCTCCTCATCATAGCCGAGCGCCTCTAGATTGACGCGCAGGCGTCGCTTGAGCCGAGCCTCCGCTTCGGAGAGATCGGCGTCCTCAGCCTCGGCCAGGGCGGTCATCGTGCGGGGATCGAGGAGATCACGCAGTTCGGAGAAATCGTAGGTTTGATCAACCCGACTGGGTCGCGGTGCGTCCGCACAGTTTGTGGCCGACCAATCGTAGAAAGCCGGGTGCGATCCGTCGATGCCACCATCAAGGATCGCCCACGTCACGCGTTTGCACGTAATATCGAAGAGACGGACCGCAGCGTCGGCTTTGACCGCAAGAATGGAATCGTCTCCAGCGGGCGTCATGCTGCGGTTGAGCGCGACGCGCCAAGGGGTGTCATGACCCGTCTTGGCAGGCGAGGTAAGGCCGTCCGGGAAAAGCATTGCAAAGGCATCGACGAGCGTTCGAGACGCCGGGGGCTCCTGGCCAGAAACACCGCACTGAATCCAGCCGGAAACGGCCACGAGCGCGAGGAATTCGTGATTCCACTCCTTCTCGAGAGGCATCAAACCGCCTTCGGCGCGTCGGCTTTCCCGTGCCTCGTCGAGTTCCACGGCGATCCTGGCCCGCTCGGCCGGTCCAGAGACTCCCTCGCGGCATCCTTCGCCCATCGGTGTTTGATATGCCGTTCGGATGCTGAATGATGCGCGCCCACCAATCCGTCCAGGGAAGGAGGACGGCGATGAGCTCGTCGAGGTGGAGGCTGACAGCTACAAGGTCGGGTACGCTGGCCACCCGTGGCGTGGGCCGATCCGCCCGCGCCTCCCCGCGCCATGCGTCGATCTCCGTCCGCAAGCTATGCGCGAGACGGCCTGCGCGGCTCCGGCGGTGTGGCGTAACGAGAAGTTCCTGCGGCATGTCGGGCGCTGCCGCATAGGCCAGCCAGACATCGGGCAGGACGGGTGACGTTTGAGTAAACCGTCGAGCACTCAGGCCCTCGGTCACCAGCTTTCGAAAGGCTTTAAGGTCATCCATATCGGGTACGGAGGCGGCGGGATCGGTCAAGACCCCGCCGCCCCGGATGCTTCAGCAGTTGCCGGACGAGGCGTTGCACGCCGAGTTCAGCAAGCTCGTGAAGTTGTTATCGAAGTTCGAAGCGCCGAGATATTTCGGCTCGGTCGCGGTCGGTCCGTAGGACGTGATGCCCACCAGACGGTTGAGACCGGAACTGGCCGGTGGCGAGCCGGCGGGAGCAACGCCGAAGTCCTGGATGAACGGCCCCCCGCTGTGTCCGCCCCGGCCGGACGAGCCGAAGGTGTACGTGTTCTGACCGCCGGAGCTGAAGGTGCCGGCACCGGTCTCGATCATCCTCTGACATGACGCGAGATTGCAGGGGTAGCCGAGCATCGTGATGTGGTTCTGCTGGAGTGCGTTGGAACGCCAGCCAAGCCATCCTGTCACCGCACCGATCCTTTGCGTGGTCCCCCGAACCTCCTGGTCGCGCATGACGAGCATGGCGATGTCGCCGCGGTTCGGAACGGAGCCGTTCGAGAAATGCCAGTTGTTCGACACCCATTGCTGGCTGCTGGTCCAGCGGCCGTAGGGGGCCTGACCCTGGTTGTAGGACGGCACGAAGAGGAAGTTGGTAAAGAAGTACCGATCCGCGGCATTGGTGCTCGGGCTGGTGACGCAATGTCCGGCGGTCGCCACGACGCGCGGCCGGAGTACGGCGGCGGAACAGACATGGTTCGTGCCGCGCCGGGAATCGCGGAAAAACAACTTCCCGACGGTTCGATAGGGGTAGGACTTCTCGACCGTGGCAGGAACCTGGCGCGTCGTGAAATGGGCGCCGAAACTACTGCTCGCTTCGGTCGACGGACCACCTTCCTCATCGAGTGAGAGATCCGGGTCGAACGCAATGGTCGTGGAAAGCGCCTCGCCGGGATCGACGAGCGGCGGCGATCCTTCCTGCCCCGCTTCGAGGGTGTCGATCTCCGTTGTCAGTTCGGGCGAGATCAGCTCGAAACCGAGAGGCAGCCCCTGGGGTCCGGGCTCTTCGGGGGTCGGAAGGTCGAGAGGAACCACTTCTTGGAAACGCTCTTGCGTCCAATAGGCTTCAGCTTCGGATGCCTCAGTGATGATGGTGGGCGAGGCAGTCACGCCGCCGTCCTGTGCCTGGTCGTCCTGCGCATACAGCCCTACGGGCCAAATCGCAGTCACCATAAGCGCACCGATGGTGCATGAAATACGGGATCGAATAACGTCTGTCATGGATTAAACTCCGAATACAAATATGGAAAGAACGGGTAAAAAGTCTGTTCAGTCGATCATACAGCAAAATTCTGCATGAGACATATCGTACCCATAGAACGGAGATTCGTGCAACAATTTTCTACAGATTTGAAGGGAAGGAATTAGTAGCCTAGGTATCTGAATGAAGCGTAACCTTTAGTCATGTGAATATTTTCTAGTGCATTTACAATGCTAATGAGCAGCGCTGATTCCTCGACAATACAGACGTTTCTACTTTCGCAGCTAGGTCGCCCGCATGCCATGCTGCAGGACATGTGGTGCTCTAAAATGCGTTGAGGAATCAACGGCACCAGAACTCACCCAAGATTTACCTTAATGGAGAGTGTATGGTAGCCGTTCGTCGAGTGCAGGTCTGTGAATCCTTACCCTGACGCTTTGAATATACCCTATCGTAGCGGTGCGATGACGACGTTAGACACAGGGATTGAGCCGAGGGGCGTTTCCGTAACCAAATAGGCATACCGATGACCTGATCCGCCATGCATGGCCTCCTCGGCACGAAATCAGACATCCGGTACAGCCAGCAAAAGACCTGTTTCGCCATCGTCGTCCCCGACCACAAGCCTCAACTCCGCCAAGTCGATACCAAGCGCGTTGCCGATCGTCGCGCCCCCGGTTTCCCAACGATAGGCAAAGGTCAGGTAATCCAAGCTTTAGGGATAGCGAGAGTAGAGAGCAAAGTGATCTGCGAACGACCCTTCCGGATCAGTGGGGCCGACGTTCGAGATCGTGCCGTCCGAATTCTACGACATAGTAGGCATAGTTGCTCACCGGGACGTACCGACCGCCGTGGAACGCCTTTAACCAAATTAGATAGCGTCCGGGGTCACTTCGAAAATACTGATAAGCCGTCTCGCCGCGCGCATTGCGACCCAGCACGTGTTCCCCCTCCCGCGTCACGACCCATGTCAGCGTCTCCGCCTCGATGTCAGCGACCGACCGTCCGATTGTGGGAACGCCATTACCGTTATCGGTCAGCCAGAGACGATACATCGTCGGGCTCGAGAGCGCCAGAAGCGATGTCCGCTCCGGGATCGCGGCGGCTGCAATCGTTTCTGGATGGACGGTTGCAAAACCTTGAGCCGCGACAAGAGCGGCAATTGAGAACAGACTTGCGGCCGCTTCATCCGCGTCGAGTAGCGACATCGCGGTCGGCAAGGAAGCCCAGCCGACGCCGTATTGACCAACCACGAAGCCGCCATTCGCGATATCGACGATCTGGCCCTCGTCGTCAAAGATCGGTGCCCCCGAATGGCCGGGCTGCAAGGGACCGTTGACGCTCAGTACCTCCGTGCCGAGAGCGGGGCTGCCCCGATTGTCCATCGCGGCAAGTTCTACCCCCGGAACCATCTCGCGGAGCAGCCGCACGGGCCGCAGCGTCGGAATGGTCACAGGAACCTCGTGAATTGCGATTCCTTGCGGAAATCCCCAGACGCGCGCTGCCGATGACGGCTTGGCCTCGGCAATTATGTTGTAACCGAATGGCAGAACGGATCGCCCGGGGTTCGACGGCTTCAGAAGCGCGACGTCGCGCGCGATGTCGACCTCTGCGATCCGCAGATCCGTAAACGCCTCCCCGGAGGAACGCGCGGATATGGCGGTGCAACCCAATACCCCGTGCAGTGCAGTGAGAATTCCGTCGAAGCCATCTGCCACAAATCCAGACTGGACCGTTCCGCTGCCATTCGGACATCCACCGCCGCGAATTCTATAGATATCGGATTCTGTCTGTGCGCCGACAGATTGCCCGGTCGCAATAACGAGGATGGCGGTCAAAACGCGCAAAGCTGGTCCACCGCTGAGCGCAACAGCGCGGGGTCGTACACTGTTCCAAGCGCGGCGAGGACAGCGTCGTTTTGAGCTTCGAACCTGACGACTTTGGCAAGTCCTTCATCCGATGATCGATGCAACTCTGCACATGTCGACGCATCGACGGCAAAAAAGGGAGAGAGTATCGGGCTGCTGCGGTATCCCATCGGCCCCCGTTGGACCACTCACACTGATACGCGCGAAAGCACCCGCCGTCGCGGCTGCCGCAATCATGACCGCGAGCACCGCGATCGGCGCCGGGTCGTTTTCGAAAGGCGGGACACCACTTTATCGCCCTCACCTTTCCTATCATCAATACCTGCTAAGATCGTGACGATTGCTGCGGCCAAGGCGAGAAGAGCCGTTATCACAGATGCGACCACGGCGGCCTTGGATAGTCCGACCATCCAGCCGATGGACAATCCGAGAAGCGCCAGCCAAGCGACCTGTCGCATCGACACTCACCATCCCCTATTCGGTCGGCTCGGGATCACACTACGGTTTCGATCATCGTTGGCCAAGAACTCAGGAGAAGTGTTGGTTCCTGTTCGGTGTGCGCGAGGCTGCATTGTACAGAGCCATTGCTGTGAGACATTGGCATCAAGCTCCAGATGGGTTTGTCCCCTTTATGTCCTGTGATGATAAAGGCTGAAGCGCTTAGGGCGCGTTCCACGAGGTGCAAGCTGGCGGGGCACCGCGCCGGAACGCTCCCGAGCGTGGGTCTAGACGCTAGTGGAGCGGTAGAGGCGGCATATCCGGCGATTTATGGGATGCTTCCTCATACCTACCGTGGGTATGTTGACACGATCGAAGGCCCAATCTAGATCATACGTCATGCACTTATTTTCCGGCCTTCTCACGTTGATCCGTACGTCCATGGTTCTTGCCGTGGTCACGGTGCTCGCGTTCGGGGCATTGGCGGCACCGCTTTCGGCGGCACAGGTCGACCATCATGCGACCGTATCGGTCGATGATGGCATGTCTCACGACGGACAGCATGGTACGTTATGTCCTGCCGGTGATGCGCATGATGCAGGCGATGGTAGCTGTTGCGTGGGAACCTGTTCGACGATCCTCGGCGTCGTCTCCCTTCTGAAGATGCCGACGAGGCTGCTGAGCCTGAACGAGCCTTCCTTCCATCCGATGGTCGCGCGGCCCAGTTCCCACGAATTCATTCGCCCACCGTCTCTCGCCATCTGATCGCGGCCCGCATGCGGGCCTGATTTCGGATGATGGTCCCGTAACGTCGGGATCCGCTTGAGACGAGCAGGACGAGTCATGACACCCAAGATTTTCGCGGTCGGGGCCTTGCCCCTGATCCTTGCCGCGTGCAACGCCGCGACGCCCTTGCCCGATGTCGTCGGCATCACGGCGCCGGCAGCGCCGACCGTCGCGCCACGACAGACCGGATATTCCAACCCGATCCGCAACTACACGATACGTCCCGTGGTCGATCCGGCCGACTGGCGCGGGTCCAACCGGTCGCAGGAGGGCAAATGATGCGCCTTCTCAAGGTAGCCGTGGCCGTCCTGCCCATCGCCCTCGGAGCTTGCGCCACGACATTGCCAGCGGGAATTACCGCCAGTGGGGCCGGGTTCGGTCTGGTCGCGAGCAAGACCCAAAGTGCCACCGGCAAGCGCACCCTCTGGATGCAGAACGCGGCACAGACACGCCAGGTCGCCGAGAGCATCCATGCTATGACGCACCGCCGCACGATCTCAGCCGACACGGCCGTTCAAGTCGCCCTTCTCAATAACCGGGGATTGCAGGCGTCCTATGCCGATATCGGCATTTCCGCCGCCGAGGTCTGGCAGCAGGCGACGCCCGAGAACCCGATCGTCTCCGTCGGCCTGTTGGGGATCGGCGCGCCGGAACTGGGCCTCTTCCGGGCGCTCGAATCCGTTGTTGCGGTCAACCTGCTCGATGCCCCGACCCGCAAACGCCGGGTGGCGGTCGCGCAGGCGGATTATCAACGCGCGCAGATGCAGGCCGTGGTCGATACCCTGACTCTGGCGGCGCAGACCCGTATCGCCTGGATCGATGCCGTCGCCGCCTTCGAGACAGTGGCGCTTCTGAACAAGGCCGCGTCAGCGGCGGACGCGTCTTCGGAATTGGCAGCGCAGCTTGGACGAACTGGGGCATTGAACCGTGCCGGACAGGCGCGCGAACAGGTGTTCGACGCCGAACTCGCCGCGCAGGCGGCCGAGGCACGTCTGGCAGCTGCGGCCACCAAGGAGCAGCTGACCCGGCTTATGGGACTATGGGGCACTGAAGTGGACTACTTCGTCCCCGATGCGCTTCCATCCTTGCCCGGGGGCCTCCGCTCGACCGCCGGGATCGAGGCACGCGCGCTCCAGAACCGCGTCGATCTCGAAGTCGCGCGCCTGAGCCTGGCCGCGACGGCCGCGGCCTACGGTCTTACCGATGCGACCCGCGTCCTGACCGATCTCGAAGTCATCGCCGGGGCCGAGCTGGAGCGCGAGCGCGAGGACGGCAATATCGAGGAGGAGATCTCGCCACAGGTCGAGCTGGAGTTCCAGATTCCGATCTTCGACAGCGGCCGTGCCCGGCTGCGCAAGGCGGAACTGTCCTACCTGCAAGGGGCAAACCTGCTGGCCGAGACCGCCGTCGCTGTCCGTTCCGAAGCCCGTAACGCGGAAACGCAGTATCGCGGCACACATGCCATCGCCCGGCAGTACCGCGACGTGATCCTGCCCCTGCGCAGAACGATCAACGAAGAATCTCTGCTCGCCAACAACGGCATGATCACCAGCACGTTCGAGCTGCTGGCCGATGTGCGCGAAGGGCTCGGCAGCCAACTCGATGCGGCCGGGGCCAAGCATCAGTTCTGGCTCGCCGCTGCCGGACTTGAGGCCGCGATCTACGGCGGCGGCGGCGGCGGCGCAGGTGGCGGCGGCGGCGAGGGCGGCGGTGTCGAACTCGGCGGCGGCGGCCCTGCGCACTGAACCCTGAAACACCAAGGAAGGAACAGTAGATGCTCAACAGACGCCAACTTCTCGGAACCGGCGCGGCGGGGGCCGCGCTCGTCACCACGCAGGCCTGGGGCCAGACTTCGAACCGCAGCCTGCCCGAAGCCGGCCTGACCAATGCGGCCGGCACCCAAACCCCGGTCGTGCCCACCACCGGGCCGGACTACAACCCCGTCGTCACGCTGAACGGCTGGACCCTGCCGCACCGCATGAAGGACGGCGTGAAGGAATTCCACCTCGTCGCCGAGCCGGTCGAGCGCGAACTGGCCGAGGGGACGACGGCCTATCTCTGGGGCTACAACGGCACGTCGACCGGTCCGACGATCGAGGCGGTGGAGGGCGATCGGGTCCGCATCTTCGTGACCAACCGTCTGCCGGAGCCCACCTCCGTCCACTGGCACGGCCAGATCCTGCCGTCGGGCATGGATGGCGTCCACGGGTTGAGCGGCCCGGGCATTCCGACCGGCAAGACCTATGCCTACGAGTTCGACCTGCTGAAATCGGGCACGTTCATGTACCACCCGCATGCCGACGAGATGGTGCAGATGGCAATGGGCATGATGGGCATGTTCATCGTCCACCCGAAGGATCCGTTCTTCCGCCGCGTCGACCGTGATTTCCTCATCATGCTGAACGCGTTCGACATCGACCCCGGGACTTACGTTCCGCGCATCATGGAAATGACCGACTTCAACCTGTGGACCTGGAACAGCCGGATCTTCCCCGGGATCGATCCGCTGGTGGTCGGCCAAGGGGATGACGTCCGCGTGCGCGTCGGCAATTTGACGATGACGAACCACCCGATCCATATGCACGGCTACGACTTCAAGGTGTCCTGCACGGATGGCGGCTGGGTGGCGCCGGAGGTCGCTTGGCCGGAAGTCTCGATCGACATCCCCGTGGGGGCCATGCGCGCCTTCGACTTCAAGGCCGATCACCTGGGCGATTGGGCGATCCATTGCCACAAGTCGCACCACACGATGAACGCCATGGGGCACGACATCCCGACCTTCATCGGGGCGGATAAGACGGCTGTCACGCAGAAGATCCGTCAGATGCAGCCCGAATACATGCCGATGGGCACTGCCGGCATGGCCGATATGGGCAAGATGGAAATGCCGATCCCCCGTAACACCACGCCGATGATGAACGGGTGGGGAAAGTACGGGCCGATCGAGATGGGCGGCATGTTCTCGGTCGTGAAGGTCCGGCAAGGCATCGCGTCGGGCGACTACTCCGACCCCGGTTGGTACGACAGCCCGCCGCACGAAACCGTGGCCGAATGGACGGGCGACGTGCCCGCGCCTGTCGAAGTGACCGATGCCGCAACCCGCTACACCGATCCGCCGACATCCCGCGGCTGATCCCATTCGACATAGCAGAACAAGGAGTTCTAAGATGAAGAAGACGGTGACGTTGATCGCAATGATCTGGGCTCTCGCTGCCCCGGCCTCTGCGTCCGGTTTTCACCGCGGACCGCATGATGCCGCGGTTCTTCATGCCGACACGATGCCGATCGGACATCCGGGCGAACCGGTCCTGATCGATCGGACGATCCGGGTCTCGATGCTCCATGCGTCGGACCAGGCCATGGCCTTCGACATCTCTCCCATCGAGATCGTCGAGGGAGAGACAATCCGGTTCGTCCTGATGAACCAGGGATCGCAGAATCACGACTTCGTCATGGCGACCTCCGAGGAAATCGCGGATCACCGGGAAGAAATGGTCGGTACGGCCGACATGGCGCACGAAGCCGGCTATGCCGCGCGTGTCGCGCCGGGCGCCACCCGGACCCTCATCTGGAAATTCGCGAACGAGGGCATCTTCGAGTTCGCCTGCCTGATTCCTGGTCACTACGAGGCCGGAATGCGCGGTCGTCTGACCGTCAGCTGAACGACCCAAACCATATTAAGAGAACCATGAGGACATCCAATGAGCAGAGTACTGATCCTTTCCGTGGGGATGCTGGCGCTGTCTGCGCCAGGTTTCGCGGCCGGCATCCACAAGGGCGACCACGGCCACAGCGATGGCCACGGCCATGCAGAAGCGATGGCAATCGGCACGCCTGGTGAGGCCCACCACGCGACCCGGACCGTCGAGATCTCCATGATGGAGACCAATGACGGCGAGATGCTTTTCGAGCCCCGCGATCTCGCTTTTGTAGAAGGCGAGACCGTTCGCTTCGTCATCAGCAACGACGGCGAACAAGAGCATGAGTTCGTCCTCGATACGGTCGAAGCCAATCAGGAGCACAAGGCTCTGATGGAGCGGTTCCCGGAAATGGAGCACGACGATCCAAACGCGGTCCGACTGCAACCCGGAGAGACGGACGAGATCGTCTGGACCTTCGCCAATGCCGGCGAGTTTGAGTTCGCCTGCCTTATTATGGGTCACTACGAATCCGGCATGCACGGGCCCGTAATGGTCGAGTGATTTACGAAACGTCCCCTAACCAAACCAAGGAACATGACATGAAGAAACTTATCCTCTCCACCCTCGCTGCGGCCACATTCGCCTTTGCGGCGCCCGCGTCCATGGTGATGGCGGTGGAGCCGACTTTCACCAAGGGCAGCGTAAAAGCGCTGGACGCGGAAGCTGGCAAGGTCACCATCATCCACGACGAACTCGTGAATCTCGACATGCCCGCCATGACCATGGTGTTCCGCGCTGACGAAGAAACCCTCGCTCGACTATCCGAAGGTCAGGAGATCGAGTTCGTCGCCGACCGTGTTGAAGGCAAGCTCACCGTCGTAGAACTCAAGTAGCAGGAAAATGCAGGAGGTCGGTTGCCTCCGACCTCCTGCACACGAAGCAAACGCTGCGCGACGGGACTGTTGCGGCAGCCGGCCCTGAGCGAAGCTGACCATTCTACTCCGCGTTTCAGGCTGCCGCTCCGAACAGATTCCGGACAAAGTCGATCTCGCCGCGGGCGCCTCGTACGTTGTTCTCGATAGGGCCGTTCTTGATGGTCCGGATGGGATTGTTGCGTTGCCGATGGTTCAGCTTGGCTACTGAAGCCGACTGCAGCAGCACAGGGAGCCCATCATGCGCCGTGATCCGTTCAAGGGTCATCGTTTTCCGCGGGACGTGATCTTGGTCGCGGTCCGATGGTACTGCCGGTTCCCTCTGTCGTACCAAGACGTCTGCGACCTGCTGGCAGAACGCGGCGTTGTGGTGGACAGGACGACGGTGTTCCGCTGGGTTCAGAAGTTCGGCCCCGAGATCGCGAAGCGTGCCTACAATCACAGGAGTTGGCGCGATCTGAATTGGCACGTCGATGAGACCTACGTCCGGGTCGGTGGCAAGTGGCGCTATCTCTGGCGGGCCGTGGATCAGAACGGCCAGTTCATCGACTTCCGGCTGACGGCCAGACGGGACGCGAAATCGGCCAAGGCCTTTCTGAAGCAGGCCATCGAGGGCGTCCGGCTTTGTCGACCGGTCTCCATCTGCACCCCTCTCGTGACATTGCTGCGCAACGCATTGCAGTCAGCGGACAAGGCCCCCGGATACCGCAAAGTCATTCAGGAACTGAACCACCGCTACGATCCCCACTTCGATAGCATCCTGCATATCGATCGGAAGCGGCGAAACAACCGCATCGAGAGTGATGACGCCGCCCTGAAGCGCCTGCTCGGAACCCGCCAATCTTTTCGGTCCCTGCGGACAGCGAAGGCGACACTTATGGCCATCGAGACGATCCGGACCATCAAGAACGGCCACATAGAAAACAAGCAACCCGCCATCCGCGGCGAGATCGACTTTGTCCGGAATCTGTTCGGTGTAGCTGTATAAAACCCAACCTAAGCAGCTGAACTCGCTCAACGTAAATCAATGCAACAGTCCCTTTTGGACGCCGATTACCCCGCTACAGAGGTCAGTTTTCCACGCCTGTTCACAGCCAGTGTGCCTTGGGGGAATAAGGAGGCCAAGGCGCGAGCCCTAGGGCGTGACCGGTCCGCGATTTACATCCTACCGGGCTACTGCGAGCCAATCGGTGCGCCGTAATCTCTATAGAGCCGACCTCAGGTCGATGCTCTCGACGGTCACCTTGCTGGGGCCATGGCCGAAGGTATTGCGGATCATGATCCCCGATGTCGTTTCGGCGGGACCAGTGATTGTCAGACGCTGGAGATTGGACTGCGCATCCCGGGTCACCTCGCGTCCGGTGTAGGCGTTCGTTCCTTCCTGCATGAAGGCGAAGCCGACCGACCCCACATCCACGCGGCATGTGATGTCTGCGGAGACATCGCCAGCCCGATCGGCTAGCGCCCCTTGAAAGGAAACGAACTCGGCGAAGTGCCAGATCCCATCGGGTGTGGTGACCGGCGCCGGCGGGGCGATCTCCCGTGTATCCGCAAGCTCCTGATGCTGCTCACCGGTTACCTCGACGTCCAGCCAAGCGTAGGCGTCGGACGCGAAGTTGAAGTCCAGGACCGGCTTTACGACTGCGGGCGCGAGGCGCTGTTTGAGCCGCTCGAGGTCGTACCACTCTACCCATGGTGTGCCTTCGCCGTCCGTCCGAACACCCCATTCGCTGAATGGAAGCGAACCCTCACGAACCCAACGTTCGAACGGATAGGTCAGTTCGATCCAACGACCGCCGGGTTTCAGATGTGATAGGTCTATACGGCTCTCTTCTGCTATCAGGTCGAACGGCGCGTTAATAAGGGAGCCGTTCGCCCAGATGATGTCGAACTCATCGGGCAACGAGCGAAGCGCTTCGAGGTTGTTAATGAAGCGGAAGCCGAGAGGGGTTTGCCCCTTGATCTCCGCAAGGCGCTCGATCAGCGCTTGATTCTCCTCCACGACATCGGAGAAGTGCCATTCGGCTCCATGATCGCCAAAATACAAGCCGTCGAACCCCAATCCCGAACCAAGTTCCAGCACCCGTTTGCCGACCAGAAGTGGCGCGTAGAGACGCCGGTACCAGCCTCGCACATCATCACCCTCCGCGGCGCGGGCTTCCCAGAAGGATAGAAGGTCATCGGACGACATCGCGTCCAGGTCAGTCACTATGTGCCGCCCGCCGGAGTCGTTTCCAGAAGGCAATTCTCTCCACTTCGCCCGCAACTCTGAGAGAAATTTGTTGAAACGATCTTCGACATCACGCTGCTCAGTACTGGTCTCGACTGTTGGTGCCATGGCCTATGCTACCGCTCCCCGAAGCTGTCAGTGTGGCTAATCATATTGGGTTCCCACGCAGCGTTAAAGCCTCCCGCTTATGTCGGTGCGAAAATGAAGGACTCGGGGGACTGGTGCTTCTACATTGACCACGCGACTTGCACCGGCTGCCGGCAGGCCCTGCGCAAGGCGTGGGAGGCGGTGCGGGACATCATGCGGATCACCCACCGGGGGCCATGGGCTGGGCGCCGCGGGCGAAGGGCTGAAGGCGATCCAGCGACCCGTTAAGGAAATGCCCCACCGAGGACAACTGCATTTCATCGTGAACGATAAGCGGACGGGGGAGAGGATCGGCGGGTCAAAGGATCCCAGGGGGACGTGATTCGAGGGAACTCACCAAGACGCGAGTGGTGCCCGACCTTGAACCCTCGACCGATCGCGCTTCACCCATTCCGAAATCGTCGCCCATCGCGTGGGCGGGGTGGCCGGATCCTTCGGGGTGGCTGGTCACTGTAAGGTATGGGGGACTGTTGCATTTACGGAAGCTACGGGCACTGGACTGCAACTCAGATCTATATCTAGTCGAAAAGCGAAGCATCGAGTGGATATATGGAACCAGAACAGTGCCAACCAGAGGGAAATTCCTAGCGTCTGGATTAATGCAACAGTCCCGTGCGCTTTGTCCGTGACGATCGTCAAGGGTCTCCTCGGCCCAGCCAGCCCAAGTTCTCGGCGCGCGGTCCGAAGGCGAATTCGCCCACGATCCACAGCAAGTCCTCGGGGCCGACCTTCGTCCACAGGTTCTCGATCAGCGTCCCGTCCATGTGGGGGCCGCCGAGCAGAACGGGCGGCCGCAGAGCTCGACCACGCGCTCGTGTCCGAAGTAGGTATCGGCAGTGTACCAGTGGGTCGGCATGGTGGTGATCCTTGCGAGGCTTCAGCCCGCCTGCTTGCGCGGTCGACCGCCCTTCGCGCCGTTCGCGCGCGCGGCGGTGGCCTTGGCCGGCGTCGAGGTGCGACCGCCTTCAGCTCCCAGCTCGCGCGCCATCCAGGCTCGCGATCCGAGCGCCCCTGCCATCAGGCCCGGTATGTAGACGTCCGCGTCGAGCGCAGGCCAATGCAAGCCTAGGCCCGCCGGGCTGATTTTGATCTCGGCCAAGTCCGCCGGGTCCGCGTCCGCCAGCTCCTCGACCAAATGCACCGGCACAGCCATCTCGACTCCGTTGTGCAGGCTTACCACCAGCCGTCCGGATGGTGCATCATAGCGCGCCGCTGTGGCGTGGCCTGCCGCGCGCTTGGCCTCCATTGCGGCCGAGGCCGCTTCTATCTGTTGTTCAGTAGGCTCCATGGATCGTCCTCCATCGCTCGCACAGGTTCGTCAGTTCCGGTATCAGTCCCTCGATCACCCGCCCGATCCGCCGCGCATCGAAGCCCCGGTTCTCGCGCAGTTCGGGCGGGCCATCGGGGCAGTTCAGAAAGAAAACCGCCTCGCAACCGCCGTCCCAGACGTGGACATGCGAGGGCCTGTGGTCGTGCGGGTAGATCACCACGCGCAGCCCATCGATGCGGAGGACGGTCGGCATAGAGGACCATAACATAAACCCAAGCGGTAGGGAATAGTGATTGAAGGATGAGGAGTTGCTTCGACGTAATCTAAGTTCGATTGGGGGGTACTATTAGTGAGGCTTGGATCGGCCGTCATGTCACTCGACACTGCGTTTCGGCAACCCGATTACGATCTGCCTCTTCGGCGTTACCAGCGAGGCCGTGGCGGAAGCTGGCGACACTAGGACCGTGGACCGGGCGCTGCGGGGACAGGGCGCCTCCGCGGGGACGTGCCGGGGGCCCGTCCATTTCGTCTCCCGGATCGAGGATCTCGCTGACGCGCCGCCCGGCGCGATCGTAGTCTGCGGGATGCTGCCGCCATCCTGGTGCGTAAGCCTCTCCGGGTCGGGGTCGTCGTCTGCGAGTTTGGAGGCATTCTGTCGCACGCGGCGATCCTGTGCCGCGAGTTCGGCAAGCCTGCGGTCATCGGGGTTGCGGGCGCGATGGATCGGTTCCGTCCGGGCGAGATCGTAGAGATCGACGGCACGACCGGACGGATCGAACAGATAGAACGGGAGGCCTGACGCCGTGCAGCATGTCCAGACGGTCCATTCGCTGCATGCCGTAGGCCGAAAATTCTCGGCCATCGGCAGCAAGGCCCAAAGTCTCTTGTCGCTTCGACGAAACGGAATGGAGGTCCCCGACTTCGCCATCGTGCCCGCTGCGGAAGCCGCGCGTGCCGAACCCGGAGACTTGGGCGACCTCGCAGAGGCCTTCCTTGCGGGTCGCCAAAGCGGAGTGGGATTCGCGGTGCGCTCCAGTTCCTCGATCGAGGACAGGGCCGCCTGCGCCGGCGCGGGGCTGGGCCTGACGGTTCTGAATGTCGCGGGACGAGCCCCGCTTGTCGACGCGATGCATCGCGTCGCGAACAGCCTGGAAACCCCGGCCATGGTCGCCTACTGGGCGTGGCTCGGCTCCGCCGGGCGGGCGAAGCGTGGGGTGCTGGGCGATGCCGTCATCTTGCAGGAGATGATCCGGCCAGAGGTCTCGGGCGTGTTGTTCACCTGCAACCTGCTGACCGCCGACCCGTCGCAGCTCTGCATCGAGGCGGGGCGCCGATGATGATCCTGACTGCAGCGCCGGGGAAGGAACCTTCGCCCGCTGCGTCGATCAGCGTCCTGACCGAGGATCAGGCCGAGACGGATCGCCTTTGGGCTGCCCTGACCGATGGCGGGGAGCCCGGCCAGTGCGGATGGGCAACCGACCGGTTCGGCATTTCCTGGCAGGTGGTGCCGAAGCGCCTCCCGGACCTCTTGGCCAGTCCCGATGCGGAATTGTCGGGGCGGGTGATGCAGGCGATGATGAAGATGACGAAGATCGACATCGCGGCTCTCGATGCGGCCGCCATCGGGCGCTCGCCGTAGCGCGATCATCCGTTCGTAGATGCGTGTTGCGCGAAGGAGACCGTCGCCCCGCGCCTACGGACAGGCGTCCGCTGCCTCCGGCTCCGAAATTACGCAGGCGTCGGGAAGGGCGTCCGCGTCGGGCGACACCGCCACTACGAGGAACGAATCCGACACGGGATAGGCCGTTGTCAGCCGGTCGCGCAGACCCTCCTCCGTCACCGCGTCCAGCACGTCGTCAAGGGTCAGCGCGATCCCGGGCTCGATCCCGTCCAGCAGGGCGTTGAGCGCGCCGAACGCCAGCGCGCCGACTTCTTCGCGCCGCGCCTCGATCGCTTGGGCCAGCGGGGCCTTTCGGGCGGCCAGCGCCCCGTCCGGCCCTTCCGAGCGGAACGTGCCATACGCTTCCCGAACCACCTCCTCCGCCTCGGCCAACCGGGACGTTTCCACCTCCCCGGTCAGCACGAGGAAACGGATCGACCGCGTGTAGGCGCCGATGCCCGCCTCGAACCCGTAGGTCGCGCGCAATTCGGTGCGAAGCGCCTCGAAAAGGACGCTTTGATCACCCGCGCCGAGCGCCTCGACCAGAATGATGTCCTCGAATTCGCCGCCTTCGAGCGTCGGCGGCAGGGGCGCGATGAACGTGAGGGTGCTTGTCGTCGCGTCCGGTGCGTGGAGCAGGATGCGGCGCGGCATGAAGTCCGCCGCGGCCTCGCGCGCCGGCTCCCGTGACCGCTCCGGCAGACCGGCGAGCAGGGCATCGACCGCCGCCCCGGCTTCCGCCGGATCCAGATGTCCGGCCACGACCACCGCTTCCGGCGCCCGCGTGACCGTCTCGCCGTGCCAGGCCACGACATCCGCGCGGGCAAGGGTCTCCATCGTTTCCGGCGCGTCCAGCGACAGGGCTGCGCGGAGGGGGCCGTCGCCGAAGACGGCCCATCGCGCGGCGTCGAAACCTAGGTGCGCGGGTTGCCGGTCGTCTTCGGCGATACGATCGGCCATGCCGTCGCGAATGCGGCCGAACCACCGCTCGTCCAGCGTCGGACTGCTCAGGCTGGTATTGGCGGCGGCGATCGTCTCCTCCAGATGCTCCGCCTGGAACTCCAGTTGTCCGAAGAGGTTGTCGGCCCCCGCCCACAGGTATCCTTCGGATCCCATATCCAAGAACCGTTCGCCCAGCTCGCCGGGATCGCTGCCGTCCGCCCCGCCTTCCAGTATCAGATCCGCCCCGATATAGGGCGCGGCCGGGTGAACGTCCGTGCGGAAGGCCCAGTCGGTGGGCCAGGCGACCTGTATAGAGATGCGTTCCTGCCCTGGAAGGAAGAGGAGGGCGTAGGGGATGCCGTCCGGGCTTTCGAGGAGCTGGGCCGACGGTTCCGCCGCCCGGCAACCCGGAAGCGTGAAGAGGAGGCAGAGGATGAGGGCGATGCGGATCACGACGGGTCTCCTTCGGGGCCGATGAGGGCGATGGCGTCGCGGCCCGGCCCGGCCAGAGCGCGCAGGAGGGCGTCGGTTGCCGGGGGCGTCAGATCGGCTGCAAGTCCGGCGAGGGCGGCCCGGTCGAGCGGCGCGCGCACGATTACCGCGCGGTCGATCGTATAGGCGCCCATCCATAGGGCGACCTCCCCGTCGTCGGTCCAGTCGGGCCAGAAGCCGTCGAACCGCTCCAGCACCCGGGCATGGGTTCCGGCCGGAATGCCCGCCGCCGCCGTCTCGGTGAGGGCAGCCTCGAACGCCGCCTGCATCTCCGTCAGCGACACCCCCCGATCGGGTTCGGCCGTGATGCGGAGGGTGACGTAGCGTTCATCCAGGGGCCAGATCTCGACCTCGAACCGGCGCGAAATCTCCGCATCGTAGCGCAAAGGCTTGGCCAGCCCGCCGGGCAGTCTGGTATCCAGAATGTCCCGCAAGAGCGCCGCGCGCGCTTCCAGCAGATCGAACGGCACCGCCTCGTCGAGTGCCACGATCCGTTGCCAGATCAGTCGCGGGACGGCTCCGGTTTCTGGGTAAGTCAGGAAGTCGCGATCCGGCGGGCCGAGCGTGAAGGTCGGCGCGGGAAGCGGCTTACCTTCGTCCGGCGGCAGGTCCAGCGCCGCCACCGCCTGCCGCGCCTGCCGTCGCAGCACGTCGCCCACGATGAGGATCCGCGCGTTCCCGATCCGATGCGTCGCTGCGTGGAACGCCCGCGCCGCATCGTAGTCGAGGGCCCGGATCTGGTCCGGCGTCCCGATGACGGACGCGGCGGAGGGATTGCCCGCATGGAGAAACGCGTGCACAGCCTCGTCCGCGCGAGCATCGACATTACCGCCCACACGCAGGTCGTATTCCCGCATCACGATCTCCCGCTCCTCCTCCGCGAAAGGGCGGGGCAGGTCGATCGGCCGGAGGACCCCCACCACATTCCCCAGCAATTCCGGAAGCGCGTCCGGCGGGCCGGAAAGCCAGTATCCGACCGAACCGTGGCGGGTCCAGGCATTGGAATGCCGGTCCGCGGCCCGGTCCCGGCTCCCGACGGCATTCAGCCAGGCGAGATGTTCGGCGTAATGCGCGAGGCCCGGCGCGGCGTCACCGGTCGCGAAGACGATGTGGACGGCCACGCGCCCGGTGCCAGGTTGTGGCACGACGATGAGTGGGACGGTATCGGCCGTCGCACTCCGGCCGAGTGCGAAAGGCAGAAGCGTCAGGAGCAGCGCGCAGGCCGCTATCGCGATCCAGACCTGGCGGGAGAGGTGGGGGATCATCAAGACATCGTCCGTTGCGGCCGGGAAGAACCGGGTGTCTCGGAGGACTCAATCGGTGATAAAGGAGGAGCGGAGCGATGCATGGTCAGAGGCTTGCACGCTCCCTTCGCGTGCGTCCACGGGAGTTGGCAGGCGACAGTCCGACTGGCGGATCATGCCCTATCCGTTCGTCATCCTTCGACGTTCCCGTTGGGGAAATGCTGCATCTGCACTTGTTTATGCTGCATTGCAGCGTAGGTTGTTGGAGCGCAGCCGCCTTGGCCGCCCAACAGGAGACAGCCATGACGCGCCATATGACGGATATTCTCGGCATGGTCCGGGACGGGCGCTTGTCGGAAGCGACGGCGACGATCCAGGCCCGGCTTCGCGGCGATGCGGCCGGACCGGAATCCGACGCGACCGACCGGCCGATGAAGGACGTCACGCCGACACAGCGCGCACTTCCCGATCCGGCGGCAAAGGGGCGAAGCGAACGGCGCCCCAAGCCGAAGCCCCGTCCGGCGCAAGCCCGCGGTGGAAAAGCCGCTCCCGGCCATCCGGACGGGTCCCGTTGGGAGAACCTGACCGGCGCCCTCCCGGCCCGGCTCTACACGCCGTCCGCCCCGACCCCCGGCGCCCCGCTGATCGTCATGCTGCATGGCTGCACCCAGAACCCAGAGGATTTCGCCGCCGGAACCCGGATGAACGTCGCCACCGAGGCGATCGGTGCGCATGTCCTCTGGCCGGAACAGACCCGGGCCAACAATGCCAACGGCTGCTGGAACTGGTTCGAGCCTGGGCACCAGGGCCGCACGGGTGAGGCACGGGCCATCGCCGGACTCGCGGGGGAAATCGCGACCCGCGCAGGTGTTGCCGCGCCGCGCATCCATGTCGCGGGCCTGTCCGCGGGGGGCGCCATGGCGGCGATCCTCGGCGCGCGCTACCCGGAGGTGTTTGCCTCCGTCGGAATCCATTCCGGCCTGCCGGTCGGGTCCGCGCGCGACGTAAGCTCGGCCCTCGGGGCGATGCGGTCCGGTGCTGCGGGGACCGATGCGCCCGGCGTGCCCGCCATCGTCTTTCACGGACTCGCCGACCGCACTGTCGTCCCTGCGAACGGGCGCGCGATCCTCGGGGGGACGGCGGAGCGGTCCAGCACCGAGGACAGCGGCGGGCGGCGCGTGACGGTGACATCGTTCGGCACGTCGGAGCTGTGGGAGGTGGAGAGCCTCGGGCACGCCTGGTCCGGCGGCGACCGCACAGGCAGCCATACCGATCCCGCCGGACCGGACGCCACGGCGGAGATGCTGCGCTTCTTCCAGCGGGCGGGGTAGGGCCGTCAGGCCACCGCGCGCAGGCCCAGCATCGCGCGCGCCTCCGCGGGCGTCGCCACGGGACGTCCCTCCCGCGCGCAGATCGCAGCCGTCCGCTCCACCAGAGCGGCGTTGGAGGGCGCGAGCGTCGCGCGGTCGAGGCGGACATTGTCCTCCAGCCCCGTGCGCGCATGGCCCCCCGCCCCGATGGCCCAGTCGTTCAGCGTCACCTGCGCCGCCCCGATCCCCGCCGCGCACCATTCCGACGCCGGAAGCAGGCGCTCGACCGTGCGGACGTAGAAATCGAACGTCTCCCGGTCGGCGGGCATGGCGTTCTTCACGCCCATGACGAACTGCACATAGGCGGGCGCGGCGAGCCGTCCGTCCGCCTGCATCTTCGCCGCCTGATGGATGTGGCTGAGGTCGAAGCACTCGATCTCGGGCTTCACGTCATGGCTCATCATCTCTGCGGCGAGCCAGTCCACGAGGTCGGGCGGGTTCTCGTAGACCCGTGTGGGGAAGTTGTTGGAGCCTACGGACAGCGACGCCATGTCCGGCCGAAGCGACAGCATCCCGCCTCGCTCCCGCCCCGCCCCGGATCGCCCGCCGGTGGAAAACTGCACGATGATGCCCGGACAATGACGCTCCAGACCCTCCTTGAGGCGGGCGAACCGCTCGGGGTCCGAGGTCGGTGTCTCGTCATCCAGCCGTACATGGGCGTGACAGATGGCGGCCCCGGCCTCGAACGCGGCCTGGGTGCTCTCCACCTGCTCGGTGACGGTGATCGGGACGGCGGGGTTGTCGGCGCGGCGCGGGACCGACCCCGTGATGGCGACGCAGATGATGCAGGGTTTGGTCATGGCGGACTCTCCTCCGATCCATCTGGCACCGGCGCCGATCCGGCGTCCAGAGGCGGAACCGACCCGAGCGACCGACGAAGGCGCAATTCGGTCGGAAGCTCGACCTGCAACGGCGCGGCCCCCTCGCGGACCATGGCACAGAGCAGGTCCGCCGCCCGCGCGCCCATATCCGAATGGGGCACCCTGACCGTGGCCAGCGGCGGGTCCGCGATCGTGGCCAGTTCCATGTCGTCAAACCCGGTAACCGACACCTGATCCGGAACGACCACCCCCATGATGCGCGCCTGTCGCAGGGCGCCCACGGCCAACACGTCGTTCCCGCACAAGATGGCGGTCGGCCGGTCCGGGCGACCCATCAGGTCGGCGAAGGCCCGCGCGCCGGTCTCGATCCCGTAGGGCGTCTCGATCAGGAGAAGGGCCGCGGGATCGAGGCCGCGCGCCGTCATAGCCAGCCGGACCCCCTCCACCCGCTCCCGGGCCCTGTCGTTCTCCGCCACCGGCGCGGAGATCATGCCGAGACGGCGATGGCCCCGGTCCAGGACGGAAGCGGCCATCGCGGCCATCGCGGCGCGATTGTCGAACCCCACGGACGCACTGGGGCGCTCCGGATCGTGGGCCCAGGCAACGAGGGCGGGAACGCCGTGCAGTGCGAGGAAGTCGCGGATATCAGGATCGCGGTCATGCCCGATCAGAAGCAGCCCCTCCGCGCCCCGGGCGACCAGCGCCCGGATCTGCGCCGCTTCCAGATCGGGCCGATAGGAGGAACTGGCGAGCAGCAGCGTCATCCCGCGTTCGGCGAGCGCGCTCTGGAACGCCTGCAATCCTCTGGCGAAGATCGCATTGTCGAGGGTCGGGACAACCGCGCCGATCGTGTCGGTCCGCCGGGCGGCCAGAGCGCGCGCGCCGAAATTGGGCGAGTAGCCGAGGGCCTGCACCGCCTCCAGAATGCGCGCCCGGGTCTTCGCCTGTACCCGACCGGGCGTGTTCAGACAGCGCGAGACCGTGGCCGACGACACGCCCGCCCGCGCCGCGACATCGGCAAGGGTCGGTGTGCGACCGGATGTGGGATTGACCATCGAACCTCCGGACCAAAATGTAAGCGCTTGCATCATGTTCTTCCCGGGTCTACAGCCACGCACGGGCCGAGTCGACGGGGGAACGGATGGCACGCGAATATCTCAAGACGGCGACCCTGACGGCCCGGTCCGGCGCCGACGATGTGTCCGAGACCGTCGCCGCCATTCTCTCCGATATCGAGCAGGGCGGCGACGCCAAAGCACTGGAATACGCCGTGAAGTTCGATCGCTACGACGGCAGCACGATCTTGTCCCATGCCGAGATCGAGGCCGCTTGCGCGCTGGTTCCTGAAAAGCTCCGCGCCGATATCCGCTTCGCCCACGACAATGTCCGTCGCTTCGCAGAGGCGCAGAAATCCACAATGCAGGACGTCGAGGTGGAGATCGTCCCCGGCCTGATCGCCGGTCAGAAGGTCATGCCCGTCGCCGCCGCCGGATGCTACGTTCCCGGCGGACGCTACAGTCATGTGGCGAGCGCGATCATGACCGTGACCACCGCCAAGGTCGCCGGGTGCGCCCACATCACCGCCTGTTCGCCGCCGCGTCCGGGCGTCGGGGTGGCACCCGCCATAATCTACGCTGCGCATATCTGCGGCGCGGACCGCATCCTCGCCATGGGCGGAGTGCAGGGGGTCGCAGCCATGACATTCGGCCTGTTCGGTCTGCCGAAGGCGAACATCCTTGTCGGTCCCGGCAACCAGTTCGTGGCGGAGGCCAAGCGCATCCTCTACGGTCGCGTCGGCATCGACATGATCGCCGGTCCGACCGACAGCCTGATCCTCGCCGACGCCACCGCCGACGCGGAAATCGTCGCCACCGACCTCGTCGGTCAGGCCGAGCACGGTTACAACTCGCCCGTCTGGCTGGTGACCGACGACCGTGCGCTGGCCGAGACCGTGATGACGCGGGTACCGGAGCTGATTGCCGACCTGCCGGAGCTCAATCGTCAGAACGCCGAGGCCGCCTGGCGAGACTATGCCGAGGTGATCCTCTGCGACGGGCGCGAGGAGATGGCCGCCACCTCCGACGACTACGCTCCCGAGCATCTTACGGTGCAGGCCGCCGATCTCGACTGGTGGCTCGACCGGCTCACCTGCTACGGCTCGCTGTTTCTGGGAGAGGAGACGACGGTGGCCTTCGGTGACAAGGCTTCGGGTACCAACCACGTCCTGCCGACCTCGCGGGCCGCGACCTATACCGGCGGTCTTTCGGTGCACAAATACATGAAGATCGTGACCTGGCAGCGGGCCACCCGCGAAGGCTCCCGCGATGTGGCGGAGGCGACGGCCCGCATCTCCCGGCTGGAGGGGATGGAGGGTCATGCCCGAACCGCCGATGTAAGGCTGGCCAAGTACTTCCCCGGCGAGAACTTCGATCTCTCGGCCGAGGGCTGAAATGCGGGCGCTGGTCTATACCGGGCCCGAGGCGCTGGAGCTGCGGGAAGTGGCGGAGCCGGTCGGGGCGCATGGGGACGCCGTGGTACGGGTCGCCTGCGCGGGCATCTGCGGATCGGACATGCACGCCTTTCTCGGCCATGACGCGCGCCGGCCCGCCCCGCTGATCCTCGGGCACGAGGCGGCGGGGACCACCGGTGACGGACGCCGGGTGACGATCAATCCGCTCGTCACCTGCGGCGCCTGTCCCGCCTGCGCGGCGGGCCGGACCAATCTTTGCGCCGAGCGACAGATCATCTCCATGCCCCCGCGGGAGGGTGCTTTCGCCGAGCGGGTCGCGATGCCGCCCCGCAACCTGATCGACGTGCCCGCCCATGTCACCGACGTGCAGGCGGCTCTGGCCGAACCGCTCGCCTGCGGCTGGAACGCGGCGCGTACCGGGTTGACCCATACCGGCAGGGCCGAAGCGGCGCTCGTGCTGGGCGGCGGGGCCATCGGCCTCGGCGCCGCACTCTGCCTGATCGCGCAGGGGGCGGGCGCGGTCACCATCGTGGAACCGCAGAAGGCGCGCCGCGCCCACCTTACCGCCCGCTGCCATGTCGATGCGGTGGCGGTGGCGCCGGAAGCGGCCTTCGACATCGTGGTCGACGCGGTCGGCATCGCCGTCACGCGCGCCACCGCGTCAGCGCGCGTCCGTCCGGGCGGAGCGACCGTCCATCTGGGTCTCGGCGGCGGGGAGGCGGGGCTGGACCTGCGCCGCATGACTCTGCAACAGATCGCCTTCTTCGGAATTTATACCTATACCGAAACCGATTTCGCGGAGACCTGCGCCGCGATGTTCGAGGGCCGCCTCGGACCGCTCGACTGGACCGAGGAGCGTCCCCTGTCCGACGGCGCCCGGGCCTTTGCCGATATCCGTGCGGGACATGTGGCCGCGCCGAAGATCATACTGATACCCTGACCGCGAGAGGATTCCGAGCCGTGGATATCGACAAGAAGATCTGTGACGATCTCGTCGCCAACGACGTGAGTTTCGTCACCACCGTCCCCTGCAAGCAGCTTGCGGGCGTGATCGAGGAGGTGGACCAGCGAGACGGCATCCACCACGTTCCCTCCAACAAGGAGGACGAGGGGATGGGCCTCTGCGCGGGTGCGTGGATGGGCGGCAAGCGTCCCTGCATCATCATGCAGAACACAGCCATCGGCGTGACGATCAACACGCTGGCGACGCTGATCCAGTACTATCGGATGCCCCTGCCGATGCTGATCTCCTATCGCGGGGAGTTGCGGGAGCCGGTCGCCTGTCAGGTGGAGATGGCGGTCCACACCAAGGCCCTGCTGGCGCAGATGAACATCCCGACCTACCACTTCCATCACCAGAAGGACGTGGCCGAGTTCGACAACATTCTGAAATACACCTTCATGTGCAACAAGCCGGTCGCCATCCTGACCGACGCCAACTTCTGGGGAGGCTACGGCGACCAATGATCCGTTCCGAAATCCTGCGTGACATCGCCCCGATCCTCCGCGACCAGCTCGTCGTCTGCAACATCGGCATCCCCAGCCAGGAGCTGCACGCCATCGACGATCAGCCCACGAATTTCTACATGCTCGGCACCATGGGCCTCGCCTCCAGCATCGGTCTGGGTCTCGCCATGGCGCAACCGAAGCCCGTCATCTCCATCGACGGGGACGGCTCGATCCTGACGAATATGGGAACGTTGCCGACCATCGCGAACAACGTGGCCGACAACTTCATCCTGATGATTATCGACAACGGATCCTATGGCTCCACCGGCGATCAGCCAACCTATACCGGCAAGAAGACCTCGCTGGCCAAGGTGGCGGAGGCCTGCGGCTGCGACAACGTCGTGGAATGCCGGGCGGAGGATACCGGCAAGGTGCTTCAGGCCGCGCTGGACGGAAAGAAGATGACGGTGATGGTCGTGAAATGCGAGAGCGGCAATGCCAAGATGCCCGTCATCACCATGGATCCGGTCATTATCCGCGACCGCTTCATGAAGGCCGTGGCGGCCTAATCCCGCTCGCCGCCGGTCTCGTCCAGCACGAGGTCGGCGGCCCGCGATCCGTCCCGCACGCGGGCGGCATTCGGCAGGTCGTTGCCCTCGATCTTCGTTCGGGCCTCCGAGTCCGGCAGGTGCATCCACCGTTCCGAAAGCCGCGCGCGCAGCACGTCGTCCGGCACCTCCAGCCGAACCGTCAAATCCCACGGCCCCAGCTCTCGCCAACCCGGCGCGTCAAGCAGGAGCCAATTCCCCTCCACGATCACTACTCGCGTCCCGGCGGCGATCACGCCTGCGCCGGCCAGCGCGATTTCCCGCGCGCGATCGAAGACGGGATGGATCACCTCCGCTCCTGTCCGCAACGCCGCGACCGTCCGCGCCAGCCCGCCCAGATCGAATGTCTCCGGCGCCCCCTTGCGGGTCAGCAATCCGCGCGGTTCCAGCACCCGGTTGTCGAGGTGGAACCCGTCCATCGGCAGGACCGCTCCCCCGACCCGCGCGGCCAGCGCCTCGGCCAGCGTCGATTTCCCCGAGGCTGGCGGGCCCGCAAGTGCCACCACCGCCCGCGGCCCGTCGAGCACGTGCAGCCACTTGGATATCCTGTCGAGGATCGCCTCCATTCAGGCGGGGACCGCCTCGCGCGGGGGCTCCGTCGCGCCGGTCATGAACGCGACCGCGTCCGACATCGAATGGTCGCGCGGCTTGATGACGCAGAGCCGTTTGCCCAGCCGGTGGACATGGATACGGTCGGCCACCTCGAACACGTGGGGCATGTTGTGGCTGATGAGGATGATCGGAATGCCCCTCGACCGCACGTCCTGGATCAGTTCCAGCACCCGGCGGCTTTCCTTGACCCCGAGGGCCGCGGTCGGCTCGTCCAGGATGATGACCTTCGACCCGAAGGCGGCTGCCCGCGCCACGGCCACACCCTGTCGCTGCCCGCCCGACAGCGTCTCGACCGCCTGGTTGATGTTCTGGATCGTCATCAGGCCCAGTTCCGACAGCTTGTCGCGGGCGAAGGTCTCCATCGCGCTCCGGTCCAGCATCCGCAGGACCGATCCCCGCCAGCCCGGTTTGCGCAGCTCGCGCCCCATGAACATGTTGTCGGTGATCGACAGGGCGGGGGACATGGCGAGCGTCTGGTAGACGCATTCGATCCCCTCGGCCCGCGCCTCGATGGGCGAGGCGAAGCTGACCTTGCGGCCGTCGAGAAAAATCTCCCCCTCGTCCGGTGTGACCGCCCCCGACACCGCCTTGATGAGCGTCGATTTCCCCGCGCCGTTATCGCCGATCACCGCGAGGATCTCCCCCGGCATCAGTTCGAAATCGCAATGGTCGAGCGCCGTGACCCGGCCGTAACGCTTGACCAGATTGCGACCACTCAGGATCGGCTGAACCCCGCCTTGGGACTGAGACTGGCTCTGGCTCATGCCGACACCTTCCGGATCCACTGGTCCACCGCGACGGCAGCGATGATGAGCACCCCGATCAGCAGGTAGGTCCATTGCGCATCCGCCCCCATCAGGCGCAGCCCGAGGGTGAACACGCCCACGATGAGCGCCCCGAAGAACGTGCCGAGGATCGAGCCGCGCCCGCCGAAGAGGGAGATGCCGCCGATCACGACCGCCGTGATGCTCTCGATGTTCAGAAGCTGTCCGGATGTGGGCGAGACCGACCCGATCCGTCCGATCAGGGCCCAGCCCGCAAAAGCGCAGATCAGCCCGGCAAGGCCGTAGACCGAGATCAGCACACCCTTCACATTGACGCCCGAAAGCTGCGCCGCCTCCGGGTCGTCGCCGACCGCATAGACATGCCGCCCCCAGGCCGTGTGGCGCAGCACGTAGGATAGCACCAGCACCAGCAGGACCATGAACACCACGCCCAGGGTGAACACGGCGCCACCGATCTGGAACTTGGCCCCGAGCAGTTGCAGGAGCGGGGCCTCCGCGGCGATCTCCTGACTTCGGATGGTCTCGTTCGCGGAATAGAGGAAGTTGGCGGCCAGCACGATCTGCCACATGCCCAGCGTCACGATGAAGGGCGGCAGCTTCATCGCCGCGATCAGCCAGCCGTTGAAGCAGCCGATCGCCGTTCCGACGATCAGGCCGCAGGCCACCGCCACCTCAACCGGAAGGCCGTAGCGGAAGGTGAATTGCCCCATCACGACCGAGGAGATGACGGCGATGGCACCGACGCTCAGGTCGATGCCTGCCGTCAGGATCACGAGGCTTTGCGCCGCTGCCACGATGCCCACGATCTGCACCTGTTGCAGGATCAGCGTCAGCGCGAAGGGCGAGAAGAACTTGGACCCGAGCAGGAGGCCGAACACGATGATGGAGGCCAGCAGCACGATCAGCGGCACAAGCGCCGGATTGACGTGCAGCACGTGCTGGATCGTGCCGACGAGGCCGCGATGGGACTGGTCGAACTCAGCCACCGCCTCGGTACGGTTCATGGCGGATTCGTAGCTGTCGGGCTGGCTCACGGGCATTCCCCTCCGGTCACGGGCGGGACGCGCGGACGATACCGCGCGCCCCCGGATTTCATCGCGATGCGATCAGCCCCAGCAGAGGTCGCGCCCCTCCTCGACGGAGATCGAGTTCGACCCCGTCCACGGGCGCGTCCGTCACCAGCGCAACGCCTGTATCGGTGAAGTCCTTGCCCTCGGTCGGCGCGGGTACGGTGCCGTCCTCGGCGAACTGCGCGATGGCCTCGATGCCCAGCGACGCCATCAGCAGCGGGTATTGCTGCGACGTGGCGCCGATCACGCCGTCGGCCACGTTCTGCACACCGGGGCAGCCGCCGTCGACGGAGACGATCAGTACATCGCCGTCCCGACCGATGGCCTTCAGCGCCTCGTAGGCACCGGCGGCGGCGGGCTCGTTGATCGTATGGACCACGTTGATCTCCGGATCCTGCGCCAGCAGGTTCTCCATCGCGCGGCGGCCGCCTTCCTCGTTGCCCTGCGTCACGTCGGAACCGACGATGCGCGCATCGTCCTCGTCCCCGATCACGTTCGGATCGCCGAGGTCGATGCCGAAGCCCTGCAGGAAGCCCTGGTTGCGCAGCACGTCCACCGAGGGCTGACTGACGGCGAGATCCAGAGTCGCGATCTTGGCGTTCGCCGCCTCGTCGCCCAGCGTCGCTGCGGCCCATTGCCCGATCAGTTCGCCGGCGAGGAAATTGTCGGTCGCGAAGGTCGCATCGGCGGCGTCGATCGGCTCCAGCGGCGTGTCGAGCGCGATAACCAGAAGACCCGCATCCCGCGCCTGCTGCACGCTCGTCACGATGGAAGAAGTATCGGACGCCGTGATCAGGATCCCCTTCGCCCCGTCGAGGATGCAGGTCTCGATCGCCGCAACCTGGGTCTCGTGATCGCCGTCGACCTGACCGGCAAAGGTCTTGAGCTCGATGCCCAGTTCCTCGGCTTTGGCCGTGGCCCCTTCCTTCATCTTGACGAAGAAGGGGTTGGTGTCGGTCTTGGTGATGAGGCAGGCGCTCGTCGCATGCGCATCGGCCATGGCACTGCCCGTCATGGCGGTCAGGGCCAGTGCGGTCCCGGTCAAGAGTGTCTTCATGTCATCCTCCCAGATGGTCATCGGTTCCGCCCCGTCGGTGAGGTCCGACGTCGGCGCGGCGCCAATGGACGCGATTTGCGCCACCCCGTCAAATCATTCGGACGCCTATGCGAACCCGTAGAGCCGTTCCGGCACCCGGGCGAGGATCGTCTCCCGCATGTCCGCACCCGGCACCGCGTCGAGAAACGCGGCCAGCAAATCCCCCGCATCCGGCATCTCGGCCCCCGCCAGCATGATATGCGGCCAGTCCGATCCCCAGAGACACCGCTCCGGGTTCGCTTCCGCCAGCGCGCGGACATACGCCGCCGCCGCGTCGTAGTGCGCATCGCACAGCCGGTAGAGTCCCGAGAGCTTTACATGCGCATGCCCCTCCGCCACCAGCCGCAGGAGTGCCGCGAAGCCCGGTTCCGCCACGCCCGCCCCGATATCGGGCCAGCCGATATGGTCGAACACGACCGGCACCGGCATCGTCGCCACATCCGCCGCAAGCTCCTCCATATGCCGGTGCGCGTTCATCAGCATCTGGACATGCATCCCCCGCGCGGCCAGCCGGGGCGCCATCGCCCTGACCCCGGCCCAGGACAGAAGGCCCCCGTGGACATAGTTCAGGCGGATGCCCGTGATCCCCGCCGCGGCCAGCGCGTCCAGATCCGCCTCCGTCGCGTCGTCCGTCACGAGGCCGATGCCCCGGGCGCGGTCCCCCAGACGCCGGACCGCCTCCACCGTGACCGAATTGTCCCCGCCATGCAGGATCGAATGCACGATCACGACCCGCGCGAACCCGAGGGCGTCCAGATGCGCCTTCAACCGCGCCATCCAGTCGTCGAGGCGGCCCGGTGCCGGATCCTCCACCCGCCCGTCCCAGAGCGGGAAATCCTCTGCGACCATATGGACATGGGCGTCGCACGCTCCGGCAGGCAGCGGCACGGCGGGCGGGGTGGACGCGGCCCGGGGCGGTGCGGCGCGGGGCAGGGGGGACATGGGCGAACCTCCTCGGATATACGGTGACCGGTATCGGGCGGGCGCCCGCGGCCCGCAAGCCCGGCCCGCGACGGCTTGACCGCGGCCCCCGCCCGGGGCCTTCTGGCCCCGACCCGAGGGAGAGAGCGATCACATGGCCGATGCGAACCTGAAGACACGGATGCTGGGGGGCGAAATCCTCGCCGGAACCTTCCTCAAGACCCCGAGCCACGAGGTGATCGAGGTCCTGTCCATGTCCGGTCTCGACTTCGTCTGCCTCGATGCGGAGCATGCGCCGTTCGACCGCAGCCGGATGGATGTCTGCCTGGCGATGGCACGCGCGCTGAAATGGCCCGTGCTGGTCCGGGTGCCCACCGGCTCGCCGGTCGAGATCCTCAAGGCGATGGACAGCGGCGCGCAGGGGATCGTCGTCCCGCACGTGGACAGCGTGGAAAAGGCGCAGGCCGTCGCCCGGGCGGCGCGGTTCGGCCATGGCGGGCGCGGCTATGCCGGCTCCACCCGATGGGCGGGCTTCGCCACGCGCAAGATGCCGGACGTGCTGGCCCAGGACGCGGACACCATCGTCATCGCCCAGATCGAAGAGCCGGAGGGCGTCGAGGCCGCGGCCGGGATCGCCGCCGTCGACGGGATCGACGGTCTCTTCGTGGGGCCCGCCGACCTCGCCGTCTGCTACGGAGTCACCGACCAGACGCAGGGCCCGGTTCGCGACGCGATGGCGCGGGTCGCCAAGGCCGCGTCCGCCCATGGCAAGGCATGCATGACCTTCGCGCCGGATGCCGCCGCCGGACCCGCCTTGCGCGACCTCGGCATCACGATGTTCTTCGTCGCCTCCGAACATGCCTGGATGCTGCAGGGCGCGCGCGCCACCGCCGAGGGGCTGCACGCCTTGAGGGACTGAGCCCCGCCCGGCTTCTTCTCGGACGAAATATCCTGGGGGGAGGCGCCCCGCGCCCGGGGGGCCGGCCCCCCGATGCACCTGTCTCAGGAATGCTCCTCCGCCGCCGTCGCCGCCAGCGCCCGGTTGTACACCCGCAGTGCGTCCACATGCAGCAGCACGCCCAGCACCTCCGGCTGCCCGGCCCCGTCGGTCAGGCGGACCACGGCGAGGAAATCGCTCGACGACCGCTCGAACAGGGGCATCGCCGCCTCCAGCGTGTCAGACGGTGCCACGAACAGCGCCTCGTTGACCGCTCGACGCACCCGGTCGGGATCGGGCGCTCGGGGATGGTCCGGCGCCTTCATCACCGCGGAGACCTTGAACATGGCGAGCAGGTAGGCCTGCGGACCCGCTGCCAGATGGATGCCCCGCCGCTCCAGTTGCGTCAGAAAGAAGCTCCGGTCCACCAGCCGGGAGGACAGGGCCGTCGACATGCTGACCGCGACGAGCACGGCAAGCCCCGTCTGCCAGTCGCCGGTCAGCTCGAACACGATGAGCGTGGTGGAGATCGGCGCGCCCAGAACCGCCGCCGCGACCGCCCCCATCCCGGCCAGCGCATAAAGCGTCTCCGACCCCGACAGGTCCGGCAGGATCCCCGTCGCCACCGTGCCGAAGGCCAGCCCGGTCAGCGCGCCGACCATCAGCGCGGGCGAGAACACGCCCCCGCCCATCCGTCCGCCCATGGTGATGCTGACCGCCGCCACCTTGACGATGGCGAAGACGACCGCCTCGTGGAACAGGAGGTTCCCGGACAGCGCCTCCGACGTCGTCTCGTAGCCCACCCCGATGATGTGGGGAAAGAAGATCGCGATCCCGCCCAGCATCAGGCCCGCCAACGCGGGCCGCAGCATCGCGGGCAGGCGCAACCGCCCCTGCAACCGCGTGCCCGCATCCTCCACCCAGAAGATCGACCGTATCAGGACGAACGCCACCAGCCCGGAGATCAGCCCCAGGATCAGGAAGGCCGGAAGCTCCACGTAGAAGGCCAGCGCGCCGGGCGTGGGCAGGGTGAACTCTGTCACGTCGCCGAAATTGAGCCGGCTGATGACGGAGCCGGAGACGGCGGCGATGGTGATCGGCGCGAAGGCGTGGACCGCGAAATGCCGCAACACCACTTCCAGCGCGAAGAGGGCGCCCGCGATCGGCGCGTTGAAGCTGGCCGCGACGCCCGCCGCGACGGCACATCCCAGCAGGTCGCGCCCGGTGATCCCGTCGGCGTTCAGACGGTTCGACACCCAGCCCGCGATCATCCCGCAGATATGGACCACCGGCCCCTCCCGCCCCGACGAGCCGCCGGAGGAGAGCGTGATGAGCGAGGCCGCGGCGGAGGCGAGGCCAGCGCGCCGCTCCACCCGCCCCTCCTTCATGGCCGAAGCCTGGATCACCTCCGCCACGCCGCGGACCCGCGCATCGGGCGTGAACCGCGTCAGGATGAACCCCACGATCAACCCCCCGAGCGCGGGCAGCAGGAGCACCCACCACCACGGAAGGGTCGCCGCAAAGCTGTGCAGGTGCTGCGGATCCTCGGTCCCGTAGAGGAATGTCTGCAACGTCCGGATCGCAGTCATGAAGCCCACGGCGGCGTAGCCGGAGGCGATCCCGACGGCGAGGGCGATGAACCAGAACTGGATCTGCGACGGCCCCCGGCTCCGGATCACGGTCCAGGCGTGGCGCAGGCGCGCGAGGGCGCAGTCGGACAGACGGGACGCGGTGGGTGGATTGTCTGACACCGGTCGCTTGTCCTTCCCCCTCCCTGCCTGCATCTTCGCGCGCAGACGGGATGGGGAGGGCCGGAGATGATCCCGGACGACGCGCTGCGCGAACTTCGCTCGATGCTAGGCGACCGGGCGAGCACGGGAAAGAGCGATCTGGCCCTGCATGGCCGGTCGGAGACGTGGCATCCGGAACTGCCGCCCGACGCGGTCGTCTATCCGCGCGATACGGCGGAGGTTGCGGCCATCGTGCGCCTGTGCGCCCGTCACGGCCTGCCGGTGATCGGCTGGGGTACGGGCACGGCGCTGGAGGGACATGCCTCGGCGCCCCGGGGCGGCGTCACGGTCGATTTCCGCGACATGGCCGCCGTGCTGGAGGTGCGGGAGGAGGACATGCTGGTCCGGGTCCAGCCGGGCTGCACCCGCGGCGCGCTGAACGCGGCTCTGCGCGCGACGGGCCTGATGTTTCCCGTCGATCCGGGTGCGGACGCCTCTCTCGGCGGGATGGCCGCGACCCGCGCGTCGGGAACGAACGCCGTCCGCTACGGCACGATGCGCGACCATGTCCGCGCGCTGGAGGTCGTGCTCGCCGACGGTCGCGTGATCCGCACCGGCACGCTCGCGGCCAAGTCCAGCGCGGGCTACGACCTGACCGGGCTGTTCGTGGGCTCCGAGGGCACGCTCGGCCTGATGACCGAACTCACCCTGCGCCTGCACGGCGTGCCGGAGGCGATCTCCGCCGCCTCCTGCGCGTTTCCCGATACCGCCTCGGCCATCGCGACCGTCATCCTCGCCACGCAGATGGGCCTGGCCCCCGCGCGGATCGAGTATCTGGATGCGGAGACGGCCGCGATCCTGAACGCGCAGGACGGCGCGACCTTCGCGGAGCGTCCGCATCTGCTGCTGGAATTCCACGGCTCGGAGGCGGCCGTGGCGGAGGAGGCGGCGCGGTTCGGCGAACTGGCGGCGGAGGCCGGGGCGGGCGGCTATGCCTGGGCCACCGCGCCCGAGGACCGCACCCGCCTCTGGACCATGCGCCACCGCGCCTACCACACGATCCTCGCCTCCCGACCCGGATCGACGGCGGTGGTCACCGATGTCTGCGTTCCCATCTCCGTGCTGGGGGAGGCCATCGACCGGGCCGCCGCCGACATCGCGGCCTCCGGCCTGCGCGGTCCGATCCTCGGCCATGTGGGCGACGGCAATTATCATGCGATCCTGCTCGTCAATCGCGACGCGCCGTCGGAGCTGGCGACCGCGAAACGGCTCTCGGATGCGATGATCGAACACGCGCTGGATCTGGGCGGGACCGCCACGGGCGAGCACGGCGTGGGCTTCGGCAAGCTGCATTTCATGGAACGGGAGCACGGGGCGGCATGGGATGTGATGGGGGCCGTCAAGCGCGCGCTCGACCCCGACGGCGTTATGAACCCGGGGAAGATGGTGCGGCAGAACTGATCCGGGGCCGTGTCGATGGCTGGATCGGCAACCTGTCACCAGCTGTGAAAGCTTGCCCGAATTGCTCATGGGAGACGACCCGGGGATCGCGTGCCCGGGCCCGCATCGCCGGCGTCAGATGCGTTCCACCGCCAGCCGCTGGCCGTAGAACGCCAGATGCCCCTCGATCCCCTTCGCGTCCTCGTTGGTGACGTTCTCGTAGGTCCATGCGACATCGTCGATCCGCGCCGATTGGCCGACATAGGAGTAGTAATTCGCCTCGCCCTTGTGCGGGCAATGGCTCGTCTTCTCCGACCGTTCCAACAACGCCATGGCGATGTCGGCGCGCGGGAAATAGATCACCGGCGGCATCGACCCTTCGACGAGCGTTACGGCATTCCGGCTCTCCACCAGAACGCCGTCGTCGCTGCGGACGGTCCAGACGCCGATGGCGGGTGTGACGGTGATGTGGGCCATGGTCTCTCCTGTCGCTTGGAAGGGCGAACCTAGCGTCCGGTCGCGCATCCGGGAACCCCTAGAGCGGTGCGGTCATGCGCAGGAGCCAGTCGCGGTCCGCGCCATGCAGCAGCGGGGTCAGCCGTTCGGCCACGCCCGCATGGTAGGTGTCGAGCCACGTGCGCTCGTCCGGCGACAGAAGCGCCGCCTTCACCAGCCGCCGGTCGATGGGCACCCAGGTCAGCGTCTCGAAGGCCAGCATGTCGCGGTCGTCCCCGCCCTCCGGTCGCGTGGCCACCACCACGACGAGGAGGTTCTCGATCCGGATGCCGTATTCCCCCTCTCTGTAATAGCCCGGCTCGTTCGACAGGATCATGCCGGGGCGCAGCGCGATGTCCGAAGCCCGGCTGATCCGCTGCGGCCCTTCATGCACGCCGAGATAGACGCCGACGCCGTGGCCGGTGCCGTGGTCGTAATCGCGATGCTCGGCCCAAAGCGGGGCGCGGGCCAGCGCATCGAGATGGCACCCGGCGACGCCCCGGGGGAACATCGTGCGCGACACGGCGATCATCCCCTGCAACACGCGGGTGAAGGCGTGGGCGATGGGCTCCGGCGGATCGGTCAGGGGTACGGTCCGGGTGATGTCGGTGGTCCCGTCGAGATATTGCCCCCCCGAATCCACCAGCAGGACCGGATCCCCGGCCAGCGGTCGGTCGCTCTCCTCGTTGACGCGGTAATGGACGATGGCGCCGTTGGGGCCGGACCCGACGATGCTTTCGAAGCTGATGTCACGCAGGTGGTTGGTCTCTCGACGGAAGGTCTCCAGCGCGCGGGCGACGGTGATCTCGGTGGCATCGACGGGCCGCTCCTCGTCGAGCCAGCGCAGGAACCGCACCATCGCCACACCGTCGCGCAGATGCGCCTCGGTGGTGGCCGCGATCTCGGCCGTGGATTTCACCGCCTTGGGGAGGGCCAGCGGGTCCTCCGCGGCGCGTCCGTCCGGCAGCGCCCGGGCGAGGGCCACGGGACAGGCGGCGGGATCGTAGCCCACCGCCCCGTCGAGCGCGGCCAGCAGGGCCTCCATCTCGTCCGGCGCCGTCACCCGGACCGCGGGGCCAAGGTGGTCGGCCACCGGTGCGACCTTCTCCGGGGTACAGATCAGGTCCACGGATGCATCCGCATGGATCACCGCAAAGGCCTGCGCGATGGGGATCCGCGCTATATCCGAGCCGCGCACGTTCAGGAGCCAGGCGATCGAATCCGCCTGATTGGTGATGAAAGCCGCGAGTCCCGCCGCGCGCAGGGCTTCCGCGATCTCGTGTCGCTTCGCCTCCGCGTCCCGGCCCGCGAGATGCGCGGGCCAGACCGACATCGCACCCGAGGGCGGGGCGGGGCGATCGTTCCAGACCGCATCGACACCGTTGGGCGAGGGAAACATCTCGATCCCCTCCAGCACCTCCAGCCGCTCCACCTCCCGGACGGTGTGCAGCCAGGGATCGAACCCGACGCGGCCCCCGTCCGGAAGCGCCTCCGGAAGCCAGGTCGCGAGGCCGGTCTTGGGCCAGTCGACCGTCTCGAACGTGTCGCGGTCGGTCTGCGCGCGGACCTGCACCGTGTAGCGCCCGTCGGAAAACACCGCCGCCCGGTCGCGCAGTATGACCGCGAACCCGGCGGATCCCGTGAACCCGCTGATCCATTCCAGCCGCGCATCGGCGGGGGCGACGTATTCGCTCTGATATGCGTCGGCGCGGGGGACGAGGAAGCCGTCGAGTCCGGCATCCGCCATCCAGGCGCGCAGGCGGGCGACACGGGGCGGGGCCGCCTCGGGTCGGGCGGTGACGTCGAAGGTCTGGAACATGGGCGCGGGCCTCCTCCGCCCCGTCCTACGACAGGGGCGGGGCCGGGGGAATGGCCCGGGGCCCCGCGGGGCGACCCCCGCCGCGCGTCAGATGTCGAACTCGACCACGACGGGGCAATGGTCGCTGGCCTTGGGCCGGTCCCAGCCCACGCGCGGATAGCGGAGCACGTCGAGATTGGGGACGCGGAACGGCATTCCGGCACGGATGATCTCCGGCGTGCCCCGAAGGCGCGCGGCCAGGGCGGGGGAGGCGATAACGTAGTCGAGCTGCGTCTTGTGGCGCTCGCCCGCGTAGTAGTGGGTCCAGCGATCCTCGGGCGCGATCTCCTCCAGCAGGTTCGTACCGAACCCGTCGAGCAGCGGGTCCACGCCCGACGGATCGTCTGCCGCGAGAACCTTCACCGTCTCGGCCTGTCCCGCGGACTTGGAGATGCGGATGACCTGCCGGTAATCGTTGAGGTCGCCGCAGACCGCCCAGAGCGCCGTCGCCGGATCGTCGAACTTAGCTGCGGCGATGGCGCGGACCGCGCAGGCTTCGATCTGTCGGCGCCCCATGGAGCGGTCACGCCCGCCGCCCATCGACTTGAAGTGGCAGTTGAAGAGCGTGACGCGGGTATCGCCGACGAGCACCTCCAGCTCCAGGCAATCGCGGCGGAAGATGCGTCCGCCCGACCGCGCCTCCTCCGCGGCTTTCGGATAGGTGGCGAGCAGATCCCGGCCGACGGCACTGCGCCGCAGGTCCGAGACGGCATAGGTGGCGTGGCTGCGGGCATAGGATGGGCGGATGTCGCGGGTGATCGCGGCCACGTCGATGCCGCGCGGATCGTTGCCTTCCTGCAGGATGATATTGGGGTAGGGATCGACGCCGATCTTCCGGACATAAGCCTCCATGAAGCGGGTCAGCGCGTCGATGCTGTCGACTTCCTGCAGGCAGTAGACGTCGGCATCGGCGGCGGCGAAAGCCAGTGCTGTATGCTGCCGGTGATCGTCGTCCTGGGCGATGGCGGCGGTCTCGATGGCGCGCTTGAACTCCGGGAACTTCGAGAGGTCGCCATCGCCGAAATCGCCCAGGAACTGGACGATGGGTGGCAGGTAGCGCGCGGCGCGAGGATCGGAGAAGCCGCCGAAATCGAACCGGGTGAACAGGTTCTCGATGTTGAACGTGCAGATGCGCAGGCGCATTGGGGGGTCCTCCTGGGGATTGGACGAAGCCTAGCACAGGGGAGGGGACCGGCGGATGGCGGTTTGCCTTACTTCGTCGCGGTATCGGCAAACGCTCGGATGCGGGGGCCAGCCCCCGCACCCCCGGAGTATTTCCGAAGCAGAGAAGGGCCGATTAACCGTCTTTCAACTCCGGCATGTCAGACCGGGCGCGCGGAACAGGCTGGAGAGCCGATGGCCGCAAGCGGAGAAGCCCCGCCGCCACGCCGTGTTCACAGCCGGGCGGCGGGGCGGACCGGCCTCGCCTTCTCTGCTTTCGAAATACTCCCGCCGGAGGCGTCCGACGGGTGCGCCAGGCACCGGTCGCAGATTGCGGGCCGCGTCCTCCGGCACTTGTCCCGCCGCGATAGCGCCGTCGCTCAGGACGCCCGGCGCATCCCCATGACCCGGGCGCGTGCGCGCGGGTCGGCGTCGAACAGGGCGGCGAGCTGTTCGGTCATTGCACCCGCCAGTTGCTCCACATCCGTGATCGTGACGGCCCGGTCATAATAGCGTGTGACGTCGTGGCCGATACCGATGGCGAGCAGTTCGACCGCGCGGCGCTTCTCCACCATGGCGATCACGTCGCGCAGGTGCTTTTCGAGATAGTTCGCGGGGTTCACGGACAGCGTCGAATCGTCCACCGGCGCGCCGTCGGAGATGACCATCAGAATCTTGCGCGCTTCCTGCCGGGCGAGCATCCGACGATGCGCCCATTCGAGCGCCTCGCCGTCGATATTCTCCTTCAGCAACCCTTCCTTCATCATCAGGCCGAGGTTCGGGCGTACCCGCCGCCACGGCGCATCAGCCGACTTGTAGATGATGTGGCGCAGGTCGTTCAGGCGGCCGGGCGCGGCGGGCCGCCCGTCCTTGAGCCACGCCTCCCGCGATGAACCGCCCTTCCAGGCACGGGTGGTGAAGCCGAGGATCTCGACCTTCACGCCGCAGCGTTCCAGCGTGCGGGCCAGAACATCGGCACAGATCGCGGCGATGGAGATCGGGCGGCCGCGCATCGAGCCGGAATTGTCCAGAAGCAGCGTCACGCAGGTGTCGCGGAATTCCGTGTCCCGCTCCATCTTGAACGACAGCGGCGTGGTCGGGTTGGCGACGACGCGGGCGAGGCGACCGGCATCGAGGATGCCCTCTTCCAGGTCGAACTCCCACGAGCGGTTCTGCTGCGCCTGCAGCCGCCGCTGGAGCTTGTTGGCGAGGCGGCTGACGGCGCCTTTCAGCGGCTCCAATTGTTGGTCGAGATAGGCGCGCAGGCGTTCCAGCTCGGCGGGTTCGGCCAAGTCTTCCGCGCCGATGGTCTCGTCATGGGCGGTGACGTAGACGGCATAATTCGGGTCGGCGTCGGAGACGGGCTGCGGCGGGGGCGGGTCCATGGCGTCGTCCGCCTCTGGCATCTCGGCCTCCTCGCCCGCCTCCTGGTCGGCCATGTCGTCCATGGAGACCTGGGCCTGGGAGGGGTCGTCCTGCTGATCCTGGCTCTGCTCGGGGGAGGCTTCGGCATCCTCCTCCTCGTCGTCCGACCCCGTCGAATCCGGCTCGTCCTCTTCTTCCTCGGACTGGCCCTCTTCCTCCTCGTCGTCGTCCATGTCGGGATCGTCGCCGAGCTGATCCCCGTAGCCCAGATCCTCGATCATCTTGCGGGCGAGCCGTGCGAAGGCGGCCTGATCGGCAAGCACGTCGTCGAGCGTGTCGGCCCGGTCGCCGGTCGCCTCGTCGATGAAGCCGCGCCACAGGTCGAGCACGTTGGCCGCCGGTTTCGGCAGGTCGCGACCCGTGGCCATCTGTCGGATCCAGTAACCGGCGGCGGCGGCCAGCGGGGCCTGCGCCTTGTCGGTGATCTCGCCGTAGCCCTTGCGCGCCGCCTCGACCCCGATCTTGGCGTCGATATTGCCCGCCGTGCCCGGCATGTCCCGGGCGCCGACAGCCTCGCAGCGGGCGGTCTCCATCGCCTCGTACAGCTCCCGCGCCATGTTCCCCTGCGGCAGGTACTTCGCGTTGGTCACCGTGTCGTGGTGGCGATGGCGCAGCGCGAACGCATCCGCCGTTCCCCGCGCCAAGAGCACCTCGTCCCGGGTCATGCGTCGGCTGACCTGCGGCAGGCGGACGCTGTCGTTGGTCATGCCCGGCGGATCGACGGAATAGGTAACGGCCAGATCCGGATCGTCGGCCATGGTCTTGGTGGCCTCGGCGAGGGCCTTCTTGAACGGATCGGCGGGGTTGTCGGTGGGCTTGTTCATGGGGGTGATAAAGCATCCGGACAGTGCGGGATCAATGGGCCGGGTTCGTCGCGCCACTGCGTCATCCGCGTTACTTCGACCCGCGACAGTTGCCGTGGTCCGCCTTCGGGCGTAGCGTCAGGGCCATGTCCCGAGTGGTCCGTTGCAAGCCACGGGGCAGGGATCATCGCCCCCGACCGTGGGGTCAGGGCAACCCTGGTTCATCATTCACATCACCGAGGGGCGCGGACGATCATCCCCGCTGCTCCGCCGAAAGGAAAGATCATGGGCAAGGGCGACAGGCAGAAGGGCAACAAGGAAGTGAAGAAGCCGAAGAAGGACAAGTCCAAGGCACCTTCCGCGGCCGAGACCGGGAGCGGACGGCCGCCCATCGTGGTCTCCGGCAAGAAGGTGACGTAAGCCGACCCGTCCCCCTCCGCGATGGATCGCGAGGGGGACGACGGCGTTACCCCAGGCTCATGCTCACCGCACTTTCCGGCAATTCCTCATCGAAACACCGCTGGTAGAACTCAGCCACCGTCTGGCGCTCCAGCTCGTCGCATTTATTCAGGAACGACAGGCGGAAAGCATAGCCTACGTCGCGGAAGATCTCGGCGTTCTGGGCCCAGGCGATGACCGTCCGGGGCGACATGACGGTCGAGAGATCGCCGTTCATGAAGGCCGTTCGGGTCAGGTCGGCGACGGTGACCATGCGCGAGATCGTCTTGCGGCCCTTGTCGGTGTTGTAATGCGGCTGCTTGGCGAGGACGATGTTCGTCTCGGCGTCGTGGCTGAGATAGTTCAGGGTCGCGACCAGGGACCAGCGGTCCATCTGCGCCTGATTGATCTGTTGCGTGCCGTGGTAGAGGCCGGTCGTGTCGCCCAGGCCCACGGTGTTGGCAGTGGCGAACAGGCGGAAGGACGGATGCGGCGTGATGATCGTGTTTTGATCCATCAGCGTCAGCTTGCCATCGTGCTCCAGCACACGCTGGATCACGAACATGACGTCGGCGCGGCCCGCATCGTACTCGTCGAACACGATGGCGACCGGGTTGCGCAGGGCCCAGGGCAGGATGCCTTCATGGAATTCGGTGACCTGCACGCCGTCCTTCAGCTTGATCGCATCCTTGCCGATCAGGTCGATCCGGCTGATGTGACTGTCGAGGTTCACGCGGACGCAGGGCCAGTTGAGCCGGGCGGCGACCTGTTCGATATGGGTCGACTTGCCGGTGCCGTGATAGCCCTGGATCATCACCCGGCGGTTCCAGCCGAAGCCCGCGAGGATCGCTAGCGTGGTGTCCGGGTCGAACTTGTAGGTGGGGTCAATCTCGGGGACGCGGTCGGCGCGGTCGGCGAACCCCTTCACGATCATATCGCTTTCGATGCCGAAGATGTCCCGCACCGACATGTCGCTCTGGGGCTTCGCGTCGATATCCATGGTTCCGTCGGCCATCCCGGGTCTCCTTCGTTCCGCGCGCCCGCTTGCAACATATCCCCCGGGGTCGCAAGGGGAAGGCCACGGATGGTAGTGGATCGGAGGCGCCCCATCGGTATGGTGAGCCACCTCGGGGAGGACGGCATGGCACGGGACATCGCGGATATCGAGGCCTGGCTCGCGGGCGCGGCCACCGGGGACCGCGCCGCGTTCGGCCAACTCTACGATGCGACCTGCGCGAAACTCTACGGAACTTGCCTGCGTGTCTTGAGGGACAGGGGGGAGGCCGAGGAGGCGCTTCAGGAGGTGTATGTGAAAATCTGGGACAATGCCCATCGCTACCGGTCGAACGGGCTCAGCCCGATCACCTGGATGGCGGCGGTGACCCGGAACCACTGCATCGACCGGCTCCGTGCCCGCGGCCCCGCCCGTCTCCGCGCGGAGATGCCGCAGGCGGACCTGCTCGCCGATCCGGGCCCGGGCCCCGAGGCGCGGGCCATCGCCCAAAGCGAGGCGAAGGCGATCCGCGATTGTCTGGGAGAGCTGCCGCCGGAAAGGTCGGACGCGGTGCGGGGCGCCTATCTGGAAGGCGAGACCTATGCCGATCTGGCCGCGCGGTTCGAGGTGCCGCTTAACACGATGCGGACCTGGCTCCGGCGCAGTCTGATCGCACTGCGCGATTGTCTGGCGCGATGAGGGGGACGGGATCGTGAGCGTCGACGCGCCGGCCGGAGGCCCGCCGGAAGACGGTTACGGCGATGACGCGCTGATGGCGGAGTACGTCGTCGGCGTGTTGCCGGTTGCGGAAGTCGCGGCGGTGGAGGCCCGCCTGCCGCAGGAACCCGCGCTTCTGGCGCTCCATGCGTGGTGGCACGCGGCGTTGCAGCCGATGCTGGCGGCCCCGGAGATCATACCGCCCGCGCGGGTCAAGGCGGCGTTGGAGGCGCGTCTGTTCGGCACGGCGTCGGTGGCGGATGGGGCGCTGAGCGCGCGGAGGCGGCGACCGTGGTTCGCGCTGGGCGCTCTGTTACTGGCGCCGGTGGCGGCGGTGGTGGGGGTCTTCCTGCTCGTGACGCTGGAGCCGGCGGTGCCCTTCACGCCGACCTTGCGCGCGGAAATCGCGGCCGCGGAGGGCGATCTGCGCCTCACCGCGCTGGCCGACGATGCGGCGCTTGTGGTGCGGCGGCTGGACGGCGCGCCGCCGCCGGGGCGCGTCCTGCAACTCTGGCTGATCGCGGGGGAGGCCGCGCCGCTCTCGCTCGGCGTGCTGCCCGAAGACGGGGAATTGCGCGTGCCGCTGCCCGCAGCGCTGGTCCCCGGCGCGGTGCTGGCGGTCAGCGAGGAGCCGCCGGGCGGGTCCCCTACGGGCGCGCCGACGGGTGCGGTGCTGGCCACGGCGGAGATCACGCGGCTGTGATCCGTAATGATCGGCTGCGGCGAAACTTGGGGCTCCGCGTTTTCGTGGCTGGGACATTCCGGTGCCGAAGAGCGCCGGTGCAACAGTTGGAGACACCCATGAAGACGCTTATCGCCACTGCCACGCTCACCCTGTCCCTCGCCGCCGCAGCGCAGGCGCAGGTCATGGTCGGCGGCGCCGAAATGATGGCCGACCGCACCATCGTCGAGAACGCGGTCAACTCCGCCGATCACACCACGCTTGTCGCCGCCCTTCAGGCCGCCGATCTGGTCGAGACGCTGTCCGGCGAGGGTCCGTTCACGGTCTTCGCGCCCACCAATGCGGCATTCGACATGATCTCGGACGAGACGCTCGAATCGCTGATGATGCCGGAGAACAAGGCGCAGCTCGCGCAGATCCTGACCTGTCACGTCGTAGCGGCCGATGCGATGGCCGCGGCGATCAAGGGCATGATCGACGACGATGGCGGTGCGCATCCGGTTCCCACCGTCGGCGGCTGCACCCTGAGCGCCACCTACGAGGGCGACGAGATCACGCTGACCGACGAGAACGGCCGGGAAGCGAGCGTCACCATCGCCGACGTGGATCAGTCGAATGGCGTGATCCACGTGATCGACCGCGTCCTGCTGCCCAAGCAGTAAGCTTCCGGCTCGCCCGAACACGCGCCTCCGTCCCTTTCCGGGACGGGGGCGTTTCTCTGTGCGCGGGATCGTGGCAGGATGCGTCCGACCGCAAGGGAGGCGCGCGTGAAACGCATCATCATCCTGTGCGACGGCACCTGGAATGCCGCCGACATGCCGCATCCGACCAATGTCGTCCGTCTGGCCCGGGGGCTGATGCCGGTGGACGTGAACGATGTCGCGCAGGTCCCGATCTACGTCCCCGGCGTGGGGACCGGGCGGCGGGGCGTCACGCGGCTGAGCCGTCTGACGGACCGGCTCTTGGGTGGACTTATGGGCCTCGGGCTGATGCAGAACGTGACGGAAGCGTATCTGCACCTTGTGTTCCTCTACGAGCCGGGGGACGAGATATACGTGTTCGGTTTCTCGCGCGGGGCATTCACGGCGCGCTCGCTCACCGGCCTGATCCGGTCGTCGGGAATCCTGTCGCGCAGCACGCTGCACCTGCTGCCGGAGGTTGTCGATCGCTACCGCAGCCACGAGCCCGCGACCCATCCGAAAACCGAAGAGAGTGCCGCCTTCCGCGCGCGCGTATCGCCCTGGCTGCTGACATCCGAGGCGGATCGGGACGCGTATGCCGATGCGGGTCATCCCGATGCCATGCTGCTGCAGCTCGCGTTTCTGGGGGTGTGGGATTCGGTGGGCTCGCTGGGGATCCCGTCACGCTTCGGCGTCGCGAAGCTGTGGAACGACAAGTTCCGGTTCCATGACGCCACGCTGAGCAGCATCGTCGTCTCCGCACGTCATGCCGTGGCGCTGGACGAGCGGCGGCGGGAGTTCGAGCCGACGCTCTGGACCAATCTCGACGCGTTGAACGCGGGCGCGAATCCGGACGATCCGCCCTATCAGGAGCGGTTCTTCGCGGGCGATCACGGATCGGTCGGCGGCGGCGGGGAAATCGTCGACCTCAGTTCCATCGCCCTGACCTGGGTGATGGAGGGCGCGGCGGCGCGGGGCCTCGCCTTCGACGCGGGGCTGGTCGCGGAAATCGCGGCGCAGGGCTATCCGATGGGACCGCTCACCAACGCGAAGGTGCCGAAGGGAGGCTGGCCCGCGAAGCTGCTCAAGAAGTTGGGCCGGGACCGGGAGGGGCCTGCGGCCATCGCGGGGCTGCACGGCTCGGTGCTGGATCGCTGGGCGTTCGAGAGCAAGGAGGGCGAGAAGCCGCCCCACGGCTCCTGGCCCTATCGTCCGCGGGGCCTGAGCCGGATCGAGCGCGACCTCAAGGCGTGGCAGGATGCCCGGCTTGCCGAGCCGCCGGGAGAGACGCGGATCACTTGAAGTTGCGGCTGTCCTTGAGCTGATCCCAGGCCCAGACCACCTCCGAAAGCTGTTCCTCCTGGGAGCGGTCGCCGCCGTTCATGTCGGGGTGCAGGACCTTGATGAGCCCCTTGTAGGCCTGACGGATCATGGCCTTGTCCCAGTCGTCCTTGCCTTCGAGGATATCGAGCGCCTTGCGTTCGGTCGGCGGCAGCTTGCGGCCCACGACCCCCCGGCCCGGATTGCGCGTGGCGTTGGTTCCGAGCACCGAATGGGGATCCTCGATCCCGAGACGCGCCCAGGCGCGTTCCTCGACCGTCTTGCGGAAGGGTTTGGTCTTCTGGTCCTTGGTATCCTGTGCGGAAATCTCCGCCTCGGTGGCACCGTCGAAGAACGACCACTTGGCGTTGTATTCGCGGACATGGTCCTTGCAGAACCAGTAGTAATCGTCGGTCGTGTCCCGGGATTTCGGCGCCCGATACTGCCCGGTCTCGGTGCAGCCGGGGTGCTCGCATTCCCGGGTCGAGGTCTCGAACGCGCCGGACATGCCGCGCTTGCCACGGGGATTGCGCTTCTTCGCGCTGGAGACCCGCATGTCGAAGTTGAATGGATCGCTCTTGGTCATGACACGCCCCCTTACGGTCCGAGGCGGCAAAGTCTAGTCATTGCCGCGGCAGAGGGAAGAGGCGACGGAAGGTTTTTCGATGGCGATGGAAGAGACGATCCGGGAACGTCTGGAGACGGCGCTCAATCCGGCGCATCTGGAGGTCCATAACGAGAGCGGCAGACATGCGGGCCATGCCGGGGATGACGGAACCGGCGAGAGCCACTGGCATGTCGTGATCCGGGCATCCGCGTTCGACGGACAATCCCGGCTGGCCCGGCACCGGATGGTGCATGTGGCGCTGGGCGACCTGATGGGGCGCATCCACGCGCTGTCTATGGATCTGTCGGACGGGGGGTGACGGACGTCGTGACGACGGTCGTGACCTGCGTCGTGACATTGGTCATGACCGCAGAAATGCGAAAGCGGGCTTGCGACGTCTGAATGGCTCCCGGTCCCCTGTCTCTTTGCTCCCCGAATATTCCCGCCGGAGGCATCGGGACCGATCGGCGGGCGGCGGCGTCGGCGGTTCCGCGCGATCCCTGTCCGCGGGTGCCGCCCCGGATCGCGGGGCGCGGCTGACGGCCTCAGAGCCCGAGCTTCGCCGCCACGACCTCGTTGACCGCCTTGGGGTTCGCCTTGCCGCCGGTCGCCTTCATCACCTGACCGACGAACCAGCCCGCGAGCTTGGGGTTGGCGCGGGCCTTTTCGACCTGCGCCGGGTTGGCGGCGATGATCTCGTCCACCGCTTTCTCGATGGCGCCGGTATCGGTGACCTGCTTCATGCCCCGGGATTCGACGAGTTCGGCCGGGTCGCCGCCCTCGGTATAGACGATCTCGAACAGGTCCTTGGCGATCTTGCCGGAGATGTCGCCCGCCTCTATCAGCTTGAGGATACCGCCGAGCTGGGCGGGAGTGACCGGGGAAGTCTCGATCTCGCGCTCGTCCTTCTTGAGGCGGCCGAACAGGTCGTTGATGACCCAGTTGGCGCTGGCCTTTCCGTTGCCCGATGTCTCCACCACCTGCTCGAAATAGGTGGCGGAGGTGGTGTCGGCGGTCAGGACGCTCGCGTCGTAATCCGAGAGTCCGAAATCGGCGATGAACCGCGCCTTCTTGGCGTCGGGGAGTTCGGGGAGGCTCGCCTCGATGTCGTCCACCCAGCCCTGCTCGATCTCCAGGGGCAGGAGGTCGGGATCGGGGAAGTATCGGTAATCGTGCGCCTCCTCCTTGGAGCGCATCGACCGGGTTTCGCCCTTCTCGACATCGTAGAGGCGGGTCTCCTGCACGACCTTGCCGCCGCCTTCGACGATGGCGATCTGGCGCCTGGCTTCGACCTCGATGGCGGCCTGGATGAACCGCAGGGAGTTCATGTTCTTGATCTCGCAGCGGGTGCCCAGATGGGCGAAATCCTGACTCTCCCGATACTTCTCGTAGTCGCCCGGACGGCAGACGGAGACGTTCACGTCGGCGCGCAGGTTGCCGTTCTGCATGTTGCCGTCGCAGGTCCCGAGATAGCGCATGATCTGACGCAGCTTGGTGACGTAGGCGGCGGCCTCCTCCGGCCCGCGGATGTCGGGGCGGGAGACGATCTCCATGAGCGCGACGCCGGTGCGGTTGAGGTCCACGAAGGACATGGTGGGATCCATGTCGTGGATACTTTTCCCCGCGTCCTGTTCGAGGTGGATGCGCTCGATCCGGACGACGCGGGCGGTGCCGTCGCCCAGTTCCACCAGCACCTCGCCCTCGCCCACGATTGGGTGGTAGAGCTGGCTGATCTGATACCCCTGCGGCAGGTCGGGATAGAAGTAGTTCTTGCGGTCGAAGGCGGAGGTCAGGTTGATCCCCGCCTTGAGACCGAGCCCGGTGCGCACCGCCTGGGCCACGCAATATTCGTTGATGACCGGAAGCATGCCCGGCATCCCCGCATCTACGAACGCCACGTTGGAGTTCGGCTCCGCGCCGAAACGGGTCGAGGCGCCGGAGAAGAGCTTGGCGTTGGACGCGACCTGGGCGTGCACCTCCAGACCGATCACCAGCTCCCAGTCGTGGCGCTCGCCCGCGATGACGCGGGGGGCGGGTTCGGGAAGGCGGGCGGATTCGGGCGCGTCGAGCATCGGGGCCTCCGGGATGGGTCGGAGGCGGTTTACGGCGCGGCCGGGCGCGGGGCAAGCGCGGCGGCGCCGTACGGCTTCGGCGGAACGCCGCCCTTTGCGGGGCCGCGGCGTCGCCGGACTTTTCCGCAGCGCGTCCCCGCTGCTAGGCAGCTCGGGGCCATCCGGTCGGGACGCTCCCCGACGTGTTTCGGATAGCCCGCCAAGTATGACGATCGGGCGCTTTCGTCCTTTCCCATCAGGCGCGTAAGAGAGTTTTCGGCGACACCGGGGGGTGCATTTTACATGTCGAATCGATTGACCGGGACGTGGCGCGATGCGCGTTCCACCCTGCTGGCGGTTGCCGCCACCCTTGTTTGTGGCACCGCCGCGTTGGCCGAGCCGCAGCCCGTTCCGCGGGCCGAGCCGCTGAATACGGTCGGAAGCACGATGTCCGCGCCCGATCCGGCAACGGCCGAGGCGCGGTCGGCGGAGATGCGGTCCTACGACGTTCCGGATTTCGCGCCCGCGGGATCGCCCCGCCCGGCGGCGCGTCCCGTGAGCCGGGAACAGGAGATGCCCGATCTGCGCTGGGACCACGTGAACGGATCGTCGCGCTGGACCCGGGCCGCGATGCGCGCGCTGGAGAGCCATGGCGACCGGCTCGTGGATACGGTTCCGCGCGATATCGAGCAATGGTGCCCCGCCTATGTCGAGGGCGGCGAGTGGGAGCGCAAGGCGTTCTGGGCGGGTCTACTCTCGACCCTGTCCAAGCACGAGAGCACGTGGCGCCCGCAGGCGGTCGGCGGTGGCGGGTTGTGGTACGGGCTGGTCCAGATCCTGCCGGCGACGGCGCGCGGCTACGGCTGCGAGGCGCGGACCGGCGAGGCGCTGAAGGACGGCGCAGCCAACATGTCCTGCGCCGTGCGGATCCTCAACCGGACGGTGCCGCGGGACGGTGTCGTGGCGCGCGGGATGAAGGGTGTGGCCGCCGATTGGGGCCCGTTCCATTCGACCCGCAAGCGCGAGGACATGCGCCGCTGGCTCGTGGATCAGCCGTTCTGCAACGGTCTGCACGCCTCGGCGCGTCCGGTAGCGCGGCCAGACTGGCTGCTGGATCCGGCGGGCGATCCCGAGATGGTGCCGCTGTTCGTGGCGTGGGAACTGGACAAGGCGTACTACGGCGCGCCGCATTGGCCCGATCCGCGCAACGGCCATTCGGACGGATGGTCCGGCACGTCTGACGGCTGATCCCGCGCCTCAGGGCAGGAGCAGCAGCCAGGCGGACACCGTCAGGACCGACAGGGCCGTGCCGATCAGGACGGCGGATGCGCTGATGCGGATGGCCCGGCCGTTCATCGCCGCGAAGAGATAGGAATTGACCCCCGGCGCCATGGCGGCGGTGAGGACGGCGGCGCGGATCTGCCCCTCCTCCAGCGCGAGGAGGCGGCCCATGCCCCAGGTCCAGGCCGGATGCAGCAGCAACGCGATCCCGCAGATCAGGGCGATACCGCGGGCGTCCCCGTCCGGGCGGTACTGCACCAGAACGCCGCCGAGACCGAACAGGGCGGCGGGGAGGGCGGCGCTCGCGATGAGGGTCACGGCCTCGGAGGCCGGATCGGGCAGGGACAGGCCGGTGAGGTTCACCACGAGACCCGCGGCGACCCCGATCATCAGCGAGTTGCGCGACATGGAGCGGGCGACCGCGCGCGTTCCGGTGAGGAAGCCGGACCCGCCCGCGCGGACCGCCTCCATCGTGGCGGTGCCGAGGAAGTAGCAGAAGGCGGCATGCAGCGCGACGATGGCGTAGTTCGGCGTCAGCGATGCGGCCCCGAAGGCGCGCTCCGCGATCGGCAGCCCGAGGAGGACGGTGTTGGCGAACATCGCCGCGAAGCCGACGGCCACCGCATCCTCCGCCCCGCGCCGCAGCCACAGGATCGTGCCCGCGATGCCCGCGACGAAACAGACGAGCGAGCCGGAATAATAGGCCGTCAGCAGCCGCCAATCGAAGCCCGCCGCGAGGTCGAGGGTGGAGACCGCGAGGAACAGCAGGCAGGGGATCGCGAACCGTTGCGTAAAGACCATGAGGCCGTCGACCTGCGACTGGCTGAAGAGGCCGCGCCAGACGGCGAGATAACCCGCCCCGATGATGAGGAAGACGGGCAGGGTGACGGCGAGGACGTCTAGCATCGGTGGCCTTGCGCGGGCGGGTACGGCGATGCGCCTGACGCGGACCTGGCGGGCCGTCGGTCCCCGGCCGCTCCGTCAGTCATCGAGCTCGATCACCATGCCGTCGAAGGCGGGGGTGACGTGGTCGGGGGTCTCCGCCTCCAGCGTCGCCCAGTCGAGATCGTTGTGCAGGTCGGTCAGGACGGCGCGGGCGGGGGCGATCCGGTCGATCCAGGCGAGCGATTGCTCCAGCGAGAGGTGCGAGGGATGCGGCTTGCGGCGCAGGGCGTCCAGGATCCAGATATCGAGGTCGCGCAGCATGTCCTCGGAGGCGGGCGGGATCGCGGCGACATCGGGCATGTAGGCGAGCCCCCCGATCCGCAGGCCGAGGGCGTCCATATCGCCATGACCGACCGGGATCGGCAGCAGCGTAACCGGCCCGCCCGCGCCCGTCACCGTGATCGGCCCGTCGAGCGGATGCCGACGCAGGATCGGCGGATAGCTGGAACCCGGGGGCGTCGCGAAGACGTAGCCGAAGCGCGCAGTCAGGGCGGCGAAGGTCGCGTCGTCGGCCCAGGCGTCCAGCATCTCCCGCCTGTTGAAGACGATCATCCGCAGATCGTCGATGCCGTGGACGTGGTCCGCGTGGGCGTGGGTCCAGACGACCCCGTCGAGATGGCCGGTCCCGGCCGACAGAAGCTGTTCCCGCATGTCCGGGGAGGTGTCGATCAGGACGGTCGTGGCGCCCGTCTCCGTCGCCCGCTCCACCAGCAGGGAGCAGCGGCGGCGGCGGTTGCGCGGCTCGGACGGATCGCACGCGCCCCAATGCCCCCCGAGGCGCGGGACCCCGCCGGAGGAGCCGCATCCGAGGATCGTGAAACGCAGGCGGGCCATGGGCCGGTTCATGCGCCGGGGCGGCGGCGGGGGCAAGGGGCGGGCGCCGGACGGATCGGCACGTGCCTATATCCGGATCACAGCGGCCAGAAGAACAGCGTCGCAGGCAGCGCGACGGCAATGACGACGACCGTGAGCGGCAGGCCCATCCGCCAGTAATCGCCGAAGCGATAGCCGCCGGGTCCGAGGATCAGCGTGTTGTTCTTGTGCCCGATGGGCGTGAGAAACGCGCAGGACGCCGCGACCGCGACCGCGATCAGGAACGAGTCCGGATTGACGTCGAGGGCCATCGCCATCTGGATCCCCACGGGCGCCGCGACGATGGCCGTCGCGGTGTTGTTGAGCACCGCCGACAGCACCATGGTCACCACCATCAGCAGCAGGATCGCGACCCAGGCCGGCTGTCCCGTGGTGACGGAGGTCAGCCAGTCCGCGATCAGTTCCGTGCCGCCGGACGTCTCCAGCGCCGCGCCGAGCGGGATCATCGAGCCGAGGAGGACGACCACGGGCCATTCGATGTTGTTGTAGAGATCGGGGAGCGGCACGATCCGGGTGATGACGTAGCCCACGACCACAACCCCGAGCGCCACCGTCAGGTCGACGAGACCGAAGCTCGCCGCGATCACGGCCATGAGGAACAGGCCCACGGCGGGCCAGATCTTGCGGTTTTCGGTGACGGCGAGGCCGCGGTCGGCCAGGGGCAGGGCGCCGAGCCAGGTCACGACCTCCTCCACCGATTCCGTAGGCGCCAGCAGCAGGAGGATGTCGCCGGTGCGCACCTTCTCGCGGCGCAGGTGATCCTTGATGCGGCGGCCTTTGCGCGAGATGCCCATGAGGACCGTGCGCTGGCGCCAGGCCATGCCGATGGATTGGGCGGACTTGCCCGCGATGCGGCTGGTATCGGTCACCACGACCTCGATCAGGCTGAGCCCCTGATCCGCGGCTTCGAGCAGGGTCATGCGCCGGTCGTCGGAGAATTCGAGGTTTTCGGAGGCGCGGAACTCGTCGAGGGAATCGGGCTCCGCCTCGAGGATCAGGTGGTCGCCCGCCCGCAATTCCACGTCGCGCGCACTGCCGAACATCCGTCGTCCGTCGCGGACCAGGCCGATGATGTGGACGGACGTCTCCTCCGCGAGGTCGTTGAAATCGGAGACCTTGCCCCCGAGCCGCGGGTGGTCCTTCGGGACCGTCAGTTCGGCGACGTAGCGGGGTGTGTCGCCCTGCGCCGCGCCGCCCTGCGCCTCGCCCGATCCGGGGATGAGGCGCCAGCCGACGAGGGCCACGAAGAGAAGCCCGGCCAGCGCCGTCACGAGGCCGACGGGCGCGAAGTCGAACATCGAGAAGCTCTCGCCCAGCTGATCCTGACGGATGCCCGCGATGACGATGTTGGGTGGCGTCCCGATCAGGGTGACCATCCCGCCGAGGATCGTCGCGAAGCTGAGCGGCATGAGCGTGGCGCTGGGCAGGCGGCCCGCCTTGCGTGCGGTCGCGATGTCGACCGGCATCAGGAGCGCCAGTGCCGCGACGTTGTTCATGAACGCCGAAAGAAGGGCGCCAATCCCGCCGATGATGGTGATATGCGCGCCGACGCCGCGGCTGGCGTCGATCATCGTCCGGGTGATGAGGAGGACGGCGCCGGATTTCACCAGCCCCGCGGACACGACCAGCACCAGCGCCACCACGAGGGTCGCCGGATGGCCGAAGCCGGAGAACGCGTCCTCCTTGGGGATGACGCCCAGGATGACGCCCAGCAGCAGCGCGGAGAACGCCACGATGTCGTAGCGCAGACGCCCCCAGAGCAGCATGGCGAAGACGCCGCCAAACAGGGCGAAGAGGATGATCTGGTCGGTCGTCATGTGAGGGAGGTCCCGTGTGAGTGGGCCAGTTCTATCCGCGCCTTGCCTGTTGCGAAAGCCTCTGATGGGGACGGGTGCGCCGATGCCGCGGGCAGGGGGGCTCAACCCTGCCGGATCGGACGACGCGGACAGTTCGGTCCGTGATTCGCGCATGGGCCACAGCGTGCTTGTCAAGGAGGCCATGCCCCACTGACGCAAAGTCAACTGTTCGGCAAGGTTTGTTCCATTGGCGGCGGCCCTGTGCCGCAACCGAGCGGGAGCGCGCGTATTTCCGGCGCCCCGTCCCCATTCGAACAGGAGGAATTACGATGGCCGAAGCCCTCGATCTCAAGACATTGCGCAAGGACCTGGAGGCGGCGAATGCCGGCTGGCAGATGGATCCCGGCACCTCGATCGCGGAACTGACCGAAGGAGAGCGGCGCGCCCGTCTCGGCTTCGAGCCGCAGCCGGGCATGATGAGCATCGCGGAAGCGGTGAAGGCCGACCGCGCGACCCCGGCGGTCACCGCCGAGATGATCGCCTCCGAAGGGTTCGGCGCACCGGCGAAGTTCGACTACCGCGACGTGGGCGGAAAGGCCTACACCACGCCGGTCAAGAACCAGGGATCCTGCGGTTCCTGCGTCGCACACGGCGTCGCCGCCGTGATGGAGACGACCTATCGCCGCGCGATCCGCGACGAGACGTTTGCCCTCGACCTCTCGGAAGCGCATCTCTTCTACTGCCACGGCGGCGAGGAGGGGCGGACCTGCGCCAACGGGTGGTTCCCCGATGCGGCGTTCGACAAGGCCAAGGCGAAGGGCGTGACGCTCGAATCCGTCTATCCCTACACCGGAAGCCAGCAGGCCTGCGCCGTTCCCGGCTCCTGGGAGCAGAACATGGCCAAGATCACCGGCAAGACCAAGCTGGAGGGCCGCGCGGCCATCAAGGAATGGATCGCGACCAAGGGATCCGTCACCGGATGCTTTTTAGTGTACCAGGACTTCTTCAGCTACCGGTCCGGCGTCTATCGCCATGTGTCGGGCGAAGCGGCGGGCGGCCATTGCGTCGAGATCGTCGGCTACGACGACGCGCGCGGATGCTGGATCTGCAAGAATTCCTGGGGGACGAACTGGGGCGAGGGCGGCTATTTCTGCATCGCCTACGGCCAGTGCCAGATCGAGACCTGGGCCGGACCCTACGGCGCCAACGGCGTGACGCTCCGGGCCTGGGCCGAGAACGTCAAGGTGACGGGCCTGTGGTCCAACAGTGCGGCACGCAACGGCTGGGCCTACCTGTCCGGCCAGGGCTGGAAGCGCTGCGTCACCACCTCGGACGCGCAGCATCACGCGATGCTGGCCCAGCTCATCGGCGCCAAGACCGGCGACCGCCGGGTCCGTGCCCTCATCGACGGGGCGGAGATCAAGGAAGTCTACGTATCCTGATCGCCGCTCCTCCCATTCCATCAATCGAAGGATACCGACATGAACACCAAGACCAAGGATCGCCCCGCATCCGCCCCGATGGCTGAGACGGCACGGGTGCTGGACGACACACCGACCCTCGACGTTTCGGCCCTTCTGGGCACGGGCGGGGCCAAGGCCGGGTCCGCCCGGCCCGCGATGACACCGCCGGGCGAGGCCGATATCGTGGCCGCGGAGACGGGCATCGCCGCCTGGCACAACGGCAAGAAGGTCACCGCGACTTGGAGCAACGCGTCGCCGCGGAACCTCTTCGCCGCGGTCGAGGGACAGGGCTGGAAGCGTATCTCGAACGCCAACGATTCCAGCTTCCTCGCGCTCTCGATGCTGGCCGCCCATGCCGAGGCCGGTGATCGGACCAGCAATGTCGAGATCGGCACGGATCAGGAAATCCACCAGATCTATGTCTTCTGATCTGATCCTGACACCGGAGGACGGGGGCCGCGAGGTCCCCGTCACCCCCGGCGCCTCGGTGCAGCTTCGCCTTCCCGAGAACCCGACGACGGGATTTCGCTGGACCGTCGAAGGCGACGTCGCGGTGAGCCACGACGGATATGACGGGTCCGCACCGGAGCCGGGGGCCGCGACGACGCGGGTCCTGCGGCTGACGATGCCGGACCGGGCGCTGCGCCTGCGGCTCCGGCGGCGGCAGGACTGGGACCCCGAGGGCGCGGACGGCACCCTCGAATTCGACCTGCGACCCCGTCGGTAAACTGGTCAGGGCCCTGCATGCGGCCGCCTTGCCGCCCTGCCGGGCCTTGGCTATATCCGCCCGATACACGGATCATCGAGCGGAGAGAGACCCATGGCGGGCCATTCCAAATGGGCGAACATCCAGCATCGCAAGGGGCGGCAGGACAAACTGCGCGCCAAGCTCTTCTCCAAGCTCTCCAAGGAGATCACGGTCGCCGCCAAGATGGGCGACCCCGATCCCGACAAGAACCCGCGCCTGCGCCTCGCCGTCAAGGAAGCCAAGCAGCAATCGGTTCCGAAGGACGTCATCACCCGCGCCATCGCCAAGGCCAGCGGCGGCGACGCCGAGAATTACGACGAGATCCGCTATGAGGGCTACGGCCCCGGCGGCGTGGCCGTGATCGTCGAGGCGATGACGGACAACCGCAACCGCACGGCGTCGTCCGTCCGGTCCACCTTCGCCAAGAACGGCGGCAATCTCGGTGAGACCGGTTCCGTGGGCTTCATGTTCGACCGCAAGGGACAGGTCGTCTATCCGGTCGCGGTCGGGGATGCCGAGGAGGTTCTGATGGCGGCGATCGAGGCGGGTGCCGAGGATGTCGAGAGCGACGAGGAGGCGCATGTGGTCTGGTGCGCGGACAGCGATCTTGCCGCCGTGGCACAGGCGCTGGAGGATCAGCTCGGCGAGAGCGAGAGCACCAAGATGGTCTGGCGTCCGACCACGACGACGGAACTGGACCTCGACGGGATGCAGCAGCTGATGAAGCTGCTCGACGCACTCGAGGACGATGACGACGTGCAGGACGTCACCGCCAATTTCGAGGCGAGCGACGAGGTCATGGCCGCTCTGGAGTGACGGAACGGTAGGGGAACCGCGATGCGTCCGGATCGTTTGCCCACGACCCGACCGCCGCGAGGACGAAGCCTTGGATCCCAGAGAAATACCCGAACGGCCCGGCGATCCGCTCCCCGAACACCCGCATATTCTGAACGGCATGGCCGCGCTGGCCATCGCGGGTCCGGTGATCTTCTCGCTGTCGATCCTCATCGCGGACTTCGTTGTGCCGGACCACGACTGGCTCGCCGACACGATCAGCGATCTGGGTGCGGGCAAGTACGAATACATCGTCGATCTCGGGATCTACGCCTATTCCATGTCGCTCATCGCCTGCGCCGTGGGGGCGGCCCACGCGCATCTGGGCGGGCGAGGCTGGACGCTGGGCATCTACGGCCTGATCCTCACGGGGCTGATCGTGTTTCTTGTGGGCGCGCGCAACGAATACGGGGATGCGGATCAGGACGGGACGGTGATCCATGTCTATCTCGTCTACGCGCTCGGTGCCCTGTTCGCGGTGATCCCGTGGGCGATGTCGGCGGGGGCGGGGGCAATTTCCAGGACGCTGGGGATCCTGTGCAAGGTTGCGACAATCCTGTGGGTTCCGCTGGCGCCGGTCTTCTTCTTCATGCCCGATGGGATCGACGGCATCTACGAGCGGATGCTGGGCGGGATCACGTTCCTATTCATGATCTCCATCGCGCTCACCCTCCGGGGTCGGGCCAGGGCGATCTCGGACCGCTAGGATCGGGGGCAGCCGCGCGGCGGGCCGTGTGCGCCCGATACCCGGTTGCGCCGAGGTCACGTGCCGGTCCATTCCGTCCCGATGTTCTCGCTCGTTTCCGGATTCGGCCTCGGCCTGTCGCTGATCCTCGCCATCGGGGCGCAGAACGCCTTCGTCCTGCGGCAGGGGTTGCGGGGCGAGTATGTGCTGGCGGTGGTCCTGACCTGCGCGCTTTCCGATGCGCTGCTGATCGCCGCGGGGGTCGCGGGCTTCGGCGTGCTGGTAGAGGCCGCGCCGTGGATCGAACCGGCCTTCCGCTGGGGCGGGGCGGCCTTCCTGCTGGTCTATGGGGCGCGGGCCTTCTACGCGGCGTGGCGCGGGGGCGGGGCACTGGAGGCCGGGGCGGTGGCGGGCGGTCTGCGCCGGGCGGTGCTGACCTGCCTCGCGCTGACCTGGCTCAACCCGCATGTCTATCTCGACACGCTCGTCCTGCTCGGCTCCATCGGGGCGCAGGCGGCCTCGCCGCTCCTGTTCGGAATCGGCGCCGTCACGTCCTCCTTCGCGTTCTTCTTCTCGCTCGGATACGGCGCGGCGCTCCTGCGCCCCGTCTTCGCGCGACCTCTCGCGTGGCGCCTGCTCGACATCGGCGTCGGCGTGGTGATGTGGGCCATCGCGGTCAGCCTGATCCTCGAATGACGCGCTTGCGCCCGCCCGCTCCGGGGGGCATGGCTGCCGGATGACGACGCCCTCGCGCCCGGTCCAGGGCATCCTGTGGATGATCCTGACGGGCCTATGCTTCATCGCCGTCACGGCCATCGTGAAATATGCCGCGCAGGATTTGCCGGCGGCGGAATCGGCGTTCCTGCGATACCTCATCGGCCTCGCCTTCCTGCTGCCGCTGGCCCGGACGCTGCTGGCCACCCGGATGCCCGCCCGCGACCTCGCCCTGTTCGGCGCACGGGGCATGCTGCATGCGGTGGGCGTCATGCTGTGGTTCTATGCCATGACGGAGATCCCCATCGCCGAGGTGACGGCGATGAACTACCTGAACCCGGTCTACGTCACCCTCGGCGCGGCGCTGTTCCTGGGCGAGCGGCTGGAGAAACGCCGCATCTCCGCCGTTCTGGCCGCCTTGGTCGGGGTGCTGGTGATCCTGCGCCCCGGCTTCCGGGAGGTGGAGACCGGGCATCTGGCCATGCTCGTGACCGCGATCCTGTTTGGCGGCTCCTACCTGCTGGCCAAGCCGCTGTCGGATCGCCATTCGGCGCCGGTGGTGGTCGCGATGCTGTCGCTGTCGGTGACCCTCGGGCTCGCGCCCTTCGCCTTCGCGGTCTGGGTGACGCCGACGCTGACGCAGCTCGCGTGGATGGCACTCGTCGCCTTCTTCGCGACGGCCGGGCATTACACCATGACCCTCGCCTTCGCGGCCGCGCCCATTTCGGTGACGCAGCCGGTGACGTTCCTCCAGATGGTCTGGGCGGTCCTTCTGGGATGGGCCGCCTTCGGGGAGCCGCCGGACGCATACGTCATCCTCGGGGCCGCGATCATCATCGGCGCGGTCAGCTTCATCGCCTGGCGCGAGGCGCGGGCCAAGCGCATCGTCACCCCGCATCACACGGCCACGCGGCATTGACGCGTTAACGATCCGTTAACTTTTTCGTTGCGAGCGTCCACGTCGTCCGGCATTCGGATGGCATGTTCAGACTTTGTTCGCTTCTCCTGCTCCTCGCGACACCGGTTTCGGCGGAGGTCCCGACCCTGACCGGTATCGTCCGGGTTGTGGACGGCGACACGATCGAGCTGTCCTCTCCGGACAACATCCGCCTGGTGGGGCTCGACGCGCCGGAGGGGGACCAGACCTGTCGCGACCCTGCCGGGACTGAGCTCCCCTGTGGGCGGCTCGCGACGGCGTTCGTGCGCGATGCCTATGACGGGCGCCGGGCCACCTGCCGGGTCGAAGGCTACGACGGCACCCGGTCCCGCCGTCCGCTCGCCGTGTGCTTCGTGGACGGGCGCGACATCAATGCGGAACTCGTGCGGCTGGGTATCGCGCGGGTCTATCGCCGGGGGATGCGGTACGAGGACCTCCGCTATCTCGAAGAACAGAAGGAGGCGGAGCTCTTGGGTCGCGGCCTCTGGGCCTACGTGATGTCCGATCCGGCGCTTCACCGCGCTACGGGACGCGCCGGGATTCCCTCCGCCGGGCCGCCCAACGAAAGTTGCACGATCAAGGGCAATATCGGGAGCGCGCGGATCTATCACCTGCCGGGCATGCGGGATTACGACGCGACGATCATCCGCGAGCGGGACGGCGAGCGCTGGTTCTGCTCGGAAGCGGAGGCGCGGGCGGCGGGGTGGCGCGCCGCGCGGCGCTAGCCTGCGGGCGGCGGCGTGTCGTTCCCGGCGCCTTCGACCCGGGCCTGGAAATTGGCGAAGAACTGATCCGCCATCTTGGAGGCGAAGCTGTCGATCAGGCGGGACCCAAGCTGCGCGATCTTGCCGCCGACTTTGGCATCGACGGCATAGTCCAGCTGCGTGCCCTCCGGGACGTCCGCCAGCTTCACGTCCGCACCGCCCTTGGCGAAGCCGGCCACACCGCCCTTGCCCTCGCCCGCGATGCGGTAGCTTTCCGGCGGATGGACGTCCGACAGGGTCACGGCGCCCTTGAACGTGGCCTTAACGGGGCCGACCTTCTGCTTCACGACCGCCTCGAACCCCTCCTCGGGCGAGCCGGTCAGCTCCTCGCAGCCGGGGATGCAGGCGCGAAGGGTGTCCGCGTCGTTCAGCGCGGCCCAGACGGTTTCCCGCGGTGCTGCGATGGTTCGGGTTCCGGTCAGTTCCATGGAATGTCTCCCCTCCAGGCGTCGATCCTTCAATGCCGGGGAAGATCGTCCGTCACAAGCGCCATGCGCATCGGGGCAAAAGGCGGCGGGCGGACGGGTTCAGCCCGCCAGCGTCCGGTTCCGACGGATCACCAGGATCGTGGCGCAAACCGCGGCGAGCCCCGACGCCACCATCAGCAGGATCAGCGGCATCGCGCCGTCCCCCCGCTGCAGGAGCCATCCGGCCAGCGCCGACAGCGCAGCGCCCCCGCCGATCATGATGGCCCCGCCAAGACCCGAGGCCGTTCCCGCCAGATGCGGCCGGACCGACAGCATTCCCGCCGTGGCATTGGGGATCACGAGACCGTTGCCGAGGCCCACGAAGGTCATGAAGCCGAAGAAGATCCAATGCGACGTGAAGCCGAGCAGCGTCAGGACGGCAAGAAGCGCCAGCCCGCCCGCCTGTCCGACCGCGCCGAGAAGGATCATCGGGTCGATGCCGACCTGCTGTGAGAAACGGCCGGAGATGCCGTTGCCCACGAAGTAGCCGAGTGCGGGCGCCCCGAAGAAGATGCCGAGCGTCGCCGGATCCATCGAGAATACGTTCGCGCCGACATAGGGCGCGCCGCCGAGATACGCGAAGAACGCGCCGGACGCGAAGGCGGAGGCCGCGCAATAGCCCCAGAAGCGCCGGGAGGTCAGCAATTCGGGATATTGCCGCACCTGATCGCGCAGGTTGCCCGTGGATTTCGGCGCCGTCTCCCCCAAGTCGAAATAGGTCAGGAGCCAGAGCGCCAGACCTGCTGCAAAGAGCAGCCAGAAGTTCGCATGCCATCCGAACTGCGCCTCCAGCACGCCGCCAATGGCCGGGCCGATCATGGGCACGACGGACATGCCCATGGTGACGTAACCCAGCATCGAGGCGGCCTTGTCCTGCGGGTAGAGGTCGCGCACGACGGCACGGCTGAGCACCATGGCGACCACCACGGCGGCTTGCGCCATCCGGAAGGCGAGGAACGTCTCCACCGTCGGCGCCCATATGCAGCCGAGCGTCGCCAGCAGGAACAGGACGAGCCCCGTCAGGATGACGGGCCGGCGACCGTAGCGGTCGGAGATGGGGCCGACGAAAAGCTGCAGCACCGCGTTGACGCCGAGATAGAGCCCGACCGAAAGCTGGATCGTGCCGTAATTCGAGCCGAACCAGTCCGCCATGGCCGGAAGCGACGGCAGGAAGACGTTCATCGACAGGGTGGACACGCCCACGAGCGCCACGAGGGTGAAAATGTGGGGTGGTGTTCGGCGCGTTCGCGCGCCGATATCGGGGGTGCTTGCCATTCCTGCGCGCCTACACCTTGCCCGGTCACCTGTCCATTTCACTCTGCGCACAGGCGGGTGTGCGGGTGGCGCGGCGTATGGCCGCCCCCCGGGGGTGACGGATGGCGCCGCTCCGCAAACCGCGCGCGCAATTCTGTCCGTGCGCTCTTCCACCGTGGCGGCAACGGGCGTAGCCATTGACGCGAACAGTCCGGAGAGCCCCATGAAAGACATATCCGCCGAGCTGGAAGAGCGCCGGGCCGAGGCACGGGCGGGCGGTGGCGAACGCCGCGTCGCGGCCCAGCACGCCAAGGGCAAGCTGACGGCGCGGGAACGGATCGAGCTTTTGCTGGACGAGGGATCGTTCGAGGAGTTCGACATGTTCGTGGCCCACCGCGCGACCGATTTCGGCATGGCGGAGGAGCGTCCGGCGGGGGACGGCGTGGTCACCGGCTGGGGCACCATCAACGGACGGCTGGTCTATGTCTTCAGCCAGGATTTCACCGTGATGGGCGGGTCCGTGTCGGAGACGCATGGCCAGAAGATCGTGAAGATTCAGGACATGGCGATCCAGAACGGCGCGCCCATCATCGGCCTGAACAATTCCGGCGGCGCGCGCATCCAGGAGGGGGTCGCCTCGCTCGCTGCCTATGGCGATGTGTTCCAGCGAAATATCGACGCGAGCGGCGTGGTGCCGCAGATCAGCGTCATCATGGGGCCGTGTGCCGGTGGCGCGGTCTACAGCCCGGCGATGACGGACTTCATCTTCATGGTCCGCGGCTCGAGCTACATGTTCGTGACCGGCCCGGACGTGGTCAAGACGGTCACCAACGAGGTCGTCACCGCCGAGGAGCTGGGCGGGGCCGAGGCGCATACGAAGAAGTCCGGCGTGGCCGACGGCGCGTTCGAGAACGACGTGGAGGCCATGGCCGAGACCCGGCGCCTGATCGACTTCCTGCCGCTGTCGAACCGCGAGACGCCGCCGGTGCGGCCGTTCTTCGACAGCCCCGACCGGGTCGAGGAGAGCCTCGACACGCTGATCCCCGACAACGCCAATGCGCCCTACGACATGGCGGAACTGATCGTGAAGCTGGCAGACGAGGGGGATTTCTTCGAGTTGCAGGCGGATTACGCGCGCAACATCCTGACCGGGTTCATCCGGATCGAGGGACGGACCGTCGGCGTGGTCGCGAACCAGCCGATGGTGCTGGCCGGATGTCTGGATATCGACAGCGCGCGCAAGGCCGCGAAATTCGTCCGCTTCTGCGATGCGTTCGGGATCCCGATCCTGACGCTGGTGGACGTGCCCGGTTTCCTGCCCGGCACGGCGCAGGAATACGGCGGCGTCATCAAGCATGGTGCGAAACTGCTCTTCGCCTATGGCGAGGCGACGGTGCCGAAGGTCACGGTCATCACGCGCAAGGCCTATGGCGGCGCCTACGTCGTCATGGCGTCGCAGCATCTGAAGGGCGATTTCAACTATGCCTGGCCCACGGCGGAGATCGCGGTGATGGGGTCGAAGGGCGCGGTGGAAATCCTCTACCGATCCGAACAGGGGGAGCCGGAGAAGATCGCGGCGCGGACGAAGGATTATGAAGATCGCTTCGCGAACCCTTTCGTGGCCGCCGAAAAGGGCTTCGTCGACGAGGTGATCCAGCCCCGGTCCACCCGTCGCCGCATCGCCCGCGCCTTCGCCTCGCTTCGCACCAAGCGGCAGGAGCGGCCTTGGCGCAAGCACGACACGATACCGCTGTGAGCGGGGCGTAAGTGGAGGACGGCTGGCAGCTCGATCGCCGGGGGTGGCATGTGCGCCGCGACGGCGCGACCTTCGCGCTCTCCCGGCGGATGCCGCTTCGGTGGGACGTGGAGGCGGCGACTGCGATGGCTGATCTGGGTCGGCGCAGGTTGGCCCATGCGGTGCGGCAGGACATCTGGCGCGCGTTCCGGAACGTGCGGGGTTTCGCACCGGCGGTAGAGGTTTCGCGCCGGGACGGGGGCACGATCGTGCGGGCCGGGGGTGCGGTCGAGGGACGGGTGCCGCCGGGCATGGCGTCGGGGATCGCCCGAATGCTGGACGATCCGGAGCGGCGCGCGGAATGGGTGCGGTCGGCCGCCCACCGATCCGCCGGATGACGGAAGGGCTGGCGACAACGCGCCCTGGTCGCAGACTTCGCGGTGGAGAATGCCATGAGCAAGGACCACGGACCCGGCATCAAGGACGATGCGACCTACGAGGCGCTGCGGGCGGACGGCGCGTCGAAGGAGAAGGCCGCCCGGATCGCCAATGCCCGCGCCGCCGGGGACGCGCCCTCGGCCAAGGGCGGCAAGGCCCCGCCCTACGAGGACTGGACGAAGGACGACCTCTACGACCGGGCGCGGGAGCTCGGGATCGAGGGGCGGTCCGCGATGTCGAAGGGCGCGCTGATCGACGCCCTTCGGGAGCGATGAGCGCAGGGAAAGGCGGCACACGATGACGATCTGGGGCGGACAGGCCTTCACGATATCCCACGCGGACCGGGCAGCGTTCGAGGGGGCGGGCCTGCGTCCGTTCTTCGAATACCGGACCCTCGGCATAGATGCCGCGACCGGCGGGCGCTACGGCGCCCATGTCATCCGGGCCGTTCCCGGGGCCGAGAGTCCCGCACAATGGCACAGCCACGCTCTCGACTTCCAGATGGTCTACGTCACACGCGGCTGGGTGGTTTTCGAATACGAGGGCGAGGGGGAGGTGATCCTGCGTGAGGGGTCCTGCGTGTTGCAGCCCCCGGGCATCCGTCACCGCGAGGTGCGGCATTCCGACGACATGGAACTGATCGAGATCACCTCGCCGGCCGCGTTCGAGACCCGGGAGGAGGACGTGCCATGAAGATCGTCTGGACCCTGACGTTCCTCCTGATGTCGGGGGTGGTCCAGGCGCAGGCCGTGCCGTCGGGACAGCCCGTCGTCCTCTGGCAGGTGCTCTGGGAGCGGGTGGAGGGGCAGGGGACGCAGGCGATCCTGCGCTTCATCGCGCCCGAGGTCGCCCGCGACGGCGGTTCGGTCGGGTTCGAGGCGGCGCAGGGTGATCTCGATTGGCTGTGCGAAACGCACGGCCTGCCCGTGGCGAGTCTCCCCTATGCGCGGTCCGACAGCATCGTGGTGACTCTCATGGACCGGGCCGTGCCTCGCGGCGTCACCGACCCCGACGTCACGCAGTATTTCGGGCTCTACCGTGTCGAAGATGCCGAATGCGTGGCGGAAGATTTCTGATGCGGGGGGTCCCCGGCGAAAAGGCCTTGCGGGAACGGCCCGGACAGAGGAGGCGTTTCCGCATCGGGAGGGGCCACGCGTCGCGCGGCCGGCACCCGGACACCGCAAGGAGAGAGACATGCAGAAGATCTACAAGACCATCGCGATCGTTGGCGTCGCCGCCACCCTGGCCGCCTGTTCGGGCCGCACCGATACCGGCGAGGACGTCGTGTTCGTGCCGACCGTCACGCCGGAGCCGGTCTCGACGAAATACTGAGGCGTCCGCGCCTCCGGGGCGGCCTCTCGCGGTCGCCCCCGTGCCGGTCCCGGATCGGCGCAAACCCGCCCGGTCGGCCCGGAATGATGCGATCGGGCCACAGGACCGGCATATAGCCGTCCCTTGGGCCACAGAACCTTTCCGTCTGGCGAATCACTGCGCTACCCGTCGATCAGGACGCCTTCGGGCGGTCCATCATCCCGACGGCGTATTCGGTTCTGTCCGGACGCCGACAGCAACCGCAAGGAGACAGAAATGTCCAATATCGCCAAGTCCGTCCTGGTTCTCGCCACGCTCACCGCAATCGCCGGCTGCGCGCAGCGTGACGACGAAGTCGTCATCATCGAGCCCGCGCCCATCGTGGTCGAGCCTGTCAGCGGCAAGTTCTGATCCGGTGCCGGGGCGGGGTTTGTTCCCCGCCCCCACCATTCGGCCCGGACGCGTAGGGAACGCGCGTTTGCGGACCGGGCCAGAGCGGCAGGCCGGAACGGCGCCATGCTGAAACATCGCGGCTTTCCCGGTCGTCTCCCCCATACCGATTTCCAGTTCACGGTCCGGCGCGCTAACCCCAAGGGCGCGAGCCCGATCACGCGGCGCGACCGCTATCGGGACCGGCGAAGCTCCGATCGTGCGGCGGATGAGGGGTTCCTCGCCGCCCTCTGGGAGCATTTCGGCTCCGATCCGTTCGAACGCGGCAATCTCGATGCGGGGCGCCTTTCCTGGCTCTTCGGGCGGGAGGTCGTGGCCGCCTCCGATCCTTTCGATCCCACGGATTACGAGGCTCTTCTGCGGGTGGACGAACGCGCCGCACGGGCCGCGTTTCCTGCAATTTTCGACGGGAGCGAGGGTGCGTCTCCGCCTCCGGACGATGCATGGGAAGGATCGGCGTGATGCTGCCGCTTCCCTGCCGCCATGGGCCGACATCTGCCGAACGGCGGATCGGCAGTCCGGACGGTCAGGGACGCGGGACGACATGGAGTCCGCTTTCCCCGGATGTGTCCATAAGAGACACACGGCGAAGCGTCCTTCGGCACCGAACGCCGCCACGAAACCTCTTTACGACCGGTCGACAGGCATTGACCGGGACGGATGGGCGGAAGTCGCCATCCCGTCGCATAACAAGAAACGAAACCATAAGGTTAGGAGCAGTTCCATGTTCAAGGGAGTCACACGCGTTGCCGTGCTCTGCGCGGGTCTCGGTCTGTCCGGCTGCGTCGGGTCGGATCTCGAGCGGGCCGGGATCGGCGCAGGCCTCGGCATCATCGGCGCGCTCGCACTCGACGCGAACCTCGGCGCAGGCATTCTCGTCGGCGCAATTGCGGGTACGCTTGCCGACGACATCACCGGCGGCTTGCGTTGAACCGCCACGACATCGCATATCATGTTCAGTCCGTGTAGCGGACAGGCCTATCGGGGCATCTCGCCCCTCAACAGCACACGGAGATTCTGTATGCACCGTACCCTCGTTCTTCCTGCCGTCGCGATCGTCGCGCTTCTCTCGGCCTGCGTTCAGCAGGGCGATCTCGCGAGCGGGGCCGTCGGCGCCGGTATCGGCTGCCTCGCCGGCGAAGTCATCGAAGATGGCAAATGCGCCGAGGGCGCGGTCCTCGGCGGCGCCGCGGGCGTCGCGACCAACCGGATCCGCTGATCCGCGGGCCTTCGGGCCCATGCGACACGATATGGGGCTGTCCGGTCTTGCGACCGGGCGGCCCCCTTTCTATCCAGCCGGTGGATGAACGGCCGCGAGGGGACCCGATGTTCGACAAGATCCTGATCGCGAACCGGGGCGAGATCGCCTGCCGCGTCATCAAGACGGCGCGCCGGATGGGGATCGCGACGGTGGCGGTCCATTCGGATGCCGACCGCAACGCGCTCCATGTCGAGATGGCAGACGAGGCGGTCCGGATCGGTCCGGCCCCGGCGAGCCAGTCCTATATCGTGATCGACCGCATCCTGGAGGCGATCCGCGCGACCGGGGCGCAGGCCGTCCACCCCGGCTACGGCTTCCTGTCGGAGAATCCCCTGTTCGCGGAGGCGCTCGAAGCCGAGGGCGTCGCCTTCATCGGGCCGCCGAAATCCGCCATCGAGGCGATGGGGGACAAGATCACCTCCAAGAAGATCGCGGCGGAAGCGGGCGTGAGCACCGTGCCCGGCCATATGGGCCTGATCGCCGATGGCGACGAGGCGGTGAAGATCTCGGGCGAGATCGGCTATCCCGTCATGCTCAAGGCCAGCGCAGGCGGCGGCGGCAAGGGGATGCGGATCGCGTGGTCCGAGGATGAGGTCCGCGAGGGGTTCGAAGCCTCCAAGAACGAGGCGCGCGCCAGCTTCGGCGACGACCGGATGTTCATCGAGAAATTCGTGACGCAGCCCCGGCATATCGAGATCCAGGTGCTCTGCGACGCCCATGGCGGCGGCGTCTATCTGGGCGAGCGGGAATGCTCGATCCAGCGTCGCAACCAGAAGGTGATCGAGGAGGCGCCCTCCCCGTTCCTCGACGCCGACACGCGGCGGGCGATGGGCGAGCAATCCCTGATGCTGGCGCGCGCGGTGGGATATGCGAGCGCGGGCACGGTCGAGTTCATCGTCGATGGCGACCGCAACTTCTACTTCCTGGAGATGAACACCCGGCTCCAGGTGGAGCATCCCGTCACCGAGCTGATCACCGGGATCGACCTGGTGGAGCAGATGATCCGGGTGGCGAACGGCGAGCATCTGCCGTTCGGACAGGACGATGTCGCCCTCAACGGCTGGGCCATCGAAAGCCGTCTCTACGCGGAGGATCCCTATCGCGGTTTCCTTCCCTCCATCGGCCGCCTGACCCGCTATCGGCCGCCGGAGGAGGTGGCGACCGATACCCTCGCCGTGCGCAACGATACCGGCGTCTTCGAGGGCGGCGAGATCAGCATGCATTACGACCCGATGATCGCGAAACTCTGTACCTGGGCGCCGACCCGGGACGCCGCCATCGACGCGATGCGCGATGCGCTCGACGGGTTCGAGGTGGAGGGGATCGGACACAACCTGCCGTTCCTGAGCGCCGTGATGGATCATCCGCGCTTCGTTTCGGGCGAGATCACGACCGCCTTCATCGCCGAGGAATATCCCGACGGGTTCGAGGGTGCGGCCCTGTCCGACGACCTTATCCGCCGGATCGCCGCCGCCTGCGCCGCGATGCATCGCGTGGCCGAGATCCGGCGGACGCGGGTTTCCGGTCGGATGGACAACCACGAACGCAAGATCGGGTCCGACTGGGCAGTCACGCTGGACGGGACGCGGATCGATTGCACGGTCTCGGCCGACCCCCACGGCTCGGACGTCACCATCGGCGACGAGATTCTGCGGGTCGAGGGGGCGTGGACGCCGGGCGACCGGCTGGCGCGCATGTCGGTGGGGGGCGAGGCGCTGGTGTTGAAGGTCGGCAAGATCAGCGGCGGCTTCCGCATCCGCACGCGCGGCGGCGACCTGAAAGTCCACGTGCGCACCCCGCGTCAGGCGGAACTGGCCCAGCTCATGCCCGAGAAGGTGGCGGCGGATACGTCGAAGCTTCTTCTCTGCCCGATGCCGGGCCTGATCGTGCGCATCGACGTGGCCGAGGGCGACGAGGTGCAGCAGGGGCAGGCTTTGGCCGTGGTCGAGGCGATGAAGATGGAGAACATCTTGCGGGCCGAACGCAAGGGCCGGGTGGCGAAGGTCAACGCCTCCCAGGGCGACAGCCTCGCCGTGGACGACGTGATCCTGGAGTTCGAATGACCGCGGCCGCGGCCACCTGGAACTGGTTCGCGGCGCTGGATGCGCGTATCTGGCAGGCGTTGATCGCGGGGACCTTCCTCGCATTCGGCTGGGTCTATAACGGCATGCGGAACCGCGCGGATACCCGCGCCCAGCGAGCCGAACGCCTCCGGGACGCGCATCGGGCCATCTTTGCCGAGATCGCGGTGAACCTCGACAATCTGCGCTCCGCCGAGCGGCTGGACGCCCATCGCAAGCAGATGGTTGCGCGAATGAATGTCGATGCGGATTATGTGCCTCTGATCCCGCATCAGCGGCATGACAAGCTGTTCCGCGCGCTGGAGCAGGAAATTCACATCCTGCCGCGGGTCACCATCGACCCGATCGTGCGCTACTATTCGCAGATGGACGCCATCTCGGCGGTGATCGACGACATGCGGGGACAGGCCTATCGACGGCTGCCGCAGGCGCGGCGCATCGCGATGTTCTCGGACTATATCGACATGCGGAAGCAGGCGCTCGAATTCGGGCGCATCGCAAATTCGCTGATCGAGATCTATGCCCGCGAGGGCAAGGACGGGGCCGAAGCGGCGGCGCGTCGCTTCAGTAGCTCGGTTCGGGACCGGTCCGCCACGTGACGCCAGGCGGCGAATACGGAATGCCGTCGGCCGGGGCGGGTGTCGGTGTCTGCGACGTGGTCTTGTCTGCCATGGCGTCCTCCTGCACCCGATATATAGTCTATCGGGGGCCTTTCGACAACTACAGGCCCTCGCGGCCTTCGCGTTCCTCCCGCTGGCGCATAGGCATCTTGTCGATGGACCGGCTCAGTTCCCGCACAGTCCACGGCAGGGGTTTGCGCAGCTTGACCTCCCCGTCCTTGCCCATCAGCACCAGCATGAACCCCCGGGGCCGCAGCTTCGTGCGCAGGTCCGAGCCGGACTTCTCGATCCGTATCCACGATGACGATGACATCCCGTTCGACCAGCCGGTCCATGTCCTTCGCTATCTCCTCCATCTGCTGTATGAAGGCGGGGTCCCGGGGGGAGTTGGCGAACACGACCACGGGCCGCGCCAGCCATTGCAGCGCGTCCAGATCGACCTCCTCCGCGGCGAAGATGCGGGAGCGGTCCGCCTCCCAGAGTGCGCCGACGTCCCCGGCCTCGGCGGCAAGGGACGGCACGGCGACGAAGCCGAGGCAGGCGGCGAGGGCGGCAAGGCGGGGCATGTTCATGGGGTGTGTTATCCGTATCGTTTCATCCGATATAGGCCGCTTCGGACATAGCGCGAAGGCCCACCGGGCGATTTACCCCCAAATTGACGTGAACTTGCAGTCGCAGGCGGTGTCGAACGGTGCGGATCGGCCGTCCGGGCGCCCGGGATGCGGACGACAGAAGAGGACAGGGACATGACCGACGACGCGGCGAACCGGTGGGCGCGGATTGCGGAAACGGAGCTCCGGAACCGCAGTCCCGAGGATTTGACCTGGCGGACGCTGGAGGGGATCGACGTCCGGCCCGTCTATACGGCGGACGACCTGACCGGGCTCGATCACCTGTCGACCGTACCGGGGGAGGCACCCTATATCCGCGGCGTGAAAGCCACGATGTATGCCGGGCGCCCCTGGACGATCCGGCAATATGCGGGCTTCTCCACCGCCGAGGAATCGAACGCCTTCTACCGCCGCGCGCTCGCCGCCGGGCAGCAGGGGGTGTCCGTCGCCTTCGACCTCGCCACCCATCGCGGCTACGACAGCGATCACCCCCGCGTCGTGGGCGATGTCGGCAAGGCGGGCGTGGCAATCGACAGCGTCGAGGACATGAAGATCCTGTTCGACGGCATCCCGCTGGACGAGGTCTCCGTCTCCATGACCATGAACGGCGCGGTCATTCCGATCCTCGCCAGCTTCATCGTCGCGGGCGAGGAGCAGGGAGTGGATCGGGCCAAGCTGTCCGGGACGATCCAGAACGATATCCTCAAGGAGTTCATGGTCCGGAACACCTACATCTATCCGCCGGAACCCAGCATGAGGATCGTCGCGGATATCATTGAATACACGGCGGAAGAGATGCCGCGCTTCAACTCCATCTCCATCTCCGGCTACCACATGCAGGAGGCGGGCGCGGACCTCGTGCAGGAGCTGGCCTTCACGCTGGCGGACGGGCGCGAATACGTGCGCACGGCCATCGCGCGCGGCATGGATGTGGATCGGTTCGCCGGACGGCTCTCGTTCTTCTTCGCCATCGGGATGAACGTCTTCATGGAGGCGGCCAAGCTCCGCGCCGCGCGCCTGCTTTGGCACCGGATCATGGCGGAGTTCGAGCCCAGGAATCCGAAATCCTCCATGCTGCGCACCCATTGCCAGACCTCCGGCGTCAGCCTGCAGGAGCAGGACCCCTACAACAACGTCGTGCGCACGGCCTACGAGGCGCTGGCCGCCGTCCTGGGCGGCACACAATCGCTGCATACCAATTCGTTCGACGAGGCCATCGCCCTGCCGACGGAGAACTCGTCGCGGATTGCGCGCAACACCCAGCTCATCCTGCAGGAGGAGACGGGGGTGACCAATGTCGTCGACCCGCTGGCCGGGTCCTACTATGTCGAAAAGCTGACCCACGATCTGGCCGAGGCCGCCTGGGCGCTCATCGAAGAGGTGGAGGAGCTGGGCGGCATGACCAAGGCCGTCGCCTCCGGCATGCCCAAGCTGCGCATCGAGGAGAGCGCCGCGACCCGGCAGGCGCGGATCGACCGTGGCGAGGACGTCATCGTCGGCGTCAACAAATACCGCCGCGAGACCGAGGACGAGATCGACGTCTTCGATATCGACAACGACGCCGTCCGCGAATTCCAGGTCGCCCGGCTCGCAGGCATTCGCGACGCCCGGGACCAGAAGGCGTGCGACGCGGCGCTGGCCGAAGTGACGCGCCGGGCCCGCGACGGGGGCAACCTGCTCGAGGCCGCGGTGGAGGCCGCCCGCGCCCGCGCCACACTGGGCGAGATCAGCCTCGCCATGGAAGAGGTGTTCGGTCGCCACCGGGCGGAAGTGCGCACCCTCTCCGGGGTCTATGGCGCGGCCTATGCGGGCGACGAGGGCTTCGAGGCCATCCAGAAGGATGTCGAGGCCTTCGCCGAGGAGGAGGGGCGCCGCCCCCGGATGCTGGTCGTCAAGATGGGCCAGGACGGACACGACCGGGGCGCCAAGGTGATCGCGACGGCCTTCGCCGATATCGGGTTCGACGTCGATGTCGGCCCCCTGTTCCAGACGCCGGAGGAGGCGGCGCAGGACGCCATCGACAACGACGTCCACGTGGTCGGCATCTCGAGCCAGGCGGCGGGCCACCGGACGCTCGCGCCGAAGCTGATCGCCGCCCTGCGAAGTGCCGGAGCGGGGGAGATTCTCGTCATCTGCGGCGGCGTCATCCCGCAGCAGGATTACGATGTCCTGAAGGCCGCCGGCGTCTCCGCCATCTTCGGACCCGGGACCAACATCCCCGGAGCGGCCCGCGATATCCTCGGGCTGATTCGCGCGGCCCGGACCTGACACGACAGAGCGGGGCGCGGACCTCGAGGCGCCCGTACCTGCGCCGTTTCGGACGTGCGTTCGGACGGGGATTTTTTCCTTGCGGCCCTATTCCCCCTCAACTATCCCACGCCGCACGGTTGGGGTGTAGCCAAGCGGTAAGGCATCGGTTTTTGGTACCGTGTATCGCAGGTTCGAATCCTGCCACCCCAGCCAATTTTCTCGATATTACCGATCGCAGCGGGCCGGTCCCGTGGTCTGCGCGACAGGGTGCGCCGCTGCGACAAGGCGTGGTAACCGGGTGTATCTCAAATCGTAGCCCACCGCGCTCCCTCGTGACCCGGATCGCAGCCGCACGGGAACGCCGGTCCTCCACCCTTGAGGGTAAGGGCCCGGTCACAGTCCCTCAAAGAACTCCGCGATATCGTCGACGATCGCTCGATGCTCTTCGCGCCGCTCGGCACCGCCTTCGATACAGACGAACACGTCGTCCGGTTCCTCGACCTTCAGTATCTCCACCGCGCCGTCTCGGCATTCACCCAAAAAGTCGAAATGCGCCAACGTGACCGGTTCCTGATAAGTCACGGTATCCTCCGACAGGGCCGCGACCAGCGCGCGCGATTCCAGATCGAGGTCGAGCCCGGTGCCCTCGATATTCCGCGGTGCGCCGAAGACCAGCATCGGCCTGTCGATCCGTCCCAGGCTGACATCGGAGAAGGTTTGCGTGCCGCCGAGGTCGAAGACTGCGAACCCCCTGATCCGGGGATCGGACAGATCGGCTTCCATCCGCGCGCGGTCGTCCGGCGATCGGGCCACCTGCCAGTCGCTGAAGATGCCGCAGACCAGTTCGTCGGGACTCCGTCCGCACATGCCGTCGAACCGTTCGGCATCGTAGCGGCCACCGGCCAGTGCCACGGCCGTGAAGCCTCCGAGGGAATGCCCGGCCATGAATATCCGGGCGGGATCGACCAGCGCGCTCAATTCCGGCGTCGCGAGGACATGGTCGATGACGCGGGACATATCCTTCGGCCGCTCCCACATCTGCCGCGCGTCGTCCGGGTCGCGTTTCCAGGTCGACGTTCCGGGGTGACTGACCGCGGCGACGACATATCCGCGTTTCGCCAGTTCGGACGCGAGCCAGGCCTGGTTCATGGCGTTGCCGTACATGCCGTGGGACAGGACCACGAGGGGGGAGCTCCGTGCGACGGGCACCGCGTCCTCGATGGCATCGACGCCGCGCCAGACGGCATTCCCGAGATGCTCCGACGCTTCGGCAGTTTCCTCGGTCGGATACCAGACGAAGCCGTCGAGATGGCGCTGGCCCCCGCTGTCCTCGATCTCCAGGTCGGCCAGTCCGACCTGATGGCTTTGCGCTCCCGCCGCAGATGCCGTACCGGCGATTGCGAAGGCCGCGATCCGCAGAATATGTCTCATGATGTACTCCCGTCAGGATGTTCGATCCATCCGAGGTTGCGGCGATACGGGATGATGGCAACGGGTTGAGGCTGCCGGTCGTGTCCTGGATCGTGTTGAAGGACAATCCGGGCAGGAAAGACGACAGATGACGCAGGACGCCCTCGCCTCGATGCCGTTGCCGGTCCTTTCGGCGCTGTTGTGTGCCGTCATTTCGATCCTGGTCCGGCGGCTGGATCCCGGCAGTAACAGGACCCCCGTTCTCCTCTCGGCGCTCTTTGCGGTCTTCGCCCTGCAGGCGATCCTCGTCGCGCTCCGCTTCGGATACGGCGTCGAGAGCCTCGCATTGGTTCAGCGGGTCCTGCCGCTTCTCGTCGGGCCGTTGATGTATCTGGCCTTCTCTGCCCTTTCCGTTCCCGAAGACCGGTTCCGTAGGGGGGTCCGGTGGCATCTCGGGGCGGTGGCATTCATGGTTGCCGGGTTCCAGCTGGCTCCGGTCCGTCTGGGACCACTGGATTGGGTCATCAGCGCGAGCTACCTGTTCTACGCCGTCGCCCTGATCCGGCTGTGGCGACAGGGACCGGACAACCTGATCCATGCCCACCTCGACATGGCGCGCAACGTGACGCATTGGATGCTGTGGGGCGCGGGCCTTCTGTCGGTCCTTCTGGTTCTGGATTCCGCGATTGCCGTCAGCTTTGCGATGCAGGAGGGCGGGCGGGCCTTGGCGATTATCTCCTACGGCTCCATCCTGTTGATCCTGGCTTTCCTCGTACTCGCCTTCGTCCTCCCGCAACTCCTGACGACGCACCGGGCCCGGTCGAAGGCACCGACCGAACCCGGTTTCGACGCCGCCCGGTTGGAGATCGCCGCGCGCGATATGTTGACGACCACCCGGCTCTATCTCGATCCGGACCTGTCGGTCGGGCGGCTTGCGAAACGGCTGCACGTTCCCGTTCGCAGCCTGTCGCTGGCCATCAACGAAAGTCAGGGGATGAACGTCTCGCAATACGTGAACGGTTTCAGACTGTCCCATGCCACAGATCTTCTGCGGAACGGCGACGACAGCGTGGCCAAGGTGATGGCGCAGTCGGGCTTCCTGACCCGGTCCAATTTCTATCGGGAGTTTCAGCGCGTCTACGGCCAGTCGCCCGCGGCATACCGGCAGGGCGGTGACGCCGATCGGGTCTGAACGCCTTGTAGCGAAGGGCCGGTCCCGCTTGCTAGAACCGCTGAAGAGGCTGGGGTCCGCATCTCGCGGGCCTTCTAAGGTCGGTAGTCGCGCGGAGTTCAGAGGCAGGGCGCCGCCCGCCAAGGGTCGAACGGATCACTCCATCGCCCCGTTCTCGATCCGATCGGCAAGGTCCTCGAATACCTTCCCGATCTCCGCCTCCGTGGCGCTGTCGAGGATGCCCTTGGTGAGTTCCTCCTCGGACCAGATCCAGGATTTCGCCGGGTCGTGGAGCATCGCCCAGTCGCCGAAAATGCGGTCGGTCACCTGCCGCGACACCAGTTTCTTGATTTCGAGATGCCGGTCATCGCGACGGATCCGCGCGAATGTCGCCTTTACCTGCGGGGCGGGGCCTTCGAGCAGTTGCAGGTATATGTCCTGCCGGCAGACCAGTGCGCCGGTCACGTCGTCCCGGGTGTTGTTCGTCCGGGCATCGAGCAGGATGCCGCTCAGAACCGCTTCGTCATATCCGAAGGGCTGGGAAACGTAGATGATCTGAATGAGGTCCGTGATGATGATGCTCCCGGTCAGTCCGAGCGACGCGGAATTCGGACCGGAGATCGGCCCGGGTCGCCACTGGGTTCCCCAAAGCTATGCCGTCGTCCTGCGAAAGTCCCGGTCGAATTGCTCCAATCGGGCGGTGCGTCCATCTGCCGTCCCGGGTCAACGCGATCGTCGCTGTCGACGTGGGTTTCCCCGACGGAAGGGGAACGCAGAGGACGTCGAACCGAACGGACGGCACCTCCGGACGATCGCGTGGCCCGAAGCGATCCCCGGGCGCCATCCAGCCCCCACATCTGCTAACCCGTTCCCATGTCCGCTCTCCCCCGACTCGATAACCGCCGTGCCCGTGCGCTCTTCCTTCGTCGGCACGGTCTGGCCGCGCCGCCCTCGGGACCGGGCAGGGGCGTGGACCTACAATCCGTAATCGAAGACCTCGGCTTCGTGCAGGTCGAACTCGATCAATACGGTCGTCCGCGCCCACCACATGATCCTGCATGCCCGCCGCCCCGCCTATCGACCGGCCAACCTGCATCGCCTCCACGATCGCGATCGCGGCGTGTTCGAGCACTGGACCCATGACGCGAGCATGATCGCCATGCGCCATTTCCCACATTGGCGCCTGCGCTTTCGCCGCTACGAGGCCACCCTGGCGGATCGGTGGGAAAAATGGGGGCGGGACTTCACCCACAAGCTCGACGACGTCCTGCGCCGGATTTCCGAGCGCGGCCCCTGCTCATCCGCGGATGTGGGCATCGACGAGCCGCGGTCTTCGGGCGGCTGGTGGGACTGGCACCCGTCGAAGGCGGCGCTGGAATATCTGTGGCGCACCGGCCACCTCTCGGTCACCCGCCGCGATGCCTTCCGCAAGGTCTACGACCTGACCGAGAACGTGATCCCGCCCGAATATCTCGACGTTCGCCGGAGCGAGGACGAAACCGTCCATTGGGCCTGCGCTTCCGCCCTCGACCGCCTCGGCTTCGCCACATCGGGCGAGATCGCCGCCTTCTGGGACCTGATCACGCCGGCCGAGGCCGGAGTCTGGTGCGCATCCGCCCGGGCGCGCGGCGAAGTGATCGACGCAGAGATCGTTCAAGCCGACGGACGCGCGCGACGGGTTCTCCTCCGCCCGGAAACGCTTGACGCCGTCGTTCCCGAGCCCACCGGACGCCTCCGCATTCTCAGCCCCTTCGACCCCGCGCTGCGCGACCGCCAGCGCGCCGAGCGTCTCTTCGGGTTCTCCTATCGCATCGAGATCTTCGTCCCCGAGGCGAGGCGGACCTATGGCTACTACGTCTTTCCGATCCTCGAAGGCGACCGTCTGGTGGGCCGTATCGACATGAAGGCCGAGCGCGCCCGGGACCGCCTGCATGTGAAGGCTCTCTGGCCCGAGACCGGCATCCCCTTCGGCCGTGGCCGGATGGCGAAGCTGGAGACCGCACTGGAGCGCACGGCGCGGCTTGCGGGCGTGTCGGAGGTGAGTTTCGGCCCGGGGTGGATCCGGTAACCGGGAAGGGTCTGTTCTGATACCCGAAGCAGGGTCGGGCGTACTTCCTGCCGCCTTACGGCCTGATCGGGCAGCCTGCGTCATCGTCCGGTCGAACGGGTCGACCCGCGCCATCTGCCACCGACGATTGCCGGACCCGACCCCCGGCGCTATCAGCAGCGGATGCACAGCGGCCTTCCCGATCGTCCCCAAAGGATACGGCTGCCTTCGGGCCCGTCCGGCATGGCCGTCGCGGCCGGGGCGATCGCCGCATTCTGCGCTTTGCCGATGGCGGCGGTTGTGCTGGTGGCAATCACATCGGACGGGGATACCTTCGCCCACATGGCGCGCACGGTCCTGCCAGGCTATGCGGGAAACACGCTGGCGATGGTGCTCCTCGTGGCGATGGGCACGGCGGCGCTCGGGACCGGGGCCGCCTGGCTGGTCGTCAGCTGCGACTTTCCCGGGCGGCGGCTGGCGGAGATCCTGCTGGTCGTTCCGCTGGCCTTTCCGGCCTACGTGCTGGCCTACGCCTATACCCACATCCTCGACCATCCCGGCATCGTGCAGTCGACATTGCGCGATGTCACCGGGTGGGGGCCGCGCGACTACTGGTTTCCCGAAATCCGGTCCCTGGGCGGGGCGGCCGCCATGCTGGTGCTGGTGCTCTACCCGTATGTCTATCTGCTGGCGCGCGCAGCCTTCGGGGCGCAGAGCGCGGCGGTGTTCCTGGCCGCGCGTACGCTGGGCCGATCCCGGCTGGCGGCGTTCCTGACCGTCTCGCTGCCGATGGCGCGTCCGGCCATCGCCTCGGGCGTCCTTTTGGCCACGATGGAGACCATCGCGGATTTCGGAACGGTCGCGCATTTCGGGGTGCAGACCTTCGCGACCGGCATCTACACCAGCTGGTTCACGCTGGCGGACCGAGGCGCCGCGGCGCAGCTGGCGCTGGGGCTGCTGGCCTTCGCGCTGCTGCTGGCCCTGCTGGAGCGGGGACAGCGGGGCGGCGCGCGCTACGCCCCGCGGCAGCACGAGCGGATGGAGCGGATGGTGCTGACCGGCTGGCAGAGCGCGGGCGCGATGATCCTCTGTTCCGTGCCGATCGTCTTCGGCGTCCTGTTGCCCGTGGCGACGCTCTGGACGATGGCGCTCGGATCGGAGCAGGAGCTGACGTCCCGCCGATACGTGGGCTTCATCGTCAATTCGCTGACCCTTGCGGGGGTCGCCGCGCTGGTCACCGTCGCCGCCGCGATCCTGCTGGGCAGCGTACAGCGATTGCGCCCCGGGCGGCTGGCCGACGGGGCCGTCTATGTCGGGCGGCTCGGCTACGCCGTGCCGGGAGGGGTCATCGCCGTGGGCCTGTTCGTGCCCTTTGCGGGCTTCGACAACGCGCTGGACGCCTGGATGCGGTCGACCTTCGGCGTGTCCACCGGCCTCCTCGTCACCGGGTCGATCTGGCTGCTTGTGGCAGCCTACATGGTGCGGTTCCTCGCCGCCGCCCTCGGGGCCTACGAGACCGGGGTGGCGGGCATCGGGCGCAATCTGGATGCGGTGTCCCGGGTACTGGGGCAATCGGGCTGGGGCACTATTCGACGGGTTCACCTGCCGCTGATGCTGCCCTCGGTCCTGACGGCGGCGCTGATCGTGTTCGTGGATGTGATGAAGGAATTGCCCGCCACCCTGATCATGCGGCCGTTCAACTACGACACGCTGGCGGTGCAGGCGTTCCGTCTCGCGTCGGACGAACGGTTGGAGGGGGCCGCGGTGCCATCGCTTGTGATTGCGGGGATCGGGCTGCTCCCGGTCATCCTGCTGTGCCGCAAGGTCCGCCGCGGGGTCTGATACATCAGTCCTCGGTGGTGAGCGGTGCGACGGTGTCGATCCGCGCCGCGCAGGCGGCCTTGTCCTCGAACCCCGCGTCCAGGCGGCATGCACCGACCACGAATGTCCACCGGTCGGCCTCGGCACAGGGGGCGTTCGGTGTCTCGAACACGGCTTCGGCGCTGGCGCCGGGGGCGAGGTTCAGGAACCAGTTGCCCTTGGATCGGCCGACCTGCTCCCCGTCGATCTCGATCAGGAAGAATCCGCTGAGTTCCGTCAGCGCCGCGTCGCCGTCATTGGTGAGGCGGATCGTGCCGGTGCAATAATACTCGCGCTGTCCCGTCTCCAGAAGTTCGAGCCGCCAATCGGCGGCGAGGGCGGGCAGGGGCAGCGTCAGGGCGGCCGTCAGCAAAGGGATCGCAGGACGCATCGCAGGTCTCCGGGTACGAAGAAGCCGCGCCCCCGGAGGTACGCGGCCGGTGTGTCATCGCTTCGGCGGCGTTACTCCCAGCCGACGGTGTCGAAGATCCGTTGGGCGGCGGGCAGGTTCTTCGCCACCGCCGACAGGTCCACAGTATCGAACGCCGCGGCGGTCTCCCCGAGGGTCTGGACGCTCTCGCTCAGCGCGACGCCTTCCACCGCGGGATATTCGTCATTGCCGTTGGCGAAGTATTCCTGCGCGCTGTCGGAGGCGAGGTATTCGAGGAACGCCACGGCATTCTCGCGGTTGGGCGCGTTCGCCGCGACCCCGCCACCCGACAGATTCACATGCGCTCCCTGATCGTCGGTCATCTTCGGAAAGACCCAGCCGATGCCCTGCAGCGCATCGGCGCCCAGCCCGTCCACCTCGGTCCGCATCGCCCGGGCGAAGTAGTAGGTGTTGGAGATCGCGATGTCGCACTCGCCCGAGACCAGGCCCCGAAGCTGGTCGGTATCGCCGCCCTGCGGATCGCGCGCGAAGTTGTTGACGAAGCCCTGTGCCCACTCGGTCGCGGCCTCCTCGCCCAGATGTTCGATCACCGCCGACAGCAGGGTCTGGGAATAGACGTTGGTCGAGGAGCGGTGGCAGATCATGCCGTCGTATTTCGGATCGGCAAGGTCCGCATAGGTCTGGGGCGGATCGGTTACCTCGGCCTTGTCGTAGAAGGCGATGCGCGCGCGCTGACTGAAGCCGAACCACCGGTTGTCCGAATCCTGCAGGTTGCCGGGAATCCGCTCCTCCAGCACGTCGCTATCGATGGGTTGCAGCAGGCCCGCATCCTTCGCGCGCTCAAGCCGGGACGTATCGACCGTCAGGAGGATGTCCGCGGGGGAGTTCGCGCCCTCCGCCTCCATCCGGGCGATCAGCTCGTCGGCATTACCCTCGATCCGGTTGATGGTGATGCCGGTCTGCTCCTCGAAATCGGAATAGAGCCGCTCGTCCGTGTCGTAGTGCCGCGAGGAATAGAGGTTCAACTCGCCTTCGGCGAAGGCGGGCAGGGCGATGGTTCCGGCCAGAACGGCGAGGAGTGTCGTCTTCGTATGCATGTCGAGTCCTTTGGGGATCAGTTATCCTACGAAAACCATCAGACATAGCCGCGACGGGGGGGTCAAGTAATTCCGACGAAAGTAGTCGGATTTCTTACAGGCGGGAGGTGAGGGGCCGGGATGCGGCATTGGAACGGCTTGGTCGGCCTCGGGATCATCAAGATCGCCCCCGGTGCGAACACGTTTCGCGACGACGGGATCGACGGCATCAGGGCGCCGGCGATGAGGCGGATTGCTTCATGCCGAACATCCAGACCGCCGACGCTACTCCGACGCCTCGTCCCGCGGCTATTGCAGGGCGGCGGGAAGCCACAGCGCGAGACCGGGGATGGCGATGAGCGCGACCACCATCAGGAGCATCATCGCGACGTAGGGGATGACGCCGAGCATCACCTCCTCCAGCCGCCCGGACCGTCGCGCGCCCTGCACCACGTAGAGGTTCAGGCCCACCGGCGGCGTGATCAGCGCCATCTCGATCAGCACGATCATCAGGATCCCGAACCAGATCGGATCGTAGCCCTGCGCCAGCACCAGCGGCACGATGATCGGGATCGTGACCACCATCAGGGACAGCGTCTCGATGAAGAAGCCGAGCACGATATAGAGCACGACGACGGCCAGGATCGTCCCCATCGGCCCGAGGCCGAGGCCGTCCATGAAGGCGGTGATCTCGCGACCAAGCCCGGCGGAGGCAAGCGTGAAGTTGAGGAAGGACGCGCCGATAACGATAAGCATGATCATGGAGGTGATCTTAACCGTCCCGAGCAGGCTCCGGCGCAGCATGTCGAGGCTGATCCCCCCGAATATCGCCGCGATCAGGAACGCGCCGGCGACGCCCACCGCCGCCGCCTCGGTCGGCGTGGCCCAGCCGCGATAGATCGAGCCGACGATCAGTGCGAAGAGCAGCAGGATCGGCCCGAGATCCACGAGCGCGCGCAGCATCTGTGCGACGGGGAAGGTCCGCCGCACGCCCCCGAGCGACGGGCGGACGGCGCAGATCGCGACCGTCACGGCCATGAATGCCAGCGCCAGCAGGAGACCGGGGACCAGCCCGGCGAGGAACAGGCGCGGGATCGAGGTCTGGGTCAGGAACCCGTAGACGATGAGGTTGATCGACGGCGGGATCATGATGCCGAGCGTGCCGCCCGCCGCGATGGCCCCGGAGAAGAGCTTGGGGTCGTAGCCCAGCCGCTCGGCCTGCGGCATGGCCACCGTGGCCACCGTGGCGGCCGTCGCCACCGACGAGCCGGATGTGGCGGAGAACATCGTGGCCGTCGCGATGTTGGCATGGACCAGCCCGCCGGGAAGCCAGCTCACCCATCGGTCGAGTGCTGCATAGGTCCGCATGGCGACTCCGGACCGCACGAGAATCTCGCCCAGCAGGACGAAGAACGGGATCGCGATCAGCGTCGCGGAGTTCGACGACGACCACACCATGGTCCCGAGGCCACGCGACAGCGGGAAGGCCGAGAAGAAGACGTCCACGCCGAGCCCCAGCAGGAGCAGCACGATCCCCACCGGGATCGACAGCGCCAGAAGCCCCAGCAATCCCGCGGCGACGGCCCCGATCATCGCGCCGCCTCCTTGTCGGTAAAGGCGTCCTGTTCCGCGAAGGCGCCGATGATTGCCTCCGTCTCCGCCGCCCGGCCGCGGACCAGCATCGACAGGGCGAGGCAGGTGACCAGGGCCGACATGATCGCGAACCACGTCCAGCCCGCGAACCAAGGGATCTGCACCCAGGCGAGCGGCGTCTCCAGCGGTGTGTTCGCCCGGCTAGCGTTGGTCAGCGACCGCGCCACCACCGGCCAGGCCTGGATCGCGACGAAGGTCACCACCGCCGTCAGGGCGACCATGGCCAGCAGATCGGCCAGCGCCCGCGCCATCGTCCCGCCCCGGGCGCGCAGAAGGTCGATGCGGACATGGCCCAGCTCCAGCAGCGTATAGGCCATGCCCCAAGCCGTCGCGATGGCCATGACATAGCCCGCGATCTCCTCCGTGCCGCCGAGCGAAGAGCCGAACCGGCGCATCACGATGTCGAGGAGGACGAAGCCCGCGCAGCCGAGGAGCAGGGCGCCCGTCGCAAGCGCGATCCACCCGTTCAGGCGGCGCAGGCGTGCGATCCAGATGCGTTCCACGCCCCGTCCCCCGTGCGCCGCCTACTCGATCGCCACGCCGACCACGGCGCCGACGCTGTCGTTCCAGCGCTGCGCCCAGTCGCCGCCCGCCCGCTCGGCCCAGTCGGGCAGGACCTCGGTCGTCAGAATGGCGCGGGCCTTCTCGAAATCGGCGTCGGACGCCTCGACGAGAACCATCGACCGCGCATCCCCGGTCGGACACTCGCCGTTCCCGGTGAGGCAGGCGATGTCGCCCGTCAGGCCGTCCTGCGCCACGGCCCAGGCGGGATCCTCGAAATCGGCCTTGAGGGACGCCCGGATCGCTTCCTGCGTGGCGCCGTCCAGCCCGTTCCAGCGGTCGAGGTTCATCGCCGTCACCACCGGATCCCATCCGCCCAGGGGCAGCGGAAGCAGATGTGTGGACACTTCCCACCAGCCCGCGGAATAGCCCGATCCCGCGCCGGTCACAGCGCAGTCCACGACCCCGTTCTGGAGCGCGCCCGGCACTTCGGCGAAGGACACGTTGACCCCCTCCGCGCCCAGCGCTTCCAGCAGCTTGGCCGTCATCCGACCCGATGCCCGGACCTTCAGGCCGACCATGTCGTCGAGCGATGCGATCGGCGCGTTGCAGAACACGACCTGCGGGGGGTAGGGGGCAATCGCAAGCATTTCCGCGTTGAACCGATCGCGGAAGATGTCCGCTACCATCGGCTTGGCCGCCTCGACCATGGCGCGGGCCTCGTCCGCCGTGAGCGCGAGGAGCGGCACGTCCAACCCTTCCAGCTCCGGCGCGTCCGCCACGGCGTAATCGCCGACCGTCATCGCTACATCGTACACCCCCTGTCCCAGAAGCGGATATACGTCGCCAAGCCCGAGGCTCATCTGGTCGTGGGTGGTCAGCTCCACCTCCATCCCCGGCACGGCCGTCGGCAGCGCCTCGGTCCAGTAGGGCGCCTCGTAGGTCTGATGAAGCGGCAGGCTGGACCAGCTTCCCACGACGGACAGGGTCTCGGCCCCGGCGGGGACGGCAAGGGCGGTGGTGGCGGCGAGCAGGGCAATGGTGGATTTCATGGGGGTCTCCTAGGGTTCGGGTCAGGGTTGGAGGATCGGGGTCTCCGCATCCTCGGCGATGTCGGCGATCAGCATGTGACCGGGGGCATGGGTGATGCAGATCGGCAGCCGCGCATCCCGCAACACGTTCTGCGGCGTTACCCCGCAGGCCCAGTAGACGGGGACTTCGCCCGGGCGCACCTTCACCGGTTCGCCCCAGTCGGGTGTCCCGAGATCGGCGATGCCGAACGCCGCCGGATCGCCGTGCCCGAGCGGTGCGCCATGCGCCTGCGGAAAGGCCGCGCTGATGCGGTGGGCGTCGGCGATCCGGTCCCGGGCCACGGGGCGCATCGTCACGACCATCTCGCCGCCGAACGGCCCGGCCGGAACGAGTGGAAGGGAGGTCCGGAACATCGGGACGGTCTTGTCCTCCTCGATATGCCGGACCGGGATGCCGGCGCGGATCAGGGCGTTCTCGAACGTGAAGGAGCAGCCGAGCGCCACCGTGACGAAGTCGTCGCGCCATAGGTCCGCGATCCCCGTCACCTCCTTCGCCAGCATGCCGTTCCGGAACACCCGGTAACGGGGCACATCGGTGCGGATGTCGATGTCACGGCCCAGCGTCGGCAGGGTCGGATCGCCGGTATCGGACACGCCGACCACGGGGCAAGGTTTCGGGTTGCGCTGGCAGAAGCGCAGGAAATCAAGCGCGAATGCCTCCGGCAGGATCGCGAGGTTGCATTGCAGCCGCCCCGCCGCCAGCCCCGCCGTGTGCCGGTCGTAACGACCAGCCCGGATCGCCCCGCGCACCTCCGCAGTCGACAGCCCGGTCAGCTCGGCACGGGCGAGGGGGGCAGGGGACGCGGAGATCGCGGGCATGCGTGGCTTTCTTCGATGGGGTTCGAGAGAGATCTTGGCACGTTTCGGCAATCGCTTCCAATTGCCATTTCCGATCCGAAACGATCCAAGAAAACTATCAGCTGCCTTCGCGCGCGGCCCAATCCTCCGCCACGTTGCAGGCCATCCCAGCCCCCGCCTCGGCCAGATGATTGCGCGGTTCGGCGAGGTACGAGGCTGTAAAGGCGAGCGGCGCCATCGGGATACCGGGATCGAACGCCTCCACAGCGTCCTCCAGCCCCAGCGCCCGGACAAGCGCGCGCGGATACGGGCCGACCGCCACACCCGCCGCGATCATCCGCAGGCTCGCCGACAGGGAGGCCGACGAATATATTCGCAGCCCCGGCCCGTGGCCGCGCGCCAGCGCCTCGGACAATTCGCGGTAAGGCCGAGTCTGCATCGAATAGGAAATCACCGGCACCGCGCGGAGGTCGATCTCCCCCGCCCCCGCCGCCTTGAACCAGCACAGGTCGAACCGCGGCAGCGCGACGTTCTCGACCATGAAGTCCGAGACCGGCCCCATCAGGAACGCGATATCGAGCCGCCGGTCCAGAAGTGCCGCGCGCAGCTCGACGGAGATATCCACCACCAGGTCGAGCGTGACCCGCGGCCAGGCGGCGCTGAACGCCTGCATGAACGCGGGTAGCCAGCTCTGGGCGATGGTCTCCGACGCGCCGATCCGGAACAGGCCCTGCATCTGCGCCGGGTCGGCGATCCGCTGCCGGATCTCCTCCTCCACGAACAGCATCTGCTCGGCATAACCCATCAGCATCCGCCCGTGCCGCGTCAGTGCGAGGCCGCCGGGACGCCGCTCGAACAGCGGTCGGCACAGCTCCGCCTCCAGCGTCGCGATCCGCGCGGACAGGGCCGGTTGCGATACGTTCATGCGCGCGGCCGCCTTCCGCACGCCGCCAAGCCGGGCCGTCCACAGGAACGCGCGCAACTGGTCCAGCGTCATCGCGTCCCTCCCGGTATCCGCGGCCCGGCGCGTCCTACCGCGAAGCTCGTCTCCGTCAGCCGAGCCGCCCGGCGATCCAGCGCAAGGCCGCGAAATAGCCCTCGATCCCGAGCCCCGCGAGCACGGCTTCGGCCCGCGCGCTGATATGGGAATGGTGGCGAAAGGGCTCGCGTCGGTGGATGTTGGTGACATGCACTTCCGCCACCGGACCGTCATAGGCCGACAGCGCGTCGAGGATCGCGATGGAGGTGTGGCCATAGGCGCCGGGATTGATGACGATCCCGTCCTGCATCCCCCGGGCCTCCTGGATCCAGTCGACGAGCTGTCCCTCATGGTTCGACTGCTTGAAGGTCAGGTCCCCGACCTCCATCGCCCGGGCCCGCGCCTCCACATCCGCCAGCGTGTCGGAGCCGTAGAGATGCGGCTCCCGCTGTCCCAGAAGGTTCAGGTTCGGACCGTTCAGGATCAGGATCTTGGCCATGGCACCTCCGCTGGTTCCCGATCTATCCCATGGACGGCCCCGTTCCAACGGCGCTGCCCGGCTGGACCTACCGGCGGCGAAAAACCTATGGCCAGAATGTCGCATCGCTTGATCGCGCCGCACCGCGCGCTGCAGGCTGGACCCCAGGAGAGACCGCCTTGCCCCCGTTCCGTGCCCCCGCCCTCTGCCCGACCGCCATCCGGACCGATGCCCGAAGCGGCGTCGCGGTGGCCGTGGCCCTGATGTGGGCCATGGACGCACCGCCGGACCGCCCCGCCCGCGACTGAACCCCGGCCGCGCCATCCCGCGACCGGAGATGCGAAGGGTCCCGGTCACCTCCGGGCGCAGGCGAGGATCACGACAATGGATATTCCGGAACGGGCCCCCGTGGTCATCATCGGTGGTGGCGCGGTCGGCGCTTCCATCCTCTACCATCTCGGCCTTGCCGGGCGGTCGGGCTGCGTCCTGCTGGAACGGGACGAGCTGACCGCCGGGTCGACCTGGCACGCCGCGGGAAACTGCCCGAATTTCGCGACCTCCTGGGCGGTGATGAACATTCAGCGGTACTCCACTGCGCTCTATCGCGGGCTGGCGGAGGCGGTGGAGTATCCGATCAACTACCACGTCACCGGCGCGGTCCGCCTCGCCCACAGCGCCGAGCGCATGGCCGAGTTCGAGCATGTGCGTGCCATGGGAGCGGCTCAGGGTCTGCGGATGCGGATGATGGATGTGGAGGAGGTCCGCGCCTGCCACCCGCTTCTGCGCACCCACGACCTCGTCGGCGGCCTTTGGGATCCGGAGGACGGCGATATCGACCCCGCCCAGCTGACGCAGGCACTGGCCCGGGGCGCGCGCACCCATGGCGGGATCGTCCTGCGCCATACTGCCGCGACGGGCGTCACCTGCATGGATCCCGGATGGATCGTCCACACCGCGCGGGGCGACATCGCCTGCGACCATGTGGTGAACGCCGCGGGCTACTATGCGGGCCGGATCGCCGAATGGTTCGCACTGCACGGGCGCCCGCCGCTTCCGATGGCGGTGATGAGCCATCAATACCTCCTGACCGAACCGGTCCCCGAGATCGCGGACTGGACCCGGACCCATGGTCGCAAGACGCCCATGATCCGCGACCCGGATGCGAGTTACTACCTGCGGCAGGAAAAGACCGGCCTGAACCTCGGCCCCTACGAGCGGGATTGCGTGGCCGAATGGACGTCCGGACGACCTGCCGGAGGATTTCAGCTTCCGCCTTTGGCAACAGGACCTCGACCGGCTGGAGCCCTATATCGCCGACGCGATGGAGCGGGTCCCGGTACTTTCCGAGGCGGGCATCTCCTCCGTCGTGAACGGGCCGATCCCCTACGCGCCCGACGGCCTGCCGCTGCTGGGGCCGATGCCGGGGGTGCCGAATGCCTGGGATGCCAATTCCTTCACGTTCGGCATCGCACAGGCGGGCGGGGCGGGGCGGGTCATGGCCGACTGGATCCTCCGGGGTGCGCCCGACTGGGATTGCCGCGACGTGGATCCGCGCCGCTTCGGCGCCTGGGCCTCGGACCGGACCTACGCCGTGGCCCGCGCGCGGGAGACCTACGGCCACGAATACGCGATGCACTTTCCCCATGCCCGCTGGCCTGCCGGGGCCGACCGTCTGACCTCGCCCCTTCACGACCGGCTGCGGGGGCAGGGCGCCGTGATGGCCCCCCACGGCGGATGGGAGCGGGCGACCTGGTTCGCGCATCCCGGCGACGATACCGGCTGGGACGCGACGCAGACCTGGCGCCGCGACGGCCCATGGCACGCCCGCGTGGCGGCGGAGGTGGCGGCGGTCACGACGAGCTGCGGCGTCCTGGACCTGTGCGGTTTCGGACGGTTCGAGATCCGGGGCGCCGACTCGCTCGCGGCTCTCGCCCGCGCCGCGTCGAGCCACCTGCCCAAGGTGGGCCGCGTCGGGCTCGTCTATTTCGACGGACCGACGGGCCGGTTCGCGACCGAGTTGTCGATGCTCCGGACCGGGGAGGAAACCGCGACCCTGATCGGCGCGGCCGTGGCGCGGGACCACGACCGCGATCTGCTGACCGCCGCCCTCGGCGACCCGGCCGCCCTCGAGGACACGACCGAACGGGTCTACTGCCTCCTCGTCACGGGCCCCGACGCGCGGCGCATCCTTAGCCCGCTGACCGATGCCGACCTGACGCGGCCATGGCTGTCGGTCCAGCCCGCCCGCATCGCGGACCGGCCCGCCATGTTCGCCCGGGTCAGCTTCGCGGGCGAACTCGGCTGGGAAATCCACGCCGCCCGCGACGACATTCTCGCGATCCACGCGGCGCTCGGCAGCGTCAAACCCTTCGGCATGTGGGCGCTCGAACTCGATGCGGATCGAGAAGGGGTTCCGCGCCTGGGGCACCGACCTCTCGCCCGGCTACACCCTCCCGGAGGTGGGCGCGGGCCGCTTCCTTCGCGATCCCGGGCCCGACCCCGCGCGCCGCCTCCTGCCGCTCACGCTGGAGGATATCGGGATAGATGCGCTGCCGATGTCGCCGGTCTGGCGCGGGGATGCGCGAGTGGGGGAGGTCACCTCCGCCGCCTACGGTCACCGCATCGGCGCCCCCGTCGCCCTTGCCATGCTGTCGGCGGAAATCTCTCCGGGCGATCCGGTCGAGGTGGAAGTCTTCGGCCGCCGCGTTCCCGCGAGGACCCACCCGGACGCGCCGCTCTTCGACCCCGCCCATGAAAGGCTCCGCGCATGAGTGTCCCGACCCACGCCCGCGCCGTCATTATCGGGGGCGGCATCATCGGCTGTTCCGTCGCCTACCATCTGACGCGGCTCGGCTGGCCCGATGTCGTCCTGCTGGAACGCAAGCGGCTGACCTGCGGCACCACCTGGCACGCCGCGGGCCTGATCGCGCAACTGCGCGCTTCGGCTCGGATGACCCGGCTCGCGAAATATTCCGCCGATCTCTATGCGGGGCTGGAGGCGGAGACGGGCGTGGCCACGGGCCTGCGCCGCACCGGCTCCGTCTCCGTGGCCCTGACCGAGGCGCGGCGGGAGGAGTTGCTCCGCGGCGCGTCCATGGCCCGCGCCTTCGGGGTCGAGGTGGAGGAGCTTTCGCCCGCGGAGGCCGGGGACCGCTATCCCGGCCTCAATCTCGACGGGGTCACCGGGGGCGTCTGGCTTCCCGGCGACGGACAGGGTGATCCGGCCAATATCGCCCACGCGCTCGCCCGCGGCGCACGGCAGAACGGGGCGGTCGTGATGGAGGGCGTCCGCGCCTGCGGCATCGAGACGGATGGTGATCGGGCCAGCGGCGTACGCTGGTCCCGGGGCGACGAAACCGGCACCATCGTCGCCGACCACGTCGTCAACTGCGCGGGCATGTGGGCGCACGAGGTCGGCCGCATGGCGGGCGTCGGCGTCCCGCTCCACGCTTGCGAACATTTCTACATCGTGACCGAAGCGATCCCCGATCTGGCCCGCCTGCCGGTCCTGCGGGTGCCGGACGAATGCGCCTATTTCAAGGAGGATGCGGGCAAGATCCTTCTGGGCGCGTTCGAGCCCGTGGCCAAGCCCTGGGGCATGGACGGCATCCCCGAGAGCTTCGAGTTCGACGAGCTTCCTCCCGATTTCGAGCATTTCGAGCCGATTCTGGAACGCGCGGTCGAGCGGCTGCCGCTATTGGCGGAGGCGGGTATCCACACGTTCTTCAACGGCCCCGAGAGCTTCACGCCGGACGATGCCTATCATCTCGGCCCCGCGCCCGAACGGCCCGGCTTCTGGGTCGCGGCAGGCTTCAATTCCATCGGGATCCAGTCGGCGGGCGGCGCGGGCATGGCGCTTGCGCAGTGGATGGAGGATGGCGAGATGCCGTTCGACCTGATGGACGTGGACATCGCCCGCAATCAGCCTTTCCAGCGCAATCGCCGCTACCTGCGGGAACGCGCGACCGAGACGCTCGGCCTGCTCTATGCCGACCACTGGCCCTTCCGGCAGAAGGCGACGGCCCGCGGCGTCCGTCGCTCTCCGTTTCACGCCCATCTGGCCGATCTCGGCGCCGCGTTCGGCGAATTCGCCGGGTGGGAGCGGGCGAACTGGTTCGCCGATCCGGGGCAGTCGCGGGATTACGACTATGCCTGGGGCCGCCAGAACTGGTTCGACAATTCCGCCAGCGAACACGAGACGATCCGCACGGGTGCGGGCTTCTACGATCTGTCCTCCTTCGGCAAGCTCCGGATCGAGGGGCGGGACGCGGAGGCGTTCCTGAACCGCGTCTGCGGCGCCGACCTGTCGGTCGCCACGGGCCGAATCGTCTATACCCAGATGCTGAATGCCCGCGCGGGGATCGAGGCGGACGTGACCGTGACCCGCCTGTCGGAGACCGCCTTTCTGATGGTCACGCCCGCCGCCACCCGGGTCCGGGACGAGGCGTGGCTCCGTCGCCATCTGGCCGACGCGAACGTCGTCATCACCGACGTGACGGCGGGGGAGGCAGTGCTGGCCGTGATGGGCCCAAAGGCCCGCGACGTGATGGGCGCCATCAGCCCTGACGCTTTCGACGGCGACGGCTTTCCGTTCGGCACCGCGCGGGAGATCGAGCTGGGCCTGGGCCTCGCCCGCGCGCACCGCGTCTCCTATGTGGGCGAGCTGGGATGGGAGATCTACGTCCCCTCCGACATGGCCGCCCATGCGCTCGAAACGCTGCTGGAGGCGGGGACGGTCGCCCGGCCCGTCGGCCTGCACGCGATGGATTCCTGCCGGATCGAGCGCGCGTTCCGCCATATGGGCCACGACATCACGCCCGAGGATCATGTGGTCGAGGCGGGCCTCGGCTTTGCCGTCCGCACCGCCAAGCCGGATTTCATCGGTCGCGACGCCGTGCTCCGGCGACGGGAGGAGGGGCTGCAGCGGCGTCTGGTGCAGTTCCGCCTGACCGACCCCGAACCGATGCTCTACCACAACGAGCCGATCGTCCGGGACGGGGCGATCGTCGGCCACATCGCCTCGGGCGCCTATGGTCACACGCTCGGCGGGTCGGTCGGGCTGGGCTACGTACCCTGCGCGGGCGAAAGCGTCGCGGAGATGCTGGGATCGCGGTACGAGATCGAAGTGGCGGGACGTCGGGTCGGCGCCGAGGCCTCCACCCGCCCGCTCTACGATCCCGAGGGCGCGCGGGTGAAGATGTAGCGTCCCGGCCGGGCCCCTATTCGACGGTGATGGTGATGACCTCGGACATGACGGGTGCCACATGGGCGACGTGGTTCAGGTCGCCCATCACCAACTGCAGCGTATGCGTGCCCGGCGGAAGCTCCACCACCGTCTCGGTCTGGCCGCCGCCGAAATGGACGTGGTTGTCGTCGGCCGGGATCCCGAAGGCCAGTTCTTCGGCATCCTCGGATCCGAAGGCGGGACGATTGACGAGCAGGTGGTGATGGCCGGTCATCTCCTTTTCGGTCCCCGCCGGGGCGACGCCCATACCCGACAGGCCGAAGATGACGGTCACGGGAGAGGTCACGGTCGCGCCGTCCTCCAGGTTCACGAAATAGACGCGGGCGTCGTCGGGCGCGGGCGTCTCCTGCGCCGCGACGGGCATGGCGGCGAGGAGCGCCGCGGTCAGGAGCGGGGCGAGGTGGCGGGTCAGCATATCGGGTTCTCCCTGTTGGATGGCCCAAGTATAGCGCAATCGGTCCGTCACATATCTCACATCTGCGCCAAGACCTGCCGCCGACGCGAAAGGGGCGCCCCGCGGGACGCCCCTTCTCTCCTGTCGCCGCCGAAACCTCAGCAGGAATAGTACATCTGGTACTCGACCGGGTGCGGCGTATGCTCGAACGCGTAGACCTCGTCCCATTTGAGCGCCATGTAGCCCTCGATCTGGCCGCGGGTGAACACGTCGCCGGCCAGCAGGAACTCGTGGTCCTTCTCCAGCTCGTCCAGCGCCTCGCGCAGGGACGCGCAGACGGTCGGGATCGACGCCAACTCTTCGGCCGGCAGGTCGTAGAGGTCCTTGTCCGACGGCTCGCCCGGATGGATCTTGTTGGTGATCCCGTCGAGGCCCGCCATCAGCAGCGCGGAGAAGCACAGATACGGGTTCGCGGACGGATCGGGGAAGCGCGCCTCGACCCGCTTGGCCTTGGGCGACTCGGTCCACGGGATCCGGACGCAGCCCGAACGGTTGCGGGCCGAATAGGCGCGAAGGACGGGCGCCTCGAACCCGGGGATCAGGCGCTTGTAGCTGTTGGTCGCGGGGTTGGTGAACGCGTTCAGCGCCTTGGCGTGCTTCAGGATGCCGCCGATGAAATACAGCGCCTCCATCGACAGGTCGGCGTATTGGTCGCCCGCGAAGAGCGGCTTGCCATCCTTCCAGATCGACATGTTTACGTGCATCCCGGTGCCGTTGTCGCCCGCGATGGGCTTGGGCATGAACGTCGCCGACTTGCCGTAGGCATGTGCGACGTTGTGGATGACGTATTTGTACTTCTGAAGCTCGTCCGCCTGCTTGGTCAGGCTGTCGAAGATCAGGCCCAGCTCGTGCTGGCAGGACGCAACCTCGTGGTGGTGCTTGTCCACCTTCATCCCGATGCGTTTCATCGTCGACAGCATTTCGGAGCGCAGGTCCTGTGCCGCGTCGGTCGGGTTCACGGGGAAGTAGCCGCCCTTGATCCCGGGGCGGTGACCCATATTGCCCATCTCGTATTCGGTACCCGAGTTCCAGGAGGCGTCGGCGGCATCGACCTCGAAGCCGACCTTGTTCATCGTGTTGGAGAAGCGCACGTCGTCGAACAGGAAGAACTCCGCCTCCGGCCCGCAATAGAACGTGTCGCCCACCCCGGAGGAGACGAGATACGCTTCCGCCTTCTGCGCCGTGCCGCGCGGGTCGCGATCATAGGCCTCGCCGGTATCGGGCTCCACCACGGAGCAATGGATGCAGATGGTCTTCTCGGCGTAGAACGGGTCGATATACGCGCTCTCGGTATCGAGCATGAGCTTCATGTCCGACGCCTCGATCCCCTTCCATCCCGCGATGGAGGACCCGTCGAACATGAACCCCTCGTCGATGAAGTCCTCGTCGACCTGATCGGCCATCACGGTCACGTGCTGCAACTTGCCGCGCGGGTCGGTGAAGCGGATGTCGACATATTCGACTTCCTCATCCTTGATCTGCTTGAGGACGGCGTCCTTGCTCATGGTATTCCCCTCGATATGGTGTTTTCGGTTGGTTCGCGGCCGTCAGATGGCGTCCGCGCCCGTCTCTCCGGTGCGGATGCGGACGACCTGCTCGACGGCGGTGACGAATATCTTGCCGTCCCCGATCTTGTCGGTGCGGGCGGCGGCCACGATGGCCTCGATGGCGGCGTCGACCATGTCGTCGGCCAAGACCACCTCGACCTTCACCTTCGGGAGGAAGTCGACCACGTATTCGGCGCCGCGATAGAGCTCCGTATGCCCCTTCTGGCGTCCGAAGCCCTTGACCTCCGTCACCGACAGGCCCTGTATCCCGATCTCCTGGAGGGCCTCTTTGACCTCGTCCAGCTTGAAGGGCTTGATGATGGCCTCGATCTTCTTCATGGCGCGTCCTCCCCGGTTCCCGGTGTCGCAGGGGTCACAACATGGGCGGACCGGAAGGGACAATCCGATAGGGTCGGGGCCGCACCGCCGGACCGGGGGATTCGATGTGTGGTGATTAATAATGAGGCACGGTGACCAATCGCAAGGCAGTTGGGGAAGAGATGGATCGGGAGCTTCTGACCGCGGCCCGGATGCGAGCGTTGGAGACCGCGGCTATCGAGTTGGGTGCCGTGGCCGGGCGCGACCTCATGGAGCGGGCCGGCCGTGGCGCGGTGGCCGCGATCCTCGCCGAATGGCCTGACCTCGCCAACTCTCCGGGCCGTACGGTTGTGCTTTGTGGGCCGGGGAACAATGGCGGCGACGGCTTCGTAGTCGCACGCCTGCTGGCAGAGCGGGGATGGGAGGTGACGGCGTTCCTCCTCGGAGATGCCGGAAACCTGCCGCCGGATGCGCGGGCCAACCACGAAAGATGGTGCGCGATGGGGCCGGTTCACTCGCTGGCCGACAACGCCGCCCCATGGGGCATCGGCGACACGGCCCCCGACCTTGTCATCGACGCGCTGTTCGGGACAGGCCTCTCCCGTCCCTTCATCGTACCGGAGGCTCTCAACGCGTTCTTTCACCGCTCCGTGGTCGACGATTTCCGGGGCACGAGCTCGCCCTCGCGCCCCTACGTCGTCGCGCTGGACATCTTGTCGGGAGTGGATGCGGATTCCGGCCGGGAATTGATGGCCGCCGGTCACGTCTCCGAACTTGGCGCGCATCTTACCGTTACGTTCCACACCGCGAAGCCCGGGCATTATCTGGGACACGGTCCGGGCCTATGCGGAAAGCTGGCTGTCGTGGATATCGGCTTGGCCGCCGACAAGGATCTGGACCGTTCCGATGGCGCAATCCGGCTGGTCGGAGCGCCCGTCCGGGACCCATCGGGCGGCCCCTGGGTCGGGGACAAGGCGCGTGCGTTTCCGGGTGGAAGCGTTCACAAATACGATCACGGCCACGCCCTGGTCCTCGCAGGCGGGATGGGCCGCACCGGGGCCGCCCGGCTGGCCGCGCGCGGAGCCCTGCGCATCGGGGCGGGGCTGGTGACCGTCGCGGCACCCGGCGGCGCGTTGATGGAATGCGCGACGCAGCTTACCGCGATCATGCTGCGGCGTTGCGACGACGGCGAGGCGCTGGAGGCGCTGTTGAAGGATGCGCGGCTGAACGCCCTGTGCCTCGGGCCGGGCCTCGGGACCTATGCGCGCGGGGTCGGGCTGGTGGAGGCCGCCATCGTATCGGGTCGCGCGCTGGTTCTCGACGCCGACGCCCTGACCCTCCTCGCGGGCCGCAACGATCCCTTTGCGGGCCTGCCCGAAAACTGCGTCCTGACGCCCCATGCGGGTGAATTCGCGCGTCTCTTCCCCGATCTTGCCGACGCATTGGTGGCCCCCGCAACCGAGGGCCCGGCCTTCTCCAAGCTCGACGCGACCCGTGCGGCCGCCGCCCGTGCCGGCTGCGTTGTCCTCTTCAAGGGACCGGACACGGTGATCGCGGCGCCGTCCGGCGCGGCGCGCGTCCACGCCGCCGCCTACGACCGCACGACGCCATGGCTGGCCAGCGCGGGAACCGGCGATGTACTGGCCGGGATGGTGACAGGCCTTTTGGCCCGCGGCCTCGCGCCCATGGATGCCGCCGCCTCCGCCGCCTGGTGCCATGTCGAAGCGGCGCACGCCTTCGGCCCTGGTCTGATCGCGGAAGACCTGCCCGAGGCGCTCCCCGCGGTTCTTCGCGCTCTCCAGACCCCGACATCATCGCGGGTCTAGGCGGCACGGACGGGCGGTGCTATCACGCCGCCGATGCGGGTGTGGCGGAACTGGTAGACGCACCAGATTTAGGTTCTGGCGCCGCAAGGCGTGGGGGTTCGAGTCCCTTCACCCGCACCAACAAAATGGCCAAAGTTTTGTTTTTATAAAAGAAATTGTTTAAGCCTTGAGCTTATCCCCCAAATTATCCTCCAGCGCTGTAGCGTCTTTGATCGGTGAAGGCACGTGCGCTCGAATTGAATTCAATTATGTTCTCTGAGGCAACTAACAGCCATCGTTACAGTCCAGCTTGAGCAGAGGCTATCCACAATCTTCAGGCGACCGCGTGCCGAACCGATTGTGAGCGGGCTAAACTGTTGCAGGACATGTTTGCAGAGATCGGCGCCATCGTCAGAAAGAGTGGCGCGTTTTCTCGCATGTGGTTGTCAATCTGCGCTTTTCCCACATCCGGCAAAAAAACCGCTCTGCTGGATTTCGCCTGCGTTTAGATATCGAGCTCGACCGGGGTGGCGATTGATGTTTCGGCCTGCGCAGTGCAATTACGCGAACCATAGCACGCAATAGTAGACCATATACTGCACCCATCTGTTGGCAAACACCTAGATGAGTGAGTTTGGTAAATATGTCGCCCTTTTTGTGACAGTGCGGCTCAATGAAGATGGACTATCTGAGGTGCCCCTAGTTTCCTAGACGCCTGCCTCGTTCAGTTTCTGCTGCCTGATCTCGAATTCAACGGGCGACAGCATGCCGTTGTTCGTGTGCTTGCGCTTCGGGTTGTAGAACATCTCGATGTATTCGAACACGTCCTGCCTTGCGGCATCGCGGGTTGGGTAGGTACGACGCCGGATACGCTCCCGTTTCAGAAGCTGGAAGAAGCTCTCGGCGACCGCGTTGTCGTGGCAGTTCCCGCGCCGGCTCATGCTGGCTACGAGGCCGTGCTGGCCGAGAAAGGATTGCCATTCGCGGCTGGTGAACTGCGAGCCTTGATCTGAATGGACTGTGACCTGGTCGGACGGTTTGCGTCGCCAGACGGCCATCAGCAGGGCTTGGAGCGCGAGGTCCGTCGTCATGCGCGATTGGGCCGACCAGCCGACCACGCGGCGAGAGAACAAGTCGATGACGACGCACAGATACAGCCACCCCTCATGGGTCCTGATGTAGGTGATGTCGGTCACCCAGACTTGATCGGGCAGAGACGCCGCGAAGCGCTGCTCCAGCCTGTTCTCTGCAACCACTCCGGGCTTGCCGCCATATCGGCCAGGGCGGCGCTGATCTTGCCCCCGTTTCACCGGACACTCAGGCGGTTGCGGTTTTGGCTGCGATGAACTCGCGTGGTGAGCGCATCTTCAGCCCCGAGTGCGGGTGATTTTCATTGTAGTCCTCGAACCACCCGGCGATCAATCCGAGGACGGTGGTGGCGTTTGGCAGCGGCGTAACGTTCACGTAGTCCCGCTTCAGCGTGTTGACGAAGGCCTCTGATATTCCGTTGCTTTGCGGACTCTTCACCGGGGTGAAGCAGGGTTTCAGGCCAAGCTGCCGGGCAAAGATGCGGGTGTCTTTGGCGATATAGGGCGATCCATTATCGCTGAGCATCTCGACGGAGTGCGGTGCGCGATGGCCGCCGAACCGCGCCTCCGCCGCCGCCAGCATCATGTCTCGCACGTCAGATCCGCTGATGCCCCCGTTTGCGACGGCGCACCAGGCTATGATCTCGCGGTCGTGGGCGTCGATGATGAAGGCGCCGCGAACGATGTCGCCGTTCCAGCAGGTGAACTCGAAGCCGTCACTGCACCAGCGCAGGTTCGAGCGCATGGTCACGACCTTGCCGTTATGGGCGCGGTCGGATCGCTCGGAGTAGCGCCGCGCCAGCAGCAGGTTCTGGGCCTGCATGATCCGGTAGACGCGTTTGTGGTTAACAGGCGTTGCGCCCGTGGCACGCAACTGCCGGTTCAGAATGGCTGTAATCCGGCGGTATCCGTAGGTCGGTCGCGCCGCCACCAGCGATGTGATCAACGGCACGATCGCCGCGTCTTGCGCTTTATGATAGCGCCGACGCGGCGTCGCGCCTCCCGTCACGCGGGCGTGCAGGTTCGATCTGGAGACGCCCAGAGTCTCGGCCACAACGCTCATCGGGAACCTTCCTTCGGCTGCGACTGCGCAAGCCACGTCAGTTTTTTTGAGTGTGATTTGTCGAGCGCCTCTTTCAAGATCTCGACCTCAAGGGTCTTGCGCCCGAGCTGGCGCTCCAGCTCACGGATGCGATCTTCCATCTGCCGGACGGCGCGATTGCTCGTGACGTCATCGTCTCCGGACACGGCCACAGCCCCTCCCTCCAGCATCAGACGTCGCCAACGATACAGCAGGTTCGGAGCCACACCATTGCGGCGCGCCACAACCGAGATGCTGGCGGTCTCGTCCAGCGTCTCCTCGACGATCCGCAGCTTCTCGGAAGACGACCAGCGCCGCCTGCGGCCGCCATCGGTGATGATCTCAAAGTCAGACATAAGCACGTGCTTAGGGATATTCCTAAGCCTCCATGGTTATGCCTGAGTGTCCGGTCGAAAGGGGGGCCAGTTCAGGCGCCTATAGCCGATCTGCGCGGCGATCCCGGCCAGCGATGCCAACCGGGAAACACGGTTCTCTGAGATGCGTTCGCCTTGGTCACGCAGATCGTCCGTCAGCTTGCGATAGCCGTAGACCTTGCCGCTGTCGCTCCAAGCCTGCCGGATCATCTCGGTCTGGCGCGCATCCTCCTGCGCACGATGGCTCAATGGTTCCTTGAGCCAAGCATAGAAGCCGGAGAAATGGACCCGCAGCACCCGGCACATGGCCCGGACGCCGAACTCCGCACGATGCGCCCGGATGAAGGCGTACTTCATTGGGACTCGCGCGCGAAGTACGCCGTTGCCTTTTTTAGAATGTCGCGCTCCTCGGTCACCCGAGCCAGCTCGCGCTTAAGGCGCCGGTTCTCGGCCTCGTGGTCCACGCCCGGCTTCGGCACCGGCTCCCCGAACAGCTTGAGCCACTTGTAGAGTGAATAAGGACTCACCCCCAAACGCTTCGAGACTTCCCGAACCGGGTACCCGCGCACCCTGATCTGATGCACCGCATCCCGCTTGAACTCGTCGCTGTAATTGCTTGTCCCCATCTCGGCCTCCTAGCCTCAAAGTTAGGGGGCAAAGCGTCTACAAATCTAGGGGCACCTCACTTTTCGTTCATCATCATGCTGTCAGCCTGTGTGGATGACGGTTTCACGACCGAAGCTGATCTGATGAACACACCAATCACTGACGTGTGCCCAGTAGATGTAACCGAAGCGGACCGCGCCAACTATCCTGCATGCCAGTAGTTCGGCCAGTCCGATAGGCCGAACTGAGCCATGATCTGACAAACACGACATTGCCTCCGTAATATCTGCCTGGCGGCAGGCAACTGGCGTTAGGAGGGGTCTCCAATGAGTATTGTGACGTTCCTCGTGGAAACAGCCGATGGCTTTCTCCAAGATTCTGCTGAGTCCCAATTCGGCGCTATTGCCTCGACAGTCGGTTCCGTCATGATTTTAGCAATGACACTTCTTGTTACCCTCGTATTTATCAACATGGCGCTTCAAGTTCGCTCGATGGACGGGAGGACGGCATTTTGGCTCGCTGTAAAGCTCACCTTGGTCGGACTATTCTCGACAAATTGGGCGCAGTTCAATTCGTTCTCGACGGCTATTCTGACTGGAATTGATAGTATCGCAGGTTCGTTGGTCATGTCCGTCGGTGGAGGGACGCCCGGTCCTTCTGGTACTTTCGCGGAATCATTTGATGATATCATCGGTGAGTTCGCTGAATACTTGAACGGAATCGGTGAAAACATGATTTGGGTCGCGGGTGGCTTCATGGCCGTCTTGGGGACCTTTCTCCTTTCTCTTCTCGGCGGTCTAGCTGCGTTCTTTCTGATAGCCTCGCGATTGATGATCGCACTCTTGATCGGGCTTGCTCCGATAATGATCTTTCTGACCCTGTTCGAAGTTACTAAAGACTACTTTGCACGCTGGCTATCAGCGCTGATCTCCTTTGGAATGTATCCAGTTTTTATAGCCGGGATCTTTGCAACCATCATCGGTGTCTCGCAATCAGTCATCGATCGCCTCGCCGATGCGGATGCGATCGACCGTATCGGCGCAGTCGTTCCGCTTTTGATGATGATCATGATGGCAAAGGGCTTTCTACTCGCCACTCCATTTCTCGTTCGGGCGGTATCGGGCAATATCGTCATGCCGGCCCTGTCGAGCGGAATAGGGGGCGTCAGTGATTTCGGACGAGGCGCGGTAGGAAGTCAAATGGCTAGAAATCGAGAGGGGGTTGGCACGGCGTCGTTCGGCGAACGGGTCGGACTTCGGACGAACGAGGCTCTCCGGGAGGTTGGCGCAAATCTCTTGAATAGGAGGAACGTGGGTCCCGGGCAGACCCATGACGGCGCGGGAGCCGGGGCCCGGATCCAAAGAGTGCCGGATCGGGCGAAGCGCCTTCAAGGTTGATTCTGAATCGTTCTCTTATAAGTGTGGACCCAATCAGTATTGGATCGCCCCCCGCAGCGCCCTCCCGATCGGCTGAACGCGATCGGCAGGGCTGGCGGGCCGGGACGCGGCATCGGCACCGCAGCGCTCCCGATCCCCCGGTAGGGGACGGAGCGGCGTCGCCTCCGGCCTCCCGGGCGCCTGTCGATCGCCGGCGTTGCCAGCCATCGTCAGGCGTCATCCTGCGCGGCCGTTCGGGCTCGGATGAAAGGCCGAAGGGAGGGTGGTGTGAATGAACTGTTGTCCTCCGCCGCCCGCCCGGTCCGTCCCACCCTCCCTGCCGCCTGGGGGGCGTCGGGCGGGCCGGTCCGGGCTGGGGAATGCGCGTGCTGTCGGTGGCGGCGGGTGGAGGTGCCGCGCGCGCCGACGCGGGACAGATCGGCCGGTTCCGCATCGTCAGCCTTGAGCGCCTGACCGGCCCCACGCTCGGCAAAGAAGATATGCCGTAATGCGGCGGATTCCTCTGACGCGGCCAGTTTCAGGAACCGCGCGCGCTCCGCCGCCAGCGCCTGTGGTCCGGTCATCTGGCTGGTGTCCTTCAAGGCGGCCAGCGCCTCAAGCGGTGCCGCAGCGCCGCGCGATTTCTTCTGCAGGTGCGCCGCCTGTGCCGCCCAGTCAACCGCCTCGCCCGACCTTAGCGGACGAGTGATCGTCGGTTGCGGCGCGCCGCGCCTGGCCAGTTCATCGGCATAGGCTTCGGCCTCGGCCCGAAGATCCCTGTTGCTCAGACGATCAACCAGACCGATCTTGGCGGCCACATCGGCACCAATCGGCTTGCCGGTTGTGACAAGCGTAACGGCCTCGGCCATCGGCACCAGACGCGGCAGGCGCACGGTGCCGCCAGAGCCGGGAATGATGCCCAGCGTGACCTCTGGCAGACCAAGCTTTGCCCCTGCCGCGGCGAAACGGCCATGACAGGCCATCGACAGTTCCAGCCCGCCGCCAAGCGCCGTGCCATGGATCGCCGCGACCCAGGGCACCTGCGATGCTTCGATCCCCGCCAGCACATCCGGCAGGTACGGTTCCAGCGGCGTCTTGCCCAGCTCGCGGATGTCGGCCCCCGCAACAAACGTGCGCCCGGCGCAGGACAGGACCACCGGCCGGACCTGCGCCTGCGCGATCCTGGAACAGGCGTCCATCAACCCCGCCCGCACGGCCTGCGACAAGGCATTCACGGGCGGGTTGTCGATGATCACATGCGCAATGGCGTCCCGGATCTCACATGTTACGACCGTCATGCCGTGGGCTCCTTCGATTGCGGAAAATTCTTTGCCGCATTAACCCTTCGATGGCCGGGACAGGCAACCCGGGATCGGGTGCAATCTGACAATCGGGTGGGATTCGAGCCGACGTGGCCGTGCCCGAATGGTCCGGTGGCGTCGCCCGCCCATTACACGCAAATGCAGATGCGGCGGTCGGGACCACGGCCCGATCCGGCTGTGCAACCGCATCGGTCTGCGACGATGGGAACGGGATGTCCGGAGGATCTTGAGGGCGGTCTGTGCCCCGTGTCGGGGCTGCAAGCCCGGCGTCTGAGGCGCGGCATGACAGCGACGCATTTGCCAGCATCCGCCCGGTGTCAAGGCGGTCTGCCTGCGAGGATGTTTAAAAATCCGTAGACAAGTTGTTTTAGTTATAAGACAGTAAGTGAACGAAAAGAGATACAGATGGTTGGGCTGACCCGCATGTGTGGCTCTGTGATAGGGGGTCTGACGCACGATGAGGGGACTGGCGGCGTTCGCGGCGTTCCGCAGGCTGGGAGAGGCCGTATGCGGCGTCATCCTGGTCGTGTTCACCGGCCTCGTGCTGTATTCTGTCCTCATGCGCTATGTCTTTTCGGCGCCGCCCATGTGGGGCGAGGAGCTGCCCAAGCTGCTGTTTGTGTGGATGATTTTCATCGGTGCGGCGTTTGCGCATTTCTCTGGCTCGAACCTGCGGATGACCCTGCTGATCGACAGGGTCCGGGCCGGTCCGCGCCGGGTGATCGAACTGGTCATGCACGCACTGACCGTGGTCATGCTGCTGCTGATCCTGTGGTATTCATGGCCGATCCTGCAACTGACGCAGCGGTCGACGTCGCTCGCGACCGGGCTGAATGACAGCCTGACGTTCTGGGCCCTGCCGGTCGGCGTCGGTCTGCTGCTGATCAACGAGGTCTGGCGCATCGCGCGGCTGCTGCGCGGCCATGTGGACGACCCGGTGCCGCTGGGCGAGGATCCGTCCCGGCAGAGGCTGGACGCGGAGTGACCGGCGCGCAGGACAGAAAGAGCCGGACATGCTGCTGACCATCTGCATCCTCCTGCTGTTCCTGTTTGTCATGCTGGGCATGGACATCGCCTTTGCCGTCGGCATGGCCGCACTTGCCTTTATCGCCGCCAGCCAGTTCGACGGACGTCCCGTGAACCCGGTGCTGTTCACCAAGACCGTGACCAGCGGCGTCGACAGCTACGCCCTGCTGGCGATCCCGATGTATGTGCTGGCGGGTGAGCTGATGACCAAGGCCGGCGTCACCCGCCGCCTGATCGACTTTGCCGCCAGTCTTGTCGCGCACCGGCCCGGCGGGCTGGCCAATGTCGGCATCACGTCGAACCTGTTCATGGCCGGCATCTCAGGCTCTGCCGTGGCCGATGCAGCGGCGACCGGGTCGATCCTGATCCCCGAGATGACGCGGCGCGGCTACAAGGCGCGCTATGCGGCCGGCGTCATCTCTGCCTCGGCGGCGATGGCGCCGATCATTCCGCCGTCGATCCTGTTCATCCTGCTGGCGTCCATCGCCAACCTGTCGGTGGGCGAATTGTTCATCGCCGGCATCCTGCCCGGGATCGTGATGTATGTCGGGCTGATCGGCGTCAGCGGCTTCATCGCGCGGCGCTATGACATCCCCGTTGAGCCCAAGGCCAGCTGGGCCGAGCGCAAGCGCGCCATGCGGGCGGGCATCCTGCCGCTGGGTGCGCCGCTGATCATCATCGTGACCAAGATCTTCGGCATCGCCACCCCAACCGAGGCCGCGTCGATCGTTGTGCTCTATACGCTGATCATCGGCGTGGTGGTGTACCGCGACATGACGCTCAAAGGGTTCTTTCAGGCGGCTGTGGCGGCGGCGATGACCACGGCGATCCTGATGATGACGGTCGCGTTCAGCCAGATCTTTGGCCAGATTGCAGTGCTGGCCGGGTTGGGGCGGATGGTGCAATCCTGGCTGTTGTCGATTTCGGACAACCCCTATGTGCTGTTCATGATCATCAACCTGCTGCTGCTGGTGCTGGGCACCTTCCTGGATGCGCTGCCGCTCATGCTGATCCTGTCGCCGATCTTCTTTCCGCTGATGACGTCGCTGGGGGTCGATCCGATCCACTTCGGGCTGGTCATGGTGTTCAACCTTGTTCTGGGCATGGTGACGCCGCCCGTGGGGCTGAACCTGTTTGTCATGGCCCGAATATCCGGCATCGGCATGATGGAGGTCTTTCGCGGCGGTCTGCCGTTTTACTGCGTGCTCTGGGCGGCGCTGCTGCTGCTGACCTACGTGCCGTGGATCACCCTGATACTACCCACCCTGCTGCTTCGTTAGGCAGGACATGACACACCAACAGGAGGACGACACAATGATCACTGGATTGACCCGCCGACAGCTTATGGCTTCGGCCGCCGCCGCGCTGGCCGCAGGGATGCTGCCGCGCCACGCGATGGCCGCCACCGTGCTGCGCTATGGCAATGCGGGCGGGCCGCAGACGCTGTCCAACACGTTCAACGCCAAGCTATCGGACACGCTGTCCGAAAAGACCGGCGGCGAGCTGTCGTTCGAGATCTTTGCAGGCACCATGGGCGGGGAAAAGGAACTGATCGAATCCATGGCCTTGGGCGCTTTGGACGTCTACAACGGCGCCTATACCGGCACCAACGAATACGACGTGATGTATTCGCCCTATTTCTTCAAGGACGGCGCGCATGCCAAGGCCGTGCTGTCCAGCGACATCGGCGCCACCGCGTCCAAGGCGCTGGAGGACAAGTACAACGCCCGTCTGCTCGGTGCGGGCCGTCTGGGCGGCTTCAACCTGATGCTGAAAGAGCCGCTGGAGACTCTGGCCGACCTCAAGGGCCGCAAGATCCGTGCGCCGCAGATCAAGGGCTGCATCGAGGCGCTGAATTTCTTTGGTGCGATCCCCACCCCGATCCCGTTCAACGAGGTCTACCTGTCGCTGCAAAGCGGGATCGTCGACGGCGTTCTGACCGCGCTGAACCCGGCCGTGCAGTTCAAGTTCTACGAGGTCTGCAACAACGTCGTCGTGCCGGACTTTGGCCTCGCGCTCGACAAGGAAGTGATTTCCGTCTCGTCCTGGGAAGCTTTGGGCGAAGAGAACCAGATGATCCTGAAAGCCACGTTCGAGGAGCTTGAGGAAGAGGCGTATTATCAGGCCGGTCTCGCGTCGAAAGCCACCGATCTCAAGGCATGGTCGGATGCCAATGGCGAAGACGCGCTGATCGAACTGGACGCGTCGAGCCTGGCGACAGACATCGCGCCGCTGAACGAAAAGATGGCGAACGAGACGTTTGGCGATGGCGCCTGGGCCAAGATGCAGGACATGTCGGCGTAAGGTTGGGCGGCCCGGTGGGTCAGACATCGCACCCGGCGGGTCCGCTGATCGACCTGTCCGGGCTGCGTCTTCTGGTGATGGGCGCCGGGGCCGGCATTGGCGCTTCGGTGCTGCAACTGGCGCTGGAGGCCGGGGCACAGGTCGCGGCCTCTGTCCTGCCGGGTGAAACAGCCCCCGGCGCTATGTCGGTGCAGGTCTGCAACGTCACAGACCCGTCGGCGGTGGATGCCACGGTCGACGCCGGGGCCAAGGCGCTGGGGGGGCTGGATGCCGTGATCCTGACGGCCGGGGTCTTCGACTTTCGCGGGGTCGAGGAGACGTCAGATGCCGATTGGCGCCGCGTCATGGCGATCAATCTGGATGGCCCGTTCCATGTGGCCCCTGCCGCCGCGCCGCATCTGCGCGAAACCCGCGGCGCGCTGGTGTTGTTTTCCAGCCAGGTCGGGCTGATCGGCCATCCGCGCGCCACCTCTTATGCCGTGTCCAAGGCCGGGGTGAACGGGATGGTGCGCACGCTGGCCGTGGAATTCGCGCCGTGGGGCGGGCGGGTCAATGCCGTCGCCCCCGGCCCGATCGAAACCGGCATGACCGAGGTGGCGCGCACCGATCCGACCCGTCGCGCGGGGCTGTTGCGGTCGATCCCGCTGGGCCGCTTTGGCCAGCCAGAAGAGGTGGCGCGGGCGGCACTGTTTCTGGCCGCGCCCGGGGTCAGTTTCCTGACCGGTCATGTGCTGGTGATCGACGGCGGTGTGACGGCGATATGACCCGAGCGGCCCGATATTTCCTCTGTCGGCGGGGCGCCCGATGAGCCGGGTTATCCACGCCGATATCATCGTGGTCGGCTCCGGCTCTGCCGGGGCGGTGGTCGCCGGTCGGATCGCGGCGGAGACCGACGCGCAGGTGCTGCTGACCGAGGCGGGCGGACGCGACCGTAATCCGCTGCTGCGGGTGCCACTGATGACCGGCATCCTGCTGCGCGGGCGCTATGCCAACTGGTTTTACCACACCCAGCCCGAACCGGGGCTGAACGGGCGCAAGCTGTTCTGGCCACGCGGCAAGGTGCTGGGCGGGTCGTCGGCGATCAACGGCATGGTCTGGACGCGGGGCCTGCCATCGGATTACGACGGCTGGGCGCAGCGCGGCCTGCCCGGCTGGGGCTGGGACGCGGTCGAGGCGCGATTTCAGCGCATCGAAGGTGGGCAGGGCCAGTCAAGCCCGCAAAAGCTCAGCGATTTTCCCGATATCAACCCGCTGTCGCAGGCGTTTCTGGATGCGGGAGTGCAGGCGGGCCATCCCCTGACCGACGATTTCAACGGACCCGCGCCCGAAGGCATGGGCCGCTACGATTTCTCGATCAGCGGCGGGCGGAGGGTCAGTGCGGCCAGCACCTGGCTGACGCCCAACCGGACCCGCGCCAACCTGCAGATCCTGACCGGAGCGCACGTTCTGCGGGTCGTTCTGGAACATGGCCGCGCCGTCGGTGTCGAGCTGGCGCAGGGGCGCGAGCAGATCACCGCCCGGGCGGCACAGGAGGTGGTGCTGAGCTGCGGCACCGTCAACACGCCGCATCTGCTGATGCTGTCGGGCATCGGCCCGGCGGATCATCTAGCAGAATATGGCATCGGGGTGCTGCACGATCTGCCCGGTGTCGGGCAGGGGGTGCAGGATCATCTACTGGTGCGGGTCGAACATGACTGCACCCAACCCGTCACCTTGCACAGCCTGCTGCGGGCTGATCGCGCTGTCCTCGCTTTGGGGCAGGCCGTGCTGTTCGGCACCGGCCCCGCCGCACGCTTCCCGCTTGAGGCCGGCGCCTTCCTCCGTTCTGACCCGGCGCTGGATATCCCCGACCTTCAGGCGCACTTCCTGCCGGGCCGGTCCACGGCAGCGGTGCGAATGCCGTTTCGCAAGGCGACCGGCCCGCAGGGTCACGGCTTTTTCGCCAACATCTACCAGATGCGTCCCGAAAGCCGGGGCCAGATTCGTCTGCAGAGCGGCGACCCGTCTGATCCGCCGGCCATCACCGGCGGCTACCTGACCGCACCGCGCGACATCGCCGTGCTGCGCGCGGGCGTGCGGCGCCTGAGAGAAATCTTTGCCCAGAGCGCCTTTGACCCTTGGCGCGGGCCCGAGGTGCGGCCCGGCTTGGCGGTACAATCCGATGCGGAACTGGATGACTGGATCCGGGCCAACGCGGATACGGTGTTTCACCCCGTCGGATCCTGCCGGATGGGCACGGATGCGATGGCGGTCACGGATGCCGACCTGAGGGTGCGCGGCATCGACGGGTTGCGGATCGCCGATGCGTCGGTGATGCCCGCGCTGACCAGCAACAACACGCAGGCGCCGACCACGATGATCGGGATGCATTGCGCCGATCTGCTGATCGCGGCGCTGGGGCAGACAGCGCAGAAAGGGGCGGCATGAGCGACGATCTGAAGGACAAACTGACGGCTTTGCGCGACAAGCGCGGCTACCTGCTGCCGCATCACGGGCTGCTGGCGCTGACCGCGCCTGCGCTGCTGACCGCCTATGATGCGGCCTATACCGCGCTGGCGCTGGACGACCGCGTGCTGTCGCATCACGACCGCGAATTTGTCTGGCTCGGCATCCTGATTGCCACGGACGAAGAGATTGCCACGCATCACATCACCAAGTTCCGCGCGGCCGGTGGCAGTGACGATACGATCCGCGCGGTGGTGTCGCTGACCGCGACGGTCTGCGGCTTTCGCGCCTATCGCTTTGCCAGCCACGACTGGGCCACTCATCTGGGCGGGATCGATTTCCGCGCCGACTGGAACCGCGCGGTTCTGTCGGCGGGGCAGGGGGCCGATGCGCGCCTGTGCCATCTGACTGCCTGCGCCATCCAGGTCTGCAACGGGCAATGGGACGGGCTGCGCTGGCAATTGCACCATGCCTATGCGGATAGGGTGCCCGAGGATGAACTGGCCGAGGCGATCTCCCTGACCATGTTCCCCGGCAGCGTGCCGTATTTTGTGACCGCCGCAGGCGTCTGGAAGGACATGATCGCGGCAGGCGATCTGCCCGCGTCAGACGCCTTCCGGACCTGGGCCGACATGCCGGGGCAGGGGGGCCACGGGTCGCATGACTGACAGCGACGAGGATCTGCGCGCCAAGCTGGAGCGGCTGGCGGCGGCGCGAGGATTCCTGTTGCCGCATCACGGTGCGCTGGCAGCGGGCGCGCCGGATCTGCACGACGCCTACATGACCATGTACAATGCCCTGACGGTCACGCCACGCGTGCTAACCGCGCACCAGCGTGAATCTGTCTGGCTGGGCATCCTGATCGCGGTCGAGGAACACGTCGGCACGCATCATCTGGAGCTGTTCCGGCAGGCCGGCGGCACGGATGCCGAAGCCGAGGCTTTGATCGCTGTGACCGGGCAGGCGGCGACATTGGGGGCCTTCCGTTTTGCCGCCCGCAGCTTTCCCGACCATCTGCCTGCGCTGGACCCGGCGGAGGCCTACGACCGATGCCTTGACGCGTTGCGCGGGCCGTTGCCGGACGGGTTGGCGCATCTGGTGCTGCTGTCCGTACAGGCGGCGCGCGGCGACCGGGCCGGCATCGCGCACCACCTGCGCGCGGGCTACGCACTGGATCTGCGAGAAGATGCGATGGTCGAGGCGCTGAGCTATCTGATCTGGCCGCGCGGCGTGAACTGCTTTCTCGACGCCTGCGAGGTCTGGCATGGGCTGATGACCGCCAGGGAGGTCACGCCATCGGATCGGTTTGCCGTCTGGCGTGACCTGCCCGGACAAGGGGCGTTCCGGGCGCACGACAGTGGCCATGTGGCCGGGTTCGAGACGGACACAGAGTAATCAAAGACTGCGGGCGGCCTCGTGCCCTTCGAACACTGCCTCCAGCGCGGTGCGGGCAGATTGGCAATCCCCGACAGCAATCATCGTGCCACCGGTCTGCAACAGCGTCTGTAGGCGCGCAGCCAGCGGGGCGATCACGCTGTCGGCGGCGAATGTCGCGCCGGGGGTGCCCAGCGACAGGTCTGTCAGATGCACCACGCCACCCGAAAAATTCGCCAGCGCCTGACCGGGGATCACCCGCACACCCTTGTCGCGCAGCCGCTGGCGCAGGGCAAAGGCGCTGTACATGCTGATCGTCCAGCCAGGCGCGCCGGTGGGCGCGACCAGCGTCACCCTATGCCCAAGATCGGCCAGCCATTCCGCGACCGACACCACCGACCACGTGCCCAGGCTGTCGACCAGCGTCACATCCTGACCCAGCGCGTCGGGGTTGGCCAGAGCGTTCTCGAGCGTCAGGGTGGTCTTGCCCGAAGGCAGCACCTGTGCCCGTGGGACAGCGCCGGTCGCCTGAATGACAGCGTCAAAGCCCTGACCCGTCGCCGCATCGGCGGACCTGTTCAACCGCACGGTGACGCCTGCGCGGTCCAGCCGACCCAGCTGTGCGTTCAGCATGGTGGCGAATTCGCGCCGCAGCGGCATCCGGTCTGTCCAGAGCAGTGCGCCGCCCAGACGGTTCGCGCGTTCCATCAGCGTCACGTCATGGCCCAGTTCTGCGGCCGTTGCCGCCGCCTCCATCCCGCCGGGGCCGCCGCCGATCACCAGCACGCGCTTGGGCGCATCGGTCCGGGCCAGGGCGAGGGCGGGCCAGTCGGCCTCGCGGCCGGCAGTCGGGTTGGTCAGGCAGGTGATCGCCAGGTTCAGCGCCAGCATCCCGGCGCATCCCTGATTGCAGCCGATGCAGGGCGTCGTCTCGGCCTCTCGCCCAGCCTGCGCCTTGGAGACAAGCGCGGGGTCCGCGATATGCGCGCGGGCCATGCCGACCATGTCGGCGCCGCCGCTGGACAGCATCTCTTCGGCCTGCGCCACCTGCTGATAGCGGCAGACGGTCATCACCACGGGTTTGTGGGCCAAACCGTCCAGCGCCAAGCCGATGGCGCGGGTCAGCGGCTGAAAGTCCCGGATCGAAAACGCCATGTCCGCCATCTGGGTCGAGACGGTGTAGCTGCCGTGATAGGCGGAATGCGAGACGTTGACGAAATCGACCTGCACGGCGTCGACCAACTGGCGCACGATCCCCGTCATGTCGTCCAGCCTCAGGCCACCCGGCAGGTATTCGTCGGCGCTGATCCGGATGCCCAGCGTCCGGTCCGGCCCCAGCCGGTCGCGCACGGCGCGCAGCACAGCCAGCGGAAACCGCAGCCGGTTTTCGGGTGTGCCGCCGTAGGCATCGTCGCGGTGGTTCGATGCGGGGGACAGGAACTGTTGCAGCAGATGGCCGTGCGACATGGTCAGCTCGATCCCGTCCAGACCGGCGTCGATCAGGTTCGCGGCGACGTCGGCATGGCCCTGTACGACCAGCGCAATCTCGTCGTCGGTCATCGGGTGTGGCGGAGGCGCCGTCGCAGCCCAGGGAATGTCCGATGCAGACCACGCAGGCGTGCGGGCAAAATTGCCGTCGATGTGGCGGCCAAGATGGATGATCTGGCCAAAAAGCCGCCCGCCTTCTTCGCGCACGGCGTCGGCGATGCGGGCAAAGCGCGGGATGCATGCGGGGTCAAAGCCGTTCAGACCCTGTTGTCGGCCAAGGCTGGACCGATGCACCCGGATGCCTTCGAAGATGTTCAGCCCTGCACCCCCTGCGGCCCGCGCCCGGTGATAGGCCAGATGGCGGTCGGTCGGCAGGCCGTTTTCGCCATAGTTGGTGGTATGTGCGGGCACCAGAATGCGGTTGCGGACCTGCGTCGTGCCGATGGTCAGCGGCCTGAACACATGCGGATAGACGGGGTGCGGGGCCACGGGGGTCAGTCCATCCGCAGCCCGCCGTTCACCGCCAGCACGGACCCGGTGGTAAAGGCGGCATCGGCATGCAGCAGATAGGCGACGGCGGCGGCAATCTCGGACGGTTGGCCCATACGTTTCAGCGGCGTTGCGGCGGACATCGCCGCCTTGCGCTCGGGCGGGTGGGCGGCGAGCATCGGCGTCTCCACCGCGCCGGGGGCGACACAATTGACGGTGATGCGGCGCGTGGCAAGCTCTTGCGCCATTGATTTGGTCAGCGCCTCGATCCCGCCCTTGCTGGCGGCATAGGCGGTGCCGGTGATCACGCCGCCGGTCCGGCCAGCCAGTGAGCCGAGCGTGACGATCCGCCCGCCATCGATGATCCAGTCGCGGGCGGCCAGACAGCACAGGAACGGACCGGTCAGGTTGACGGACACGATGGCGTCCCATCGGTCGGCCTCCAGATCCGCCAGCTTGCCATTGTCGACCACGCCGGCTGCGAGCACGAGACCGTAAAGCTCAGGGACGGTCTGTCGTGCCTGAGCGAAGGCGTCGCCGACCGATGTGCGGTCCGTGATGTCGATGCCGATCGTGTGTCCGCCCGTTTCCGCCGCGATCGAGTTCGAGCGGCGGACCGGGGCGGTCCAACAGCACGAGCGGTGCGTACCCGTCAGCGGCCAGCCGTCGTGCAATGGCACTGCCGATGCCGCCTGCGGCGCCGATGATGGCGATGGCCCCATTGGTCATTGGCGGATCCTCGTGCTCTGGCGCGGGGCTAAGGCAGGAACCGGTGCGCGAAAGGATTAGGTGCCCTGCTGATATTGTATCTATAATGCACGAAAAGATGTATTTGCAACAGGACAGATGAGTGGCCGAGATTGATTGCGATATCCTGATTGTGGGCGCAGGGGCGGGCGGTGCCGCCGCTGCCTGGCGCCTTGCCACGCAGGGGTTTTCCGTCACCTGCCTTGAGCGCGGCGGCTGGGTGGCGCCGGACGACTCGCCGACAACCGATCCGCAGTGGGAGGTGATCCGCCAGCGCGCATGGAACCCCAATCCGAACCGGCGCAGGGGCCGCTGGGACGATCCGGTCGACGACGCAGGTAGCGAGATCAAGCCGCTGTTCTTCAACGGTGTGGGCGGCAGCACGGTGATGTGGTCGTGCCACTTCCCACGCTTCCACCCGTCGGATTTCTGCACGTTCACACAGGATGGATATGGCGACGACTGGCCGATAAGCTATGACGACCTGTCACCCTATTATGACCTGAACGAGGCGATGATGGGCGTGGCGGGACTGCCCGGCAATCCGGCCTATCCGCCGATGACCGCCCCGCGACGGCCCCCGGTCGGCCTGTCGCCGGGGGCGCGGCGCGTGGCAGAGGCATTTGATCGCGCCGGTGTCTCCTGGTGGCCCGGAGATATCGCAATCAACACCGGTCCGACCGCAGGCGACAGGACCAGCGGCGAAATGGGACGGTGCAACAACTGCGGACCGTGCGAACTGCACTGCCCCCGGCGGGCGAAATCCACAACCGATCTGACCTACTGGCCCGCCGCGATCCGGGCCGGAGCGCGGCTGATCACGGGTGCGCGTGCGGTGGATCTGCTGACTACGCCGCAAGGTGCCGCGCGCGGCATTGTCTGGATGGACGAAGCGGGCCAAAGTCATGCCGCCCACGCGCCTGTTGTGGTCCTTGCCGCCAACGGGCTGGGCACACCGCGCTTCGTGTTGAACGCGCCCGGCGCAGCGGCGGTGAACCGCAGCGGTCTGGTCGGGCGGCGATTGATGCTGCATCCGCTGGCCCGGGTCACGGGGCTGTTCGACGACCCGATGGACGGCCATCGCGGCATCACGGCGGGCGCGCTGGTCAGCCATCATTATTACGAGACCGACACGGCGCGGGGGTTCCGTCGCGGGATAAAGATGCAGGCACTTGGCACCCATGGCCCGGCGCTGACGGCGCTGGGGTCGTTGGGCCGCAGGGCGCCATGGGGGCGGGAGCATCACGCCGGTTTCACGCGGATGTTCGGTCGTGCCTACAGCCTGTCGATCTGTTCCGAGGACGCGCCGGACCCGGACAACCGCGTCACCCTGTCCGACACCCTGACCGGATCGGATGGTCTGCCTGCGGCGCGCATGGTCTACCGTATCCCGGATGAGGCGCGGCAGGCGCTGGACTTTGGCCGCGACCGCGCGCGCGAGATCCTGTCGCTGGCGGGCGCGCGGGAGTTCGTCGAGATGCCCACCGTGCCGGAGGCAGGCTTTCATCTGATGGGAACGGCGCGGATGGGGGCGGACCGCGAAACCTCGGTGCTGGATGAATGGTGCGAAGCCCATGATCTGCCGGGGCTTTTCGTGACGGACGGATCGGCCATCGTCACCTCGGCGGCGGCGAATCCGACGAATACGCTGCAGGCGCTGGCGCTGCGCGCGGCAGACCGAATCGTCGCAACACGACAGCAGCGCCTAGCCTGACACAAAAAACCGAATAATTGTATTTCTTTTGAACATGAAATCGGTATTGTTTGCCTTGGAGATCCTGAAAGGAGGCCTGCCGTGCAGACAACCGACATCTCGACCCGACCCGGCGCCGCCCCGTCCGTGCCCGCAACAGACCCGGAGACCCGCGCCTGGCGGCAGGCCGATCTGGCCCGCGACGCCGACGCTTTGTTCTACACGCTGCCGGACGCGGCCCGGGCCGAGATTGCCACCGCACTGGACTTTGCCAAGGCCAACGGGTTGACCGTCGATACGGTCGAACAGCAGGATTTTCGCATACCGTCGCTGGCCCGCGACGTGCCGGATCTGCGCAAACGGCTGGACAGTGGCCGGGGGTTCTTTGTCATGCGCGGCCTTGGGGACCAAGGGTGGACCGAAGCCGAGGCCGAGATCGTGTCCTGGGCCGTGTGCAACTATCTGGGTCAGCCGATCCGTCAGGGCATCGGCAAGGATCGCCGTTTCTTTACCGTGGCGGACACCGGCGCGGCCAACACCGATCCGACGCGGGTCGGTGCCAGTTCCAAACGGTCGGCCAAACATTCCGACAATGGCTGTCTTGAGGATCGCCCGCCTTGCTACCTGGCGCTCTATTGCTTCCGTTCGGCGGCAGCGGGGGGCGACAGCACGATCATTTCCGCGCGCACCGTCTATGACACGATCCGGGCAGAGCGGCCCGATCTGCTGCCGCTTTACTTTGACACCTATCATTTCCGCGCGCCGCAGGCCCATGTCTGGCCGTCGCGCGGCCCGACGATCCGTAAGCCGATCCTTGAGGTCGCGCAGGGCGAATTGCGCATCCACTATGCCCGCATCATGATCGAACCGGGAATGGAGATGGCGGGCACGCCGCTGACCGACCGGCAACGCGAGGCGCTGGATTATCTGGACGAATTGCTCGACCGGCCAAAGCTGAACTTCCGCTACATGCTGCAACCCGGCGAATGTCTGGTGATGAACAACCTGATCGCGCTGCATGGCCGCGAGGCGTTTGGCGCCGGGTCCGGGGGCCGTACGCTGAAACGCTTCTGGATGTGGCGGCGGCACATCGGCCCGGGCCTTGACCCGGCCCTGATCGACCTGGAGGAGATGGCATGAGCCACACACTGAACGTGACGATTGACGCGCTGGACGGAACGCAGCGCGAAACGCAGTTCGTGACCACGCGGATGTACAACTTTGGCTCTGCCACGCGCGACCCGAACACCGCTGTGGCGCATCAGCAGGAAGTGGCGAAATCCGGCATCCACATCGCCTTTGACGTGCCGGCCCCGCGGATCTATCCGATCGCGCTGCACGCGCTGACCACCGATGACGAATTGTTCGTGCAGACCGACAAGACCTCGGGCGAGGTCGAGATCGTGCTGCACATGGCGGACCAGCTTTATGTTGGCGTCGGCTCGGACCACACCGACCGGGCGATGGAAACCGTGTCGATCCCGGGATCGAAACAGGCCTGTGCCAACCATGTCGCCCCGGTGTTCTGGCCCTACGAGGAGTTGCGCGAGACGTGGGACAATTGCGTGATGCGGTCCTGGGTCGACGGGCGGCTCTATCAGGATGTCGGCGTCAAAGCTTTCCTGCGCCCCGAGGATATCATCGCCATCCTGCGCGAGCGCGTGACCAACGTGCCCGACCACAATTTCACCGTGTTCTGCGGCACAATCGTCAGCGTCGACAAGGCGCTGGGATACGGGGCATCGTGGAAATACGAGATGGAGGCGCCGGACAGCGGGCGCCGGATCGGATCGTCCTATTCGGTCGTCAATATCCTGTCCGAGGTGAAGTCGGAATTCCGGGTGCCCTTCTTCAATCCGAAAAAAGCGACCGCAGCCTGACCTGCGGGCCGCATAAAACAAAAGACCAACAAGGGAGTTCAAACCATGAAGCTAACGGAAAAGACCCGTTGTCTGTCTGCGGCACTGGCGCTTGCCATCGGCGTGATGTCGGGCGCTGTGCAGGCCGAAACGATGATCCTCGCCTCGCCTCAGGCGCCCGAAGGGTTCGACGGTGACGCGCTTAAGGCGCACACTCAGAACGTGGTCACGCAGGTTTACGAGAACCTGGTGAAATACGGCACCATGGAGGTGGACGGCGTCACCACGCTGAACCCCGACGACCTGCAACCGCATCTGGCCGAAAGCTGGACCGTGTCCGAGGATGGCAAGACCTGGGTGTTCAAACTGCGCGAAGGCGTGATGAGCCCCTATGGCAACGAACTATCGGCCGAGGATGTCGCCTGGGGCTGGAACAAGTCCTTTGATCAGAAGCGCACCGGCAATTTCATCGCCCGCGTGTCCAACGTCGAAAGCGTCAAGGCGCTGTCGCAATACGAGGTGGAATTCACCCTGTCGGCACCGTCGGCGATCTTTCTCAGCGCGCTGACGCTCTATGTGCCGGCGATCTACGACACGACCGAGGTAAAGAAACACGTGACCGAGGATGATCCTTGGGCATTGGAATGGATGCAGTCCAACACCGCGGGCTATGGCGCCTATCACCTTGAACAACTCAGGCCCGACGATCAGGCGGTGTTTGTCGCCAATCCAAACTACTTTGGCGGCCAGCCCTATTACGACCGTGTGATCTACAAGGAAATCCCGTCCGAGGCGAGCCGCGTCACCCTGCTCAAGGCCGGGCAGGTGCAGTGGATCGACCGTCCGTCGATGCAGAAGGTCGTCGATATGCAGGCCGATCCCCAGGTCAAGGTCCAGCGGGCCACCAGCCGGTCGGTCGCCGCCGCGCGGATGAACCCGACCTGCGAGGTGTTTTCGGACGTGCGCGTGCGTCAGGCATTCAACTACGCCGTGGACAAGGATGCGCTGAACACGGCGGTTTTTGCCGGGCAGGCGGATATTGCGCGGTCCATCGTGTCGCCGATCATTGCGGGCAGCAAGCAGGACTACTTCAACTACGACTACGATCTGGAAAAGGCCAAGGCCCTGCTGACCGAGGCAGGGTATCCCGACGGCATTACGGAGCCGGTCGAGCTGCTCTATTCCGACGCCTTCTGGCATCAGGAACCGGTGGCGATTCAGGTAGCCGACATGCTCAAGAAAGCCGGCATCAACGCCGTGCCGACCCGCATCACCTCGTCCGAGATGCGCGCCCGCGCCGCGCCTGCGGAAAGCGACATGTGCTTTTTTACCTGGGAAGACGGGCCCATCGTGCTGGACGCCGTCTACTCGATGTATCTGATGACCCATTCCGCGGGTGTGTCGAACCGGGCCAAGTACAGCAACACGGCGCTGGACGCCTTGATCGACGATGCGCGGCAGGAACTGGATACCGACACCCGCATGGCCGAGATGGACGAGGCGCAGAAGATCTGGGCCGGGGATGCGCCCTGGGTTCTGGTCGCCTATCCGCCGACCTTCGAGGCGATGGCGCCCAACGTGTCGGGCTGGGTCTACTACCCGGACGAGCACGAGCGGTGGCGCGAACTGCGCGGCGACTGATCCGCGTCTGTTGATCCGGGTGCGGCCCTGTCGGCGGCACTCGGCCTTCCCTTTCAAGAGGCTGACATTCCGTGAGTTTTCACCGGTTCCTGCTGCGCCGCGCGTTGATGGTCATTCCGTTGATGATCGGGGTGGTGTTCATCACCTTCATGCTGGTGCGGATCGGGGGGCTGGATCCCGTGGGCCGGCTTGCAGGCCCCACCGCGACCCAAGCCGAATTCGACAGCATCCGCGAGAATCTGGGCCTTGATCAGCCACTTTGGCAGCAGTTCGGTATTTACCTTGGCAACGTGGTGCAGGGCGATCTGGGCGAAAGCTGGCTGTCCAACAGGCCCGTGCTGCAGGACGTGCGCGAACGGGCGATCATTTCACTTGAGCTGCTGTTCTGGGGCGTAGGCATCGGCGCGCTGATCGGCATTCCGGTCGGCCTGCGCGCGGCGTTCCGGCCCAATGGCCGGTTCGATCAGGTTACGCGGGTGCTGTCGCTGCTGGGCTTTTCGATCCCGACCTACTGGCTGGCGCTGGTGATGATCTTTGTGTTTTTCTACCTGCTGGGCTGGGCACCGCCCGCCATTGGCCGGATGAGCCTGCTGGTCTCTCCGCCCGATACGATCACCGGATCCTACCTGATCGACGGTCTGCTGACCGCCAATTGGGAGGCAGCTTGGTCGGCGGCGGCCAGCCTCGTGCTACCGGTCATTTGCCTTGCCATCGTGTCCGCCGCGCCGATTATCAAGCAAACCCGCGCCATCGCGATCGAGGTTCTGGCGTCGGACACCGTGCGCTACGCCCATGCCTGCGGGTTGCCGAAACGTATGGTGCGCAAGCTGGTGCTGCGCAACAGCGCGGTGCCGGTGCTGACCTTTGTCGGAACAGAGGTGACGGGGCTGGTGGGGACCATGTCGTTGATCGAATATGTCTTTGCCTGGGGTGGACTGGGGCAATACGGGCTGAACGCGATCATCAGCGGCGATTTCACCGCCGTGCAGGGCTATGTCCTCGTCCTCGCGCTGTTCTCGGTGCTGGTGTTCATCGTGATCGACATTGTCGTGCATCTGATCGAACCTCGGTCGGAGTTGAGCTGATGGTGGATCTTTCGCACCCCGCCGCTGACCGCAGCCGCAGCGCCATGATCTGGAACCGCTTTGTCGGGATCGTCCGGCTCAGCCCCACCGCAGCGGTTGGTCTGTTCATCATTCTGATCTTTGCCGTGCTCGCCATCGCGGCACCGCTGATCATGCCGCATGACCCGGTGGCGGCCTATACCGACCGGGTTTTGCAGGCGCCGTCGGCGATGCACTGGTTCGGCACCGACGGCAATGGCATGGATGTGTTCAGTCGGGTGATTTATGGCGCGCGCTTTGGGTTCGGCATCGCCATTCCCGCCGTGCTGCTGTCTTTGGTGATCGGTGTGCCGGTGGGGCTGATCGCGGGCTATCGCGGCGGCATGCTGGACGAGGTGCTGATGCGGTTCTTTGACGGCTTGCGAGTATTTCCCTCGATCATCCTCGCGCTGGCCGTGGTGGCGGCGACCGGGCAGTCTCTGATCAACGTGATCCTGGTTCTGGGGCTGCTGGACAGTCCGGTCTTTGCCCGCGTGGTGAGGGCCGAGGTGCTGGCCCTGCGGTCATCGAACTTTGTCGAAAGCGCCATTGCGGCGGGCAATCCCACCTGGCGCATCCTGTTCGTGCATCTGCTGCCCAATGCCATTCAGGGCGCGATGGCGCAGACCGCCGTGCGCGCCGCCTGGGCCGTGCGCATTTCCGCCACGCTGGCCTTCCTGGGCGTCGGCATTCAGGCGCCGACCCCGGAATGGGGCGCGATGATCCGGCAGGGTGCGGAATTCATGGTGTCGGGGCAGTGGTGGGTCGCGCTCTATCCCGGGCTTGCGCTGATCTTTCTGGTCTTCGGTTTGAACCTGCTGGGCGACGGCCTGCGCGACCTGATGGATCCGCGTCAAAGGTCCGCATCATGACGCTGCTGACGGTCGAGGATCTGCACACTCATTTCATCTCGCGCGATCTCGACAATCGCGTGCGGGTGGCCAAGGCGCTCAACGGGGTGTCGTTCTCGCTGCGGGCGGGGCGTATTCTGGGCATCGTCGGGGAAACCGGGGCGGGCAAATCGCTGACCGCACAGTCCGTGGTGGGCCTGCTGCGCCCCCCGGCGCGTATCGTCGCGGGATCCATCAAGTTTGAGGGCCGCGAGCTGACCACCATGCCACCCGCAGACCTGAACCGCATCCGCGGGGCAGAGATTGCGATGGTGGTGCAGAACCCGCGCACCTCGCTCGATCCGCTGACGCGGGTCGGGGACCAACTGGTCCGCCTGCACCAGATCCATACAGGTGGGTCGCGGGACGCCTCGCGCAAACGCGCGCTGGAAATGATGGAGGCGGTGGGCATCCCCGATCCGACCAGCCGCGCCCGGTCCTGGCCGCACGAGCTGTCCGGCGGCATGGCGCAGCGCGTTTTGCTGGCGATGGCGCTGATGAACGCGCCCAAGCTGCTGATCGCGGACGAGCCGACCACAGGGCTGGACGTCACCGTGCAGGCGCAGATCCTCGACCTGCTGCGCGATCTGGTGGCGCGGTTCGATATGGCGACGATGATCATCACCCACGATCTGGGCGTGGTGGCGCATTTCTGCGACGACATCGCGGTGATGTTCGCAGGGACCATCGTGGAAAGTGGCTCTGTCGGGGACGTCTTTGCCGCCCCGGTGCATCCCTATACCCGTAATCTGATCAACGCGACGCCCGAACGGTTCCGCATGGGCGGCGCCGGTACGCTCGGCGGTCAGCCGCCGGATCTGTACAACCTGCCGCCCGGCTGCGCGCTGCAATCGCGCTGCGCCTTTGCCACCGACCGCTGCCGCCAGCCGGTGCCGAATGTCGAGGTGGCGGATGGCCACTTTGGCCTGTGTCATTTTGCCGGAACGCTTGAGGCCGCACCGCCGAAGGAGGCCCGCAGATGACCGCCCCCGTGCTGAAGATCAGCGGGTTGTGCAAACGCTTTCCCGTCGGCGGCGGGCGGTTCGTCAATGCCGTAAACCATGTGGATCTGGAAATTGCACCGGGCGAGACTCTGGGCATGGTCGGCGAATCCGGGTCGGGCAAATCGACGCTGGGCCGGGTCATCCTGCGGCTGTCGGACCCGACCGAGGGCAAGATCGAATTCGACGGACAGGACATCACCCGCCTGGCCATGGGCCGTGTCCGCCCGCTGCGGCGCGATATGCAGATGGTGTTTCAGGATCCGTGGAGCGCGCTGAACCCGCGCATGAAGATCCGCGACCTGATTGCCGAACCGATCCGCCTGCACATGCCGTTGCCCCGATCCGAACGCGACGACCGGACAGAGGCGCTGGCGCGGCGCGTCAACCTCAGCACCACCTTGCTGAACCGTACCCCCGCCAACCTGTCGGGTGGTCAGCTACAGCGGGTCTGCATCGCCCGCGCCATCGCCACCGACCCCAAGCTGATCGTGCTGGACGAACCGACAAGCTCTCTCGACCTGTCGGTGCGGGCCGGGATCCTGGAACTGCTGGCGGAACTGCGCGAGGAAACGCAGGCGGCAATGCTGTTCATCAGCCACGATCTGGGCACGGTGCGGATGATCAGCCAGCGCATCGCGGTGCTCTATCTGGGCGAAGTGGTCGAACAGGGCAGCGCGGAGGCGCTGTTCGAGACACCTGCCCACCCTTATACGCAGGCGTTGCTGTCGGCGCATCTGCCGGCCGATCCGTCGATCAAGGTGACGCGCCATATTCTTGAGGGCGAGGTGCCGTCGCCCATCGCGCTGCCTTCGGGATGCAAGTTCCACACCCGCTGCCCCGTCGCCATCGATCGCTGCCGCCGCGAGGTGCCGCAAACGCTGACCGTGCCGTCGGGACAAGAGGCGCGCTGCCTGCAAATCCCCGATGGTGGCAACCTTCTGACCCGGAAAGAGACCGCATGACCGCCTATCCCCTGCTTGGCAGCCCGATGAAACTGGGGCCAAAGACAGCCCGCAACCGCATCTGGATGACCGCGCATGCCACGCTGCTGGTCAAGGATCACCTCTTTACCGACGCCCATATCGCCTATTACGTCGCCCGGGCGCGCGGCGGCGCCGCCGTCATCACGATGGAGGCGATGGCCGCCCACCCCACGACGCAGCCCTACAAAGGCAAGGCTTTTGCCTTCGATCCGCGCATGGTGCCGGAATACGCGCGTCTGGCGGCGGCGGTGCATGAACACGGCACGCTGCTGCTGTCGCAGCCCTGGCATCGCGGGCGGCAGACCAATTCGGTGACCAACGGCCTGCCGGTCTGGGCGCCGTCGGCCATTCCCTGCGGCGTCTACCGCGAGATGCCGCATGTGATGACGACCCGCGACATCGACGAGATCATCGAAGGCTACCGCCTGTCGGCGCGCTATTCCCGCGAGGGCGGCCTTGACGGGGTCGAGGTACACGGCATGTCGCACGGCTACCTGCTGAACCAGTTCCTGTCGCCCGCGACGAACCTCCGCTCTGACGCCTATGGCGGCACGTTGCAGGACCGCATGCGCATCGTGATGGAGATCCTGCAAGCCAGCCGCGAAGAGCTTGGCCCCGACATGATCATGGGCATGCGGCTCAATTCCGACGACGGGCACGAGGGTGGCTTGCGGCCCGACGACTGGGCGGATCTGGCCGCGGAGTTCGAGGCGACGGGGCTGATCGACTATATCTCCTTGTCACATGGCACATATATCAACCGGATGCTGATCTACCCGACGTCGCCCGAACAACACGGATTTCAGCTGGATGCGACGGCAACGGTGCGCAAGCGGCTGAAGATCCCTGTGGTGGGCGTGGGCCGCATTGTCGATCCGGACGAAGCAGAGCAATACCTGGCCGAAGGCAAGCTCGATTTCGTCGGCATGGCGCGGGGGCTGGTGTCGGATGCGCGCTGGGGCGAAAAGGCGCTGTCGGGTAATGCCGCCAAGATCCGGCCCTGCGTCGGCGCCAACTGGTGTATGTCGACGATCTTTGCCCAGGCGCCGATCGGCTGCATCCACAACCCCTCGGCGGGCCGCGAGTTGGAACTGGACGAGGAAACGCTGGACCCCGCTGCAACGCCCCGCAAGGTCGCCGTCGTGGGCGGCGGGCCGGGCGGGCTGCGCGCCGCCTGGACGCTGGCGCGGCGCGGTCATGCGGTGACCCTGTTCGAGGCGCGCGCGCATCTGGGCGGGCAGGTGCGCTGGTGGGCCAAGGCCGACAGCCGCACGGAACTGGTGGGCATCGTCAACTGGCTCGAGGCGCGGCTGGCCGAGGAAGCCGTCGATATACGTCTGAACACCATGGCGACGGAGGCGGATCTGGCCGGCTTCGACGCGGTTGTCGTTGCCACGGGATCGACCGGCCTGCGCCACGGCTGGACCATGCTGCGCCCGGAAAAGTGGGCCGGGCCACCGCTGCCCGGCGCTGATCTGCCGCATGTGATGGCCTATACCGATCTGCTGGAAACGGACCCGGAGGTGGGCAAGCGCGTCGTGGTGTTCGACACAATGGGCGGGCGGCAGGGCGCCGTGACGGCCGAATACCTGACCCAGCGCGGCGCGCGGGTGTTCTTTGTCACACAACTGGGCCAGCCGTCGCCCGATCTGGCCGCCTCGCGCGATTGGGGCAAGGTGCACGGGATGCTGCGTTGCGTCGGCGTCACCTTTCACGTCGACCGCGAACTGACGGCAATCACCAGTGAGAGCGTCACGATGCGCGATCTCTTTACCGGCGAGACTGAGGCGCTGAACGACATCGACACCGTGGTGATGGTGCAGGGCGGTACGGCCAATGACGCATTGTTCCACGCGCTCGACGGCATGGTCGAGACGCATCTGATCGGTGACGCCATGTCGGCCCGCCGCGTCAATGACGCGATCAGCGAAGGCGAACGCGTCGCCCGCAAAATCTGACATTCCCCCGCAACCAAAGGACCCAAGATGACCCCCGAAGGAAAAGCCGAACTCGACAAGATCCGCGAAACACGGGGCTATACGCTGCCGGTTCATGACTATCTGGCCGAACTCGACCCGGAAATGCTGCGCCGTTATGGTGCGCTGGCCACCTATACCCTCTTCGGCCCCGAGGAGGGCCGCGCCATGGACCTCAAGACCCGGTTTCTCGTGCTGGTCGGCGTGACCACGGCGGTCAAGGGCGACGGCGAGGGCGTGGAATGGGCCGCGATCCGCGCGATGGAAAACGGCGCGACGTGGAAAGAGGTCTACGAGGCGGCGTTCCTGGCGGCGCTTCCCGGCGGCATCCCGGCGTTCGAGGCGTCGTGCCACACCTTCAACAAGATGAAGGCCGGCAAGGGCCGCGTTGACATGAAGGTGCCGCCCGAGGACGTCAATACGTGACAGACCACGCCGACATTGCGGTTGTCGGCGCGGGTGCCGCCGGTCTGGCCTTTGCCTGGGGCGTGGCGGCGCCGGGACTGAAGGTTTTGGTGCTGGAGCAAGGTGGCTTTGTCGATCAGCGCCGCGCGCCGTCGCTGTCGGCGGACTGGGAACTGGCGTTGCAGAGCACCTACAACGCCAATCCCAACGTGCGGCGCGGCGCTGCGGATTACCCGGTCGATGATAGCGAAAGTGCGATCCGCCCCGCGATCTTCAACGCTGTGGGCGGCAGCACGATCCGTTGGGGCGCGCATTTCCCGCGTTTGCGCCCATCGGATTTTCAACGCCGCACGCTGGATGGCGTCGCGGCGGATTGGCCAGTCAGCTATGGCGATCTTGAGCCGTTTTACGACACGAACGACGCGATGATGGGGGTGTCGGGCCTTGCCGGAGATCCCGGCAATCCGCCGCGCGCGCCGCGCCCCTGTCCGCCGCTGCCGCTGTGCCCCGCAACTGAGAAACTGGCAGCGGGGTTTGATCGGTTGGGCTGGCACTGGTGGCCGTCGGATGCCGCGATCCTCAGTCAGGCGCGCCCGGGTCGCGGCGCCTGCAACAATTGCGGGCCTTGCGGGGTGGGCTGCGCCCGACACGCCCGGGCCAGCGCGGATGTGGCCTATCTGGCGGCGGCACAGGCGCGCGGTGTGGAATTACGGTCCGGCGCGGTGGTGACGGGATTGGAACTGGCGGGCAACGGGCGCGACGTGACTGGTCTGCGCTATGTCGATGCCGACGGGCCCAAGACGCTGTCCTGTGCGCAGGTGGTGATGGCCGGCAATGCCTTGGGCAACGCGCGGTTGCTGGGCGGGGTTCTGGATCATCCGCTGTTCGGGCGCGGTCTGATGCTGCACCCGACGGCCATCGTGACCGGGCTGTTCGCGGAAGACCTGCAAAGCTGGCGCGGTCCGTTCGGGGCCGCTCTGGTCTGTCAGGAGTTCTATGAAAGCGATCCCGGTCGCGGCTTTACCGGCGGCTTTCAGTTGCAGGCTTTGCGCGGGCAGGGGCCGCTGACCACGGCTCAGGGCGGCTACGGGGTGCGTGTGCCCTGGGGGCGGGGCCATGCGCAGGCATTCGACGCACGGTTCGGGCGCAGTGTTTCGCTGACCGTGACCTGCGACGACCTGCCCGAAGAGCACAACCGCATCGCGCTGCACGACACCGCCCGCGACCGGGTCGGCCTGCCGGTGCCGCGCATGATCTACCGCGTGGGCGACAACAGCCAGCGCATGCTGGACCACAGCATCGCCCGCGCGACCGAGGCGTTGCGCGCCGCCGGAGCGCGCGAGATTGCCGTCAACCCGCTGACGCGCAACGCAGGCTTTCACCTGATGGGGACGGCGCGCATGGGGGCCGATGACATAAGCGGTGTGACAGATGACCTGGGCCGGGTGCATGGCATGGGCAACCTGTCGATTGTCGATGCCTCGGTGTTTGTCACCGCCGCTGCCGTGAACCCGACCCCGACGCTTCAGGCGCTGGCGCTGCGGGCGGCGACCGCCCTGCGTCACAAGATGACAGGGCAGTTGCCGGGGCAGATGCCGGAAAGGGCCATCGCATGAGTGACGCATTGACCGCCCTGCTTGACACGCTTCTGCCGGGGGATGGACGTGACTGGCCCGCCGCCGGAGCACACGGTTTGACGTCGCGGTTCAAAGAGATGGCCGCCGGTGTGCCGGACGGAGAGATGGCGCTGAGCGCCGTTGTTGCGGCGCTGCCCCCCGATTTCGCCGATCTGGACGCGGACCAGCGCGAGGCTGCGCTGAGCGCCATTGAGGCAGCTCGTCCCGCTGCGTTCGAGGCTGTGGTGACGGCGGCCTACAACGCCTATTACACCGATCCGGGCATCCGCGACGTCATCGAACGGTTGACCGGCTACGAGAACCGCCCGCCGCAGCCGCAGGGTTATGCGCTTGACCCGTTCGACGAACGCCTGCTGGACAAGGTCAGGGCGCGCGGACCGATCTGGCGCCCGGTGGGGTAAGCACCGCCGGCCTGTCGGGCATGGATGCGGCTGTGACCTCACCAGGGGCAGGAATCGATGCACGGCCCATTCAGGGTTCCGGTCACGAGAGGTGAGAGGACAAGTCCGCAAAAGCGTGAGGTCGACACACCCGAGGTGCAGGCGCTGCGGCGCTACAGGATCTTTTGCGACGGGCGCCAGACCGTGCCGTCCGGGCCATCGCCCAGCGACAGGTTCAGCTCGAATTCGTACATGTCGGGGCGATAGAGCGCGCGGATCCGTTCGATCGCAGAGCCGTCGCTGTCGCGCACCACCCGCTTGATCGACAGCAGCGGCGCGCCGACGTCGACGCCCAGCACCTCGGCGACGACATAATCGGCCGCGCTGGCCGACACGCGCTGCTGCGCGCCGGCAATCTGGATCCCGGCCATTTCGAACAGCCGCAGCAATGGCGTGCGGGTCAGATCCTCGGCATCAAAGGTGCGGCCGATATCCTCGCGGACGTAGGTCACTGCGTAGGAAAACGGTTTGCCCTTGAGGCTGCGCAACCGCACCGCGCGCTGCGCGATGGTGCCTGCGGGCACGCCCATGTCCACGGCCACATCCGGCGGCATCGGCCCGTAATCGAACTCCAGCACCTTGACCTGCGTCGACAGTCCCATGGCGATCAGGTTCTCGACCAGCCCGCTGATGTCGGCCTGCACTGCGCCTGTCGCTGCGGGCGGGCGCGCAAAGGTGCCGCGCCCGCGCTGGCGCAGGATCAGGCCCTCACGCTCCAGATGCTCAAGCGTCTTGCGCAGCGTCACGCGCGACACGGAATAGGCCCGCGCCAGTTCCAGTTCGCTGGGCATCGGCACATTCGGGTCGAATCGGTGTTCGAGGATCTGTTCGCGCAGGACCAGGTAGATCCGGTAATAGAGCGGCGTTGGGTCAGCGAACATGTTCGACCGTCCTTGGCTGGGGTCAGGTCACGGGTTTCTACAGCAAAACGCGAAAAATTCGACTGTCTCAAAAAACAATTTGCAAAAGTATTAAAGTGTAGTCAACCTTATAACCAGACCTGCTGCCCGGTCCGACCGGAGCGGGTCGACCTGACAGACCGGATCGATCCGGCGGCAGGTCGGGGCGATCCGCATGGGCGTTACGCCGCTGCGGCCCCCGTGTTTGGCAGCGGACCTTTGGGAGGAGGACGACGTTTGACCACGACACCAAAGCAGCCGTCCGACCTGGCCCGCGCGCTGTTCGCGCCGCGCAGCGTCGCGCTTGTCGGTGCGTCGTTGAACCCGTCCGGGAACGCCGCGCGGCCGCTGCGCTATCTGCGGAAACATGGCTATTCCGGGCAGATCTATCCGATCAACCCGTCGGCGGACCAGATCGACGGCGTGCGCTGCTTCGCCCGTCTGGCCGACCTGCCCGAGGCGCCGGATCATGCCTTTGTCATGGTGGGCGCCGACCGGGTGGCCGATGCGGTGCGCGACTGCGCCCGCGCTGGGATTGCCTGCGCCACCATCCTCAGCGACGGTTTTGCAGAAAGCGGGGCTGCGGGGCAGGCCCGGCAGCGCGCCTTGCAGGCGGCGGCGGGGGGCGTGCGTCTTCTGGGCCCGAACTCCATCGGGATCATCGACACCGGCGGCTTTGCCTGCAGCGCCAATGCCGCGCTGGAGATGGCGACGCTGCCGCGCGGCGGCTATGGCGTGATCTCGCAAAGCGGCAGCATGATCGGCGCGCTGCTGTCGCAGGGCGCGGCGCGGGGCATCGGGTTTGCCAGCCTGGTGTCTGTGGGCAATGAAACCGACCTGACGGTGGGCGAGGTCGGCAGCCTGATGCTGGACGATCCGCGCTGCACGGCGATCCTGCTTTTTCTGGAATCGATCCGCGACCGTCACGCGCTGGCTGATCTGGCGCGCCGGGCCGACGCGGCAGGCAAGCCGGTGCTGGCCTACAAGCTGGGCCGGTCCAAGGCCGGTCAGGATCTGGCCGCAACGCACACCGGCGCGCTGGCGGGTGACGATGCCACGGCGGACGCGCTGCTGGCACATCTGGGCATCGCGCGCGTCCGCATCCTGGAGACCTTGTTCGAGGCGCCGCCACTTTTCATCGGCTCTGGCCCCGCATCGGGGCGCCGCGTGGCGGTGGTGACGACAACAGGCGGCGGCGGCGCGATGGTTGTGGATGCATTGGCCGCCAATGGGTTGCAGATGGCACCGGCATTGCCGGAGGTGCAGCGCATCCTGTCGGCGCACGGGGTGTCAGGCAGCGGTGCGGGTCTGATCGATCTGACGCTGGCCGGCACAAAGCCGGATCTGGTGCGCGCAGTGATCGATGCGCTGATGGCCAGTACGGACGTCGATGCGGTGGCCATGGTCATCGGGTCGTCGTCACAGTTTCACCCAGATCTGGCCGTGGCGCCTTTGCGCGGCTTTGCCGGGGGGGCCAAGCCCTTGGCCGTCTATCTGGTCCCGGCTGCGGACGAATCCCGCCGCATGCTGACGGATGAGGGCATCGCGGTGTTCCGCACCGCCGAATCCTGCGCCGAAGGTTTGCGCGCCCGCCTGTCGCGCCGGTCCCCGGTGGCCGAGGTGCTACGCGACGCGGCCCTGGCGCAGGCGGTGCAGGTCGTGCTCGACACCGCCGGGACGCAGACACTCGACGAGACGGAGTCGCGCGCGATCTGCGATCTTCTGGGCATCAACGGCCCCGACGGCGCCACCGCCATAACGGCCCAGGAGGCCCGCGCCATCCATGCCCGTCTGGCCCGCCCCGTCGCGCTCAAGATCGTGTCGCCGGATATTCCGCACAAGTCGGATCAGGGCGGGCTGATGCTGGGGCTGAACGATGCGGGCGCCGTGAGTGCCGGGTTTGACAGTCTGATGCAGGGCCAGGCCAAGGCACATCCGCAGGCCAATCTGCGGGGCGTGCTGGTGCAGGCAATGGAGACCGGGATCGCCGAGGCGCTGATCGGCTACCGCTGCGATCCGCAGATGGGGCCGATGGTTGTGCTGGGGGCCGGTGGCGTGATGGCCGAGATCCTCGACGACACCACGATGCGCGCCGCCCCCGTCGATCTGGACACCGCGCGCGAGATGCTGGACGAGGTCCGCTTTATGAAAGCCGCGCGCGGCTTTCGCGGCAAACCGCCCGGCGATCTGGACGCTCTGGCGCGGGCCATCGTTTCCCTGTCGCGGCTGGCCCAGTGCGACGGCGTGGCCGAGGCTGAAATCAACCCATTGCTGATCTGCGAAGACGAGCGTGGCGTGCTGGCATTGGATGCGCTGGTCGTGGCGCGGGACGCCCCCGCAGACCACGCCGCGCAAAAACGGAGGGCTCAATGATACAGAGCAAGGACCACACACAGATGCAGCCCGCCGGATCAACAGACCCGCTGATCGCCTTTCGCGACGTCGGCAAGCAGTTCATCGTAAAGGGAGAGCCGTTGCAGGCCGTGCAAGGCATCAACCTGGATGTCCATGCCGGCGAGATCCTGACGCTGGTCGGCCCGTCCGGCTGTGGCAAGTCCACCCTGCTGAACATGTCGGCCGGCCTGTTCGATCCGACGCACGGCACGGTCACCTATCGCGGCACGCCGGTGCAGCCCTACAACCCGGCGGTCGGCTACATGACGCAAAGCGATCACCTGCTGCCATGGCGCGCCGTCACCGGCAACATCGCCATCCCGCTTGAGATCAAGGGCATCGCCAAGTCCGAGATTGCCGACAGGGTCGAGGCGCTGATGGACACCGTGGGTCTGACCGGGTTCGGCAAATCCTACCCCAACCAACTGTCCGGCGGCATGCGCAAGCGCTGTGCGCTGGCGCGGCTGCTGGCCTATGATCCCGAGACGCTGCTGATGGACGAGCCGTTCGCGGCGCTGGACGCGCTGCTGCGGATGCGCATGCAGATCGAGATCCGCGAGTTGTGCCGCCGCCTGAACAAGACTGTGATGTTCGTCACCCACGATCTGGACGAGGCTGTCGCCATCGGCGACCGCTGCGCCGTCTTTACCGGGCGGCCCGGGTCCATCGAACGCATCGTCGATGTGCCGCTGTCGCCCGACCGCAACATCCTGCACCTGCGCAAGGACCCCGAATACCGCAGCCTGACGGCGGATCTGTGGGAAGTCCTCGCGCCCTCCATCGAAGAGGTCCGCTGATATGGAAAGCCTGAGCAAAAGCAAGATCTGGACCTTCCGCGCGGTGTTTCTGATCTTTGTGCTGGTCAGTTGGGAACTGGCATCCGGGCGCATCGCGTCGGAATTCTTTATCAGCCGCCCGTCAGCCATCGCGGTCCAGTTCGTCGAATGGGTGATTTCGGGCAAGATCTTCTATCACGGCGCCATTACCCTAGTCGAGGCGCTCAGCGGCTTTGTGCTGGGCGGGCTGATCGGCATGGGGGTCGGCGTCTGGCTGGGCCGCGCGCAGCTGGTGGCCGAGGTGCTCGATCCCTTCATCATGATGTTCTACAGCCTGCCCAAGGTCGCGTTGGCGCCGCTCTTCGTGCTGTGGTTCGGCATCGGCATCGACATGAAGATCTATCTGACCGCCACGATCGTGTTCTTTCTGGTGTTCCTGAACACCTACACCGGCGTGCGCGCCGTCAGCCGCGAACAGATCGCGATCCTGCGGCTGATGGGGGCGACCGAACGGCACGTGCTGTTCAAGGTGGTGCTGCCGTCGGCGATCACCTGGGTCTTTACCGGGCTGCGCCTGTCGGTGCCCTATGCGCTGATCGGCGCCATCGTCGGAGAGCTAATCGCGTCGAACCGGGGACTTGGCTATCTGCTGGCCAACTCGGCCGGTCAGTTCGACACCACGGGCGTGTTCGCCGCGCTGATCGGCATCATGATCATGGCCTTTTGCCTGAACGCCGCCGTCAAGCTGATTGAGACCAAGGCGATGCCCTGGCGCGACACCGATGCGGATCGCGAGATGTCGATCTGACATGACCCCGGACCCGTCCCACGCGGGGAGGGTTCGCAAGACGCCGCCGAATCAAACCGCGCGGCCCGTTTCAACAAGGAGGAAAACAAATATGACCCTGATGACGACTTTCAGAAAAGGTGCTGCCGCCGTGGCACTGGCCGGATCGCTGGCGCTGGCCGCTGCGGCGCCGGTGCAGGCCGCCGACAAGGTGAACTTTGCCATGCCCAGCGTCGGCATGCTCTATCTGCCGGTCTATGTGGCCGACCAGATGGGCTATTTCACCGATGCCGATATCGACGCCAACCTTCAGGTCTTCAAGGCCGGTGGCGGCACGGCAATGGCGTCCGTGCTGGGCGGGGATATGGATGTCTATATCGGCTCCACCTCTGCAGCCTTACGGGCCGCCGCACAGGACACAAACACGGTGATCATCGGCGCGCTGATGACGCAATATGCGTCCAACGTGGTGATGCGCGGCGCCTTTGCCGAGGAAAAGGGCCTGACCGCCGACAGCAGCGTCGAAGAGCGTCTGGCCGCTTTGAAAGGCGCGCGCATCGGCGTGACCGGGGCAGGCAGCGGCACGCACCAGCTGGCACTTTACATGCTGACCGAGGCCGGGCTCGACCCCGAGCGGGACGCGACGGTGGTCTTTGTCGGTGGCGGGTCGGAAATCCTCGCGGCCTTCTCGCGGGACCGGATCGACGCCTTTACCCTGTCCAACCCGACCAGCGACACGGCGATTGCGCAATACAACGGCTTTTTGCTGTTCAACACCGCCGCCGGTCAGCTGCCGGCGCTGGACGGGTTCCTCTATATCTCGGTCAACACGCGGCAGGGCTGGATCGACGAAAACCCCGAAGTGGCCAAGCGCATGATGTCCGCGATCCAGCGCGCGCAGGTGGCGATGCACGATCCCGAGCAGACCGAGGCGATCCGCGACAAGGTCTATGAGGCCTATTTCCCCAAGGTCGACAAGGCACTGTTCGATCAGGCCTGGACATCGGTCCTGCCGGCCTATCCGACCTCTCCAGAAATCTCGCGCAAGCAGATGGACGAGGTTGTCGGCTTCCTCAACACCTTCTCGGAAAAGCCGCTGGACGGGCTGGATATCGACAAGGCCTATACTAACGCCATGATCGACGGCGCCACGAACTGAGCCTGTACCGCCCGCCGGATCATTACGGCGGGCGGTTCCCTTTCAAGGATCGCGCAGATGACCAAGGCCGCAACTCTGAAACAGCTGATTCATGCGCCGGAACTGCTGGTGATGCCGGGCGCGCATGACCCGCTGTCGGCGCGGCTGATCGCCGAGGCCGGGTTCGGCGCGGTGCAGGCCAGTGGTCTCGGCATCGCCGCCGCCCATATGGGCCTGCCGGATGCCAGCATCCTGTCGATGCGCGAGATGGCCGACCGCACCGCTGCCATCGCCGCCGCGGTGGACATTCCGTTGATGGCGGATGGCGATACCGGCTACGGCAACGCGGTCAACGTCTGGTACACGGTCGAGGCATTCGAACGTGCCGGCGCCGCAGGCATCAACATCGAAGATCAGGTGCTGCCCAAACGCTGCGGCCATCTGGCCGGCAAGGAAGTGATCCCGCCGCAGGAAATGGCAGGCAAGATCGCCGCCGCCGTCGAGGCGCGCACGGACCCGGATTTTGTCATCAACGCCCGCACCGATGCGCTGGCGGTCGAAGGGCTGGACGCCGTGATCAACCGCGCGCGGCTCTATTTCGACGCCGGTGCCACAATGGTGTTCGTCGACGGCACCGACAGCCGCGACACCATCGCGCGTCTGGTCGATGCAATCGGCGGGCCGCTGGCGGTGAACATGGTCGAGGGCGGCAAGACGCCGCTGGGCCTGACCTTTACCGACCTTCAGCAAATGGGTGTGGCACGGGTCAGCCTGCCGGTGTCGCTGCTGCTGGCGTCGATTCACGCCATGCGCCGCGCGCTGGTTGCGATCCGAGACCGTGATGGCACCGGCGCGGACCCCGACCTTTATGCCGATTTTCAGGGCATGCACCGGCTCGTCGGGATGGACGAAGTCTATGCCCGCGAGGCGCGCTTTCTCGACGCGCAATACCTTGACCGCAAGTACCCCGCAGCCGGAGGACGGTTATGACCATCTCTGCAGACACCTATCCCACCGGGCTGGGCCGGGTGCTGGGCCGCTCCGCCCGGCTGCGCACGCTGGTTGAGGCGCCGGGCCTGCTGATGGCACCCGGCTGCTATGATTGCCTGACCGCGCGGCTGATCGCCCGCGCAGGCTTTGACGCCGCCTATGTCACCGGATCGGGCGTGTCGATGAGCGCGATTGGCGCGCCGGACATCGGCGCCCTGTCCAGCGCGGAACTGGTGGAACGGGCGCAGCGCATCGCCGACAGTGTCGAGATCCCGGTGATCTGCGACATCGACACCGGCTTTGGCGGGCCGATCAACGTGATCCGCACCATCCGCGATCTGGAACGCGCAGGCGTCAGCGCCGTGCAGATGGAGGATCAGGATTTCCCCAAGAAATGTGGCCACGAACCGGGCCGCCGTCTGGTGTCGGTTCAGGAAATGACGGGCCGGATTAGGGCCGCCGTCGATGCCCGCCACGACCCCGATTTCCTGATCATCGCCCGCACCGACGCGCGCAGCGATCACGGGCTGAGCGCCGCCATCGACCGCGCCGCCGCCTATGCCGACGCCGGAGCCGATGTGCTGTTCGTCGAATCCCCAGAAAGCCGGGACGAGATGCAGATTTTGAACAATCATCTGACCCTGCCCACCATGGCCAACATGGTCGAGGGCGGGCGCACGCCGCTGCTGCCTGCGGATGACCTCGCGGCGCTGGGGTACCGGCTTGCGATCTATCCCAACTCGCTGACGCGGCTGGTCGGCCACATGGGCGTCGAACTGCTGGACACCCTGCGCGCCACCGGCACCACCGACGGGATGCGCAATAGGATGCTGGACCATCGCGCGCTGTGGGATCTGTTCGACTATCCCGAATGGACCGCTCTCGAGGATCGTTTCAAACACACCGACGCATAAGGAGACACCGCAATGTCCGGAAAACTGGAAAAATGGCAGGGCTACGTCCCGGACGAGGAACTGGCGACGTACCGCAAGGGTGGGTTCGGCAATCGCATCGGGTCCGGCGACCGGGTGGCGCTGCTGAACATCGACACGACCTGGATGTTCGTCGATCCACATTACGACATGTGCGGGCGCGAACTGCCGGAACTCAAGACGGCGATCACCGACCTGACCGCGCAGTTTCGTGCGCTTGGCCTGCCGGTCTATTACAGCCGCCGCGACAACCGCAATCATCCGGTGCGGCGCGGGATCTGGAACCTGAAACTGTCGGTCGCGGAAAGCGCCGGGTACACCACCGACACTCGCGCCGATCAATGGCCGGAGGCCTACGGCCCGACCCCCGCCGATGTGGTGATCGAAAAGAACAAGCCGTCGTGCTTTTTCGAGACGCCGCTGGAATCCTTTCTGCGTTATGATCGCGTCGATACGCTTGTCGTCGTCGGCATCTCGACCAGCGGCTGCGTGCGCGCCGCCGTCACGGATGCGTTTTCGCACAATTTCCGGGTGATCGTCGTCGAAGAGGCAGTAGGCGACCGCTCGCCTTCGGCGCACAAGGCCAGCCTCTTTGACATGGACATGAAGTTCGCGGATGTGGAAAGCCACGCCTATGTCTCGGCCGAACTCGACCGGATCTACAAGGCGCGTCAGGTCGCGGAATGACGGCAGCCCCTGCCACAGGCCCTTTGACCGGGTTGCGCATCGTGGAGAGCACGGCGTTTATCGCCGCACCGCTGGCCACGATGAGCCTCGCCCAGTTGGGGGCAGAGGTGATCCGGCTGGACCCGCCGGAAGGGGGCCTTGATTACCGGCGTTGGCCGCTGGCGCCGTCGGGGGCGAGCCTTTATTGGACCATGCTCAATCGCGGTAAACAGTCGGTGACGCTGGACCTGCGCACCGAGGCGGGGCGTCAGCAGGCAGCGGATCTGATCTGCGACAGCGACGCGGGTGGCGGCATCTTTGTCACCAACCTGCCGACACGGGGCGTGCTGACGCCCGACGCTTTGCTGGACCGCCGCCCCGACGCCATTGTTGTGACGCTGGATGGCAGCCCGGATGGCCAGTCCGCCATCGACTACACCGTCCACGCGGCCTGCGGTGCCGCGATGATGACCGGGCCGCAGGGGCATGATGGTCCCGTCAACAACGCCGTGCCGGTCTGGGACGTGATCGCGGGGCGGACGCTGGCAATGGGGCTGCTGGCCGCAGAACGGGATCGCCGGCGCACGGGGCGGGGCCAGCACATCGCGCTCAGCCTGTCGGACGTCGCGATGGAGACGATGGCCAATCTGGGCATCCTCGCCGAAACGGAGCTGACGGGCGCGCCGCGCGGGCGGCAGGGCAACTGGATCTACGGCAGCTTCGGTCGCGACTTTGCCACCCGCTGCGGATGCTGGTCGCGGTGACGCGCAAGCAGTGGCGCGCGCTGGTCGCAGCCACCGGGCTGGAGGCAGAGATGGCCGCGCTGAGCCACGCGCAAGCCGCCGATCTGGACGACGAACACACCCGCTTTGCCCTGCAATCGCAGATCGCGGCACATCTTCAGGTCTGGGCCGGTCAGCGCGACCTTGCGCAGATCGCGCAGGCGCTGGACGGCACGCCCGTGTGCTGGAGCCCGTATCGCGACACCGCCCAGATGCTGGCCGAAGACCCCCGCGCCAGCACTGCCAACCCGATATTCGTGCGCCAGTCGCACCCCGGCGTCGCCCCGCTTCTGACGCCCCGGTCGCCGCTGCGCATGTCGAACCACCCGTCCATGCCGGCAGGCCGGGCGCCGGTTCTGGACCCAACATCCCAAGCCGCAAGGGAGTGGGAGAAGACATGACCGAATATGCCTCCAAAGCTCTGTTCGGTCTGCTGACCCCGCAGGCCAACACCACCGCCGAGCTTGAGGTGCAGATCCTTTGCCCGCCGGGCTATGCCGCCCTGACCGCGCGGCTGACCAGCGACCGCCCGTCGATGGAGGATCGGCTGATCGACTATGTCGCAAGCATGGACGACACCATCGCCCGCTTTGCCAATGCGCCGCTTGGCGCCATCGGCTTTGCCTGCACGGGGGCCTCCTACCTCATCGACCGGGCAAAGGAGCAGCGCAGTCTGGACGAGATCGCCGCGCGCCGGGGCGTTCCGGTGGTGACGGCGGCCAATGCGATCAGTGATGCGCTGACCTGCCTTGGCGCGCGGCGGATCGCCATTGTCTCGCCCTATGGCGACACGCTGCATGACGCCGGGATGCGCCACTGGACGGCGCGCGGGTTCGAGATCGGAAAGGTGGAGCGTCTGGCGGGCCAGGAGGCTGCGTTTCACCCGATCTATTCGCTGTCCGGAAATGCCTCGCGGGCCGCACTTGAGGCTGTCGAGGGCAGTGATATGGACGCCATCGTCATTCTGGGCACAGGGCTGGCCACGCTGGGCACGTTGCTGGGGCGACAGGACCGCCGCGTGCCGGTGCTGACCCCGAATCTGGCGCTGGTCTGGGGGATGATCGCCGCACTGGACGACAGCGGGCCGACCCGCGCCAGTCTGGACCCGTGGCTGGACGGCACCGCCTGGGCAGAGCGTTACCAACAGCGGATGGGCGGATGAGCCTACTGCGCGAGATATCCGCCGTCGACCACAAGATCGGATCCGGTCATGAAGGCCGCATCCTCGGACGCCAGAAACACCGCCGCCCCGGCCACGTCCTGCGGCACGCCGATGCGCCCGATCGGGTGGCGCGGGGCCAGTACCGCATTCACCGCGTCGGCGCTGCCGTAAAGCGTGGTCAGCCGTTCGGTCATCACCGCCCCCGGCGACAGCGAATTGACACGAATGCCATCGGCGGCATGATCCAGCGCCAGGGCGCGGGTCAGTTGCAGCACCCCGCCCTTGGAGGCGCAGTAAGCCGCGCGCCCCGGCACCGCGACGCTGCCCAGTTGCGACGCAATGTTGATGATCACGCCACCCCCGGTCCGACGCATCACGCCGATCACCGCGCGCGCCATCAGGAACGTCCCCGTCAGACTGACGTCGATGGTGCGGCGCCACTCAATCAGGCTCAGATCCCCGGCGGGCGTCTGGGAATTGCTGGAGGCGGCGTTGTTCACCAGAATGTCGATGCGGCCGAATGCGGCGACCGTGTCGGCGACCGCCTGCGCCACCGACGCCTCGTCGCTGACATCGGCGCTCAGGCTCAGGTCGCTGCTGTCGCCAGCGGTCAGGTCAAGCCGCGCCACGCGGGCGCCTTCTGCCACGAACCTTTCCGCAATGGCGGCGCCGATGCCACGATTTGCGCCGGTGATCAGCGCGGTCTTGCCGTCGAGTTTGCCCATGGTGTTCTGCCTTTCCGTGTCCCGCTGACGCTATCCACAGCCCGGCGGAAGGGCAATCGCAAGCGGGAGTCACGCGCATGACCGCGTTGCACAAATTGGGCCTGCATGCCCTGTCCGGCCTGATCGCGGCGCGCAAGGTCAGCGCGCTGGACCTGACCGAAGCCCTGATCGCGCGGACCAAAGCGATGGCGGCGACCTGCGCCATGGTCACCCCGACCTATGACCGCGCCCGCGACACGGCGCGCTTGTGTGACGCGGAACTGGCGCAGGGCAGGACTCGTGGCCCCCTGCACGGCATTCCCGTGGGGCTCAAGGATGCCTTTGCCGTGGCGGGGGTGCCGACGCGGCTGTGCGGGCAGTTCACGCCGGACACCGATGCCGCAGCGTGGCGCGCACTGGACAGTGCCGGGATGGCGTTGCTGGGCAAGCTGCATTGCGCCGAATATTGCCTTGGCGCACCAGGGGCAAAGGATGTCCTGCCCTTTGCGCGCAATCCGTTTGACCCCGCGCGCACACCGGGGGCGTCGTCCTCCGGCTCTGCCGTGGCGCTGGCGGTGGGGATGCTGCCGGGGGTGCTGGGCACCGATACCGGCGGGTCGATCCGCATCCCGGCGGCGTTCTGCGGTGTGGTCGGGTTGAAGCCCACGGGCGGTCTGATCGACACAACAGGCGTGTTCCCGCTGGCCCCCGCGCTGGATCAGGCGGGGCCGATGGCGCGCGACAGCCGGGATTGTGCCCTGCTGCTGGACGCGCTGGTGGACGGGGCAGGTGCGTACGCAGCCGCGTTGACGGACCGGCTGGACGGGCTGCGGATCGGCTATGTTCGGCAGTTCGGCGTCGATGCCGGAGTGGCGTCCGGGCACCGCGCGGCTGTTGTCAGCGCGCTGCGCGTTCTGACCGATCTGGGCGCAACTGTGGACGAGGTGACGCTGCCGCCACTTCAGGAGTTCACCGACTGCTACCTGCCGCTGATGCTGTTCGAGGCCTACGGTCTGCACGCCGATGCCATCGCCCACGATGCCACGATGTCGGACTTTACCCGCACCCGGCTGCGCGGCGGCGCCGATGTCACCGCTGAAATGCACGCGCAGGCCCGCAGACGCCGAGCGGAGCTGGTGCAGGCGACAGCCCCGGTCTGGACCTGCCATGACGCGCTGGTGTTCGAGGCGACGCCGGGGGATCCGCCGCGCATCGACACGCTGCATCCGCTGGATTACCTCAAGGCGCCGATGATCGCCGTGCCGGCCAACCTGCTGGACACGCCGTCGCTGTGTGTGCCCTGTGGCAGATCCGCAATCGGCCTGCCCATCGGGATGCAGATCGTGGGGCCCAGAAATGCCGACGCCACGGTGCTTCGGATCGGTCACGCCTATGAACAGGCCACCGGCCATACCGGCCAGCCGGTGGAGCCTGTCTCATGACCTCATCCGGGGGGCGGAACCACTGCGGGCCGCAGGCTGAGCCGCAGCACGACAAGGCCGCTGAGGATGATCAGCGCGATGCCCAGCCCGTCGATCCTGTCCGGCACCTCGCCGAACATCAGATATCCCAGAATGGCGGCAAAGACGATCCGGCCATAGTCCAGCGCCCCGACCAGCACCGACGATGCCAGCCGGTAGGCCAGCGCGATGCAGCCATGCACGGTGATCGCCGCCAAAGCCAGAACCACAAGCCACATGAACTGCGTCTGGGTCGGCATGGACACACTGGACCCGCCGACCAGACCGTAAGCCACTGCACCCGCGAGGCTGAAGTAGAACAGCACGGCATAATTGCTGCTGCGCGCCGGCATCCGCCGCACGGCGAAGTTCATGCCTGCCGCCAGGATCGACCCCAGCAGAACCACCAGCGTGTCCAGCCCAAGGCCATCGGCATCGGGCCGCAGGACCAACATCGCCCCGGCAAAGCCGACCCCCAGCGCCAGCCAGCCCAAGGGCCGCACCCGGTCGCCATAGAGTACGCTGGCCAGCAGCAGGGTGAACGCCGGCGTGGTGAAGTTGATCGCCGTTACCGTGACCAGCGGCAAGGTGCGCAGGGCGTAGTAGAAGCACGCCATGGTCGTCACCGCAAAGGCAGCGTGAACCGCATGGGCGCGCAGATCCGCTGCGCGCACCGCCAGCCGGTTGCGTCGCAGCGCCAGCAGCGGCAGCAAAAGGGCAAAGGTCATCCAGCCGCGCAGGGCGAGGATCTCCAGCGCGGCCAGCCCTTCGGCGGTCAGCACCTTGACCGCCATGCCGATGACCGGGACGAACACCGTATTGGCCAGGATCGCCGACGCCCCCAGCACGGGACGCGCCGCGATCACCCCCGATCCGCCCTCAGCGCGCGTCATCTGTCACCGTCTGCCTGTGCCTGTGTCGTCTGTCTGTCCGTGTCATGCCGTGCGTTCCCGAAAGGTTGCAGAAGCTCTGGTGCAGTCCGCACCGGCCAGTCTGGCCTGGTCTGTACAATCCAAGGTGCCATGCAAACACCGGGATGCATACAGCAATTGCATCAGAATAAACCGCCAACCTGTATTTTATTGTCATTTTTAATTTGTATCTTTTTCGATTCGCGACAATCCTGCGCCAAAGACGTCAGAGGTGACCCGATGGACGATACATTCCCACAAGGACAGGTTGCGACGGGCCGGCATCCGATCGCAGCGACTGCGTGGTGCGTCGTCGCGTTCTGCGCTGCGCGTGACGTCAGAGCGGTGTCTCCCGGAACCGGACGGCAGAACCGCGCCGCATCGGGCGCCCCGTTGCAGCTGCCGGGAGCATGCCATGCGGGATGACGACAGCCCGGAACTGACAGTGGCCGCGACGCTGATCGGTGCGCTGTACCGGCGGGGCACGCGGCGGATCTATGGCGTGCCCGGCGGTGGGTCGTCGCTTGACCTGATCGCAGAGGCAGAGTCGCTTGGCATGACCTTTGTGCTGACCCGAAACGAGAATGCCGCCGTGATGATGGCGTCTGCCGATGCCGACATCTCTGGCGCGCCGGGGGCTGTGCTGACGACCAAGGGGCCGGGGCTGGCACAGGCGATGAATGGTCTGGCACATGCATCGCTTGATCGCGCGCCCGTGGTCTGCATCACCGACGGCTTTTCCGAAACGCTCAAAGGTTACGTCACCCATCAGGTCTTTGATCAGGAGGGGATGAGCCGCCCTGTGGTCAAGGGCTACAGCCGGTTGGAAAGCGCCGATCCGGCGGCAGAGATCGAGCGCCTGATCGATCTGGCTAGCGCGCCGTGCCGGGGGCCGGTGCATATCGAACTGACCGGTGTCACGGCCCGCCGCACGGTTGCGGCATCCTGGGGCGATGAGGCACCCGCCACCGCCCCGCCGTCGTTCGACGCGGCCCGGGCGCTGCTGTCGCAGGCCCGCCGCCCGGTTGTCATTGCCGGGCTTGAGTCGCGTTCGGCGGCGGCAGAGGCTCTGGCTCTGGTCGATGTGCTGGGATGTCCCGTGCTGACCACCTACAAGGCCAAGGGCGTGATCCCCGACGCCCATCCCGCCCGCGTCGGTCTGTTCACCAGCGGCGCGGCAGAGGCGCCGACCGTGGATCGGGCCGACCTGATCATTCTGGTCGGGCTGGACCCGGTGGAACTGATCCTGCAACCGTGGCGCTATGATATGCCGGTTCTGGACATCGCGGAAATCCGCCACGATCCGCATTACACCATGCCCACGGCTGGGGTCTACGGGCCGCTTGCGCCCAGCCTTGCCGCGCTGACCGCGCGCAACAGTGGCAGCGACTGGACCGGGGCCGAGATCCGCGACCTTGCGGTGGCGATGCGCGCCGCCATCGGATTTCCCGACGGCCCGGAGATTGATCCGCAAACCATCGTCGAAGCTGCCGCGCGCCACCTTCCGGACGCCCAGGTGACGGTCGATGCCGGCGCGCATATGCTCAGCGCGACCGGCTTCTGGCCTGCCGACCGGCCCAACGACCTGCAAATTTCCAACGGGCTGGCGTCGATGGCCTTTGCCCTGCCAGCCGCGATTGCCACCGGACTGGCCGACCCGTCACGGCGTGTAATCGCCTTTACCGGCGATGGCGGGTTGATGATGTGCATTGGCGAACTGGCCACGGCGGTGCAATATTCCGCTCCCGTGACCGTTGTAGTGTTCAACGACGGCGCGCTGACCATGATCGACCTCAAGCAGCAGCAGCGCGGGATGAAACCGGCCGGCGTGCGCTGGCCCCGCACCGATTTTGCCGCTGTGGCGCGCGGCTTTGGCTGTACCGCGTGGCGTGTGACTTCAAAGGCCCAGTATGAGGCCGCGCTGGCCGAGGCGGCGCATACTCCGGGCCCGTCGCTGATTGACGTGGTGCTGGACCCAGGCGGTTACGCGGCGCAACTCAAAGCGATGCGGGGGTAAGGGGATGATGTCAGCTCTCTCCCTTCAATGCTGCCAGCCGCGCGCGCGCCCCTTGCAGGAACATGGTCTGGTCATTTCCGGCCAGAATGAAATTCATGCCAAAGCCGATGTAGCGCTGCACCATCAACGCATCGGCCACACCGCCAAAGCCGCAGATCTTGCCGTGCTTTTGCGCCGCTGCCGCGACCGCCTGCATCGTGGCAACCATCTCCGGGTCGCCATAGGCGCTGGGTTTGTCAAGCTGGAAGGTCAGGTCCGAGGCGCCGACAAAGAGGATATCGACGCCCTCGACCGATGCGATTTCGTCCACCGCCGCGACGGCGGCGCGGCTTTCGATCATCACGGCGCACAGCGTGATGGGGTCGAGGATCCGCGCCGCATCGGCAAAGCTGCGCGGCGCGTAGCCCAGTTGCGGCACGATGCCGGGCACGGACCGGTCGCCGCGTGGCGGAAAGCGGCATTGGCGGGCAACGGCGGCAGCGGTTTCTGGGTCGTCCACATGCGGCACGATGATGCCCATCGCACCGTTGCTCAGCACCCGGTGGATCGGACCGGGGGCGGCGTCGGCCATGCGCACCAGCGGCGTCACACCGGCCTCGACCCCCGCCAAAGCCGTCTGGGTGATCTGGTCCATGCTGAGCGGGCCGTGTTCCAGATCCAGAAACATCCAGTCATAGCCGCAGTCGCGCAGCATCGCGGCGATGTCCGTGGTGCGGGTCAGACGGCAACTGACGCCGAAACAGGGACGCTCTGCCAGCTTTTCGACCAAAGACTGCGTCATCGGTCCAGCTCCGTCACCCGCAGATCGGTGAGCAGCATATGACCGGTCTTGTGCGTGATCATCAGCGGCAGCTTGGCGGCCATGGCAACGGCCTGAGGCGTGACGCCGCAGCCCCAGAATACCGGCACATCCTCCGGGCCGATAACGGGCGGTTTGCCCCAGCCGACGGCGCTGACGTCCCGAATCCCGATGGCTGCCGGATCGCCGATATGGACCGGCCCGCCGTGGATCGACGGATAGCGACGGGTGATGTCGACCACGCGATCGACCTCGCCCCGTGGAATGGGCCGCAGCGACACCACCATCGGCCCTTGGAACGGCCCTGCCGGAACACAGTCGATGCCCGAGGTATAGACCGCGATGCGCCCGCCCGGCTGCGCAAGATGCGCGACGCGCAGGCCGTTGTCCTGCAAGACCGCGTCGAAAGACAGCGAACAGCCCATGGCAAAGGCCACCAGATCGTCGCGCCACAGGTCGGTGATATCGGCGACCTCTTCGGTCAGCACACCGTCGCGGTAGACGCAGTACCCCGACAGGTCGCGCCGCACGTCCGATCCGGGCGCAATGACGCGGAATTCGGGATCGCCGGTGTCGGTGACGTCCAGCAGCGGGCAGGGCTTCGGGTTGCGCTGACAGAAACGCATGAAATCCAGCGCCACGGCTTCGGGCACTATGGCAAGGTTGGCCTGCACATGGCCGCGCGCCAGCCCGTGGGTCGTGCCGGTCCAGCGTCCGTCGCGCATCGCCAGACGGACATCGGCGGCGCTGCCGCGTTCCAGCTGCCCGCGCAGGTCGTCTGTATCACTGTCAAGCATGCCATCCCTTTCGATCACGATACCGCTTGCCGGAATCTCTCCGGCATCAGCGTATCGCAACCGCGTCGCCTCTGGATAGGGACCAACCCGCAAAACTGCCCGTCAGAGGCAGACGGTCCCGCACCTTTCCCGAAACGACGCATTTCCGGCGCCAGATGCGCGCCCCAACAAGGAGAGTCCAGATGATCAAACACCTTCTCAGAAGTGCCGCAGCGCTTGCGGTGACGGCGACCGTCGCCATGGCGCAGGCCTACCCGTCCGAGCCGATCACCCTGATCGTGCCCTATTCGCCCGGCGGCAACGGCGACATCACCTCGCGCTTCATCGCCGACAAGGCGAGCGACATCCTGGGCGTGAACTTCGTTGTCGAAAACCGCGAGGGTGGCGGCGCCTTCATCGGGATCAACAGCTGCGCCAATGCCGACCCGGACGGCTATACGATCTGTTTCATCTCGACCAGCCCGATCACCGTGCGCCCGCATGTCATCGAGGCACCCTATGACCCTATGACCGACCTGACCTATCTGGGCCAGTACATGCTGTCCAAGCAGCCGGTGATTGCGCGCAACGACGGCAAGTTCAAGACCATCCAGGACGTCATCGCCTTTGCCAAGGAACGCCCCGGTCAGCTGCGCTGGTCCGCCGCCGTACCGCGTGGCGGCCCGCACCTCGCCACCGAGGCAATGTTCCGCGCCGAAGGGGCGCAGACGACTTTCCTGCCGTCCAAGGGCGGTGCGGTGGAACTGGCCAACCTGCTGTCGGGCACCATCGACATGGCGGTGATCTCGGACTACGGCCCGGCGCTGGACAACGATGAAATCATCATTCTGGCTGAAACCAGCCCCGGACGGAACCCGCAGGCCCCCGACGCCCCGACCCTCAAGGAGTTGGGCTATCCGCTGGAACTGGCCAGCTTCTTTGCGCTGGCCGCCCCCGCCGGCCTGCCGGACGAGGTGATCGCCACCTGGGACGACACGCTGAAGCAGATCAGCGACAGCCCGGAATTCGCCACGCTGATGGACCGGATCAAGGCCGAAGGCGCCTATCTCAACTCCGCCGATTTCACCGCGCGGGTGCAGTCCGACTTCAACGACATGAAGGCCGCGACGGAAAAGTACGGTCTGGCGAACTGATCCAGACCTCTCCCGGTGGCCGGACCGTTCCGGCCGCCGGTTCCCAAGCACAGGACAGGTATCATGCCGTTCCACATCCGTCTCGAAGTGATCCTGATCGCGATCCTGCTGCCCGTGGTGGCGCTGTTCGCCTTCTGGTACATTCCGCTGTCGATCACGGCGCCGCAGGGCTTTGGTGCGGACAGCGAAATCTCGCCCCGGTTCGCGCCCTATCTTCTGGCCACGCTGATGGCTGCGGCGATGGTCGGGCGGCTGGTGCAGATCGCGCTTTACAAGATGCGCGGCACGCTGGACGACCAGATCGACGATCTTGAAGACATCGGCACGCCCGAGGAAACCCGGCGCGGCCTCGTGCTGAATGCCGCCACTCTGCTCTATTGTTTCTTGCTGGTGCCGTTCCTGGGCTTTTATGCCGCCAGCGTGGCGCTGGTATCCTACCTCGTCCGTCGCCTTGGCGAAAACCGGGTCTGGGCCATGATCGCGATTGCCGTGGCCTGCGCGATCTTCACCTACCTGCTGTTCGAAGAACTGCTGAGCGTCCGCCTTCCCCGCGGTGAACTTTTCCGATATTTCAAAGGCTGACAGATGGATATGGACAGTGTCCTTGCAGGCATCCAACTCGCGCTGACCTGGCAATCGATCGGGGCCGTTCTGATCGGCCTGATCGCCGGGCAGATTCTGGGGGCCATTCCGGGCCTGACGGCCACGATGGCGGTCGCTCTGCTGATCCCCTACACCTATTACCTCGATCCGTGGGTCGGGATCCCGATGCTGATCGGGATGTTCAAGGGGTCGCTCTTTGGCTCGTCGATCACCGCCATTCTGGTCAAGACCCCCGGCACCCCCGCCGCCGCCGCCACCGTGCTGGACGGCTATCCGCTGGCGCAGCAGGGCAAGGGTGAAAAGGCCTGCAAGATGGCGCTCTATTCGTCGGTCTTTGGCGACAGCTTTTCCGACATCGTGCTGATCTTCGGCGCGTCGTTTCTCGCGGGCATCGCGCTGAACTTCGGCCCGGCGGAATACACTCTTCTGGTGGCGTTTTCGCTGGTGACGATGGGCTTCATCTCGGGGGCGAAGATCTGGAAGGGGCTGTTCGCGATGCTTCTGGGGATGCTCCTGGGCATCGTCGGTCTGGACCCGGTCACGGCCAGTCCGCGCATGACCATGGGCTTTCTAGAGATGGAGGAAGGCATCGGCCTGATCCCCATGCTGATCGGCTTTCTGGCCGTGGCCGAAGTGCTGCGGCAGATGGAATACCCGCGCAAGCAACTGGCCACCAGCACCGTCAACTTTTCGACCGATCCCGCCGACCGGCGCGTGTCCTGGGCCGAATTCAAGAGCTGCCTGCCGGTGATCATCAAATCCTCATCACTGGGCACCGCCGTCGGCGCACTGCCCGGCATCAGCGCCACGGTCGCGGCCTTTCTGGCGTATAACGAAGCCAAGCGGACCTCCAAGACGCCCGAACGCTTTGGCAAGGGCGCGCTGGAAGGCGTCGCCGCGCCGGAAGCCGCCAATAACGCGGTGTCGGGGGCGAACCTGATCCCGCTGATGGCGTTCGGCATCCCCGGTGACATCGCGGCGGCGCTGATCCTGTCGGCGCTGCTGATCCAGGGTATCACGCCGGGGCCGGTGATCTTTCGCGACAACCCCGAGCCGATCTATGCGATCTTTACCGCGCTGCTGCTGGCCAACCTCTTCAACCTCATTCTGGGCCACTTTCTGATCAAGGCCGCGCGCAAGGTCGTGGGTGTGCCGAAACGCATCCTCTTTCCGGTGGTTCTGGTGATCGCCGCTGCCGGCGCCTATGCCATGCGCGGGTCGGTCTTCGACATCCAGCTGGTGTTCCTGTTCGGCCTGCTGGGCTGGGGCCTGACCAAGCTGGCCTTTCCCACCGTGCCGCTGCTGATCGGGTTCATCCTGATGCCGATCCTGGAATCCAACCTGCGGATTTCGCTGCTGATCGCCGGATCGGTGCCGAACCCGTTCGGATACTTCTTTGCCCGGCCGGCCTTTGTCACACTGTTGGCGGTGATGGCGCTGCTGCTGGTGTTGGTGCTGCGGCGCGTCCTGCGCGACCGCGAGGCGGCCCGCGCCGCCGGATTGGGGGGCTGACATGGCCGGAGGAGCGGTTTTTCCCCTCGGCTGGCAGAACGGCGCGTTCGTGCCGTCCGAAACCGTCACCCTGCCGCTGCTGGCGCCCGGCGTCACCTATGCCGCGTCGGTGTTCGAAGGCGTGCGCGCCTATGCGCTGGCAGACGGCAGCGGCGTCGCCCTGTTCCGTCTGGGCGACCACATGGACCGCCTGCGCCGGTCCTGCGACGTGCTTGGGCTCGACGACATCCCTGATCCTGCGGAGATGGCGCGGGCGATGGTCGACCTGATGACCCGCAACAGAGTGACCGAGGACACCTACATCCGCCTGCAAGTCTATGTAGATGGCGACGGAGAGATGACGGCGCGCGGCCCCACAGGCACCGCCATGCTGGCCCGTCCCCGCCCGCAGCTGACCGCGCGGCTGAAAAACGGCGTGCGCTGCCAAGTGTCCAGCTGGCGGCGCATCGGCGACAACGCCAGCCCGCCCCGCGTCAAGGCGGCGGCGAATTACCTCAACGGGCGCCTCGCCGGGCTTCAGGCGCGCGCGGACGGCTACGACACCGCCCTTTTGCTGACCGAAACAGGCCAGGTGGCCGAGGCACCCGGCGCTTGCGTCCTGCTGGTGCGCGACGGCGTGCTGCTGTCGCCCCCGGTCACGGCTGGAATTCTGGAAAGCCTGACGCGCGACACGGTGCTGCAACAGGCCCGCGCTCTGGGTGTCACCACGCAGGTCATCGAACGCCCCGTGGACCGGACCGAGTTGTATGCCGCCTCCGAAGTCATGCTTGTCGGCACCGGGATGGAGCTGACGCCGGTGGTCGGCATCGACCGCTTCACCATTGGCGACGGCACATGCGGGCCAGTGACGCAGGCGCTGCAACAGGCTTATTTCGACACTGTCCGGGGCATCAGCCACGCGCCCGACGGATGGTTGACCCACATTCCCAAATCACAGGAGTCCGCGCGATGACCCAACTCAGCCCGGTCAAGATCGGTGTCGTCTGGGAACGCCTGAACGGCCTGATGGATCAGGTCGCCGAAACCTGTGTGCGCACCTCGTTTTCGTCCGTGGTGCGTGAGAATTACGACTTTGCCATCGGCCTGCTGGACGCGCGGGGTCGCCAGATTGCGCAAAGCCGCCGGTCGGTGCCGTCCTTCATCGGCACCATGTCCCGCACCTTGGCCGCCATGCTGGACAAGCACCCGGTGCAGACCCTGCGCGACGGCGACGTGCTGATCACCAATGACGGCTGGCTTGGCACCGGCCATCTGAACGACATCACCATGATCAAGCCGATCTTTCGCGACGGGCGGCATCTGGGCTTTGTCGGGTCGATCTTTCACACTGTCGATATCGGCGGCGCGCCGTCCCCCGCCGCCAAGGATTGCTTTGAGGAGGGGCTGAACATCCCCGTCTCCAAGATCGTGATCGAGGGCGTGGAAAACGACCTGCTGGTCGATATCCTGACCGCGAACCTGCGCGAACCGCAGGAGACGCTGGGCGACATCCGCTCGCAATTCTCGGCCTATCACGCCTGCCGGGACCGGCTGTTCCGCCTGCTGGACGAGGAAGAACTGGACGATCTGGAAGCCTTCTCGGACGATGTTCTGGACCGGTCAGAGGCGAGCCTGCGCCGCGCGATCAGCGCCATTCCCGACGGGACATACACCGACATGCTCACCGCCGACGGCTTTGACCACCCGCTGGACATTCACTGCAAGGTGACGATTTCGGGGTCGGACATCACCGTCGATTTCGCGGGCACGGCAGAGCAGATCGAATTCCCGGTGAACTCCCCGATGACCTTTACCACCGCCTACAGCTGCTACGCGATCAAATGCGCGCTCGACCCCGGCACGCCGATCAACGACGGCGCGTTCCGGCCCATCACCGTCACCGCGCCCGAGGGCACGCTTGTGAACCCGCGCCGCCCCGCGCCGGTCTGGGGGCGGCACCTGTCGGGCCATTACATGCCCCCCGCAATCTATGGCGCGCTCAGCCAGATCGCCCCGGACAAGATCATCGCCGATTGCGGATCGCCCCTGTGGAACGTCTATTTCAAGGGGCGACGCGAGGGCGAGGATCGCAACTTCGTCAAGATGTTTTTCATGAACGGCGGCCATGGCGCGCGACCGACCCAGGACGGGCCGGGCTGCTTGTCCTTCCCGTCGAACGTGTCGAACCAGGCAATCGAGCAGTTCGAGAACCAGACACCCCTGCTGGTCGAGGAAAAGGCGCTGATCCCCGACACCGGCGGCGTCGGCCAGTTCCGGGGTGGCAACGCACAAAGGCTGACGTTTCTCAACATCGGCGCCGCACCAGTAACGGTGACGATCCGCCACGAACGCGTCGACAAACCGCCGCGCGGCCTGCTGGGCGGCGGTGCGGGCAGCGGCGGGCTGGATCTGGTCAACGGCAAGAAGATCCCGGCGAAAAGCCAGACCCGGCTGGCACAGGGCGACCGTGTGACGTTCCAGACCCCCGGCGGCGGTGGCATGGGCGCGCCGGACAAACGCAGCCCCGACGCGATCCGCGCGGATATCGACAGCGGGCTGGTGACGGCCCAACGCGCCAGACAGGACTACGGATACACCTCATGACCAACCAAACCTCCGGCTTTCGCATCGGCGTCGACATCGGCGGCACCTTCACCGACGTGGTGATGCTGGACCCCCACACCGGGCGGCTGGCCAATGAAAAGGTGCTGACCAGGCCCGATGACCCCGCCGAAGGCGTACTGAACGGCGTCAAACGCATCCTCGCCACCGAAAACACCGCTCCTGGCGACGTGCAATCCATCATCCACGGCACCACGCTGGTCGCCAACGCCCTGATCGAACGCAAGGGCGTGCGCACCGCTCTGGTCACGACCAAAGGCTTTCGCGACGTGCTCGAGATCGGGCGCGAGCTGCGCTATTCGATCTATGACCTCTTCATCGACATGCCGGAACCGCTGGTCCCGCGCGTCCTGCGGTTCGAGGTCGACGAGAGGACGCGCAGCGACGGCAGCGTCCTGCAATCGCCCGATCCAGAAGCCGTGCGCGCCCTGGCCGCCCAACTGCGCGACGCAAAGGTCGAGGCGGTGGCGGTCGTCTTCCTCCATTCCTTCCGCAACGATGAGAATGAGCGTCTGGTCAAGCAGATCCTGGCCGAGGAACTGCCCGGCATCACCATCTGCACGTCCTTCGAAGTGATGCCGCAGATCGGCGAATACGAACGCACCTCGACCGCCGTCGCCAATGCCTTTGTCCAGCCGATCTTTCAGAAATACGTGCAACGTCTGGTGCAGGAATTGGGCCGGCTGAAGTTGCCGCAGGATTTGTTCCTGATGTTGTCGGATGGTGGCACCGTGCGGCACGAAACCGCCGTGCAATACCCCATAAGGCTGGTGCAGTCCGGTCCCGCAGGGGGCGCGCAGGCGGCGGCGGTCTTTGGCCGTCTGGCGCAAGAGGACAATCTGCTCTGCTTTGACATGGGCGGAACCACGGCCAAGGCCTGCCTGATCCAGAACGGCGAACCCCTGCGCACCGACAGTTTCGAGGTTGCCCGCGTGTTCCGCTTTGCCAAGGGCAGCGGCCTGCCCCTGCAGGTGCCGGTCATCGACATGATCGAGATCGGCGCCGGTGGCGGCTCCATTGCACAGGTTGACAAGCTGGGGCTGGTCCGCGTCGGCCCCGAAAGCGCCAGTTCCAAACCCGGTCCCGCCTGCTATGGCCTTGGCGGGCGGCAACCCACGGTGACCGATGCCGATCTGGTGCTGGGCTATCTGGATGCGGCGTCGTTTCTGGGCGGGGACATGACGCTGGACAAGGCGGCAGCCGAAGAGGCCATCCGCCTGACCCTCGCTGACCCGCTGGGCCTGAGCGTGGTCGAAGCCGCCTGGGGCATCTACGAGACCGTCAACGAAAGCATGGCGCAGGCCGCGACGATCCACGCGCTGGAAAGCGGGCGCAAGGTGCAGGATTTCACCGTGCTTGCCATCGGCGGGGCCGGGCCGGTGCACGCGGCCAATCTGGCCCGGCGCATGGGGGTGCCCCGGGTCATCTGCCCGCTGGGCGCTGGCGTCGCCTCGGCCTTCGGGTTCCTTGCCTCGCCGATATCGTTCGAATTCGCCCGCGCCGCGATTGAACCGCTCGCGGGGCTGGACCTGACGCGCATCGACAACATGGTGGCAGAGCTTGAGGGGGAAGGCCTGGCGCTTGTCACCTCTGCCGGGATCGCTGCCGCAGATGCAAAGACGGCGATCAGCGTGTTGATGCGCTACAACGGGCAGGGCTATCAGGTCGATGTCACGATCCCGCGCGACGTCATCACGGCGGGCGACACGACCGTGATCCAGACCCTGTTCGAACAACGCTACCTGACGCTCTTTGGCCGGACCGAGGCGATGGCGCCCGAGATCATGTCCTGGCGCGTCGTTGTCGCGGGGCCGAAGCCGGTTCTGGAACCGCAGGCCGCGCTGCGCGAGGGCACAGCCCGCACCGGTCAACGCCCGGTCTATTTCGGAGAGTTGGGCGATTTTGCCGACACCCCGGTCTATGACCGCTATTGCCTGCCGCCGCATGAAAAGATCCCCGGCCCCGCGGTGTTCGAGGAACGCGAATCCACCATCGTCATGTCACCCCGCGCCAGCGCCCATGCAGATCTGCACGGCAATCTCATCATCGACCTCGACCCCTGATCGCGCCGACCCCGGTGCGCAGATAGACAAGACAAGGAAAGACCCGTGGATTTCACGCTCGATTCAGAACGCCAGATGTTTCAGGAGTCCGTGCGCCGATTGGCGCAACGGCACTTTGCCGACGGGGCGCTTGCCCGCGCGCGGCAGGCGCATTTCCCCTTTGATGTCGCCAAGGTCATGGCCGAAAACGGATTGCTGGGCATCACGGTGCCCGAATCCGAAGGTGGAGTCGGCGGCACGCTTCTGGATGCGGTGATCGCCATTCAGGCCGTCGCCAGCGTCTGTCCCAAAAGCGCGGACGTCGTGCAGGCCGGCAATTTCGGCGCGATCCGCACGCTGGCGGAATATGCCAGCCCCGCGCAAAAGGAACGCTACCTGCAACCGCTGCTCAAGGGTGAAAGGGTCATCGGTCTGGGAATGACCGAGGCGGGCGCCGGATCGGCTGTTACTGACCTGATCACCACGGCAAAAGCCGATGGCGACGGCTACCGCGTGACCGGCGGCAAGGTCTTTACCTCGCATTCAGTCGAGGCGGACACATTCCTCGTCTACCTGCGCTACGGTCCCGGCACCGGCGGCATCGGGTCGGTCATCCTGGAACGCGGGATGGAGGGTTTCTCCTTTGGCGAGCCAAGCACCTACATGAACGGCGAACAATGGTGCGCGCTTTATTTCGACAATGTCTACGTGCCTGCGGAAAACGTTCTGCTGGGGCCGGGCGGGTTCAAGAAGCAGATCAGCGGGTTCAACGCCGAACGCATCGGCAATGCGGCACGGGCGCAGGCGCTGGGGCGGTTCGCCTTTGACACCGCGCGCAACTATGTGATGGACCGCACGCAATTTGGCCGCCCGTTGGCCGAATTTCAGGGTCTGCAATGGAAATTCGCCGATATGCTGATGCAGTTGGAGGCCGCGCAACTGCTGCTCTACCGCGCCGCCGTCAGCGCCGACCGGGGTCTGCCCGACGCGCAGCAGACGGCCTTGGCCAAGCTGGCCTGTAATACTGCGGGGTTCGAGGCCTGCAATCAGGCGATGCAGGCGATGGGGGGCATGGGCTACTGCGACGAATCCTTGGTGGAATACTGTTTCCGCAAGTCCCGTGGCTGGCAGATCGCCGGCGGATCGCTGGAGATGATGCGCAACCGGATTGCCGAAGGCATCTTTGACCGACGATTTTCCCAGCGTCCGGAGCGGGCGCAATGACCGACATCATCGCCGTGATCGGCACCGGCACGATGGGCCGGGGGATCGCGCAGACTTTGGCTGTAGCGGGATACAGCGTGCTCGTCTACGACCAGCGGCCCGAGGCGGCGGTCGCCGCAGTGGATTTTGCTGTCGGGATGCTGGACCGCGCGGCGGAAAAGGGTCGCATGACCGCACAAGTGGCTGAGGCCGCCAAAAGTCGGCTGTCGGTGGTGGAAACCCTTGCCGATCTGGCGCCAGCTCAGATGGCGATCGAGGCGATCGCGGAATCCCTTGACGCAAAGCAAGCGCTCTTTGCGGACCTGGAAAGCTTCCTTGGCCCAGAGGCTGTGCTGGCCACCAACACCTCGTCCCTATCTGTCTCTGCCATCGCCGCCGGAGTGCAGGCCCCGGACCGCGTCGTCGGACTGCATTTCTTCAACCCCGTGCCGCTGATGAAGGTGGTCGAGGTCATTCCCGGTTTGCGCACCTCTGACGCGGCCCGCGATGCTGCACTGAAGGTCGCCGAGCGGATCGGCTATCGCGCGATCCTGTGCCGGGATGCGCCGGGGTTCCTGATCAACCACGCCGGGCGCGGTTTGCTGACCGAAGGCAGCCGCATCGTGCAGGATTGCCTCGCGTCCGAGGCCGATGTGGACCGGGTGATGCGCGACTCTCTGGAGTTCCGCATGGGGCCGTTCGAATTGCTGGACCTGACCGGCCTCGACGTGTCCTACCCGGTGCTGCAACTGATCTACGGCCAGTTTCACCAAGAGCCGCGCTATCGCCCCGGCGTGCATCTGGCAGCCCGCGTGGCCGCCGGGCTGCATGGCCGCAAGACCGGCGAAGGGTTCTACCGCTATGACGGCAGCCGCCGCATCGACCCGCCCGAGGTAACCCCACCCGATGCCCGAGTGCTGCCGCTCTGGGTGCCGCCCGAGATGGAGGATGTTTTGGCCCCGCTTCTTGGGCTGATGGAAACTGAAATTTCGGACACGCCCGATGGCGCGCTCTGTCTGCTGGCGCCGCTGGGCCGGGATGCCACTGAAACTGCGTTGCGGCTTGGGCTGGATCCGGCGCGCGTGATGGCGATTGATCCGCTCACCGTGGACAGCCCGCGCGTGACGATCATGCCCACGCCGGCCACCGAGCCCGATCTGTGCCACGCCCTGCACAGCACCCTGCTGCGCGCGGGCAAGAAGGTCACCTGCATTGCGGACAGCCCCGGGTTCATCGCCCAGCGGATGCTAGCGATGATCGTCAACACCGGGTGCGAGATCGCGCAGATGCAGATCGCGTCCCCCGCCGATATCGACGATGGCGTCCGCCTTGGCCTTGGCTATCCGCAGGGGCCGCTGGCGCTGGGGGACAGCCTGGGGCCGTTGCGGGTGCTGGAGATCCTGACCGCCCTGCAAGACCAGACCGGCGATCCGCGCTACCGGCCCAGCCAGTATCTGCGCCAGCGGGCGCGCCTTGGCCTGCCTCTGGCCGCCTGAAGGAGACCATGATGCAGACCCTGCAAATGTATATTGACGGCCAGTGGTGCGATGCGGGCAGCGGCGCGACCTTTCCATCGGCAAACCCCTACACCGGGCAGGATTGGGCCACCGTGCCCCGCGCCGATACAACGGATGTGGACCGCGCAGTGCAGGCGGCACAGCGGGCCTTCTCCGGCGGTGACTGGCCACGCTGGACCGCCAGCGCCCGCGGGGCAGCGTTGGTTCGGCTGGCCGGTCTGATCGCGGAAAACGCCGAAGCTCTGGCCGAAACCGAAGTGCGCGACAACGGCAAGCTGTTCGCCGAGATGAGCAATCAGTGCAAATACATGGCCAATTGGTACAGTTACTACGGCGGGTTGGCCGACAAGGTCGAAGGCACCGTGCCGCCCATCGACAAGCCGGGCGTCGTCAACATGGTGACTTATGAACCGCTCGGCGTCTGCGCGCTGATCACGCCGTGGAATTCGCCGCTGCTGCTGCTGGCGTGGAAGCTGGCGCCGGCGCTGGCGGCGGGCAACACGGTGGTGATCAAGCCATCGGAATATACCTCGGCCTCGACCCTGCAACTGATGTCGCTGATCGAACGGGCGGGCATCCCGGCGGGTGTCGTCAACGTCGTCACGGGCTTCGGGGCCGAGGCGGGGATGCCGCTGGTCACGCATCCGCTGGTGCGCAAGATCGCCTTTACCGGCGGTGAGGCGGCGGGACGCGCCATCAACGAGGCCGCCGCGCGGGATTTCAAGAAGGTGACGCTGGAACTGGGGGGCAAGTCGCCCAACATCGTGTTCGACGATGCCGATCTGGACGCCGCCGTGCCGGGCGCCGTGTCGGGGATCTTTGCCGCGTCAGGGCAGACCTGCATCGCCGGGTCGCGGCTGTTGTTGCAGGACGGAATCTACGACGCCTTCGTGCAGCGGCTGACCGACATGGCGGGCGCTACCGTGCTGGGCGATCCGATGGATCCGGGCACCAACATCTCACCCGTTGCCACCAAGGCGCAGCACGAAAAGATCCTGTCCTATATCGACATCGCCACGGCTGAGGGGGCGACTTGCATTCTGGGGGGCAAGGCGGCGCAGCCTGCGGGGTCGGGCGGATATTTCGTGCAACCGACGATCTTTGCCAACGTGCGCAACGACATGCGCATCGCGCAGGAAGAGGTGTTTGGCCCGGTCCTGTCGATCCTGCGCTTCACGGACGAGGATGAGGCCGTGCAGATCGCCAACGACTCGAACTACGGGCTGGCCGCCGGGGTGTGGACCAACAATCTGACCCGCGCGCTGCGCATGTCGCACCGGTTGCAGGCGGGCACGGTCTGGGTCAACACCTATCGGTCGACCAGCTACACGACCCCCTTTGGCGGGACCAAGAACAGCGGGCTGGGCCGCGAAAACGGGATGGAGGCGATCAAGGAATATCTGACGCCGAAATCCATCTGGCTGGCAGAGCCTGTGGTGGTCGCCAACCCCTTCATCCGTCGGTAGTCTGGGGTCAAAGGCAGCGACCAATCCGGTCTGCACGACTGTCACCGCCGCTCCGGGCGACAGGTCTTGTGCGTGCGTGACCCAGACCGGGGATGGCCGGAGCTATGCCTTGCCGTCGTAGCTCTTGCCCAATTCCAGCATTTCGGGTGTGCCGATCACCTGATTCAAGCCGTCGAAATTGAACATCCGGTTGGCAAACGGCTGGTTGGTTCCGTGTTCTCTGAGCGATCCGTAATAGCTTTGCGCGGCATGGGCCAGCGCGCGCACGATGCCGCCGGGAAAGATCACGATGTCAAACCCCATCCTCTCGAGATCTGCGGCGCCGGTGATCGGGGTGGCGCCGCCTTCGACCATGTTGGCCAGCAGCGGCACGCGGCCCCGGAACCGTTCGTTGATGGTGCTCATCTGCTCCAGCGTGCGCGGCGCCTCGACGAACAGGACGTCTGCGCCGGCGGCGGTGTAGGTTTCCGCGCGTTCCATCGCGGCGTCAAAGCCTTCGACGGCGATGGCATCCGTGCGCGCGATAATCAGCATGTCATGACGGCGGGCGTCCGCCATTGCCGCCAGCTTGCCGGCCATCTCTTCCTTGGGGATCAGCGATTTGTCGGACAGATGTCCGCAGCGTTTGGGATAGGTCTGATCCTCGACCTGGAGGGCGGCGGCGCCTGCGCGTTCATAGACCTGCATCGTGCGCCGCGCGTTCAGCGCATTGCCGAACCCGGTGTCGGCGTCGATGATCACCGGCAGATCGGTGCGGTCCGCGATCAGCGCCATGGTGTCCGCCATCTCACTTGAGGTGGACAGGCCGATATCGGGGCGGCCCAGCCGGGTATAGGCCACGGCAGCGCCGGACAGGTAGAGCGCCTGAAACCCGGCCTGCGTGGCGATGGTCGCCGTCAGACCGTCATAGATGCCGGGCGCAATTAGGATTTCGGGGCGGGAAATGAGATCGCGCAGGGTCATGTTGCGCCCTCCACCATATCCAGCGCCTGGGCGCAAGTGACGACCTCTGCGACGGAGCCGAGCGAGACCAGGGTCGCCTCGTGCACCTCGTTGCGGAAGGCGGCGCATCCGTCCGACAGCAGGATGGTGTGCATGTCGCGCAGATGGGCGTCGCGCACAGTGCTGGCGACGCCGCCATTGGTGACGATCCCGCCGATGATCAGCGTGTCGATGTCCAGCGCGCGCAGGATGTATTCCAGCCGGGTCTGGAAGAACGCCGAGTAGTTGACCTTTTCCACCGTGTAATCCGCAGGGGCCAGCGTATCGACCAGATCGTGGCCAAAGCCGCCCGGCGCAAAATCGCCCTTGGTCAGGAACGGCCTGAGCTTTTTCAGATGCGGGGCGATCAGCGGCTCTCCCCCCGGGCCGGGGACCAAGGTGAACTGCGCCGACACATAGGTGCCGCCCTTGGCGCGCAAGGCATCTCTAAGCGGTTCAATCCTGTCGGGCAGGGCGATGATGCTGTCTGCTCCCTGTCCTGCGCGGCCGTAGGCGCCGTCGGGGTGCAGGAAGTCATTTTGCAGATCAATCGTCAGCAGGGCTGTGCACGCAGGGGTCATCCGCCGGACCTTTCGATGATGGTGTTGCCAAGGGCGTCGATCACGCCGATCAGGCCCGGTTCGATCAACACGGTGGTGTCGGGTTGTTCAAGGATCGCAGGGCCGGGTATGCGGGCACCGACGGGAAGCTCGAGCCGCCGGTAAATCGCCGTATCGTGCCATGCGGTCCCGAAATGCACCTGCCGCGTGGCGACATGAGCCGCCTCGACACTGCCGCCGTCAGGCGCCAGCGTGGCCAGATCGAAACGCGGCCTGCGCCCGGTGATGGCGGTGCGCAGGTTGATCACCCGCCGCGTTCCGGTTTTCAGGATGCGGTCGTAAGTGGCCAGATAGGCGGCGTCAAAGGCCGCCGCGATCTGCTCCGGCGTGACCGGCTGCACGTGCCCGTCTGTCACAGTCACCTCCAGCGGCACCGACACCGTGTGGGTCTGCCCAAGGTAGGCCATATCCAGCGTAAAGGTCTCCTCGCGCGACGAGAACCGGGTCTGCGCCGCATCAAGGGTCTTGTGCCCCCGATCCACATGGTCCTGCATGAACCGGGTCAGGCCGTCGATATCCAGACCGGCCAGCGGCGCGTTCAGCGTCTGCACGAAATCCTGCCGCATGTCGGCGATGACGCAACCCATGGCCGACAACACGCCGGGATAGCGCGGCACGATGGCGCGAGCCAGCCCGACATCGTCCAGCATGGCGCCGGCATGCAGCGCACCGCCGCCACCGAACGGCATGAAGGCGAAATTCTTGGGGTCGAACCCGCGTTCGATGCTGACCAGCCGCAGCGCGCCGGCCATCCGGCTGTTGGCGACCGTCAGGATCGCCTCGGCGGCCTGCAACGTATCGAGGTTCAGCGGCTTTCCCACATGTTCCAGAATGGCGGCGCGGGCGGCGTCCACATCCAGACGTTTCAGCTTGCCGCCGATGGGGCTGTCCGGGTCGATGCGGCCCAGCACCACGTTGGCATCGGTCACGGTGGGGCGGGTGTTGCCCTGACCGTAGGCGACCGGCCCCGGCGTCGATCCGGCGCTTTCCGGCCCGATGTTCAGCAAGCCACCCCGGTCGACCCAGGCGATGGACCCGCCGCCGGCGCCGATGGTGGCAATCTCGATCATCGGCGACCGGATCACCATGCCGAAATCGACCGAGGTCTGTGCCGTCAGCATCGACTGCCCGCCCGCGATCAGCGACACGTCAAAGCTGGTGCCGCCCATGTCGCCGGTGATGACGTTGGGAAAGCCCGCCGCCTCGGCGATATAGCCCGCCGCGATCACGCCGGCCGCCGGGCCGGACAGGGCGGTGCGGACCGGCACTTTGGCTGCTGTGGCCACATCCATCACGCCGCCATTGGACTGCACGATCATGAATTCGCCCGCGAAACCGTCTGACTCCAGCGCGGTTTCCAGCCGGTCGATATAGCCCGACACCTCGGGTTGCAGATAGGCGTTGAGCGCGGTGGTGGAGAAGCGTTCAAACTCGCGGATCTCCGGCAGGATCTCGGACGAGGCAGAGACATGCGCATTGGGCCAGATCGCCCGCACCGCCGCGACAGCCGCGCGTTCGTTTTCCGGGTTGGCATAGCTGTTGGCAAAGAGCACGGCGCAGGCCAGACAACCCTGATCCAGCAGGCTCTGCGCCGCCGCTGTTACGGCAGTCAGCTTAACTGCCGTGCGGATCGTGCCGTCCGCCAGCGTCCGCTCGGGCACTTCCAGACGCAGATCGCGCGGCACGATGGGGACAAAGTCGCCGCGCAGGCCCCAGGTGCGGGGCCGGTCGCGGCGGCGCATTTCCAGCACGTCGCGCAGGCCTTCGGTCGTGATGACCCCGATCCGCGCGCCCTTGCGTTCCAGCAGCGCGTTGGTGCCCGCCGTGGTGCCGTGGACGATGACGGCCACGGTGTTCAGGTCGTCGACCCGCTGCCGGATCCCGTCGAGGAAGCCGCCCGATTGGTCGGGGCGCGTCGTCGGCACCTTGGCGACCTGCGCCGTGCCGGTGGATTCGTCCAGCACGAAGACATCCGTAAAGGTGCCGCCGACATCCACACCGATCATCAGGGACCGGGTCATGACTGCACCTCTTTCCAGGCGTCGCCGTAGTCTGCAGTGGCCTTGTCGGGGGACACCAGCCCGGTTGCCACGTCCCGCGCCACCGCCGCCGGATCGCGCCCCGAGGCTGCGCCGAACCCGCCCCCGCCGGGGGTTTCCAGCCGCACGGCCTGTCCCTGTTTCAGCTTGATCCCGACCATCTTGGACACCATGGGCGGGTGATGCCAGCCATCGTCCTGCTCATGGGAAAAGACATTTAGCGCCGCAGGCCCGCCGCCTGTCACACCTTGCGGCGCAAAGCGTCCGCGTTCGCCGAACAGAAACGCGGTTGCGTCCTTCTCAAGCACCTCGATTTCATAGATCGCCCCCATGCCGCCGCGATGGGTGCCGGCACCCGCGCTGTCGGGGCGCAAGGCCCATTGCCGGAACATCACCGGATAGGCGGCCTCGAGGATCTCCATCGGGGGGATGGTCGCGGTGGAAATCGGTGCGTTGCCGTGGTTCAGACCGTCGCTTTCGGGGCTTCCGCCGTGACCGCCGCCGTAAAAGCTGAACATCACCCAGGGCTGGCCATTGGCCCGCTTGCCCGCGATCGACAGGGCGTTGATCGTGCCATAGGCATTGGCGACCACGCGGTCAGGCGCGGCCTGCGAGGCGGCGGCAAAGATCACGTCGATCATCCGCAGAATGGTTTCGGTATAGCCTCCGACCGGCGCCGGAAACGGCGCGGACAACAGCGATCCTTCGGGGATCTTCACGTCGATTGGGCGCATCACGCCGGCATTGGCGGGCAGGGCGGGAAAGATGTGCTTGATCGCCACATAGGCCGTCGCCACTGCCGTTGGCAGGGCGATGTTCACCGGCCCGGCGCAGCGGTCTGCCGTGCCCGCGAAATCCATCGTCAGGGTGTCGCCCCTGATTTCCAGCGCCACGCGGATCTTGAGCGGTTCGTCGGTGATGCCGTCGTTGTCGAGGAAATCCTCCGCCTCCCACCGGCCATCGGGCAGGTCGGTCAGTTCGGCGCGCATCAGCATCTCGGCCCGGTCCTGAAGCGCATCAAGGGCGGCGCGCACCGTGTCCGCGCCGTATTCCGCCAGCAGTTCGTCCATCCGCTTGACACCCAGATCCAGTGCGCCCAACTGGCCGTTCAGATCGCCCATCGCCGATTGCGGCAGGCGGGTGTTGCGCATCAGGATGTCGATGATGTCGGTCTGCACCACGCCCGCACGCGCCAGCCGCACCGGCGGAAGAACAAAGGCCTCCTGAAAGGCGTCCGTAGCCGCCGGGTTGTAATTGCCCGGCACGCCACCGCCCAGATCGTGCCAGTGCCCGACCGACCCGAGAAAGCAGAACGGCTTGCCCTCGTGGAAGTAGGGCCGCACCAGCCGCATGTCGTTCAGATGCGTGCCGCCCAGATGCGCATCGTTGAAGATGTAGATGTCGCCATCGGCCAGATCGCCATGTTCCTGCGCCTTGTCGATCACGGCCTTGACCGCAAAGGACATCACCCCGACAAAAATCGGCAGACCGGATTTGCCCTGAACCAGCGTGTCGCCGGTTGCCGGATGATACAGCCCGTGCGAGGCGTCATGCGCCTCGGCGATGATCGGGTTGAAGGCGGCGCGGAACAGGGTCGCGTCCATTTCGTCGGCAATCTGTTCCATCCGGCCGGCCAGAACGGCCAGAGTGATCGGGTCGATGGAGTCGGTCATGAAGCCGCCTTTGTGTCTGCAATGTCGTTCCAGACGTCCTGTCTGATGATCAGTCCGGCGGTCAGTTCGAACCGGTCGATGAAGCGGATGCCGGCAAACGCCGTGCCATCGGGCCATTGCCCCGACAAGGTGCCACGACAATAGACCGTCGCGTCGTCGCCCGGTCCGGGGCAGAGGTCGAAGCCGTGAAAAGTCTTGCGCACATGGCGATAGCGCGGCGCAGCCCAGGCGATGAGCGCATCGGGCGATGTCATCGCTGCGGTGCCCGGAAACACCATCGCAAAGCCCGGCGCCAGCAACGCGCGGGCGGTGTCGAGGTCTCGTGCCTCCATCGCGGCCAGAAAGCCCTGCACGGTGGCCACCGGATCCTGTGTGTCGATCATGCGCGCGTCCGGTCCGACCCTGCGCCGCACTTTGGGCGGGTCTTGCCCCCGGCTTTGGTCAGGTTCTTGCGGATCATCGCACATCTCCCCTCAATCTGTATTTTCTGTAATACAGATAGTCGTATTCGCAAAGCTTAAAAATTTTCACCTTCGCAAGTGAGATTTCTTGTGTTCGGCAGACAGGGCGTTAGAATCCGATAACGATCAGGAGGAAGAGGATGGCGCAAGTCGGAGCAGCCGGAAAAGGGTCCGGACTACCCGAGGGTGGCAAGGCACGTCGCGTGTACCTGCTGTTGCAGGAGGAAATCCTGCGCGGGCTGCACGCCCCCGGCGCATCGCTGGAGGGGGAACAGAAGCTGGCGCTGCGGCTGGGCGTGTCGCGGGTGACGGTGCGCCGGGCGCTGGACACGCTGGCGCAGGATGGCATGATCTCGCGCAGGGCGGGGTCGGGCACGGTGGTGCAGGCACAATCGTCGCATCCGCCGGTGCTGGCGGATTTCACCACGCTGATCCCGCAACTGGTCGAGATGGATCAGAAGACCACGGCGCGCCTGCTGTCGTTTTCCTATGGCACCGCGCCCTCTGCCGTGGCGCAGGCGATGGGCCTGCCTGCGGATGGCCGGGTACAGACCGCCGTGCGGGTGCGTCTGGCGCAGGGCCGCGCGTTTTCGCACCTGACCACCTATGTGCCCGAAGGCATTGCCGAAAATTACACCGAATCGGATTTGGCCACCACGCCGCTTTTCCGGCTGCTGGAACGGTCTGGCGTGTGCATCGACCGCGCCCATCAAAGCGTCAGCGCCACCCTCGCCACCCCCGATGTGGCCGAGGTTCTGGGCCTCAGCGTCGGCGCGCCGGTGCTGTCGCTGCGGCGGGTGGTGCTGGATGCGGACGGGCGGGGGGTCGAATATCTGTCGGCCCTGTACCGTCCGGACCTGTTCCGGCTGGAAATGTCGCTGAACCGCGTCGGATCCCAGGAAACCCGCCATTGGGAACCGGTGATCGACGTGCCACAGGCCGAAGCGGCGGAATGACCGCGCCGCAGACCCTGCTGGACAAGCTCTGGGAAGCCCACGTGATCCTGCGCGGCGAGTCCGGCGCCGACCTGCTTTGGGTCGACCGGCATCTGGTTCACGAAGGATCGCACCACGGCTTTGCCAAACTGTCCGCACGCGGGCAGACGGTGGCGGAGCCGGGGCTGACCTTTGCCGTGGTGGATCACTATGCGCCGACCCGCAGTGGCCAGATGGACCCCGACATTGCCCGGATGATCCGCACGCTGGGCGACAATGCCCGCACCCACGGCGTGACGATCTTTGACCTCAAGGATCCGGCGCAGGGCATCGTGCATGTGATCGGCCCGGAACTGGGCCTGACGCTGCCCGGACTTCAGATCAATTGCGGCGACAGCCATACCTCGACCCATGGTGCCTTTGGCGCGCTGGCCTTTGGCGTGGGGGCGACCGAAGTGGCGCATATCCTCGCCACGCAAACCGTCTGGCAGACCGGGCCCAAGGCCATGCGCATCACCATCGACGGCACGCTTGGCGCCGGGGTCACGGCCAAGGATATGGCGCTGCACTGGATCGCCAAGCTGGGGGCGGACGGGGCGCGCGGCCATGCCATCGAATATGCCGGATCGACCGTGCGCGACCTTAGCATGCAGGGCCGTCTGACCCTGTGCAACCTGTCGATCGAAGGCGGCGCACGGCTGGGTCTTGTGGCGCCGGACGATGTGACTTTCGACTATCTCGACGGGCGCCGCTACGCGCCCAAAGGTGCCGACTGGGACCGCGCCGTCGACGACTGGCGCCAGTTGACCAGCCACCCCGACGCCGCCTTTGACCGTGAGGAGCGGCTGGATGCCGCTGACATCGCGCCGACAGTGACCTGGGGCACCTCACCGGAAGAGGCTTTGCCGATCTCTGGCACCGTGCCCGACCCGGCGGCGTTTGGGGCAGGCAAGAGTGCCGCGATGCGGGCGTCGCTGGACTACATGGCGCTGACACCGGGGATGCCGCTGACCTCGATTGCCGTCGATCAGGTGTTCATCGGCTCCTGCACCAATGGCCGGATCGAGGATCTGCGCATGGCGGCGCAGGTGCTGGCCGGGCGCAAGGCGCAGGTGCCGGGGCTGGTCTCTCCCGGGTCCGCCGATGTCAAACGCCAGGCTGAGGCCGAGGGGCTGGCGCAGATCTTTACCGACGCCGGGCTGGAATGGGCCGATGCGGGCTGTTCCATGTGCGTCGGGATGAACGGCGACAGGGTGGCGGCCGGCAAACGCTGTGCGTCGTCCACCAACCGCAATTTCAAGGGGCGGCAGGGGCGCGGATCCCGCACCCATCTGATGAGCCCGGCCATGGTCGCCGCCGCCGCCGTCACCGGCCATCTGGCCGACGTGCGCCCGCTGCTGGAGGGACGGACATGAGCGGCTGGCACACGCTTGATGGCGAGGCAGCGGGGCTGGCGGTCGAAAACATCGACACCGATCAGCTGATTCCGGCGCGGTTCATGTCGACGCCGCGCAGTCAGGGCTATGGCGATTACCTGCTGCACGATATTCGGCAGGACACGCCCGATCACATCCTCAACCACTCAAAACCGACCGTTCTTGTCACGCGTCGCAACTTTGGCAGCGGGTCCAGCCGCGAAGCCGCCGTCTATGCGCTGGTCGATTTCGGCATCCGCGCGGTCTTTGCCCCCAGCTTTGGCGACATCTTTTCCGGCAACGCGGTCAACAATGGCCTGCTGCCCGCGCGCCTGCCCGAGGACCGGATCGAGGCCCTGCTGGCGGAACTGGGTCAGACCACGGCCAAGGCGCGTGTCGACCTGATGGCCGGCACGGCACGGATTGCCGGTCTTGAGGTCACCTTTGACCTGAACCCCGTATGGCGGGAGAAACTGCGCAACGGCTGGGACGACATCGATCTGACGTCACAACATGCAAGTGAGATTGCCCGATACCGGTCCAACCGGGTGCAGGCATCGAAATGGGCATGGCCCACGGTCTGACGATCCGGCCCCTTCAGGACAGACCAGCGGCCCCGTGCCCATGCCGCAGGGTCACATCAGCACGACGTCCGGCGAAACAGCTGTCACTGTACGGCGTTGTTGCAGAAATCTGAAGGTCGAGGATTCACATCGTGAATCCATGTGGTTAGACGGGGTGCATTAGTAAACCGTCACCCGCCCGCTACCGCACTACGAATTGGTCCGGCTATACTGCCGCGCTGCGCAAGCGTGGCTCATTGCTGATTTGGTTGGACAAGGACATGATCTGGCTCGCGGGGCCTGATGGCAAGCGCGGTCGCCCCCCGATGTTCTCGGATGCCGCCATCCAGTTTTGCTTGACGATTAAGGTCCTGTTCAAGCTGCCATCGCGGCAAACCACCGGGATGGTGGCCAGCCTGCTGAAGTTGGCCGACCTGGACTGGGCCGTGCCCGACTATACCACCTTGTGCCGTCGGCAGAAAACGCTCGCTGTCCAGATCCCGTATAGGCGCACCGATGGCCCGCTCAACCTGCTTGTGGACAGTACGGGCATCAAGTTCCTCGGCGATGGAGAGTGGCAGGCGCGAAAGCATGGCGTTCAGGGTCGACGCCAATGGCGCAAGGTGCATCTGGCCATGGACACTGCCACCTCGGACATCCGCGCCATAGAGTTTACGCCGAGCAGCGATGGCGACAGTCCGGTTCTGCTGGATTTGCTGGATCAGATCCCCAAGGGCGAAAAGATCGGCACCGTGACGGCGGACGGCGCCTACGACACCCGCCGCTGTCACACCGCCATCATCGACCGACAGGCAACCCCGATCATTCCGATCCGCAAGAACGGCCGACTTTGGAAAGACGACTGCCCGGCGGCAACGGCCAGGAACGAAACCCTGCGCGCCACCCGCCACTATGGCCGGGCGTTCTGGAAGCGCTGGACGGGATACCACGCCCGAAGCCGGATCGAGGCAAAGATGCGCTGCTTGAAAGCTTTCGGAGAACGCATCGCGGCCCGAGACCCGGACCGCCAGACTGCTGAAATCCAAATCCGCGTCGCACTCATGAACCGCTTCTCGGCCCTCGGCACCGCCGAGATCGTGCGCGTGGGCTGAACCCAAAGGGGAAAGGGGAAGGCACGCCTACGGCGTCAGTTCTGCAACAACGCCGTGCTGGACGCTGACATGGAACGTGGACGTTTGCCCGGACGACGGGACCAAGGGCTCAATAGCGTCTTTGCAGCTGTCCTTGGCGTTCATGCCTTTGTGGCGTTGCTACGGTCCCGTTTTCGGACCTCCAACCCATTGGATCTTCCACCCATTCCCTGATCTCTGACTCCCGCCAGCCTGCGCCATGGACGCTGATCCTGAGCTGGGCGGGGAAAGTGCCCTCGGCGATTTTGCGGTAGATGGTGGACCGGGACAGGCCGGTCCGGTCGAGGACGGTGGTCAGGCGGATGATACGGTCTGGTTCGGTCATGGGATGTCTGGCTCCTGCTGATGGGTTCTGAAGTCTGCTGAACTAAACAGAGCAAGCTGTTGCTGCCGCGCAAGAGCGCCCTGCCCATCGTCGCAGCGGGGCGTGCAATGGGTGGCAGATCGGACGGGTCTCAGAGACCAAGACTACGTCCTCGGGTGAGGTCGATGCCGTGGCAATAGGCGAGCTCCGCACTAATTCGACGGCCCGTGTCCATCCGGATGCCTAGCTCCGCCTTGCGGTTGGCGAGTAGAGATTCCAGCTGCGGATCGCGTTGGAGGCTTTTCGCCATCTCGCCCATCTCCGCTCGTGTCGCGCGGTAGTCGGACATCGTGCCCGACCGGTAGTGCGACAGGCTGGTCCGATCAAGGTGCTGCCAGCGCTCCACGAACTGCGCGGCCCGGCGCTCTGGAGAGGTGCGCAGCTGGGTTTCGAGTTGTAGCGCCCGGATAGCGCGGTTGGCTTGGCCCGATCCGGCCTCGCGGGCAAGGGACGGGTCCTTGGCATAGGCTGCTTCGGCATCGCGCCAGCCGTCAGGCCGGACCTCTTCGAAGGACGCGCGAGACTCGGCGAGGTCTCGCAACTGGTCAGGCGTGACCGAGTTCCCCCTCTCCTGAGCCGTGAAGATCGCATCCACCGCGCGGGCATGGCGTCTGAGGGCTTCGGTGCGGGCTTTTCGCATTGCCGCTTCCGGGTCACACGCCACGTCTTTTTGCAGCGCATCCGCGCTGGGACGGATATCCTTCCTTGCCTCTTCCCTTCCCGGCCTCTGCGCGACATCCGAGCCAAGCGCGCCGTCTCTGGCAGGGCGCGACCCATCAATCCTATCGCGGAGTCTCTCCGGCACGATCTTGCGCAGGACCTCGATGACACGCTCCCGGAAGGTGATGCCGCGCCGCTCGGCAAAGTTCTGCGCCGGATCGGTCTCGGCGTAGTCGAGCGCCATGTCCTTGGACCGGTCGCGGGACAGGGTATGGATCAGTTGATCCTGCGAGGCGAAGTCGTCGCGACTGTAATGCAGGTTCAGTCCGTCCCGGTGGCGGGACAGGGCGACATAGCTGCCATGGGCGTCGAGGCCCCGCGTCGCGAGAACATGGGTTCGGTCCACCGTCATGCCCTGGGCCTTGTGGATGGTCGCGGCATAGCCGTGGTCGAGGCGGTCGTAGTCCTTGAGGTCGAAGGCGATGGAGCGCCCATCATCGGTATGAACGGACAGGGATTGTGTGCTGGCCTCATGGATGGTCCCGAGCGTGCCGTTCTTTACGCCAAGGCCGCGGTCGTTCTGCAGGAACATCAGCCGGTCGCCGCTGGCAAAGCGACGGTCACCGCGCTCGACCGTTAAGGAAATGTCATCTCCCAGATCGCCCGCTGCGCCCTTCCGCTGCCGAGCCAACTCGTTGAGCAAGCGCACCTCGGCGTTGGTATGGGTCAGGATGATCCGGCTCTGATCCGGTGCCGCCAGCCGGTCGCGGTCCCACCGGTCGATAAGATCGGCGCGCGCCTGCTCCCGTGTGGCTGCCACATGCAACATGCCCTGCGCGTCGTAGGCCTTGATCGCCGCGCCGGACCGACCGGTCGCCAGATCGCGGGTGGCGTTGCGCTGCCAGTCCATGCGCTGGCGACGCACCTCGCCAATCTCCGCGCCGCCGTGACGTTCGTAGAGCGACCGGAAGGCCGCGCCCGCCTCGATGGATTGCAACTGCTGCTGATCGCCGACCAGCACGGCCTTCGCGCCGACGTCCGCAGCATGAGAGAGCACCCGCTCGAGTTGTCGCGTGCCGACCATGCCCGCCTCGTCGATGACAAGGACATCGCGGGCGGTAAGCCGGTCGCGGTCCTGCGCCCAACCGTGTTCCAGGCTGGCGATGGTGCGCGACACGATGCCGGATCCACCCTCAAGACCGTCCGCCGCGATGCCGGAGAGGGCCGCGCCGCGCACCCGATACCCCGACGCCTCCCAGACCTCCCGCGCCACGCCCAGCATCGCGCTCTTTCCCGTCCCGGCATGGCCGACGACAATGCCCAGATCGCGCCGGTTGGTGACATGCGCCAGTGCGTCGGCTTGCTCGCGCGACAGAACCAGACCGCGCGCTTCCGCACGCGCCAAGGCTGCTTTGCGATCCGCATCCCGCACTTCATGACGTTGCTTCTCGGCCAAGACTTTGACGGCGCGATGCAGACGCTGTTCGGCCTCGATCATCGCCCGGGTGGTGAAACGGTCCTCTCCGCGCCTGTCTTGGCCGAGGTCCACCAGATCGGGTGTGCGCCGCATGGCATCCACCACCGCATTGAACTGTTCCACGCTGTCGCTGTGCCGATGGGCGAACCGTGCCATGTCGCGGCCCGTGAAGGTCGATTGTTGATGTGTGATTGCCTCCAGTGCGAGCGCGGGATTGGCGATGATCCTCTCGCCGTTACCACGTGCGATATCGCGGTGCAGTTCGGCCCGGTCGGCAGGGCTCCCTTCGCCCGCGATACGCTGCGCGGGCGCGCCGATCTGGCTTTGTGGCTCCAGTTCAATGCCCTGTGCCTCCAGGCTTCGATGGTCGATGCGCGCGTCGATGTCGAGCTCGGCAAGGCGCTGATTGGCAAGCGCGGCCCAGCGTTCCCGCCAGAGTCCCAGCATCCCTGTGCGGTTCCAGTCCCGCATCTTCGGGCCAAAGCTGGTCTCGCTGACAGACCGCATCGTCAGCATGACATGCGCATGGGGTTTGAGCAGTCCGTCCGAGCCCTTGTCCCAATGCACGTTGAGATCGGCAACCATGCCCTGATCCACAAACTCCGACCGCACGAAGTCGCGGGCGAGCGCGATGCCCTCTGCCTCACTCATCTCGCGCGGAATGGCGAATTCCACCTCCCGGGCCAGCTGCGCATCGCGCCTGACCTCGACCGCTTCGACGGCGTTCCAGAGCTGTTCGCGGTCCGACCATACCTCGGGCGCAGTCTCCGGCAGCAGCACTTCGGAATGCACGACACCACGCTTGGCTGTGAAGTCATGGGAGCGATCCAGCCGCTCGTCGCGCAACCGCGATGCTGCGCGGTAGGCAGCGGACGCCACCGCGCTGGAACCAGCTGCGCGCCCGATGACCTTCACGTGGAGATGATAGATTGCCATGATGGCGCAATCATCTACACAAGAACGCCTACGTCGGAACGACGTATAAGCGCGCCCTCCCTCAATAAAATCTCGGGATGGACCGGTGCGTCCCCAGCCGTCCTGGCAACTCTGCTGCCTTCTGAAACATGCCCCGCTATCCTCGCTGCATCAACTGGTTATGGAGGCGGGAATGCGCAAACCACGGGATTATGATGCGGAATTGAAAGGACTGGAAGCGAAGGCGAAAGAGCTGAAGACCCGCAAGGTGCAGCAGCTTGGCGAGCTGGTGATTGCCACCGGAGCCGATGCGTTCAGTGCTGACGAACTGGCCGGTGCGCTGATCGTGCTGGCGGAGACCACCGACACCGGCAAAAGGGAGGCCTGGGCGAAACGCGGGGCCGCGTTCTTTCAGCGCCGGTCGCGGCGATCTCAGAAAACGTCTGACCGCAACGCGAAAAGCACTCCGGCTCAACCTAGCGGCACGCAACCGGCATCAGGCGACAAAGGCGCGGCGTGATATGCGCAATTGGCAGGTCGAACGCCGCAAACGCACACGGCATCTGATCGAACTTGGAGGACTTGTGGTCAAGGCACGCGTCATCGAGTTGACCGGCGATGATCGCGCTCTGATCTACGGCGCGTTGCTCTGGATGGCCGACAAGCTCGAGAGTGAACAAGGCGATCATGCACGAGAAGTTTGGGCCGAGAAGGGGAAAGGGGCGTTCGAAGACGCTCAGAAAGGAGATCGGCCCTTGGGCCGGTAGTGGTCCAGAGGTCAGCGGCCAGCGACGTGTTACGGGCATTGCCCCGTGCAAATCTTTGCCCACCTCTCCATCAATGGCCGCCGCTGATCGAGGAAGTCGGTCTTGCGATAAGTCCGCACCACCTTGCTGTCTGAGGCATGCGCCAGCACCATCTCGGCGACCTCATGTGGCGCGTCCGTCTCGTCTGCGAGCCAAGTGCGCAGACTTGTTCTGAAGCCATGCGGACGGGCCTCAAGCTCCCTGCGTTCCATCAGCCGCGCCATGGTTGCGTCACTGATGACGCCCTTGCGGACAGAAGGAAACAGATAACCATCGCGCTCATAGGGACGGGCAAGCTCAATAACCCGTTGTGCCTCTTCGCTGAGGGGGACGCGGAAGTCCTCCGCAGCGCCGAGGCGTGCCTTCATGTTGTTCGCGGGCACGATCCAAATATCGCCGTCGATTTCTTCCAACCGGGCGAAGCGCACGGGACGCGAGCGCAACCCCGTCAACATGAGCAGTCGCAGCGCGAGATGTGTGATCGTCGGCTCCTCCAGTGAGATGTAGAACGCAGGCACGTCCTCCCACGGCATGCTCGGGATCGACGTGACCTGGTGCCGCTGCCGACCGAGGAGCTGCTTCGCCTTGGCAACCGCCTGCAAGTCAACATCGAGGCCGAGAGCGGCTGCATGATCCAACACGATCTTCAACCGATCCGCCGCCTTCCTGGCCGTTGCAGCCTTCGCGTGCCAGATCGGATCGAGCACGTCCCGGACATCGACCTGCGTAATCTCAGTCACTGGCATGCGCCCGAGCTTGGGTAAAATATGAAGCTGCAACGGGCTGAACCAGCGTCCCGCAGTTCCATCGCCCTTGAGGTCGGCCTTGCGGCTCTCGAACGCATCCAGCGCAATATCGCGCAACAGATGGCGGCCCCGCATCGCCGTTTTGCGCTCTTTCCGGCGATACTCGATTGGATCAACCCCTTTGACCACCATCGTCCGGTAGTCACTGGCCATCTCTCGAGCGTCCTTCAGGGATAGACTGATGAGACCACCCAACCCCATCTCCCGGCGGCGACCAAGGAAAGTATATCGAAACACCCATTGCCCGCCGCCGTTTGCGCGCTTGATCAGGCGCAACCCGTGACCATCCTCATGCTTGCCGGGCGAGAGGGTCTTTATGGCGATGGCCGAAAGCCTAGGCATTGAACTGAAATATCCCCCGAAAAATCCCCCAAATTTTATAGGATTTGATGGGAAGGAGCAAGACGCAGCAAGATGTGAGTATAGACTTTATCTAACCTCGTCAGCTGCCTATGGGGCAACAGGAGATACTCTGGGATGACTGCCCAGTGCTCTTCACCCGCACCAGCGGCTTTCCGACAAAGTGCCCTCGAGCTTGCGATACGGAACCGGGCGGCTGTCGTTTCGCGGAAACGTCTGGAGCTTGGGGTTCTCAAGAATTTCCCCTCTCTTCCTTTCCGACCTGCCCGCTGCGAACGCGCCGACATTCGATGCGCCTCCTATCCTCCATATTTTCCCTACCTTGACAGCCGCCCGCGGCGACCGCCCTCTGATGGCCGAACGGGAGGCACCATGCGGAACGAATTGCGGGACATCTTCTTGGCGGGCGTCCGGCGGGCGGATCCGGAGGTCGCGATCGCCTCCGCCCTCCAAGGCACCGCACCTCCCGACCTGATCCTGTCACTGGGCAAGGCGGCCATCGCCATGGCGCGTCCGGCGCTGGATCGCTGGTCCGGAACCCGCTGCCTGATCGTGACGAACCCGGAGAACGCCGCCGACCTGCCGGGCGCGACGGTTCTGCTCGGCGGCCATCCCGTGCCCGATGCGGGATCTCTGGCGGCTGGGGCGGCCCTTCTAGCGGAAGCGGAGGCGCTCGGGAGCGGAGACCGCGCGCTGATCCTCCTGTCGGGTGGTGGCTCCGCGCTCGCGGTAGCCCCGTCCGAGGGCGTCACGCTGGCCGACAAGGCGGAGGTGTCGCGCCTCCTCCTCGGGGCCGGGCTGGATATCGTCGCGATGAACCTCGTGCGCCAGAATCTCAGCTGCCTGAAGGGCGGTGGCCTCGCCCGCGCGCTGGCCCCGGCCAAGGCCGAGGTTCTGATCCTGTCCGACGTGGTCGGCGACGATCCTGCCGCGATTGCCTCCGGCCCGACCGTCCACCCGCTCGGGGATGCGCGAGCCGCCCGTACGCTGCTGGAGGGGGCGAATCTCTGGGCCCGGTTGCCCGAAAGCTGCCGCGCTGCCCTGTCGCGGGAAGGTTTCGCGGACACGCCCGCCCTGCCGTTCTGCCTCGTGGGATCGAACCGCTTGTCGGCCGAGGCGATGCTGGCCGCGGCTCCCGGCGCGATCCTCGATCCCACCCCATTGGAGGGCAACGTTGCCGAAGCCGCCGCACGGATCGCGCGGGCCGCCGCGACCCCGGGCACGATCCTCTGGGGCGGGGAGACGACGGTGATCCTGCGCGGGGACGGACGCGGCGGGCGCAATCAGGAGCTTGCCCTGCGCGTCGCGCTGGCGCTGCGCGGGCTCGACCGATCCTGGACCTTCCTGTCCGGCGGCACCGATGGGCGCGACGGTCCGACCGATGCGGCGGGCGCCATCGTGGATGGCGGCACGCTGGACCGGATTGCGGCCGCCGGGCTGAACGTCGACGCGATGCTCGCCCAAAACGACAGCTATCCGGCGCTGGCCGTCGCGGGCGACCTCCTTATGACCGGGGGGACGGGGACCAATGTCGCGGATCTGCAGATCCTGCGGGTGGGGTGACGCGGGCGCTGCGGCGACCTATCTGAACTTTCATGACAAAACGCACACTTCTCATCTCGACGCTTGCCGCCCTCGGCGCAGGCACCGCCTATTTCCGCACTGTTCCGATGGATGCCGACGACTGGCACGCCGATCCGATGGCGGGCGCCCGGACGGGCAAGCCGAACGATTTCCTGATCGGACCGGGCGGGGACCGGGGGGCCATCGTCACGGAGGAGGCCCCGGCGGATCTCGCAGCCCGGATCGACCGCCTGGCCCTTTCCGAGGCGGGAACGGAACGGCTGGCGGGCAGCCCGGAGGACGGCTGGACCACCTATGTCCAGCGATCGAAGGTTATGGGGTTCCCGGATGCGATCTCCGTCAGGGTCGCGCCCGAAGGGAATGGCTCGAACTCTCGCGATCTGGAGCCGGTCGCGCTTCGGCCATTCGGATATGGGTGTGAACCGCGCGCGGGTCGAACGCTGGCTTGCGGCCCTCGGTCTCCCCTGACCGGTCCGGATTCCGCCTAGTAGGGCAGGGGATGTACCCTGTGCGCCGCGTCGATGGCGGTCACCAGCTCCTCGGACAGAACCATGTCCTGAGCCTTCAGCCCGTGTTCGAGCTGCGCCTTGTTCGAAGCGCCGAGGATCGCGGAGCAGGCGAAGGGCCGCGTCTGGAGCCAGGCGAGCGCCATGTGGACCGGATCGACGCCATGCTCCGCCGCGAGGTCGAGATAGGCCACGATGGCCGGTTGCACGCGGTCGGTCCAGCGTCCGCCCATGGTCTCGTTGACCGACCGTCGGGACCCTTCGGGTATCGCGCCGCCCTGGTACTTGCCGGTCAGCAGGCCCGCGGCCAATGGCGAGAAGGCGAGCATCGTCACCTCCTCGTAGGCCATCATCTCGGCGAGGTCGGTATCGGCGAGCCGAAACAGCAACGAATATTCGTTCTGGATCGCCACCGGCCGCACGGGTCCGTCGCCGCCGAGGCGCAGCCATTGGTCCATGCCCCAGGTGCTCTCGTTCGAGAGGCCGAAGGTGCGGATCGTCCCCCGCTCCACCTCCCGCTCCAGCGCGCCGGTGCAATCGGCGAGGTTCTGGAGGATGGCCGCCCGGTCGCCCTTGGGCCGGTACTCCCAGTACTTGCGGAACTGGAAGGAGCCGCGGTTGGGCCAGTGGAACTGGTAAAGGTCGATACTGTCCGATTGCAGGCGCGCGAGTCCCTCCTCGATGGTCCTGGGAATGGTCGCTGGCGAGATCTCCGCGCCGTCGCGCGGATGGCTGCCCTCGCCGGAATGCTTGGTCGCGACCCGGAGGCGGCCGGGATTGCGCGCGAGCCAGCGGCCCACGATCTCCTCCGTCAGGCCGATGGTTTCGGGCCGGATCGGGTTTACCGGATACATCTCGGCCGTGTCGAGCCAGGTGACGCCCGCCTCCGCGGCCATGTCGAGCTGCGCATGCGCGTCGGCCTCGTCGGTCTGGGTCCCGAAGGTCATGGTGCCGAGCATGATCTCGGAGATGGTGTCGTAGCGGCCGAGGGGGACGTGACGCATGGGGCAGGCTCCGGTTGGGTCGGACGCGTTGTGGCGGCGATGGGGGGCGAGGTCCAGAGGCGGTTCAGGTGGTGTAGATCGCCTGCTCTGTGCCGAAGCGGGTCGCCGCGCCCGCGAGCGTGAAGCCCAGACACTCCAGCAGGCGGCGGGAGGGCAGGTTGAGCGTTTGCGTTTCCGCGACGACGCGGCCGTGGCTCATGGGGCCGAGCGCGTGATCCCGCACGGCTGCGCAGGCCTCGAAAGCGTATCCCCGGCCCCATGCGCGGGGGTGGACCTGAAAGGACAGCTCCGGTGGCGCCGCGCCCGCGGGACGGGACGGGAAGACGAGGCTGATGGGACGCGGTGCCCGGATCGTCCAGACATTCAGATCGCCGCCGAGGTAGCGTCGGATCGTGCGCGGCCTGTCCTGGAGGAGCACGACCCCGCCGGGATATCGGCGCATCGAGGGGTTCGAGAGCAGAGACCAGATCAGGGGGATGCCCCGCCAGGACGTCGGCCGCAGGCGGAGGCGGTCGGTCGTCAGGTCCGGCGAAGCCACCGCCCGCTCAGAGGTTCAGGTCGAGCCAGACGGGCACGTGATCCGACGGTTTCTCCCGCGCCCGCAGCTCCCCCTGGATCGTGCAGTCGGTCATGCGGTCGGCGATCCAGGGAGAGAGCAGGAAGTGGTCGATCCGAAGGCCGTGGTTCCGGTCGAACGCCCCGGCCTGATAATCCCAGTAGCTGTAATGCCCCGGCTGACCCGGATGGCGTGCGCGGAACGCTTCCGTCAGGCCGAGATTGACGAGCCGGCGCCAGGCTGTGCGGGTGTCGGGCAGGGCCAGCGCGTCCTCGGCCATCGCTCCGGGGCGGGCGGCATCCATGTCCTGCGGCAGGACATTGAAATCGCCCGTCATAAGGAAGGGGACCTCCTCCGCCAGCAGCGCCCGTGCGCGGGCTTCAAGCCGGGCCATCCAGGCGAGTTTGTAATCGTATTTCGGCCCCGGCGCGGGATTGCCGTTCGGCAGGTAGAGGCCGCAGATGCGGACCGCCCCGGTCGCGCCGATCACCGTCCCCTCGATATAGCGCGCCTGCTCGTCCTCGGTATCCCGGCTGCCGTCGATGGCGGGCAGGCCGCGGGTGACGTCCTCCAGCGGTGTTTTCGACAGGAGGGCGACGCCGTTGAACCCCTTCTGCCCGTGGGTATGGAGTTCGTAGCCCGCCTCCTCCGCCACCTCGCGGGGGAAGGCCTCGTCGACGGACTTTATCTCCTGCAGGACGGCCACGTCCGGTGCGTCGTCGCGCAGCCATTCGGCGACGCCCCCGTGGCGGGCCTTGATGCCGTTGACGTTCCAGGTGACGATCTTCATCGGGCCCTCCGCTTCGGCGGCCGGTCTAGGCGAGGGCGCGGACGATGTCACGCCGGGCGCGGGGAGTGGGCGGAACCAGCAACGGGCGATTACCGAATTTATGCCTTCCCCAAAGGCGATGCAGACTTAGCTACGCGCGTCCTTCAGCCCCTCGCAGAACCGCCGAATCCGGCTGCACGCTTCTTCCAGCGCCCCTTCGGAAGTGGCGTAGCTGACCCGGAAATGGGGCGAGAGACCGAAGGCTGCGCCGAACACGACGGCCACGCCCTCCTCCTCCAGCAGGGCCGTGGCGAAGGTCTCGTCGTCGGCGATCTCGGTGCCGCCCGCGCTGGTCCTGCCGATGCAATCCGCGATGTAGGGATAGACGTAGAACGCGCCCTCCGGCACCGGACAGTCGATGCCGGGACAGGCGTTCAGGCCCGTCACCACCAGATCACGCCGCCGCTTGAACAGAGCCTGGTTCGGGCGAATGAACGATTGCGTCCCCGTCAGCGCCTCCACCGCGGCCCATTGCGAGATGGAGCAGGGATTCGAGGTCGATTGCGACTGCACCTTGCGCATGGCGGCGATCAGTTCCTCAGGCCCCGCGGCATAGCCGATCCGCCAGCCGGTCATGGCATAGGCCTTGGAGACGCCGTTCATGGTCAGCGTCCGGTCGTAGAGCTCCGGCTCCACCTGCGCGGGTGTGGCGAAGACGAAATTGTCGAACACGAGGTGCTCGTACATGTCGTCGGTCAGGATCCAGACATGGGGATGGCGCAGGAGCACATCGGTCAGGCCGCGCAGCTCCGCCGCGGAATAGGCGGCCCCCGTCGGGTTCGACGGCGAGTTGAAGATGAGCCATTTGGTCGCGGGCGTGATCGCGGCTTCCAGCACCTCGGGCGTGAGTTTGAAGCCGGTCTCCAGCCCCGCTTCTGCCACCACCGGCACGCCCCCGGCCAGAAGGACCATGTCCGGATAGCTGACCCAATACGGCGCGGGGATCACGACCTCGTCACCTGGGTTCAGCGTAGCCACCAGCGCGTTGTAGATCACCTGTTTGCCGCCGGTGCCGACCGTGACCTGCGACGGGGTGTAGTCGAGACCGTTGTCTCGGCGGAACTTGTCGCAGATCGCCTGCTTCAGCTCGGGGATGCCGTCGACGGCGGTGTACTTTGTGTGGCCCTCGGAAATGGCGCGGATGCCCGCCTCCTTGATGTTGTTGGGCGTGTCGAAATCGGGCTCCCCGGCGCCGAGGCCGATGATGTCGCGGCCCGCGGCCCGCAGCTCCCGCGCCTTGTTGGTCACCGCGATGGTCGGGGACGGCTTCACGCGGGAGAGGGTGTCGGACAGGAAGGCCATCGGTGTCTCCGGTTGGCAGCGGGGTCGCCCCGTCCTAGGGTGCCCGCGATCTGCGATCAAGGAGAGTGAGATGCCGGACGATACCGGACCCGGCGAGGGACCGAACGAGGCGGACGGCGACTGGTTCGACCCCGAGACGAGCACGTTCGGCGACCGCCTGACGGGCGCGCGGGAGATCGCGGGCCTCGATGTCGAGACGCTGGCGCGGCGGCTGGGTGTGAAGCCGAAATCCCTGCGTGCATGGGAAGATGACCGGTCCGAGCCCCGGGCGAACCGGGTGTCGATGCTAGCCGGTCTGCTGAATGTCTCCCTGGTTTGGCTGATGACCGGGCAGGGGGCGGGGCCGCGGGCACTGGGCGGGCCGCACGACCTCGCCCGCGAAGCGGGAAAGCTGGCGCGCGAGGCGCAGGACGTGGCCGACCGCCTGCGGGCGCTGGAGGCGCGCCTGTCGCTGGGTGTGCCGGGATGACCGAAACGCGCGAGACCCGGCTCAAACGCCTGCGGATCCGGTCCTGGCGGCGCGGGATCAAGGAGATGGACCTGATCCTCGGCGGGTATGCGGATACCGAATTGGCGGCGCTGGACGACCGCGCGTTGGAGGTGTTCGAGGCGGTGCTGGGCGAGAACGACCACGACTTGTTCGAATGGGTCACCGGCCAGCGGGAACCGCCGGTGCGCTACGCGGCCCTGATCGCGACGTTGGCCCGCCGGGCAGCGTTGGCACGCTGACCTGACATGGCGGAAGTGTGGCTGGATCGCGCCGAAATTGTTTCCGGACTTTAACGGAATGTTCGGACTTTAAGGGTCAAAAGCGCATCACCACGACATCAGCGGGATGCCTAGGGATGAGTAAACTTGAAAAGTTCCAGCCACGGAATGCACCGGATTTCATGTCCGGGTATCTCGATGCGCTGACCCTTGTCGAAAGACTGCATCGCCTGCTTTTGGATGTGATCAAGGACGAGTTCGAGCGATTGAATATCCTCGAGATCAACGCCGTTCAGGGGCTCCTGCTCTTCAACATCGGCGACAACGAGGTGACTGCTGGCGAGTTGAAAACCCGCGGCTATTACCAGGGCTCGAACGTAAGCTATAATCTCAAGAAGCTGGTGGAGATGGGCTACATGCATCATCAGCGCTGCGAGATCGACCGGCGGGCCGTGCGTGTGCGCCTGACGGAGAAGGGGCGCAACGTGCGCGACGGGGTCAAGTCGTTGTTCGGACGCCATGCCGACGGCATCCGCGAGACCGAGGTTCTGTCCGATGCTGGCCTGGTCGAGATCGTGGGTACCCTGCGCCGGGTCGAGCGCTACTGGAGCGACCAGATCCGATACATCTACTGACCCGTCCGGGTGGCGCGCGGGAGACCGGTCGCCTTCGGGACCCGGGTGCCATCGACGCCCGGACGACGCCGAAAGCGGTGGGGTGGTAAGAGTTGTGCGCGTGACAACACGCCCGTCCGGGTCGCCGAGACCGCGTTTCGATGGGCGACCGGACCCCGCGGATCGACGCCGGACCGCCCGCCGACGGTCGGGAAACCGCTTGCACCCCCAAAGCCGCCTCCCTAGACAGGCGCTCGATTTGCACCCGCCTCGCCCGGCGGGATTTTCGCATATGGGGGATCGACTGCGGTCCCGACCCACAGGACAGCAAGGACGAGACACATGCAGGTGACCGAGACCCTGAACGACGGCCTCAAGCGCGGATATACCATCACGGTCCCTGCCTCCGATCTGGACGCCAAGGTGAATGAGAAGCTGACCGAGGCGCAGCCGACCGTCGAGATGAAGGGCTTCCGCAAGGGCAAGGTGCCGATGGCGCTCCTCAAGAAGCAGTTCGGCCAGCGCCTGATGGGCGAGGCGATGCAGGAGGCGATCGACGGCGCGATGTCGGGTCACTTCGAGAAGTCCGGGGATCGTCCCGCGATGCAGCCGAAGGTCGAGATGGCCAACGAAAACTGGAAGGAGGGCGACGACGTGGAGGTCGCGCTGTCCTACGAGGCGCTGCCCGAAGTGCCCGAGGTGGACTTTTCCGGCGTCACCATTGACCGGCTTGTGGTCGAGCCGGCCGAGGAGGACGTGACCGAGGCGCTGGACAGCCTCGCCAAGACCGCGCAGACTTTCGCGACCAAGAAGGGCAAGGCCGCGAAGGGCGATCAGGTCGTGATCGATTTCGCCGGAAAGGTCGACGGGGAGCTGTTCGAGGGCGGTACGGCGGAAGACTATCCGCTGGTCCTCGGCTCCGATTCCTTCATCCCCGGCTTCGAGGAGCAGCTCATCGGCTGCAAGGCGGGCGAGGAGAAGGCCGTCGAGGTCTCGTTCCCCGCCGAATATCAGGCCGCGCATCTTGCCGGAAAGGCTGCCACCTTCGATTGCACGATCAAGGAGGTGAAGAAGCCGGCCGAGGCCAAGATCGACGACGAGATGGCCAAGCAGTTCGGCGCCGACAGCCTCGACGCGCTCAAGCAGCAGATCAAGGACCGGCTCGGTGCCGAATATCAGGGCGCGGCCCGGCAGGTGGTCAAGCGCCAGCTTCTCGATCAGCTCGATGGGCTGGTTTCCTTCGACCTGCCGCCGAGCTTGCTGGAGGCGGAGGCCAATCAGATCGCGCATCAGCTCTGGCACGAGGACAACCCGGACGTGGAGGGCCACGATCACCCGGAGATCACGCCGACCGAAGAGCACGAGAAGCTGGCCAAGCGCCGGGTGCGACTCGGGCTGCTTCTGGCGGAACTGGGCCAGAAGGAAGGCGTCGAGGTCACCGATGCCGAGATGACCCAGGCGATCATGAACCAGGCGCGGCAATATCCCGGTCAGGAGCGGCAGTTCTTCGAGTTCATCCAGCAGAACCAGCAGGCCCAGCAGCAATTGCGGGCGCCTCTCTTCGAGGACAAGGTGATCGACCTGATCCTGGACCGTGCCAAGGTGACGGACAAGCCGGTCACGAAAGAAGAGCTTCAGGCCGAGGTGGAAAAGCTCGAGGAGGTCTGAGGTTCGGTACCATCGGTAAAAGATAAAGGGCGCCCTGATGGGTGCCCTTTTGGTATCAATGTCTTGCGAAGGGACCTTGTCGCCTAGCCCTCGGGAGTCACCCGCATGACCGAGCCGTTCTCGAAATCCGTGAGGATCAGGAAAGAGCCGTCCGGCTGCACCTCCACGTCCCGGACCCGGCCGACATCGCGCAAAAGGCGCTCTTCCTCCGCGACGCGCCCGTCAGCGTCGAGCGACAGGCGGACGACGCCGCCGGGGTTGAGGGACGAGGCGAGGATGTCGCCGTTCCACTCGGCGAAGGTCTCACCCGAATGGAACGCCATGCCGCCTGGTGCTATGACCGGGTCCCAGAAATAGACCGGCTGCTCCAGACCTTCCGCCGCGGATTCGCCTGTGCCAATCGCCCCGCCGCTATAGCGTTCGCCGTAGGAGATCAGCGGCCAGCCATAGTTCAGCCCCGGTTCCGGCCTGTTCAGTTCGTCACCGCCCGCGGGCCCATGCTCGATGGTCCAGAGCGTGCCGTCGGCATCGACCGCGGCCCCCTGGATGTTCCGGTGGCCAAGCGACCAGATCGTGTCGACCGCGCCATCCTGACCCACGAACGGATTGTCGTCGGGCACCGACCCGTCGAGATTCACGCGGATGACCTTGCCGTAGGTCTTGTCGAGATCCTGGGCGAAGACGCGCTCGGCATCGGAGGAATGCTCGCCGGTCGTGATAGCCATGGTCCCGTCCGCAAGGAAGGCAATGCGGCTGCCGTAATGCATCGGCGTAGGGCTGGGCGGGTCCTGGACGAAGATGTCCTCGACCTCGGACACGGAAGTCAGGTCATCGGCGAGGATCATGCGCGCGGCCGCGGTGGCGCTCCCGCCCTCCACGGGCTTGGCATAGGTGACGTAGATCGCGCGGCTCTCCGTGAAATCGGGGGCGAGGGCGACGTCGAGAAGGCCGCCCTGTCGCTCGGCCACCAGGTCGGGGATGCCCGCGACCGGATCGGAGAGCGTGCCGTCCGCCGCAAGATGGCGCAGGCGCCCGGGCCGCTCGGTCACGAGCCATCCGCCCTCGTCCGGCAGGGTCGCGATCCCCCAGGGATGGACGAGATTGCCGGCCAGAAGCTCCGTCGTCAGCGAGATGTCGGACGGCGTCAGCGGGGCCTGGAACTGCTCCGGGAAGGCGGGCGGGAAGTCGGTGTTCCGTTCGCCATAGGTGAAGGTCTGGGCGCCAGCGGCGGCGGGTAGAATTGCGAGGAGGGCGAGAATGCGCATGGGCGGCTCCGGTCTTCGGTTGGGATTGTGAGGGGAGTTAGCGCCATCGGGCGGCGCGTCACCTCACGTCTTCGCGGCCTGCCGGACGGTGGGGATCGGGGGCGCAAAGGTGGCGGGGGCGTGTCGGGCGAGCGGATAGGCGGCCGCTGCGCGATTGACAGGTCATGTGCGGCTAACCTAGCCAATGGATGGAGAGGTTGGCCCGGGGAGGGGCGGCCCCGCCATCCGGGAGGAATTTCACATGAAAAAGACGCTGACCGCATCCGTTGCGGCCCTCGGCCTTGCGACGGCGCTGGCCGCGACCGCATCCGCCGCCGAGCTGCGCCTGTCGCATCAATGGTCCACCGCCGATATCCGCCACCAGGTCGCGCAGATGATCGTGGACGAGGTAACGGCGGCGGATGTGGATCTGGATATCCGTATCTTTCCGTCTTCGTCCCTGTTCAAGGCGCGGGAGCAGTATCAGCCGCTGAGCCGCGGACAGCTCGACATGACCGTCCTGCCGCTGAGCTATGCGGGCGGGGTGCAGCCGGCCTACAACCTGACGCTGATGCCGGGGCTCGTGAAGAACCACGACCACGCCGCGCGCCTGAACGACAGCCCGTTCATGGAGGCCATCGAGGAGAAGATGGCCGAGGATGATGTGATGGTTCTCGTCCACGGCTATCTTGCGGGCGGTTTCGCGGGCAAGGACGGCTGCATCACCGCGCCCGAGGACATGCCGGGCAAGCAGACCCGGGCGGCGGGCAAGGCGTTCGAGCAAATGCTGGCCGGGGCCGGGGCTTCGATCGCGTCTATGGCAAGCTCCGAAATCTACAACGCGATGCAGACCGGCGTGCTGGATGCGGCGAACACCTCGTCCTCATCCTTCGTCAGCTATCGCATCTACGAGCAGGTGGCGTGCTACACGCCGCCGGGCGAATATGCGCTGTGGTTCATGTATCAGCCGCTCCTGATGAACAAGATGACGTTCGAAGGGCTGACGGAGGCGCAGCAGGCGGCCCTGACCGAAGCGTCCGCGAAGGCCGAGGCCTTTTATCTGGAGGAAGCGAAGAAGGAGGACGGCGAGAGCCGCCGGGTCTTCGAGGAGGCGGGCGTCGAGATCGACGACATGACGGAGGCGGAGTTCGAGGCGTGGCGAACCCTGGCCCGGGAGACGTCCTACAAGGCGTTCGTCGAGGAGACGCCGGGCGGGCAGGAGCTGCTGGACCTGGCGCTGGCCGTCGAGTGATCGCACGCAGCGATCAGTAAAGCCGGGGCGGGGCGCACCGGCCCCGGCCCATTCCCCGATGAGGAGCGTCCCATGACAGGCCAGACCGCCAACCGCACGGCGCGGGACGGGGGCAATCCCTTTCTGATCGGAGTCGCCTGGATCAGCACGGTCGCGGGCTGGATCTCGGCCGCGATGATCGTGGCCGCGGTCGCGATCACCTGTCAGATGATCTTCGTCCGCTTCGTCCTGAACGGGTCGACCGTGTGGCAGACGGAGGCGGTGATCTACCTGATGATCGCCGCGACCCTGCTGGGGCTTCCCTACGTCCAGCGTCTGCGAGGGCATGTGAACGTCGATCTGATCCCGTTGGCGCTCGCCTATCCCGCGCGCCGGGTGCTGGCCATCGTCACGCTGGGCCTATCGGCGACGGTCATCGCGATCATGCTCTTCTACGCGTGGGAGTTCTGGCACCTCGCCTGGTCCCGCGGATGGCGGTCGGACACGGTCTGGGGCGTCGCGCTTTGGAAGCCGTACCTGTCCCTCGTCGTGGGGCTCGCGCTCCTGCTGCTGCAGTTGCTGGCCGATCTGGTGGCGGTGGTGCTGCATATCGACCGGCCGTTCGGGCTGGAGGAATAGATGGACCCGCTCCTGCTCGGCGCGCTGGTCGCCATCGCCACGATCGTCGTCCTGTTCTCCGGGGTCTCGGTCGCGATCGGCCTGCTGATCGTGTCGGGCGGTTTCCTCGTGATCTTCGACGGCGCGCGCAGCCTCGAGCTGATGCCGGAGATCATGTTCGGAAAGCTCGACAATTTCGCGCTTCTGTCGATCCCGATGTTCATCATCATGGGCTCGTCCATCGCGTCCACCCGCGCGGGCGCGGATCTTTACGAGGCACTGGAGCGGTGGCTGACCCGGGTGCCCGGCGGCCTCGTGATCTCCAATCTGGGGGCCTGCGCGCTGTTCGCCGCGATGTCCGGTTCCTCTCCCGCGACCTGTGCCGCCATCGGCAAGATGGGTATCCCGGAGATGCGCAAGCGCGGCTATCCTGATGGCGTGGCCGCGGGGTCCATCGCCGCGGGCGGCACGCTGGGCATCCTGATCCCGCCCTCGGTCACGATGATCGTCTACGGAATCGCGACGGAGGTCTCCATCGGGCGGCTGTTCCTCGCGGGGGTGTTCCCGGGCCTGCTGCTGGTCACGCTGTTCATGGCGTGGTCGCTCTACTCGACCTGGCGGTCGGGGGACGTGAACCTGCTGACGCCGCGGGTCTATACCTGGAAGCAGAAGTTCGAGATCCTGCCCCGCGTCCTGCCGTTCCTCGCGATCATCGTCGGCGTTCTCTACGCGATGTATGGCGGGATCGCGACGCCGTCGGAGACGGCCGCGGTCGGCGCGCTGCTCTGCCTCGTGATCGCGATGGTCATCTACCGCCTCTGGTCGCCCGCGAAACTCTGGGACGTCCTGCGCGACAGCACCCGCGAGAGCGTGATGATCCTGTTCATCATCGCTGCCGCGGGGGTGTTCAGCTACATGCTCTCCTCCCTTTTCATCACGCAGAGCATCGCGGAATGGATCGGCACGCTGGACGTGAACCGCTGGGTCCTGATGGGGGCGGTGAACGTGTTCCTCCTGATCGCGGGGTTCTTCCTGCCTCCCGTCGCGGTGATCCTGATGGCGGCGCCGATCCTGCTGCCGATCATCGTCACGGCGGGGTTCGATCCGATCTGGTTCGCGGTGATCCTGACCATCAACATGGAGATCGGGCTGATCTCGCCGCCGGTCGGCCTTAACCTCTACGTCATCAACGGGATCGCGCCGGATATCTCGCTCAAGACCATCCTGATGGGCTCGCTCCCCTTTGTCGCCTGTATGGTGGTCGCGATCCTGCTGCTCTGCCTGTTCCCTGGGATCGCCACCTGGCTGCCGACGGCGGTCATGGGATGATCGCCGCCACCCCCTTCACCGCCTGACCGGGACGCCGATGCCGAACCCCCTCCACGATCAGCTCTTCGGGCGCCATGCCGACAGCGAGGCGCCGTTCCTGCATTTCGCGGACGGGACGACGATCACCCATGCCGCGTTCGGACGGATGGCTGGGCGGTTCGCCAATGCTCTCACCGCGCACGGCCTGGACCCCGGGGACCGCGTGGCGGTGCAGATCGAGAAGTCGGCGGAGGCGCTCGCGATCTATGCCGCCTGCGCCCGGGCGGGGCTCGTCTTCCTGCCGCTCAATACGGCCTACACCGCGGACGAGGTCGGCTATCTCGTGTCGGATTCCGGCGCCCGGCTGTTCGTCTGCGATCCGGCGCGGGCGGAGGAGATGGGGGCCGTGGCGGAGGCGGCGGGCGCGGGCCTCGCCACCCTGTCCGGCGACGGGCGCGGCACGCTGGCCGAGGCGACGGCGGCGGCCCCGGACGCGTTCGATCCCGTGAACCGGAGTGGCGACGACCTCGCGGCGTTCCTCTACACGTCCGGGACCACGGGCCGGTCCAAGGGCGCGATGCTGAGCCAGGAGAACCTGCTGTCGAACGCGCGGACGCTGACGGAGGCTTGGCGCTTCACGTCGGACGACGTCCTCCTCCACGCGCTCCCGATCTTCCACACCCACGGCCTGTTCGTGGCGACGAACGTGACGCTGGTGGCCGGGGGCGCGATGATCTTCCTGCCGAAGTTCGACGTCGATGCCATGATCGCGGCCCTTCCACGAGCGACCGCTCTGATGGGGGTGCCGACCTTCTACACGCGGCTCCTGTCCGATCCGCGCTTCGACCGGGCGCTGGCGGGTCATGTACGCCTTTTCGTCTCCGGCTCCGCGCCCCTGCTGGCGGAGACGCACCGGACGTTCGAGGCGCGGACGGGTCATCGCATCCTCGAACGCTACGGCATGACCGAGACGAACATGAACACCTCGAACCCCTATGACGGCGAACGCCGGGCGGGCACGGTCGGGCGGCCGCTACCGGGGGTGGAGCTTCGGATCGTGGAGGATGGCCGGGAGGTGGCACCTGGCGAGACGGGCACGATCGAGGTGCGTGGGCCGAACGTGTTCCAGGGCTACTGGAACATGCCGGAGAAGACGGCAGAGGAGTTGAGCGCCGACGGATGGTTCACGACCGGCGACCTCGGGACGCAGGATGCGGACGGCTACGTCACCATCGTCGGACGCGGCAAGGATCTCATCATCTCCGGCGGGTTCAACATCTATCCCAAGGAGATCGAGATCCTGCTTGATTCACAGCCGGGGGTGCTGGAATCCGCCGTGATCGGCGTTCCGCATCCCGATTTCGGCGAGGGGTCCGTCGCGTTGCTCGTGCCGCGTCCGGGCGAGGTCCCGGATCTCGACGCGATCCGGGACACCGTGCGGCAGGGTCTCGCCCGCTTCAAACATCCCGCTTTGATCGAGGTGGTCGGCGAATTGCCGCGCAACACGATGGGCAAGGTGCAGAAGAACGTCCTTCGCGACCGGTACCGCGATGCACTGTGCTGAGGCTGCCGATCCGGTCTATTCCAACGGTTTGTAGGCGATGGCGTCGATCTCGACCTTCGCATCCACCATGATCTGCGACCGGACCGTGGAGCGGGCGGGGCCACCGTTCGGAAAGTAGCTCGCGTAGACCTTGTTGAACGTCCAGAAGTCGCGCGGGTCGTCGAGCCAGACGCCCACCTTCGCGACGTGGTCCAGCGTGCAATCGGCCAGGGCGAGGGCAGCGATGAGGTTCTCCATCGTCCGCTTCGTCTGGCTCTCGATGCCGCCCGCCTCGATCTCGCCGTTCTCCTTCATCGCGACCTGCCCGGAGATGAAGACGAGGTCACCGGCGCGCACGGCCGGGGAGAAGGGGAGCGGCTGGCCCCCGGCCCCGGTGCGGTCCGCGCCGATGCGTTCGATGGTCTTGCGGGTCATGGGGAATCCTTTGGGTTTGGGATGTGGGGTTTGGGCGGGCGGCAGAGGGGTCCGGCCCCCGCGCGCATCACCAGACCTGACCGCGGGCGGCGACGGGTTCGGCGCCCAGCACCGTGTCGCCGCGGATCAGGATCACCTCGTCCAGCATGTTGCTGACGACGCAGGCATGGTTCGGCACGATCCGGATGCGGTCCCCGATGGCGAGGTCGATGGCCGGTGCCGTCAGGACGCCATGCTCCTCCGACAATCCCGCGACGTTGATGTCCGGGCGGCCAAGGACGTGCCCGTGGCCCTCCAGCCCGAGCAGGTCGGATGTCAGCACCTTGGTCCCGCAATCGATCACCGCCCGGTCCGGAGCCGGAACGGAGATGACGGTGGCGAGCACCGTGAGCGCACAATCATGCCAGGTACAGACGCCCCGCGCCTGCAACGAGCAATCGTTGTAGATGTAGGTTCCGATCCGGTATTCCGTCGCGATGGGCACGTCCTGCGCCTGCCACATGCCCGGGGATCCGCCGGTGGAGATGATCGGGACGGACACGCCCCGCGCGGCGATCGCGTCCGCGGCCCGCTGCAACCAGGCCTGGACGTCCGGCTCCCGCCCGGTGGGCGGATAGGTCATCAGGCCCGCAAAGCGGAGCCCGGGCATCGCGTCGATCCGGACCGCGAGATCGGCGGCCAACTCCGGGCTCGTGACGCCACAGCGCCCGGCGCCGGTATCGCACTCGACGAGTACGGCGAGGGGTGTGGGAGCATCGGCGAATGTCGCGCTCAGGCCCGCGGCGGTGACATCGTTATCCGCCACGACGGTCAGTTTCACCCGGTCGGCGAGGGCACGCAGCCGGTCGAGCTTCCGCTGCCCTACGATGTTGAAGGTGATCAGCACGTCGTCGATCCCGCCCCCGGCGATCATCGCCTCGGCCTCGCTGACCTTCTGGCAGGTGATGCCGACGGCGCCCGCGGCGATCTGCTTGCGGGCGAGGAGGGGCAGCTTGTGGGTCTTGATATGGGGCCGGAGGTTGAGGTCATGGGTGTCGCAATAGCCCTGAAACCGCGTGATGTTCGCCTCCGCGATATGGAGGTCGATCAGGATCGCGGGTGTGTCGATCTGCGGGAACATCAGGCGAGGGCCTCCTCGAACGGCGCGTCCACGATGGGCCAAAGGGGGCGGGACAGCCGGGTGTATCGTGTCCTTGTCGGGTTGTTCGGATAGGGGCCATCGACGGCGGCGTAAAGGATGTCCGACGCGATCGCCGCGAAGGCGCCGTGGAAATGATTGGTCGATTTGACGACGAGGATTTTCCGCGCCGCGACGTCGATGCCGAGATTGGTGAACAGATCGGGGGAGAAGACCTGCGCGCGGTTGGAGTTCAGGACGATCTCGATGCATCCGAGGCGGATGACGGCGCAATCGCCCAGCGGCACGACCGACGTGCCGAAGCTCTGCACCGCGTTCCGTTCGAGCCGCTGGACCGTCACCCGCGCGTCGATGGGCGCCCCGGCATGGGCGGAGGTCTTGCCGCCGAACCGCAGGTCGAGGACGGCGCCTGTGCCCGCCGCGTGGCACAGCCGGACCGCCATCGGATCCCAGATCGTCCCGAACGCGAGGGAGGGGAGGTCCATCTGGATCGCCTTGCGCAGAAGGATGGTCGAATCCCCCGGTACGCCGCCGCCGGGATTGTCCCACACATCGGCGATGACGACCGGCCCGTCAGGTGCGCTCGCGGCGCGGGTCAGCGCGGCCTCGACATCCATCAGGTCCGGCTTCGTCGTGCCGCGGAAAGAGAACAGCTCCTCCCCCAACTCACGCGCGATCCGGTCGCCTTTTGCCCCGTCATTGTCCGTGACCACGACGATCTTGGCCCCGAGGTCGGGAGAATCCCCGGCCATGAAGCCGTGGATGGCGGCGGCGGCCAGAACCTCGCCGGACGCCTCCAGCGCGATCATGCGATCCACGAAGCCGCGCATCGGTGCGCGGCTCGTCGGCAGGATGTCCAGCATCCGTACGTCGAAGACGGAAATCGCGGGATCGATTTCGCCCTGCGCCGCCCGGAGGGTCAGGTCGACGCAGGCCTCGGCCGTCTCGACGAAATCGGTATGCGGGAATTCCTTGAAGATCGTGATGACGTCGGCATTCGCGACCCGCCGCGCACTCAGGTGGCTGTGCGGGTCGAAGGTTACGCCGATGCGCGCGTGGGGCCCAGCGAGAACGCGGGCCGCGGCAATGAGCTCCCCCTCGCAATCGACACATCCGTCGGCGATCATCGCGCCGTGCAGGCCCAGCACCACGGCGTCGACCGGCAGGGCGGCGCCCAACTGGTCCAGAACCTCGTCCAGAAGCCGCTTCCACGTGGCGCGGTTCACGAGGCCGCCGGGCTCGGCCCAGGTGGCGGTGCCTTCGACGAGTTCGATCTCGCCCGTGGCGGCGCGCGTCCGCAAGGCGGGGATCACTGCGCTGCAAAGGGTGGGCGTCGCGGGATGCTGACCGGGCGGCGCGTAGAAACTCTGCGCAAAATCGGAAAAATCCGTGCGCAGGGGAGAGAACGTATTCGTTTCGGTGGCGATCGAGGCGCAGAAGACCCGCATCGGTCCCTCCTTGAAATGGTTTGCCCCGCCACGCCGTCGGAGGGCGGGCGGGGCGAGGAGGTCAATCGAGATAGCCGTCGACATTGGCCGCGTCGACTTCGGTTTTGAACAGCTCCAGAAGCGTCTGCGCGCCCTCGTCCATGTTCTCCGCCACATGGGCCTCGAAGGCGGGCTGGGCGACGGCGGCCATCGCTTCCCGCTGTTCCCCGGTCAGGGCGGTGACCTCGATCTTGTCCATCAGACCGGCCAGGCCGCGATCGGACGCCTCGATGATCCGGCTCAGGCCCCGGCTGGCCATCACGCAATTCTCGGCGGCCTTGTGGATCGTCGCCCGCTCCGCATCCGTGAGACCCTCATAGAAGGTCCGGCTCAGCATGAAGGTATAGGGCGAGAAGAGGTGATTGGTCAGCGTCATGTATTGCTGCACCTCGGCGAAGTTCGCGAAGGAGATGATGGGAACCGGATTCATCTGACCGTCGATCACACCGGTTTGCAGTCCGGAATAGACCTCGCCCCAGGCCAGCGGATAGGCCTCGGCGCCCAGCGACTGCATGATCTTCTGATGCGACGGCAAGGTCATGGTGCGGATGCGGATGCCATCGAAATCGGCCAGGTCGGCGATCGGCCGCTGCGAGTTCGTGACCGCGAAGAAGCCGCCGGTATCGGGAAAGCCGAGGACGACGACACCCGGAAGCTCCGCCTCGATATCCGCCTTCAGCGCCTCGCCGAAGGTGCCGTCGAACACGTGATAGGTGGACGCATTGCCGTCGAACGCGAAGGGCAGGTTCAGGATATCGATCCGGGGATAGTAGCTGGCCAGCGCACCGGTGGAGGTCAGGGTGGCCTGGATGATCCCGTCCTGGAGCTGCTGGACATGCTCGGCGGCGGAGCCAAGCTGGTTCGAGCCGAAGACCTCGACCGTGACCGAGCCGTTGGTGTCTGCGGTCACGATGTTCGAGAAGACCGCGGTGCAGGCATGGGCCGGGTTCTCGAACGGGTCGGTCTGATTGTCGTGACCGAAGCGGATGACGCTCTGGGCCTGGACGGCGCCGGCCGTCATGGCCGTGGCGAGGGCGATCCCTGTGACGATGGTTTTCATGGGTTTCTCCTGTTGGGGTTCGGTTATTGGGGACGGGTTCACTGGGCGTAGCCGAGCAGGCGCGGCAACCACATCGCCGCGTCCTCCCAGAAGGCGAAGGCGAAGAGGATCGCGATCTCCGCCAGCAGGAAGGGGAACAGCTTGATCGAGATCCGCTCCAGCTTCTCGCCGGTCACGGAGGACAGCACGAAGAGGCACGCCCCCACCGGTGGCGTCATCAGCGAGATGTTAAGTGCCAGGACGAAGATGATCCCGGCATGGATCGGCTCCAGCCCGACGCTTTCGGTCAGCGGGACGAGGACCGGGGCCAAGATGATGAGGATGGCGGTGATATCCATCACCATGCCCACCACGAGCAACAGGCCGATGATGATGGCGATCACGGCATAGCGGTTGTCCGACAGGCCCAGCACCGTCTCGGCGATGAGTTGCGGGATGCGCTCGAAGCTCATCCACCAACCGAGGATACCCGCAAAGGCGATGATGACGAAGATGACGCCCATGATCCGGGCTGTGCGCACGAGCATCCCGTAGAAGCTGCGGAAGGTGAGCGTGCGATAGACGAAGATGCCGATGAAGAGGGCGTAGGCGACCGCGATGGACGCCGCCTCCGTCGGGGTGACGATCCCGCCGAGGATGCCGCCCAGGATGATGACGGGCATGGCCAGCGCGGTCAGCGAGGATTTGAACGTGTCCCAGATTTCGCGGGGCGTTGCGCCGCGTTGCGCCTTGGGCAGGTTCTCGCGCTTGCCGCCGATGGCGATGACGGCCATGCAGACGAGGCAGATGACGAGCCCGGGCAGGACACCCGCCGCGAACAGCCCCGCGATCGAGACGCCCATCAGCGAGCCGTAGACGACCATGAGACCCGAGGGCGGAATGGTCGGCCCGATGATCGACCCCGCGGCGGTGACCGCACAGGCATAGTCGCGCTTGTACCCTTCGGCGACCATGGCCGGGACCAGCGTGCGCCCGAACGCGGCCGCATCGGCGGTGGCCGAGCCGGTCAGCCCCGCGAAGAAGACCGAGGCCAGCATGTTGGTATGGGCCAGCCCGCCGCGGAACCGTCCGACCAGCACCTGCGCCAGTTTCACCAATCTGTTGGTGATGCCGATATCGTTCATGATCTCGCCCGCGAGGATGAAGAACGGCATGGCGAGGAAGGGGAAGATGTTGAGGCCATTGAAGATCTTGCTGGGACCGACGGCGAGGAACTGGCCCCCGCCCATGTCGATCAGGCCGATGACCCCCGACAGGCCGATGGCGAAGCCGATGGGCATTCCGAACAGGACGAGGACGATGAAGGCGACGAGGACGATCATCAGATGGCCCCCACCTTGTCGACAGTCGGGGGACGGTCGATATGACTGCCCGTGTCGCGGATCAGGACGAGGATGATCTGGATCGAGCAGATCGCCGCGGCGACGGGAATGGCCGCGTAGAACGGTGCCAGGCTGACGCCGAAGATCATCGCCTGCCGCGGTGCGCCGCTCTGTGCGAAACCGATCCCGTAATACGCGACGTAGAGAAAGAGGAAGAGGGTGAGCAGGTCGATGAAGATCAACAGCGCCCGCCGGACGGGAGCCGGTAGAATGTTGATAAAGGCGGTGAGGCCAATATGTTCGCGCCGGGAGATGCCGGAGGAGACGGCGAGCATGGCGGCCCAGATCATCAGGTAGCGCGCGACGACTTCCGGCCATGGGAGTTGCCAGTGGAAGTAGTAGCGATCCACCACCCCGAGCCAGACGTCGAGGACGAGGGCCAGCATGAGACCCGCCACGAGGGCTTCGACGACCTTGTTGATCCGGTCGCTCCAGATTGCAGCCAACTCTCCCACCATCACGCCTCCCGTATTATGTACTTCAGTTACACTAAGCGGCGTCACGAAAGCTAAATCAAGACATTTCTGTTACGGAAGTACGTAAACGCGCGTGTGGAAGCCGTTCCCGGTCACAAATTTCGGTAAATTGACGGACTTACGTAACCGAGGTACATCCGATGCCATCTTGGAGGTCGCTTTGTCAGAGCCGGACCGGAACGAAACAGCGCCTCGGAAACCGGCGCGCGTAGGCTCGGCGGCGCCGGCGGACGTCATCTCCGCGCTGCAACGGCATGACGGGAAATTCGCCACCCAGGAACAGCGGGTCGCGGAATACGTGAAGGCGCATCTTGAAGACATCAGTTCAATGACCATCGCCGATCTCGCGGGCCATAGCGGGGTCAGCAAGCCGACCGTCATCCGGTTCTGCCGCACGCTGGGCTGCGACGGATACCGGGAGTTCAAGCTGCGGCTGGCGCAGAACCTCGCGGTGAGCCTGCAATACCTGTCTGCGGAGGCGATGCCGCCGCCTCTTGCGGGCGACACGGCGATCGACCAGGTCCTCGGCGCGATCTACGCCAATGCCAACGCCATGCGGCAACAGATCGACCACGGGGCCTTCGCCAGCGCCAAGGCGGCTCTTCTGGAGACGCAGCACCTGTTGTTCGCCGGCATCGGCGGCGGCTCGTCCACCGTCTCGCAGGAGGGGGCCAACCGCTTCTTTCGCCTCGGGATTCCGTCCTTCGCCACAAGCGACAGCTATATACTTCAGATGCGCGCGGCGACCTTGCGGCCCGGCGACGTCCTGTTCGTCATTTCGGCAAGCGGGGAGGCGGATGCGATCGTCGGCGCGACGGAGATCGCGAACGGCTACGGGGCCACGACGATCTGCGTGACGAAGCCGGGAACGCGGCTTGCCCGTGCCGCGCGGATCCCGCTGCTCGTCGACCTGCCGGAGGATCGGGCCATCTACAAGCCGACCGCCTCGCGATACGTCCACCTGATGATGGTCGATGCGCTGGCGCTGTCGGTCGCGCAGCAGATGTCGGGGGAAACGACCGAGAACCTGCGCCGTATCCGCGCGTCCCTGACGGCGTATCACGGCCGGACGGGACCGCAGCCGCTGGGGGATTAGCGCGGGCGACGGCCCTGGGTTAGAGGCCTGCGGCTGTGAGCCCAGACCGGGAATCCGGGGCGGCGCGCCACCATCGGAATGGCACACAGTCCTGCCAATCGAGGCCATGGCCACAGCGCCCCGGATACTCCGCGCATCGTCACGGGGCGAGGCGGCCAGCAGCCCTGTCATGCACCCGTCAGAGCGTCATGCGGTAGCGCAGGAAGCCCTCCTCCGAGGTCTCGACCTCTTCCAGCGTGACGCCGGGCACGCCATCCGCATAGGACGCGCCGCCGGGTCCGGTCTCGAAGATAACGCTGGTGCCCTCCATCGGCAGGAAGGACCAGTTGGCGTCGGCACTTGGGCTGATCGTGCCTTGATCCACGATGTAGCGGACGATCACGTCGCGGTTCGTATCCGGCGCTTCCAGGATGATGGTGGAACCGTCCGCTCCCGGGAAAGACCCGCCGCCGCCCGCGCGGTAATTGTTGGTGGCGATCACGAATTCCGCATCCATGTCCAGCGGTGCGCCATCGTAGGTCAGGTCGACGATCCTGTTCGCCTCCGGGGCCACCACCGCGCCATCGCGGTCGAACCGCGCAGGCTGGCTCAGGTCGATGCGGTATTCGACGCCGTCCATCACGTCGAAGTTGTAACTCGGGAAATCGGGGTTCAGCAGGACGGCGTCCGACGATCCCGGCTCGATCCGGTTGAACATGCCCGCCGATCGCTCCAGCCAGTCCTTGACCTGTTGCCCTGTCACCCTCACCGCGCGAACCGTGTTGGGATACAGGTAGAGGTCGGCGACGTTCCGGATCGCCACGTCGCCCGCGGGCACGTCGGTATAGTATTCCGCGCCGCCGCGACCGCCCGCCTTGAAGGGGGCCGCCGCCGACAGAAGGGGCAGGGCGGCGTGCTCCCCGTCCGCCAGCAACTGCTCGACATACCACCGCTGGGCGTTCGACACGATCTGCACGGACGGATCGTCGGCGACGAGCGCGAAGTAGCTGTGGAGCGGCGCGTCGGTCTTGCCCACCGCGCGGCGCACGTATTCGAGCGTCGCTTCGTGGTCGGCGCGGGTCGCGTCCAGCACCGCCTCCTCGCTCTCGACCAGCGGCTTCCAGGAGCGGTCCTCCTGCCGTTCGGCGACGGGGCGCAACTCGCTGGTGGCCGCGGCGATCCGCCATTCCCCGCCCTCACGCTCAAGCATCAGGTCCACGAGACCCATATGACTGCCCCAGAAGCCGGGCATGATCGCGGGCTTGCCGTGGATCGTACCAGCGACGGCGTCCACGCCCTCGATCCCGGCATAGGCATCGCCCGGAAACTCTTGATGGTGGTGTCCGGTCAGCACGACGTCGATCCCCGGGATCGCGGCCAGCGGGACGGAGGCGTTCTCCATCATCTCCTCCGGCGCGGCGCCACCGATGCCGGAATGCGAGAGCGCAATGATCAGATCGGCACCCTCTTCCTTCATCTGCGGTACATAGGCGGTGGCCGTCTCCAGGATGTCGCGGGCGGTGACGTTCCCCTCAAGATGCCGCCGGTCCCAGGTCATCACCTGCGGCGGGGTGAACCCGATCAGGCCGATCCGGATCGGATGCGTCTCGCCCGCGCCGTCCGTCAGTTCCCGGTCGAGGATCACGTAGGGCGGCACCAGCGTCGTATCGTCAGTGGGCGTAGCCCCCGGCTCGGAAACGATGTTCGCGAGCACGACGGGGAAGTCAGCCCCCGCCAGCGACTTCATCAGGAAGTCGAGACCATAGTTGAATTCGTGGTTGCCGATGGTGGCGGCATCGAAGCCGACGGCGTTCATCGCGGCGATGACGGGATGGATGTCCCCCTCCTTCATGCCTCTTTCGTAGGCCATGTAGTCGCCCATCGGATTGCCCTGGAGGAAGTCGCCGTTGTCGAGCACGAGGGCGTTCCCCGCCTCCGCCCGAACCCGTGCTATATGGGCGGCCGTCCGGGCCAGCCCGACCGTATCGACGGGACGGTCGCCGTAATAATCATAGGGCCAGACATGGACGTGAAGGTCCGTCGTCTCCGCGATCCGCAAATGGGCCTGATTCGCCTGGGCCCGTGCGGCGAACGGATGCACCATCGCGAGACCGGCGGCGCCGGCGGTGGTGGTGAGAAAGCGGCGGCGGGTGAGGGACATGGGGCAGGCTCCGGGGCTGGGGACGAGTTGCCGCCATCCTAGCGCGCGGAATGACGCGAATGCGACATCGACATGACCGCTCGGCGCCGGGGAGGGCGGAGCCCCCCGAAAACGAGGCGGGGGCCCGTGCGGATATCGGCCCATCCCGCAACCCGCGCCGACGCCAGCGGCGACATACGGCCCGGATCGGCTAGGATCTCCGCAACCGATATCGAGCGGGAGAGGCGAGATGGAAGGAAGATGCGATTGCGGTAGGGTAACGATGACGGTCCCCGGCCCGCCCGACAGGATCAACGCCTGTCCTTGCGATTATTGTCGGCGGATCGGCGCGCGATGGGGGTATTACGAGGCGAAGACGGTGACGGTCGAAGGCCCGACCGCCAGCTATCGACGCGCCGACCGGATCATCGCGTTCTATCGCTGCACCGAATGCGGCGTCCTGACCCATTGGGGCGATCCGGACGGGCGCATCCCGAAGGTCGGCGTTCATATGGAGAACTTCGACCCGGCGGCGCTCGCGGACGTGCCGGTGGTCGTCGAACCCTGAACCAGGTGGTCGAGCCGAACGCGAAGGGGCCGCCCCGAAGGACGGCCCCATTTCCGCGCGGGTCGGACGATCAGCTCTGCGGCTGCTCGTCCTGGCTGTCGCCCTCGGGCGTCGCCACGGGGCCGCTCCCGGCATCGTCTGCGAACTCGTCCGCCGCGCCGCCGATATCGTCGAACAACTCGGCGATCTCGAACTCCGCTGCGGCTTCCTCTTCGGCGGCAAGCTCCTGAATGGACTTGCCGGCGGCCTGAAGCTCGGCCTCCTCGGTCGAACGCGCCACGTTCAGCTCGATCTCGATCTCGACTTCCGGATGCAGGATCACCGTCACCGTATGCAGGCCCAGATCCTTGATCGGCGCCTGAAGCGCGACCTGCGCCCGGTTCACTGTGAAGCCTGCCTCGGTCGCCGCCTCGGACGCATCGCGTGTGGTGACGGAGCCGTAGAGCGCACCCGAATCGGAGGCTTGCCGGATGATGACGAACTGCTCGCCATTCAGCCGCTCGGCCATCTTCTCGGCCTCGGCCTTCGTCTCGAGGTTGTCGGCCTGAAGCTGCGACTTGCGGCCCTCGAACGCCTTCACGTTGGCGTCAGACGCCGTCAGCGCCTTACCCTGCGGCAGCAGGAAGTTGCGGGCATAGCCGGACTTGACGTCCACGACTTCGCCCATCTGGCCCAGCTTGGCCACGCGTTCCAAAAGGATCACTTGCATAGCTTGGTCCTCACTTCACGGCGTAGGGCAGCAGGGCGAGGAAGCGCGCACGCTTGATCGCCCGCGCCAGACGCCGCTGGTTCTTGGCCGAGACGGCGGTGATGCGCGACGGCACGATCTTGCCGCGCTCGCTGATGTAGCGCTGCAGGAGGCGGGTGTCCTTGTAGTCGATCTTGGGCGCGTTCGGGCCCTCGAACGGATCGGTCTTGCGACGGCGGAAAAAGGGTTTGGCTGCCATGATCCGGGTTCCTTACCTGCGCTCGCGGCGATCGCCGCGGCCTTCGCGCTCGTCGCGCTTCTGCATCTGGACCGACGGGCCCTCCTCGTGGGCGTCGACCTTGATGGTCAGCACGCGCATCACGTCGTCATGCAGGCGGGCGAGACGCTCCATCTCCTGCACTGCGTCCGACGGGGCGTCGGTGCGCAGGAAGGCGTAGTGGCCCTTGCGGTTCTTGTTGATCTTGTAGGCCATCGTCTTGACGCCCCAATACTCGGATTCGACGACGGTTCCGCCGTTGTCGCTGAGGACGGTGCTGAAATGTTCGACGAGGCCCTCGGCCTGCGTGTTCGACAGATCCTGTCGCGCAATCATCACATGCTCGTAGAGCGGCATGGTCACTCCTGTTTTTATAACGCGTGTTTCATAGACCGGACATGAATCCCGCCGCCCGGTCACGAGAGGCCACGCAGACAAGTCGTACCGGCGGGATGGGGCGCGTATAGCGATGTCGGCCAGATGCGCAAGCGTTGGCGGAGGGATGTGCGGTGGACGGGTCGGTCGGGCACGATGTCCGGAAAATGGTTCCATGACTGGGCGCACGGGACTTAACAGCGCGCCGGACGGACCGGCGGGCTGCGAAAGAATATGGCACGACCCTCCGTCGGGACGACCCGCAGCGGCAAAAGAAACCAAGACACTCGTTGGCAAACGAAACCAAGCCACTCGTTAATACACTTCTGCGAGCTGCGGGCGCGCAAGGGTCGTAGGCAGTCTATCGCCTATGGGAGGGGGTGGAGGCGACCTGTCTTTTTAGACAGGTCGATATCGCGGTGGAGGCGGAGGCTGCGCAGGGCGGCTCCCCTTGGGCAGACTTAACCTGTTGATCATGAACGGATCAGAGGGTGATCCAGTAGCACGTCCGGCCTTCGTTCGGCCCGGGGACCGCACCAACCCCCGGCCTTTTTACCCAACGTCAAAGAGCGTCCTCATCTAAGGCGAATCGATCCGCCCATCCGGAGCCGGTCGATCGTGATGGTGCGGGGTTGAAGATATCCGTTTCGAATGCGGCCTCCATGCTGACGTCGCTTCACCCATCTGCGGACAACCTTCGGCACGGGTAGTCTGGAACCCCTCGATCCCACATTCACGCCCACCGGCGCGCCCCGGCCTTTCGCGACGGACGCCAGGTCGCCGCCGTCCCTCCTCCCCCTACCGGTCCCACACTCGGCGGTGCATCGCCGCACACGTTCTGTTGACCGGCACCGGTTTGCCTCCGGCGTCGGGCGACCGATCTAAGGACGATACAAAAACCGACAGGAGAGACCCCGATGATCCGTTCCGCCACCCTTCTCGCCGCCCTCGTTCTCGCCGCCCCGGCGATCGCCGCGCCCGAGACCTACGTTCTCGACAGCAGCCACAGCCAGGTCGTGTTCAACTACAACCACCTCGGCTTCTCGACGACCTACGGCATGTTCTCCGGCTTCGAGGGCACCATCGAGTTCGATGCCGAAGACCCTGCCGCCTCGTCGGTGCAGGTGACCATGCCGCTGTCGTCGATGTTCACGGGATGGGAGCAGCGGGACGAGCATTTCCAGTCGCCCGATTTCCTGGACGTCTCCGCCAACGAGACCGTCAGCTTCACGTCGACCGCCATCGAGGTGACGGGCGAAGATACCGCGCTCATCACCGGCGATCTCTACCTCGGTGGGGTGACCCGATCCGTCGTGCTCGACGCAACGCTGAACCAGGCTGCGGACCATCCGATGGAAAACCGCCCCTGGCTCGGCTTCGACGCCACCACGACGCTTCTGCGGTCGGATTTCGATGCGGGCAATTTCGCGCCCTTCGTCTCGGACGAGGTGGAGGTGTTCATCTCCATCGAGGCGCAGAAGCCCGACGCCTGATCGCCTGAACCCACCGCCGCCCCCGGAGACGAGGGCGGCGGTGCGGCATGACCGGTTGACCGCGCCGGGGCGATATGGCCCCCATGCACCATGGCGACCTCCCCGACTTCCATTGATGACGTGCAGGCCATGCTGGCCGCGCAGGATTATATCTGCGGACGCGCACTCGCGACGATCACGTTCCTGGCCCTCACCCTCGACCGGCCGCTCTTCCTCGAGGGCGAAGCAGGAACCGGCAAGACGGAGATCGCCAAGGCCATCGCCGCCGCCCTCGGTCGTCGCCTGATCCGCCTGCAATGCTACGAGGGGCTGGACGCGGCCTCCGCCGTCTACGAATGGAACTTTGCCGCGCAGATGATGGCGATCCGCCGGGCGGAGGCGCTCGACGCGGAGGCCCCGGATCTCTATTCCGACGATTTCCTGATCGCCCGCCCCCTGCTGGAGGCGATGCGCCCGCAACCGGGCGGGCCGCCCGTCCTGCTGATCGACGAGATCGACCGCACCGACGCCCCGTTCGAGGCCTTCCTGCTGGAGGCGCTGTCGGATTTTCAGGTCACGATCCCCGAGACCGGAACGATCAGGGCGCCCGCGCCGCCCATCGTCATCCTGACCTCCAACCGCACGCGGGAAGTCCACGACGCCCTCAAGCGCCGTTGCCTCTACCACTGGGTCGACTACCCGACCCACGCGCGGGAGATGGAAATCCTCGCCGCCCGCGCGCCCGAGGCCAGCGCCGCGCTCAGCCGCGAGGTCGTGGCCTTCGTCCAGAAACTGCGCACCGAGGATCTGTTCAAGAAACCCGGCGTGGCGGAGACCCTCGACTGGGCGAAATGCCTGCTGGCGCTCGACATGATCGACCTCAGCCCGGAGGTCATCGCCGACACGCTGGGCGCCTTGCTCAAGTATCAGGACGACATCCAGAAGCTCCAGGGGAGCGAGGCGAAGCGGATACTGGACGAGGTGCGGGCGGAGATCGCGTGAAAGCTGCACCTGTTGTTCACATCTGCGGTTGGCCAGGATCGGGTAAGCGCACGATAGGAAAGGCACTTTGTCGACGGATTGGCGGGCGACTGATCGACAATCACCTTATTCTCGATGCGGCGGCCGCCTTGTTTAAGCGCGGCACGCGAGAAAGCAGCGATCTGCGCGAGACGCTGCGCCAAGTGCTCTACGATGCTGCCCGTACGCTGCCCGCCGAAGTCCCCTTGATCCTGACCGACGCACTTTCGGACAGTGCAACCGACCGCCCTCTCATTGAGCCCACGCTGGAGCTTGCGCGCGACCGGCGCGCGCGGCTCGTTCCCATTGTCCTTACGGTTGAGATTGCGGAGAACCGGCGCCGACTTCTCGACCCGGCCCGAAAGGATACCGGAAAGCTCACCGATCCGGCGATTCTCGATGATCTGCGAAGATGCCATCGCCTCCTCCATCTGGAAGGAGCCGGAACGCTCGACGTGACGGCGCTCTCCGCCGAAGCCGCCGCCATCCGGATCGAGGCGATGCTCGATGCCTGAACACCCGCCCCTCGACCTCCCCGAAACCCCCCGCCTCGCGGGGAACATCGCGCATTTCGCGGCGTCCCTCCGGCGCGCCGGTCTCCCCGCAGGTCCCGACCGCCTGATCCTCGCCACCCGCGCGGTGGAGGCGGCGGGTTTCACCGACCGGACCGACTTCTACCACACGCTCCAATCCGTCTTCGTCCAGCGCCCCGAGCACCGCGCCACCTTCGCGCAGCTCTTCCGGCTCTACTGGCGCGACCCGCGTTATCTCGAACACATGATGGGCCTGCTCACGCCGACCATCCATGGAGTGCAGGAGGCGCGCGCGCCGAAGCCCGCGGAGAAACGTGCCGCGGAGGCCCTGCTCGACCGACAGGCCGACGATCCCGTCCGGCAGGAGCAGGCCCCGCCCGAGGAGGTCGCCATCGACGCCACCGCCACCGCATCCGGTACGGAGCGCCTGCGCAATCTCGACTTCGAGCAGATGTCCACCGCGGAGATGGTCGAGGCGCGCAGGATGCTCGCGACGCTCGAGCTCCCGGTCCGTCCGTTGCCGAGCCGCCGGAGCCACAGCGCGCCCCACGGTCGCATCGACCGGCGCGCGACCCTGCGCGGCGCCCTCCGGCGGGGGGAGATCGCGAGCCTCGAACATGCGCGGCCCCGCACCCGCTGGCCCGATCTCGTCGCCCTCTGCGACATTTCCGGCTCCATGTCGTCCTATTCCCGCGCGCTCCTGCATTTCCTCCACGCGGTCGCCAACCGGCAGGGGCGGGGCTGGGCCGCCGTGCACGGCTTCACCTTCGGCACACGGCTCACCAACATCACGCGCCACCTCGCGACGCGGGACGTGGACGCCGCCCTCGCCGCCGCCGGGGCCGAAGCACAGGATTGGGAGGGCGGGACCCGGATCGGCGACGCGCTCCACACGTTCAACCGGGACTGGTCCCGGCGCGTGCTGGGGCAGGGGGCCATCGTCCTGCTCGTGACCGACGGTCTGGACCGGGGCGATTCCGCGCGTCTGTCCTTCGAGGCGCGGCGCCTGCACCTGTCGGCGCGGCGGGTGATCTGGCTCAACCCGCTCCTGCGCTTCGACGGGTTCGCCCCGAAGGCATCCGGCATCCGCGCCCTGCTGCCCCATGTCGACTCGCTCCGCGCGGGCCATTCCATCGCGGCCCTCGAAGGGCTGGCGGCGGCATTGTCCCGTCCCGATGACCGCGGCGCGCTGGACCGCCTGCGCCTATAGCGCAGCATCCGGGTCGCGCCGTCGCCCATGCGCCCGCTAGCCCTCCTCCGGACGTCAATCGGAGAATTGCCATGCTCTTCCTTCCCTACAACCAGGACTTCGTCGATCATGTCCGCAACGGCGGCGCCGACGCCAATGGCCAGCCTGCCGAACGGACCCCCTCCAACGGACAGGGCAACCCCTGCCGCTCCTGCCTGCGCGACATCGCGAAAGGCGAGGAGATGCTCATTCTCGCCGCCCGGCCGTTTCCGGCGCCGCAACCCTATGCCGAAACGGGGCCGATCTTCCTTCATGCGGAGGCCTGCGCACCCTGGGACGCGGAGGATATGCCCCCAATCCTCGCGACCTCGCCCGACTATCTGGTGAAGGGCTACACCGCCGATGATCGCATCCTCTACGGCACCGGGGCCATCGTGGGGTCCGGCGATATCGCGGCGGCGGTCGCCGCCCGGCTTGCCCGCGCAGAGGTCGCATTCGTGGACATTCGCTCCGCCCGCAACAACTGCTTCCTGACCCGCGCGATCCGCGATTGATGCATGTGCCCCGGTGGGATCCGGCCGACGAAGCGCGCCGGATCCGGCGGATATACGATAACATCCCATGGCGGTGGAACGGCGGGACCAACCCTGCGTTTATCCCTCAGCAACCGCCCCCATGCAGGACGAATCCCATGACCCGTACCCTCCGCAGTCTTCCCGCCCTCGCGGCCAGTGTCGCTCTCGCGATCCCGTCCGTTCCCGTGGCCGTCCTCGCCCAGGATGCGGATCCCGAGCTGGTCCGCCAGCTCGCCCGCGACACCTGCGTCGTGGAGACGGGTCAGGACGCCGGGAACGAGGTGCAGGCCTGTGTCCTGAGCTTCCTCGCGGAACAGGGGGTGGAGCCGAACGCCGACGATCTGGCGCTTGGCGACGCGGAGGCGGCGATCGAGGCTCCCGTCGTGACCGAGGAAGTTCCGGCGGAGACCGTAGAGGCGGCGCCCGCAGTGGAAGCCGAGGCGGAAGCGGCCCCCGCGGTTGAAGCTGAAGCAACGACCGAAGCTCCGGTGACCGAAGAGGCGACGACCGAAGAGGCTGCGCCCGCGGCCGAGGCGGCTCCGGCCGATGCGGCGACCGCCGAAACGCCGGCTGAGACGCCGAACGAGGCACCGGTGGCGGAGGCAACCGCCGAGACAGAGGCGACCGAAGCTCCCGCTGCGGAGGCCACGACCGAAACCCCGGCCGCGACCGCAGAGACCGAGACCACCACGGAAGCGCCCGTAGATGCGGCGGAGGCTCCGGCGACGGACGCGACGACCGAGACACCGGCCGAGACTGCCGAGACCGAAACCCCTGCCGAAGCTCCGGCGACAGCCGAAGCCACGGCGGAGGCGCCTGCGGAGACGACAGCCCCGGCCGAAGCGACCGCCGAGGCTCCCGCCGATCCCGCAGCCGCCCCCATCCCGGAGAGCGAGCTCGCCGCCGAGGTCGCGGCCCGCGCCGCCCCGGAACTGACCGCGGAGGAGCAGCAGGCCGCCGATCAGGCGTCGCTCGCCCTGACCGCCACCGATGACGGCACCACCGCCGCCGCCGCGGCCCAAGCGGACGCCGCCGGGACGGTCGAGGAACAGACGATTTCCGAAGCGGATGTGCGCACCACCAGCCAGGATTTCTCGACCCAGGCCGTGGTGACCGAAGGCGTCGCGGTGCAGGAGGAGCGGAGCGGCTTGTCCGGCGCCCAGAAGGCCGCTCTCGGGGCGCTCGGCATCCTCGCCGTCGGCACCGTCCTCGCCAACCGCAACCGCGTCGTCTCCAATTCCGGCGACCGGGTCGTGGTGCAGCGCGACGACGGCTCGCTTTCGGTGCTGAAGGACGACGACGCCCTGCTGCGACAGGCGGGAAGCAACGTCCGGACCGAGTCCTTCGACGATGGTTCCACCCGGACGATCGTGACGCGGGAGGATGGCAGCCAGGTCATCACCGTGCGCGATGCCTCCCTCCGGGTCCTGCGCCGGGTTCTGGTTCAGACGGACGGTACGGAATACACCCTGATCGACGACACCGTGCCGGTGAATGCGGTCGAGGTTTCGTCCCTGCCGGAATTCAACCCCGCCGCCGTCAGCACGCGGACCGGCGATGACGCCCTGCGGCAAGCGCTCGCCCGCGAACAGGGGCTCGACCGCCGCTTCTCGCTCAGCCAGGTGCGCAACATCGCGCAAGTCCGCGCGCTCGCGCCCGCCTTCGAGGTCAACAACGTGACCTTCGCCAGCGGGTCCGCGGCGATCACGCCGGAGCAGGCGGGCAACCTCACCGACCTCGCACGGCAGGTGCTCGACGCGATCCGCGCCAATCCGCGGGAAGTGTTCCTGGTCGAAGGCCATACCGATGCGGTCGGCGATGCGGCCTACAACCTCGCGCTGTCCGACCGTCGGGCGGAGACCCTAGCCTTGGCGTTGAACGAGTATTTCAACGTGCCGGTGGAAAACATGGTGGTGCAGGGCTACGGCGAGCAGTTCCTCAAGGTCCAGACCCTGACCGACGAGGCCGCGAACCGGCGCGCCACCGTGCGTCAGATCACGGAGCTTTTGCAGACGGCCGCGGCGAACTGATCGGCCCCGCGCCCTCCCTCTTGTGACTGCCCCGACCCTTCGCCATCTTCGATGGCGGAGGGTTCTTCATGACCGCATTGGACGACGCCCCACGGGCCGCTCTGGACTGGCATCGGCAGGGCAAGCGCGCGGCGCTCGCGACGGTGATCGACACCTGGGGAAGCGCACCCAGACCGCGCGGCGCGCAGCTTGCCATCTCCGAGGATGCCGAACTCGTGGGTTCCGTCTCGGGCGGCTGCGTAGAGGGTGCGGTGGTGGCGGAGGCGCTGGACGCGATGGCGGACCGGACCCATCGGGTGCTGGAATACGGGGTCAGCGACGACGAGGCATTCGCCGTCGGACTGGCCTGCGGCGGCACGATCCGGATAATCGTCGAGCCGGTGGGCGGGACGCTCGGGGCCGACATGCTGGCCGAGTTGGTGGCGCGGCGCGCACGGGGCGAAGCGGTCGGTCAGGCGATAAATGTACAAAACGGGGTAACGTCTCTGCGCGATCTTCACGAATTGCACGATCGGATCCGCGACGACCGGAGCGGGTTCGAGCCGGACGGAGAGACCTTCGTGACGCTTCACGCGCCGCCCCTCCGCCTCGCGATCGTCGGCGGCGTCCACATCGCGCAGGCGCTCGTGCCCATGGCCCGGCTCGCGGGCTTCGCCGCGACGATCATCGACCCGCGGGAGGCGTTCGCGTCGGAGCAGCGGTTTCCCGCGACGCCCCTGTCCCACGACTGGCCCGATGCGGCGATGCGCGCCTTCGCGCCGGATGCCCGGACTGCAATCGTCCTTCTGACCCACGATCCGAAGCTGGACGATCCGGCCCTTCGCGTCGCCCTGGACAGCGCGGCCTTCTATATCGGCGCGCTCGGCTCCACCCGGACCCATGCCAAGCGAGTCGCCCGGCTGGAGGAAGCGGGGGTGGCCGCGGACGCCATCGCGCGGATCGACGCACCCATCGGCCTCGATATCGGCGCGCAATCGCCGGGGGAGATCGCGGTCGCCATCCTCGCCGCGATGGTGCAGGCGCTGCGGCGGCCATGAGGGTCCGGGCGTGAGGATCCGGGCGTGAGGTTCGGGCCGGTCGCGCTGGATACGGCTCTGGGCGCCGTCCTCGCCCATTCCGTCGCTACGCCCCACGGGCGCCTCCGAAAGGGTTTCGTGATCGACGGTGACGCGCTTGTCCGGCTCCGCGCGGCGGGTGTGTCGGAGGTGGTCGTGGCCCGGCTCGATCCGGGCGAGGTGGGAGAGAACGAGGCCGCCGCGAGGCTGGGCCGCGCGCTTTGCGGCGAGGGGCTCGACCTGCGGGATCCGTTTACGGGCCGCGCCAACCTCCACGCGGCGGGTCCGGGTATCCTCGCCGTCGATGCGGAGCGGATCGGCGCGGTGAATGCGGTCGATCCGATGATCACGGTCGCCACCCTCCCGCCTTGGCAGCGGGTCGCGGCGGGCACGATGGCGGCGACTGTGAAGATCATCTCCTATGGTGTTGACGGGAAAGCCCTCGATGCGGCCTGCGCCGCGGCGGAGGGGGCCTTGTCGCTCCGTGGACCGGCGCTGGGGCGGGCGGAGCTGATCGTGACCACATTGGATGGTGCGGCGACCGGGGCGAAGGCGGTGGTCGCGCGGCTCGACCGGCTCGGGATCGCCTCCAACGTACGCGAGGTTCCGCACGAATCCGGGGCGCTGGCCCGGGCTCTCGTCGACGGGGATGCGCCCCTGCGCCTGATCCTGACCGCCTCCGCCACCTCCGACCCCGCGGATGTCGGTCCGGCGGCGCTCGCGGCTGCGGGCGGTCGGCTGGAGCGGTTCGGCATGCCGGTCGATCCGGGCAACCTGCTGTTCCTCGGGACCCTCGGGGCGGCCAAGGTGATCGGCTTGCCGGGATGCGCCCGTTCGCCCGCGCTGAACGGGGCCGATTGGGTGCTGGAACGGGTGGTCTGCGGCGTGGAGGTGACTTCCGTCGACATCGCGGGCATGGGCGTCGGCGGCCTTCTGAAGGAGATCCCGACACGTCCGCAGCCCCGGGCCCGCCGCCCGGATTGATGGCGGAGGACGTCGGAAGGGGCAGCGGCGAAATTACCTGTTCTCAGCCGTGTCCGCCTGTGTTTGACTGCGCCCGAGAACTGGGGAGGGACAGGATGACGAACGTCACGATGACCGTGAACGGCAAGGCCCGCACGGCACCGGCCGAGGGTCGCACGCTGCTGGTCGAGTGGCTCCGCGAGGGGCTGCGCCTGACGGGGACGCATGTCGGATGCGATACGTCGCAATGCGGCGCCTGCGTGGTCCATGTGGATGGCGAGCCGGTCAAGGCCTGCTCGATCCTCGCGCAGGAGCTGGAGGGCGCGGAGGTCACCACGATCGAGGGGATGGCCGATGCCGACGGCTCGCTGGGCACCGTCCAGCAGGCGTTCCAGGATTATCACGGCCTGCAATGCGGGTTCTGCACGCCGGGCATGGTGATGTCGGCAACGTCGCTCCTGAAGGAGAATCCGCGCCCGTCCGAAGCGGAGGTGCGCCATTACCTCGAAGGCAATATCTGCCGCTGCACCGGCTACCACAACATCGTCAAGGCGGTGATGGCGGCGTCCGGGCAGGAGGTCGCGGCGGTGGCGGCCGAATAGGATGGCCGGACCCTTCGTCGAAATCCAGTCCGACGACATGGCGGCGTCCCGCGATTTCTTCGCGGGCGTCATGGGATGGGACTGGACCGGCGAATTGGGCCAGGGCTGGTTCGAGACCGGCGACGGTCAGATCGGCCTGCACGAGGGGGCGCCATCGCTGATGGTGTTTCTTCCGACCGACGATCTCGACGCGACCCTCGCGCGGATTCGCGAGGCCGGCGGTACGGTCGACGGCGAGATCGTGGCCGAGCCCGGCTTCGGACGGTTCGCGAACTGCATCGACCCGCGCGGGATCCGGTTCGGCCTGCACGAGCGGGCGGACGGACCGGAGTGACGCGCGGCTAGACGACTTGATCGGGCGCATGGTCGCCCGGCCCGGGAGGCGCGGCGGGAGAGGTCGACGCATCCGGCATGGACATAGCGGGCCACGGCCCACAGGGAGGAACGACGGATGCCCAAGGACAGCGGAATCGGTGCCAGCCCCAAGCGGCGCGAGGACGTGCGCTTCCTGACCGGGAAGGGCCGTTACACCGACGACATCAACGTGGCCGGACAGGCGCATGTCGTCTTCCTGCGCTCGGACGTGGCCCACGGACGGATCAATTCCATAGATACCGGCCCCGCCGAGGCGATGGAGGGCGTGATCCGCATCTTCACCGCGACCGATTTCGACGGCGTCGGCGGCATCCCCTGCGGCTGGCAGATCACGGACCGACAGGGCAACGCGATGCAGGAGCCGAAGCATCCGATCCTGGCGGAGGGCAAGGTGCGGCATGTAGGCGACCAGATCGCCGCCGTGGTCGCCGAGACGCGGGAACAGGCGCAGGACGCGGCCGAAGCGATCGTCGTCGATATCGAGCAGCTTCCCGTCGTCATGGATATGAAGAAGGCGTTGGCGGACGGGGCCCCGCTCGTACATGAAGACTTGACCTCAAACCTTTGTTACGATTGGGGTTTCGTGGAGGAAAACCGCGATGCGGTCGCCACGGCCATCTCCGAGGCGGCCCATGTCACGACGCTGGAACTGGTCAACAACCGCCTGATCGCCAACCCGATGGAGCCGCGGGTGGCGGTGGGGGACTACACCTCCCACGACGACCATTCGACGCTCTACACCACGTCGCAGAACCCGCATGTGATCCGACTGCTGATGGGGGCGTTCGTGCTCGGGATCCCGGAGCACAAGCTGCGGGTCGTGGCCCCGGATGTGGGCGGCGGGTTCGGCACCAAGATCTTCCACTACGCGGAGGAGGCGTTCTGCACCTTCGCGGCCAAACAGCTGGAGCGTCCGGTCAAGTGGACCTCGTCCCGGTCCGAGGCGTTCATGTCCGACGCCCATGGCCGAGACCACGTCACGAAGATCGAACTGGCGCTGGATGCGGACAACAACTTCACCGCGATCCGGACCGAGACCTACGCCAATATGGGCGCGTATCTGTCGACCTTCGCACCGTCGGTTCCGACCTGGCTGCACGGCACGCTGATGGCGGGGAACTACAAGACGCCGCTGGTCTATGTGAACGTGAAGGCGGTGTTCACCAACACCGTTCCGGTCGACGCCTATCGGGGTGCGGGGCGGCCGGAGGCGACGTTCCAGCTGGAGCGGGTGGTGGACAAGGCGGCGCGGGAGCTGGGCGTGGATCCGGTGGAATTGCGGCGGCAGAACTTCATCACGGAGTTCCCGTACCAGACGCCGGTGGCGGTGGAATACGATACCGGCGACTACAACGCGACGATGGACAGGCTGCTGGAGATGATCGACCGGGACGGATTCGCCGCAAGGCGGGCCGACAGCGAGAGCCGCGGCAAGATGCGCGGCCTCGGGATCAATTCCTACATCGAGGCCTGCGGCATCGCGCCCTCGGCGCTGGTGGGACAGCTCGGGGCGCGGGCGGGTCTGTACGAATCCGCCACGGTGCGGGTGAACGCGACCGGCGGCCTCGTCGTCATGACCGGCAGCCACAGCCACGGGCAGGGGCACGAGACGTCCTTCGCGCAGGTCGTGTCCGACATGATCGGCATTCCCGACGATCAGGTCGAGATCGTCCATGGCGACACCGACCGTTCGCCTATGGGCATGGGCACCTACGGCTCGCGCAGTCTCGCCGTCGGCGGCAGCGCCATCGTGCGCGCCACGGAAAAGATCATCGCCAAGGCCAAGAAGATCGCCTCGCACCTCATGGAGGCATCCGAGGAGGATATCGAGCTGAAGGACGGCGCTTTCACCGTCGCGGGCACGGACAAGTCCGTGGCCTGGGGCGACGTGACCCTCGCCGCCTACGTCCCCCACAATTACCCGCTGGAGGAGCTGGAACCGGGGCTGGAGGAGACGGCGTTCTACGATCCGAACAACTTCACCTATCCCGCCGGGGCCTATGCCTGCGAGGTGGAGGTGGATCCGGAGACCGGCAAGGTCGAGGTCCTGGCCTTCGCCGCCGCCGACGATTTCGGCAACGTCGTCAATCCGATGATCGTGGAGGGACAGGTCCATGGCGGGCTGGCCCAGGGGATCGGGCAGGCGCTGCTGGAGAACTGCGCCTATGACGAGGAGGGACAGCTCCTGTCGGCCAGCTACATGGATTACGCCATGCCGCGTGCCCACGATTTCCCGATGTTCGCGGTCGACCATTCCTGTCAGACGCCCTGCACCCACAATCCGCTGGGCGTGAAGGGCTGCGGCGAGGCGGGGGCCATCGGCTCGCCGCCTTCGGTCGTCAACGCGGTGATCGACGCGCTGCAATCGGGCGGACACGACGTGGCGCATATCGACATGCCGCTGACACCCGCGCGGGTCTGGCACGCGATGAACGGGGGGATCGCCAATCAGGGATCGGCGCAGCCCGCGGCCCGGTCGGACGGCACCGCCCATGACCGCTCCGTCGGCGGTCCGGCCTGAGGGGCGCGCCATGATCCACGCATCCGACCGGTCCGGCGGGGTCCGCCCCGTCCCGCCGACCATCCCATCCCCCGCGCGGCACCGTCCCCGCCCGCACGGAATTCTGAACGGAGATCACCCATGTACGCTTTCGAACTGACCCGACCGACGACCCTTCAGGATGCCGTCACGGCGTTGAAGGGCGAAGATGCTCAGGCCCTCGGCGGGGGACAGACGCTCCTGCCCACGATGAAGGCCCGCCTCGCGCAGATGGACACCCTCGTGGCGCTGTCCGGCATCGACGAGATCAAGGGCATCTGCACCGATGACGACGGCCGGATCTGCATCGGCGGCGGGACGACCCATGCCGCCGTGGCGAAAGGCTGCGCCGACAGCTATCCGGCGCTCGCCTCGCTGGCCGCGCGGATCGGCGATCCCGCGGTCCGGTCGCGGGGCACCATCGGCGGCAGCCTCGCCAACAACGACCCCTCCGCCTGCTATCCGGCCGCAGCCCTCGGCTCGAACGCCACCATCGTCACCGACCGGCGCGAGATCGAGGCGGACGACTTCTTCCAGGGAATGTTCACCACCGCGCTGGAGGAGGGGGAGATCGTCACCGAGGTGAAGTTCCCCGTTCCCAAGGTCGCTGCCTACGAGAAGTTCATTCAGCCCGCCTCCCGCTTTCCGCTGGTGGCGGTCTACGTCGCCCGGTTCTCGGACGGGGTGCGGGTCGCCGTGACGGGCGCGTCCTCGGACGGCGTCTTCCGCTGGACGGAGGCGGAGAGCGCGCTGTCCTCCGACTTCTCGGCCGATGCGGTGAAGGGGCTGGGCACGCCGGATGCCGGCAACATGATCTCCGACCTGCATGGCGACGGCGCCTATCGCGCGCATCTCATCAAGGTGATGACCGCACGCGCGGTAAAGGCCGCGGGCTGACAGAAGCGGAAAAGATGGCGTCGGGGCAGTGGTATAGCTGCCTCGACCCGAAGCTGGAGACGATGCGCGTCGCCGCGCGCGCCGCTTGCCACGCCCACCGGGTGATGGAGCCGGAGGCGAGAGGCGCGATGGCGCCGCCGCTCGCCGCCCTGTTCGCCTCCGTCGGGGAGGGCTGCTTCGTGGAGGCGCCGTTCCACTGCTCCTACGGGATCAACATCGCGCTGGGCGACCGGGTCTATCTCAACGCCGGATGCACGATCCTCGACAGCTCGGCGGTGACCATCGGGGCGGGCGCGATGCTCGGTCCCGGGGTACATATCTACTGCGCCGACCATCACCGCGATCCGGCGAAGCGTGCGGAGGCGGTCGAGCGCGCGCTGCCCGTCACTCTCGGCCGCGATGTCTGGATCGGGGGCGGTGCGATCCTCCTGCCGGGGATCACGATCGGGGAGGCGGCGATCGTCGGCGCAGGGGCGGTGGTCACCCGCGACGTGGCAGCGGGCGCCCGGGTGGCGGGAAATCCCGCGCGGGCCATGTGATAGGGGCCGCTTGCGAGGGCGACCTGTCCGGGAAACGAAAAACCCCGACCGAAGGGCCGGGGTTGCGGGATCCGCGACAGGGATGAAGATCAGCGGGCGCTGGGTCCGATCATCATCACCATCTGCCGACCTTCCATGCGGGGAAAGTTCTCGACCTTGCCCACTTCCTCGGTGTCCTTCGCGACCCGCTCCAGCAGCTCGCGACCGAGGTTCTGGTGCGCCATCTCGCGGCCCCGGAAGCGCAGGGTGACCTTCACCTTGTCGCCGGATTCGAGGAAGCGGAAGACGTTGCGCATCTTGACGTCGTAATCGTGGACGTCGGTGTTGGGGCGGAACTTCACCTCCTTCACCTCGATGATCTTCTGCTTCTTTCGCGCCTCCGATTCCTTCTTCTGGGTCTCGTATTTGAATTTGCCGAAATCCATGATCTTGCAGACCGGAGGATTTGCGTTCGGGCTGATCTCGACGAGGTCCAGCCCGGCATCCTCCGCCATCTGGAGGGCGCGGGCGGGGCTTACGACGCCGGCATTCTCGCCTTCGGCGCCGATCAGGCGGATTTCCGTGCCGCGGATGCGGTCGTTGACGCGGGGGCCGGTGTCGCGCTGCGGTGGCGCGTTATGGGGTCTGCGGGCGATGGTCGTTTTCCTTGATCCGTTTTGTCAGGGCTGCAAGGTAACGGCTGGCTTGCGCGTCTTCAAGACGGGAACGGCGGTCCGCCGCCCCATCTTCCGCATGGGCGGGAACCCGTGGCACGTCGCGACCATTGACGTATCGTACGGGGGAGGGCGGTTTGCCCGTCCCCGAACGGATCGTCACGCAAAGGAGACATCAATGTCCCGCAACGTTATCGTCGGCCTCGCCGTCCTCGTCGTCGCCGTTCTGGCTTTTATCATCGTGGGTCGCCTCGGCGATGCCGAAACCGCCGCCGATGCCCCCGTCGACGCGCCGTTGACCACCGATGAGAGTACCGCGGACGAGGAGGTCGTCGTGGTGGAACCCGACGCCGATGCCGATGTGGAGGCGAACACCGCGGAGATCGTGGACGACACCGCGGCCGACACGACGGCACCCGCCGCGACCGAGACGGACACGACGGCCCCGGTAGCCTCCGACACCGACACTGCAACGACCGACACCGCCCCGGCCGCCGCCGGCGGAGCGGAGGTCACCACCACGGAGGTTCCGGTCGAGACCGTGCCGGCCGAGACCACCGCGGAGCAGGCCGATATCGCGACGCTTCTGACGCCCGAAGGCTACGACCCCGATCAGGTGCTGGCCTATGTCGAGGGGTCCGATCTCGACCCGGCGGTGAAGGCGACGCTGCGCAGCTCGATCGAGCAGACGCGGTCGGAACCGGCGCTGATCCCGACCGTTCTCGGCGCGCTCCGGACCCGTCTCGGCCTCGAATGATGGCAGCCTGACCGATCGCAGGGGCCGCGCCGGACGCATTCCGGCGCGGCCCTTTTCGTTTGCCCCATGCGCGTTCCGGTCCCATCCTCCGGGGCGGGAGGATCGCCATGATCGAGGAACCGAAACGCCTGCGCATCGCGCGGGACCTGCGCCGCCCGACCGCCGCGCAGGTCGCGGCCTTCGCCGACATGCCCACGGGCTTCGTGCTGGACGCTATGCTGGGGGCGGGGGCGATGTCGGCGGATATCTCACCCTGTCCGGGCTTGCCCGACCGGGTCGTGGGCCCGGCACTGCCTGCCGGGAATCAGCCGGGCGACATCCTCGCCACGCTGGCGGCGATCCATTTCGTGCGGCCCGGCGACGTGGTCGTCGCGGCCTTCGCCGGGCATCGCGGCGTCGCCGCGGCGGGGGATCGCGCGCTCGGCATGATGCGCAATGCGGGGGTCGCGGGGTTCGTGACCGACGGGCCGCTGCGCGATCGTGCCGGTCTTCTGGCGGTCGGCCTCCCCGCCTGGTGCACCGGCCTGACGCCCGGCTCGCCCGTGGCGCGCGGGCCGGGGACGCTGGGGCTGCCGGTGCTCTGCGGCGGACAGCGGGTGGAGCAGGGGGACATCATCGTCGCCGACAGCGATGGCGTCGTGGTGGTCCCGTTCGAGATGATCGACGCGGTCGCCGCCGCCGCGGAGCGCGTGGCCGAGGCCGAACATGCCCTCGACGCGCAGGTCGCCGATGGGCTGGCGGAAATCGGGTTCATCGCGGAGATGCTGGAGAGCGAGGAGGAGATCGACTGGGTGTGATGGGGTGGGGGAGGCGACCTTTGGGACAGGCAGTCCTTCCCTTCGGTCCGGGATCGTCGTTGTGGCCGATCCGTTCGACGCTGAGGACCTTCCACTGGAAGGTCCTCCGGGCGCGTCTCACCCCACGAACGCCTTTTCGACGACGTAGTGCTTCGGATCGGAATTCGCGCCTTCCTCCAGCCCGAACCCCTCCAGGATTTCCTTGATCTCCAGATTGAAATCCAGCGAGCCGCAGACCATCGCGCGATCCGTCTCCGGCCCGATGGACTCGACCCCGAGATCGGCCAGCGCGGAGCCGTCGCGCAGGCGGTCGGTGATCCGGCCCATGGTCGGGCTCCGCTCCCGCGTGGTGGTCGGATAATAGCGCAGCTTGTCGCCGATCAGCTCCCCGATCAGCGGATCCACCCGCAGATCCTCGATCAGCCGCCGTCCGTATTCCAGTTCCGCCACTTCCCGGCAGGTATGGGTCAGGATCACCTCGTCGTAGCTCTCCCACGTCTCCGGTTCCCGCAGGAGTGAGGCGAACGGCGCGATCCCCGTGCCGGTGGCGAAGAACCACAGCCGTTTGCCGGGCAGGAGCGCGTCGTGGACCAGCGTGCCGACGGGCTTCGGCTTGAGGATGATGCGGTCGCCCGGCGCGATATGCTGCAGCCGGGAGGTGAGCGGACCGTCCTGGACCTTGATCGAGTAGAACTCCAGCTCCTCGTCCCAGGACGGCGAGGCGATGGAATAGGCCCGCAGGATCGGCTTGGTCCGTCCGGTCGCCGGGTCCGGATCGCCCATCAGGCCGATCATCACGAACTCGCCCGACCGGAACCGCAGCGAGGCGGGCCGCGTGACCCGGAACGAAAAGAGTTTGTCCGTCCAATGGGTCACGGACGTGACGGTCTGGGCATCGGGCAGGACGGGTGTTTGCGGAACGGTCACGATTGTCATCTCGGTCATGGCTTCGATTGCGGTCGCCCGCACCTCTAGGAAATTCGGGGAGGGGATTCTAGGCGGGGATGTCGGCCCGGCGTCCGAGCCGCGCCTGATAGTCGTGCGCGCGCCAGTCGGCCCGGGCGCGCCATTGCGCCTCCGGCTGCCTTGCGGCGAGGGCATCGTCGATCTCCACCTCGTCGAAGCCCGCGCGCCGGGCCATGGCGTATTGGTCCGCGATCACGTGTCCCGCCGCACGCAGGCGTCCGGCATAGCCCGCGCGGCGCAGGGTCCGCGCGATGGTGAAGCCGCGCCCGTCCGCGAAGCTCGGGAACGCGATCCGGATCGCGACCGCCTCGTCCAGCCGCGCGAGCAGGGGGGCGAGATCCGCATCGGGGGCGATATCGACCGCAAGGGGACCGTTGGCCGGAAGGGCATCTATGGGCGTGAATCCGTGGTTCAGGTCGTCGACGTGAAAGCCGTCGTCGCGGATGATCGGCATGTCTGTCTCTCCTCAACCGGCCACGATGGCGGGGCCCGGCACGATCCGTCCGCCCGCGAAATGGATGCCGCATTCCGTCTTGACCCGTCCGCGCCAGCGTCCGGCCCGGGGATCCTCGCCCGGCGCGACCTTGGACGTGCAGGGGGCGCAGCCGATGGACGGGTATCCCGCCGCCACCAGCGGATGCCGCGGCAGGCGGTTGTTGGTCATGTAATCGGCCATATCAGCCGGGTCCCAATGGGCGAGCGGATTGACCTTCAGCTTGCCCGCATCCGCCTCGAAGAAGTCGAGGGCGGCCCGCTGTCCGCCCTGATAGCGCTTGCGGCCAGTGATCCAGGCATCGAAGGGCTGCAACGCCAGATCCAGCGGCTTGGTCTTGCGGATCGCACAGCAGCCGTCGGGATCGCGGGTGTGCAGGTCCCCCTCCGGGTCGTGCGCGAAGAGGTCGGCGCTGTCGGGCCGGATCACGCGGATATCGGTCAGGCCGAGCCGGTCCGCGACCGCGCGCTGATAGGCGAGCGTCTCGGGAAACAGCATTCCCGTCTCCAGGAACAGGACCGGGCGCGTCCGGTCCATGACCGACAGCATGTGCAGGAGCACCACCGATTCCGCCCCGAAGGAGGAGACCAGCGCCAGCGGGCCGACCGATGGATCGTCCAGCGCGCGGGCCATCACGGCGACGGCCGAATGGTTCGCATAAGCGGCGTTCAGGGTCGCGGCGCGGTCGCGCAGCAGGGTTTCGGCATCAAGCGGCATCGGCATGCTCCTGCGGATAGAGGGCGGCCTTGAAGGGGGCGGCCCCGAGGCGGCGGTAGGCAGCGAGGAACGTCTCCTCCGGTCCCTCGCGCCGGGCGAGATAGGCGCGAATCAGGCGTTCCACCGCCGGGACGACCTCGTCATAGGCGAAACCGGGTCCCGCCCGTTCGCCGATGGTGGCGCGTTCGGTTCCGTCGCCGCCCAGCGTGATCTGATAATTTTCCACCCCCGCACGGTCGAGCCCGAGGATCCCGATATGGCCGACATGGTGGTGACCGCAGGCGTTGATACAGCCAGATATCTTGATCTTGAGCGCGCCGATATCGTGCTCGATCCCGAGCGTGTCGATGCGCGTGGCGATGGCTTGGGCGACCGGGATCGAGCGCGCGGTAGCCAGCGCGCAGTAATCCATCCCCGGGCAGGCGATGATGTCCGAGGCCAGCCCGACATTCGCGGTGCCGAGACCGGCGGCGCGCAGGGCGGCGTGGATCGCGGGCAGGTCGGCTCGGCGCACATGGGGGAGGATCACGTTCTGCTCGTGACTGATGCGCAGCTCGCCGTAGGCATGGCGCTCGGCCAGGTCGGCCATCAGGCGCATCTGATCGGCGGTGGCGTCGCCGGGCGTGGCACCGTGGGCCTTGAGCGAGACGGTGACGATGGCGTGGTCGGCGCGCTTGTGAGCGACGGTGTTGGTGTCGATCCAGTTTTGCAGGATCGGGTCCAGCACGGGCGGAAGCTGCGACGAGGGGCGGAAGGCGGGCGGCGCGAACTGCGCCTCGATCCCCTCCAGCATCGCCCGATCCACGCCGGAGAAGAGGGGGCGCAACTCCTCGAACCGCGCCTCTACCTGCTCCCGGATGGCGTCGATCCCGTTCTCGTGGACGGTGATCTTGATGCGCGCCTTGTACTTGTTGTCGCGGCGGCCGAGGCGGTTGTAGACCGATACGATCGCCTCGCAATAGGGGAGCAGGTCGGCCTTGGGCAGGAATGCCCGCAGCGTCTTGCCGATCATAGGGGTCCGGCCGAGGCCGCCGCCCACGATCACCTCGAATCCGATCTCGCCGTCCCGCTCCACCGCCACCAGCCCGATATCATGGGCGCGGGTCACGGCCCGGTCGTTGGGCGAGCCGGTCACGGCGATCTTGAACTTGCGGGGCAGGAACTGGAACTCCGGATGGTCCGTGGACCATTGGCGGAGAAGCTCCGCCACCGGGCGCGGATCCACGATCTCATCCGCCGCGGCCCCGGCGAAATGGTCTGCGGTGACGTTGCGGATCGTGTTACCGCTGGTCTGGATCGCGTGCATCCCGACCTCGCCCAGCCGGTCCAGCATGTCGGGGATGTCGCGCAGTTCGGGCCAGTTATACTGCACGTTCTGGCGCGTCGTGAAATGGCCGTAGCCCTTGTCCCACCGCTCCGCCAGCTCCGCCAGCACGCGCATCTGCGGCGAGGAGAGCGTCCCGTAGGGGATCGCCACCCGCAGCATGTAGGCGTGGAGTTGCAGATAGACGCCGTTCATCAGGCGCAGCGGCTTGAACTCGTCCTCGGTCAGCGCGCCGTCTATACGGCGCGCCACCTGGGCGCGGAACTGGGCGTTGCGGGTGGCGAGGAAGTCGCGGTCGAACTCGGTGTAGTGATACATCACGGGGCCTCGTGCGCTTTGCCGTGGGGATAGTTGGTCGGGCCGGAGGCGCGGAACGCCTCGCGGAAGTGGATCGGTTCGGGGCCGTCGGGTCCGAGGCGGATATCGGCGAGATAGGCGCCGACCACCCGGTCCGCCTGCGCCATCGCGTCGAGCAGCCGAGCCTCCGCCACGGCCTCGTCCTCGATCGCCTCGGCGGAGGGCAGGTCGGTGACCCATCTGTCGTCGGCGGCGAGATAGACCACGTCCCCCTCCAGCAGGCGGTTGGCGGTCACGACCTTGGGGACGAACGGACGGCGGGTCATAATGCGATATCCTGAAGACTGGCCCGCGCGGCGCGGGGCGCGAGACCGTGGAGGAGGAGGGCGGGACCGGTGACGGCCCCGAGGGAGGCGGGCAGGGTGGCGAGCGTGGCGGCGATCACTCGCTGATCCGGGCGGCTCGCATTCTCCACCACGGTCACCGGCGTGGCGGGGGAGGCGCCGTGCATCAGCAGGCGTCCCTGCATCCATCGCGCCGCGCGCTTGCCCATGTAGATCGCGGCGACCTCGCCCGGGGCGGCCAGCGCGCGCCAATCCTGATCCGCGAAGCCCTTCATGTCGTGGCCGGTCAGATAGCGGACCGATCCGTTGCGGCCGCGCCTGGTCAGGCTCTGGCCGATGGCGGCGACCGATGCGCTGGCCGCCGTGATGCCGGGCACGACGGACCAGGAGAGGGCGGCCGCGTCCAGCGCCTCGATCTCCTCGTCCAGCCGTCCGAAGAGGGTCGGGTCCCCCGCCTTGAGCCGCACGACATGCGCGCCGCCCAGGGCGTGCTCGACCATGGCGGCGTTGATGTCGCCCTGAGGGGTCGAGGGGCCGAACCCCACCTTGCCCGCATCGATCAGGATCGCCTCGCGGCGCGCCAGTTCCAGGATTTCGGGCGCGACCAGCCGGTCGTGGATCACGACGTCGGCCCGGTCGAGCGCCCGCCGCGCCTTGAGCGTCAGGAGTTCCGGATCGCCGGGCCCCGCGCCGACGAGGTCGACATGGCCGGGCCTGTCGGGCGCGTCCAGATGCGCGTCGAGGAGGGTGTCGAGCGTGTCGCGCACCGCCACCTCGCCCCCCACGGCGGCGCGGGGGCCGGCCTCCGCGTAATACTCCGCCCAGAACGCGCGGCGGGCCTTGCCCATGGGCAATCTCGCCGCAATTCCGCGGAACCCCTTGGCGATCCGCGCGAGCATCCCGAGCTGTGCGGGCAGGCGCGCCTCCAGGTCGGCCTTGATCGAGCGGGCGAGGACCGGCGCCGCCCCCTCCGTCCCAATCGCCACCACGACGGGATCGCGGTCCACGATGGCGGGCGTGATGAACTGGCTGGACCCGAGGTCGTCGACGATGTTCACCAGCGCCCCGTCCGCTGAGGCCAGCCGGAGCGTGCGGGCATCCAGCGCGGCATCCTCGTGCGCGCCATAAGCCAGCACGCAGCAGAGCGCGTCCCCCGGTTCCTGCGCGCGGGGGATCAGGATGAGCTTGCCCGCCGCCGCCCAGGCGCGGACCTCCGGCGCGGGTTCTTCCGCGACGACGGTGATCCGCGCGGTCGTCTTGAGCAGGAGGCGCAGCTTGGCCATTGCGGCCTCGCCCCCGCCCGCGACGAGGACACGGCGGCCTTCGAGTGCGACGAAGATCGGGAAGTGGTTCATGGCGCGGCTCCCGGTATTTCTCCCTCCGTTATAGAACAACGTTCTGGATATTGGGGAGTGGGGACGCGATAACAGGAACGTTGGGCCACTCCGGTGCCCGGTAGGAGGAAGGATGTTCCGGATGAGCGATTCAGAGCGAAAGGCGGTCCGTCTGGACGAGCTGGACCGGAAGATCCTCCGGACGCTCCAAGCAGATGCGGGGCAGTCGCTGGACGAGATCGCGCGGAAAGTCGGCTCCTCCAAGACCCCGGTCTGGAACCGGATTCGCAAGATGCGGGCGGCGGGCGTGATGGGGCCGAGCACGGTTATCGTGGACCCGGACGCGCTTGGGCTGGAGGCGTGTTTCTTCGTCTTGATCCGGACGTCGGAGCATGAGGCGGAGTGGCAGCACCGCTTCCTCGCCGCGTTGCGCGCCCGGCCCGAAGTGCAGGAAGCGCATCGGCTGGCGGGAGAGATCGACTACATCCTAAAGGTCCGGGTCGCCAATGCCCGCGCCTACGACGTGTTCTATCAGGCGCTAATCTCCGAGGTGCGGGTGTTCAACGTCACGGCACTCCTGTCGATGGAGGAGATCAAGTCGGAGACCGCGCTGCCGGTATGATGCCTGGAGCCTAGCCGCGCAGATCGCGGGGCACGACGAAGGCGAGGACCCGACCCGGCAGTCCCGACATGGCCGAGACGATGGTGCAGGCCGTGGTGGGATAGCGGTCGAAATCGGGATGGGAGGGCGGTTCGGCGACGGCCATCGCCGCGGCCTCCGCGATGCCCGGATTGTGGGACACGATCAGCAGCGTTCCGCCCCGCCGCTCCGCCGCCAGCTTGAGGATCACCTCGGCGGACGCGCAGTAGAGGCGGTCGAAGAATTCGCAGCGCACATCGTCCAGTCCCAGCCGCGCCGTCGTCTCGCGGGTGCGCCGGGCCGTCGAACAGAGGATGAGGTCGGGCACATGCCCGTTCGCCTGCAGCCAGGCGCCGACTCGCGGCGCCGCATCCAGGCCCCGGCGGGACAGCCCGCGGTCGTGATCGTCGCCGGTCCCGTCGCCCCATTCGGCCTTGGCATGGCGGAGCAGGATGAGCTTCACGGCGCGGCTCCGGCGCCTTCGACCCGATGGAACTGGACCATGTGATGCGCCGATTGCGCATCGGGCCGGGGCGGCGAGACGGGGCAGGCCCGCCGCACCGCGCAGCCCCGGGCAACGCAATCGGAGCGGGGATCGTCGAGCCAGCCGTGGCAGGCGGCGAGGTCGTAGCCCGCGGACCCCAAAGCGCCCACCGGGCACGCCGTCCGGCACGGGGCCGCGCAGGTGTCGCAGGGGTTGGGAGGCGAAGGCGGCAGGGTAATGCGGGAGGGCAGGGTGAGCGCGCCGCGAAAGCTGACCATCAGGCCCTGCGCGTCATGGACCAGCATTCCGACCGGCGAAATGTGGCACCGGCGGGAAGCGGTGGCCCAGCGGAGGAACGGCTCCGGCGGGTCGCCGAACGGGTAGCGGGCGACGGCCCCGAGGGTCGCGGCCCAACCGCCGATCACCCGGCGGGACCAGCGATCCACCGGATCCGGACCGCCCCATTCGGGCGCCGCGATCAGGACGGACCAGAACGTCGCGGGGTCGGGGCCGAGCAGGATCGTGGTGCCCGCCCCCTCGTCGAACCCGCCGAGCAGGGTCAGCCCGCGGTCGACCGCATCCCGTTCCAGCGCGGCCGCGTCGATCATCCGCCCGTGTGGCTCATGTGCCGGGTCACCTGGCCCGCGACACGCTGCCGGGAATAGTCGAAATCGTGGCCCTTGGGCTTGCGCGCGATGGCGGCGCGGATCGCATCTTCCAGCGGGGCGTCCGCCTCGCTGCCGCGCAGGGGCGCGCGCAGGTCGGCCATGTCTTCCTGCCCGAGGCACATATAAAGCTCGCCGGTGCAGGTCAGGCGCACCCGGTTGCAGCTTTCGCAGAAATTATGGGTCAGCGGCGTGATGAACCCGACCTGCTGCCCCGTCTCCTCCAGCCGGACATAGCGGGCGGGGCCGCCGGTCCGGTGATCCAGTTCGGTGAGCGTGAACCGCTCGGACAGCCGCGCCCGCAGATCCCGGAGCGGCCAGTACTGGTCCAGTCGCTGCACCTCGCCCATGTCGCCCATGGGCATCACCTCGATGAAGGTGAGGTCGAGGCCGGTGCGGTCGCACCAGTCCAGCAGGTCGAACAGCTCATCCTCGTTGAAGCCCTTGAGCGCCACGGTGTTGATCTTGACCCGCATCCCCGCATCCAGCGCCGCGTCGATCCCGCGCCGGACCTTGTCGAGGGAGCCCCAGCGGGTGATGGCGCGGAACTTCTCCGCATCGAGCGTGTCGAGCGACACGTTTATCCGGCGCACGCCCGCATCCCGGAGCGGGGCGGCGAAGCGGTCGAGCTGACTGCCGTTGGTGGTCAGGGTGAGTTCGTCGAGGCCGCGCCCGTCCACCCGCCGCCCCAGATGCCGGGACATCCCCTCGAAGAAGGTCATGATCCCCTTTCGCACCAGAGGCTCGCCCCCCGTGATCCGCAGCTTGGCCACGCCCATGCGCACGAAAGTCGAGCAGAGACGATCCAGCTCCTCCAGCGTCAGAAGCTCCTTCTTTGGAAGGAACGTCATGTGCTCGGCCATGCAATAGGTGCAGCGGAAGTCGCAGCGATCGGTCACGGAGACCCGAAGGTAGTCGATCGAGCGCGCGAAGGGATCGATGAGGGGAGCGGTCATGCAGGCACGCTACCGCCGGGACATGGGGCGCACAAGGTCGCGCGCCCGGCGCGGGGCGGCGGGTTCGGCATGGGTTCCCGGGCCGGATGGGGCGGGCGCGACGCGGATCCGCCGGTCCGGGGCCGGATCGATGCGAGGCTTGGACAGGCGCGTGCGAACCGGCGATGGTTCGGTCATGCGCATTCTCCTCGCTTCCTTTCTCGGCCTTGCGGTCGCCCCTCCCGCCGCGGCCCAGACGGAGGACCGGGCGGACCGGATCGTCGCTGCCTGGACCGAATGGGTGGAGGCCGGGGGAACGGCCGCGTCGACCATTGCGGTCCTACACGCGGGCGAGCTGGTCGCGGAACAGGGGATCGGCACCGCGCCGGACACCCCGATGCCGCTTGCGAGCCTGAGCAAGGCGGTGACCGCGGCGTGTCTGGCGAAGCTCTCGGGGGAGGGCGTCCTGCGGATGGATGCGAAGCTCGGCGACCTTCTGGACGCGCCGGAGGGTGTGGCGGGGGTGACGCTGGCCGACCTCGTGACCCACAGTGCCGGTCTGTGGCCGGACGAGACCCAGGGCAATTCCGCGCTCACCGAGGCCGACAGCCCCCGCATCGCCCAGGTCGCGGAGGGTGCCATGGCCCGGGACCCGGCGCCGGACCGCATCGGCACCTTCGCCTACAACAACGAGAACTACGCGATCCTCGGCCGGGTCATCGAGGCGGTGACGGGCGAGACCTACGAGACCGCCTGCACCGATGTGCTGCTGGGGGATTTGGACGTGACCTCCGCCTCCCTGCGGGGCGAATGGGCGGGGCACGGATCCTGGGGCGGGTGGTCGATGTCGGCTTCGGATTTCGCCCGGATCGCCTGGGCCACGTTCGGTCCGTCCGCGCCGATGGGCGGCGCGCCCGGCGACTGGCCCGCCCTCGACATCGGCGGCGGCACCCGGAGCGGCATGGGCGTCCTGTGGCGCGAGATCGAGGGGCGGTATCTGTTCTGGTCGTCCGGAATGCTGTGTTGGGACGGAGCGGGCGATGGCGGATATTTCGCCAGCTACGGGGGCGAATGGCTCGTCGTGACACTCTACGCCGACTGCCTGGCCGGGACCGACCGGCTGGGCGCGCTGGACACGGCGCTGTTCCGGGCCGCGATCGAGTGACGTGACCTTTTGCCGTTTCGGCTGCCCTCTGCCCCGCATACTTCCGCCCTGCCGTGCCCGACGGGGTGACAGCACGGTCCCGCACGCTAAGGTCGGGCGGGCACAGACCCGCCATCGCCCAGCCGGAGACCCGACCATGCGCCGCCTCGCCTTCCTGATCTCCGCGACCCTCGCCCTCGGGGCCTGCGACCGGCTCGCCCTTCCCGACAGCCTGCGGCCCGGCGGCGGCGGTGCGCAGGCGGCGCCCGCGACCGGCGGGACGGCCCAGTCGACCTTGGTCGCGCCGCCCGCGTCGGTTTCCGCCAAGCCCGCGGCCCTGGACACCGTGTCCGAGGCCGAGAAGAATGCCGCCCGCGCCGCCGCCGCCGCGGCCCCCGCGGGGGGCGAACTCGGGCAGGTGACCGTGTCGCTGGGCGATCCGGCGGAACCGGGCCTCTGGGTCAAGTCGGCGCTGGTCACCTCCGAACGGACGGGAACCGTCCGCACCGGATCGGGCGAGTCCATCGCCGTGATGCTCAAACCCCTTGAATCCGAGGCGAGCGGGGCGCAGATCTCGCTTCCCGCCCTGCGCGCGCTGGGCCTGCCGCTCACGGGCCTTCATCCCGTCACGCTGGCCTCCGCGGGGTGATCCGGCGCACGATCCCGCGTCTCGCCCCGTGGGAGGAGATGCGGGCCGCCTTCCGCTGGGACGTGCCCGCACGGTTCAACATCGCCACCGCCTGCTGCGATCACTGGGCCGCGGCGGAGCCGGACCGGACGGCCATCGTGGACCTGTCGGACGGGCGCGAGGTCTGGACCTACCGACGCCTCGCCGATGCATCCGCGCGGCTCGCGGGCGTGCTCTCCCGCCGGGGCGTGGGGCGCGGCGACCGGGTCGCGATCCTGCTGCCGCAACGGGCGGAGGTGATGGTCGCGCATTTCGCGGCGATGCGCCTCGGGGCGGTGTCGCTGCCGCTCTTCGCGCTGTTCGGGCCGGAGGCGCTGGACTACCGGCTGCGGGATTCGGGCGCCGTCGCGGTGATCGGCGACGGTGCCGGGCTGGCCAAGCTGGACGGGCTGGATCTCCCCGACCTCACCCTGCGGATCGACGTGGACGACTGGGCCGGGCTTCTGGACGGGTCCCCCGCGGAGGCTGTCGAGACCGGGGCCGACGATCCGGCCATGATGATCTACACCTCCGGGACGACCGGAACGCCCAAGGGCGTCCTCCACGCGCATCGCTTCCTGTTCGGACATCTGCCGTGTGTCGAGACCGCGCTGGAGGGGTTTCCGCAGCCCGGCGACGTCGCCTGGACGCCCGCGGACTGGGCCTGGATCGGCGGCCTGATGGACCTCGCCATGCCCGCGCTCTGGTTCGGCGTGCCGCTGGTGGCGAAGCGGTTCGCGAAGTTCGACGCGGCCGATGCCTGGGCGCTGATGGCGGAGGAACGGGTGAGCGCCGCGTTCCTGCCGCCGACCGCGCTCAAGATGCTGCGCCGGACCGATCCGCCGCCGGACCTGTCCCTGCGGGCGGTGATTTCGGGGGGCGAGGTGCTGGGCGCGGGGCTGCTCGACTGGGGGCGGGACGCGCTGGGTGTTCCGATCAACGAAATCTACGGCCAGACCGAATGCAATCTCGTGATGGCTTCCTGTGCGGGGACGCAGGACGTGGTTCCCGGCACGCTGGGTCGCGCCGTGCCGGGGGTGGAGGTCTCGGTGCGCGACGATGCGGGCCGCGCCGTGGCGGAGGGCGGGGTGGGGGAGATCTGCGCCCGCGGCTCGCCCGCCGCCTTCCTGCGCTACTGGAACAAGCCGGAGGAGAGCGCCGCGAAATGGCGCGACGGATGGCTCCGCACCGGCGATCTGGGCAGGGTCGAGGGTGACGTGATCGTCTATGTCTCCCGGGACGACGACGTCATCAACTCCGCCGGATACCGGATCGGCCCGACCGAGATCGAAACCTGCCTGACGGCCCATCCCCGCGTTGTGATGGCCGCCGTCGTGGGCCTGCCGGATTCGGATCGGGGGGAGGCGGTGACGGCGTTCGTGGTGGTCGAGGGCGTGCCCGACGGGGAGGAGAGCGAGGCGCTTGCCGCGGAGCTGACCGCCTGGGTCCGCGCCCGCCTGTCCCCGCATATGGCGCCGCGCGCCGTCCATTTCGTCGAAGGCCTGCCGATGACGGCGACGGACAAGATCCAGCGGCGGGCGCTGCGCGACGGGTGAGGTCGGACCGGGGCGCAGCCCCGGACCCCGAGGTATTTGGGGCAAGATGAGGCGAACCCCATCTTGCCACCGGAGACGCGCCGGAGCGGGCCTCACCTTGCACGGCCATCGGCTCCTCAGCCTGTTCCGCTTGGTGACCCTGCCGCGGTAACCTTAAGTCTCGGTAAACGCGGCCTCATCTTGCCCTAAATACCTCGGGGGAGGCCGCAGGCCGGGGGCGGCGCCCCTTCCGATCCGCTCAGGCCGCCGGCATCCGCCGCTCCACGATCTCCGCCCACCAGGAACATCCCGCCGGGATCGCCTCGTCGGTAAAGTTGTATTCCGGATGGTGCACCGGCGCGGTATCGCCGTTGCCGACAAGGATGTAGGCGCCGGGCCGCTCCTCCAGCATGAAGGCGAAATCCTCCCCGCCCATCACCAGCGGGGCATCGTCGCAGGAGCCGGAGACGGCGCGGGCCACATCGGCGGCAAACTCCGTCTGCTCCTCATGGTTGACCATGACCGGATAGCTGCGGTTGTAGGTGACCTCGGCCGTCCCGCCGAAGGTAGCGCAGACGCCGTCGGTGATCGCCTTGATCCGGGTCTCGGCCAAGTCGCGCTGATCCCCGGCCATGGTCCGCACGGTACCCTTGATCTGCACCCGCTGGGGGATGACATTGAACGCCTTGGACGAGGTCTCGAACGAGGTGACGGAGACGACGATCTGCTTCACCGGGTCGGCATTGCGCGACACGATGCTCTGCAGCGCGGTCACCAGATGGGCGGCCATCAGCGTCGTGTCGATCACCTCCTGCGGCTTGGCGGCGTGGCCGCCCTTGCCCTCAAGGGCTATGTCGAACTGATCGGTGGCGGCGAAGAACGCGCCGGGACGGATGGCGAATTCGCCGACCGGACGGCCGGGCCAGTTATGCATCCCGTAGACTTCCTGGATGTTCCAGCGGTCCATCATGCCGTCGTCGCACATCTCCTTGCCGCCGCCGCCGCCCTCCTCGGCGGGCTGGAAGATCACCACTACGGTCCCGTCGAAATTGCGTGTTTCGCTGAGGTACTTCGCGGCGCCCAGCAGCATCGCGGTGTGGCCGTCATGGCCGCAGGCATGCATCGCGTCCGCGGTCTTGGAGGCGTAGTCGAGGCCCGTCTGCTCGTGGATCGGCAGGGCATCCATGTCGGCACGCAGGCCGATCACCTTGCCGCCATCGGTCTTGCCCTTGATGATTCCGACGACGCCGGTGCGGCCGATCCCCTCGACCACCTCGTCGCAGCCGAAGGCGCGCAGCTTCTCGGCCACGATCCCGCTGGTCCGGTGGGTCTCGAACAGGATTTCGGGGTTCTCGTGCAGGTCGCGGCGCCACTCGGTGATCTCGGGGAGCAGTTCGGCGAAACGGTTCTTGACGGGCATGGCTGATCTCCTTCGACGCGCAGCTTGCGGCGGTGTCGCGACCGGTGCAAGGGCCGCCGCGCGCGGCGAACCGGCGCCGCCTAGGACGTCATCTCGTAGAGCTTGCATATCGCGCCTACGGGTGTGCGGTAGGTGCGGAACCCCATCGCCTCGTAATAGGCGCGCCCCTCGGCATTGGCCGCACCGATGGTCGCGTCGATCCGGTCCAGTCCCGCCTCCGCCGCGGCCCGGCGCGTGGCGTCGAACAGGGTCCGACCGATGCCGCGCCGGGCGGTGGACGGGTGGATATGGGTTCCGATGATGCCCCAGCCGGGCGTGACGCCATAGACGTTTTCCGGCCCCGCGCGCTTCAGGATCTGGAACCCGAGGATCGCGCCGTCACCGGACGCGGCCAGCCCGCAATGCAGGCGGTCCGGATGGGCGATGTATGTCTCGCGAACGAAATCCGGGTCGAACGGACGGCGCCGCTTGCCCAAGGCCGCGAGGGCCCGGAGAAGCGCGCTCATCTCGGCGATGTCCGTTTCCGTGGCCTGCCCGATCCTCACGTGCCGACTCCCGTCGTCCCTTTATGCGTCGTGCCCCGAAGCGTCGCGCCCTGGCCCGCGTCTGTCGCTGTCCCCGCCGCCGGTCTGGTCGTGCCAGAGAACGGTCTGCGTCGGGAAGGGGATCTCCACGCCATTGGCGGCGAAGGCCTCCTCCACGGCCAGCATCACGTCCGAGGCCACGTCCACGACCTCGCCCCGCTGCGGCCGCGTCCACCAGCGCAGGCGCACCACCTTGGCGAAGTCGCCCAGATCGGTCGACTGGACGTCCGGGGCCGGATCGTCGGCCACGCCGTCCACGCCGCGCGCCGCCTCCAGCGCCACGCGCATGGCGAGCTTGGTATCGCTCCCATAGGTGATGCCGAACCCGTATTCCGACCGGCGCAGGTCGAAGGCCGTGTTGACCTCCACCGCGTTGGTATAGACGTCGGAATTGGGGATCACGACGCGGCGGCCGTCATAGGTGCGGATCATGGTGGCGCGGGTCTCGATCCGCTCCACCGTGCCCTCGTAGTCGCCCGCGACGATCTGGTCGCCCACCGCGAAGGGCTGCCGCACGAGGATCAGGATCCCCGCCAGCAGGTTCTGGAGGATGTCCTTGAACGCGAAGCCGATCGCGACGGAGCCGATGCCGAGCCCCGCGATCAGGTCCCCGGGCCGCAGCGACGGGGTCACGATGGTCAGCGCCACCATCGCGCCGACCGTCCAGACGATCCATTTCAGCACGCTGCCGATCACGGCGCCCAGATCCGAGCGGCCCCGGGACCGGGTCGCGCGCTGGACGGACCATTTCAACGACCATCCCACGGCGACGAAGACCGCGAGGACCAGCAGCGCGACGGCGATGTTCGGCAACAGACGGAAGAACCCGTCGAGCCAGGCATCTAGCTTTTCGAGGATCAGCTCGGGATCCGCGTCGATGGGGTCCGCCGCTTCCAGGCCGCCTTCGGGTGCCGGGTCCTGCGCCTCGTCCTGTTCCATCTCGCCTCCGGTCCTCGCTGCGGGTCGGTGCGGGCATGGCCGCTTCGGGCGCCATGTTCAACCGGGGCGCGTCACCGTGGCGGCGTCACTCCGCCAGCGTGTCGAGCACCCGGCGCAGCAGGGCCTCGCCCGCCTCGAACTGCTCCACCGCGATCCACTCGTCGGGCTGATGCGCCTGGGCGATGTCGCCCGGCCCGCAGACGATGGCGGAATAGCCGCGTTCCTGGAACTGCCCGGCCTCGGTGCCGTAGGTGACGACATGGGTGCCGTTGTCGCCGGTCAGGCGGCGGATCAGGCCCTCCGCCGCGCCTTCGGTCTCGGGGCGAAGCGCGGGGACGCCGAGGTTGCGGTCCCAGGTGACGCCCGCTTCCGGATGCTTGGCCCGCAGGCGCGCGTCGAGGGCGGTCAGGAACTCCGACAGGGCGGCCTCGTGACGGGCTACCTCGTCGCCCGCGGGCACCCGGAAGCCCAGCTTGAAGGCGCAGTCCCCGGCGGTGATGTTGTGGGCCGTCCCGCCGGAGATCATGCCGACATGGGCGGTCGTGTGCGGTGGGTCGAACGCGGCGGAGATCGGGTCCGGCGTCTCGGCCATCAGCCGGTCGTTCCAGTCGTTGACCCAGCCGAGGACGCGCCCGGCCTCGTGGATCGCGGAGATCCCCTCCGGCAGCTTGGAGGAATGGACCTCGTATCCGTGGATATGGATCGACAGGATCGTGGAGGCGTTGTGGCCCGTCACCGGGCGCATCATCGACGGCTCGCCGATGATGGCGGCGCTGGCGCGGGGCAGGTGGGTCACCATGTCGTCGATCATGGGCGGCGCGCCGATGCAGCCCACCTCCTCGTCGTAGCTGAGCGCGATCTGGAGCGGTCGTCGCAGGCCCCGCTCCAGCGCATGGGGCACCATGGCAAGTGCCAGCGCGTCGAACCCTTTCATGTCGCAGGTTCCGCGTCCGTAGAGCCGCCCGTCCCGCTCCGTTACCGTGAAGGGATCGCTGGTCCAGTTCTGGCCGTCCACGGGCACGACGTCGGTATGGCCGGACAGGACCACGCCCCCCTCCACCTCCGGGCCGACATTGGCGTAGAGCGCCGCCTTCTTGCCGGTCGCGTCGTAGACCCGCCGCGCGGCGACGCCATGGCCGTCCAGATACTCCTCGACCCAGTCGATCAGATCGAGGTTCGAGTCGCGACTGACGGTCGGAAAGGCGACGAGGGTGTCGAGGATCGCGCGGGCGCTGAGATGCTGGGCCATGTTCCGTCTCTCGCTGGGGTTCCTCGATCTCCTTGGTGCTGCCGCATTGGGCCGAGGTCAAGCACGCTGCCCGATTTGCGGGCGGAAAGGGCCGGATGCCCGCGAAATGGGCAAATCCCTTGCGGGAGCGGCGCCATCTGCTAGCGTCGTCTGAATCGCGGCCGCCAATGAGCCGGGATGGGGAACAGAAAACGGGGAGCGGTGATGCCGGACGGCGACACCAGCGAGGTTCCGGGGGCCGCCAAAGGGCGCCCGGCGATCGACGGGCAGAACGTGCTCGAGGTCCGCAACCTCACCACCGTGTTCGGGACCCGCGGCGGCGATATCCACGCCGTCAATTCCGTCAGCTTCGAGGTCAAGCCGGGCGAGCTTCTGGGTGTCGTGGGCGAGAGCGGATCGGGCAAGTCGGTGACGATGATGTCGCTGATCGGCCTGCTGCCCAGCCCGCCCGCCGATGTGCGCGAGGGCGAGGTCCTGCTGGAGGGCGAGGACTTGCTCAAGGTCACGCCCACCCGCCTGCGCGAGGTGCGGGGCGGCGAGATCGGCTTCATCTTCCAGGACCCGATGACGTCGCTGAACCCGGTTTTCACGGTTGGCTATCAGATCATGGAGCCGCTGCGCCGGCATATGGGGATGAACAAGCGCCAGGCCGCCGCCCGTGCCGTCGAGCTGCTGGAGCTGGTGGGTATTCCGGCGGCGGAGGGGCGTCTGTCGGACTTTCCGCACCAGTTCTCCGGGGGCATGCGCCAGCGGGTGATGATCGCCATCGCGCTCGCCTGCGACCCGAAGGTCCTGATCGCGGACGAGCCGACGACCGCCCTCGACGTGACGATCCAGGCGCAGATTCTGGAAATCATCGAGGATCTGCGCACCAAGCTCGGCATGGCCATCGTCTGGATCACCCACGATCTGGGCGTGGTCGCGGGCATCGCCGATCGCGTCCTCGTCATGTATGGCGGGCAGGTGGTCGAGCAGGCGCCGGTGCACCCGCTCTTCAACGATCCCCGGCATCCCTATACCCGCGCCCTGCTCAAGACGATCCCGTCGGTGACGGGCGCCCGGGCCGCCAAGCTGCAGGTGATCGAGGGCCAGCCGCCGATCCTCGGCGCCGCCCCCGTCGCCTGTCCGTTCCGCGACCGCTGCCCGCTCGCCTTCGAACGGTGCCACGCGGAGAACCCGGTCCGGGAGATCGTCGCCCCCGGCCACGACGTCGCCTGTTTCCACCCCACCGCCCGCCATGGGGAGGCCGCCGCATGAGACCGCTCGTCGAGGTCCGCGACCTGAAGATGCACTTCCCGATCCATGCCGGATTGTTCCGCCGTCAGGTCGGCGCGGTGAAGGCGGTCGACGGGGTGACCTTTTCGATCATGGAGGGCGAGACGCTCGGCCTCGTGGGCGAGAGCGGGCTGCGGCAAGTCCACCTGCGGGCGCGCCGTCCTGCGTCTCTACGACATCACCGGCGGCGAGGTGATCATCGACGGCCGCGCCATCGGCTCCGAGGATCAGGCCTCCCTCCGCCAGATCCGTCCGACCATGCAGATGGTGTTCCAGGACCCGCAGGCGTCGCTCAACCCCCGCATGACCGTCGGTTCCATCATCGGCGAACCGCTGGACGAACATACCAAGATGTCCACAGTCGAGAAGCGCGAACGGGTGCGCGAGCTGATGGATCAGGTCGGGCTGAACGACACCTTCATCAACCGCTATCCGCACGAGTTCTCCGGCGGGCAACGGCAGCGGATCGGGATCGCCCGGGCGCTTGCGCTGAAGCCCAAGTTCATCGTCTGCGACGAGCCGATCGCGGCGCTCGACGTCTCGATCCAGGCGCAGGTGGTGAACCTGCTGGAGGAGTTGCAGGACGAGCTGGGGCTGACCTACCTGTTCATCTCCCACGACCTGTCGATGGTGCGGCACATCGCCGACCGCGTGGCGGTGATGTATCTGGGCAAGGTGGTGGAGCTGGCGCCGCGCGACGACCTCTACGGCGAGCCGATGCATCCCTACACCCAGGCGCTCCTGTCCGCGGTGCCGGAACCGGACCCCGCGATGGCGGGCCGCAAGAAGGACCGGATCGTGCTGCAGGGCGACGTGCCCAGCCCCGCGAACCCGCCCGAGGGATGCAACTTCAACACACGGTGCCCGGCGGTCATGGATGTCTGCCGCCGCATCGACCCCGATTTCCGGGAGGTGGCGCCCGGCCGCTGGGCCGCCTGTCACCTGCACGACAGGCCCGCCGGGGAGGCCCCCGCATGAGATACCGATGTTCCAGGAGCATCGGGATACGACGCGACGCAGATCGCGCGCCGAGGACCAACGAGCACACAACATGGAGAATGTACCGATGAAAACGAAGTCAGCCCTGCTTTGCGCGGCCGCCAGCTTCGCCCTGGCCCCGATGGCGCATGCCGACGGCCATGAAGGCGAACGCGGCCGCGACGGCCAGGTCAACATCATCTACTGGCAAGCCCCCAGTACGATGAACCCGTTCCTGTCCGGTGGCACCAAGGATATCGAGGCCGCCTCGCTCGTGGTCGAACCGCTCGCCCGCTTCGACGAGACCGGAACGATCCAGCCATGGCTGGTCGAGGAAATCCCGACCATCGAGAATGGCGGCATTTCCGAGGACCTGACCCAGATCACGTGGAAGATCACGCCGGGCATCACCTGGTCCGACGGTACGCCCTTCACCTCCGCCGATGTGGCGTTCACATATGAATATTGCGTCAATCCCGAAGGCGGTTGCGCGCAGGGGACGTATTTCGAACCCGTGGAAAGCGTCGAGACGCCCGACGACCTGACCGTGGTGGTCAACTTCAAGGAAGCCACGCCCAATCCCTACACGGCGTTCGTCGGCGCCGAGAGCCCGATCATCCAGGCCGCGCAATTCGCCGATTGCGTCGGCGCGGCCGCGTCCAGCTGCACCGAGCAGAACTTCAACCCGATCGGCACCGGCCCGTTCGTCGTGGATGATTTCCGTACGAACGACGTCGTCACCATGTCCGCGAACCCCAACTACCGCGAAGCGGGCAAGCCCGCCTTCGCAACCGTGAACTTCAAGGGCGGCGGCGATGCGGACGCGGCCGGACGGGCGGTCATGCAGACCGGCGAGTTCGACTACGCCTGGAACCTGCAACTCGCCCCCGAGGTGATCGAGCAGATGGAAGCGGGCGGCATGGGCACGCCCATCGCGGCCTTCGGCACCGGTGTCGAGCGCATCATGCTCAACAACACCAATGCCGACCCGTCGCTCGGTCCGGACGAGCGGTCCGTCGTCCGTCCGCATCCCTACCTGAGCGATCCGGCCGTCTACGGCGCGCTGTCGCTGGCGATCGACCGGCCGCTCCTGTCGGAAATCGGTTACGGACCCGCGGGTCGCCCGAGCTGCAACTGGGTCGCGGCACCTGAATCCTTCGCCTCCACCTCAATGACCTGCGACGTGCAGGATCTGGAGGGTGCCAAGGCCATGCTGGAAGAGGCCGGTTGGGTCGACGGCAACGGCGACGGCGTCCGCGAAAAGGACGGCGTCGAGCTTCGGATGCTCTTCCAGACCTCGACCAACGCCGTCCGTCAGGATTTCCAGGCGCTGATCAAGGAATGGTGGGAGGAGATCGGCTTCGCGGTCGAGCTTCGCAACGTCAACTCGTCGGTCTTCTTCGGCGGCGATGCGGGATCGCCGGACACGTTCCAGAAGTTCTACGCGGACGTGCAGATGTACAACAACACCTTCAACGGGACCGATCCGCAGGCCTATCTGGCCAACGGTCTGTGCGACAAGCGGCCGGAGCCGGCGAACCAGTGGCAGGGCGACAACATCTCGCGCTTCTGCATGGAGGAGTATGACGCGCTCTGGGCCGAACTGTCGCGGACGGCCGAACCGTCCGAGCGTCAGCGGATCGGCAAGGAGCTCAACGACATGCTCGTGCAGAACGGCGGAATGATCCCGCTGGTCCATCGCGGTCGTCTGTCGGCCCATGCGAACTCGCTGGGCGGCGTCGAGCTGAACGTCTGGGACAGCGAGCTGTGGAACATCGCCGACTGGTACCGCATCGGCGAGTGACGTCCGGCCCATGGGCAACGACGCCCGAAGGCCAAGCAATGACAGGGGGATCGGCAGGCATGCCGATCCCCACCCCCCGCCCCGACATTCCTCCGCCCGTCGATCGGCCCCAACCGAGGCGCCCGCGATGCTGACATTCACGATCCGGCGATTGCTCTTCGCGATCCCGACGCTCCTCTTCATCGCCCTGGTGATCTTCACGCTGCTGGAGCTGGCGCCTGGCGATCCGATGGCGAACGTGCCGCTGACGGTGCCCGCCGAGATCAAGGAACAAATGCGGCAGGCCCTGGGCCTGGGCGAGCCCGCCCCGATCCGGTTCTGGAAATGGATCGTGCAGTTCTTCTGGATCGAGCCGCTGAACGTGTTCGACGCGCTGTTCGGGACCTCGCTGGCCGAGGGCAAGCTGCGCATCATCTCCTGGCAGAACCGCGCGCCGGTCTTCATCGCCATCGCCGAACGCATCCCCCAGACGCTCTGGGTCGTCGGCACCGCCTATGTCGTCGCGATCCTGATCGCGATCCCGGTGGGCATCTATTCCGCCTACAAGCAATACTCGGTCTTCGATCAGGCCGGAACGTTCATCACCATGATCGGCTTCTCGGTCCCGCCCTTCTTCTCCGGCGTCCTCGTCATCGTGATCTTCGCGGTGCAGCTTCAGTGGTTCCCCTCGATCTACGACACCACGCTGGTGGTGAACGGCTGGGAGACGTTCAAGCAGCAGGTGCAGCAGATGATCCTGCCGGTGATGGTGCTGGCGCTCCAGATCACGTCGCAGCTTTCGCGGTTCATGCGCGCGTCGATGCTCGACAACCTCGGACAGGATTACGTCCGCACCGCCCGGGCCAAGGGCCTGAAGGAACGGACCGTGGTTCTGATCCACGTCCTGCGCAATTCGATGATCCCGGTCGTGACCGTCATCGCATTGGGCATTCCGTCGATCTTCGGCGGCGCGATCATCACCGAGCAAGTGTTCAAGGTGAACGGGATCGGCCAGCTTCTGATCACCGCGATCCAGGCCAACGACCTGCCGATGGTGCAGACGCTGACCTTCATCTTCGCGGTCCTGATCGTGCTCTTCAACCTGATCGCCGATGTCCTCTACGGGATACTCGACCCGAGGATCCGCTATGACTGATGCGCGCGAACCCGCGACACCCGTCGGCACCGATACGGGCACCGTCGTCGCCTCCGCGCCGGTCGCGGGCGGGGAGCCGGTGCTCATCAACACCAAGGCGCGGAGCCAGTGGTGGGACGTCTGGCAGCAATTCCGCAATCACCGGGGCGCGATGTTCGGGGCGGCGGTCTTCCTCGCCATCGCGGCGCTCGTGGTGCTCGGGCCGTTGATCTGGGACATGGAGACGGGGGTGAAGACCGACATGCGCTCCCGGAACGAAGGCATGAGCTGGGCGCATCCGCTGGGCACCGACCGTCTCGGCCGGGACATGTTCGCGCGGATGATCGCGGGCGGTCGCGTCAGCCTCGCGGTCGGCATGACGGCGATGCTGCTGAGCCTGTTTCTGGGCACGCTGGTCGGGGTGGTCGCGGGATATTTCCGTCGATTGGACGGGGCGCTGATGCGGTTCACCGACCTGTTCCTCGCGCTGCCGCTGCTGCCGCTGCTCCTCGTGATGGTGCTCCTCTTCCGGGAGCCGCTGACGGCGGTCTTCGGGGTCGAGACCGGCATCTTCATCCTGATCGTGTCGGCCATCGGCATCACGTCCTGGATGCAGACGGCGCGGATCGTGCGCGGCGACGTCCTCGCGCTCAAGGAGCGGGAATTCGTGCTGGCCGCGCGCTCCATCGGGACACCGCCCCGCCGGATCATCACGCGGCACATCATGCCGAACGTGCTGTCGCCGATCATGGTGTCCGCGACGCTGGGCATCGCGACGGCGATCATCACGGAAAGCGCGCTGTCCTTTCTGGGCCTCGGCTTTCCGCCCGACTTTCCGACCTGGGGGCGGCTCCTGAACGACGGGGTGCCGTTCCTCGAACTCAATCCGGGACTGGCCTTCTGGCCCGGCATCGCGATTTCGCTGGTGGTCCTGTCGATCAACTATGTCGGCGACGGGCTTCGGGATGCGCTGGACCCGCGGATCCGGGGACGGTGAGGCGGGCGCGGGCGGCGAGGGCTCAGGCGCCGTCCAGCCGCTCCGCAAAGCGCAGGGCCGCACCCGCCCGGCGTTCGTCCAGCACGAGCCCGACGATGATCGCGTCGATTCCGATGCAGTAGAACACGACATGGCCGCGGCAGGTGATCGTCCGCAGACCCGGGAAGACCGCCTCGCGCGACTGGCCCCGTTCCGGCATCCGGCACAGCTCCTCGATGGCTTCGATCAGGGGGGCCATGGGATCGCCGGTCGATACTCCGTCCCCGTGCTTCCCTTCCCGGATGGAGAGGAGGTCCCCCCGCGCGCGGCGGGTGAGGGCCAGTTTCATCCGCCGCCCGTTCCCCGGTCCGCCAGCAGAAGCGTGCGCAGGTCGACCTCCTCCGCCGGTTCCTCGAACCCGCCGGCGACGTCCCGGCGCAGCGCCTCGAACGCGACGGCGCCGTCCTCCTCCATCAGGCGGCGCAGGCCCGCGCGCATCACGTCTGACAGGTCGTCGTAGAGACCCGCCTCCACCTGTCGCTCGGCATAGGCGCGCATGGCCTCGGGGAGGGTGATGTTCGGCACGGACCGCCTCCTGTGGATGTCCGGAATATTCCGGCCGGGCCGGATCCCGTCAAGGCTGGACGGCGATTCCGGTTCCGATCATCGAATCCCGCGTGACAAGGGCGGCGAGCGCGGTCTCGTCCATCCCGTCGGTCCCGGCGGGGCGTGCGGGAATCACGAGATAGCGCATGTCGGCGGTGGAATCGTGGACCCGGACGCGGACATCGTCGGGGAGGGTGACGCCGAACTCGGCCAGCACGCGGCGGGGTTCGCGCACGGTGCGGGAGCGGTAGGCGCGGGACTTGTACCAGTCCGGCGGAAGGCCCAGCAGGTTGCGCGGATAGCAGGAACAGAGGGTGCAGACGACGACGTTGTGGACCGAGGCGTCGTTCTCCACCGCGATCAGCTTCATCGGTCCGACATCGAAGCCCAGCTCGGCGCAGGCGGCGGACCCGTCGGCCAGCAGGCGATCGCGAAAGGCGGGATCGGTCCAGGCGCGGGCCACGAGGATCGCGCCGTTGGCGGGGGAGCGGGCATCCATCGCCTCGATCTGGCTCGAGACCTCGGCGGCGGTGACCACGCCCTTCTCGATCATCAACTCGCGGATCGCGATTTCCAGCACCTGCGCATAGCTGAGCGGGCCGTCCTGATCGGCGCGGTAGGGGTGGCCGGACGGGGACAGGCCGGAATGATCGTGACCGCGTGGGTCCTCGGAATGGTCGTGGGGCATCAGATCGGCTCCAGCCAGTGGGCATAGATTTCGGCATCCAGCGTGTCGTCCGGCGTCTCGGCCCCGTCCCAGATATCGCCCATCCGGAAGCGGACGCGATAGAGGGGCAGGCGGTCGGGCGCCTGGCCGTAGGCGAGCTGTTCGGGGTTGCCGAAGGGGCCGAGGACACGCTCCACGGCGCCCTCCCGCCCGCGCAGATAGGCGGGCGTGCGGACATGGCCCGGGGGCATCATCGCGCGGACCCGGACGCGCGCGCCGGGGGCGAGGGCATCAGGTTCCGGCATCGGTCGCCTCGCCGTAGGTCGCGCCGCGGGCCCGGATCGCGTCCATCCGGTCGCCCAGTTCGGCCACCGAATAGACGCCCCGCTCCAGCAGGTTCTGGTTCAGCGAGGCGACCCAGCGTTCGTAATAGGTCATCGTCTCGAACGTCTCCTCGCCCATATCCTCCAGCACGCGGCGCAGACCGTCGACGGTGAACACGCCCTTCAGCCCGGCGAGGATCACCAGCGCGTCCACCCGCTTTTCCCACAGGGCGAAGTCGTGGTCGTCGCCCGGCACCGGGCCGAGGAGGTCCGCATCGCCGGTGCCGCCCATGTCGTGCCATCTGCGTCCGTCGGTCATCGCTGTGCCTCCAGGGCTTCGATCTGCTGTCGCAGGCCGTCGAGCGCGTAGCCCGCCCGGGCCGTCGCGGCGAGGATGTCGTCCGCCGGCATCCGCCCCGCCTGGGACAGGGCCCAGAGGATCGCGGAGCGGGTGCCGCTGGCGCAATAGGCGACCGTTCGCCCCTCCGCGCCGGCGGTCGCGTCCGCCTGCTCCTCCACCGCGTCGAGGGTCAGGTTCGGCATCGAGACGGGGTTGTAGGTGAAGGCGAGGCCCGCCGCTTCCGCCGCCGCCTGCATCGCCGCGGCCTGATGGCCGGGCGGGACCTCGGCATCGGGGCGGTTGCAGATGACGGCGACCACTCCGTCTGCGGCCAGGGCGGCGAAGTCGCCGGGGTCGAGCTGCGGCGCGACGGAGGTGGTGTCGTCGAGGGGCCGGATGTCCATGCGTGTCGATCCTTGACGGGGCTTCGGGGAGGATGGCGGAGGCGCGGGCGGAGGTAAAGGTGGGGCTTCGGGTGGATATCTGGCGGCCGGGTGACGATGCGATGCCGGTGTCGGAGATCGCGATGACAATGTTCGCCGGATCGTCGGGCTCGAAGGACGGGGTTGGATTGCTTCAAACTGTTACGTTATAACATAGCGAATCACGGACCGGCGCAGTCCGGTCAGACAGGAAAGGTCCAGACCCATGAAACCCTCGATCATCACCCAGATCGGCGTCCTGACCCTTGGGACCATCGTGTTCGTCGCGATGCAGGCCCCCGCGCAGGTAACGAAGGACGCCGATGCCGCGTCCACCCACGACCATGCCCACGCACACGGGCCCGAGGATATCCGGAGCGGCTATTTCGATGACAGCCAGATCGCACCCCGCTCGCTGGCCGATTGGGAGGGCGCGTGGCAATCGGTCTATCCGCTGTTGCAGGACGGGACGCTCGACCCGGTGATGGTGCACAAGGCGGAGAAGGGCGACAGAACGGCCGTGGAATACCACGCCAAATACGAGATCGGCTACGAGACGGATGTCGACCGGATCGTGATCGACGGCGACAGCGTGATGTTCCATGAGGATGACGGGGCGTATGGGGGCATCTACCGGAGCGACGGCCACGAGGTCCTGACATACGAGGCGGGCAATCGCGGCGTGCGCTTCATCTTCGAAAAGGTCGAGGGCGACGCCGTGGCGCCGCAATTCATCCAGTTCAGCGATCACCGGATCGCGCCCGAGGCGGCCGATCACTACCACCTCTATTGGGGGGACGACCGGGCGGCGCTGTTGGAGGAGTTGACCAACTGGCCGACCTATTATCCGGCCTCGAAGGACGGGGCCGAGATCGCGGCGGAGATGATGGCGCATTGAGGGAGGATATGCGGTCGGGTCCGGGAGAGGGCCCGGCCCGCGCTACAACCGGTTCACCGGCAGCTTGAGCGTCACGTTCCCCTCCGCATCCGGCTCCGGCATCCGCCCGCCGCGCATGTTCACCTGTAGCGAGGGGAGGATGAGCTTCGGTGCGCCCAGCGTCGCGTCGCGTTCCGTCCGCAGTTTGAGGAACGCGTCGCGTCCGCCGGTGACGTGGGCGTTGCGCTTCTCGGCTGCCACCGTGGTTTCCCACGCGAACTCCTCGCGCCCCGGTGCCTTGTAATCGTGGCCGACGAAGATGCGGGTGGCATCGGGCAGGGCGAGGATTTTCTGCATCGAGTCCCACAGCGTTTCGGCCGACCCGCCGGGGAAGTCGCAGCGGGCGGTGCCGAAATCGGGCATGAACATCGTGTCGCCGACGAAGGCCGCCGCCGGATCACCGCCCACCACGTAGGTCAGGCAGGCGGGCGTGTGACCCGGCGTGTGCAGGACGCGGACGGGCAGGATGCCGATGGCGAAGGTGTCGCCTTCGGAGAACAGGGCGTCGAACTGGCTGCCGTCGCGCTGGAACCGGGTCCCCTCGTTGAAGATCTTGCCGAACGTCTCCTGCACCTTGACGATCTCGGCGCCGATGCCGATCCGCCCGCCGATCCGTTCCTGGACATAGGGCGCGGCGGAGAGGTGGTCGGCATGGACATGGGTTTCCAAGAGCCAGTCCAGCGTCAGCCCCCGCTCCCCGATCGCGTCGATCAGGCGATCGGCGGCTGTACTGCCCGTGCGCCCCGAGGCCATGTCGAAGTCGAGCACCGGGTCGATGACGGCGCAGGTCGTGCCGTCGGACACGAGGTAGCTTATGGTATTGGTCCCGGGGTCGAAGAACCCCTCTACCTGTGCGATCCCTGTCATGGTGTCCTCCCGCCCGCATGGTCGCGCCGGGGCCCGGACGGGTCAAGGGGCGCGGGACGGGGGGCCGGGGCCGCTATTGCGCGCGGGCGGATGCTGCTCCTAGATGAGGGGCAGGGAGGGGCGTACGACATGGGCTGGAAATCCGAATGGGACCGGGCGAAGACCGATCCCGAAGGCTATTGGATGGAGGCCGCAGGGCGGATCGACTGGGACCGGATGCCGAGCCGGGCGCTGCACGATCAGGGCGGGGCCGTGCCCGAATGGTACGCCGACGGGATGGTCAACGGGTGCCACAACGCCGTCGACCGCCACGTCGCGGCGGGGCACGGGGACCGGCTGGCGATCATCCACGATTCCCCCGTTACCGACAGCGTCACGCGGATCACCTTCGCCGAGTTGCAGGATCGGGTGGCGCGCCTGGCCGGGGCGATGGCGGCGCGGGGCGTGGGCGTCGGCGACCGGGTCCTGATCTACATGCCGATGGTGCCGGAGGCGGTGGAGGCGATGCTGGCCTGCGCGCGGCTGGGGGCGATCCACGTGGTCGTGTTCGGCGGCTTCGCAAGTGCCGAGCTGGCCGTGCGGATCGACGATGTGGCGCCCAAGGCGGTCCTCGCCGCGTCCTGCGGGATCGAGCCGGGGCGGGTCGTGGCCTACCAACCCCTTCTGCGGGCGGCGCTGGAACAGGCGTCCCATGCGCCCGATTTCGCCGTGATCCTGCAACGCCCGGAAGGTCCGGCGGAAATCGGCGCGGGCGAGATCGACTGGACCGCGTTCGTCTCCGATGCCCCGCCGCATCCCTGCGTGCCCGTGCGCGGCGACCACCCGGCCTATATCCTGCACACATCCGGAACGACGGGGTCGCCCAAGGGCGTGGTCCGGCCCACGGGCGGGCATCTGGTGGCGATGGACTGGTCGATGGAGAACGTCTACGCCGCCGCCCCGGGCGAGGTGTTCTGGGCCGCATCGGATGTCGGCTGGGTCGTGGGCCACAGCTATATCTGCTATGCGCCGCTGATCCATGGCTGCACGACGATCCTGTTCGAGGGCAAACCCGTCGGCACGCCGGACGCCTCGACCTTCTGGCGGGTGATGGCGGATCACCGGGTCGTCTCCTTCTTCACCGCCCCCACCGCCTTCCGGGCGGTCAAGCGCGAGGACCCGGAGGCGGCGCAGATGGCGGGGCACGACCTGTCGGCTCTACGCACGATCTATCTCGCGGGGGAGCGGGCGGATCCGGACACGGTGGACTGGATCGCGAAGGCGACGGGCAAGCCGGTCATCGACCATTGGTGGCAGACGGAGACGGGCTGGGCCATCGCGGCCAACCCGCTTGGGCTGGAGCGCCTGCCGGTGAAGGTGGGAAGCCCGTCGGTCCCGATGCCAGGCTACGACGTCGCCGTCCTGGACGAGGGCGGTCATCCGGTCGCCCCCGGCACGCTGGGCGCCATCGCGATCCGCCTGCCGCTGCCACCGGGGACGCTGCCGACGCTGTGGAACGGGGATGCCCGGTTCCGCAAGAGCTACCTCGAGGCCTTCCCCGGCTTCTATGAGACCGGCGATGCGGGGATGCTGGACGAGGATGGCTATCTCTGGATCATGGCGCGGACGGACGACGTCATCAACGTCGCGGGCCACCGCCTGTCGACCGGCGCGATGGAGGAGGTGCTGGCCACCCATCCGGACGTCGCCGAATGCGCCGTCATCGGAGTCGCCGATCCGGTCAAGGGACAGCTTCCCATGGGGTTTCTGTGCCTGACTCGCGGGGTCGACCGGCCCCATGCGGAGATCGCGGCGGAATGCGTGGCCCTCGTGCGGTCGCGGATCGGGCCTGTCGCGGCCTTCAAGCTCGCCGTGGTGGTGGAGCGGCTGCCCAAGACGCGGTCGGGCAAGACCCTGCGCGCGATCATGGCGCGGATCGCGGACGGCGCGGAGTGGAAGATGCCCGCGACCGTGGACGATCCCGCGATCCTGGCCGAGATCGGCGCGGCCGCGGCAAGTCTCGGCTATCCGGCCCGTGGCTGATCGGATGGTGGACCGCAGGCGCCCCACCACTGCCGATGGCAGGTTCGCGCCCGACCCCATCGACCTTCTGGCCCATGATATCCGGGCCGCCGTCTCCGACGTGATCGGGGGCCTGCGCCTGATCGACCCGGACGATATGCCGGAAGGCGTGCGCGAACAGCTCGGCCGCATCCACGTCGCCTCGGAACTGCTGGCCCGGCTGGTGGAGGAGATGCTGCACGGCGCGCCGGGCGAGGGGGAGGTGGGGGATGCGGGCGTCCTGAACCTCGGGCGGTTCCTCGACGACGAGCTGCGGCGCTGGCACGGGGCCGCGCGGCCCACGGGCACGCGGATCCTCCTCGACCCGAAGGGGGAGTTGCCGGACGTCGTCGGGCTGAACGGACTGCACCTGCGGCGGGTGATCGCCAACCTCATGGGCAACGCGCTCCGCCATGCGCCCGGCGGGACCGTCTCCCTCGGGGCGCAGGTCTATCGCGACGGCACGCTGTCCCTCTGCGTGAGCGATGACGGGCCGGGATTTCCTCCCGATCTGCTGACGCGCCTGTTCGATCCCGCGACGAGGGGCGGCGACGAGCCGGGAACGGGTATGGGGCTGCATATCGCGGCGGCCCATGCCGAAGGGCTGGGCGGCAAGCTCGCGGCGCGCAACCTGCCGCGGGGCGGCGCCCAGGTGACGCTGACGGTGCCGGAGAGGATCTGGAAGCGGAAGCCGGAGGCGGTTCCCGGAACCCTGGCGGATCTGGCGGGCTGGCGGGTGCTGGTCGCCGACGACAGCGCGACGAACCAGACGCTCCTGCGGGGCATGCTGGGGCGGATGGGCGCGGAATGCGAACTCGCCTCCGACGGGATCGAGGCGCTGAACTGGCTCGCACGGGAAAGGTTCGACCTCGCCCTCGTGGACCTGGAGATGCCGCGGCTCGGCGGGCTGGACGTGATCCGGTCCGAGCGTCTGCGGCAGGCCCGCGGGATCGCGCCGCCGATGGCGATGGTCGCGATGACGGCCTACGTGCTGCGCGACAACCGGGATGCGATCTATGCCGCGGGGGCGGACGGGATCCTCGCCAAGCCGCTGGGGTCGATCGAGATGGTGGGCAAGGTCCTGCGCCACTATCTCGCCCAGGCGCCCGATCCGGCGGACTGGACGCCCGAGGCGGCGCCCCCGCTCAGCGTCGCGACGCTGACCGAACTCATGGCCGCGGCGGGACCGGACGAGGGCGACATGCTGCTCGGCCGGCTGAAGGAGGATCTCGGTCAGGTCGCGATCAATCTCGGACGGGGCGTCGAGGCGGGGGATGTGGGCGAGATCCGCAGTCAGACCCATGTCCTGCTGTCGCTGTCCGGCGCGATCGGGGCCCTGCCGACGCAGGAGGCGGCCCGTCGCCTGAACCTGATCGCGCGGCAGGGCGACCCGGATGCGATCCGGATCGCGGGCAAGGTCTGCCTCGGGCGCCTGTCGGAGTTGCGCGGCGAGCTGGACTCGACCGACTAGGCGATCAGCGCTCCGGCCCCGGCGGCCCGCTCGGTAAGGACGGTCTCCACCCGTGCCCCTGCCTCCAGCGTTCGGTGGACGGGACAGCGATCCGCGATCTCCAGCAGGCGCGCGCGCTGACCGGCATCCAAATCCCCCTCGATGGTGATCTCGCGGCGGAAGCGGTCGATCCGCTCGGATCCGGACGACGCATCCTGGGCGTGCATACGGTCATGGGTCACGTCGACGGCGACATGGACGAGCGGCCATTTCTTGCGCCGCGCATACATCCGGATCGTCATCGACGTGCAGGTCCCGAGGGAGGCGGCGAGGAACTGATACGGGGACATGCCCAGATTGGTGCCGCCATAGGCCACCGGCTCGTCCGCGGTGGCGACATGGGTGCCCCCGGCGACGACGTCCTGGACGAAGCCTTCCGGGTCGCGCTCCGTCACCCGGGTCACGCCCTCCGGCGCTCCGACGGGCGGGGCCGGGCGCGTGATGTCGACATAGCGGGCGACCCAGGCGCCGATGACGTCGGCGGCGTATTCGGCATCCGCCGCGCGGGTGACGAGGTGATCGGCGTCGTCGAGGGTGACGAAGCTCTTGGGGTGGCGCGCACAGGTGAAGATCCGGGTCGCGTTCTCGATCCCCACGGTGGCGTCGCGGGGCGCGTGCAGGATCAGGAGCGCGCGGTCGAGATTGCGGATGGCCTCCTCCAGCCGCTGGCCCGCGACGTCCTCCACGAAGCCCTGGCCGATCCGGAGCTTGCGCCCGCCCAGCATCACCTCCCCCCCGCCGTCCCGCTCGATCCGGTCGAGCGCGCCCTCGAAATTGTGGGTGACATGGCCGGGATCGAAGGGCGCGCCGATGGTGACGACGGCGCGCGCCGACTCGATGTCGCCCGCCGCGCGCAGGATCGCGGCCCCGCCCAGCGAATGGCCGATGAGGATCCGGGGCGCCATGTCCCGGGCCGCGAGGGCGTCGGCCGCGGCCACGAGGTCGGCCACGTTGGAGGAGAAGGACGTGTTCTCGAACTCCCCCTCCGAATGGCCGAGGCCGGTGAAATCGAAGCGCAGGACGGCGATCCCGAGGGCGGCGAGCCGGGCGGCGATGCGGCGGGCCGCGGCGATGTCCTTGCCGCAGGTGAAGCAATGGGCCAGCAGCGCGGTCGCCCCCACCGGCCCGTCGGGCAGGTCGAGGCGTGCGGCCAGCCGGCTGCCGTCATGGCCGGCGAAGGTGAATCGTTCGGTGGGCATCGGCAGGTCCTTTCGGTTGCGCCGAAGGTGACCGCCCGGGGCGGGCCGGACAAGCGGACGGGTCCCCGGGTCACGCAAGGGTGCGACGGGGCGCATCGGGAATGCCGACGCCGTGAGCGCCGGGCGCGGTGCGGCAACCGTGCCGTCAGACGGTGGGCTTGCGCCGCAACAGGGGCATCAGCGTGGCCATGTCCGGGCCGTCGGGGCGGCCGGTCATCGCGTGGCGCAGGGGCTTGAACAGGTCCTTGCCCTTGCGCCCGGACGCGGCCTTCACCTCGACGGTCCAGTCGGCCCAGGTCGTCTCCGCGAAGGGCGGCTCCGGCAGGCGGGCCAGGGCGTCGCGCACGAAGTCGACATCGTCGGGAGCCACGTCGGGACGGGTGCCCTCGTTCATCAGGCGCCACCAATCGGCCATCTCCGCCCGGGTCGAGATGTTGTCGCGCACCACGGTCCAGAACCGCTCCCGCTCCGCCTCCGGTACGCCGAGGGCGGCGACATCCTCCGCCACGGCGTCCAGCGGCAGGCTCTGGAGGCGGTGGGCGGTCAGGGGGCGCAGATCGGCCTCGTCGAACTTCGTCGGCGCGGAGCCGAATTGCGACAGCGCGAACTCCTCCGCCAGATCCATCGGGGTATCGCGCAGCTCCACCGGCTGCGACGAGCCGAGCCGCGCCATGAGCGACAGAAGCGCCATCGGCTCTATCCCCGCCGCGCGCAGGTCGCGCAGGGCAAGCGTGCCGAGCCGCTTGCTGAGCGCCTCGCCCTGCGGCCCGGTCAGGAGGGAGTGGTGGGCGAAGGCCGGGTGGCCGTGGCCGAGGGCGGCCATGATCTGGATCTGCGTCGCGGTGTTGGTGACGTGGTCGGATCCGCGCACCACATGGGTCACGCCCATCTCGGTATCGTCCACAACGCTCGCGATCGTATAGAGCACCTGTCCGTCGCCGCGGATCAGGACCGGATCGCTGACGGAGGCGGCGTCGATGCTGAGCGGGCCGAGGATGCCATCGGTCCACTCGATCCGCTCCCGGTCCAGCAGGAACCGCCAATGGCCGCCCCGCTCGGTGCGCAAACGGTCGCGCTCCGCCTCCGGCAGGTCGAGCGCCGCGCGGTCATAGACCGGGGGCCGACCCATATTGAGCTGCTTCTTGCGCTTGAGGTCGAGCTCCACCGGCGTCTCGAACGCCTCGTAGAGGCGCCCGGCGGCGCGCATCTCGTCGGCCGCGGCGGCATAGAGGTCGAGGCGGCGGGATTGCCGCTCCTCCCGGTCCCAGTCGAGGCCCAGCCATTCCAGATCCTCGCGGATCGCGTCGGCATACTCCTCGCGGCTCCGCTCCGGGTCTGTGTCGTCCAGCCGCAGGATGAAGGTCCCCCCCGCCTGTCGCGCGATCATCCAATTCATCAGCGCCGCGCGCAGGTTTCCGACATGCAGAAGGCCCGTGGGCGAGGGGGCAAAGCGGGTGATCGTGGCGGCGGACATGAGGCGGCTCCTTCTGGCGCGATGTGTCACCGGGGCGGTGATTTGTCCAGTCTCGGCCGTTCCGCAGGCATTCCACCGGCGCACTGGGTGTCTCGCGACGACGTGATCTGGCCCCCGGAACCGCATGCGCTAGGATCAGACTCGTCCCATCAGCCTCCGGAGAGCGCCCATGACCCGTATCACCCGCCGCGCAGCCCTTGCCGCCACGGCCGCCATGCCGCTGACCGCATTGGCCCTGCCCAGTCTGGCCGCCGCTCCGAAGCGCGAACCGGTGCAGCAGAACATCCGCCGCTTCGGCCTCGGCGATCTGGAGGTGACGACGCTTCTGGCGAACACCGTCACGAACCCCTCCGATCCACAGACGATCTTCGGCATGAACGTCGATACGGAGACTTTCGCGGAGGTGAGCCGGGAGGCGTTCCTGCCGACCGACGCGACGCAGTTCTTCTTCACCCCGACGCTGGTGAACACGGGCGAGAGCCTCGTTCTGTTCGACACCGGACAATCCGCAGCCGATATCGTGGCCGCGGTGGAGGCGGCGGGATACACGCCGGACGACGTGGACACGATCGTCCTGACCCACATGCACGGCGACCATATCGGCGGCCTGATGCAGGACGGCGCGCCGACCTTCGTCAACGCCGCCTACGTGACCGGACAGGTGGAATACGATGCCTGGGCCGCCGCCCCGTCGGAGGGGTTCACGGCGATGGTGGAACCGCTGGCCGACCGGATGACCTTCCTCGCGGACGGGCAGGACGCGGTCCCGGGGATCACCGCGATGGCCGCGTTCGGCCACACGCCGGGCCACATGACCTACCGGCTGTCGAGCGGCGACCGGTCGCTCCTGATCGCGGCGGATCTGGCGAACCACTACGTCTGGTCGCTGGCGTACCCGGATTGGGAGGTGCGGTTCGACATGGACAAGGAGGCGGCCGCCCAGAGCCGCCGCACCGTCCTCGGCATGCTCGCCGCCGAGCGGATGCCGATGATCGGCTATCACATGCCGTTCCCCGCCGTGGGTTATGTCGAGGCGCGGGAGGATGGGTTCCGTTGGGTCCCCGAAAGCTATCAGTTCATGCTCTGAGCGGGGCGGGGGCGCTGCCCCCGTCCCTGCGGGACTCCCCCGGGATATTTTGGCCGAGATGATGCCCGGTGGACCTCCGCCATCGTCTTGCCCCCGGGCGCGGGCGGGCCTAGCACGGAAGGCGCCATCAGCGGAGGCCGATCCATGCCCGAGACTCTGCGCGACGCGGCCCTTGCCGTGCGCGAAAACGCTCACGCCCCCTATTCCGACTTCAAGGTCGGAGCGGCCATCCGCACCGCCTCGGGTGCCGTGTTCCGGGGCTGCAACGTGGAGAACGTCGCCTATCCGGAAGGGACCTGCGCCGAAGCCGGGGCCATCGCCGCCATGTGCGCGGCGGGCGAGCGGGCGGTGACGGAGGTCTATGTCGTAGCCGGATCGCCGGAGCCCGTCCCCCCCTGCGGCGGGTGCCGACAGAAACTGGCGGAGTTCGGGGCGGGCGACGTGGTCGTCACGCTGGCCACGCTGGACGGAGCGGAGCGGCGTACGACCATCGCGGACCTTTTGCCGGGTGCCTTCGACGCGGGCCACATGGCGTGACCGATATCCGCGACGTCCTGTCGTCCCTGCGGCGCGGCGACCTGCCGGAGGCGGAGGCATTGGCGGATTTCGCGCGCGGGCTGGCCGATGGCAGCGTGTCGGACGCCCAGGCGGGGGCCTTCGCCATGGGCGTCTGTCACACGCCGCTCCTGTCCGAGGGGCGCGCGGCCCTGACCCGGGCGATGCGGGACGGGGGCGAGATACTGCAATGGGACCTGCCCGGGCCGGTCATCGACAAGCATTCGACAGGGGGCGTGGGCGATTGCGTCTCGCTGATCCTTGCGCCCGCCCTCGCGGCCTGCGGGGCCTACGTCCCGATGATCTCGGGCCGGGGGCTGGGCCATACCGGCGGCACGCTCGACAAGCTCTCCTCCATCCCCGGCTTCCGCATCGAGATGCAGAGCGACGAGTTGCAGGACATCGTCCGCCGCGTCGGTTGCGCCATCGTGGGTGCGACCGGCGACATCGCGCCCGCCGACCGGCGCCTCTATGCGGTTCGGGACGTCACCGGAACCGTCGAAAGCCTCGACCTGATCGTGGCCTCGATCCTGTCGAAGAAGCTGGCCGAGGGGATCGAGGCGCTGGTGCTCGACGTCAAGACCGGGTCCGGCGCGTTCATGGCGGACGGGCAGGCGGCGCGCGCGCTGGCCCGGGCACTCGTGGAGACGGGACAGGCGAACGGCGTGATGACCTCCGCCATCCTGACCGACATGTCGCAGCCCGCCGCGGCGAGTGCCGGCAACGCGCTGGAGGTGATCGCGGCGATGGAGGCGCTGACCGAACCGGGATCGCGGCGGGCGAGGCGGCTCGTCGCCCTGACCCGGGCGCTGGGCGGCGAGGCGCTGGCGCTGGGCGGTCTCGCCGCGGATGCGGAGGACGGATCGGCGCGGATCGACGCGGCGCTCACCTCCGGGTCGGCGGCGGAAGTGTTCGGCCGGATGGTCGCGGCGCAGGGCGGGCCGTCGGATTTCCCCGATCGCTGGCGCGACCGGCTGCCCGCGGCCCCCGTCGTGGCGGAGCTGCGCGCCGACCAGCCGGGCGTGCTGTCGCGGATCGACACGCGCGCGCTGGGCGAGGCGGTGGTGGCTCTGGGCGGCGGGCGGCGGCGGGAGGACGACCGGATCGACCCCACCGTCGGGATCAGCCACATCGCCGAACTGGGCACCGTCCTGACCGAGGGCCAGCCGCTCGCCCGCGTCCACGCCGCCGACGGTGACGCGGCGGAGGAGGGGGCCGCCCGGGTGGCCCAGGCGCTGGAGCTCGGCTCCGGGGCCGTGACGCCGCCGACCCTGGTGCAGGAGACGCTCCGATGAGCCGTGCCTTCCTCGTGGTGATGGATTCCGTCGGTTGCGGCGGTGCGCCCGATGCGGCGGCGTTCGGCGATGCGGGGGCCAACACGCTCGGCCATATCGCCCAGGCCTGCGCCGAGGGCGGCGCGGAGGAGGGCCGCTCGGGTCCGCTGCACCTGCCGGTTCTGGACGGCCTCGGCCTGGGTGCTGCGATCCGGCTCGCGTCGGGGGTCCCCACGCCGGGCCTCGCGGCGAAGCCGTCGGGCGCTTGGGGGGCCGCGACGGAGATCAGCCCGGGCAAGGACACGCCGTCGGGCCATTGGGAACTGGCCGGACTGCCGGTCCCTTGGGACTGGACCTTCTTCCCGGAGACGGAGCCCTGCTTTCCGCCCGATCTGGTCGATATCGTCTGCCGGGAGGCGGGGACGGACGGTATCCTCGGCAATCGCCATGCCAGCGGGACGACCATCATCGCGGAGGAGGCGGAGGCGCATATCCGGACCGGCCGCCCGATCTGCTACACCTCCGCCGACAGCGTGTTCCAGATCGCCGCACATGAGGAGCATTTCGGGCTGCAACGCCTGCTCGACCTCTGCGCGGCGCTGGCGCCGACGCTTCACGACATGCGGGTCGGGCGCGTCATCGCGCGGCCCTTCGTCGGGGAGGGCCCGTGGGAGCGGACGTCGAACCGTCGCGACTTCGCGGTCCTGCCGCCCGCGCCGACGCTGCTCGATGCGGTTCAGGGGGCGGGGCGCGACGTGCATGCGATCGGCAAGATCGGCGACATCTTTTCCATGCGCGGCATCGAGAGCATGGTGAAGGGGCCGGATGCGGCGCTGATGCGACATCTGGAGGATGCGGTGCAGGACCGGCCGGACGGGTCGCTGACCTTCGCCAACTTCGTGGAATTCGACAGCCTTTATGGCCACCGGCGCGACGTGTCGGGCTATGCGCGTCATCTGGAATGGTTCGACCGGTGCCTGCCGGGGGTGCTGGCCGGGCTGCGGGAGGACGACCTGATGATCTTCACCGCCGATCACGGCAACGATCCGACCTGGACCGGCACGGACCATACGCGTGAGCGGGTGCCGGTCCTGTGTGCCGGGGCGTCCGGGGCAATCGGGCAGGTCGCGTTCGCCGATGTGGCGGCGACCATCTGCACGCATCTCGGCCTGCCCGTCATCGGTCCCGGGCAGAACTTCCTGTGAGGGACCTGCCGAAGATCGAGCTGCACTTGCATCTGGAGGGCGCCGCCCCGCCCGCCTTCATCCGGGGGCTGGCGCAGGAGAAGGCGGAGCGTCTCGACGGGGTGTTCGACGAGCGCGGCGCGTACAAATACGACGATTTCGAGGGGTTCCTGAAGGTCTACGAGGCCGCCACCGCAGTTCTGCGGACCCCGGAGGATTATGCCCGGCTGACCAGGGTCGTGCTGGAGCAGTCGGCGGCGCAGGGGGTGGTCTATACCGAGGCGTTCCTCAGCCCCGATTTCTGCGGCGGGCGCGACGTCTCCGCCTGGCGCGACTACCTCGCCGCGATGCAGGAGGCCGCTGCCGAGGTGCCGGAGGTGGAGATGCGCGGCATCGTCACCTGCATCCGCCATTTCGGCCCCGACAAGGCGCGGCAGACGGCGATCTGCGCCGCGGAGACGGCGGGCGACTTCATCACGGGGTTCGGCATGGCTGGCAACGAGCGGATTCTGTCCCCGGCAGACTTCGTCTGGTCCTTCGACTGCGCGCGGGAGGCGGGGCTGGGCCTAACCGCCCATGCGGGCGAGTTCGGGGGACCGGAATCGGTGCGCGCAGTCCTCGACGACCTGCGCGTCGACCGGATCGGCCATGGCGTGCGGGCCATCGAGGATCCGGCCTTGGTCGACCGTCTGGCGGAGGCGGGCACCGTTCTCGAGGTCTGTCCCGGGTCCAACATCGCGCTGGGTGTCTATCCGAGGTGGCGCGACCACCCCATCGAGCGGCTGCGCGCGGCGGGGGTCCAGGTGACCGTCTCCACCGACGATCCGCCGTTCTTCGACACCACGATGGGCCGGGAATACGACATGCTGGCCGAGGTGTTCGACTGGGACGAAGGCGTGTTCGCGGAGATGGCGCGCACGGCGCTCGTGGCGGCCTTCTGCGACGATGCGACCCGTGCGGCGGTGGCCAAGCGGTTGGAGAGCGCGACAGGCTAAGGAAGGTCTTCCCCCCGTTCGCGCCGGCATACCGCCGTATAAATTTCGTTAACGATATGCCATGGTGCCCGGGCGTCGCGGCCATCCTGCAATATTCCGCAGGGTCTCCGACGCCGGAAGCAGCGCAATTTCCGCGCCGCAACATGAAGGGCGATTGAAATGAAACATACTGCCTTGAAACGATTTGTTCTCGGTCTGGCACTGGCCGCCTTGCCACATCTCGCCGGAGCGGTTCCCCTGGCTGCCGGTGATACGGTGTTCCTGCCGGGGACCACAGTAGCAGCCGAGCCGGGTCTCGGCGGAACCGTGATCAACGACAATATCGTCAGTGACTTCATAGGTCTCGACGCGAACGGGTTCTTCGGCATCGGCGTAGATATCCAGAACCGCGTGGTGCGCTCGACGCTGGACGGCTCGCTCATCTTCATGCCGCGCGTCCTGACCACGTTCAACAATTCGGGCGGCAACTTTCTGGTGGACCGGATGACGCTGTTCGGCTTCGGCGGTTACGATGTCGACGTGAATTACCGCACCGACGGGCTGGGCGATCGCGGACCCACCAGCGCCACGCGGTCGGGGGACGGTCAGGATCTGATCTTCGATTTCGGCTTTCCGCTCGTCGGCTCGAACCTGTTCCAGAACCCCCGGGAAGACAGTCTTTTCCTGTCGCTCAACACCGACGAGAGGGCGTTCTCGCTGACCGGCAGGATTTCGGTCTTCGCGCGCCATATCGACTACCCCGGACAGACATACCGGTTCGATTACGGCGGCATCGCGGTCCCGGCACCGGTGCCGCTGCCCGCGTCGTTCCTGCTGTTACTCGCGGCTCTCGGCGGGACCGGGGTGGCCATGCGCGGACGGTCGGTCCGCTAGCGCGGAGCGGCTCCGGCCCCCCGCTTTATCACCGGGGCGTGCCGGGCTATGCCGGGCGGGCCATCCCGCCAGGAGCTGCCATGACCGACCACCTCACGATCGTCCGCCACCCGCTGGTGCAGCATAAACTGTCGCTGATGCGCGACCGCGATACGCCCACGGCCGTCTTTCGACAGCTCCTGCGCGAGATCAGCCAGCTTCTGGCCTACGAGATCACCGACAACCTCGCCATGACGACGAAGCGGATCGAGACGCCGATCTGTCCCATGGACGCGCCGGTACTGGACGGGCGCAAGCTGGCGCTGGTGTCGATTTTGCGGGCGGGGAACGGGCTTCTGGACGGGATCCTCGAACTCGTGCCCTCGGCCCGGGTCGGGTTCGTCGGCCTCTATCGCGACGAGGAGACGCTCCAGCCGGTGCAGTATTACTGCAAGCTGCCCAGCGAATTGTCCGAACGGCTGGTGATCGCCGTCGATCCGATGCTGGCGACGGGCAACTCGTCGGCCGCGGCCATCGACCTGATGAAGGCGGAGGGGGCGACCGACCTGCGCTTTCTCTGCCTGCTGGCTGCGCCAGAGGGGATCGCGCGCATGAAGGAGGCGCATCCCGACGTGCCCATCGTGACCGCGGCGGTGGACGAACGGCTCAACGAGAAGGGCTATATCGTGCCCGGCCTCGGCGATGCCGGCGACCGGATGTTCGGCACGAAGTAAGGGGAGCGGGTCCGCCGGAGATCACCGGCGGCGGAACTGCCCGACCCGGTCGATCAGATCGAGGCCCAGTCGGTGAACCGGACGGGTGCGGGCGTCGGCGGGCGTTTGACGGGCTGGGGCGGCGTGGCGGGCTGGGGGGCGTGTTGCATCATTGTTTCGGTCCGGGGGCTGGAAAGATCAGGATCCCATAAGGACGCGAACAATTCGAGCGGAGAATGACGAGAACGTGGCGGAAATGCGGCCCTGCCCAGGGAGGAGGAGAGGACAGGGCCGCCAAGTCCCCGAAACGCCTTGGCCTGGGAGGAGGATAGGCCGCCGCGTTCCGATAATCTGAATTTAAGCTGCACTGCAGCGTGGTCAATGATGCAATCGCAGAACCGGCGGTCAACGGCCCGAAAGACGAATTCTTGCCGACAGGTAGGCCGGATCGCAAGAAACGGGATTTCGCCGTTGCTCGGTTCTTGGGCGAGCCGATGAGGGGCCGTTCAATCGTGTCCGGGCTGCAACGCCCGCCGCGTCCCCCGCCAGACGAGGGCGCACAGAAAGAGCGCCGTCAGGACGACGACGATGGTGGCAGCCGGGGCCGAATCGAGCGCGATCGACAGATAAAGCCCCGCAATGGCCGATCCGCAGGCGATTCCCATGCTGGTCCAGAGCATCGTCCCGAACCGGTCGGTCAGCAGGAACGCGATGGCCCCGGGCGTGACCAGCAGGGCGATCACGAGGATGATCCCCACCGCCCCGAGGGCCGATACGATCGCCGCGGAGATCATGGCGAGCAGGCCGTGATGCAGCCAGCCGGTGCGGAGCCCGCTCGCCCGTGCCTGGGTCGGGTCGAAGGCGTGCAGGAGGAAATCGCGCCAGCGGAGCGCCATGACGACGAGGATGATTCCCGCGATGATCCCGGCGGTCCACAATTCGACGGATGCGACGCCGAGCAGGTTGCCGAACAGGATATGGTCGAGATGGATGCCCGGTGCGATCCAGGTGATGAGGACGAGGCCGACGGCGAACATGCCGGAGAAGACGACCCCCATCAGCGTGTCGCGCTTCACCCGGCTGTGGGTGTCGAGCCAGCCGGTGAGGAGGGCCGATCCCATTCCCGCCGCAAAGGCCCCGACGATCAGCGGCAATCCGAGGATATAGGCGCCGACCACCCCGGGCAGGACCGCGTGGGAGATGGCGTCGCCGATCAGGCTCCACCCCTTGAGGACGAGGAAGGTGGAGAGCAGGCCGCAGGGGGCCGCGACGAGCAGGGCGGCGAGCATCGCGTCCCGGAGGAACGGAAGCTGAAAGGGCAGGGCGAGCGTCTCGATCATGCGCGGGCCCGGCGGCGGCTGGCGAGAAGGCCGTAGGTGGGCGCGAACACGAAGGCGAGCCCGAAGAGCAGCGTCTGGAGCACGACGATCACGCCACCCGTTGCCCCGTCCACGAAATAGCTGAGATACGCCCCGACGGCGCAGGATGCGGTCCCGAGGGCCACGGCGATGACGAGGAGCATCCCGAACCGGTCGGTCAGGAGGTAGGCTGTCGCTCCCGGCGTTACCACCATGGCCACGACGAGGAACGCGCCGACCGTCTGCATCGCCGCGACCGCGCAGGCGGACAGGAGCGTGAACAGGACCGCCTTCCAGAAGCGTGGGTTGATGCCGATGGCGCGGGCATGGGCCTCGTCGAAGAACACCATCAGGAGGTCGCGCCATTTGAGTGTCAGGATCAGCAGCGTGACGGCGGAGATGATGACGACCTGCAGCGTGTCCCCGGGTGTGATGGCGAGGATGTTGCCCAGCACGATGGTCTGCAGATCGACGGAGGCGGGCGACAGGGAAACCATGAAGAGGCCGAGGCCGAAGAAGCCGGTGAAGATCACCCCGATCACGGTATCGGTCTTGAGTCCCGTCCGTTCGGTCAGGAGCAGCATCGCCGCCGCCGCCAGCCCGCCCGACAGGAACGCGCCGAGCGCGAAGGGCAGGCCGAGCATGTAGGCCCCGGCGACGCCGGGCACGACGGAATGGGAGAGGGCATCGCCGATCAGGCTCCACCCCTTGAGCATCAGGAAGGCCGACAGGAACGCGCAGGTCCCCCCGACGAGGGCGGAGACCCAGATGGCGTTCACCATGTAGCCGTAGGCGAAGGGCTCCAGCAGGGTGCTCATGCCGACGGCGAACCGGGGGCCCGCCCCCAGACCCCCGGAGTATTTCGGAAGCAGAGATAGAGGGTGCGTTTCGGGGTGGTCTGCGCCATCTCAATCATGGTCGTCGCCGTAGATGACGAAGGGCCGCTCGTCATCGGTCAGGACGGTGACGCGCCGGGTATCCTTGTCGTCGTGCAGCTCCTCCCCGCTGAGGTCGTAGCGGCGGAGAACGCCGCCGAAGGTGCGGCGCAGGTTGGCGGGGGTGAAGACCTCGGCGGTGGGGCCGTAATCAAGCACGGTGCCCTTGATGAGGATCGTGCGGTCGCAGAAGCGGGGCACGGAGCCGAGATTGTGGGTCGAGACCAGCATCACCCGCCCCTCGTCCCGCATCTCCCGCAGAAGGTTCACAATGGCGTCCTCGGTCTTGACGTCCACCCCGGTGAAGGGCTCGTCCAGCAGGATGATGCGCGCGTCCTGCGCGAGAGCCCGGGCGAGGAACACGCGCTTCCTCTGGCCGCCGGAGAGGGCGCCGATCTGCCGGTCCGCGAAGTCGGTCATGGAGACCCGGGCGAGGGAGCGGTCGACGGCGGCGCGGTCGGTGGCCGACGGCCTGCGCAGGAAGCCCATATGCCCGTAGCGCCCCATCATCACGACGTCGCGCACGAGGACGGGAAAGGTCCAGTCCACCTCCTCCGCCTGCGGAACATAGGCCACGAGGTTCAGGCGCAGGGCGTCGTCGATGGAATGCCCGAGAAGGGAGATGCGCTCCGCCCGGACGGGAAGGAACCCCATCAGCGCCTTGAACAGCGTCGATTTCCCCGCCCCGTTCACCCCGACCAGCCCCGCGATGGTCCCGGTCGGCAGGGTGAAGCTCGCATCGCGCAGGGCGGTCACGCCCCCGGCATAGGTGACCGACAGCCCTTCGGCCGCGATCCCTTCCGTCTGGGCGGTGTCCTTCATTGCGCAAGGCCCGTGAGGATCGTCTCGGACGTCACCCGCAGCAGGTCCAGATAGGTCGGCACCGGGCCGTCCGCATCCGACAGGCTGTCGACATAGAGCACGCCGCCATAGGCCGCGCCGGTCTCCCGCGCGACCTGTCTGGCGGGGTCGGCGGAGACGGTGGATTCGGAGAAGACGACGGGGATGTCGTGCTCCCGCACCGCGTCGATCACGTCGCGCACCTGCCGGGGGGTGCCCTGCTGGTCGGCATTGATCGGCCAGAGATAGATTTCCCGCAGGCGGTAATCCCGCGCCAGATAGCTGAACGCGCCCTCGGATGTGACGAGCCAGCGCCGATCCTCCGGCAGAGCACGGATCGCGTCGCGCAGGGGCGCCAGAACCGCTTCGATCTCCGCCTTGTAGGCCTCGGCGTTGGCGGCATAGGTCGCGGCATTGTCCGGGTCCTGTTCCGACAGGGCGGCGGCGATGTTGTCCACGTAGATGCGCGCGGTCTCGAGGCCCAGCCAGGCATGGGGGTTCGGCTTGCCCGTGTAGGAGCCGCCGGAGATGTCGATGGGGTCGATCCCGTCCGACACGACCGCCTGCGGCGTATCGCCGAGATTGCGGAAGAACTGCTCGAACCACAATTCCAGGTTCAGGCCGTTCCACAGGATCAGATCCGCGTCCCGGGCGCCGATGATATCCTGCGGCGTCGGTTGATAGCCGTGGATCTCGGCGCCCGGCTTGGTGATCGAGACCACGTCGGCGGCGTCGCCCGCGACGTTGCGGGCCATGTCGGCGATCACGGTGAATGTCGTGGCAACCTTTATCCGGTCCTGCGCGGTGGCGGGCAGAGCGATGAGGGCGACGGCGAGGGAGGCGATGAGAATACGGAGCATGCTCCCGTTTCGCGCAGCGCCGATCCGGTGTCAATCGAATTGAGAATGGTTCTCAACTGGAGCGCGGTGATGCTCGCGGCGCGGGGCGCTGATCTGTCTGTCAGCCTACTCGGCGGCGCGAAGCGGCGGGCGGTGCGGTCCCTGTATGTCCCGCTCGGGACGCTGTTCCACCGCCGGTGCGGAGACCACCTGCTGCGGCGGCCCGGGCTTGTCCACGACCGCGGCTTCCTCCTCCTCAGACCAGAGAAGGGTCGGGGCCGGAATCCGGCGGGCCGCCCGACGGAGCGCCCAGTCCTGACCCGCCTGGCTCGCCCGGCCGAAGCCGAAGCGACCGATCAGGCGGAACACGGCCACCGCATAGGTCCCGAGCCAGACCCGCGCCGCCAGCATCGCCGGCGTGAACAGCAGCGTCAGAACGGTCGCCACGCCGAGGCCCCAGACCACGGCGGTCGCGAGCTGGATCCACCACAGCGAGGTCGGCGAGCCGATGGAATAGCCGCCGCCGATGAAGTTGAAGGACAGCCCGAACATCATCGGCGCGAGGCCCGCCATCGTCGTCAGCGTCGTCAGGAGGACGGGCCGGATCCGGTCCTCCGCCGTGCGGGTGATCGCCTCGATCCGCGGCATGTAGCGGGAATATTCCTGATAGGTGTCGATCAGGACGATATTGTTGTTCACCACAATTCCGGCCAGCGCCACGACCCCCGTGCCGGTCATGATGATCGAGAAGGCCTGATCCATGACCAGCATCCCGATCAGGACCCCGGTCGTCGACAGAACCACGGCCAGCAGGACCAGCACGGCGTTGTAGATCGAGTTGAACTGCGCCAGCAGGATGATGAACATCAGGCCCAGCGCGCCCATGAACGCCTTTTGCAGGAATGCACCGCTCTCGGCCTGCTCCTCCTGATCGCCGGTCCATTCCCAGCCGACGCTGTCGGGCAGGGCGCCGTTTTCCAGTGGTTCAGTGATATCAGCGATGCGCTCGTTGGCATTGACGGGCAGAAGGGTGGCGTTTCCAGAGCCGATCGCGTCGGAAAGGGCTTCGGGATCAGCCGAGGAAACGATTTCGTAGGAGGTACCGTCCGGCGCCGTAACGCCTACAACCGTCCCGTTTTCATCAATGAGCATCGCGCCAAATCCCAAGCCCTCCTCGGAAATGCGCTTGCGGAGGACACTAACGGACTGACCTTCAACAGTTGCCGAAACCAATCCCGGCGCGACATCCGCCTTCACGTCGAAATAGCGCTCGCCATCGACGCGGTTGATCTCCGCCAGCTGCGGGACCGGCTTGCGGGTGATGAAGTTGGCGAGCGGGACGAGGCCGTCGGCGGTGCGGACCTTGAGGCTGTCGAGGGTGGAGAGGATGCGGTCCTCCTCCGGCAGGCGGACGCGAATCTCGATCTCGTCGTCCGAGCTGTCCACCCGCATCGTGTCGAGCAGGATGCCGCGGGTGACGAGCTGCACCATGGCGCCCACGGTGGCGACATCGGCGCCGAAGCGTCCGGCCTTTTCGACATCGACGTCGATCTCCCAGTCGATGCCGGGCAGGGGGAGGGTGTCCTCGATATCGATCAGGCCCGGTGTCGCCGCGAACAGCGCGCCCATATCGACGGTCGCCGCCTGAAGGTCGGCCCAGTCGTCGCCCTTGAGCCGCAGGTGCAGGGGCTTGCCCTGCGCGGGACCGCGATCGTTGGCGGAGAGGTCGACCTTGATACCGGGCAATTCGCGCAGGCGCTCCAGAAGGTCGTCGGCGATGACGTCGCCGTCGAAGGCGGGATCCACGACCTGCTTGTCCACGGTGAAGCCCGCGATGGTGAACAGGGGCTCCGGGATCGTCGGACGATCCTCCCACGGGACCATCTCGATCTGGATCTGGCCGATCGTGTCGCCCGGACCGCCCGCGGCCCCGGGCCCTCCGGAACTGAGCCCGCCGCTGCCCGCGAAGGCGAAGGCCGACTGGATGCCCGGCGTCTCCAGCACGATGCGCTCGGCGCGCGCCAGAAGGGCGTCCTTCTCGTCCAGCGACAGGTTTCCGCGGGCGCGCACGTAGATGTTCGCCTGTTCCAGCTCGCTTTCGACGAAGAATTCCACGCCGTTATTGTTGGCCGCGAAATAGGTGAAGGTGCTCACCACCGCGAACCCGACCACCCCGACCGCCACGATGGGGCCGAGCGGGTTGCCGACGATGAGGTGGATGAACTGCCCGAACGGCTTGCGGCGATAGCCGGAGGCGATGCGCTTCGGCTTCCGCTGCCGGGAGAGCGAGCTGAGGAAGGCACTCAGGAGCATGGAGGTCAGCACGAAGCCGAGGGCCCCGGGAATGGCGGCCGTGATGCTGCCCCGCGGGGTATCGGGCAGCAGAAGCTGGGGGTTCAGCGTCTGAAGGATCGCCACCGCCATCAGCCACGCGGTCCCGGCGGCGAGTGCTGCGCGGACGATCCACGGCAGCCGCGCGCGCAGCCAGCCGCCGATCCGCTCCAGCAGGCGGCTCATCCGGCCGAAGACACCGCCAAGGACCGGCAGATAGACCAGCGCCACCACCAGCGACGCGGACAACACGAAGATCAGCGTGACCGGCAGCATCCCCATGAATTGTCCCGGCACGCCCGGCCAGAACAGCATCGGAAGGAACGCGCAGAGCGTCGTCGCGGTGGAGGAGACGACGGGCCAGAACATGCGCTTGGCCGCCTCGGTATAGGCCGCCATCGGCCCGGATCCCTCGGAGATCCGCTTGTCGGCATATTCGACGACCACGATGGCCCCGTCGACCAGCATCCCCACCGCGAGGATCAGGCCGAACATCACGATGTTGGAGATCGTGATCCCCATCACCGCCAAGAGCGCGAAGCAGAGCAGGAACGATGTCGGGATCGCGAACCCGACCAGCAGGGCGGATCTCGTGCCCAGCGTCGCCAGAACCACGATCATCACCAGCGCGATGGCGGTCAGCACCGACCCCTCGAGCTGGCTGACCATGGATTTCACGGTCCGCGACTGGTCCAGCGTGACCTGCACGTCCACCGCCTGCCGCAACTCCTCGGGCCACGCCGCGACCTGCCGGTCGATGACTTCCCGGACCTCGGCGGCAGTGTCGATGATGTTGAAACCCTTGCGCTTGACGACCTGCAACGCGACCGTCGTGTCGCCGTTGTAGCGCGCGGTGCCCGCCCGGTCCTCGAACGTCAGGTTGATCTGCGCCAGATCGCCCAGCGTGATGATCCGGTCGCCATCGGTCTTGACCGGCAAGTCGTAGACGTCCCGCGGGCTTTCGAACGATCCGGGGATCTTGACGGGAAAGGCGCCGGTCGCCGTCTCCACCGCCCCGGTCGCCACCAGCAGGTTGTTGTTCCCGACCACGGAGATCAACTCGCCCGCGGTCACGTTGTAGGCTTCGAGCGCCAGCGGATCGATCAACACTTCCAGCATCTCGTCCCGGTGGCCCGCCAGCCCTGCCTCCAGGATCGCGGGCATCCCTTCAAGACGGTCCTGGATCTCGTTGGCCAGCCGCAGGAGCGTTCGCTCCGGCGCCTGACCCGAGAGCGAGACGATCAGGATCGGAAATTCGGAGAAATTGATCTCGTTGATCGAATATTGCTCGGCCCCGGCGGGAAAGTCCGCCTCCGCCTTCGTCATCTTGTCGCGCACATCCGCGATGGTCGCGCCCTTGTCCCAGCCGAACTCGAACTCCAGGAACACGCCGGCATAACCCTCGGACGCCGTCGCCGACATCTCCTTCAGGCCGTCGACCTCCTTGAACTCGGTCTCCATCGGCTTGACCAGCAGCTTTTCGGCGTCCGATGCGCTGATGCCCGGGAACGGAACCGAAACGAAGATGCCGGGGATGTCGATATCCGGTTCGCCCTCCTTCGGGAGCGAGATATAAGCGATCGTGCCCGCCAGAACCGACAGGACCACGAAGGCCAGGACCATGCGGGCCCGGTCGGCGGCCCAGTCGACGATGCCGATCATCGCGTGGCCTCGCGGCTGGCGCGCAGGCTTTCGAGCGTCTCGAAGCTGGTGCGAACGGGAACGCCGTCGGTCACGTATTCCTGACCCACGACGATGACGTCCACCATGTCCGGCAGGTCGCCGAGCAGCACGCCCTCGGGCGTGTCCCGCACGAGTTCGACCGGCGCGAACCCGGCGATGCCGTCCTCCACGATCCGGATCCCGAGGGTCCCCTCGTCATTCAGCGTCATCGCGGAGGCGGGGATCAGGTGGGCGCGGGTGGGCGGCGTGGCGATGAGGATCTCCACCGTCTGTCCGTCGCGGATGGTCAGGTCGGCATTGTCCACCGTGACCTCCACCCGGAAGGTGCGCGTCATCTCGTCGGCGGCCCGGCTGAGGAACGTCACCTTGCCTTCGACCGCACCGCCGGAGGCCAGCCGCGCTGCGGCGTCGCCTCCGACCGAGACGCGATCCACCTGCGCCTCCGGAAGGAATCCCACGAGCTTCATCGGATCGAGCTGGATCACCGTGGCGCAGGGCGATCCGGGCTGCATCAGGGCGCCGAGTTCCGCGGTGTCGGTCTCCAGAAGGCCCGCGAAGGGCGCCGCGATCGACAGCTTCTCGATATCGAGGCGCGCGCGCTCCACCGCGGCCTCGGCCGCCTGGATCCCCGCCCGCGTCGTATCGAGCCCGGTCGTCGCCCCCGTCAGCACGGCCTCGGCGGAGCGCAGGGCGGCATCGGCATTGGCCACCCGCGTGGTCGACGCGAATCCACCCTCGCCCAGCCGGGCGGCGGCGGTCTGGTTGATCCGGGCCTCCTGAAGCCGGGCCTGGGCCTCGGCGATCCGCGCCTCGGTCTCCGGCACCCGGGCGCGCGCCTCGGTCAAGCGCGCCTCGGCCTCCGAAAGGGTCGCGGCACTCGATCCGGGGTCGATCTCGCACAGGATCTGCCCCGCCTCGACGAACAGACCCTTTCGCAGGGGCTCGGACATGACCCGCCCCGAAATTTCCGCCATGATCGTGATCGTGCGCGCCGCCTCGGACTGGCCCCGCGCCATCACGGCGTCGGGTACGTCCTGCGCCTGCGAGGCGAGGGCGATGACGTGAACGGCCTCCCGACCGTCTTCCGCATCGGTCGTTGCGATGGCGACGGGATCCGCCGCGACCGCCGGTTCGGCCACCGGCTCACTCTCGGACGCGGACACCTCTCCGCCGTCGCCGAACCCGCGCGCGAAACCGAGCAATGCGTCCCGCTGCAGGACCACGAAAAACAGGGCGACACAGACCAAAAGGGCGGTAACGATGGGAAACAGGCGCATGGGGGTCCTCGAATATCGTGACCTTCATGGTCGTCCACGCCGAGTGGCGCTGAACCGTTCAGTTCAGAACTAGCGATGTTCCTAAGCGTTACAAGGCCACGCGGCAAGATGATTAACACCTCTCCCGGCCCCGGACGGCATTGCAAAACCGCAAACCTGTCCTTGCGAAGCCGTCGCGCGCGGGGGTTGGCCCGCCCCTTTCGAACGGTTAGGACATCCGCGACGAGGGGAGGGGTCCATGTCGAACCCGGACAGTTTCATCGACGAAGTGACGGAGGAGGTCCGGCGGGACCGGCTCTATTCGCTCGTCCGGCGTTGGGGATGGCTCGTGGTGCTGGTGATCGTGCTGCTCGTCGGCGGCGCGGCCTGGACCGAATGGCAGAAGTCACAGCGGGAAGCGGAGTCGCAGGTCTTCGGCGATGCCGTTCTCGCGGCGCTCACCGGGGGCGAGCCGGCCACGCGCCGCATCGCCCTGTCGGAGGTATCGGCGGCGAACGAGGCGCAGGTGGCGATCCTCGCCCTGTTGCAGGCCGCCGCCTCGGCAGGCGGCGACGATGCCGATCCGGAGACCGCGCGCACCGCTCTCCTGTCGCTGGCGGAGGCGCCGGAGTTGTCGCCGATCTACCGCGACCTGGCCCTTCTCAAGGTCATCCTCGACGGCGGCACGGGCGATGCCGCGCGGGACGCGGAGATCCTCGAACGGTTGGCGATTCCGGGGGCGCCGTATCGCCCGCTCGCCATCGAACAGCAGGCGATCGCCGCCCTGGCCGCCGGGGACGACGCGACCGCGGTGACTCTTCTCCGCGTCCTCACGGAAGAGGCGGGGGTGACGGAAACCTTGCGCCGCAGGGCGGGGCAGTTGATTGTGGCGCTCGGAGCATCGCCCGATCCGGCATGAAGCCGGGCGGGCACAATCCGCCCTGGTTTCGGCCGCGGGCGGAACGGGCAGGGAAGTGGGACAGACGCGCATGAGATCACCGCAAGCGATCCTCCTGGCCATCGGTCTTCTGGCGCTGGCCGCATGTGGCGACGACGAGGTCATCCTGCCCGGGGAGCGTCTGAGCGTCCGTCCGGGCGAGGACGGATCGGTCATCGCCGCCGCCGCCACGGATGTGTCCGCCGCGGTCGTGCCGATCGCCCTGGCCGCGCCGCGCAGGCTCGCCGACTGGCCCATGCGAGTCGGCAACGCGCAGAACGATCCGGGCCACGCGACCCTGTCGGCGGCCCCCCGGCGCATCTGGACGGCCGATATCGGCACCGGGGACACCCGGCGTCAGCGCCTCACCGCCGATCCCGTCTCCGACGGCGCGCGCATCTACACGCTCGACTCCCGCTCCACCGTCGTGGCGACCACGACCGGTGCCGCCACCGCCTGGTCGCGCAGTCTCGTGCCCGCCACCGAACGGGATATCGACGCGTCCGGCGGCGGCCTCGCCGTGGTGGGCGGCACCCTGTTCGTGTCCACCGGCTTCGGCGAGTTGCACGCGCTCGACGCCGCCAGCGGCGCCACCCGCTGGGTGCAGCGTCTCGACGCGCCGATCACCACACCCAAGGCCGCCGGTGGCCTCGTCTACGTCGTCAGCCGCGACAACCGCGCCTGGGCCCTCGATGCGGGCAACGGGCGCATCCGCTGGGAATTGCCCGCGTTGCCTTCCGCGAGTGCGATGGCCACGTCGCCCGCGCCGGCCATCGCCGGACGGCTCGCCATCTTTCCATTCGCCTCGGGCGAGGTGGTGGCCACGTTGCAGCAATCGGGCATCCGGGTCTGGGGCGCGCGCGTCGCCGGAACCCGTCGCGGCATCGCGTCGAGCTTCGTCGGCGACATTACCGGCGATCCCGTGGTGCAGAACGGCACCGTCTATGCCGGGACCACGGCCGGGCGCATCGTCGCCCTGGAACAAAGCAGCGGCGCACGGCTCTGGACCGCGGACGAGGGAGCGGCCAGCCCCGTCGTCGTCGCGGGCGGGTCGCTCTTCGCCGTCTCGGACCGGTCGCAGCTTCTGCGCCTCGACGCTGCCACCGGCGACGTGATCTGGCGGTCGGACCTGCCCTTCTGGCGCAATCAGCGGGTCAAGCGGCGGCAGGGTATCTTCGCGCAATACGGGCCTGTCCTCGCCGGGGGGCGCCTCTGGGTCGCCTCCTCCGACGGGGCGCTGCGCGGCTTCGATCCGCGCACGGGTCTGTTGCAGGCGCAGGCGGAAATCCCGGGCGGCGCCGCCTCGCGTCCCATCGCCTTCGGCGATGCGCTCTACGTGGCGGGCCGCGACGGACAGCTTCACGCTTTCCGCTGACCCGCCGATGCGTTAGGTCGCCCGCCTGATCCTCGGAGTGCGGCCATGTTCACCCTCGCCATCGTCGGACGGCCCAATGTGGGCAAGTCCACCCTGTTCAACCGGCTCGTGGGCAAGCGGCTGGCGCTGGTGGACGATCAGCCGGGCGTGACGCGGGATCTGCGCGAAGGTGCCGCGCGGCTGGGCGACCTGAAGTTCACCGTAATCGACACGGCCGGGCTGGAGGAGGCGACCGACGACTCGCTGCAGGGCCGCATGCGCCGCCTGACGGAGCGGGCGGTGGACATGGCCGATGCGGCCCTGTTCGTGATCGACGCCCGGGTCGGCGTGACGCCGTCGGACGAGGTCTTCGCCGACATCCTGCGCCGCAAGGGCCACCCCGTCCTGCTGGCCGCCAACAAGGCGGAGGGGCGGCTGGGCGAGGCGGGCATGTTCGAGGCGTTCTCCCTCGGCCTCGGCGATGTGATCGGCCTCTCGGCCGAGCATGGCGAGGGGATGGCCGACCTCGCCGCCGCCCTCCGCCCGCTGATCGACGCGAAGGCCGACGATCCGACCGAGGAAGCCGAGACCGAGGTGGAGGTGGACGATGCGGATCTGGGGGAGGAGGCCGATTGGGCCCCGACCGACAAGCGCCCGCTCAAGATCGCCGTGGTAGGGCGCCCGAACGCGGGCAAATCCACCCTCATCAACCGCATCATCGGGGAGGAGCGCCTCCTGACCGGCCCCGAGGCCGGGATCACCCGCGACAGCATCGCCGTCGGCTTCGACTGGGACGGGGTGCCCACACGCCTGTTCGACACCGCCGGGATGCGCAAGCGGGCCAAGGTGGTCGAGAAGCTGGAGAAGCTGTCGGTCTCCGACGGGTTGCGGGCGGTCAAGTTCGCGGAGGTGGTCGTCGTCCTGCTGGATGCGGAGATCCCGTTCGAGCAGCAGGACCTGCGCATCGCCGACCTCGCGTCGCGGGAGGGGCGGGCCGTGGTCGTCGCGGTCAACAAATGGGATCTGGAGGAGAACCGGCAGGAAAAGCTGGCCTCCCTCAAGGAAGCGTTCGAGCGCCTGCTGCCGCAACTGCGCGGCGCGCCGCTGGTGACGGTCAGCGCCAAGACGGGGCGCGGGCTCGATCGTTTGCGCGACGCGGTGGTCAAGGCGCACGAGGTCTGGAACCGCCGGGTGCCCACCGCCGCCCTCAATCGCTGGCTCACGGGCATGCTGGAACAGCACCCGCCCCCCGCGCCCCAGGGCCGCCGCATCAAGATGCGCTACGCGACGCAGGTGAAGACCCGGCCGCCGGGCTTCGTCGTGATGTGCTCGCATCCGGATTCCATCCCGGAAAGCTATTCCCGCTATCTGGTCAACGGGTTGCGGATCGACTTCGACATGCCGGGCACGCCGATCCGCCTGCACATGCGCGGGCAGGGCGACGCGAACCCCTACAAGGGGCGCAAGCGGGTGCAGGCTTCGCGCCTGCGCAAGCATGTCGAGGGACGGCGGAAGGATTGAGCCGGTCGCGGTCCGGGGCGACTGTCATGCCCCGCCGCGAAGGGCGAAAGCCATAGGCTCCGTACGAAACCGGATGTCGAGCCTCGGAGCGTAAGGCCGGAGCGCTCTGATCGGAACCGACCGATGGACCGTCCTCGGCGCACAATCGGGCGTCGGACCCCGGTCCCGCCCCGCACATCGTCTCCGGAGTGTCGCCCGCAACCCTTCACGACCCGCGCGGCAACCGATCCGTCAGCGGATCACGCGTTGGCTTCGCGGATCTTCTCCGCCGCGCCCTTGTCGAAGCCGACACCCTTGCCTTCGAGCATGGTGTCCAGCTCCCCCGACAAGGTCATCTCCGTGATGATGTCGCAACCGCCGACGAACTCGCCCTTGATGTAGAGCTGCGGGATGGTGGGCCAGTCGGAGTATTCCTTGATTCCCTGCCGGACCCCGTCATCGGCCAGCACGTTCACGTCCGTATAGTCGACGCCCATGTAGTTGAGCACGCCCGCCACCTTGCTGGAGAACCCGCATTGCGGCATCGCCTTGGTGCCCTTCATGAAGAGCACCACGTCATGCGCCTTCACCATCTCGTCGATCTGCGTCTTCGCGTCCGTCTGTGCATCCGTCATGGGATCAGCTCCTGTTCCGTGTCTTGCGCCGGGGCACGAAGACCCGCGCGTATTCGTCCGGGTCGCGGGGGACCCGGCTGGTGAGTTGGTTGCCGCCGCCGACCCCCGAGGAATAGTCGCTCGTGATCTCGGTATAGCCTTTGCCCGGCACGATGCCGCGGGGGCGTCCGCCATCGTCCTGCGCCGCCTCCCGTCGGAGGATCCAGAGTGCGCGGCCCACGAGGATCGCCACGATCAGACCGGAGAGGAGGGCGGCCACCGACGTCATTCCGGCGCCCGCGTGGTGAGGGCCAGCGCGTGCAGCTCGCCCTGCGCGCCGTCCATCTTGCCCTTCAGCGCGGCATAGACGGCCCGCTGCTGCGCCAGGCGGGACTGCCCCCGGAAGCTCTCGTCCACGACTTCGGCGGCGTAGTGGTTTCCGTCCCCGGCAAGGTCGGTGATCGTCACCTGCGCCTCCGGGAAGGACGCGCGGATCAGGGCCTCGATCTCGGTCGCCTGCATCGCCATGATCCGCCCTCCGTGTTTCGCTTCACTAGGTAATCCCCGCGAACCGCGAGGGCAAGGCGGCGCGGGGACATGCACCCTAGCCGAACAGTTCCGCGAACGTGCCCCGGTACAGCTTCGACAATGCGGCGAGCGGCGCCCCCGCCCGGCCCAGCCGGACCGTCTCGCCGCCGAACTGCCCCACCATCGTCAGCTCCAGATCGGCCTTGCCCGCGGCGACCATCAGCCGCTCCGCCGATTCCACCGTGCAGGCGAGCAGGTAGCGCCCCTGATCCTCGCCGAAGAGCGCCGGGATCCCCTCCACGTCGAGTGTAACGGCGACCCCGTGCGCTTCCGCCAGGGTGAACGCGGCCAGCGCCAGCCCGCCATCGGACAGGTCGGTGCAGGCGCGGATACGGGCCCGGTGGGTGAGGACGAACTCCCCATGGGCGCGTTCCTCGTCCAGATCGACGGGCGGCGCGTCGCCCTCCGCCCGCTGCAGATGCTCGGCCAGCAGCGCGGATTGCCCCAGATGGGTGCCGGCCGGGCCGAGGAGGAGTGCGATCATCCCCGCCTCGATCCGCCCGCCGATACGGGTATCGAACCGTTCGATCAGGCCGACCGCACCGATGGTCGGCGTAGGCAGGATGCCGGTCCCGTCGGTCTCGTTGTAGAGGCTGACATTGCCCGACACGATGGGCATGTCGAGCGCACGGCACGCCTCGCCGATCCCCTCGATGGCGCCGACGAACTGCCCCATGATCTCGGGTTTCTCCGGGTTGCCGAAATTGAGGTTGTCGGTCGCCGCGAGCGGCCGCGCGCCCTTGACCACGAGGTTGCGGTACGCTTCGGCCACCGCCTGCCTGCCGCCCGTCACCGGGTCGGCGGCGACGTAGCGGGGCGTGACATCGGCGGTGAAGGCGAGAGCCTTCTCGGTCCCGTGAACGCGGATCACGCCGCCATCGAGACCGGGCAGGACGAGCGTGTCGCCCATCACCTGCGTGTCGTATTGCTCGATAGCCCAATCGCGGGCGCAGTAGTTCGGCCCGCCGATGAGCGATTGCAGCGCCTCGATGGCGTCGATCTCCGGCAGGTCGCCGAGCGGCGCGGGCCGCGGCGTGGGCACCCAGGGCCGGTCGTATTCGGGAGCGGAGGAGGCGAGGGTCGAGAGCGGCAAATCCGCCTTCGTCTCGCCGCCATGGACGATGAGAAAGCGATCCTCCGCGATGGTCTCGCCCACGATGGCGAAGTCGAGGTCCCACTTCTCGAACACCGCCCGGGCCTCGGCCTCCTTTGCCGGATCGAGAACCATGAGCATCCGCTCCTGGCTCTCGGACAGCATCATCTCGTAGGCGCTCATCCCCGTCTCGCGCACGGGCACGGCGTCGAGGTCGAGGCGGATGCCGAGACCGCCCTTGTCTCCCATCTCCACCGCCGAACAGGTCAGTCCCGCGGCGCCCATATCCTGGATGGAGACGACCGCGCCGGTCGCCATCAGCTCCAGCGTCGCCTCCATCAGGCGCTTCTCGGTGAAGGGATCGCCGACCTGCACGGTCGGGCGCTTCTCCTCGATGGTATCGTCGAATTCGGCGCTGGCCATGGTCGCGCCGCCGACCCCGTCGCGCCCGGTCTTGGCGCCCAGATAGACCACCGGGCGGCCGATCCCGGACGCCGCTGAATAGAAGATCGCATCCGCATCCGCGATCCCGGCGGCGAAGGCGTTGACGAGGCAATTGCCGTTGTAGCTGGCGTGGAAGCGGATCTCGCCCCCGACGGTCGGCACGCCGAAGCAATTGCCGTAGCCGCCGACCCCCTCGATCACGCCATGGACCAGCCGCCGCGTCTTCGGATGCGCGGGCTCCCCGAAGGACAGCGCATTCATCGCCGCCACGGGCCGCGCGCCCATGGTGAACACGTCCCGCAGGATGCCGCCCACGCCGGTCGCGGCCCCCTGATACGGCTCGATATAGCTGGGGTGGTTGTGGCTCTCCATCTTGAAGACGACCGCCTGGCCGTCGCCGATATCGACCACGCCCGCATTCTCCCCCGGACCGCAGATCACCTGCGGCCCCTCCGTGGGCAGGGTCCGGAGCCATTTCTTCGACGATTTGTAGGAGCAATGCTCGTTCCACATCGCCGAGAAGATCCCCAGCTCCGTAAAGGACGGATCCCGCCCGATGATGTCGAGGATCCGCGCGTATTCGTCCGCGGTCAGGCCGTGCGCGGCGATCAGGTCATCGGTCAGGACCGGGTCGGCGGATGGGGTCATGGGCCGGGCCTCGCGACGATTTCGCGCCCCTCTTACGGCAGGCGCGGAGGGGGGTGAAGGCCCCTAGCGCCGGAGCAGCGGCTGGTTCAGCCGTTCGGCCAGCATCGCTGCGTCGTCGGATACCCGCAGCGTTCCGTCCGCCCCCAGGTGCAACCCGTCCACCATCAATGCGGAGATCCGGACGCGGAGGTCCCGGTGCAGCCGGATGACGCAGGAGAGGCCCCCGTCGCCGGTCTCCCGGAACGCGATCAGATGACCGAGCCTGACGTCGTCGGAGGTCAGGACGGCGGCGCCGACGAGCCCCGCGGCGTCCTGCAGGCGGAGCGGCGCGTGCGTCTCGCCGACCGCGAATGTCGCGGAGGGCAGGGCGGCGATCAGGAGGGCGGCGAGGATGGTGCGCATGGGACGGACCTTTCGCGGATGCGCGCAGGGTGGGGCAGGTGACCCTCCGCTGTCAAGATGCGAGCCCGGGACCCTCCGCCAGTCCGGCGATCGCGGGTTCCAGCGCGCCGTAACCCGTCCTCCGCCGCTCGAAGGCGAGGCCGAGCGCCGCCGCCGCCGCCCGCGCCCGCGCGGTCAGGTCCGGATCGTCGGTCTGCGCCAGATAGACGAGACTCCGGTAATGGCCGAAATAGGCGTCCCGCAGTTCCGGATGACGGTCCAGCCCGAGGGGCTGCGTGACGAAGGCGTCGAACTGCCGGGCAAGGAAATCGGTGAGGTAGAAGGCGTCGATCTCGTCGCGCGCGGCGAACCGGTCCAGCCCGTCGAAGAACGCGTAGCAATGCGGCCCCGCGAGCATCTCCACCCCCATCCGGTCGCAGACGGCGCGCAACGCGCCCCCGGTCCCGCAATCGGCATAGGCGACGAAGGCCCGGTCGTAGCCGCCCGCCCGCTCCGTCAGCGCCGCCTCCACCGCGGGCGCGATCCGGTCGGGATGGTTGTGGAGGATCGCCGGCAGGCAGTGCAGGTCGATATGGCCGAGACCGTTCAGGTCCCGGATCGCAAGGATTTCCCGGGCCAGCGCGCCGCAGGCCACCACCAGCACCCGGCCATGGCCGGTCGCGGTCAGCCCCTCCTCCGTGAGGATCGCGTCCGGCGTCACGGGGCCAGGCGGACCGCGGTCCCGTAGGCCACGACCTCGGACGCCGCCTGCGTGATGGTCGACGTTTCCAGCCGCATCCCCACGATGGCGTCCGCGCCCATCCCCCGCGCCTCGGCGACCATCCGGTCGATGGCCTGTTCCCGCGCGCCGGTCAGCAGGGCGGCATATTCCTTGACCTCGCCCCCGACGAGATTGCGCAGGCCCGCGACGATGTCGGACCCGATATGCTTGGCCCGCACGGTCGATCCCTTGCACAGGCCCAGCGTCTCGGCGATCTCCCGTCCGGCGATCCCGTCCGTGGTCACGACGATCATGCCATCGGCCATGCTCTATTCCATCCTGTCGTAATGATCGTCCTCGGCGTTCGACACACGGTCGGAAATCACGCGCCAGCCGATCCACCCCGCAAGCGCCACGGGCAGGAGGGCGATCCAGCCGACGGGGATCGCCGTTGCGGCGACCACGATGGCGCCGAGCCAGATGGACGCGCCGGCCGCGACGATGACGATCACGATCAGAAGGACGATGCGGTCGAGCGGCATGGGACGGCCTCCGGGGGATGTGGCGGACAGGATCGATATGGGGACGGAGGGCGTCCTTTCCAATCTCGGGGCGCTGGTCCGACCTATACCCCGGGGTGCCGGACGGAGCCGATGACTTCCCACCGGCATTCCGCCCTCCGGCTCCTCCGGTCTCAGGTTCCGGTCAGAACGGCGCAGGCCACCCGGTCGCCGGCCGCACCGTCCGGCTGGGTCTCGTAATCGTCCGGTCCGGAATGGATGATGAGCGCCGCGCCATCCCCGTCCAGCAGGTGATCGTCGACGGAGAGGTTGTGCTTGAACGCCTCCATCGACAGGACGCCGTCTCCCTGCACGAAGCCGTTCGGCAGGTCGCCGGGATGATTGCCCCCCTCGACCAGCCCGTGCATCGCATCGCCCGGGATGTGCCCACCTGCCGACGAGAAATCCCCCTCGCAGGTTCCGGTCTCGTGAAGGTGGACGCCATGGGCGCCCGGCGTCATCCCCGTCGCCTGGATGATGAGGCGGACGAGGCCGCTCTCCGTCTCGAAGACCGAAACGGACCCGATGGAGGCGCCGTCGCCGGAGACGATCTCCCCGGTGACCCGCTCGCCGACATGGTTGTCGGCCAGGGCGGGCAGGGCGAGGGCGGTGGCAAGGGCGGTCGCGATGGTCAGGCTGCGCATGGAGATTCTCCTGTATGGGTCCGGGAAACAGCGCGCGGCGGCGGCGTGGGTTCCCTCAGCCATGCATCGCCGCGGCCCGCGCCACGCCCGGACGGGCGGCCACGCGGTCGTGCAACGCCTCCAGCCGCGGATACCCGTCCAGCGGAACGCCGTCCCCGTCGACCCAGCGCAGCACGCACCAAAGATAGATGTCGGCGACGGAAAACGCCCCGGCGACCCAGTCGTCCTGCATCCGCGCCTCCAGCCAGTCCGCACAATCGGCGATATTGCCCGCGACCTTGGCCTTCATACTCTCCTGCGCGGCCGCGTCGTCTGTCCAGCGGCTGCCGCGCATCTTGTGGGCATGAGCGACGTGCATGGTGGAGGCGAGGAACGTCATGGTCTCGCGCGCCCGGGCCGCGAGCCAGGAATCCGCGGGCATCAGGCCCGCCTCCGGATGGCTCGCCGCGATCCATTCGAGGATCGCGATGGTCTCGGTCAGCGTGCCGTTCCCGGTCACCAGGGCCGGGACGCGCCCTTTGGGGTTCACGGCGAGATAGTCTGCGCCGTGCTGGTCGCCCGCCCGGAAGTCGAGCCAGTGCAGGTCGTGGGCCGCGCCCGCCTCCTCCAGCGCGGCGTGGCTGGCCAGAGCGATGGTTCCCGGGGCGAGGTGGAGGGTCAGGGTCATGGGATGATCTTTCATGATGGCGTCGCAACGAATGCCGTATACTCGCTGACGTGACGGTAGCGGACTATGGATCGGAGCGAAGGACAATGGCGAAACTTCTGGGGCTGGCGGGGATCCTGTTTGCCGGGGCGATGTTCGGGTTCTTCTACGCCTGGGTCACATCGACCATGTGGGGCCTGGACGCGGCGGACCCGCGGATCGCCATCGCGGCCATGCAGGCGATGAACGCATCCGTCCGAAACGCGGCCTTCGCGCCCGCCTTCTTCGGCACCGCCCCCGTGCTCGCCCTTGCGGCCCTGATGGCATGGCGGGTCGGGGGGCGGACGGCGGCGGGTCTGTTCGGCGCCGCGGCCCTGCTCTACCTGCTGGGCGGGAACGTCCTGACCTTCGCGATCAACGTGCCGATGAACGAGGCGCTCGCGACCGTCGCCGTGCCCGACGATCCGACGGCGGCGCAGGCGATCTGGGCCGATTATTCGCCCCGGTGGCAAGTCTGGAATCAGGTCCGGATGGTCGTCTGCGGGTTCGTCCTGCTGCTCGCGGCGCTCGGTCTGTCGCGGCTGTCCGATGGATCGCGACAGATCGCGCGCTAGCCAGCGACGGGCCTGCGGCCCGTCCATCCCTTCGCCGTCTCCACGGATGCATCGCGGAAATCGCCGCCGACGCCCGCGCCTTCGACCCCGGTGGGGTGGCTCAGGCCGGGGCCGGGCCCGCCGTCGCGGAGCCGCCGAACCGGATCTCGACCCGTCGCCCCGTCAGATGCCGGAGGCAGCCGCGCAGCACGCAGCCGACCCCGGCGATCTCCAGCACCTCCTCGCCCACGGCAATCAGATGCGCGGTCTTGCCGCCGTCGAAATAGACGTCCGTGCCCAGGATCGTGGCCACGACCTCCATCCCCACCGCCCCCGTCACGAACAGAGTGCCGCCGAGGACGAGCCACGCGGCCGTCGCTCGCTCGATGCGCAGGAGCAGGGGCACGAAGGCGGCGCCGACGATCGAGACCAGCGAGACGTTGAGCACGTCCAAGTTCCGGCCTTCGCCCGTCGTCCCGCCCCCGGTGATCGCCCGGAGCACCCCGTTGATGCGCTCGTGCAGTTCCAGCAACTCGTCGCAGGCCATCCAGGCGAGCGCCGCCGCGAGCAGGATCCAGAGCGCTCGCCCCGCGCCCGCCCCGCCCGTCGCCGCGAGACCTGCGACCATCGCCGTGATCCCGAGCAGCAGGGCGGAAAGCAGCGTCGGCAGGTTGCGCTCCCGCCCCATGTCGAAGAACCGCGTGATCCGCTCGAGGGTCCAGCTTTCCGAGACGGCGGTGGCGGTATGCAGCATGAGATCCAGCGTCCCGAGCGTCAGCGCCATCAGGACCGTCGCGGTCAGCGCCGTGTCGGGCACGATTTCGAGACGCATCGGGGCGGCCGTTCCGGTCGTCGAATGTGTCGCGTCAGTCAGGGTTGGTTGCTCCGGCCGGTTCCCGGACCTTCAGTTGGCAGCCATCTGATTGTGCTTGCGACCCATCCATTCCTTCGCCGTTTCTACCGCCACGGCGGCATCGCGACAATAGGCGTCGGCGCCGATGGCGCGCCCGAACTCCTCGTTCAACGGCGCACCGCCCACGAGGACCACGTAATCGTCCCGGATCCCGCGCTCGACCATCGTGTCGATCACGACCTTCATGTAGGGCATGGTCGTCGTCAGCAGGGCGGACATGCCGAGGATGTCCGCATCCTCCGACTTGAGCGCGTCGAGATAGGCGTCCACCGCGTTGTTGATGCCCAGATCCACCACCTCGAACCCCGCCCCCTCCATCATCATCGCGACGAGGTTCTTGCCGATGTCGTGGATGTCGCCCTTGACCGTGCCGATGACCATCTTGCCGACCCGCGGCGCGCCGGTCTCCGCCAGCAGCGGCTTCAGGATCGCCATCCCGCCCTTCATCGCGTTCGCGGCCAGCAGGACCTCGGGCACGAACAGGATCCCGTCCCGGAAGTCGTGGCCGACGATGGTCATGCCGCCGACCAGCGCCTCGGTCAGGACGCGATAGGGTTCCCATCCCCGGGACAGCAGGATGTTGACGCCCTCCTCGATCTCCTCGCGCAGACCGTCATAGAGGTCGTCGAACATCTGGGCGACCAGCTCTTCGTCCGGCAGATCGCCCAGGATGATGTCGTCGTCGGGTTGGTCGGACATGTCGCGCTCCGTGGCGATGCGATCTTCGGATCACCCTAGCGTTTGACGCAGATCGGGCGCGACGGCAATTCCGACATATGGGGCTTGGCCCGCGACCCGAAATCCGGGGCGGTTCGCTCAGGCGGCGACCTTGCGGCGCCCGCGTCCGATCAGGGCGATGCCGCCCACACCCCCGAGGAGGAGCCACAATCCCGCCGGTAGCGGGATCGGCGCCGGAGCGGTCGCCGCGGCGCGGACCGCCTCCGCGATCAGCGTATGGGTCGCCCGCGTCGGGTGGATATCGTCCCAGAACACGAAGCCGGTGCAGTCGACGAGGCCGGAGAGACAGGTTCCGGTCGTGTCGGTGAACCCGAAATCGCCCGGACGGTCGAGGATATCGTCGAAGATCGCATCGATATCGAGATAGGTGATGTCGAGACCGAAGGCGGCGCCGCTCTCGGCGAAGGTCCGGAGCGCCCCGTTGAACGCTTCCGTCGCGGCGGTCGCCAGCGGCGCCCCGACCGTTCCCAAATTGGCCGGGATGCGCCCGAGATCCGGCAGGCCCGGCAGGATGAACCGCGTCAGGCCGGACCCCGCCGCAAGCTCCACCACCCCGGCCGCGATGGCGACGATCGCGTTCGGGACCGCCGAGGCGTCCGACGCATTCAGCAGGTCGTTCCCGCCGAACCACGCGACCACCAGCGGGTCGGCCCCGAGCGCGGGGTTCACCAGGTCGAAGATCGCCCGCTGTTCGGGAAAGTCGAGGAACAGATCCTGGCCGGGTCCGGTGCCCAGATTCGAGACCGCGCGTGCGTTACCGATCGCGTAATTCGTCCCGCCCCCGGCGAACCGCGTCGCCCCGAGCTGCTGCGCCCAGGTCTCGCCGTTGGTGAAGGTCAGGCCCGGCAGGATGTTCCCCGGATCGCTCAGGCTGTCGCCGAACACGATGAGGTCGCTCCACGGGTCCGCGGGAGCCGCCGCGACCGGAGCGATATTCGCGGCGAGGCCGAACGCGGCCGCCATGATCCACTTGCGCATCTGATTCCATCCCCCGGCGAATTCGCGCTCATCGTGACCCCGCAGGCGCCGTCAGGCCAGAAAATAATGACCGCCCTTGCCGATGTTCCCCATCCGTTCTAATTTCCCGACATGCAGCCGGAAACGCATTCCCCCGGGGTCCAGACCCCCCCCGCCCCGGCAAGGGGCGCGCGATCCAACGGCACGCCGCGCTACGAACGATATGTCGCCGAGCGGGTCCATGACGGATGGGACGCGATCGAGGACTTGCCCCCCCTGCGGACCGAGGTGCGGGAGGAGGTCGCGGGCCGCGTGATCTCCCGGAACCGGTCCCCCGATCTTGCCTTCGATCGGTCGGTGAACCCGTATCGGGGCTGCGAACACGGTTGCATCTACTGCTATGCGCGGCCGAGCCATGCCTGGCTCGGCCTGTCTCCCGGCCTCGATTTCGAGACGCGGCTGATCGCCCGGCCGAACGCGCCCGAGGCGCTGGCGCGGGAATTGCGCGCATCCGGCTACCGCCCCGCGACCATGGCGCTCGGCACCAATACCGACCCGTATCAACCCATCGAACGCGACCGCCGTATCATGCGCGGCCTGCTGGAAGTGTTGCGGGACCACGCCCATCCTGTCGCGATCACCACCAAGGGCACGATGGTCGAGCGCGATATCGACATCCTGTCGGAGATGGGTCCGGAATTGTGCCGCGTGGGCCTGTCGGTCACGACGCTGGATGCGGATCTCGCCCGGCGGCTGGAGCCTCGGGTGCCGTCGCCCGCGCGGCGGCTCAAGGCGATCGAACGGCTGGCGGCGGCGGGGGTGACGGTGCGGGTGATGGTCTCGCCCACGATCCCCGGCCTGACGGATCACGAGGTCGAGGCGATCCTCGCCGCTGCGCGCGGTGCCGGGGCGCGGGCGGCGAGCATGATCCCCCTGCGCCTGCCGTTGGAGGTGGCGCCACTGTTCGAGGAATGGCTGCGGGAGCATGTGCCGGACCGGGCCCGCAAGGTCCTGAACCGGGTGCGGGAGTTCCATGGCGGGCGTCTCTACGATGCCGAATTCGGCGGGCGGATGCGGGGCAGGGGCGTCCATGCCGACCTGCTCCAGCGCCGCTTCCACCGCGCCTGCGGCGAGTTGGGGCTGGCATGGAAACTGCCCGCCTTGCGCACCGATCTGTTCCGAGTCCCGGCCCGCGCCGGGGATCAGATGTCGCTGTTCTGACGGGGTTCGGCGGGTCGGTTCCAGTCATCGGATCGCGCCCCGGCAGAACAGAACCACCAGGACCCGCGGGCCTCTCAGCCCCGGATGCGCCGACGGCTGGTGGAGCGATCCCGCGTCGGCGCCCGGCCATCGGTCCCGTCGCTGTCCGAGGAGAAGCCGCCGAGGCGCGCGGCCACATCGGCCAGATCCGGGGCGGCCCCGCGCGGCTGTGTCTCCAGCGCCGCGCGCATCTTCGCCAGATGATCCGGCGTCGTCCCGCAGCAGCCGCCGATGATCGTGGCCCCCGCATTGCGGGCCATGACGGCATATTCCGCCATCAGGTCCGGGGTGCCGTCGTAATGGATGTGCCCGTCGTGATATTTCGGGATCCCGGCATTGCCCTTGGCGATGATCGGCGGGCCGTCCGCGCCGAAGCCCATCACCGTCCGGATCAGGTCCGAGGCCCCGACGCCGCAATTCGCACCATACGCGACCGGCGGGTTGGGCAGTTTCGAGACCAGCCGCGTCATCGCCTCCGACGTGGTGCCCATCATCGTCCGCCCGGCCGTGTCGAAACTCATGGTGACGCACCACGGCATGTCGGCCAGCGCCGCCGCCTCCGCCGCCGCCTTCAACTCTTCCGGCGCGCTGATCGTCTCGACCCAGAGGACATCCGCGCCGCCCGCCTTCAATCCTTCGGCCTGCTGGTGGAAGATCTCCACCGCGTCCGAATGGGTCAGCGGTCCCATCGGCGCCATGATCTCGCCCGTCGGTCCCATGGAGCCTGCGACCACCACCGGCCGCCCGGCCGCATCGGCCACGTCGCGCGCGATCTCCGCGCCCATCCGGCTCAGTTCGCCCGCCCGCGCCTGCGCGTCGTGCAGTTTCAGCCGGGCGGCATTGCCCCCGAACGTATTGGTGAGGAACAGGTCCGATCCAGCATCCACCGATCCGCGGTAGAGCGCGCGGATCTTGTCCGGCGCGCTCTCGTTCCAAAGCTCCGGCGCGTCCCCGGCCATCAGACCCATGTTGAACAGGATCGTCCCCGTCGCCCCGTCCGCGAGCAGCCAGTCGCGGTCCGAGAGCAGGGCGGTCAGGGCGTCAGGCATTTTGCGGCTCCGGATTCGGGTCGGATCGTTCTGACGCGCGCGCGACCCCTGCGCAAACGCATAATCCACATCTCCGACATGAGCGCGCCGCATGTCGGAGGTTGCGCGCCGACATCAACGTCCGCGCGCAAGTCTCTGTTTCAGCTCAGTTCGGACATGACCTGTTGCTTGGCCGTCCCCTTCAGCTCCGCCATCTTGGCGCGCAGTTCCGCCTCGGACACCTTGTCACCCAGATCGCCGGAGACCTTGCGGAACACGTCCTCGTCGCCCGCTTCCTCGAAGTCGGACTTCACCACCTCGACGGCATAGGCCTTGAGCGCGTCGCCCTCCTTGCCGAGCATCTCGCCCGCCCATTCGCCCAGAAGGCGGTTGCGCCGCGCCTCCACCTTGAACTGCAATTCGGCGTCATGGGCGAACTTGTTCTCGAAGCTCTTTTCGCGGTCGTTGAAACTGTTGGCCATCCAAACCTCCCCGGGGGCGTTGCGTCCGGATCCGATATGCGGTCGGAGCGGCGCTCCTGCAACCCGGGTTCGCTTGCGGCGCGGCCCCGTACCCCCTATGTGCGCCTCAACCGCATTCCCCCCGGAGACAGCATGGCCCGTCGCAAGAAGGTCTACGAAGGCAAGGCCAAGATCCTCTATGAAGGCCCCGAGCCCGGAACGCTGGTCCAGTACTTCAAGGACGACGCCACCGCCTTCAACGCCGAGAAGAAGGCCGTGATCGACGGCAAGGGCGTGCTGAACAACCGGCTGTCGGAATTCTTCATGGTCGGGCTGGGTGCCATCGGCGTCCCGACCCATTTCATCCGCCGCCTGAACATGCGCGAGCAGCTCATCCGCGCGGTGGAGATCATCCCGCTCGAAATCGTCGTGCGCAACGTCGCCGCCGGCTCGCTGTCCACCCGCCTGGGGATCGAGGAGGGGACGCCGCTCCCCCGTCCGATCATCGAATTCTGCTACAAGGACGACAAGCTCGGCGACCCGCTCGTGGCCGAGGAACACATCATCGCCTTCAACTGGGCCAGCCAGCAGGATCTCGACGATATCGTGGCCCTCGCCCTGCGGGTGAACGACTTCCTGTCGGGCTGCATGATGGCCGTCGGCATCAAGCTGGTGGACTTCAAGATCGAGGTCGGCCGCGTCTGGGACGGCGATTTCCAGCGCCTGATCCTCGCCGACGAGATCAGCCCCGATTCCTGCCGCCTCTGGGACGTGGAGACGGGCAAGAAGCTGGACAAGGATGTGTTCCGCCGCGATCTGGGCTCGCTCGCCGACGCCTATACGGAGGTCGCGCGCCGGCTCGGCGTCCTGCCCGCCAATTCCGGGCCGGTCACCCGCCCGACGCTCATCAACTAGGGGGCGGCGGTGAAGGCGCGCGTGACGGTCATGCTGAAGGACGGCGTCCTCGACCCGCAGGGGGAGGCGGTGCGCCATGCGCTCGGTGCCCTCGGTTTCGAAGGGGTGGAGGGCGTGCGCCAGGGCAAGCTGATCGAACTGGATCTCGCCCCCGGCACCACCGAGGACGAGGTCCGCCGCATGTGCGAGACACTGCTGGCGAACACCGTGATCGAGAGCTTCCGCGTCGAGATGTGACCCGGCGGTTTTCCGCGCCCGCCCCCGGCGGCCCGGGGAACGAGTCCGCGTCCCGCACGTTGTTCATCCAGAGAGTCACCGACAGAGGAGACGCACGATGAACTGGGATCAAGTCCAGGGGAACTGGAAGCAATTCACCGGCAAGGCCAAGCAGCAATGGGCCGACCTGACCGACGACGACCTGCAGCATGCCGACGGCGACCGCGAGGTGCTGGAAGGCAAGATTCAGGAGCGCTACGGCGACGACAAGGAAACCGCCAAGCGCAAGGTCGATCAGTGGATCGACAGTCTGTAGGGCGATGAACTTCTGATGTCCGGCCCGGCCGCGCCCCGCGCAGCCGGGCCTTTTTCGGTCCGGCCCCGCTATCCGACCCGGACCACCATCTTCCCGAAACTCCGCCCCGCCAGCAGGTCCACCAGCGCACCGGGCGCCGCCTCCAGCCCCTCGACCACCTGCTCGGTATATTTGACCTTTCCCGCCTCGACCCAGCCGGTCATGTCCCGCCGGAACTCCGCATAGGCTTCCGGCGGAAAACTGTCGGAGATGATGAATCCCTGCATCCGCACCTTGGAGCGCAGAACGGTACTCATGATCGCGGGCCCACGGTCCGGTCCGTCCGGAAATCCGTCGAGGTTGTACCACGACACCACGCCGCAGACGGGCATCCGCGCGAACGGGTTCAGCAGTGGCAGCACGGCATAGAGGACCTTGCCGCCCACATTCTCGAAATAGACGTCGATCCCGTCCGGACACGCATCCCGAAGCTGCGCCGCGAAATCCTCCGCCTGGTGGTCGATGCAGGCATCGAAGCCCAGCTTGTCGGTGACATGGGCGCATTTCTTCGGCCCGCCCGCGATCCCGACCACGCGACACCCCCTGATCTTCGCGATCTGACCCACCGTCGCGCCGACCGGCCCGGAAGCGGCGGCGACGACGACCGTCTCCCCCTCCTTCGGCTCCCCGATGCGCAACAACCCCGCATGGGCCGTGTAGCCGGGCATCCCCAGTACCCCCAGCGCCCAGGACGGCCGCTCCGGCGCGGCCCCGAGATTGAGCACGCCCCTGCCATCCGAGACGGCCCAGTCCTGCCAGCCGCTGCTTGCCAGCGCCATGTCGCCGGGCGCGAACCCCTCCACGTTCGAGGCCGCCACTTCCGCGACCACCTGGCCCGTCATCACGCCGCCGATCGCGACCGGCTCCGCGTAGGATTTCGCATCGCTCATCCGCCCGCGCATATACGGGTCCAGCGACAGCCAGACCGTCCGCAGCAGCATCTTGCCCGCGCCCGCCTCCGGCACGTCCCCGGTCTCCAGCCGCAGGGTGTTCTCGTCCGGCTCGCCACGCGGGCGCTCCGCCAGCACCACCTGCCGGTTCGTCGTGTCGCTCTGGGTCATCGCGTTCCCTCCTACAGGTCTGCCGCGACCCTGCACCCGCACGCGCCGAGGTCAATGCCGCGCCGCCTTGCCAAACGCCCGCAGAGCCCGTCCAATCCCCGGACCGAAGGGGAGGATCCGATTCCATGCGCGCCGCCATACTCCGCGAATACAACGCCCCGCTCTCCATCGAGGAGGTGGCGCAGCCCGAATGCCCCCGGGACGGCGTCGTTCTGCGGGTGATCGCCTGCGGCATCTGCCGGTCGGACTGGCACGGCTGGACCGGCGAACATCCGCGGGTGAAGCCGGGTCAGATCGGCGGCCATGAATATTGCGGCGAAGTGGTGGAGGCGGGTCCGGACGCGCAATTCGCCGTGGGCGACGTTCTCGTGGCACCCTTCATCCTCGCCTGCGGCACCTGTCCGCAATGCCGCTCCGGGGCCTCCAACACCTGTCTGGATCAGCGGCTTCCCGGGTTCCTGGAGCCGGGGGCCTTCGCCGAATACGTGGCCGCGCCCCGGGACTGGAACCTCGCGCGCCTTCCCGACGGGTTGTCGCCGACAATCGCGGCGGGGCTTGGTTGCCGGGTGACGACCTCGTGGCACGCGCTGACGGGCCGCGCGGGGCTTCAGGCCGGGGAATGGCTCGCGGTGCACGGGACGGGCGGGATCGGACTGTCGGCGGCGATCCTGGGCCGCGCGCTCGGCGCCCATGTCGTCGTGGTCGACGTGGTGCAGGAGAAGCTGGACCATGCGCTCGCCCTCGGGATGGATGCCGCCGTGATGGCGGGCGAGGATACGGCCGCGCGGATCCGCGAGATCACCGGCGGCGGCGCCCACGTCTCGGTCGAGGCGCTCGGGATCCCCGCCACGGTCAACGGCTCCCTCGGCTGTCTCCGTCCCCTCGGCCGCCACGTGCAGATCGGGATGCCCGTCGGTCACACCGCCCGGATGGAGGTGGACATGTCCGCCGTTTACCAAGGCAACCTCGCCCTCTACGGTACCCGCGGGATGCCGTCCTGGCGCTACCCCTCGCTGCTGTCCCTCATCACCAGCGGCAAGGTCGACATGTCGCCGCTCATCGCCCGGGAGGTGAGCCTGTCCGACACCTCCGCCGAGCTCGCCGCCTTCAATGGCCCGACCCCGCCGGGCGTCGCCGTCATCACCGACTTCGCGCGCTAGGCACCGAGCGGTCGCGCGGGCAAGCGCCGCGTGCCCTGAACCTCGCGCGCACCGCGCCCTGTGGCCTTTCGACCCCCGGAAACGCCCGACTGGCATTTTGTACGAAATGTGAATATCGCCGATCCGGACGACCCCAATTTGTGAAGAACCGCCATGAAAGCCGCGATCCTCGTCTTCCCCGGCTCCAACTGCGACCGCGACCTCGCCGTCGCCATCCGGGCCGCAGGCTTCGACGTGGAGATGGTCTGGCATAAGGAAACGTCGCTCCCCGACGGCGTCGATCTCGTCGGCGTTCCGGGCGGGTTCAGCTATGGCGACTACCTCCGCTGCGGCGCCATTGCGGCCCGCTCTCCGATCTCCAAGGCTCTGATATCCCATGCGGAACGCGGCGGCTATGTCCTCGCGCCCTGCAACGGCTTCCAGATCCTGACCGAGGCGGGTCTGCTTCCCGGCGCGCTGCTGCGCAATGCGGGCGTCAAATACATCTGCCGGACCACGCCCCTGCGCGTGGAAGAGACGGCCAGCGCGTTCACAAACCTCTATAGACAAGGGGAAATCATCCGTATCCCCATCGCCCATCACGACGGCAACTACACCGCCGATCCCGAGACTCTCCGCCGCCTCGCAGGCGACGGACGAGTGGCGTTCCGCTATGTGAACGCGCCCAACGGCGCGATGGACCGGATCGCCGGAGTTTTGAGCGATAACAAGCGGATACTCGGATTGATGCCCCATCCGGAGCGCGCCGCCGAACCCGCCCACGGCAATACCGACGGCGCCCGCCTCTTCGCCGGTCTGGCAACATCCCTCGTCGCCGCCTGACCTGCGCCCGCCCGCCGACACGGCCCCTCTCGCTTGAGCCGAGGGTCCGCGCGCGCTAGGTTGCTCCGTCATGTGGAGGCGCAAGGAAACAGGGGCCGAGATGCCCATACGCGGCACTATCGCCACCGCTCCGGCCCGTCCACGGCTTCCGGCCTATGCGCGGCTCGTGCTTCTGACGGTCGTGCTTCTCGCGGGGGCGGCGGTCTATGTCGCCAACACCTACCTTACCGAGCGCTTCGTGGAGACGACGCGCACCCGGGCGGAGCTGCGCCAGTCGCTCTATGCGGGAGCTATCCTTTCGGAATTGCAGCGGAATTCCGTCGTCCCGCTCCTGCTCGCGCGGGATCAGACGCTGATCTCCGCCCTGACGGCGCGGGACTTCTCCGCCAGCTCGCAGCGCCTGATCTCCTATGTCGGCGAGATCGGCGCCGCGTCGATCCGGCTTCTGGACATGGACGGACGGACTGTCGCCGCGACCGACCGGGTGCAGCTCGGATCGCTCCACGCAACCTCCCCGTTCTTCACCGATGCGATCGGGGCGAGCGATACGGTTTTTACCCTCCTCCCTACGGAAACAGGAGCTTACGAGGCAAACTTCAGCCGCGTCGTGCAGGACGGGACGACACCGCTCGGCGTGTTGCAGGTCCAGGTGGACCTTGCCCAGTTCGAAAGCCGGTGGCGCGGGACCACGGCCGCGGTCGCGGTGACGGACGCCTCGGGCACGGTGATCCTGTCCACGGAACCGCGCTGGCGGGGCAAGCCGCTCGAAGCGGCCTTGCGGGCGATGTCGGTCCCCTCCGCGCTCGAACGGGCATTGGCGTCGACCGGAGCGTTCGGACCCGGCGCGGACGAAGGCTACATCTCCGGATCGGCGCTGATGCAGATGGAGGCGCGGATCCCGTTCCGGGGCTGGCGGCTGGTGAGTTTCACCAGCTACGAATCGGTGCGCGAGCGGGTGAACGGCGTTCTCGCACTCATCATCATGGGCTTCGCGCTCCTGCTGGCACTTGGATTCTACCTGCTGAACCGACGCTCAACCGTACGGTCGCTCCTGTTCCAGCGGGAATCGGTCGCGCTCCGGCACCTGAACGACCGGCTCAGCCGGGAGATCGCAGAGCGCAAGCGCGTGCAGGAAACGCTGAAGGAGACCGAGCAGAGCCTCGCCCAATCCTCCAAACTCGCGGCCCTCGGCGAAATGTCGGCCGCGGTGAGCCACGAGCTGAACCAGCCGCTCGCCGCGATGAAGACCTATCTCGCGGGCGCGCGCCTCCTGCTCCAGCGGCGGCGGCCGGAGGAGGCTTTGTCCTCGTTCCAGCGGATCGACGACCTGATCGACCGGATGGGTGCGATCACCCGACAGCTGAAATCCTACGCCCGCAAGGGCGGCGAGGCCTTCGAGGAGGTGGATGTGCGGCAGGCGCTGTCCTCCGCGCTGACCCTCATGGAGCCGCAGCTTCGCCAGCAGAAGGTCCGCCTGACGCAGCTCGTGCCCGAACACCCGGTCCGCGTCATGGCCGACCGCCTGCGGCTGGAACAGGTGGTCATCAATCTCGTGCGGAACGCGCTCGACGCGATGCGGGGCGTGGAGGATCCGGAACTGGAGATCCTCGTGACGTCCGGCGAGGAGGTCGCGATCGCCGTGCGCGATACCGGGCACGGGATCGAGGCGCCCGAACAGTTGTTCGAGCCGTTCTACACGACCAAGAAGCCGGGCGAGGGGGTGGGCCTCGGCCTCGCCATCTCGTCCGGGATCGTCGCGGACCTCGGTGGGCGCCTTACCGCCCGGAACGGGGAGACGGGAGGGGCCGTGTTTGAAGTGCGCCTCCCGGCATTGGATACACGGCTCGACGCAGCCGAGTGAAGGACCGAAAATGGCCGAGCAGACACGGATCGCGATTGTCGATGACGAACAGGACATGCGGCAGTCGATCAGCCAGTGGCTGGCCCTGTCGGGTTTCGCGACGGAGACCTACGGGTCGGCGGAGGACGCGCTCAAGCACGTCACGCCGGAATTTCCCGGCGTCGTCATCAGCGACATCCGGATGCCCGGCATGGACGGCATGGCCTTTCTCAAGCGCCTGATGAGCGCGGATTCGAGCCTTCCGGTCATCATGATCACCGGCCATGGCGACGTGCCGATGGCGGTGGAGGCGATGCAGCTCGGGGCCTACGACTTCATGGAGAAGCCGTTCAATCCCGACCGCCTGACCGATCTGGCCCGGCGCGCGGCACAGGCCCGCAAGCTGACGCTCGACAACCGGGCGCTGCGGCGGGAACTAAGCGACGGCACGGTCCTGATGCGCAAGCTGATCGGGACGTCCCCGGCCATGGAGCGTTTGCGGGAAGATATCCTCGACCTCGGGCAGGCGGATACCCATGTCCTGATCGACGGGGAAACGGGGACGGGCAAGACGCTGGTGGCCCATGCGCTGCACGCGGTCGGCCCGCGTCAGGGCAAGACCTTTTCCATGACCTCCTGTGCTGCTCTGGCGGAGGAGGAGCTGGGCACCAAGCTGTTCGGGCCGCTCACCGAAGGCGGTTTGCCGCTGGTGGAGGAGGCGCGGGGCGGAACGCTCGTGCTGGAGGATATCGAGGCGCTGCCGCTTGCCTTGCAGGCGAAGCTGCTGACCTTCATCAACGATCAGGGTACGCCCGCCGAGACGCGGATCGTGGCGATCCACAACGGCTCCGACCCCGAGCGAACTCTGGAGGATGCGCTGCGTCCCGACCTGTTCTTCCGGCTCGCGGCGATGAAACTGGTCCTGCCGCCGCTCCGGAACCGGGGCGAGGATGTCCTGACCCTGTTCACCCATTTCGCCGAGGCCTTCGGCGAGGAATACGGCGCCACGCCACCGCAGCTTTCGGCGCAGGAGGCGGCACAGCTCCTTCAGGCACCGTGGCCCGGCAACGTGCGGCAGCTCATCAATCTCGGCGAGCGCGCGGTCCTGCAACAACGCCGGGGGACCGGCTCGATCTCGTCGCTGCTGATGTCGGACACGCAGGAGCAGGGCGAGACGGTGCAGGTGACGACCGAGGGCAAGCCGCTCAAGGAATATGTCGAGGCGTTCGAGCGGATGCTGATCGACAACACGATGCGGCGGCACCGCGGCTCCATCGCGAGCGTGATGGAGGAGCTGAGCCTGCCGCGCCGGACCCTGAACGAGAAGATGGCGAAGTACGGGCTGAGCCGGGGCAACTACCTTTGATTGTGGGGCGTTCGGGTTTTCCGATGTCACGACGGCCGGGTTGAGCCGTGCTGCATTCCCGGATCCTCGGCGACCCGGCGGGTCGGCCCGTCCTGTTCCTGCATCCCGGCAATGCGACGGGGGCGGGCTGGGCCGACCTGGTGGCGGAGCTTCCCGGTATCGCCGCGATCTGCCCCGACCTGCCGGGATTCGGCCGGAGCGCGCATCATCCGCTCCGCGACTTTGCCGACAGCGCAGATCTGATCGCGAACCTCCTGCGCGCGCAGGGTGTCGCGGACAGGGTGCCGGTCGTGGGCTATTCGCTCGGGGGCTATACCGGATTGCGCTTGGCGGAACGTCATCCGGACCTGATTTCCGGTGCGCTCCTGACCAGTTTTCAGGCCATGCCGGTCGGTGGCAGATGGTGGCTCGGGCCGCTGATGACCGCGATTTCGCCGCTGATGACGCGGCGCTTCGCCCGGATTCGCGGGTTCCGGGCGCTCGGCCTGCCGGATGGCGGGTCCTGGGCGCCCGGTCCGGTATCTCCTTGCGACGCGGCAACCCTTCGTCGGATCGCGCAACTGGCCTTCGAGTTCGATGCACGGGACGACCTTGCCGGGATCAAGACGCCGCTGCTGGTCCTGTCCGGCGATCGGGAGATGCAGAGCATCCGCGACACGGTGGGGCTCGTCGCCCGCGAGGTGCCGAACGCGCGGGGGGCCTTTGCGCCGGGCGGCCATGGCTGGCCCGTGGTCCGGTCCGACCTGTTCGCCGCCACCGTTCGGGCCTGGCTTGCGGGGGCAGCCCTGCCGGAGGAACTGGTCCCCGCTTGACCCTGGGGCACGTGGCATCGTCCGGAGGCCGTGACGCGCGCCATCGGGCATTGTCATCCTGACAGAATTGTAACACACAGGTCCCACGGTCGTGCCGCCGGTTGGTCGGCGGTCGGGACCGGTTGGATTCTTCCCCGAGCGATTGGCGGTCCGGCGAGTAGCGGTCCGTGCTTCGGGGGAAGGTTGCGGGACGGCCATGCGCCGCCCGGATGGATGCCCGGCAGCACAAGCCGGGCCAAGGATGGCCCGCCCCCCACAAAGGTGCGCGCGGGTCGGAGTAGAAGCGCGATGATGCAGGATCCGACAGCGACGGACGGGATGCGGCGACGCCGCTCCGCCGTGGCGTCGCCTGCGCTCGCCCCACCAAGCCGACTCCGCGACGACGGTCCCTGTGGGGGCCCCGGACGCGCGGTCCGCGGAAAGCACATTCTATACAATGGCGAAGAAAATGCTGATCGACGCCACCCACCCGGAGGAGACCCGGGTCGTGGTGGCAGATGGAAACAAGGTCGAGGAATTTGATTTCGAGAGCCTGAACAAGCGGCAGCTTGCAGGCAATATCTACCTCGCGAAGGTCACACGGGTGGAGCCGTCGCTTCAGGCGGCGTTCATCGATTACGGCGGGAACCGGCACGGATTCCTCGCCTTCTCCGAGATCCATCCCGACTACTACCAGATCCCCAAGGCGGATCGCGATGCGCTCCTTGCCGAGGAGCGGGCCGATGTCGAGGCGCAGGCCGCCGCCGACGAGGCGTCCGATGCCCGCGCCCGTGCCCGCAATCCCGATCCCGAAGACGCGGATCAGGAGGAGGGCGGTGCGGACGCCGCCGGAGAAGATGACGAGAAGCCGAAGAAGAGCCGGTCCCGGTCCCGGTCGCGCGGACGTCGCCGGAAATCGGAGGATACGGCAACCGAGGGTGCCGACGGGACGCAGGATGGCGCAGGAGAGACGCCTGAACCGGAGGCGGGCGGCGGTCCCGACGGGATCGCGAGCGGGGAGGGCGCCGAGCTTGCCGAGGCAGCCACGGATGCGCCCGAAGCGGCGGAGGCCGATTCCGAAAAGGATGACGGCCCGGTGACCACGATCGCCGAGGATGCCGGTCTCGAGGACGAGACCGTCACATCCGGCGGGAGCGAGGCCGAGGCCCGTCCCGACGCCGAAGCCGCCCCCGAGGCGCATCCCGGCGATGCGGGGGCCAGCGCGGTCGAGGCGCGTCCCGACGCGGACCCGGCCGGCATGGAGACCGTGGACCTCTCGGACGGGGAGGATCAGGACGGCGACGATGCGCTGGTCGAGGACCCCGCGCCGCGCCGCAGCCGGTCCCGCAGTCGCCGCAAGTCTTCGGACCGGGGCGGGGATCGCGGCGAGACCGCAGAACGCGATGACTCGGTGGAAACCGTGGCCGACGACGACAGCCACGAGGATATCCGTCCGGCCCGCAAGCCCCGCGCCCGCAAGTACAAGATCCAGGAGGTCGTGAAGGTCCGCCAGATCATGCTGGTGCAGGTCGTCAAGGAGGAGCGCGGCAACAAGGGCGCAGCGCTGACCACCTATCTGTCGCTGGCCGGTCGTTACTGCGTCCTGATGCCCAATACAGCTCGCGGCGGCGGGATCAGCCGCAAGATCACCAACACGGTGGACCGCAAGAAGCTCAAGGAGATCGCGGGCGAGATCGACGTACCGCAGGGCGCGGGCCTGATCGTGCGGACGGCGGGGGCCAAGCGCACCAAGACCGAGATCAAGCGCGACTACGAATACCTCCAGCGGCAATGGGAGCAGGTGCGCGAGTTGACGCTGCGCTCCATCGCGCCCGCGCCGATCTACGAGGAGGGAAACCTGATCCACCGCTCGATCCGCGACCTCTACAGCCGCGAGATCGACGAGGTGATCGTCGAGGGCGAGGCCGGTTACCGGCAGGCGCGCGACTATATGAAGCTCATCATGCCGAGCCACGCCAAGAACGTGAAGCACCATCCGGAAGGCGGTCAGCCGCTCTTCGCCAAGCAGGGGGTGGAGACGTATCTGGCGGGGATGTTCAACCCGACGGTGCAGCTTAAATCGGGCGGTTACATCGTGATCGGCATCACCGAGGCGCTGGTCGCGGTCGATGTGAACTCGGGCAAGTCCACCAAGGAGGGCTCGATCGAGGACACCGCGACCAAGACCAACCTGGAGGCTGCCGAGGAGGTGGCGCGGCAGGCAAAGCTGCGCGATCTCGCGGGCCTGATCGTGATCGACTTCATCGACATGGACGAGCGCCGCAACAACGCCGCCGTCGAGAAACGTCTGAAGGACAGCCTCAAGAACGACCGGGCCCGCATCCAGGTCGGACGGATTTCGAGTTTCGGCCTGATGGAGATGAGCCGTCAGAGGCTGCGTCCCGGCATGCTGGAGGCGACGACGCAGGAATGTCCGCACTGCCATGGCACCGGGCTGATCCGGTCCGACGACAGCGTCGCGCTCTCGATCCTGCGCGCGCTGGAGGAGGAGGGGACCCGCAAGCGCTCCCGCGAGGTTCTGCTGAAGGTGCCGGTGGACGTCTGCAACTACCTGATGAACGACAAGCGCGAGCATCTGGCGACTATCGAGACGCGCTACGGCATGGCCATCCGGGTTGTGGCGGATACGAAGCTCGTGGCCCCCGACTACGCGATGGAGAAGTTCAAGACCGCCACGAGGCAGGTCCCGAAGCCTGTGGCGCAGATCGTCGCCATGGACACGTCCTGGACCTCCGAGACGGAGGAGGAGGACGAGGATATCGTTGCGGAGGCGGATGCCGAAGAGGCGGAGGTCGAGGCCGTCGCCGAGGTGTCGGACGAGGCCGCGCCGCGCGGGGATGCGCCGCGCGATGACGAGGATGGACAGCCGCGCCGGAAGCGTCGCCGTCGGTCGCGTCGCCGGAAGGGCGGGAACGACGGGCCCGGCGGTGAGAGCGGCGACGACGCCGGGACGGCCGATAGCGAAGCCACGACCGATGACGCCGCGGAGGCGGATGCGGCGGTAGCGGGTGGTCCGGCGGAGGAGGCGGCACCTGCGGCGGAGGCCCCGGAGGCCACCGACGAGAAGCCCAAGAGCCGGTCCCGCTCGCGGAGCCGGTCGCGATCGAAGGCGGCCCCCGAGGAGAATGCGGAGACCGCCGAGGCGGCACCTGCGGAGGCGCCGGCAGAGGCATCGGAGAACGCGGAAGCCGCGGCCGAACCGCAGCCCGAGCCCGAGGCGGAATCCGCGCCCTCTCCGAAGCGCCGCGCGCGGGCCCGGGCCAAGGCACCGGCCCCGGTCGAAGGCCCGTCCGAGATGGTAGCCGAGGCCGCCGAAGCGGCGGAGGCGGTGGTCGAGGCGCGGACCGAAGACGTGTCACCGGAGCCGGAAGCCGTCACCGAACCGGTCGTCGGGGAGCCCGTGACCGAAGCGGAGCCAACGCCGGAACCTGACACCGAAGCGTCCGAGACCGATGCCAAGCCGAAGAAGCGCGGTTGGTGGTCCTTCGGAAGCTGACGCCCGGCTGAGCAAGGGGGACAGGGCGCTGCATCGGTGGTGCGCTGTCCCCGCCTTCGATTATCCGACTTCATAAATCGGGGGTGGGGGCATCGGCGGTCGGCAACCCGGCGCAAAACCCACGAAGACAGGAGCCTGCCATGCCCCGCATGCCGTTGTCGGATCGCAGCAAAGTCGATCCCTTCATCGTCATGGACGTCATGGAGGCCGCCCGCGCGGCAGAGACGGCGGGTCGACATATCGTACATATGGAAGTTGGACAGCCGGGTACGCCCGCGCCGGTCGCGGCCCGTGCGGCCCTCGCCGCCGCGATGGAAAACGACGCGCTCGGCTACACCGTGGCGCTCGGGCTTCCGGCCTTGCGCGAACGGATCGCGGCGCTTTACGGCGCGTGGTACGGGGTGGATCTCGATCCCGGGCGCGTGGTCGTCACCGCCGGATCGTCGGCGGGTTTCGTGCTGGCCTTCACCGCATTGTTCGACGCGGGGGCCCGGGTGGGTCTGGGCCTGCCGGGCTATCCGTCCTACCGCCAGATCCTGCGTGCCCTCAGCCTGGAGGCGGTGGGGATCGAGACGCGCGCGGAGGACCGGTTCCAGCCGAATGCCGAAACCCTGCCGCCGCTGAATGGCCTGATCGTCGCGTCACCCGCCAATCCCACCGGCACCATGCTCGACCGAACGGCACTCGCCGCGCTGATCGAGGCGGCGCAGGGGCAGGGGACCGCCTTCGTCAGCGACGAAATCTATCACGGCGTCCAATACGGCGAACGGGCCGTCAGCGCGCTGGAGATTTCCGACGACGTCTACGTCATCAACTCCTTCTCCAAGTATTTCTCCATGACCGGCTGGCGGGTCGGCTGGATGGTCGTGCCGCCGGATCACGTGCGGACCATCGAGCGGCTGGCGCAGAACATGTTCATCTGCGCCCCCCATGCGAGCCAGGTCGCGGCCCTCGGCGCGCTGGAAGCGGGTGCGGAGCTGCGCGCGAACCTCGACATCTATGCCGAGAACCGCCGCCTGATGCTGGAGGGTCTGCCGCTTGCGGGCTTCGACCGGATCGCCCCGCCGGACGGCGCCTTCTACATCTATGCCGATGTGACGCATTTGACCGACGACAGCCGCGCCTTCGCCGCCGAGATCCTCGACAAGGCAGGCGTGGCCGTGACGCCGGGGCTCGATTTCGATCCCGGACGGGGCGCCGGGACCCTGCGGTTCAGCTATGCGCGCGCCACGGCGGATATCGTCGAGGGACTCGACCGGCTGACACGGTTCATGGCGGCGCGGTGACGCGGCGACCCGCCGCCCGAGGACCCGCGTGCCTTTGACGCCGCGCGGCCCCGGGCGTATATCGACCGCACCTGCATGCGGACGGGATAAACCATGACGACAGCGGCGATGAAATCCTCGGGACGGGCCATCCTGTCATGGTTGGGCGCGGCGTCCATGTTCCTTCTGTCGGCAGTCGGGGGCATCTTTTCCTTCGTGACGCTGGGGGTGATCGCGGGCGCGCTGACCGTCGGGGGGATCCTGTGGATGTATGGCCGCGACCTGCCCAATCACGAGCAGCTTGCGCAATACACGCCCCCTACGATCAGCCGCATCTATTCGGGCGAAGGTCGCCTGATGGACGAGTTCGCGCGCGAACGCCGCCTGTTCGCGCCCGCGGAAGAGATCCCCGACCTCGTGAAGCGGGCCTTCATCTCGGCGGAGGACAAGAACTTCTATCTTCATGCGGGCTACGACCCGGTCGGCATGGTGGCCGCGGCGGTCGATGCGGCGCGGGGCGGGCGATTGCGCGGTGCCTCCACGATCACGCAGCAGGTGATGAAGAACTTCCTTCTGTCGTCGGACCGGTCCGCGGAACGAAAGGTCAAGGAGATCATCCTCGCCAGCCGGATCGAGGAGACGCTCGACAAGGAAGGTATCCTCGAGCTGTACCTCAACGAGATCTTCCTCGGGCAGAACAGCTACGGCGTGGCCGCCGCCGCGCAGACCTATTTCAACAAGACGCTCGCGGACCTGACGCTTCAGGAAGCGGCGTACCTCGCGATCCTGCCAAAGGCGCCGTCCGACTACCATCCGGTGCGGGAGGTGGAGCGCGCGATACAGCGGCGCAACTTCGTTCTCAAGGAGATGTTCGAGAACGGCTACATCACCCGGGCCGAGATGCAGGAGGCGCAGGCGAGCCCCCTCCTGACGGTGCAGTCGGGGCATTTCGCGCCGTTCCGCGCGGCTCTTCCGCCTCGCGACTATTTCACCGACGAGATCCGCCGCCGCCTGAGCCAGGATTTCGGCGAGGAGGAGTTCTTTACCCAGGGGTTCACGGTCCGGGCCACCGTGGATGCGGAGATGCAGGACGTGGCCGCCCGCGCCCTGCGCCGCGCGCTGGAGGATTACGACCGGAGCCAGGGCATCTGGCGCGGCACGGGGGCTACGATCGAGGCGGATTTGCTGTCGGACGAGGCGGCCTGGCGGACGGCGCTGCGGACGACGCGGCTCTCGCGGGATGTCGATCTCGGCGGACGCTGGCACGGGGCCGTCGTCCTCGATGTGGCCGAGCAATCCCTGACCCTAGGGGTCGAGGACGTGGAGGGCACGGTTTCCGTCCCGCGATCCGATATCGCCTGGATGCGCGGCGATTTCTTCGAGAATTTCGAGCCGGGCGATGTGGTCCATACGCGCCGGGACGGCGACGGCTGGTCCCTGCGTCAGGTGCCGGCGGTGCAGGGCGGGTTCATGGCGATGGACGTGAATACCGGCCGCGTCATCGCGATGCAGGGCGGTTTCAGCTACCAGCATTCGGTGTTCAACCGCGCCACCCAGGCGACCCGGCAGCCGGGCTCCAGCTTCAAGCCGTTCGTCTATGCCGCGGCCCTCGACAGCGGGTATCAGGCGAACACGATCGTGGTCGACGCGCCGATCGAGATCGACCAGGGCAACGGCGAGATCTGGCGCCCCAAGAACGCTTCCAACAAATTCTACGGCCCCGCCCCGCTGCGCACCGGGATCGAGCGGTCACGGAATCTGATGACCGTGCGTCTGGCGCAGGATGTGGGCATGGACGTCGTCGGCGAATATGCCGAGCGGTTCGGCGTCTATGACAGCATGGATCAGCTTCTGGCCAATGCGCTCGGATCGCAGGAGACGACGCTCTACAAGATGGTCGCGGCCTACGCGATGTTCGCCAATGGCGGCGAGCGGGTGGAACCGACTTTGGTGGACCGGATCCAGGATCGTTACGGGCGGACCGTCTATCGCCATGACCAGCGGACCTGCACCGATTGCGAGGAATATGCGGCCCTCGAGACCGGGTTCGGACCCCGGATCGTCTCGAATCGCGCGCAGGTCATGGACCCGATCACCGCCTATCAGCTCACCTCCATGATGGAGGGGGTGGTGCAGCGCGGCACGGCGGCGCGGACGGTCAATCTGCCGGTTCCGATCGCCGGCAAGACCGGCACCACGAACGAGGAGAAGGACGCCTGGTTCGTCGGCTTCTCCTCCACCATCGTGGCGGGCTGTTATATCGGCTTCGACCGGCCCCGTCCGATGGGGCGCGGGGAGGGGGGCGGGACACTGTGCGGACCGGTCTTCAACGAGTTCATGGCGGACGCGATCGGGAAATACGGCGGTGGCCCGTTCGAGGTCCCACCCGGCGGCTACTTCGTGAATATCGACCGCTATACCGGTGCCCGCCTGCCGGACGGCGCATCCGGCGAGCATGTGGTGGCGGAGTATTTCCGCGAGGGCGAGGATCCGTTCTTCGGCATCGGCGGGGGCGCGTTCATCGACGGTGGCTTTGCGATGGCAGGCGATCTGCCGTTGTTCGGGCGGGGAGAGGGCAACGAGAGCGGCGGGTCTCCATCCCAGGTGCAGACCTCGACGGGCCGCACGGTCGTGGTGCCGAAACGGGCGACATTCGGGGCCCTGTCGTCCGGCGGGCTTTACTGATCAGGCGGGGCCGCGCGAAGGCGGCCCCGGCTTCTGCTCACTCGGCGCGTTCGAACGCCACGTCGGTCAGCGGACCGCAATCGCCGTCCTCCGCAGACTGCATCAGGACGAACCCGCCCTCATGCTCCCCGATCCCGCAGGTGAGGGGGAACGACACCGCCCGGGTCAGGTCTCCTTCGGCTTCCGACAGGACAAGGTTTCCATTCTCCGCGACGTAGGTGCCAGCGATGCGCTCGTCGCGCGCGCCATTCTCCATCGTGAAGGTACCGTCCTCGGCAAAGCTCGCGACGATATCGCCGCTCGCATAGGTGCCGGACTCGACGGTTCCGGCTGCAGCCACCTCGCTGTCGGTGGCCTGTTCGACCGTGCCGAGGCTCGTATCGGTCTCTTCGGTTGAGGCGGTTTCCGCGGTGGCGACCGCTTCCTCGGTCGCATCGGCTTCCTCAGTGGTGGCCGCTTCCTCCGTCGTAGCCGCGTCTTCGGTCGCGGTCGCCTCTTCGGTTGCTGCGGCATCCTCGGTGACGGTCGCATCTTCTGTCGCCGTGGCCCCTTCTGTCGCGGCGGCGCCTTCGGTCACGGCCGGCTCACCGGTCCCGTTTTCGGCGGCCTCCGCGGACGCCTCTTCGTTCCCTTCGGTCTCCGCGGCAGCTTCCTCATCGCCCGCGGCTGCGCCGTCTCCGGCCGGTGCCAGCCGGGCGGCACTCGCGCTCCCGCCTGCCGCCTGTGCCTCGGCGATCCGGCGTTCGATCTCCGCCAGCTCGTCGCTGCGCCCGGACAGCAATTCGGTCATCTGGGTCAGCTCGGTCTGGACCTGCGCCCGCTGCTCCGCGGCGGCGGCCACGTCGGCTTCCAGCGTCGCCTGCCGCTCCGTCATGGCGGCAATGTCCGCCTCCAGGGTCGCCCGGTCGTTTTCCAGCGTGGCGACTTCCTCCCGCGATCCGCTGAGTTGCGTCTGGAACTCCGCTTCGGCGGTGCGGGCCTCCTGCGTGCGGGATTCGGCGTCGGCGAGATCCTGTGCCACGTTCGCCGCCTCTTCCTGCAAGGTCGCGAGCGTGTTGCGAAGCTCCGCTTCCTGACTGCGGACCGCTTCCACGCGTTCGCCCACGGTCTGAAGCTCCTCGCTTTGGCGGGTCAGACGTTCGTCGATCCCGGACAATTGCTCCTGCTCCTGCCGGAGCGTTTCAGAGACCGATTGCTGTTCGGCGCGAAGTCCTTCCAGCGCCGCGTTCTGTTCGTCGACGCGGGTATTCACCGCCAGAAGCCCCTCCTCGGCCTCGGACGTCGCCTGCAATGCCACGTCCCGTCGGTCGGTCAGTTCCGCCAGTTCGCCCTCGAATGTCAGGCGGGCGGCTTCGATCTCCTCGGTCATCCGCTGGATTTCCCCGTCGAGCTCGAAGGAAGTGGTGTCGCGCCGGCCGGCCAGTTCGGCCAGTTCGGCCTCGAACGCGGTCTGCGCTTCGGCCCGGCGTTCATCTATGGAGGCAAGCTCGCTGCCGGAGGTTTCGATCCCCGCCTGAATGTCCGTCAGCTCCCCGGACGCCGCTTCCAACGCCGCGAGCGCCTCCGCCACCTCGACCTGCTGCAATTCCGCGGCCTCGATTTCCCGCATCATCTCCCGCTCCGTGGCGGAGCGTTCGTTCAGTGCCCAGAGGAACGCGATCCAGCCCAGGACGGCGACAATCGCAAGCCCGATCAGGATCTTGTTGCCCCCAATGAAATCGTTCGTCGTCTTCCCGCCCGTGTCGGCCATGTTCGATCCTTCCCCTCGCCAGATGCCCACCGCGCGCATCGACCGCATACCCAACGCACGCAGCCCCCCGAACGATCCAACGCGATGGTAGCGCCGCGAGGGCCGTCCCGCCACCTTGTCGCCGGACGGGGCAGGCGATAGGACGGCGACGATCCATCGGAGGCCCCGGATGCGCGCAGAAGTGCAGAACAACGTCGAAGCCATCGGCAAGTCGGTGGCTCTCCTGAAGCGGCGTCTCGACTGGGAGACGGCGCCCCATCGGCTGGAGGAGTTCAACGCGATGATCGAGGATCCCACCTTGTGGGATGATCCCGAACGCGCGCAGAAGCTCATGCGCGACCGCCAGGCCCTGATGGATTCCATCGAGGGGATCGAGACGCTGGAGCGCGAGACGTCGGATCATGTCGAGATGATCGGGCTGGGAGAGACGGAGGACGACGCGGAGATCGTCTCCGAGGCGGAGGGCGCCATCGCGAAGCTGGTCGAGACGGCCGCCGAGAAAGAGCTGGAGGCGCTGCTCGACGGGGAAGCGGATGGCAACGACACGTTCCTGGAGATCAATTCCGGCGCGGGCGGCACCGAAAGCTGCGACTGGGCCAATATGCTCGCACGAATGTACACCCGATGGGCCGAGAAGCGCGGCTACGATGTCGAACTGCAGAGCATGACCCCGGGCGAGGAGGCGGGCATCAAGTCCGCCGCCTACAAGATCAGCGGCAAGAACGCCTATGGCTGGCTCAAGTCCGAGAGCGGCGTGCATCGCCTCGTGCGCATCTCGCCCTATGACAGCAGCGCGCGGCGGCATACGTCCTTCTGCTCGGTCTGGGTCTATCCGGTCGTGGACGACAATATCGAGATCGAGGTGGCGCCGAACGACATCCGCATCGACACCTACCGGTCGTCGGGCGCGGGCGGACAGCACGTCAACACCACCGACTCCGCCGTGCGCATCACCCATATTCCGACCAATATCGTGGTGACCTCCTCCGAGAAGTCGCAGCACCAGAACCGCGACATCGCCATGAAGGCGCTAAAATCGCGCCTGTACCAGATGGAGCTGGATCGCCGGAACGCGGAGATCAACGCGGCGCACGAGGCCAAGGGCGATGCGGGCTGGGGCAACCAGATCCGGTCCTACGTCCTGCAACCCTACCAGATGGTGAAGGATTTGCGGACCGGATTCGAGACCTCGGATACGGGCGGCGTGCTGGACGGGGCGCTGGACGGCGTGATGGCGAGCGTGCTGGCCTCGGATGCGAGCGGCAAGAGCCGGGCGGATGCCAACGCCGAGTAGGGCAGGCTCAGCGCGCGACGATTCCTTCCAGCAGAGCCGCGGCGTTGTCCGCGCCGTCTTCCCCGGTGATCCGCGCGGCGAGGTCCATGGCGCCGGCATCGTCGAACCGGTCGAGCAAGGCCGACAGGGCCACGCCGCCCCGCGTCGCGGTGAAACGCTCTATCGGCACCGTTACCGCCACCCCCATCCGCACCAGCCGCGCGGCGTTGTCCGGTTGATCGCCACCGACGGGGACCACGAGCTGCGGCCGACCCGATCGTAGAGCCTCGGTCGTGGTGCCGATACCGCCGTGATGGACGATCGCCGCTGCCAACGGGAAGAGCGGCGCATGGGGGGCATAGGGTCGGGCGAGCAGTTCGGACCCCTCCGGCACCGTCGCCGACCCGTGCAGCAGGATCGCGCGGAGCCCCATCTCGCGGGCCATCGCCACCGCCTCCGTCCAGAACCGCGCGCCGCCGAGACCCTGAGCGATGGAACCGAGCGTCACGATCAGCGGTGCCGGACCCGCCGCGATCCAGCGTCGGATGTCGTCGGGCAGTTCGCCGCGTGGCGCGGGTGGGAAGCCCGTGACCCGAAGGTTCGGGGGGGCGTCCGGGGGGATGGACGCGAAGGACGGCGACCAGAGACCGAGCCGGAGCGGAACCTCCGCCCCATGGTCGAGCAGCGGCGTTCCCGGTTGTGGCGACAGGTCGAACCCGGCGCGAACGGCGCTCAGTTCGGCGCCGTGACGCTGTCGCAGGACGGCGCGCGCGGCGGCCATGATGCCACGGTTCCAAATCAGCGAGAGCCGGTTGCGCGGGGCTCGGACCGCCGCCCGGAAGGCGGGCACGGCGGGTGGGTCGTGGGCCGAGAACGTCACCATCGGCTGCAGCAGGATCGGCGCGTAGGGTAGGGCATTCCGCTCCGCCGCAAGGGAGGCATGCAGCGCGAAGGTCGTCCCTGCGATGCAGCCCGCATCCCGTGCCAGATCCCGCACCTGCGTGGTCATCGCAGGGAGCAGGGGGATCAGCGCCCGGGACAGCAACGGTCCCGGATCGCGCAGGACGGAGGCGGCGATGCCGTCGCGGGTCAGGCCGAGGGCCGCGCAGACCTCCGCCTCCGAGGGTCCGACCGCCGTGGCATCCAGGCCCCAGTCGCGGGCCACGGCGCAATCGTCCGGCGACAGGGCGAGCCGCGCCCGGATCCCCCGGGCCTCCAGCGCCAGCGCCAAGGCAAGGACCGGATAGAGATCGCCGAGCGATCCGATGGTGGACAGCACGACCGACCGGGACGCCCCGCCTCTAAAAAGCGAAACCCCGCCTCCTTGCGGAAGCGGGGTCGGGCATTGGTCTTCCGTCACGGGGGACGGATCAGGTCTTGGGCGCCTCGGGCTTGCCGGTCGGGACGGGGCCGTTGTTCTTGCCGCCCAGCGGGTCGTCCTGTCGCTGGACCGCACCCTCGAAATGGGCACCCGATTCGATTGCGATGGTCTTGTGGATGATGTCGCCCTCGACCCGCGCGGTGGAGGTCAGGCGAACCTTGAGGCCGCGCACGCGTCCGATCACCCGGCCGTTGACGACGATGTCGTCGGCCACGACCTCGCCCCGGACCACGGCACCCTCGCCGACGGTCAGGAGGTGGGCGGAGATGTTGCCCTCGATCTCGCCCTCGACCTGGATGTCGCCGGTGGTCTTGATGTCGCCCTTGATCATCAGGTCCGAGGACAGGGTGGAGGCGGCGACCTTCGGCTTCATCGCCGCGGCGCCCGCGCCCAGATCGACACCGCCCGGCTTGGGGGGTGCCGATTGCGGCTGGGACGGCGGTGCGTTGCCGCCCTGCTTGGATTTGTCGGCGTCGCCGCCTTGCTGATTCAGCTTAGATTTAGAAAACATCCTGACCTGCGTTCAAAAAGGTGACTGGGTTCAGCGCCTTGCCGCTGCGGCGAACTTCATAGTGCAGATGCACGCCGGTGGATCGTCCGGTGGTTCCCATACCACCAATGCGCTGCCCGCGCGAGACACTTTGGCCCACGGCCACGTCGATGCTGCTGAGATGGGCATACCGCGTCTCGAAACCAAGGGGATGCCGCAGTTTGACGAGCTTGCCGTAGCCCGACTGCCATCCCGCATGGATCACGGTGCCCTCGGCGGTCGCGCGGATTTCGGAACCGCGAGCCCCGGCGAAATCCAGCCCCGAATGCATCCGGCCCCAGCGCGGCCCGAATCCGGAAGTCCGGCGATGGGGGCCGGGGACGGGATGGGCCAGCGGCAGGCTTTCGGCGGCGATGCGATAGAGATCGACCTCCTCCAGCCGGTTCAGCAGGCGATTGGCCCGCTGCGTATCGAGATCCGGGTCGCCCGACGGGTCGCCGCGGGAGGACATCACCATCGGTTCCAGCGGGCCGCCCTGACCGGAATAGCCGCGGCGCACCTGCTCCAGGATCGCGTCGGTGGAGATGCCGGACCGCTCGAACACCTTCTCCAGCGGTTCGAGGGAGACCTCGACGGCGTCCTCCAGACGGCTGAAGATGCGGTCGTTGCGATCGGCGACGATTTCGGCCAGGGCCTCCATCCGGTGGACCTCGCCATCGGCGGTGCGGGCAACCACGACGGCTTCGTCCCGCTGCATCGCGGTAGCGTCCAGCGCCTCTGCGAGAGCGGCGGCTGTGGCGGCGGCATCGGCATGGAGGCGTTCGGCCCGTGCTGCGGCCTCGGGCGCGTTCTCTAGGCGGGCGAGCGCTTCGGTCATTTCCGTGCGGGCGGTGTCGCGTTCGGCCACGGTCCGGTGCAGCGTCCGCTGGATGACCTCGATCCCGGTATCCAGCTCCCGGTTCCGCTGCTCGGCGGCAAGAAGCTGCTCCTGCATCTTCGAGACTTCTTCCAGCGCCGCATAGAACCGCTCGAGCGCCTGCTTCGCCTCGCGGGTACGGACATCCCGCTCCCCCGACAGGGCCTCGAGCCGGGTCTCGTAGGCGAGCTGCGCCTGGGCCGTCTGCTCGCGGGACGAACTGGATGAAATCGCGCCGATCAGGAAGAACGACGTGACGATCACGGTCCAGCCCACGAGAACGGCACCGCCCATCAGGATCCCGGCCTGCGTGGCCGGTCGCATGCGCACGAAGCGCGTCCCGTCGTCGGATTTCAGAAAAAGGCGTTGCTCGGGGAGATGCCGCTCAAGGCGTGCGTTGACCCTGTCGGACAGGCGTTGCTTCAAGTCCCGTATCTCCCGTCTGCGCCGTGCCCCGAACCTCGCGATCCTGGCTTCGGTCGTCCCCGTTCCCCGTCCCGGATGTCCCTCCGGTCCTCTTGCCGACGGTTTCTAGGACCGGTGGGGAAGGGGGGCAACCGGTCTGCCCGAAACGGCCCCCTTGCCGCGGGTTTTGCGCAGGATTTCGCCGTTCCGACGCCTGAAGTGCCGCCGCTCGACGCCACTTGCGATCGGTCGCGGGCGGTCACCAGTCAGTGAACAATGGGCAGGATCCCCTTCTCCGGCCCCGCCGGTTCAGCCCCGGGCCGCCTCCAGAACCGCCTCCACATGCCCCGGCACCTTCACCTTGCGCCAGACCTGCTTCACCGTGCCCTCGGCATCGATCAGGAACGTAGCCCGCTCGATCCCCATATACGTCTTGCCGTACATGCTCTTCTCGCCCCAGACACCGTAATCCTCGCAGGTGCTGCCCTCCGCGTCGGAGGCCAGGATCACGCCCAGCGAATGCTTGGCGAGAAACTTGTCGTGCTTGGCCACGCTGTCCTTCGACACGCCCACCACGACGGCCCCCGCCGCCTCGAACGCATCCGCGGATTCCGTGAACCCGATCGCCTCCTTGGTGCATCCGGGCGTGTCGTCCTTGGGATAGAAATACAGCACGACCTGCCTGCCGCGCAGCTCGCCCAGCGACACCGTTCCGCCGCCATCCCGGGGCAGGGTGAAGTCCGGCGCGGGCTGACCCGGCGCGATCTCGATCTCGGTATTCATAGGGATCTCTCCTTTGGCTGGGGCGCGACGCGTCGCCCCACGGGACTTGGAACCCGGACGGGGTCGGGTCAAGGTGCGGCCTTCGCGCGCGCCCCCATCCCGGACCCGTCCATGCCCGATGCCCGCCCTCGTACCCGCCTGCCGCGCGCCGTCCTGCGCGTCGTCGGCGTGGTTCTGCTGGTGGCGCTCTGCTTTGCGGCGGGAACGGCATACCGGCTGACGCGGGGACCCGTCGCACTCCCGGCCTGGGCGGTGGAGCGGATCGAGGCGCGCGCCAGTCGCGACCTCGGCGCCGCCCGCCTCGCCATCGGGGATATCGCGCTGGCCTACGATCTCGACGCCCAGGCGCTTCGCCTCCGGGTTCGCGACGCATATCTGTCGGAGGCCGGGACGGAGGTTCTCCGCCTGCCGGAGACGCGGGTGACGCTGGACGGCCCGGCGCTGGCCCGCGGGACCCTCCGCCCCCGGGCGTTGGATGTCGAAGGGCTGGCGCTCGACGTGGCGCGGGATGCCGACGGGCGGATCACGCTCGCGCTCGGGGCCGGCGGCGGCGGCGGTCTGCCCGCGGACTGGCCCGCGGCCCTCGCCTTGCTGGACGACGCGATGTCCCGTCCGGTGATCGCCGATCTCGACAGCCTGTCGGTCGCGGGCATCACCCTGCGCGCCCGCGACGCCATCACCGGCATCTCGCAGGAGGTGCGCGACGGCGCCCTCATCCTGCTGCGCGACGGGGACGGCGCCCGGCTGACGCTGTCGCTCGATCTGCCCGTCGGGGCGGGACGGGTGGCCGCGGCCTCCGCCACCCTGTCGCGGCCGGGTGACGGCACCGGCGCGCGGGCCGACCTGTCGCTGGAGGGGATGCCGATGGGCCACCTTGCCCGCATGTTGCCCGGGATCCCCGCGCTGGCGCTCGTGACGGGAACGCTGTCGGCTTCGGCGGAGATGTCCGTGGCCGAGGACGGCACCCCCGGCCCCCTGGTCGGCCGGATTGCCGCGCGGGACGCGGCGCTGACGGATCGCCCCGCCGTGGCCCTCGACCGGGCGGCGCTCGCCTTTTCGTGGATCCCGGGCAGCGATCGCATCGCCGTCACCGAGGCCAGGGCAACCTCCGATGCCCTCTCCACGGCGGCCACGGGACAAATCCTGTTCGAGGAGGGTGTCACCGGCCCCGTCCAGATGCAGCTTCGGCTCGGGCCGACGATCCTGAATCCGGAGGGCGTGTTCGAGCGGCGGGTCGCCTTCGACGAGGGGCTGATCGAGGCGCGTCTGACCCAGTCGCCGCTCGGCCTGCATCTGGGGCAGGTGATGGTGACAGGCCCGTCCGGGACCGCCCGGCTGGCGGGACGGCTCGCGTTCCTCGCCAACGGGATCCGTGGCACGCTCACCCTCGCGGTGCCGCGCATGGCAGTGGACGAGCTGACCGCGCTCTGGCCCCCGGATCTCCAGCAACAGGCGCGCCGGTGGTTCGCCAACAATCTGATCGGCGGAATCGCCCGCGACGTCGCCGGCGCGCTTCGCCTGACCCCCGGCATGCCGCCCCGCGCCCAGGCCAGCTTCGCCTTCGATGGCGGCCGCTTCCGGTTCATGCGTCGCATGCCCCCGGCCGAAGATGCGTCCGGCGCCGCGCAGCTCGACGGGGAGCGGTTCGTCATCCGCGTTGACGACGCGGAAGTCCCCGCCATCGGCCCGGGGGAGGAGGCGACGCCGGAGACCACACGCATTGCCGTGAACGACGTCACCTTCGTCATTCCCGATGCCCGCGCGCGCCCCGCCATGGGCGAGCTGTCGATGCGGGCGGAGGGGGAGATCGGCGATATCCTGACCCTCGTCAACAACCGGCCCCTGCGCCTTCTGGATCGCCTGCGCCGCGACCGGGACCTGGCGTCCGGGCGGGGGGATGCGCGGGTGGAGGTGCGCCTCCCGCTGCGTCCGGGCAACGCGCCCGCCGATATCGACTGGTCTGTGGAGGCGGTTCTGCAGGATGTCGCCACGGACACGCTGATCCCCGGGCGTCGCCTCGAAGGCGGACGTTTGCGGATGGTCGCGACCCCTGCGGCGGTGGAGATCGAGGGCGCGCTGACCTTTGACGGCGTGTCGTTCGAGGGCGGATGGAGGCAGGCATTGCCGCCGCGATCCACCGAGCCGATCCTTCCTGACGCTCCGCCCCGTCCACCCGTCCCCCTGCCGGAGCCGGGTCGCGTGACCGGGATCGCGCGGGTCGCGCCCGACGACCTGTCCCGCCTCGGGATCGACCTCGGCGCCGTCGACCTGCGCGGGCGGACCGATGTGGCGATCGACGTGACCTTGCCGCAGGGAGAGCCGCCGCGCCTCGTCGCAACCTCGAACCTGCGCGGAATGGCGGCGTCGCTTCCCGCGATCTCGTGGTCGAAACCGGCGGAACGGGACGCGGATTTCCGCGTCGAGGCAACCCTCGGCACGCCGCCCGACGTGACCCGCGTCAGCCTCGACGCACCCGGCCTCGACGCAAGCGGTCGCGTGAATCTTCGGTCCGGCGGGGGACTCGAGCGGGCGGTGTTCGACACGGTCCGGACCGGATGGTTCGACGGGCCGGTGACCCTGACCGGACGGGGCCGGGGAGCGGCGCCCGCCATCGCGATCCGCGGCGGCGTCGCCGACCTTCGTCGCGCCCTTCTCGGGACCGGCGGGTCCGGCAGCGGGGGCGGCGGGCCGCCGCTCGACATCGCGTTGAACCGCCTCACGATAACCGAGGGGATCGCGCTCACCGACCTGCGGGCGACGCTGGCCGGCGGCTCGGGGCAGTTCACCGGACGCATCAACGGGGCGGCCCCGGTGGAGGGCGTGCTCGTTCCGCAGGACGGGGGCACGGTTGTCCAGATCCGCGGGACCGATGCGGGCGGGATCCTGCGCTCCGCCGGTCTTTTTCAGGATGCGCGCGGGGGGACGGCGATCCTGACCCTGCGGCCCACCGGACAGGCGGGCCTCTATCGCGGGGCCCTCCGGATGGCGGATCTGCGGGTCCGGAACGCGCCCGCGCTCGCCTCCCTGCTGCAGGCGCTGAGCGTCGTGGGCATCCTCGAGCAACTCGGCGGAGAGGGGTTGTTCTTTGCCACCGTCGAAAGCGATTTCGACCTGCGCCCCGACGATATCCTCGTCCGTCGCGCCAGCGCCGTCGGCCCGAGTATGTCGATCACGGCGGACGGCATCTACGACCTCGGATCGAAGACACTCGACATGGAAGGGGTGATCTCCCCCATCTACCTCGTGAACGGTCTGTTCGGCGCGTTGTTCGCCCGGCGCGACGAGGGGCTGTTCGGCTTCACCTACCGCCTTCGGGGTGCCGCGGCGAACCCGCAGGTTCAGGTCAATCCGCTGTCGATCCTCACGCCGGGACTGTTCCGCGACATCTTTCGCAGGGCACCGCCGGGAGGGTAGGAGGCGGCATGAAACTGAGCGATTTCGATTTCGACCTGCCCGACGACCTGATCGCGACGCGGCCCGCGCGGCCGCGGTCCTCGGCGCGGATGATGGTGGTGCAGCCGGACGCGATCACGGATGCGACCGTGACCGATCTGGTGGAATGGTTGCGACCGGGCGACCGGCTGATCCTGAATGATACCAAGGTGATACCCGCCCGGCTCTCCGGCGAGCGGGTCCGTACCTCGACCGACGGGCCGGGGCGCGCGCGGGTGGAGTTCACGTTGGTCGCACCGCGCGCCGACGGATCCTGGCGGGCATTGGGAAAGCCGCTGCGGAAGATGCGGGAGGGGGACCGGATCGAGTTCGCGGAAGGGCTGACGGCGGCGGTCGGGGCCAAGGACGGGTCGGAAGTCGTCCTGACGTTCGATAGCGGAAACAGGGACTTGGATGCCGTTCTGGACGCGGTCGGTCAAATGCCTCTGCCGCCGTATATCGCGTCGAAGCGGGCGCCGGACGCGCGGGACCGGGACGATTACCAGACGATCTGGGCCCGTCATGCAGGGGCGGTCGCGGCACCGACCGCGTCGCTGCACTTCGACACCCTTTTGCTTCAATCACTTAGAGCGCGCGGGGTGGCGTTCACGGAGGTGACCCTTCATATCGGGGCGGGGACGTTCCTGCCGGTGAAGGTGGAGGATGTCACGACCCATCGGATGCATGCGGAATGGGGGAACGTCGGCGTGCAAGCCGTTGACGAGATGACGGAAACCAAGGCGCGGGGGGGGCGGGTGATCCCGGTGGGGACGACCGCGCTGCGCCTGATCGAGAGTGCGGCGCAGGGGGGCGCCCTCGCGCCGTTCCGCGGGGAGACGGATATCTTCATCCGTCCGGGCTTCGCGTTCCGGGTGGCCGACGGGCTCATCACCAATTTTCACTTGCCGCAGAGTACCTTGCTGATGCTCGTCTCGGCGCTGATGGGGCGGGAGCGGATGCTCGACGCCTATGCCCATGCCGTCCGGGAACGCTATCGCTTCTTCAGCTACGGGGATGCGTCGCTGCTGCTGCCCGAGGGGTAGACCCACGTCGTGACGACGGTCGTGACATGCGTCGTGACCTTGGTCATGACCGCGCGAATGCAAAGCGGATTTGCCGGAATCGCGGGTCTGACCGGACGAGGCCCCGTCCGCGCGCGCTTGCCCGGTTCAGAGGAGCGAGCCCTGCGCCGACGGGTCGACCGCCTTCAGGGCGACCTTCTGGACGGAGCCGAGGTGGGCGGGGGTCCCGGCAGCGCGGTCGCGGAGCGCCATGGCCTGCTCGATGTTGACGATCTAGATGCGGGAGGTGAGGCGAAATCTGCTGCCAGTATTGATCGGCGGCAGCGCCCCTCGCCCCTACAGGGGGTAAGTCGAATTGAGGGTTACGGAATGGACCATCTCGACGCTCGTTCGCTCCATCGCTCCATCGCTCCATCGCTCCATCGCTCTGCGCATGTCGCAGGTCCTGGCATCCCGATATTCACCCCGCTTCGACCGGCCCATTTGATCGGCACTCGGACTGTCAGTCTTCCGCTAGGAGGCACAAGTTCCTGCTGCTTCCCATGAACGACCACACTACCGGCGTCCTTTCCAGCAATCAGTTCCTTACCATACGATCTTTGTTCTGGGTGGTTGTGGCGGAAACCTGCTAGGTTCGCTCCCGTGCAATACTTGGTTCGAAATGGTGAAATAGGGCCTGATCGTTTGGAAACTGTAGTTATCTTCATTCTGCTGGTCAGTCTCCTGATCGGTGTGATTGGCATCAAAGGCTTGCACCGCGACAGCGCGCCACCTCGCCAAACGGCGTCCCATAAGAAAACCAAGGCAATCCCTCCGCATTTTGATGCAAAAAGCGCAAAATCGCAGCTAAATAGGCTGGCCATCCTAGGCTCTGCCTATGTCATCGATGGTGACACGGTGGTCATCAAGAAAACCCAAATCCGCTTGTTTGGTGTCGATGCACCTGAATTAAATCACCCCTATGGACAGAAAGCCAAGTGGGGTTTGGTTGCGTTGTGCAAAGGACAGGTTGTGCGGGCGGAGGTTGCCGAACAAGACGCGTACGGTCGCACGGTTGCCCGCTGTTACCTACCGGATGGCCGCGACCTCTCCGCGGAGATGGTCAAAGTCGGATTGGCCATCGACTGGCCGAAGTTCTCCGGCGACAAGTATCGCGCGTTGGAAACGGCAGGCGTACGCAAGAGGCTATGGCTGGCCGACGCACGTCAGAAAGGACGTATGCATGTCTGGGAGAGGTTTGAGACCAAACAGCGCGCTACCTTGGAAAAGAGATAACGGCCGAATCTTCGGCAAAGAAAATCGTTGAACCCAACCACCGGGGCATTTCAGTGCGGCTTTTGCAACAGGTGACGCGTTATTATGATCCGCTCTATACCGACATCAGAACCCATTCGGCTGGCGCAAGACTACGAGTTTAGCGCGAGCCCGTCTCAATACTGATGGAAAACCCGCGATGCTGCCCGGAACGCCGTCCCGCGCAGGGTCACGTACCTGTTCTGTAAAGTCTAATCGTCCCCTCCGCCGCCCGCTTCGGCAACGCTCCCCCGCGCGTCGCATTCGGTGTGGACGCGTGTCCGGGCGGGGCGTAGGCGCGGGGAGAAATACGCTTCGCGAGTCCCCCGCCATGATGCCCGTCGTCCGAAATTCCTGGGCCCTGCTGCTCGGCATCACGCTCCTTATGATGGGCAACGGAATCCAGGGCACCCTTCTGGGCGTCCGGGGCGAGATGGAGGGGTTCTCGACCGGCGCGATGTCGATCGTGATGTCGAGCTATTTCGCGGGGTTCCTGCTGGGCTCGCAACTGGTGCCGGACATGATCCGGCGGGTCGGGCATGTGCGGGTCTTCGCGGCTTTGGGGTCGCTCGCGAGCGCGGGTCTGATCCTCTATCCCGCGCTGACCGATCCGGTGGCGTGGACCGGCCTGCGCCTGCTGCTCGGGTTCTGTTTCTGCGGGGTCTATATCGTCGCGGAAAGCTGGCTCAACAACACGACGACGAACGAGATGCGGGGCCGGGCGCTGTCGCTCTACCTGATCGCGCAGATGGTGGGGATCGTGGCGGCGCAGGCGCTGTTCGCGCTGGGCGATGCGAGCGATTACGAGCTGTTCGTCGCGGTCTCGGTGCTGGTCAGCCTCGCCTTCACGCCGATCCTTCTGTCGGCGACGCCGGTACCGCCGTTCGAGACGACGAAGCCGATGTCGTTCCGGGCGCTGTACCGCGTGTCGCCGCTGGGCTTCGTGGGCATCTTCCTGCTGGGCGCCGTGTTTTCTGGCATGTTCGGCATGGCGGGCGTCTACGGGGCGCTGGCACGGCTGACGCCCGGGCAGATCGCGCTGTTCGTTTCGGCGATCTACACGGGCGGGATGGTGCTGCAATACCCGGTCGGCTGGCTGTCGGACCGGGTGGACCGGCGGCGGCTGGTGGTGATCGGCGCGATGGTGGGGTTCGTGGGCTGCATGCTCGGGTTCTCCGGGCTGTTCGGATATGCGGGCCTGCTCGCCTCGGCGTTTCTCGTGGGCGGGATGGCGAATCCGCTCTATGGTCTGCTGCTGGCCTATACGAACGATTACCTCGCGCCGGAGGATATGGCGTCGGCCTCCGCGCGGCTCCTGTTCGTGAACGGGGTGGGGGCGATCGGCGGGCCGCTGTTCATGGGCTGGCTGATGGGGGTGGTCGGGCCGCGGGGGTTCTTCCTGTTCATCGGAGTGCTGATGCTGGCGCTGGCGGGATATGCTATGTGGCGGATGTCGCGGCGGGCCGCCTGGGCGGGCGAGGAGATGGGACAGTATGTCGCCGTCTCCCCGACCGGGACCACGCCGGTCACCATGGGCAACCTGGTGGAGGAGTGGGACGACAGGTCGACCGGGGAGGGGACGAAATGAGCGCGGGAGAAACGGGGATGGAGCGGGATCCGGAGGCGGTGCTGACCTTCTGGCTGGAGGAATGCGGGCCGGAGGAATGGTATGCGGGGGGCGACGCGCTGGACGCGACCATCGTGGAGAAGTTCGGCGCGACCTGGGAGGCGGCGCGGGACGGCGCGCTGGACCATTGGCAGGGGAGCGCGCGGGGAACGCTGGCGTTCCTGATCCTGACCGACCAGTTTTCGCGCAACATGTTCCGCGACAGCGCCAAGGCCTTCGCGACCGACGCGCGGGCGCGGGGGGTGACCTCCTCGGCGATCCGCCGGGGGCAGGATCTGGGCGTCGAGGGCGCGGCGCGGCAGTTCTTCTACATGCCGCTGGAACATTCGGAGAGCCTGTCCGATCAGGAGCGGGCCGTGCGCCTGATCGGGATGCGGATGGATGCGCCCGAGACCCTGCTGCACGCGCGGGCGCATCGGGCGGTGATCCGGCGGTTCGGGCGGTTCCCGTTCCGGAATGCCGCGCTGGGGCGTCGGAGTACCGCGGGGGAGCGGAAGTTCCTCGACGACGGCGGGTATGGGGCGGTGGTGCGGGACCTGCGCGGGGCCTGAGGGCCGGCGGGGCGCGCGGCCCGGGGGGGCGATGCGGGGTTGAGGAACCGGGGCGGATCGTTCACCGTCGAGCGACTTGCCGCGACAGAGGTTCGGAACATGGCCAAATCCTTCGACATGATCGTGATCGGCGCGGGTCCGGGCGGCTACGTCGCCGCCATCCGCGCGGCGCAGCTCGGGCTCAACGTGGCATGCGTCGAGCGCGAGCATCTGGGCGGCATCTGCCTCAACTGGGGCTGCATCCCGACCAAGGCCATGCTGCGCTCTTCCGAGGTGTTCCACCTGATGCACCGGGCCAAGGAGTTCGGCCTGAAATGCGACGGGATCGATTACGATCTGGATGCGGTGGTGAAACGCTCGCGCGGCGTGGCCAAGCAGCTTTCGGGCGGGATCGGGCATCTGTTCAAGAAGAACAAGGTCATGACGATCATGGGCGAGGCGAAGCTGGCCGGAAAGGGCAAGGTTTCGGTCAAGACCGACAAGGGCACCGAGGAATTGTCCGCTCCCGCCATCGTGGTCGCCACCGGCGCACGGGCCCGGAACCTTCCGGGGCTGGAGGCGGACGGGAAGCGCGTCTGGGCCTACAAGGACGCGCTGCAACCGCCGCACATGCCCAAGAAGCTGCTGGTCATCGGATCGGGCGCGATCGGGATCGAGTTCGCCAGTTTCTACAACACGCTGGGGGCCGAGACGACGGTGGTGGAGGTCATGGACCGGATCCTGCCGGTAGAGGATGAGGAGATTTCCGCCTTTGCAAAGAAGGCCTTCGAGAAGCAGGGGATGAAAATCCTCCAGAAGGCCATCGTGAAGGCGCTGGACCGGCAGGCGGACAAGGTGATCGCCACCATCGAATCGAACGGCAAGGCGGAGACCCACGAATTCGACACGGTGATTTCCGCCGTGGGCATCGTCGGCAATGTCGAGGGGCTCGGGCTGGAAGAGGCCGGGGTGAAGGTCGAGAAGTCCCATGTCGTGACGGATGAATATTGCCGCACGGGCGTCGAGGGTGTGTATGCCATCGGCGACATCGCCGGGGCACCCTGGCTGGCGCACAAGGCCAGCCACGAGGGCGTCATGGTGGCGGAGCTTATCGCCGGAAGGAACGACGTGCATCCGGTGCGACCCGAGAGCATCGCGGGCTGCACCTATTGCCATCCGCAGGTCGCGAGCGTCGGCATGACCGAGGCCAGGGCCAAGGAGGCCGGACACGATATCAAGGTCGGTCATTTCCCGTTCATCGGCAACGGCAAGGCCATAGCACTCGGCGAGCCGGAGGGTATGGTGAAGACGATCTTCGACAAGAAGACCGGCGAGCTGCTGGGCGCGCATATGATCGGCGCCGAGGTGACCGAACTGATCCAGGGTTACGTCATCGGCCGCCAGCTTGAGACCACGGAGGAGGATCTGGCGCATACCGTGTTCCCGCATCCGACCCTGTCGGAGATGATGCACGAGAGCGTGCTGGATGCGGACGGGCGGGCCATCCACTTCTAGTCCCGTCGCTACGGCCGGAGGCGGGGCCTCGAAGCTCCCCCGGTCCGCCTCTTTGCTCCGGAAATATTCCCGCCGGAGGCGCAGGCCCGCGACGGGCGTCCCGTGCCCCTGGCCCGTTCACGCCTCCGCGCGCGCGATCCCCCGACCCCGCAAGGAAGAGAAGATGCATCGCACGGACTGGCCTCTGGTCCTTCTCGTCTTTCTCGCGGGGCTGCTGGCGGCCGCGCAGTTCGGCAAGATCTCCCTTACGCTGCCGTTCGTGGCCGAGGCCTTCGACAGGCCGGTGACGGCCGTCGCCTTCCTCGTGTCGCTTGTCGGAATGATGGGCCTCCTGCTCGGGGCGATGGCCGGGGGGATCGCGGCGGGGTTCGGGCCGGGGCGGACGTTCCTCGCCGGGTTGCTGCTGGCCGGGGCGATGTCGCTGGTCCAGGCGATGATGCCGCCCTTCGGCCTCTTCGCCGCGTCGCGGGTGGTCGAGGGGCTGGCGCATCTGGCGCTGGTGGTGGGCGGCCCGCCCCTGATGGCCGCGGCGGCGAGCGACCGGGACCGGCCGCTGGTCATGGGTCTCTGGGCGGTGTTCTTCGGCGCGTCGCTCGCGATCTCGGCGCAGGTCTTTCCGGCGGTGCTGGCGACGGGGGGGCTGCCGCTCCTGTTCGCCCTGCACGGGGCAGGGATGCTGGCGCTGGCGGTCCCGCTCTGGCGCCGGGTGCCGCGGGTGCCGCGGACCGCGATCTCGCTCGATCCGCTGGCGGTGCACCGGGCGATCTACGGTCGCTGGCGGAGTGTCGCACCGGCCCTCGGTTTCGTCTGCTACACGTTCCTCTTCATCGCGGCGATCGCGTTCCTTCCGGACGTGCTCGGGCGTCCGTCGCTGGCGACGATCCTGCCGGTGGTGACGCTCTTGACGACGCTGGCCGGGGGTGCGCTCTGCCGCCGGTTCACGCCCCATGCGGTGGCGGGGGCCGGGTTCGCGGGAACGGCTCTGGGGCTGGCGGGTGCGGGGCTGGGCATGCCCGGCGCGGTCGAGCTGGGCTTCGCGTTCATGGGCCTGATCCCGGGGGCCAGCTTCGCGGCGATCCCGGCGCTGAACGACGCGCCGGCGGACCGGGCGCGGGCGACGGGGGCCATCGCCCAGCTCGGCAATCTCGGGACGGTGACGGGCACACCGGTCTTCGCGCTCCTGCTGGCGGGCGGCGGGGCGCCGCTGCTCTTCTCGGCCATCGTGGGGGTCAGCGTCCTCGGCCTCGTCCTGGCGATCTGGTCCGGGCGGCGGGCGGAGCGGACGGGGCAGGGGACGGGGTAAGGCCCCTCATCCCCTGGATGTCGGATGGCGCGCAGGTCCACCCTGTTCGAGCGTCCCGAAACTTGGTAAACGTTCCGTGAATGTTCTCGCCGATTCCGGGGGAGGTGATTGCCATGCGGTCGCCCATCCCTAGATTGTGGCGCTGACGCACCGGGGGCAGCATGGCCGAGCAGAAATTCATCGAGGTGCGCGGCGCGCGCGAGCACAATCTCAAGGGCATCGACGTCGATATCCCCCGCGACAAGCTGGTGGTCATCACCGGCCTGTCGGGATCCGGCAAGTCCTCGCTCGCCTTCGATACGATCTATGCCGAGGGGCAGCGGCGCTACGTCGAATCGCTGTCGGCCTATGCGCGGCAGTTCCTCGACATGATGCAGAAGCCGGATGTGGACCACATCTCCGGCCTGTCGCCGGCCATCTCCATCGAACAGAAGACGACGTCGAAGAATCCCCGCTCCACCGTCGGGACGGTCACCGAGATCTACGATTATATGCGCCTGCTGTTTGCGCGGGCGGGCACACCCTATTCCCCCGCCACCGGCGAGCCGATCACCGCCCAGCAGGTGCAGGACATGGTCGATCGCGTGATGGCGATGAAAGAGGGGACGCGCGGCTATCTGCTCGCTCCCATCGTGCGCGACCGGAAGGGCGAATACCGCAAGGAGATGCTGGAGCTGCGCAAGCAGGGGTTCCAGCGGGTGAAGGTGGACGGGGAGTTCCACGATCTCGACAGCCCGCCGGAGCTGGACAAGAAGTTCCGCCACGACATCGACGTGGTGGTCGACCGGATCGTCGTGCGCGAGGGGCTGGAGACGCGGCTGGCGGATTCGTTCCGCACGGCGCTGGATCTGGCCGACGGGATCGCGATCCTGGAGACGGCGCCCAAGGAGGGCGACCCGGAGCGGCACACGTTCAGCGAGAAATTCGCCTGTCCCGTCAGCGGATTCACCATCCCCGAGATCGAGCCGCGGCTGTTCTCCTTCAACGCGCCGTTCGGGGCCTGCCCGGTCTGCGACGGGCTGGGGATGGAGCTGTTCTTCGACGAGCGGCTGGTGGTGCCGGATGTGACGCTGCCGCTGGCGAAGGGGGCCATCGCGCCCTGGAACAAGACCAAGAGCCCGTATTTCACCCAGACGATCAACGCCATCGCCAAGCATTTCGAGTTCGATTCCAAGGTCCCGTGGAAGGATCTGTCCGCCGAGGTGCAGCAGGTCTTCCTGCGCGGATCGGGCAAGGAGAAGATCAAGTTCCGCTACGACGAGGGCGGGCGGATCTACGAGGTGAGCCGGGTGTTCGAGGGGGTGATCCCGAACATGCAGCGGCGCTATCGCGAGACCGACAGCGCCTGGGTCCGGGAGGAATTCGAGCGCTACCAGAACAACCGCTCCTGCGGTGCCTGCGGCGGCTATCGCCTGCGGCCGGAGGCGCTGGCCGTCAAGATCGACATGAAGCATGTCGGGCAAATCGTTGAAATGTCTATCTCCGAGGCGCTGGCCTGGTGCGAGGAGGTGCCAAAGGCGCTGTCGAAGCAGAACAACGAGATCGCGCGGGCGATCCTCAAGGAAATCCGCGAACGGCTCGGGTTCCTGAACAATGTCGGTCTGCAATACCTGACGCTGTCGCGGAATGCGGGGACGCTGAGTGGCGGGGAAAGCCAGCGGATCCGGCTCGCGTCACAAATCGGGTCGGGTCTGACGGGCGTTCTGTACGTTCTGGACGAACCGTCCATCGGCCTGCATCAGCGCGACAACGACCGGCTTCTGACGACGCTCAAGAACCTGCGCGATCAGGGCAATACGGTGATCGTGGTGGAGCATGACGAGGAGGCGATCCGCGAGGCGGACTACGTCTACGACATCGGACCGGGCGCAGGGGTGCATGGCGGGACGGTGGTGGCCCATGGCCTGCCCGCCGAGCTGGAGGCAAATCCCGCCAGCGTCACCGGCGATTACCTGTCGGGGCGCAAGTCGATCCCGGTTCCGGACAAACGCCGCAAGGGCAACCGCAAGAAGGTGTCGGTGGTGAAGGCGACGGGCAATAACCTCAAGGGCCTGACGGTCGATTATCCGCTCGGCAAGTTCGTCGCGGTGACCGGCGTGTCGGGCGGGGGCAAGTCCACGCTGACCATCGAGACGCTGTTCAAGACGGCGTCCATGAAGCTCAACGGCGCGCGGCAGACGCCCGCGCCCTGCGAGACGGTGAAGGGGCTGGAGCATCTGGACAAGGTGATCGACATCGACCAGCGGCCCATCGGGCGGACGCCGCGTTCGAACCCCGCGACTTATGTCGGGGCCTTCACGCCGATCCGCGACTGGTTCGCGGGTCTGCCGGAGTCGCAAGACCCGCGGCTACAAGCCCGGACGGTTCAGCTTCAACGTCAAGGGCGGGCGGTGCGAGGCCTGTCAGGGCGACGGCGTCATCAAGATCGAGATGCACTTCCTGCCGGACGTCTATGTCGAGTGCGAGACGTGCCACGGCAAGCGATACAACCGCGAGACGCTGGAGATCCATTTCAAGGGCAAGAGCATCGCCGACGTCCTCGACATGACGGTCGAGGATGCGCAGACCTTCTTCAAGGCGGTGCCGTCGATCCGCGAGAAGATGGACGCGCTGATGCGGGTGGGCCTTGGCTACATCAAGGTCGGGCAGCAGGCCACGACGCTGTCGGGCGGCGAGGCGCAGCGGGTCAAGCTGTCGAAGGAGCTTTCGAAGCGGAGCACCGGGCGGACACTCTATATCCTCGACGAGCCGACGACGGGGCTGCATTTCGAGGACGTGCGCAAGCTGCTCGAGGTGCTGCACGAACTGGTGGATCAGGGGAATTCGGTCGTGGTGATCGAGCATAATCTCGACGTGGTGAAGACCGCCGACCACGTGATCGATATCGGTCCCGAGGGCGGCGATGGCGGCGGCGAGGTCGTCGCGGTCGGCACGCCGGAGCAGATCGCAGAAGTCGAAGGCAGCCATACCGGGCGCTATCTCAAGACGCTGCTGGCGGGGCGACGGATCGCGGCGGAGTGATCGTCGGCGCGACCGGCGGGCGTTCCGGTCACGCCTTGCCGCGGATCAGTCGAGGGCGAGCAGGATCAGGACGAGCGCGGCGACGCCGGATGCGACCAGCGTCCAGTTGGGAAGCACGAGGGTCGTCCTCGCCCGAAGCCAGTTCTTCGCATCGCTGAGGGTGTCGGGGGTTTGCCGTGTTGGGTCCGTCATGATCGCCTCCTGATACTCGATTGTTTCATGCAATCGAAATGGCCATCCTGATAGGACAATACAATAGACGGGGTTCCGATCCTGCCGCGGCGCGGCGCGTCACCCCAGTCGCACCGTCAGCCGGTCGAGCCCGTGGAAGTGGAAGATATCCGCATAGCGGGGCGCGTCCACGATTCGGAGCCTGGGACAGCGTTCGGTCAGGGCTTGGAACGCGTGCAGCAATTCCAGTCGCGCGAGCGGGGCGCCGAGGCAGAAGTGAAGCCCGGCGCCGAAGCTCGTATGGGGCGGCGCGTCCGGGAAACGGGTCGGGTCGAGACGTGCCGGATCGGGATAGACGCCGGGGTCGCGGTTGGCGGCGGCGAGCAGCAGGCCGAGCTGTTCCCCGCGCGCGAAACAATGCCCGTGAAGCTCCGCATCCTCCAGAGCGTAGCGGGTGAAGAGGTGCAGCGGCGGGTCGTGGCGCAGGACCTCCTCGATGAGCGGCGGGGTGACGGGGCCGCCCCAGAGCCCCGCGTCGCAGAGGCCCGCGATGCCGTTGCCCAGTGTGTGTACCGTCGCCTCGTGCCCGGCATTCAGGAGCAGGATGCAGGTGGCGTTAATGTCGGCGCGGGTGAGGGTGCCGTCCCGCTCCACCTCCAGGAGTTGCGCGATCAGGCTGTGGGTTATGGGCGCGCGGAAGATCGCGTCAAGATAGGCGGTGAACTCGGCGGCGGCGGTCGCGGCGGCGACCTCATCCGCGCGGCCGCGCCCGGCCCGGTACATGCCGACCATGGCGTTCGACCAGCGCAGGAGGTCCGGGGCATCGGCCTCCGGCACCCCCAGCAGGCGGGCGATGACGCGGACCGGGAGGGGCCGCGCGAAGGCGTCGAGCAGGTCGAACGGTCCGGCGGGGAACGCGTCGATCAACTCGTGGGCGAGGGCGGCGATCTCCGGCCCCATCGCCGCCACCCGGCGCGAAGTGAAGGCGCGCAGGACCGAGGCGCGCAGGCGGGTATGACGCGGCGGCTCCAGCTCCAGCATCGAATGGTCCTCGACCGCCCAGAACGCCGCCTGATGCGCCGGGCGGGGCCGCGGATCGCGGATCCTCCCGCCCGAAGCGCCGGTCCCGCAGGAGCGCCGAGACGATGGCATGGGAGGAGGCGACGGGCATGTCGTACGCAGTCCAGAATGCCAGCGGCCCGGCGGCGCGCAGGACGTCGTAGAACGGGTAGGGATCCTGCACGAAGGCGGGATCGGTGGGAGATTGCGTGAAGCGGCGCATGGGACCGGGGTGGCGGGCGGTAGGGTGCAGGTCAAGCCGGTATCCCGACGGTGTCGGGGTCGGGGTCGGGGTCGGCGGAGGCCAGCGTGGGGTGAGGCCGGGATGCGATTCTGCTTCGGATCGTCGTCATTTCCCTTGCTCAGACCCGCAGCGATCACGGAATGGCGGCGGGTCGTTCCTCTATTCGATTGGAAGGAATGACATAAAAGCACCGCGTACTTTCCCGCTTTACCGGTCTTGCCCTATCGCTACGCTCCTTCGGCAAGCGTTCCAGCGGGGAACGCACATGGGAGGAATGATATGAGACTGCTCACAACCGTTGCGACGGCGCTGGCCCTGTCGGTCACCGCGCAGGCCGCCTTCGCCAGCTGCGAGGACGGCGAGACCGTGGTGAAATTCAGCCACGTCACCAATACCGACCGCCACCCCAAGGGCATCGCCGCGCAGGCGCTGATGGAGCGGGTCAACGACGAGATGAACGGCACGATGTGCATGGAGGTCTTTCCGAACTCCACGCTCTACACCGACGAACAGGTGATCGAGGCGCTGCTGCGCGACGACGTACAGCTGGCCGCGCCGTCGCTGTCGCTGTTCGAGTCGATCACGCTCGCCTACCGCCTGTTCGACCTGCCGTTCCTGTTCTCCGACATCAGTGCCGTCGACGCGTTCCAGGCTTCCGAGAAGGGTCAGGAGATGCTGGACACGATGCAGCGCCGGGGGCTCCAGGGCCTCGGCTACTGGCACAACGGCATGAAGCAGATCAGTGCCAACGTGCCGCTGGAGGAGCCGAGCGACGCGCAGGGTCTGAAGTTCCGCGTGCAGCCGTCCGACGTGCTGGTCGCGCAGATGGACGCGCTCGGCGCCTCGCCACAGCCGATGGCCTTCGCCGAAGTGTACGGCGCGCTGCAGACCGGCGTCGTCGACGGGCAGGAGAACACCTGGTCCAACATCTACGGCCAGAAGTTCTTCGAGGTGCAGGACGGCATCACCGAGACGAACCACGGCATCATCGACTACATGCTGGTGACTTCGACGGAGTTCCTTGACGGGCTCGACGGGCCCGTGCGCGAGCAGTTCCTGACCATCGTGGACGAGGTGACCACGGAGCGGAACGCCGACTCGGAGGCCGTCAACCAGCAGGCCAAGCAGTCCATCCTCGATGCCGGCGGCGTGATCCGCCAGCTGACGCCGGAGCAGCGCGCCGACTGGGTCGCCGTGATGAAGCCGGTCTGGGAGCAGTTCGCCGAGGAAGTCGGGCAGGAGAACATCGACAACGCCGCCAGCTTCTCGGAGTAAGCGGCGTCGTCTGACAGCGTCGGGGGCCGCATCCAGGCGGCCCCCGGCGACGAAATGGGGAGGGGACGGCCATGGCCGAGCGATACGAACCGACGGGCCGTTTCGGCCGCGCCGTCCACCGCCTGGAGGAGACGGCCATCGCTGTCCTGCTGGGCCTGATGACCCTGCTGACCTTCACGGCGGTCGTGCTGCGCTACGTCTTCAACACGCAGATCATCTGGTCGCTGGAGGTGATCCTCATCCTGTTCTCCTGGCTGGTCATTCTCGGGGTCAGCTACGGGTTCAAGACCACGGCGCATCTGGGCGTCGACGCCCTGACCAACCTGCTGCCGACCCGCGGGCGCTTCGTCTGCGCGATCCTCGCGTCGCTGGTGACGCTCGCCTATGCCTGCCTGATGATGAAGGGGGCCTGGGATTACTGGGCGCCGTTCGCGGGGCTCAGTTCCACCTCCGGCGAATGGTTCCCCACCGGCCTCGCCGACACGCGCGATCAGGCCTGGTTCGTCACCGGACAGGTGCCGCCGATGCGCTGGCTCTTCGGGTGGCTGGAGCCGCTCATCAACATGGGCGAGGAATACCAGAAGATGCCCGTCGTCATCCCCTACGTGATCCTGCCGTTCGGCTGCGCGCTGATCCTGTTTCGCGTGGTGCAGGCCTTCGCCGCGATCCTGCGGGGCGACCGCGCCAGCCTGATCGTAAGCCACGAGGCCGAGGACGCCGTCGAGGAAGCCGCCGCGGCGCACCGCACCGGCGCCGAACTGCGCGCCCCGGGCGCGGCGGTATCGGACCTCCACGAGGGGCACGTGCCCCCGAGCCGGAAGGTCTGAGCCATGGAAGTCGTCCTCCTCTTCACGATGATCGTCGGGCTCCTTCTCCTTGGAGTGCCCATCGCCGTCTCCCTCGGGTTCAGCTCGATCTTCTTCCTGCTGGCCTTCTCCGACACCTCCCTCGCCTCCATCGCGCAGTCGTTCTATCAGGCGATGGCCGGGCATTACACGCTGCTGGCGATCCCGTTCTTCATTCTGGCGTCGTCGTTCATGTCCACGGGCGGCGTCGCGCGGCGGATCATCCGGTTCTCCATCGCCTGCGTCGGGCATCTGCGCGGCGGGCTGGCCATCGCGGGGGTCTTCGCCTGCATGATGTTCGCGGCTTTGTCTGGGTCGTCCCCGGCCACCGTGGTCGCCATCGGCACCATCGTCATCGCGGCCATGACGCAGGCCGGATACACCAAGGAATTCGCCGCGGGCGTCATCTGCAACGCGGGTACGCTGGGCATCCTGATCCCGCCCAGCATCGTGATGGTGGTCTATGCCTCGGCCACGGATGTCTCGGTCGGGCGGATGTTCCTCGCGGGCGTGATCCCGGGCCTGCTCGCGGGCGGGATGCTGATGGTGACGATCTACATCTTCGCGCGGATCCGGAACATGCCGAAGGGCGAGTTCGCGGGCTGGGGGGAGATCGGGGCGTCGTTCCGGGATGCGTTCTGGGGCCTGATGCTGATCGTGATCATCATGGTGGGCATTTACGGCGTGCCGGGCATCACCTCGGCCATCTTCACGCCGACGGAGGCGGCGGCGGTGGCGTCGGTCTATGCCTTCATCGTGGCGATGTTCATCTATCGCGACATCGGCCCGCTCGCCCCCCGGGAGGCGCAGAGCCTGTCGGCGGCGGTCACGGGCCCGGTGGAGGGCACGCCGCGCTCCCTGCTCCAGGCGCCCTGGGCCCTGCTGACCGCGTTCTGGCATCCGGACACGCGGCGGACCCTTCTGGATGCGGGCAAGCTGACCATCACGTTGATGTTCATCATCGCCAACGCCCTGATCCTGAAGCACGTGCTGACCGACGAGCAGATCCCGCAGCATATCGCGGAGGTCATGCTGGGCACCGGGCTCGGGCCGGTGACGTTCCTCATCATGGTGAATGTGATCCTGCTGATCGGCGGTCAGTTCATGGAGCCGTCGGGCCTGCTTCTGATCGTGGCGCCGCTGGTCTTTCCGATCGCGATCGAGCTGGGGATCGATCCGATCCATCTCGGGATCATCATGGTGGTCAATATGGAGATCGGGATGATCACGCCGCCGGTGGGGCTCAACCTGTTCGTGACCTCGGGCGTGGCGGGCATGTCGATGATGGCGGTGGTCAAGGCGGCTCTGCCGTTCCTCGGCGTGCTCTTCATCTTCCTGATCATGGTGACCTACATCCCGGCGATCTCCATCTGGCTTCCGACGCTCGTGATGGGGCCGGAGCTGATCATAAGATGACGCGGGGGCCGCGCTGCCCCCGCGTCCCGGTCAGCTTTCCGCGAGAGCGCGGGCGATGGGCAGGAAATCCTCCGCCCTGAGGCTGGCACCCCCGACGAGGGCACCGTCGACATTGGCGAGCGCGAAGAGTTCCGCGGCGTTCCCCGCCTTCACCGATCCGCCGTAGAGGAGCGAGAACCCCGCGCCGACCCGTTCGCGAAGGGCGTCGTGAACCTCCGCCACCTGGTCCGGACTGGCGACCTTGCCGGTTCCGATGGCCCAGACGGGTTCGTAGGCGATCACGGTGTTCTCCGCCGTCGCACCCGCGGGGAGAGAGCCATCGATCTGTGCCGTAAGCACGTCGAGCGTGCGCCCCGCCTCCCGCTGCTCCAGCGTCTCGCCGATGCAGAGAATCGCCGTCAGGTTCGCGCGCCAGGCGGCCTCGGTCTGGGCCGAGACGTCGGCATCGGTCTCGCCATGATCGGCGCGGCGCTCGGAATGGCCGGTGATGCACCAGGTGGCCCCGGCATCGGCCAGCATCCCAGCGGAGAGGTCGCCGGTATGGGCTCCGGACGCGTCCGGGTGGCAATACTGGCCGCCGACGGCGAGACCGTCGGGCATGGCGGCCAGAAGCGTTGCGGGCGGGCAGAGAAGTGTGACGATCCCGTCCGGCGCGCCGTCGGCCACGGCGCGGGCCTCGGACAGGGACGCGCGCGTCCCGTTCATCTTCCAGTTTCCGGCGGCGATTTTCTGCGGCATGGGGTCCCTCCGTGTCGGTCGGGACCCGTCTATCACGTCAGCGGGGCGTGCCCAGCGTCTCGTCGAACTTGATCGATTCGCCGCAACCGCAGGCTTCGGTCACGTTCGGATTGCGGAACTTGAACCCGGATTCGAGCAGCGAGGTCTCGTAGTCGATTTCCGTCCCGAAGAGGAACATCTGCGCCATGGGCGCGATCATCACCCGGGCGCCGGTTCCGTCCGGGGCAGGCACCTCGATCACCTCGTCATGGGGCTCCACCGCGGCGACGTAGTCCATGGTGTATTCCATGCCCGCACAGCCACCCTTCTTGACGCCGATGCGCAGGCCCGCGGCCTCCTTCTTCGCCATCAGCCGCGCGATCTGTGCCGCGGCGGTGGGGGTCACGGTTACGGGGGACTGACCGGGAATTGCGAACATGGGGCGATCTCCTCCGTCACAATCTAGTCCTCCGGCGGCGCGGACTCAAGGGAGGCGCGCGCGGACAGATGGGCGCCGAGCGCATCGAGGGCGGCCCGGATCGGGGGCGAATGGCGCGCCTCGTGATGGGAGACGAGCCATTCCTCGGAAGTCAGCTCCGGGATCGGCTCCGAAAGTTGTTGCAGGCCGCTGGCCGCGCCCGCGAAACAGGGCAGGACGATGCGCCCCAGGCCGGCCTCCGCCAATGCGAGGGCGATCCGGGGATCGTTCGCGGTCGTGACGATCCCCTCGCCATGTTCGCGCAGGAGCCAGCGGGCGGACGGGGTGGCGACGGCATCCGCGCTCGGCCCGATCCAGCCGTCGGATGCGCCGGTGCCGTAGACGGCAAAGAGGGTCCGGCCGGTGCGCCGTCCCGCGAGCCACGGCTGCTCCGGGCGGCGGTTGCGGATGCCGATGTCGATCTCGCGCCGGGCGATGTCCATGTCGGTGTCGCAATGGACGAAATCCGGGACCCAGCTCTCCGCGGGGTTCCAGTATTCGGCCACGTCCCGGGCGAGAGACTGGGCGGTCCAGGTTCCGGCGGAGATGCGGACCCGGGTGCGCCCCGCGGCCCCGGATTGCCAATGGGAGATGTCGGCGGCGGCGGCCTCCATCCGTTCGGCCCGGATCAGCAGGGCCGCGCCGTCGGCGGTGACGGCGTAGCCATGGGCGCCGTGTCGGAACAGGCGCCGCCCGAGCCGGGCCTCCAGCGCGGTCATCCGGCGCGAGAGCGTGGCGCTGGACGTGCCCGTCTCCGTGGCTGCGCGGGCCAGCGCGCCGCTGCGCGCGACGGCGGCGAAGAGGGCGAGGTCGTTCCAGGGGATCGGAGATTGCATGGACGCAAGGCTAGTTGCGGCCATGGCGGGCTGCAATCGCACGATGTGCGGAGCAGGTTGGAGAGGTGCCAAGAATGGAGAACCCCGATGACCGATGCCTTCGACCACAGCCTTGCCAGACTGAGCGAATACCGGCGCGAGCAGGCGATATTTGCGGAAACGAAAGCCGCCTTGCAGAGACGGAAGCGGGCGCGTCTGCGTCTGCGGGTCGCCTTGCTGGTGGCGGGCCGGCGTCCGTTGGGGCGGCCGTGACGGGGGACCGGAGCCCCCCGCCCGTAATTGCCGTGCGGAGGGTTCAGAGGCCCATGCAGTTGGCGTAGAACGTCGTCGTCGCGGGCCAGTCCGAGAAGACGCCCACGACGCCCACATCCTGCGCCAGCACGTCCAGCAGCTCGTAGGTCACGCCGTCATTGTCGGTCAGATCCTCGATCGACTGGAAGTACCAGCCGCCGCCGGAGCCGAGAGGGCCGGACCGCTCCAGCGTCCAGGTGATGAGGCCGAGGCCCGCGGCCGTGGCCTCCTGCGCATAGACCGAGGGGACGATCGCGTCGCCCTCGGTCGCGACCAGCATCCAGAGCGGCGGCGCGAGGTATTTAACGCCCATATCGGCCAGTTCCTGCATCGTCGGCTTGAAGGTCGCCGCATCCATATGGTCGATGAGGCCTTCATCGTCGTCTTCCGCCTCGTAGCGGTCGTCGAGATAGACGGCCTGCGCGCCGAATTCGGGCTCGTTCTCGATCCAGTAGAGCACGTCCGAAAGGTCGAACGACTGGGCCCAGACGCGGGAGGGGTCGATGCCCGCCTCCTTGTACTCGTCGATCATCTTCTGGGCGTAGTCTTCCTGGCTGAAGCCCTCATGGGGCATGTCGACCGAGGCCGATTTCAGCTCGGGGGTGAAATCCGCGCCGAGGGCGTCGAACAGCGCGATGGATTCCTTGTGCGTCATCAGGTTCGTGTTCGCCGCATAGAGGTCGGTGCGGTAATCGGCGGTGCCGCCCTGATATTCCTCGGCGGTGGTGGCGGAGCCGTCGGCGGCGTCCATCTTGGGCGTCAGCGTCTGGAACTCCGCCAGCGTCAGATCGGAGGTGCGGCATTCGGCGGTCGCATCGTCCTCGCCCGCCGCGGCGGTGAAACCGGTGGTGCATTTGTCGGCGAGATCGCTGACCAGAATGTTCGTGGTCGTGTGCAGGTCATTCTGCGCGTGGCGGCAGACCAGCTCATGGTCGGCGGTGAAGGTCACGTCGCATTCGAGGATGCCCGCGCCCATCTGCGCCGCGGCGACGTTGGATTCGACGGTATGCTCCGGGAACATCAGCGGCGCGCCCCGATGGCCGATGGAGAACTTGGAGCGGGCGGGCGTCTGGCCCAGGCAGGAGAGCAGCTTGTCCTTCAGGTCCCCTGCTTCCATCTGACTCACGAGGTAGGCGGGTCGCGGACCGTAGGTGAGGGCGTCGCCTGCGGCGGTGTGCGCGTCGGCGATGGCGCAGGAGGTGCCCGCCAACAGGGCGAGGGCGGAGAGGCGAAGTTTCATGTCGGACGGTCCTTTGGCTCTGATTTACGATCGGTTCATGGTCGCGCGCGTGTAACGGATTTGCGGTGCACGGATGACGCTTGCGTGACGCGCGAGCGACAGGGAACCGGACAAGGGCCGATCCCGTGTTTGCCTGTCCGGTGATGCAGCGTCCGGACATCCCGTACCGGACCGCGTCCCCTCCCCGGGGCACGCTACGACGATCCCGGTAACCGGGCAACTCCGCGCATCGGGTGCCGTCGCGCAGGATCGGGCGGCGTGGCGATCAGGCCGCGTCGGCAGCCACCGCTTCGGGAAATATCGCCGTCCCGCTTTCCTCCTCGATGCGATTGGCGGCGGCGACCAGACGCTCCCGGACGGTGCAGGCGACTTCCCACGAGGTATTCGGATCGGTGCAGGGCAGGCTGAACCAGACGTCGATTCCGAACACATCCTGTCCCGCGACGTTCACGGAGGCTTCGTCCACGTCACCGACATCGTCGGACAGCTCCCCGTCGGAGAGGTCGGACACGATCTCCAAGAACGCCTTCCGCAGGGCCTCCACATCCGCCGAAGGCGCCAGCTTGAACTTGAGGATGCGCAGCATGGCGGGGTCGGCGAGGGACCAGTTCGAGAATGTCTCGGACACGAACTCCTCCACCGGAACGATGACGCGGGTGCCATCCCAGTCGCGTAGTTGCACGAAGGTCATGTGGATGCGCTCGACATGGCAAAGCTCGCCCTTGTAGACGACGCGGTCGCCGACCCGGGCCGACTGGTTCAGCGCGATCTGGAGCGAGGCCATGACGTTGCCGAGGATGTTGCGCGCGGCGAAACCGAGAATGAGCGTCAGCGCGCCCGCCGAAGCGACAAGGGAGATACCGAGGCTTCGGAACGCGTTCGCCGTGGTGAGGACGACGCCCGCCCCGAGCAGGAACACGACGATCACGAGGATGCGCTTGCCTGCGTTGAGCTTGGTCGCCAGCGCCCGGGCGTCGTCCCGCTCGGCGGAGGTGAGGTCAATGTCCTCGCCCGGTCCCATCAGGTGGTCGAGCGCCGCCTCGACGATGTTGACGATCAGAAGGAGTGTGGCGGTAACGAAGCCGATGGCGATGGCGGGGGCGAGAAAGATGTCGATCTGCCCGGAGAAGACGAAGATCTCCCGCGACAGCCACCAGACGAAGGTCGTGACCGTGACGATCACGACAGGCGTGGCGACCGCCCGCAGAATCCGCCGGGCGAGGTCACCCCGGGTATGCGCCGCCAGCCCGGACAGGAGCCGCGATGTCAGCATGGCGAGGGAGATCGCGGCGACGATCACGAGCGGCAGGCCCAACAATTCCCACCACATCAGTCCGAATACCGCTTCGGACAGCAGGACCGAGGGGAGCAGCGACTCGAATTCCGACGGGCCGTAGACGCGGTAGAGGGCGGGAACGTCGGCTACCGTTTCGCGCGAGAACACCCAGATGGGGGCGGCATCCTCGGACGGGCGGACGCGGTCCAGACGGATCGAGGCGGGAACGGGGTCGAGGCTCAGTTCGCGCAGGAGGAGAGAACGTCGCGGTTCCCCGGCCTGGGCCTGGTTCTGGCCGCCGAGGACCTGAAGCGCGTCGGGCCGGTCATTGATCGCGGTCCAATCGAGGATCGCCTTGCGTTCGATGACGGAGTGGAGCTGCATCGCGAGGATCGGACCCTCGGTCGGCTGGGCGTCGGCGGAGAGGTCGGCAAGGTCGAGAACATGGGCGGCGGCGGCCCAGTCCTCGCGCTCCGCGGCTTCGAGAAAGGTCTGCATCGCCGCACGCGGCGTTCGCCGGTCGACCTCCGCTCCGGGATCGGGCAGGCCGTCGTTCAACCCGTCGATGGTGAAGAACGGATCCTGCGCCCGCGCATCGGGGGCGGTCAGGACGACAAGGACCAGCGAGAGGAGAACTGCGAAGGCGATACGGAGCATGGTCGCGGAACGTGCCCGACGGCCATGCGGTTCCGCCAACACCCCGGGGTCGTGCTAGGCGTGGCCTACATGAAGCCCAGTTCCAGCCGCGCCTCGTCCGACATCATCTCCATGCCCCAGGGCGGTTCCCATGTCAGATCGACATCGACCGTCCGCACGCCGGGCAACGGCGCGACCGCATCCGCGACCCAGCCGGGCATCTCGCCCGCCACGGGACAGCCGGGGGCCGTCAGGGTCATGGTGACCCGCACGTCGTTCTCGGGGTTGATGTCGATCGTGTAGACAAGACCGAGATCGAAGATGTTCACCGGGATCTCCGGATCGAAGACCGACCGGCATGCGTCGACAACCTGCTCGTGCAGGGGATGGTCTGTGGTGGACGGCGCGATAAGCGGTGCACCTTCGAGTCGGTCTGTCGTCTCGGCGGTCATGGGCGTCCCCTTCTATGTCGACGGAAAAGATAAGGATTGCCGGGCGCGGGGTAAAGGCCCTGCCGAAACGCGAGCGGGGCGCGCCGTCTCCGGCACGCCCCGCTGCAACCCAAAAGAGTCGCGATCAGAAGCGGAAGTTCAGGTTCAGACCGACGGTTGTGGCCTCCGCATCCGTGCCGGGCAGGAGGTCGAAATCGCCCACATCGTGGTAGATCGCCTCGGCGCCGAGGGTGACGGCCTGAGTCAGGAACACCTCGTAGCCCAGACCGACGAAGTAGCCGTCCGCCGAGCCGATCGTGTTGGTGCCGATATCGGTGTAACCCGCGCTCGCGTAGTAGAAGTTGCGGCCGCCGTCGAAGCCGAGACGGCCACCTATACGAAGGACATCCTCCACCTCGACGCCGCTTCCGGCGAGTTCGATGCTGCCGCGGTCGAACTGCACGAAACCACCGGCGATGGCGGAGCCGAGATCGTAATCGTAACCGGCGCGCAGACCATAGAGGCCGCCATCATCGTCGAGGACGGTGCCGCCGCTGGTGCTGACATCGGCGTAGTTGCCCTGAAGACCGATATAGAAGCCGGTCCAGTCATAGGCGGGGGCGGTGAAGACGGGTGCGGGCGCGAGCGGCGGCTCGACCACGACGGGCTCGACATTGCCGGCGAAGGCCGGGGCGCCGAGGACGGCGAGAATCGCGATGGGGGCGGCAAGAAGTTTCATGGGGCGGTCCTGTTCCTGTAGTTTTGACGGTGACCACAACGTTGCGTGGCCCGGTCTGTTCGACTGGTAGCTACCTAACGCATGGGTCGCGGGAACGCCCCTCAATTTCATGTTATCTGAAAGGACCGGCAAGGGGTTGCCGAATGCGGCGCTCTCGGGCGGTGGCTTCCGTCCGCCGGGCCATGATAGGCGGCGCGGGTGCAGGGCCGGGGAATGGCATGAACGGCGACGTATCTTTCAATCTTGCAACAACCGACGGCCGCGCCCGGACCGGAACGCTGCGGACGAGCCGGGGAGATATCCGGACCCCGGCCTTCATGCCGGTCGGGACGGCGGCCACGGTCAAGGCGATGCTTCCCGGCTCCGTCCGGGCGACCGGGGCGGATATCGTGCTGGGCAACACCTATCATCTGATGCTGCGCCCTACGGCGGAACGGATCGACCGCCTCGGCGGGCTGCACCGGTTCATGAACTGGGACGGGCCGATCCTGACCGACAGTGGCGGGTTCCAGGTCATGAGCCTCGGGGCGCTGCGCAAGCTCGACGCGGACGGCGTGACCTTCAAGAGCCATATCGACGGCTCGAAGCACCGTCTGACGCCGGAACGGTCGATGGAGATCCAGCGACTGCTCGGGTCGGACATCGTGATGTGCTTTGACGAGTGCCCCGCGCTTCCGGCGGATCGCAACCGGATCGCGGCGTCGATGCGCCTGTCGATGGACTGGGCGGCGCGGTCGCGGGACGCGTTCGGCGACCGGCCGGGCCATGCGCTGTTCGGTATCCAACAGGGCGGGCTGGAAGCGGACCTGCGGGCCGAGAGCACGGAGCGGTTGCTGGCGACGGGCTTCGACGGCTATGCGCTGGGCGGGCTCGCGGTGGGCGAGGGGCAGGAGGCGATGTTCGCCTGTCTCGACCACGCCGTCGGTGGCCTCCCGACCGATCGGCCCCGCTATCTCATGGGGGTGGGCAAGCCGGACGACATCGTGGGCGCCGTGGCGCGGGGGATCGACATGATGGATTGCGTTCTGCCTTCGCGCTCGGGTCGCACCGGACAGGCGTTCACGCGCAGGGGCGTCGTCAACATCCGCAACGCGCGCCATGCCGACGATCCCCGACCGCTGGACGAAGATTGCGGCTGTCCGGCCTGCCGCGGCTATTCCCGCGGCTATCTGCACCATGTCAGCCGCGCGAAGGAGATCATCGGCGCGATGCTGATGACCTGGCACAACCTGCATTACTATCAGGATCTGATGGCGGGGATGCGGGACGCCATCGGGGAGGGGCGGTTCGGGGCGTGGGAGCGGACGTTCCACGGGACCCGGGCGGAGGGGGATATCGAGCCGGTTTGAAGGGGTTGGATGCGGCCCTGATTTTGCGGCCGTGTAATCGGTTGTGATGGGGGATGCGCGGCCGGGATCCGGGGTCCGGGAGGGCGTTCCGGAGCCATATTCACAAGCCCTCGGCGTTACGATCCCGAAACCTTGAGATACCTTCCCCTTGCGCCTCCCACGTCGCCCGGCCAGACTGGGAAACAAGACGGGAACAGTCCCGCACGTTGACCCGAGCAGCCGGCACCCCCACCTGTGATGCCGAGAACGGAAGGCCCCCCACTCTGCCGATCTGGGGCGACGGGCCTTTGCGAAAGGATTGTACAGACATGACCATTTCCACCCATCCCGTCCTGCCCCTGCGAGACATCGTCGTGTTCCCGCACATGATCGTCCCCCTCTTCGTGGGCCGCGAGAAATCCGTCCGCGCGCTCGAGGAAGTGATGCAGGACGACAAGCAGATCCTCCTCAGCAGTCAGATCGACCCGGCCGTGGACGAGCCCGATGCGGACGGGATCTATCGCGTCGGTGTACTTGCCAACGTGCTGCAACTGCTGAAACTTCCGGACGGAACGGTGAAGGTCCTGGTCGAGGGTCGCAAGCGGGTGAAGATCACCGCGTTCCATGACAACGCTCAGTTCTTCGAGGCCGACGCGAGTCCGATGGAGGAGAGCCGCGGCGACGAGGCGACGATAGACGCGCTGATGCGTTCGGTCGGCGAGGAGTTCGAGCGCTATGCCAAGGTGAAGAAGAACATCCCCGAGGAGGCGATGGGCGCCGTGGCCGAGGCGCAGGACCCCGCCAAGCTGGTGGACCTGGTCTCCGGCCATCTGGGAATCGAGGTCAGCCAGAAGCAGGAGCTTCTGGAGATGCTGGTCGTCGCCGAACGGCTGGAGAAGGTTTATGGTATGATGCAGGGCGAGATGAGCGTCCTGCAGGTCGAAAAGCGCATCAAATCCCGCGTAAAGTCCCAAATGGAGCGGACGCAGCGCGAATATTACCTCAATGAGCAGATGAAGGCGATCCAGAAGGAGCTAGGCGACGGCGAGGACGGTCAGAACGAGGTCGCCGAGCTGGAAGCGCGGATCGAGAAGACCGCCCTGTCGAAGGAAGCCCGGGAAAAGGCCGATGCGGAGCTCAAGAAGCTGCGCAACATGTCTCCGATGTCCGCCGAGGCGACAGTGGTGCGCAACTATCTCGACTGGATGCTGTCGATCCCGTGGGGGAAGAAATCCCGCGTGAAGAAGGACATCACGAAAGCCCAGCAAGTCCTTGATAAGGACCACTATGGCCTTGAAAAGGTCAAGGAACGGATCGTCGAATATCTCGCGGTGCAGGCCCGTTCGGCCAAGCTGAAAGGGCCGATCCTGTGCCTCGTCGGCCCGCCGGGCGTGGGCAAGACCAGCTTGGGCAAGTCGGTCGCCAAGGCCACGGGCCGCGAGTTCATCCGGATCTCGCTGGGCGGCGTGCGCGACGAGAGCGAGATTCGCGGCCACCGCCGGACCTATATCGGCTCCATGCCGGGAAAGATCATCCAGGCGCTGAAGAAGGCCAAGACGACCAACCCGCTGGTCCTGCTCGACGAGATCGACAAGATGGGTCAGGATTTCCGGGGCGATCCCGCCTCTGCCATGCTCGAGGTGCTCGACCCCGAGCAGAATTCCACGTTCGTGGATCACTATCTCGAAGTGGAATACGATCTCTCGAACGTGATGTTCCTGACGACGGCCAATTCCTACAACATGCCGAGCCCGCTGCTGGACCGGATGGAGATCATTCCGCTCGCCGGCTACACGGAGGAGGAGAAGGTCGAGATCGCCAAGCAGCATCTGTTGCAGAAGCAGGTGAAGAACCACGGCCTGCGGAAGGGCGAGTTCGAGCTTACGGACGGCGCGCTGACCGAGATGGTCCGCACCTATACCCGCGAGGCGGGCGTGCGGAACCTGGAACGGGAGATCGCGAAACTTGCGCGCAAGGCAGTCACCAAGATCGTCGGTCGCAAGGAGACCCAGATCCGCGTGACCGAGGACAATCTGGCCGATTATCTCGGGGTGAAGAAGTACCGCTACGGTCTGGCCGAGATGGAGGACCAGATCGGCGTCGTCACGGGGCTCGCCTATACGAGCGTGGGGGGCGATCTTCTGCAGATCGAGGCTTTGCGCCTGCCGGGGAAGGGTCGGATGAAGACGACCGGCAAGCTGGGCGACGTGATGAAGGAGTTGATCGACGCGGCGTCCAGCTATGTGCGGTCCATCGCCCCGAAGATCGGGGTGAAGCCGCCCAAGTTCGACACAATGGATATCCATGTCCACGTCCCCGACGGGGCGACGCCGAAGGACGGGCCGTCCGCAGGGCTCGCGATGGTCACGTCCATCGTCTCCGCGCTGACGCAGATTCCGGTCCGACGGGATATCGCGATGACGGGCGAGGTGTCGCTGCGCGGCAATGCCATGCCCATCGGCGGTCTGAAGGAAAAGCTGCTGGCCGCATTGCGGGGCGGGATCAAGACGGTGCTGATCCCGCAGGAGAACGAGAAGGACCTCGCGGAACTGCCCGACAGCGTGAAGAACGGGCTGGAGATCGTGCCCGTGAGCCACGTGTCCGAAGTCCTCCGGATCGCGCTTCTGTCGCAGCCGGAATCGATCGATTGGGACGAAGCCGCGGAGGAAGCCGCCGCGGCCGCTGCGATTGCCGCCCGCGGATCGCAGGGCGGAGTCTCGCCGCATCACTGAGCGGACTTCGCTCGGTCAGACGGAAGGGGCGTCGGGAAACCGGCGCCCCTCTTCGTTCGGGATCAGGCGTTCAGGACAGGCCCCGCTGTCGCCGCCGGACACCGACGAGAACCAGAAGCGCGCCGCCGAGCATGGCCAGCGGTGCGGGAAGCGGAACCGGCGCAATCTGGACCTCGCGCAGACCGACCGCGTCGATCAGCTCGCCGAAATCCCCGTAGCTGAATTCCCGGTCCCGGAATTGCTCGGAGTTCGGCATGAATGTCGGCGGCGCTCCGGTCGCCATGAGGTCGAACGGCGACCCGCCCGGATTGGCCCGTGGCCCGTCGGGGTGGAACAGGAACAGCGCGTGGCCCAGCTCGTGCGCGATGGTCCCCGCGACCAGACGGGTCCGCTCCGCATCAGACGTCGCCCCCGCCGCGATCGGTGCGAGGGCGGAGGAGAACGTCGTTCCGAAGATATCGCCATCCCGCAACATGGTGCCGGGCCGGATGCTGCCGTCATAGGCCATCCCATAGGCGCCGTTGCCGCCGCCACCGACGGTCATGGCGTAATATTCGGTATCGCCGTTCGCCGGGGCGGTTTCGGCGCGGCCGAGCTTCAGGTCGATATCGAGCTCCATCCCGACGGGCAGGGGGCTCAGCGGATCCTCCGCGCCGTCGGGAAAATCGAGATAGTGATCGCGCGCGACGTCCAGGATGCGGGCGGGCAGATCGGTGGGGGCCTTGGTCTCGAAACCGAACGGGGCGGGGTCAAACGGCGTGAGCCCCTCCCCGAACAGGTCCTTCGTCCCGTCGAAATCGACCACGATGGTCAGGGCGCCGACAGGGCCGCCCCACGACGCCAGAAGGGAGAGGGTCAGCGTGGCCAGGCTCGGAAATTTCATGAGATTAATCGTCCTTGCAATAAAACATGCGCGGAGGAGAGAAACCGAAGGAGAGTTTGTCAACGACAGCACGAGGATCGGTTGACGTTACGGCGGGCAATGGCCCGTCCCGGGGCGGTGATCGGCGAAGCGTCGCCGGATCGCCACATAGATTGCCCGAAAAGGAGGCCACCCGGATGAACCCTATTACCGCCCCGACGCCCCGGGACGATCCGTCTTGAACCCCGCCCGACCATTGGCTAAAGCCCCTCCACGGTTCGGGTGATTAGCTCAGTGGTAGAGCGCTTCGTTCACATCGAAGATGTCGGGGGTTCAAATCCCTCATCACCCACCACGCCCTTCCGATCCAACCCGGAATGGACGTCCGCGACTTTGACTGCGGGTCTTTCGGACGGTCCCGCTTCCTCTGCCCTCCCCCTTCGATAGATTGACCATTACCGTCCCATGCCGCTTGCGGGACCGGCAAAGCGAAAGCCCGTTCCGGAGGGACGCATGAATACGATCTACCTGCTGCGTCACGGTGAGACGATCTGGAACCGGGAGGGCCGGATGCAGGGCAGTCTCGACAGCCCGCTGACGCCGAAGGGTCGGGTTCAGGCGGCGCGGCAGGGGGCGATCCTCCGCGGTCTCGGGATCGGTGCCCGCGCCTTCGCAAGTCCGCGGGGCCGGGCCCGCTCAACCGCCGCCCTCGCGGGATTGCACGTCGATCTGGACGAAAGGCTGGCGGAAATGTCCATGGGTACGTGGGAGGGGCGGGTCCGTCCCGGCGGCGCGGGGGCGTCCGGTGTTCTGTGGAAGTTCGCGGCGCCGGGGGGCGAAACGCAGGCCGCCCTCATCGACCGCCTGCGGGCGTTCAACGCGACGCTTCCAGCGGAGTTGGTCGTGGTCACCCACGGGGTCGTGTGCATCGCACTGCGCGCCATGGCTGCGGGACTGGCGCCGACCCAATGGGACCTGCGCGACGATCCCCAGGGCGTCGTCTGGCGCATTGCGGAAACCGGAGAGACACTGCTGCGCTAGCGTCGGGCCTTCGGCAGGCACGTCTTGCGGCGCGGTCGGCAGCGCGCTAGTCACCGCGCCGGACGGGTGGTTAGCTCAGTTGGTAGAGCGTCTCGTTTACACCGAGAATGTCGGGGGTTCGAGCCCCTCACCACCCACCATAGCCGACCGTCAGCGGCACCCGGACGGGGATCGCCGGATCGGGTCCGGTCGACAAGCGCAGCCCGGTGAATGCCCGGGAATTCTGCGCAGATGGAACGCTCCCCGAGATCGCGACCCCCCGCAGCAAACATCCGTAATCGAGACGGTCCTAGGCCCCCGGCCCCGCCGCCCCCCGCAGCGCGGGAAGGCCGATCCCCGTCGCCTCGAACCCTCCATCCACGGCCAGCCGCTGCCCCGTCACGAAGCTCGCCTTGTCCGAGCAGAGCCAGATTATGGCCTCCGCGATCTCCGTCTCCCGCCCGTAGCGGTTCAGGGGGATCGCGTCGTGATAGGCGTCGATGATCTCCTGCGTGTGGACCGCCATGGCGAGCTTGGTGCGCACCGGTCCCGGACAGACGCAGTTGACGCGGATGCCGTGCTCGCCCAGCTCCACCGCCTGCTGCTGCGTGAGATGGGCGACGCCCGCCTTGCTCGTGCCGTAGGCGACCCGCAGGGTGGAGGCGCGGAGGGCGGAGATCGAGGCGATGTTGACGATCGCGCCGCGCGTCTCCTTCAGCGCGGGGACGAATGCCTGCGACATCAGGAACACGCCATCCAGATTCGTTGCCATAACCGCGCGCCACCGGGCGAAATCCGTCCCCTCGATGGGGCCGAAATCCGCGAGACCGGCATTGTTGACGAGCGCGCCGATGGCCCCCGCCTCCGCCGCCACCTGCCCGACCAGCGCGGTCACCTGCGCCGGATCGCTCACGTCGCAGGGAAAGGCGGTCGCGCCGTCGAGGCCCTCCACCGCCCGTGCGAGTTCGTCCAGGTCGTTGTCGATCATCGCGACCCGCCATCCCTCGGCCAGGAACAGCTTCGTCGTCGCGAGGCCGATGCCCCGCGCGGCTCCCGTCACCAATGCCGTGCCGCCCATTGTCGCCCCTTCGCGCGTTCCGGACCCGATGCCCGGGTCGTCCGTCGCCCGGACTGGACCCGAGTTCGCCCCGTGGTGCAAGCATGCGGGCGGCCCGACACCCCTGGCCCCACGACCCTCCTTCAGCGCACGATGTCTCTGCGCCTTCGGGGGATACATCCGTCGGTGCCGCACCCTACCTGAACGGCAACCCCATCAAGGAGAGCCGCCATGAGCTGGAACCCCGCCCTCGACCCCCATTGCCCGACCGGCAACGAGGTGGATGCCATCGAGACGGTCATCGTCCCCCGTGCCCGCGACCTCGGCGGGTTCGAGGTACGCCGCGCCTTACCCGCACCCAAGCGGCAGATGGTTGGTCCGTTCATCTTCTTCGATCAGATGGGCCCGGCCGAATTCCTGACCGGCAAGGGGATCGACGTGCGCCCGCATCCGCATATCGGCCTCGCCACCGTCACCTACCTGCTGTCCGGCAAGATCCATCACCGCGACAGCCTCGGAACCGATCAGTGGATCGAGCCCGGCGCCGTGAACTGGATGGTCGCGGGACAGGGGATCACCCATTCCGAGCGGATGGACGGCGCCTATCGGGATGAGCGGGCCAAGCTCTTCGGGATCCAGACCTGGGTCGCGCTTCCGGAGGACCGGGAGGACGATCCGGCCGCCTTCGTCCACGCCGCCAAGGCCGAGCTTCCGGAACTGGAGGGGGAGGGCAAGCGGCTTCGGCTCGTCCTCGGCGACGGCTGGGGGGAACGCGCGCCGGTGGAGACGGCGAGCCGGATGTTCTACGCCGACGCGATGCTTGATCCCGGGGCCGCGATCCCGTTGCCCGACGATCACGAGGATCGAGGCGTCTACGTCCTCGACGGGTCCGTGACCGTCGGAGGACAGACGTTCGAAGCGGGGCGGATGATGGTCTTCCGCCCCGGCGACGCGATCTCGCTCAAGGCCGGGGAGCGGGGCGCGCGTCTGATGGTGCTGGGCGGCGATACCCTGGAGGGGCCGCGCTACATCTGGTGGAACTTCGTCGCGTCCTCCAGGGACCGTATCGACGCGGCCAAGGAGGCGTGGCGGGCGGGTGACTGGGCCCATGGGCGGTTCCAGCTTCCGCCCGGGGACGACAGCGAGCACATCCCCCTGCCGGATCGGTAGCGGCGCGGGGCCGCGCGTCACGAAAGGTTCGCGTTTCCGTCACGAACCGGCGACGCGGGCGTCATGAAGGCGCGCAACCTTGACCGGGATTTCGATCCTCCCAGAAAGGTCGCTCCATGACGCTCCGCCTGTCCCGCCGCACCGCCCTTCAGGGCGCCCTCGCCAGCACCTCGCTTCTCGCCATGCCCTCCTTCGTCCGGGCCGCGGGCCGTCCCGCCCTGACCCACGGCGTGCAGACCGGGGACGTCGCCCATGACGGCGCGATCCTCTGGGCCCGTGCGGACCGGGAGGCGCGCATGGCGGTCGAATGGGCCACGACCGAAGGGTTCGCCGACCCCCGCCGGGTACAGCCGCTCGATCTGGGCGAGGCGAGCGACATGTCGGGAAAGATGGCGCTCTCGGGCCTGCCCTCGGATCAGGAGATATTCTACCGCGTCACCATGGCGGACCTGTCCGACCTGAACGCGGTGTCCGAGCCGGTCACCGGCCGCTTCCGCACGGCCCCCGCGACCCGCCGGGACATCCGCTTCGTATGGTCCGGCGACACGGCGGGACAGGGCTGGGGCATCGACCGCGACCGGGGCGGGATGCGCACATACGCCACGATGCAGGCGCATCGGCCCGATTTCATGATCCATTCCGGCGACACGATCTATGCCGACGGGCCGCTGCAGCCGGAGGTGGAACTGGCGGACGGGACGCTCTGGAAGAACGTGATGGTCGAAGAGAAATCCAAGGTCGCCGAGACGTTGCAGGAGTTCCGCGGCAACTACCTCTACAACCTGCTCGACGAGAACGTGCAGGCGTTCAACGCAGAGGTTCCGATCCTTGCGCAGTGGGACGACCACGAGGTCACCAACAACTGGTATCCGACCGAAAGCCTTGTCACCGACGACCGCTATATCGTGAAATCCGTGGACCTTCTCGCTGCTCGCGCCGCCCGCGCCTTCCACGAGATGATGCCGACCCGGCAGTCGGCGGAGGAGCCGAACCGCATCTACCGCAAGGTCGCCTACGGACCGCATCTCGACATCTTCTTCCTCGACCTGCGCACCTATCGCGGCCCGAACACCGACAACCGGCAGCAGGAAGGGGCACCGTTTCTCGGGGCGGAACAGATGGCTTGGCTCAAGCGGGAGCTGGCGACTTCGGAGGCGACCTGGAAGGTGATCGCGTCGGACATGCCCATCGGCATGATGGTGCGGGACGGCGAAGCGGCGATGGAAAACGGCGCAAACGGCGACGGGCCGCCGCTGGGGCGGGAGCAGGATATCGCGGCGATCCTGTCTTTCATCAAGCATGGCGCGATCCGCAACACGGTCTGGCTGACGGCGGATGTCCACTATACCGCGGCCCACCATTACAGCCCCGAGCGGGCCACGTTCCAGGATTTCGAGCCCTTCTGGGAGTTCGTTTCCGGACCGCTTCACGCGGGCACGTTCGGACCGTCGGACTACGATCCGACCTTCGGCCCGGAGGTCCGCTTCGCCAAGCACCCGACGGAGGAGCAGGGCGGAAATCTCCCTCCTTCCATGGGGTTGCAGTTCTTCGGACTGGTCGACATCGCGGGCGATACGGGGGTGATGAAGGTCCGCCTGATGGATCGGGACGATGTCGAGCTGTGGTCCACGGAGCTGGTGCCGGAGCGCGCCTGACCGGGGTCGCGGATCGTCGCTTGACGACCCGCGGGAGGCCGCATAGACCCGCCCCACGCCGGGCGACCGGCGGGCAAGCGGGCGGTTGTAGCTCAGTTGGTTAGAGTACCGGCCTGTCACGCCGGGGGTCGCGGGTTCGAGCCCCGTCAACCGCGCCACCGCTGCCCCTTTTTCCGTTTTGTACAATTTGGGGTAACCCGGAAACCGGGTCTTCACGTTTTGGGGTTAGTTCTCGAGCGGGTTCGGAGGCCGTTTCCGTTTAGGCTTTCGGCGCGGATCCGTTCGTATGCCGCGCCGTGCACCATTCGTGCATACATTCGTCATACCGACAGAGCGGTAACCTTTTGTTCGCGGTTCGGGGGTAGGGTGTGCTACGGGCCGCGCGCGAGGAAAGCGGCGATCCGGTCGAGGGTCGTTCGGACCCACCAATAGACGTCATCACTGTGGGAGGCCGCGAGCGACTTCAGAACATCCTGATTATGCCAAAGCCAGATCAGAGCGCGATCCGCGTTGTTGCCGATGATGCCTCCGACTGCGGCACCGCCGACTATGGTCGTAGCCAGACGAACAGGAGCGACGAGGCCGTTCGTGCTGAGCACCGAGCGTAGACCGGTCAGGCGGTCGGCGGCGGTTGGATCGGCTGCCGCGGCGGCGGCATCCCGAACGGCTGGGTCGAACGGCGACTCCGGTTGGGTCATGGCATGGAGGACGAGGCGGCTCCGCTCGGCGTCTATCGTATGGGGAGATGCCCGGCGGTCCACCTCCTGTCGGGCCAGAGAGTCCGGACTGCGGGATGGTCGGCAGTGATGCCGGGCACGATGTCGCGAAGGCTGGACAGGGCACCGAGGGTTTCGTCGTCGAACCTCTCCTCGCGGGAAGCGGCACCGGATCGCAGCCGATCAAGCGCCTGATAGGTGAGATGAAGCTTCAATGCGTTCGGAGGATCGTCGTTCAAGAGTGCCTGGGCTTTCAGGGCCAGAGCCCGGAGGTCGTCGTGCTGGTTTCCCTTTCGAACCAGCGTGTCGAGCAGCGGGCGGAGTTCGTCGAGGCAGGCATCGACGACGGGGTCGCGGGTGACATCGGCGACCTGAAAGCTGAACCCGTGTTCGCCCCAGACAAGGGGGAGGTCGGCATCCTGTTCCGATGGCACGATGGCTTCGGGGTCTTCCGGCTGCGGTGGCAGGAAGTGCGAGAGAGGCTCCGGCCATCGGGGAAGGGTGCGGAGGTGGGTGAGGAGGGCTTCGCGGCGGTCATCTTTGTTCCGAATGCTTGCCGCCGCGGCTATTGCTGGATCTCTGCAAGCAGGAGTGTCACGAAATTCAATAATCATCGGATTGTCTGGTGTAGGAGTTCCTAGTAAAGAAGGACAATTAAGAATTGGTCGAAGATCTGATACGAGTGATCTTGTTATGATTAGATCGCTCAATTTCTGCGTATCGCTTATCGCGCTTATATCGTCGACAGGCGAGCCAGTTAAGGAGAGAAAACGGAGTTCTGGGACTTTACTGACTTCTGATACGTCAGAGATGCGCGTATCCTGAAGACCAAGGTGTTGAAGTTCTGATAATGCCTCCAAGCGTGGGAGGAAAGAAATGGGTGCATCATTGATTTCTAAGGCTACGAGAAAGGCAAGTCCTTCGATCGGTGAAAGATCAGTAACTCTTGTATTGTTGAGGATGAGTGTTGTGCATTCTTTAGCTCCTCTTAGTTCTTCTATACTCGTGATTTCTGGGCCCTCTAACTCCAGAGTGCCGTCCTTGGTTATTTTACTTAGAAGGTTCGGCATTTGCATAGGATCCTAGGGGCAGAGAACTAAAGGATGCCCAAATTTCTTATAATTCGTAACGGGTACCTTCCAAGATGTCATCCACGGCCTTACCGCCACAACCCCATTGACCCCCCCGCGCGGCGCGGCTATCCCGCATCCCACGCGCGGTTGTAGCTCAGTTGGTTAGAGTACCGGCCTGTCACGCCGGGGGTCGCGGGTTCGAGCCCCGTCAACCGCGCCACTTCCCCCCCCTCTCCGGTCGGACCGCTTCTTTTCCAGGCCGGTTCGCAGCCGTAAACGGGCCAGCCAGTTCGCGTTCCGGCCAGTTCGTGCCCGATGGCATGGAACGTTTGCTTTCCGTCGCCCGACCCGCCCGCGATCAGCCGCCCGCCTTGGGCGCGAGGTGGGGGAGGAGGGCGGAGAAGTCGCGGCCGCGTCCGCCGTCGGCGACGAAGGCCTCGTAGCGGCGCAGGGCTTCGGTTCCCACGGGGATGTCGGCGCCCACGGCTTCGGCGGCCTGTCGTGCGAGGTCGAGATCCTTCACCATCAGTTCGGCGGCGAAGCCCGGGCGGTACGCGTTGTCCGCGGGCGATTTCGGACCGATCCCGGGGGCGGGGCAATAGGTGGTGAGGGACCAGGACTGCCCCGAGGAGGTGGAGGCGACGTCGTACATCGCCTGCCGGTCGAGGCCGAGGCGGTCGGCCAGCGCGAAGGCCTCGCAGGTGACGGCCATGGTCGCACCCAGGATCATGTTGTTGCAGACCTTCGCGGCCTGACCGTTGCCCGCGGGGCCGCAATGGACGACCTTTCCGCCCATGACGTCGAGGAGGGGGGCCGCGCGGGCGAGCGCCTCGGCGGAGCCGCCGACCATGAAGGTGAGCGTGCCCGCCTCCGCCCCGGTCGTGCCGCCGGAGACAGGCGCGTCGAGGGCGCCGAGGCCCGCCGCCTCCGCCCGTTCGGCGACCGTCCGGGCGCTGTCCACGTCCACGGTGGAGCAGTCGAGGAGGATGGCGCCGGGGGCCATGGCGGGGAGGATGTCGTCGGCCACCGCGCGCAGGATGGCGCCGTTCGGGAGCATGGTGATGACGATTTCGGCGCCCTTGGCCGCCTCCGCCGCGCCGGCCGCCGCGGCGATGCCGTCGGGGACGGGGGCCGCCGTATCGTAGCCGGTCACGTCGTGGCCCGCGCGGGCGAGGTTGCGGGCCATGGGCGCGCCCATATTGCCCAAGCCGATGAACGCGATCTTCATGTCGTCTCCTCCGGGTTCGTCATTGGCCCACCTCCGGTTGCGGAATGTCCGCGGGCAGGGGTCGCAGCATGTTGGCGACGTCCACCGCGGGGACGGAGAGGGGGTCCGGGTGGCGCCATTTGGGGCTGCGGTCCTTGTCGACGATCTGAGCGCGGATGCCCTCGACGAAATCCCCGTGTTCGAGGGCGCGGTGGGTGAAGCGGTATTCGAGGGCGAGGGCCTGACCGATCGCGGGATCGTCGCCGAGGCGGTGCAGCATCTCGATGGTGCAGGCCATGGAGAGGGGGGAATTGCGCGCGAAGGCCGCGCGGGCGGATTCGGCGGCGGGGCCCGGGGCGGAGGCTGTGGCGCGGGCGATGTCGGCGAGCGTCTCGCCCGCGAAGAGCGCGTCGATTTCGGGGCGGAGGGCGGCGAGGGGCATGTCGGGCGGTTGCGTGCCCGCCGCGTCGGCGAGGGAGGCGTCGCCGGTGGCGCAGAGCCGTGCCTTGAGGTCGTCCCAGCCGTCCGGGACGTAGAGGTCGGCGAAGCCCGCGAGGATCGCGTCGCCGGGGCCCATCCGCGTGCCGGTGGTCCCGAGATATTCGCCCAGACGGCCCGGCGCGCGCGCCAGCAGGAGCGAGCCGCCGACATCGGGGACGAGGCCCACGGCGCATTCCGGCATGGCGATCCGCGAAGTGTCGTCCACGATCCGGTGCGAGCCGTGGCAGCCGACGCCAACCCCGCCGCCCATGGTGAAGCCGTGGAGGAAGGTCACGACCGGTTTGGGGAAGCGGAAGAGGAGCGCGTTCATGCGGTATTCGTCGCGCCAGAAGCGTTGGCCGTATTCGTGGCGGCCTTCGGTTCCGGCGGCGTGCATGGCGAGGAGGTCGCCGCCGGCGCAGAAGGCGCGGCCGGGGGCGGCATCGATGAGGACGAGGTCGAGATCGTCGCGCGGGGCCCAGTCGCGGAGGGCGGCCTCGATCGCGAGGCACATGTCCCAGCTGAGCGCGTTCAGGACGTCCGGGCGGTCGAGGGTGATACGGCCCGCGCGGCCCTCGGCGCGGATATGGATGTGGCCCGCGTCGATGGCCCGGTCGGCGGGCGCGCGCGCGGCGGCGTCGGTCACGCCCGCGCCTCCAGCATCCCCCGGGCGACGATGACGCGCATGATCTCGTTCGTACCTTCGAGGATCTGATGAACGCGGAGGTCGCGCACGAGCTTCTCGATCCCGTAATCGGCGAGGTAGCCGTAGCCGCCATGGAGCTGGAGGCACTGGTCCACGACGCGGCTTCCGGTCTCGGTCACGAGCTTCTTGGCCATGGCGCAGAAGCGGGAGGCATCGGGCGCGCCGGTGTCTAGTTTCCACGCGGCCTGTCGGAGGAAGGTGCGGGCGGCCTGGAGGTCGATCTCCATGTCGGCGAGGCGGAACTGGAGCGCCTGGAACTGGTCGATGGATTTGCCGAAGGCACGGCGTTCGGCCATGTAGTCGAGCGTCGTGTCGAGCGCCTGCTGTGCCGCGCCGAGGGAACAGGCGGCGATGTTGAGGCGGCCGCCGTCGAGGCCCTGCATCGCGTAGCGGAAGCCGTGCCCCTCCTCGCCCAGAAGATTGCCCGCGGGGATCGCGCAATCGTCGAGCTGCACCTGGCGGGTCGGTTGCGAGCGCCAGCCCATCTTGTCCTCCAGCCCGCCGAAGGACAGACCCTCGGCGCCGTCATCGACCACATAGGCGCTGATCCCGCGGGGGCCGTCCTCGCCGGAGCGGGCCATGACGATATAGGCATCGGAATAGCCGCCGCCGGAGATGAACGCCTTGGTTCCGGTCAGGCGCCAGCCCTCGTTCGTGCGCGCGGCGCGGGTCTTGAGGGCGGCGGCGTCGGAACCGCTGGCCGGTTCGGTCAGGCAATAGCTGAAAACCGTGTCCATCGCGAGCGCGCCGGGGAGGTAGCGTTCCTTCATCTCGTCGGAGCCGAAGCTGTCGATCATGCGCGCGCACATATTGTGGATCGACAGGAATGCCGCGACCGAGGGGCAGGCCATGGAAAGCGCCTCGAAGACCAGCGTCGCGTCGAGCCGTCCGAGACCCGCGCCGTTCGATTCCTCGGACACGTAGAGACCGCCGAAGCCCAGCTCCGCCAGTTTGGGCCAGAGCGCGCGGGGAATGTCGCCCGCAGCTTCCCATGCGCGGGCATGGGGCGCGATCTCGGCCCGGCCAACCTCCCGGGCCATGTCGAAGACGGCCCGGCTTTCCTCGGACAGGGCGAAATCCATGGGAATCCTCCGGCTTGCGCGCGTGGTATCCGGCCTTCCGGATGCGGGGGGATCATCCTCGCCCATGGGGGCGAAGGCAAGCGGTCAGAGATCCTCGCGGAAGGCCGCGACGAGGTCGGTGACGACGGCGCGCATCGCCGCATCGGGATCGGCACCGTCCGCGATGGCGGCGGCATGGACCGCCCGCTGCCGGGCGGCGCCGGTCCGGCCCTCGGCGAGATCGCGGGCGCGGGCGAGTTCGGCCCCGGAGCGGAGATGGGCGCCGTCCTCCTCCACCAGGTCGAGCATCTCGTCGACCAGCCGGGGCAGGGGCACGATCTCCCGCAGACCGTAATCTATGAGTCCCTCGTCCGGCCCGTATCGCTGCGCACGCCAGCGGTTCTCGGCCAGAAGGAAAGTGTCGTAGACCCGCCACCGCTGGTTCCGGCGCGCGAGCCGCCAGAGCATCCGACACAGCGCCTGGGTCAGCGCGGCGATGGTCAGCGTATCCTCGATCCGGGGACAGACGTCGCAGATGCGCGATTCGATGGTCGGAAAACTGTGGGACGGGCGCAGGTCCCACCAGATCTTGGAACTGTCCTCGATCACGCCGAGATCGACCAGCAGGTCGACCTGTCGCCGGTAGGCGCCCCAGTCGGGAAAGCGGGGCGGCAGGCCGGTGCGGGGCAGATTGTCGAACACGGTCAGGCGGTAGGAGGCGAGACCCGTCTCCTCTCCCTGCCAGAACGGGGAGGAGCCGGAAAGGGCCAGCAGGTGCGGCAGGAAGTAGGTGAGCTGGTTCGCAAGGTCGATGCGCCGGTCCCGGTCCGGGATGCCGACATGGACGTGCATCCCGCTGATGAGCATCCGGCGGGCGACGCCCCGAAGGTCGCGGGCCAGATCGCGGTAGCGGGCCTTGTCCGTCGTCCGCTGATCGCGCCAGTCGGAGAAGGGGTGGCAGGAGGCGGCGATGGGGGCGAGACCGTGCTCGCCCGCGAGGTCGGCCACCGTCCGGCGCAGGTGCGAGAGGTCGGCACGCGCCTCGGTGATGGTGGCGCAGATCCCGGTTCCCACCTCGATCTGGCATTGGAGGAATTCGGGGCTGACCTGTTCGCCGAGTGCGTCCCGGCAGGCATCCATCAGGGCCTCCGGCGCTTCGGTCAGCGCACCCGTCTCGGGATCGACGAGGAGGTATTCCTCCTCGATGCCGATGGTGAAATCCGGCTCGTCTTCCATCGCGTCGCCCCCCGTTCGGGGCAGGCTAGCAGGACGGGAGGGGAACGGAAGGGGCGGCGAGCGTGGCGATGTTTGCCATGCCGATACCGCCGCAGGGTGTGGAACCCGGGCCGCTCGGGGGCCCGGGGAAGGGATCAGATGACGCGGACCTGCGTGCCGATCGGGCTGATCTGATAGAGTTCGGCGATCTTCTCGTTGTAGAGGCCGATGCACCCCGAGGAGGACCGGCGGCCGATCTTGCGCGTGTCGTGGGTGCCGTGGATGAGGTAGGCGGGCCAGTCCAGATACATCGCATGGCTGCCCAGCGGATTGCCGGGGCCCGCAGGCATGAAGACGGGCAGGGACGGGTCGCGCTTGCGCATGTTGGCGGTCGGGGTCCAGGTCGGGCCGACGGTCTTGCGCACGATTTCCGTGTAGCCGCGACGGGTCAGCTCGTCGGTCATCGGCACCGAGGTCGGGTAGAGACGGTAATCGCTTCCGTCCCCGTTCCAGTAATGCAGCGCGCGGCTGGTCGTGTCGCAGATGATGGTGGACTTCCCGAGCGACTCGAAATGGTCGCGCCAATCGATCCGCTGGAAGCTGGAGGTGTTGCGACGGGCCTCCGCGGGGCCGGTGACACCCCCGAACTGCTCCGCGGTGTAGGTCTGGGCGCGCAGCACCGCCGGCGCGGCGAGCGTGGCGGCGGCGCCAAGAAGCATGGCGCGTCGGCTGGTGATACTCATCTCGAACTCCTCAAATCCTTGTCCCACATAGCAATGGCTGCCGCTGCGGAAAAGGGGGCGACGTTCACATCTTCGCGGGGAAAGCCGATCTGCACGCAGGCCTGTTACAGCCTGTTACAGAACGGAACGGACCGTGATCGCGGGCCCGATGCGAGTTGAAGTCCTCCGGAGAAATAGGTAAGTGCTTCTTACAAATTTTAGAAAGTCTCAGGCCCGAGCCGGTTCCGCCGGTTATCTTCCGTGAAGGATGGGTCTGAACTGTTAACCAGGGGAACTTTATGTTCGGTACGACCAAGGCTGCGGCGATCGCGGCCATTTTCTGCATTTCTGCCAGCGGCGCGTTCGCGGCCACGGCCTCCTTCAATTTCGGATGCGATGGTGCGGGCGTCTCCTGCGACAGCTCCTCCAGCAGCTACTGGAACGTGTCCTCCCTGCCGGCGGCATTCTCGCTCACCGATGGGGACCTGACGGTCGAGGCGCGGGCGCGCTACTTCTACGGGGGCGTTTCCTACGTGGGGAACACCGTCGCCTCCGCCGATCCGCGCGAGGCGCATATCGGGCGGTTCCAGGGCGGTGCGGGCGTGTTCAACGACAAGGGCGACAACCACACCGTCGACGGCAATGACTATTACAATGACTTCATCCAGCTGAGCTTCGACAAGGCCGTGACCTTGGACAGCATCGGGTTCGGGTACATCTCCACGAGAGCCGATCGGCGGGGTCCGGACGATTTCCGCCTGATGTACGATCTGGACGGGGACGGAACGATCGGTGTCGGCGATTATTTCAGCGACGAGCTGCGGACGTCGTCCAACTTCACGGCCTTGCCGAACGTGTCGAGCAAGGTCTGGGGCTTCGCGGCTTTCGGCAAGGACGACGACTGGAAGCTGAAGTCGGTCGCGGTCTCCTATGTGGAGCCGGTGGCGCCGGTGCCGCTGCCCGCTGCGGTCTGGTTGATGCTGGCCGGACTGGCCGGCCTGTTCGGGGTGAGCCGCCGCAAGACGGCCTGATCCCGGTCGGAAATTGACGCAGGAAGGGGCGGGCCGGTGGGCGCCGCCCCTTTTGCATGGTGTATCGGGCGCGGTGGTGGACGGGACCGCGATGCGGGCCCCGTCCGTCCGCGATCATTCCATCACGGGGATGGAGAATTCGCCGCCTTCCTTGATGCCGCTGGGCCAGCGCGCGGTGACCGTCTTGGTGCGCGTGTAGAAGCGGAAGGCATCCGGCCCGTGCTGGTTCAGGTCGCCGAACATGGATTTCTTCCAGCCGCCGAACGTGTGGTAGGCGAGCGGCACGGGGATGGGGACGTTGACCCCGACCATGCCGACATTGACGCGCTTGGCGAAATCGCGGGCCGCGTCGCCGTCGCGGGTGAAGATGGCGGTCCCGTTGCCGTATTCGTGGTCCATGGCGAGGGCGAGCGCCTCCTCGTAATCCTGCGCACGCACGCAGGAGAGGACGGGGCCGAAGATCTCCTTCTGGTAGATCTCCATGTCCTTCGTCACCCGGTCGAAGAGGACGGGGCCGACGAAGAAGCCGTCCTCGTAGCCCTGGACGCGCATCTCGCTGCCGTCGACGACGGCCTCGGCGCCCGCATCCTTTCCGGACTGGATCAGGCGCAGGATGTTCTCCTTGGCCGCCGCGGTCACCACCGGGCCGAAATCGACATCCGTTCCGCTGGAATACGGTCCGACCTTCAACGCCTCGACCTTGGGGGCCAGTGCCGCGACCAGCCGGTCCGCCGTCTCGTCGCCCACGGGCACCGCCACGGAAATCGCCATGCAGCGTTCGCCCGCAGCACCATAGCCCGCGCCGACCAGCGCGTCCGCCGCCTGCTCCATGTCGGCGTCGGGCATGATGATCATGTGGTTCTTGGCGCCGCCGAAGCACTGCGCGCGCTTGCCGTTCGCCGAGGCGCGTTCGTAGATATAGGCCGCGATGGGGGTGGAGCCGACGAAGCCGACCGACTGGATCACCGGGTGGTCGAGGATCGCGTCCACGGCTGCCTTGTCGCCGTTGACGACCTGCAGGATGCCCTTGGGCAGGCCCGCCTCCTCCAGCAGGGCGACGAGCATCATCGGCACCGAGGGATCGCGCTCCGACGGTTTGAGGATGAAGGCGTTGCCGCAGGCGATGGCGGGCGCGAACATCCACATCGGGATCATGGCGGGGAAGTTGAACGGGGTGATTCCCGCCGTTACGCCAAGGGGTTGGCGCATGGAATACATGTCGATTCCGGGCCCGGCGCTGTCGGTGAAGTCTCCCTTGAGGTGATGCGGCGCACCGATGCAGAACTCGACCACCTCCAGCCCGCGCTGCACATCGCCCGCAGCATCGGGCAGGGTCTTGCCATGCTCGCGCGACAGCGCCTCGGCCAGCTTGTCCATGTCGCGGTTCAGCAGGTCCACGAACTTCATCAAAACGCGCGCGCGCCGCTGCGGGTTGGTGGCGGCCCAGGCCGGTTGCGCGGCCTCGGCGATCCGCACCGCGCGGTCCAGATCCTCCGGGTCGGCCAGCGCGACCTGCGCCTGAACCTCGCCCGTGGCGGGGTTGAAGACGTCCGCCGTCCGGCCCGTGCCCGCGACCTCTCCCCCGTCGATCCAATGTCCGATCTGCTGCATGCCCGTCCTCCTCGATACCGTGCGCGCGCCGCGCCCGTCTGTGGCCGGACCCTATCCATGGGGGCGGGGAGGCGACAAGGTTGGATCGTCCGGCGCGGTCCCGGGCGGGCCGCCGCCGGGTCCCCGCGCTTGACTTGATGAAGCGTCGGGCAGACGCTCAATTCAGGGCTATCCACAGGAGGACCATTCGATGTTCGTCACACAAATCCTCGCCTCGAAAGCGACTCAGGGGGTCCTGACCATCGATCCGGGCGCATCCGTCGCGGACGCGGTGGCCGAACTCGTGTCCCGCCGGATCGGCGCGCTGGTGGTCAGCGGCGACGGCAGGCGGGCGGAGGGCATCCTGTCGGAGCGCGACATCGTGCGGGAACTCGGGCGGGTGGGCCCGTCCACGGTGCTGGAGCGCAAGGTCGGCACCCTGATGACGAAGGATCTGGAGACCTGCGCGCCGAACGACCGCTCCGACGCGATCCTCGCCCGCATGACCGAGGGCCGGTTCCGCCACATGCCGGTGGAGGAGGACGGATTGCTGATCGGGCTCATCTCGCTGGGCGACGTGGTGAAATCGCGGCTGAGCGAGGTTTCGATGGAGAAGGCATCGCTGGAGGCCATGATCACCGGCAATGCCTGACGACGGATCGGACGCCCCGCGCGCGGATCTCGAACGGCGCTGGCTCGACCTGACCCGTCGGGTTCTGCCGGAGGCGGCGCGGGGTGCGGACTGGCCCGTGGCCCTCGACCACTGCTTCCAGCGGATCCTGCTCGACAATGCGGTGGGCCGATGCTGGTACGATGCGATCGCCGGCCGACCCGCCTATGCCCACGCGCCGCCGGACGTTCTCGTCCGGGCCATCGGCTTGGGGGAGGCGGTGCTGCGGGACGAGGCCGATCTGCGGGCGCTGAACCGGCGCAGCCTCGACTGGCGGGGCAAGCGCGGTCCGGCGCCGACCGGAGCGTTCCGGCAGACCTGACGAACCGCGTCGCTTGAACCGGAGCGGCGCGCGTGCCACCCATGGACACCGAGACTGCCGGACCAAGGAACTCCGCGATGCGCACGGCCCTCTATCCCGGCACGTTCGACCCGATCACCAAGGGACATATCGACATCATCAAGCGGGCCTGCCGCCTGGTGGACAGGCTTGTGATCGGGGTGGCGATAAACCGCGACAAGGGACCGCTCTTCGCGCTGGAGGATCGGGTCGCCATGGTCGAGGCGGAGGCCGCCCATTGGTCGTCGGAGACCGGGACCGAGATCGTGGTGCATCCGTTCGAGAACCTGCTGATCGACTGCGCCCGGGATGTCGGCGCGCAGATGATCGTGCGCGGCCTGCGGGCGGTGGCGGATTTCGAGTACGAATATCAGATGGTGGGCATGAACCGGATCCTCGACGACCGGATCGAGACCGTGTTCCTGATGGCGGAGGCGCAGCATCAGGCGATCGCGTCGAAACTGGTCAAGGAGATCGCGCGGCTGGGCGGGGACGTGTCGGCCTTCGTGATGCCGTCGGTTCACGAGGCGCTCCGGGGCAAGTTCGACCGCTAGGCGCGTCCGGCCTGCCGCAGTTCCGCTTCGAGCCGCGCGGCGAGCGGCGGCCCGGCCTCCAGCGCGAAGATCCAGGCCTGCGTCCGGAAGAAGGCGGCGGCGTCGGGTGCGACGTCCTCTGCGGCGCGGACATAGAGGCGCGCGAGGGAAGCGGGGTCATGCGCGGAATGGGCCTCCCGCAAGGCGCAATCGAGGCCGGTCATGCGCCCATCGCGCGCGCCACCCAGTCGTGGAACCGGTGGGTCGGGCCGTCCATCGCCGGGCTGAACCGGCCGCCGTCGAAGCCGGGCGCGGCGCGGCCCCGCTGCATCCCCTCGACTACGGAGACATCCTCCTCGAACACGCCGAGCCAGAGTTCGGTGTTCCGGTCCGCGAGGTCGGCATCCACGTCGTCCGTCGCGTAGTAGAGGTGGACGTGCTCCGTCGTTCGCGCCTCCCCCTCCGGCCGCAGGAGTATGGCGTAGGCATGGTCCCGGTGCACGCCCAGCAGGACGTTGGGAAAGACGGCGACGTATTCCGCCGCCCGGTCCCATTTCCGCGACAGGTTCGGAAAGTCCGGGAAGGTCCGCGCCCCGTCCGCAAGCTGGCGATAGACATGGGTGCCCTGACCGGCATGGGCCGCATCTTCGATATGGTAATGGTCCTCCAACCGGGAATAGGCGTTCAGGCCGGGATGCACCCAGGGGAGGTGATAGCTCTCGCAGTAATTCTCCACCGCCAGCTTCCAGTTGCAGACGACGTCGAGGGTGAAGGCGCGGCCGTCATGGTGCAGGGGCGCGTCGAATTCGGCCCAGCGGGCGATGACCTCTGCATTGGTCTCCGCGAAGGGGCGGGCGGTTCCGTCGAGATTGACGAAGACCACGTCGCGCCAGAGATGGGAGCGCACCTCGATCAGGCCGAGCGTCGCCTTGTCCACCGCCGGATCGGAGTTGCGCCCCGGCCCGCCGACATGGGGCGTGGCGACGAGGCGGCCTTCGGTGGAATAGCACCAGGAATGATAGGGGCAGCGGATCGCCCCCTCGATCCGCGTGGGCTCCGCCACGAGGATCATGCCGCGATGGCGGCAGACGTTCTGGAACACGCGCACTATGCCCTCCCGGTCGCGCAGAAGCAGGAGAGGGATGCCCGCGAAATCGAGCGGGAGCGCGTCGCCCGGCTGCGGCACCTGGGAGGCGACGGCGAGGCCCGCCCATTGCCCGTGGAGAAGTGCGGCATTCTCCGCCCTATGCGTCTCGGGATCGGTGTAGTGCCGGTTCGGCAGGCCGCTGGCCGTGTCGATCGGCTGGCGGACGGATGCGAGCGGGTGGACGTCCTTCATGGCGGTGCCTCCGGTCGTGTCCCCGCCACGATGGGACCCGTCCGCGACCCGGTCTCGCCTCCCGGCGACATGTTGCCGCCGATGCCGCCCCCGCCATCGTCACATCGGGATGCCGCCCCGGGACAGGGCCGCGACACCCGTGCGGGCCATCTCCTGCAACCCGATGGGGCGCATCAGGTCGGCGAAGGCGTCGATCTTCTCCGACTGGCCGGTGATCTCGAACACGAAGCTGTCGAGGGTCGAATCGACCACGTTGGCGCGGAAGATCTCGGCCAGACGCAGGGCCTCGATCCGCTTATCGCCGGTCCCCTGCACCTTGAAGAGCGCGAGTTCCCGCTCGACGCTCGCTCCCTCCACAGTCAGGTCGTGGACCTCGTGGACGGGGACGATGCGGCCGAGCTGCGCCTTGATCTGCTCGATGACCTGCGGCGTGCCGGTGGTGACGACGGTGATCCGGGAGCGGTGACCCGCATGGTCGACCTCGGCCACCGTCAGGCTCTCGATGTTGTAGCCGCGACCGGAGAAGAGGCCGATGACCCGGGCCAGCACACCCGCCTCGTTGTCGACGATCACGGCCAGCGTATGCCGCTCCTGCACGTCGGAGAAGGTCGGGCGGAGATTATAGGCGGAATGGCTCGTCGAGCCCTTCTTGAGTTTCAGGGGCGACACGGGCGGCCCTCCTTCGGGTGACGGGTGGAGACAGGCGGTTGGGGCGGGGGAGATGTTCGGTGACGGGCAGATTGGCTTCCGCGTAGATATGTCGGCACGGACCCGGACGTTAGCAGGGCATCCTTGCCGGAGTGCGGGATGTGGAGGAGCGTGGGTCTTCCGATACGTCTCGCGGACGTCGACCGGTGCGGGGTGCCGGAGCGATCCGGTCGATGGAAGCCGATGCCGCGAATGGCACAGGCAGGCCCGATGCGGGCCACGCGGGCGAGGTCGGCCCGTTCGCAGGCCGGGCCCATGGCGGTCGGTAACGCCCGCGCCCGCCCGCGAAATCGTCCGCTTCCATGGGCGGAGAACCCGCATCGTCGGCGGGAGAATGCCGAGCGGACGCGAGTCGGCGGCGATCCGACCGTTTGCTTGGCGATCTCCCGCGCGTCGTTGGCGGAGCGGCGTCCGTTTTGCGGGCCACTGCCGGTCGCGCTGGCGCGCGCGCGCGGTTCCGACGCAATCGGGGGATGCACCGGGATAAGCCGTTCCGGCCACCGACAGGAGAAATTGAAATGATGTATCGACTTGCCCTTCCCGCGCTGGCGCTCGCCGTGGCGGTCAGCCAGGCCGCCGCGATGGGCCACGCCGCCTGGGACACCGACGGCGACGGGATGCTGACGCCGGAGGAATTCCGCACCGGCTTCTCCGCGCTGGAGACCCACGCCATATTCGACGCCGACGGAGACGGTACGCTGACCGAGGCCGAATGGTCCGGCAGCCTGTCCGATGTCGGCGACTACGCCAACATGGACCTGAACGCCGATGGCGGGGTGGACGCGGACGAATACACCGCCATCCTGTTCAATCGCTACGACGAGAACGGGTCCGCCACCATCGACGCGGAGGAGATGCCCCTGATCGAGGCGGATCTCGCGGCGGGCGGAATGCTCTCGAACTGACGGGGCGGGGGCGACCCGCGCACGGGTCGCCCCGAAACCTGCGACGGCAATCACACCAGGACCGCGCCCACCGCGGTGATCTGTCCCTGCGTGTCGGCATTCGCCATCAGCATCTCGTTATGCGCCTTGCCGGAGGGGATCATGGGGAAGCAGTTCTCATGCTTCTCCACCAGACAATCGAAGACCACCGGGCCGGGATGGTCGATCATTTCCATGATCGCGTCGTCCAGGTCGGCGGGATCGGAGCAGCGGATGCCCTTGGCCCCGAACGCCTCGGCCAGCATCACGAAATCGGGCAGGGCCTCGGACCACGATTCGGAATAGCGCTCGCCGTGCAGAAGCTCCTGCCACTGGCGGACCATGCCGAGACGCTCGTTGTTGAGGATGAACTGCTTGACGGGGAGGCGATACTGCGCCGCCGTCCCCATCTCCTGCATGTTCATCAGCCAAGACGCCTCGCCCGCGACATTGATGACCAGCGCGTCCGGGTGGGCCACCTGGATGCCGATGGAGGCCGGGAAGCCATAGCCCATCGTCCCGAGGCCGCCGGAGGTCATCCAGCGGTTCGGCGCCTCGAACCCGAGATATTGCGCCGCCCACATCTGATGCTGACCCACCTCGGTCGCGATGTAGCGGTCGCGATCCTTGGTCAGCGCCTCCAGCCGGGCGACCGCGTGCTGCGGCTTGATGGTCGGGCCCTTCTGCTCGAAGGCGAGGCAGTCCTTGGTCCGCCATTGCTCGATCTGGACCCACCATTTCTGGAGCGCCGCGGAATTGACCTTGCGGCCCCGCGCCTTCCACAGGCGGAGCGCATCCTCCAGCACGTGGCCCACATCACCCAGGATCGGGATGTCCGCCTTGACCACCTTGTTGATGGAGGAGGCGTCGATATCGATATGCGCCTTCACCGATCTGGGACTGAACCCGTCGATCCGTCCCGTGATCCGGTCGTCGAACCGGGCGCCGACATTGATCATCAGGTCGCAGCCATGCATCGCCATGTTCGCCTCGTAGAGGCCGTGCATGCCGAGCATTCCCAGCCACTTGTCCCCCGAGGCGGGGTAGGCGCCGAGGCCCATGAGGGTGGAGGTGATCGGAAAGCCCGTCGCCTCCACCAGCTCCCGCAGGAGCTGGCTCGCCGCGGGGCCGGAATTGATCACGCCGCCGCCGGTGTAGAAGACGGGTCGTTCCGCCGTCTCGATAGCCTCGACCAGATCCTCGACGGCCTCAGGGTCGCCCTTGAGCCGCGGCTGATAGCGGGAGGTGCCCATCTGGCGGGGGGAGGTATAGGCGCCGCTGGCGAACTGGATGTCCTTGGGGATGTCCACCAGAACGGGGCCGGGCCGCCCGGACGTGGCGACATGGACCGCCTCGTGCAGGGCGGGGGCGAGCTTGTCCGTCTCCTTCACCAGCCAGTTATGCTTGGTGCAGGGGCGGGTGATGCCGACGGTATCCGCTTCCTGAAAGGCGTCGGAGCCGATCATGAAGGTCGGGACCTGGCCCGAGATCACGAGGATCGGGATCGAGTCCATCAGCGCGTCGGTCAGGCCGGTGACCGCGTTGGTCGCGCCGGGGCCGGAGGTGACGAGCGCCACGCCGATCTTGCCCGTCGAACGGGCATAGCCCTCGGCGGCGTGAACGGCGGCCTGTTCGTGGCGGACGAGGAAGTGCCGGACGTCGTTCTGCTGGAAAATCTCGTCGTAGATCGGGAGGACCGCGCCGCCGGGATAGCCGAACACCGTATCGACGCCCTGATCCTTCAACGCCCGGACCACCATCTGCGCGCCCGTCATCTGCCGCGCCGCGTTCTGCTTGTTCATCTCTTCCCCTCTTGGACGCAAAACCCCCCGGAGGGGCTCTCCGGGGGGCGCATGGTTACCGATATGGTTGCCGATCCCTCAGCCCATGCACCCTGTTCCGACAATTACGAGAAGCGTCGCCATCATGATCTCCGTTGCCGGGATATCCATACCGATGGGACCCGGGGGGTCAACCGGGGTTGCGGAGATAATTTCCGCCGGAGAGGAATTTCTTGTCGTTTGTTGCGTCAGGCGGGAAACGGGGCCGGATGTGCGGCAGCGGTTCCTCGAGGCTGGCCGGTCTGTCCGGGGCAGATCCGAACGCAGACGCCCGGCTCGTTGGAGCCGGGCGTCGCGGGGAGGGAATCGCGGGGCCGTCGCCCCGCATTACCGACGGATCAGGACGGGAGGAGCCCTGCCTCCGTCGCCGCCGCCACTTCGGCCTCGCTCAGGACGCCATCGGCATCCGTATCCATCGCGGCGAAGTTCTCGGCCGTGGCGTCGGGATAGGCGGCCTGCAACTCCTCCATCGAGACGTTTCCGTCACCGTCCGTATCCATCGCGCTCTGTGCCCAGGTCGGGGCGGCCAGCGCAAGGAGTGCGGCGATCGTCGTGAGAGTCGTTTTCATGGGTCTACTCCAGTGTTGGTCTCGTTAGGGCGTGATGTGTTGCCCACCGCTACTAGGCCGCATCTCCGTCCCGCCTTCTTCCCCCACCCTCCGGATCGCCCGTTTCGCGCGCGTCCCCGCGGGTTTAGGGGTTCCGGCTGCGCACGATCCCGCGCGAAAAACGCCGCGCCTGTGGCTCGGCGGAAACACCCGGGACAGAAGTGGATTTTCGGCCTTTTCCTGCCGTCGGGCGGGGCCAACTCACCCCTGCGGATATCGGCCAATAGCTTCGGATTCGGCGAGCCAAGGGAATCCCCACGGGTCGGCCCGGGCGCGTCGCGCGATCCGGTCCGCGTCATAGGCGACGACCGGCAGGGGGAAATCCGGGGGCCGCACGCGGACCCGCATCACCGGCGCGACTTCTGCCGCGCTGACCCAATGCGCCTCCGGGACCCACCCGAACTGGCGATGGTCTTGGACGGGGGCGGGACGGAAGCCATAGGTGTGCACGACGCGACGATTCCGTTCGCCGTCCGAGGGGGCGGGCGCCCGTAAAAACCGGAGCGCGGATCGGCGACCCGGTAATGCCCCCGCTAGCCGATGAGGTTCGGGAGGAACAGGACGATCCCCGGGAAGGCGATCAGGACGCCAACGGTGACCACGTCGGCCGCGAAAAAGGGCGTCGCGCCGCGGAACACGTCCTGCACTGAGATGTCCATCTTGGCGTCCTGCGCCACGCCTGCCACGACGAAGCAGTTCAGTCCGATGGGCGGCGTTATCAGACAGAGCTCCGCCATCTTCACCACGATGATTCCGAACCAGATCGCGCATTCCTCGGTCGTCATGCCGAGCGACCCGACCCCGCCCGGAGGCGCGCCGTTGAGGGCCATCACCGCCGGGAACGTAACCGGCAGGGTCAGGATCAGCATCCCGATCGCGTCCATGAACATGCCGAGGACGACATAGACGGCGAGGATCGCGAGCAGGACGAGATACGGGGAATAGGGCAGGCCCGCGATGAAATCGGCGAAATGCTCCGGCAGTTTGGCGAAGCCGAGGAACCGCACGTAGATCAGGACGCCCCAGATCATCGCGAAGATCACGACCGAGAGCTTGGCCGCCTCCATCAGCGCACCCTTCAACTGTCCCCAACGCATCCCCTGCCAGAGCGCCATGGCGAGGACGACGCCCGCGCCGAGTGCGCCTGCCTCGGTCGGGGTGGCCCATCCGAAGGTGATCGACAGGACGATGATGAGGACGACGAAGAGGATCGGAGTCGCACCGGGCAGGGAGGCGAACCGCTGCTTCCAGGTGAAGCCGCGGACCGGGGGACCGAGATTGGGATTGAAGCGCGCGAGGCCGATGACGAGTGCCGCATAGATCAGCGCCGACACGAACCCCGGCAGGAACCCGGCCAGCAGGAGCTTTCCCACCGATTGCTCCACGATGATCGCGTAGATCACGAGGATGGCCGAGGGCGGGATGAGGGAGGCCAGCGTGCCGCCAGCCGCCACGACCCCGGCCGCGAACCGCTTGTCGTAGCCGAGCTTCAGCATCTCGGGGATCGCGATGCGCGCGAAGACGGCGGAGGTCGCGACCGACGCGCCGGAAACCGCGGCGAATCCGGCCGTCGCGAAGACCGTCGCCACGCCCATGCCGCCCGGCGTCCAGCCGATCCAGCGCTTCGCCGCCTCGAACAGATAGCGGGTGAGGCCCGCGTAATAGGCGAGATATCCGATCAGGATGAAGGTGGGGATGAGCGAGAGGGCGTAGGATGTCGTCTTGGAATGGGGCACCTGACCCACGAGTTTCGCCGCCGTCACGAGCCCCTGGTCGAAGCCCTGCTTCTGCATGAAGAAGAGACAGAGGCCGAGGAAGCCGATGAAGGCCGCGGCGAAGGCCACCCGCACCCCGATCAGCACGAGGACCAGCAGGAACCCCGACAGCCAGATCGACATGTCGAAGATGTCGACGCCCGCCAGCAGCGCCTTCATGTCGATGAGATTATCCAAGTCGCGTGCCTCCGGCGCTGTCGGGATTGCCGGTCGCATCCACCTTCGCGCCCGCCACCGTCGCCGCCTCCTTGTTGGCCTGTTCGGCCGGATCCTCGATCAGGGGGACGGCGACCGGGGCGGGATCGTTGCGGATGAAGGCGCGTCCGTAGGCCCAGAGTTGCAGCGCCAGCCGCAGCCAGAGGACCGACAGCGCGAACGGGATCAGGAGCTTCGACGGCCAGAGCGGGATGCCGACGTCGATGGTCGAGTCCCGCGACCAGTTCGGCAGGCCGAAATCGAACGATCGCTGGAAGTGGAACCACGTCCCGTAGATCAGGGCCGACGCCATCAGCAGGATGAACAGGACCGACAGGAACTCCGCCGCCCACAGGCCGCGCCCGCCGAGGCGGCTGACGACGATGTCCATGCGGATATGGGCGCCCTCCCGCTGGGCATAGGCGAGGCCGAGAAAGGCGAAGGTCGCCATGAGCTGTTCGGTCCAGTCCACGAAGCCGGGGACCGGTGCGTTGAAGACGGATCGCCCGATCACGTTCCAGACGGCGAGGCAGACGAGCGCGAAGATCACCATCCCCGCCAGCAGGTTCAGCAGCTTTTCGAACCCGTGGAAGCCGCGGTCGATACGCGACAGCGTGGAGCCGTCCGCCAGCACGGAGGAGGATGTGGACATGGAAGCTCCCCGGGGATCAGGTCGCCCCCGCCCGGATGCGGGCAGGGGCGGGGCGGCATCACATGCCGGCGGCCTTGGCGTCGGCCAGCGTGGACTTGGCGAGGTCGTAGAGTTCCTGACCCGGAAGCCCCTGCGCCGTCATCTCCTCGATCCAGGCCTGGTGGATCGGCTGTGCCTTCTCGCCCAGCTTGGCCAGTTCCTCGTCGGAGAACCGGATCTTCTCGATCCCCTTCTCCTCGAGTACCGCATCCCAGTTTTCGAGCAGCTTGGCATAGGTGTCGAGATAGTACTGGATCGAACTCCTCAACCGCGCCGTCGAGGATCTCGCGGTTCTCGTCCGACAGCGCCTCGTAGGCGTCGATGTTGACGACGACGGGACAGTTCACGGTGCCGGGGTTGAGGTTCTCGGTCCACCAATCGGCCACGTCGATGGTGCGGAACGACAGGTGGGCGTGCTGAGCGAAGGCGACGGAGTCGACCACACCGGATTCCATGGCATTGTAGGCCTCGGTCGCGGTCACGGAGGTCGGGACGGCGCCTTCGGCCTGGAGCAGTTCCCCGATGCCGCCGGTGGCGCGGACGCGCATGCCGGACATCTTTTCGACCGTGTCGCGGGGCTCGCCCGTACCGACGAGGTTGTATTGCGGCATCGGCGACGTCATCAGCAGGCGCGCGTTCCACTGCGCCATCTCCTCGGCCACGGCGGGGTGGGCATAGACCGCGCGGGCCACGGCGACTTCCTGCTCCAGCGTTTCGACGCCCAGAAGCGGCAGTTCCAGCACCGTGATCGCCCGGTTCTTGTCCGGATGGTAGCCCGCACAGAACTGCGCCATCTCGAACGCGCCGATGGAGATCCCGTCGAGGTTCTCGCGCTCGTTCGACAGGCCGCCATAGCTGACCGAGATGGTGAACTCGCCGCCGGAACGTTCCTCGACCAGCTCGGCGATGCGCTCCACATGCTCGGTGAATTCGCGGCGCTTGCCCCAGACGGAGGCGTTCCAGTCCTGCGCCAGCGCCTCGCCGGCAAAGGCCAGCGAGATTGCGGCCACGCAGGCGGAAGTAAGGTATCTCATTGTGTCATCTCCCCGGAAATTTTTGGCGCAGGTCGGCTCCCTGCCGACCACGCCCGTCGACGCTAGGGCAGGGGCGCGGCTGCGGCAAGTGGCTTGCGGGGCGGGCCCGCCCGTGCCACGCCGGGCCCATGGATACGCTCAAGCAGAGGGTCGCACGCGGCGACACGCTCCGCGGCCTGTGGCAGAACCTGCCCGGCCCGGAGGCGGCCGAGATCGCGCATCGCGCGGGGTTCGACTGGCTGATGATCGACGGCGAGCACGGGGCCTGGGACCCGTCGGACATCCGCGCCCGCCTGATCGCCGCCCCCCGGGCCGCGGTGCGGGTTCCGGTGAACGAAGCCTGGCTCCTGAAGCAGGCGCTGGACCTCGGGGCGGCCACGATCCTCGTGCCGATGGTGGACGACGCCGATACGGCGCGCGCGGCGGTCGCGTCCTGCCGCTATCCGCCGGACGGCATCCGCGGGGTCGGCGCGCTGGTGGCGCGGGCGGGGGCATGGGGCGCGGATCCCGGGTATCTCGACCGGGCCAATGCGGAGATCTCGGTCTGGGTCCAGGCGGAGAGCCGCGCGGCCTTGCGGAATCTCGAGGCGATCTGCGCGGTGCCGGGGGTGGATTGCGTCTTCCTCGGGCCTGCGGATCTCGCCTGGGACATGGGCCTGCGTCCCGATCACCCGGACGTGCTCGACGCGCTGAAGGATGCCATCGCGCGCATCGCCGCGGCGGGCACGGCACCCGGCATCTTCGCGGCCGATCCCGAGCGGTGGGTCGGAGCGGGCGCGCGGATCGTCTGCGTGGGATCTGACGCGATGGTGCTGACGGCGGGGCTCGCGGCGCTGCGATGAGTGTGGCGGCATGATCCTCGTCGATGCCGATGCCTGCCCGGTCAAGGCCGAGATCACGGAAGTCGCCCTGCGCCGGAACATGCAGGCGATCTTCGTCGCGGGCAGCTATCTGCGTCTGACGGACCATCCGCTGATCCGCTTCTTCGCCGCGGGCGATGCGTTCGACGCTGCCGACGACGCCATCGCCGAGGTGGCGCGTCCCGGGACCGTCACCGTGACCGCCGATATCCTGCTGGCCGAGCGGGTGCTGAAGGCGGGCGGCGCCGCGCTTGATCCGCGGGGCCGGGAATATACCGAGAGCAGCATCGGCGACACGGTCGCGACCCGCGACCTGATGGCGGAGCTGCGCCCGGGGATGCAGGGACAGACCGGCGGGCAGGGGGGCGGGCCGAAGCCCTATATCAAGGCGGACCGCGCGGCCTTCAAGAACGCGCTCGACCGGATCCTGACGCGGATCGCGAAAGGCTGAAGCGAGTCTCTTTGCTCGGGCAAATATTCCCGCCGGAGGCGCATATCCGCCGCATGGCGTTACCGTCAGGAATTGCCGCGCCGCACGAACCGTCCCGCCTCGCGCGCGGCCATCTGGAGGGCACGAGACTTGGCGACCGTTTCTTGCCATTCGGCGGCCGGATCGCTGTCATGGACTATTCCGCCTCCGGCCTGCACGTAGAGCTTGCCGTCCTTCACCACCCCGGTCCGCAAGGCGATGCACATATCCATGTCGCCGCCCGCCGAGAAATAGCCGACGCCGCCGCCATAGATGCCGCGCTTTTCCGGCTCCAGTTCGTCGATTATCTCCATCGCCCGGACCTTGGGCGCGCCCGACACGGTGCCCGCCGGAAGCCCGGCCAGCAGGGCGGAGAGCGCGTCATGCTCCTCCGACAGCTCGCCCACCACGTTCGAGACGATATGCATGACGTGGCTGTAGCGTTCGACGACGAACTTCTCGGTCGGCCGCACGGTCCCGGTCTTCGCCACGCGCCCGACATCGTTGCGCCCCAGGTCCAGCAGCATCAGATGCTCGGCCAGCTCCTTTTCGTCGGCCATCAGTTCGGCCTCCAGCGCGCGATCCTCCTCTTGGGTGGCGCCGCGGGGGCGGGTGCCCGCGATGGGGCGGATCGTGACCTCATCGCCGAAGACCCGGACGAGGATTTCGGGGGAGGCACCGATGACCTGGAAGCCGCCGAAATCGAAGTGGAACATGAAGGGCGAGGGGTTCGTGCGGCGCAGCGCGCGGTAGAGCGCGAAGGGCGGCAGCGGGAAGTCGTAGGTCCAGCGCTGCGACGGCACGACCTGAAAGATGTCGCCCGCCGCGATGTAGTCGCGGGCCGTCTCCACCGCTGCCTCGTAGGCGGGGCGGGTGAAGTTGGAGACCGGCTCGGCCAGATCGAACGGCTCCGCCATGTCGCGCGGCTGGGGGGCCGCCCGGCCCAGAGCGGCCAGCGCGTCCTGCAACCGTTCGGCGGCCTGCGCATAGGCCGCGCGCGCGGTGCCGCCGCCCCCGGCCCAGGCGGGCGCGACCAGGATCACCTCGCCCTTCACCCCGTCCAGCACGGCCACGACCGACGGCCGGATCAGCACCGCATCCGGCAGGTCCAGCACATCCGGGTTCACGTCCGGCAGGTGCTCCACCAGCCGGATCATGTCGTAGCCGAGATAGCCGAACAGACCCGCACTGGCCGCGGGCAACCCCTCCGGCAAGGCGATGCGGCTCTCGTCCAGCAGGGCGCGGATGGCGGACAGGGGTTCGCCCGCATCCTCCCAAGCGTCGGGATCGTAGCGCGCCGCGCGGTTCACGCGGGAGCCGGTGCCGCGACATTCCCAGATCAGGTCCGGCTTCATGCCGACGATGGAATAGCGGCCCCGCACCTCGCCCCCGGTCACCGATTCCAGCACGAAGGAGAAGGGCTGCGCCTCCGCGAGCTTGAGCATCAGGGAGACCGGCGTGTCGAGATCGGCGGGCAGACGGGTCCACAGGACCTGATTCTCGTCGCGCCCATGCGCCGCCTCGAACGCCGCGAAGTCGGGCGCGATCATCGCGGGGCGCCGCCATCCAGGATCTGCGCCTGCACGGCCTGCACCGCCTGATTGTCGACGGTGAACCCGATCTCCGCCTGGACCGCCTGCCCGTAGGCCTCGAAGAGGTCGCCGGTCAGGTCCTGCCGCAATTGCGCGCGGACCGCCTCGATCAGTTCGGCGGTGGCAGCGTCCGCCGGGTCCGCCTCGTTCACCGCGTCCAGCCGTATGATGAAGGCGCGCGTCTCATCGCCGGGCAGGGCCAGCACGTCGCCCTCCGCGGCGCTGAACAGGCGCGGGACCACCGTCGCGGGCACGCCCTCGACCGTCCCGTCGCGCGCGATATCGGAGAGGGGCGTGATCGCGAGTTCCGCCGCCTCGAACGTCTCGCCACCCGCGATCCGCGCGGCGAGCGCCTCGGCCGTCTCGGCCAGTCGCCTTGCCGTGGCATCGCTGCGCCACGCTTCCTCGACCGCGTCCCGGACGCTCTCCAGCGGCGGGATGGCGGCGGGCTCGATCCCGTCGAGGCGCAGCGCGAAGAGGCCGCCATCGGCGAGCGATCCCAGCTCCGGGAAGTCGCCGTCCTGCGCCGCGAGGGCGGCTTCCCGGAACTCCTCGTAACCCGCGATCCCGTCCGAGATGTCGGGGCGAAGTGCGATCTCGCCCAGTTCCATGTCGGTCTCCGCGACCAGCTCCTCCAGCGTGGCGCCCCCCGCCAGGAGGTCGTCGATATCGTCGCGGGCCGAGTCGATGGCCCGGCGCGCCGCATCCGCGGCCAGTTCCGCCGACAGGTCCTCGCGCACCTCCTCGAACGGAACCTCGGTCGCGTCGAGCACCGCGTTCACCCGGTAGAGGACCGGCCCCAGCGTCGTGTCCACCGGCCCGGCGATCCCCGGCTCCGTCAGCGCGAACAGCGCCTCGGCCACCGGTCCAGCCACATCCGTCGCGGCGATCTCGCCCTGATCCACGTCGTCGAGGGTCAGGCCGCGTTCCTCCACCAGCGCGTCGAACGTCGTCTCCCCCGCCTCGATGGCCGCGCGGGCGGCGGTGGCGGCGTCCGCGTCCGGGAAAGCCAGCCGCTCGGCCAGCACGCGGGCGGGTTGCCGGAACTCCGACCCCATCTCCTCGTAGCGGGTGCGCAGGCGGTCCTCGTCCACCTCCATCTCGGTGCTGAGACGGTCGGGCGTGATCCAGGCATAGGTGATCCGGCGCGTCTCCGGCACCTCGAAGGCCGCACCGTTTTCCGCATAGAAGGCGGCGAGGTCGCCTTCGCCGGGGGCGGCGTTTCCGGTCGGGAGCATGTCGATGCCTACCTCGGCCAGCGTCGCGTCCCGCGTCTCGGCGAGCCATCCGGCCACGGCATCGACATATGTGTCGGGCACGCCGACGCCGCCGACCACCGCGGCCTGAAGCAGTTCGCGCGCCGCCTCGTCCCGGACGCGCCCCTCGAACCGCGCCTCCGTCAGGCCCGCATTCCGGAGCGCGAAGGCATAGCCCTCCCGGTCGAACGTGCCGGTGACGCCGCCGAAGGACGGATTGTTCCGGATCCGCTCCGCCACCTCCGCGTCGCCCACGGAAATCCCCATGCGCCCCGCCTCGTGATCCAGCGCCGCCGCGGCGAGCAGGCGTTCCATCACCTGCCGGTCGAGGCCGACGGATTGCATCTGGGCAAGGGTGATCGGCTGGCCGGTCTGCTGGGCCAGCCGCTGCCGCTCGTTCTGAAGCGCGTTGGCGTAGTCGTTGACCGTGATCTCCCGGTCGCCGACCTCCGCCACGGAGGAGAGGCTGCCTCCGAACTGTCCCGCGCCGAACCCGCCCAGCGCGAGGATCAGGAGGCCGAGGACGAACCAGACGGCGATGTTGGTCTTTTTCTTCTTCTTGCGCGTCGTGTCGGCCATGGCCCGTCTCCCCGGTTCGGTCGGCGTCCCGTGCATAGGCGCAGGGGCGGGGAGGGACAAGACGGTCGCGGGCCTTGGCGGAGGGCCGTCAGAGGCCAGCGCGCGTGACCTCCGCCAACCGGTCGAACAGGGTGGCGATCCCGTCCCGGTCGGCATTGGCGAAGGCGATGCGGATGGTCGTTTCCGCCCGTCCCGAACCGCCATCCGGGATGCGGGGTCCGAACATCGTTCCGGGCAGCAGGAGGAGCGAGGCGCGCTCCACCAGCGCCTTGCACACCGCGTCCGAAGCGGCGTCGAACGGATGCGCGACATAGGCGAAATAGGCGCCGCATCCCTGCAGGGTCCAGTCCGGGAGCGTCGCGAATCCGATCTCCATCGCCGCCCGGCGGGAGAGGATTTCCAGCCGCTCCCCCGCGAGCCAGTCGCCGAGATTCTGCATCCCCCAGAGGGCCGCGCGCTGGCCCAGCCCGCTGGGACAGATGGTGACCGTGTCGAGCCATTTCTCGACCTCCCGCAGGCGGGCGGGTGCGGCGCAGATCGCGCCGACGCGGTGACCCGTCAGGCGATAGGCCTTGGAGAAGGAGTAGAGCTGGATCAGCGTGTCGTCCCAGTCGGGATCGGCGAAAAGGCCGTGGGGCGCGCCCTCGCGGGAATCGAAGTCGCGATAGGTCTCGTCCACGATCAGGGCGATACCCCGGGCGCGGGCGAGGTCCCGGAACGCGGCGAGTGAGGCGGCGGGATATTCGACGCCGCCGGGATTGTTGGGGCTGACAAGGACGATGGCGCGGGTGCGTTCGTCGATCAGGTCCGCCGCCGCCTCCGCGTCCGGGAGGAGGTCGGCGCCGGTCTCCAGCAGACGCGCCTCGATCCCGCCCATGTCCAGCCACATCTTGTGATTGAAGTAGAACGGGACCGGCAGGATGACGTTGTCGCCGGACCCGGCCAGCGTCGCGATGGCCGCCGTGAAAGCCTGATTGCAGCCGGAGGTGATGGCCACCTGCGCGGCCGTCACCGTGCCGTCATAGGCCGAACTCCACTCCGCCGCGATCCGCTCCCGAAGCGCGGGCAGGCCGAGGACCGGGCCGTAGAGATGGACGGACGGGTCCGAGACCACGATCTCGGCCATGGCCCGGCGCAATGGCTCGGGCGGCGGGTCGGCGGGGGCCGCCTGACTGAGGTTCAGGAGGGGGCGGCCGGTCGGAAAGGTCGCGCCCTCGATCCAGCGCCGCGCCTCCATCACGGGGGGCGCCTCGGTGGCTGCGAAGGCGGGATTGAGCGGAAAGGTCACGGGCGGGTCGGACCCCGTGGCGCGGCGCGCATCAGAACGGGATCTCGTCGTCCATGTCGCCGCCACCGCCGCTAGCGCCGCCATATCCACCACTACCGCCGCCGCTGCTGCCACCGGAGGAGCCGCCGCCGTAGCCGCCGCCCGATCCGCCGCGGTCGTCGTATCCACCTCCGCCCCCGCCGCCGCCTTCGCCGCGGCCATCGAGCATGGTGAGCGTGCCGTTGAAGCCCTGGAGCACGACCTCGGTGGAGTAGCGGTCGGCACCGGACTGATCCTGCCACTTCCGGGTCTGAAGCTGGCCTTCGAGATACACCTTGGAGCCCTTCTTGAGGTATTGCTCGGCGATCTTGACGAGGCCGTCATTGAAGATGGCGACCGAATGCCACTCCGTCTTTTCCTTGCGCTCGCCCGAATTCTTGTCGCGCCAGGTCTCGGAGGTCGCGATCCGCAGGTTGCAGACCTTGCCGCCATTGCCGAAGGTCCGGACCTCCGGGTCGCGGCCGAGATTGCCGATGAGGATCACCTTGTTCACGCTTCCGGCCATGGGGTTCCCCTTCGCGATGTCGATTCCGTCTCCCGGCATAGGACACCCGGTCGACACTGTCACGCCGCCTCTGGCGCTCGCGCGAGGGTTCCCCCGAGGCCGCTTGTCGGCTAGGGTCCGGCCCGATGGCGGACGTTCCGATAAGGGACGCCGATGTGGGACGGGTAGTGACGAGGGGCTGACATGCGGCATCTGGGATGGGCGATCGCCCTCGCGGCGATCTGCGCCGCAGGCTTGGCCGAGGCGCAGGGGACCTTCTCGTCCCGCAACCGGGTCGAGCTGTTCTCGAACCAGACCTCCCTGATGGACCGGCGTCTTTCGTCGCAATACGCGCATTCCGACCGGCTGCGTCCCGTCGTGCCCGAAGCAGCCAAACGCGGCGAGGCCGTTCCGCGCTACGATGGATCGCAGCGGTCCGTCTATCTGAACGATGCGCGGGCCGCCGCCCGGCGTCACGGCATTCCCGAGGACCTGTTCCTGCGCCTCGTGCGGCAGGAATCGGGGTGGAATCCCAATGCGGTGTCCCACAAGGGCGCGCTCGGGCTGGCCCAGCTCATGCCCGCGACCGCGCGGCGGCTCGGTGTCGATCCGGCCGATCCGAAGCAGAACCTCGAGGGCGGTGCGCGCTATCTCGCGATGCAGTACCGCACCTTCGGCTCCTGGCGTCTGGCGCTCGCGGCCTACAATGCGGGGCCAGGTGCGGTCGAGAAGCATGGCGGCATCCCGCCCTTCCGCGAGACGCAGGGTTATGTCCGGGCGATCATGGGTCGGGGCTGATCGGTCGGGCTGGGGTTGGTCCCCCGAGTATCGGAGCCGCAGGATGTCAGGGCAGCAGGCCCGTCCCCTGCAACACCCCATGCTCCATCGCATAGCGCGTGAGGCCGGCGGTGGAGGATATCCCCAGCTTTCGCTTTAGGTTCTTGCGATGGGTTTCGACCGTCCGCACGGAGATGTCGAGGTCGTGCGCCACCGCCTTGTTCGACCGCCCCTGCGCCAACAGCAGAAGGATCGTCTGCTCCCGCGAGGTGAGCGGTTCGGTCCCGTCCGCGGCGGGTTCGAGCGCGTTCTCGGCCCCGGGGCACAGGTAGCGGCCGCCGGAATGGACCACGTCGATAGCGCGGCGGATTTCCTCCGTGGGCTGGTCCTTGAGGCAATATCCCGCCGCCCCGTGGCGCAGGGCCGTGGCCACGTATTCCGGAGCGTCGTGCATCGACAGGATCAGGACCGCGACCTTCGGGTGCCGCTCGCGCAGGATCTCCGTCGCCGAAAGGCCGTTCATCCGCGGCATGTTCAGGTCGAGGAGGATCACGTCCGGGGCCAGCGCGGGCGTCCGGTCGATGGCATCCTGTCCGTCATGCAGCGTGCCGACCACGTCGAGATCGTCATAGGTTTCGAGCAGCGCGCGGATGCCGTCGGCGACCATGGGGTGGTCATCGACGATCAGGACGCGGACGGGGGGCGCGGGCGGCTGCATGGTTCGGCGGAGTATGGCAGGGGCGCGGCGCTGACAAGCGCGGCGCGTTGCGCGGGCGGTCCGGTCGATGCAGGTTCGGGGGATGATCCTGCACCTGAACGGACGGCCCGGATCGGGCAAGCTGACCATCGGACGCGTGCTGGCGGAGCGGCTGGGCGGGCGCCTGCTGGACTGCCACAGCATCTACAACGTCGCCTTCGCGCTGACCGATTTCGGGTCCGACCTGTGCCGGCAGACCGTGGCGGAGGTTCGGGCCGTTGCCTTCGCCCGCATCCTCGACCTGCCGCAGGCGGTGCCGGTGGTGCTGACCGACGCGCTGTTCGACGATTCGTCCCGGGGGCAGGCGGCTTGGGATGCGGTTCTGGACCTCGCCCGCAAGCGGGGTGGTCCGTATCTGGTGGTGGCGCTCGATTGCGAGAAGGCGGAGAACGAACGGCGCCTGCGCGGGCCGGAGCGGATGGGCAAGCGCAAGCCCATGGATGGAACCGTCCTGCGCCCCGATCGCTACACCCGCGTGCCGATCACCCGGGGCGCGGACCGGGTGCTGCATCTGGACGTCACGCGGCTTTCGCCGGAGGCGGCCGCCGCCCGGATCGCCGACTGGGCGGGGTGAGCGCCAATCCTCCGCCCCCGCGATGTCGCGGGATCACTCCGCCGCGTGGGGCAGGGCGTCGCCGCTGTCGGGTGCCAGCAGGTGGGTGAGGGGGACGGTCGCCTCGATCACCGTGCCGCGTCCGTCGGGCCCGCCGGCGATGGAGAGCGTCCCGTCGAGCTGTTCGATCCGCTCGGCCATGTTGCGCAGCCCCAGACCGGACCCCGCCCGCGCCATCCCGCGCCCGTCATCCTCGATCCGCAGCGTCGCGCCGCGCCGATGACCGAAGACGCGGACCGAGACGGACCCGGCGGCGGCGTGGCGCTCGATATTCGTCAGCGCCTCCTGCGCGATCCGGTAGAGCGCGGTCTTGGCCTCGATATCGAGGCGGTTGCGGAACACGACCGTGCGGAATGCGGTCGCGATGCCGGTCCGCGCCTCGAACGCCTCGCACAGCGTCTTGAGCGCAGGCCCGAGGCCGAGATCGTCGAGGACCCCTGGGCGCAGGTCGTGGCTGATCCGGCGGACCTCGCCGATGGCGCCCTGCAATCCGTCGATGGCGTTGTCCACCGCACCTTCGGCCGCGGGGTCGCCCTTGGCGATCAGGCGGCGGGCGAGTTCGAGGCGGAAGCGGATGCCGACGAGGATCTGCGAGATGGAATCGTGCAGCTCCCGCGCGACGCGGCCCCGTTCCTCCTCCTGGGTGTCGAGGACCCGTTCGGTCAGTTCCTTGAGCTTGACGTCCGCGAGCCGCCGCTCCCGCACGGTGATGGTGAACCCGCTGGCGAAGACGAGGAGGAGGGCGGCCAGGGCGATGGCGCCGATCCAGGCGAACTGCCCGCGCACCTGATCGCGGACCTCGGCCCGGGCGATGGCGCCCTGGGCTAGCACGTCGTCGAGGAACACGCCCGTCCCGATCGCCCAGCGCCAGTCCTGAAGGCCGACGACATAGGTCATCATCGTCGCCTCCTCCCCCGTCGACGGTTTGCGCCAGCGATAGGTGTGGTAGCCCGATCCCCGCCGGGCGAGGTCGATCAGGCGATCGGTCACCGGTTCCCCGTCGGCGTCGTTCATGCCGGTCCAGTCGCGCCCGATGAGCCAGGTCTGGCGCGGCGCGACGAGGTTGGTGCCGTCGTAATCGTAGACGAAGAAGAAACCGTCCTGTCCGTAGACCATGGCCGACAGGATCTGCGTCGCGCGCAACTTGGCGGCTTCGTCGTCGGGGGCCGCGTTTCCGTAGAGGGTGATGAAGGACGTCCGCGCGAGCTGGACGTAGTTTCGCAGCTCGCGGCGCTTGGCGTCTATCATCGCCCCTTCGAGCGTCGCGATCTCCCGGGTGGCCGTCCGCTCCGACTGGATCGCTACGAGGATCGCGATCCCGGAGACGGCCAGCACGAGCGGCAAGGCCGCCACCAGCAACAGGCGCTGACCGTAGGAGAGGCGCGGCATGGACATGGGAACTTGTCTCCCGGGGCCGGTGCCGCCGCAAGGCCCGCCGGGATCCCCTTTGACTTGACGCCCCCGGACGGTAGCATCGGTCCCGGACCCCTGCGGGGGCCGCCGACCCGTCGGGAGGACGGTGCGGCCGCGATGACCCACGGGAGATTAGCCATGGACCGCCGTTCCTTTCTGACGAAGTCGACGCTTGCCGGGGCCGCAGGGGCGACTGCCCTCGCGGCGCCTGCCTATGCGCAGGGCAACCGCACGCTGACGATGGTGACGACCTGGGGCCGGGGCCTCGCCGGGGTCCACGACGCGGCCGAGCGCGTGGCCCAGAGCATCACCGCGATGTCGGACGGCCAGTTGACCATCGACCTCAAGGCCGCGGGCGAACTGGTCGGTGCGTTCGAGGTGTTCGACGCCGTCACCTCCGGTCAGGCGGACATGTATCACGGGCCTGATTACTATTTCGTCGGTCAGCATCCGGCCTATGCCTATTTCACCGCCGTGCCGTTCGGGATGACGGCGCAGGAGCTGGCCAACTGGTACTACCATGCCGGTGGGCGGGAATTGCATGACGAGCTGGGACAGGTCTTCGGCCTGCGGTCCTTCCTGAGCGGCAATACCGGCGCGCAGGCCGGGGGCTGGTTCAAGACGGAGATCACCGGGCCGGGCGATTTCCAGGGACTGAAGTTCCGGATGCCGGGCCTCGGCGGGCAGGCACTGGGCAAGATGGGGGCCAGCGTCCAGAACATTCCCGGTGCGGAAGTGTACCAGGCGCTGGCCTCCGGCGCGATCGACGCGACCGAGTGGATCGGGCCCTGGGCCGACGAGAAGGCCGGGTTCCAGGAGATCACGAAGATCTACTATCCCGCCGGGTTCCACGAGCCGGGCGCCGCGAACTCCTTGGCCACCAATCGCGACGTGTTCGACAGCCTGACGCCCGCACAGCAGCGGATCGTCGAGATCGCGGCCAACGAGACGCATCAATGGAGTTCTGGCGCAGTTCCTGACCGAGAACGGCACGGCACTGGGGCGGCTGCAGTCCGGGGGCGTCACGCTGATGGAGTTCCCCGACAGCGTCTGGGACGCGTTCGGCGCGGCGAGCCAGGCGGTCACGGACGAGAATATGGGGGACGAGCTTTTCGCGAAGGTCCACAATTCGATGACCGAAAGCATGACCGCCTCGTCCAACTGGCTGACCCGCTCCGAAGGTCTCTACCGCGCCCAGAGGGATCGGGTCATGGGGTGAGGGCCGCCCGGAAGTCGGTCCGGTGGACCGGCTTCAGCCCCGAGCGGGCGAAGCCCAGGGCGTCCCCCGGTGATAGGCCGGTGGGGCGCGCCACCCGCGAATGGGTGAACAGCGGCAGCGTTCCCCGGGACATTCCGACGAACCGGTTCAGCCCGGGCCATTCACGACGCTTGCCGCGGCGCCGCGGCGGGCACTCCCGACCCCCATGCGAACCGGCCCATCGCGGAACACCCGGCAAGTCCCTCTCCGCCGCCCGTATCCGGCGGAGAGGGCCCATCTTTCCGGCTTGCTACGGGTTTTCTGGTATTTGACTCGGTCGGTCCAGTCGCTACGGTCCGCGCACGCTCCGCAAAGGGGCCGTCGTTCGGGCCGCTCGGGCAGGACGAATAAAAAGTTTATGGGGAGGAAGATATGGACCGCCGTTCATTCCTTAAGAATTCCACCATCGGGGGCGCCGCCGCCGCCGGGGCCGCGGCACTCGCCGCGCCCGCCTACGCGCAGGGCAACCGCACGCTGACGATGGTGACGACCTGGGGCCGCGGCCTCGCGGGCGTTCACGACAGCGCACAGCGCGTCGCCGACAGCATCACCACCATGACCGACGGCGCGTTGACCGTCGAGCTCAAGGCGGCGGGCGAACTGGTCGGCGCGTTCGAGGTGTTCGACGCCGTGACCTCCGGTCAGGCCGACATGTATCACGGCGCCGACTACTACTTCGTCGGTCAGCATCCGGGCTACGCCTACTTCACCGCCGTGCCCTACGGCATGACCGCGCAGGAGCTGGCGAACTGGTACTACCATGCCGGCGGCATGGAGTTTCACGACGAGCTGGGCCAGATCTTCGGCCTGAAATCGTTCCTCGGCGGCAATACCGGCGCGCAGTCGGGCGGCTGGTTCCGCAACGAGATCAAGGGTCCGGAGGATTTCCAGGGTCTCAAGTTCCGGATGCCCGGCCTCGGCGGTCAGGCGCTGGGCAAGATGGGCGCCTCGGTGCAGAACCTGCCCGGCTCCGAAGTCTATCAGGCGCTCGCCTCCGGTGCCATCGACGGGACCGAGTGGATCGGACCCTGGGCCGACGAGAAGGCCGGCTTCCAGGAGATCACGAAGACCTACTACACCGCCGGGTTCCACGAGCCGGGCGCGGGTCTGTCGGTCGCCGTCAACCGCGACGTGTTCGAGGAGTTGACCCCGGCGCAGCAGAAGATCGTCGAGATCGCCTCCGCCGAATGCCACCAGTGGAACCTCGCGCAGTTCCTCAAGGAGAACGGCACCGCATTGCAGCGTCTGCAATCGGGCGGCGTTCAGGTTCTCGAATTCCCGGACAGTGTCTGGGACGCGTTCGGCGTGGCCGCCAAAGCCGTGACCGAGGAGAACATGGGCGACGAACTGTTCGCGCGGATCCACGAATCCGCCATGGACAGCATGCGCGCCTCCTCGAACTGGATCACCCGGTCCGAGGGCAAGTACCGGACCGAGCGCGACCGCGTGATGGGCTGACACGACCTGGATCCGTCCCCCGATGCGGGGGGCGGGCCGATCCGCGACGGGGCCAACCCCGCCGGACATGCTTCTCGGGGGGGACGACATGCTGGACGCCATCCTGAATGCCCTGGCCTGGTTCTTCACGAACCTTGCGCTGGCCTTCTACAACGTCGGCTATGCGGTGACGCATCCGGGGTCCTGGCTCGGCTGGATCCAGGCCTTCGACACGCCGGAGGGCAAGGAATCGCTGATGCGGTTCATCTTCTACGGCGCGTCGGTCGAGCTGTTCTTCGTCATCCTCGTCATCTTCCTCGCCGTCACCATCGCGGGCTACTTCTCGCGAGATTTCCTGTGGTCGGTCGTGCGCGGCAGCGAGGCGACGCTGAACTGGATCGGGCGCATCGCCGCCTGGGCGGGCCTGATCATGGTGCTCCAGCAGATCATGATCGTGTTCCTGCAACGCATCTTCCGGGTCGCGGAGATCAGCGTCGGGCCGCTGGGCACGACGTTCACGCGCGACCTGTCGTGGTTTTCCGAGGAACTGAAACTCTACAACGCCATCATCGTCTGCCTCTGCGTGTCGTGGACGTTCATCCAGGGCGGGCATGTACGCGTCGACCTCATCTACGGGCCGGTCAGCCACCGCGCCAAGCGCGTCATCGACATGATCGGCTCGATCATCTTCATGGTGCCGTCCCTGCTCCTGATCTGGCTCTTCGGCTGGTACTATCTCTGGGGCAGCCTCATCAGCCCGCGTCTGGGCGCGTTCGACGAGCTGGACCGCCTGTTCCAGCGGGCCCGCGGCGTGCGCTGGAACGTGGAGACCATCGGCTTCAGTCCGAACGGGTTCGACGCCTACTTTCTGTTCAAGTTTCTGATCGTTCTTTTCGCCGCCACCGCCTTCGTCCAGGCGCTGACGTTCTTCTGGCGAAGCTGGCTCGAATACCGGGAGGGGGAGATGAGCGCGGGTCGCTACCTCGACCGCGACGTGCTGGGCGACGAGACCGCCGACAGGGCGGCGGAGATACACTAGAAACCGGGTTACGCCGGTTGATTGGCGCAGCGCCGATGGCGCGCACGAGGGGATGACGGAATGCTATTCGGGTTGGACGGGGTCGAGATCGGCCTGATCATCGTGTTCCTCTGCCTCTTCGGCGGGATCATGTCCGGCTTTCCGGTCGCCTTCGCCATCGCCGGAGCAGGCTGCATCAGTTTCGCCATCATCGCCGCCCTCGACAGCGCCGGGATCCTGATCCACCAGGCGATCGACACGGGGTCCGCCGAATACGCGCAACTGATGGCCCAGGGGATCGCGCGCGACACGATCAGCGTGTTCCGGTTCCCCGAGCTTCCGCGGATCGAGGAGGCCCTCTATCCCGACGGCTGGTACACGGAGGTCAACCGCGAGCTGGGCCTCATCATCCAGCGCATGAACGAGCGGGTGATCGCGGGGGCGTCCATCGAGACGCTGCTTGCGGTGCTGATGTTCGTGATGATGGGCATCACGCTGGAACGGTCGAAGATCGCCGAGGACCTGCTGACCACCATGGCCAAGGTCTTCGGCCCGCTGCCCGGCGGCCTCGCCGTCAGCATCGTCATCGTGGGCGCGTTCCTCGCCGCTTCCACCGGCATCGTCGGCGCGACGGTGGTGACGATGGGCCTGCTGGCCCTGCCGACCATGCTGCGGAACGGGTATTCGCCGGAACTCGCCACCGGCGTCATCGCCGCCTCCGGCACGCTGGGTCAGATCATCCCGCCCTCCATCGTCATCGTCCTGCTGGGCACGCTGGCGGGCGACATCTATTCCACCGCACAGGAGAACCGCGCGCAACTGGTCGGATGCTCCGACGCGCTGACCTATCTGGGCCAGCCTGCGGTCGTGTCGGTGGGCACGCTGTTCCAGGCGGCGCTGCTGCCCGGGATCCTGCTGGCGTTCCTCTACGGCGCCTATGCGTTCGGCTTCGCGCTCCTGAATCCGTCCAAGGCGCCCGCGGTCCATTTCGACGAGACGCAGGGATCGCCCACGACGCGCAACGATGCGCTCACCTGGTTCCTCGGCGTGCCCGCGGCCTTGGTGGTCGGGGCGATAATCCTCGGACAGGTCGGCATCATCGGCAGTCAGGACGTCCGCGTCAGCAGCTTCAGCGAGGCGGGCGACACGGCCTCCCTGCGCACGAACGTCTCGCCGCAATGCGAGGAGGCGATGATCGACCTGCACGGGCAACTCGCCTGGAACGCCGCGCTGGAAGAGCAGGCGGAGATCGACGCCGCGGGCGGCGTGCAACTCGCGCAGGAACTGACCGAGCAGGAACTGATCGACGCGCGCGCCTTCGCGGTGTTCAACGCGGCTCCGATCGGCACCGGCGTCACGGTCCTGTTCCTCGGGCTGGCGCTGGTTCTGGCGACGGCGCGGGGGGTGAACCCGCTGGCCGATGCGCGCCCGCTCCTGATCGGGGCGGCGGGCGTGGCACTCGCCTTCGTGGTCGACTGGCTCCTGATCGGGCCGCTGACCTCTCCGGCCTCGACCTTCGTGCTGCTGACGATCCCGCTCCTGATCGTGCTTTACGGGGTGTGGCCCGCCTTCTCCCGACTGGCGCAGAACGAGCTTCTGCGCGTCGTCTTCCCGCCGCTGGTCCTGATCGTCGCGGTTCTGGGCTCCATCCTCGGCGGGATTACGAACCCGACGCCTGCCGCGGCCCTCGGTGCGGGCGGCGCGATCATGTTGGCCGCCTATCGCAAGCTCCAGGTGGAGGGGGGGCGCGGCTCCATCATCCTGCTGGCGTCGCTGGCGCTGATCGTGATGCTGCTCTTCGGGATCAACTTCGACCTGCGCACGGGGCTGGAGACGACGACGACCGGGGACGTCGTCGCCCTGGTCATTGCGCAGATCGCCTATCACGCGGCGTTCGCGGGGCTCCTCTTCGCCTGCTGGGTCCTGTTCCGCACCGGCGTCCTCGGCCCCGTGGTGCGGGAGACGGCCAAGGTCACCTCGATGGTGTTCACCATCCTGATCGGCTCGCAGCTCCTGAACCTGGTCCTGATCTCCTTCGGCGGCGAGCATTACATCCAGGACTTTCTGCGCAGCTTCGACAGCGAGCTGAAGGTGTTCCTGATCGTGATGCTCGTGCTGTTCATTCTCGGCTTCGTGCTCGACTTCCTGGAGATCATATACATCGTCGTGCCGATCGTCGGCCCGGTCATCTATGGCGGAACGTTCGATCCGAAATGGGTCACGATCATGATCGCCGTGAACCTGCAGACATCGTTCCTGACGCCGCCCTTCGGCTTCGCGCTCTTCTACCTGCGCGGGGTGGCGCCTGCGGGCGTGACCACGGGCCATATATACCGCGGTGTGATCCCCTTCGTCCTGATCCAGGTGGCCGGTCTGGCACTGCTCTGGTTCTTCCCGTCGATCGTGACGATCGTGCCGAACCTGCTGCCCAACAACTGACGCGCGGCCTCTGGTGTGGCGGGTTGGAGCACTTATCTTCCCGTCATAAACCAACGGGAGAGAAGACCATGTCGCTGAAGAAAACCGCCATGAAGATGGCCATCGCCTTTGCCGCCGCCAAGGGATATCAGGCGTTCCGCCAGAAGGGTGGGATGCAGGGCGTTCGGGACATGCTGGCGCAGCAGACGGGTGGCGGAGCCACGCCCCGGACCGGTGCGTCCTCCGGGGGCGGCGGTCTCGGTGGGTTGCTCGGCGGACTCGGTGGCGGCGGGGGCGCATCCGGCGGCGGTCTGGGCGGGCTCCTCGGCTCGCTGGGCGGCATGGGCAGCGGTATGGGCGGCCGGAACATTAGCAGCGGCGGGCTCGCCGGGGGCATGGCCTCGGGCGGTGCGGGCAGCAGCGGGATGGGCGGCGGCCTCGGCGGCTTGCTCGGCGGGCTGGTCGCCATGGCGGGCGGATCGGCGGCACTTGCCGGCGGACGCGGCCAGGACGAATCCGAGATGGTGCAGGTGGCCGAAAAGGGCCCGCAGGACGAGGAAACCGCCGCCGCCATGGTCCGCGCCATCGGTCAGGCCGTCCGTGCGGATGGACAGATCGACGCACAGGAACGCGCCATCCTGAACGAGATCATGGGCGATGCGGAAACCGCCGAGGATCAGGCCGCGCTGGAAGCCGCTCTGACCGAACCGGTACATCCGGAGGCCCTGGCCCGGGACGTACCCCGGCGCCATGAAAGCGAAGTATATGCGGCTGCATTGACCGCGATCGACCCCGATCGGCCGTCGGAGCGCGATTTCCTGAAGCGGTTCGCCACGGCGCTCGCGCTGGACGATGCGGAGGTCTCGAACCTGCATGCCGCGGCGGGCAAGCCCGCCTGAGGATCGCCGCAAAGAGGGGGCAAGGGGGAGGGGAGAGGTCCCATTCCCCTTGTTTCACGCATTGCTGCACGTCATAGACACGCGTTCAAATCGGGGGGGAATGCATGGACAGCCAGTTGAGCCAAAATATCTATCTGGAAGCGGGCAAGGCAATTCTGGCCGACAATCCCCTGTCAATGGTACTGACCGATCCGAACCATGTCGACAATCCCATCGTCTATGTGAACCGCGCGTTCGAGCAGATGACGGGCTATGCCGCCAGCTTCTGCGTCGGGCGGAATTGCCGCTTCCTGCTGGGTTCCGAGACGGATCAGCCGGAAACCCGGGAGCTGTCGCGGGCCGTGGCCGCCCGGGAGGCGACGACGGTCACCCTGCGCAACTACCGGCTGGATGGCTCGGTCTTCCTGAACCGCGTTACGGTTTCTCCGGTTTTCGACGACGAGGGACAGATCTATGCCTTCGTTGGCATCCAGACCGAGGTGCTGGAGGACCGGCCCGCGAAGGATGCGCGGATCGAGGCATTCGACGCTCAGCTCGGCGAGATGCAGCACCGGGTGAAGAATCATCTCCAGATGGTGTCCTCGATGATCCGGATGGAATCGCGCGAGATGGATCCGAAGCGCAGCTTCGACGTGCTCGCCCGGCGGGTCGACGCGCTGTCGCTGCTCTACGACGAATTCTCCAAGGCGCCGCGGGACATCGACACCCGCTATGACGTCGTCTCCGCCGGAAGCTATGTCAGCCGCGTGGCGTCGACCGTCGGATCGCTGGACGGGCGCCGGAATGTCCGGCTGGGCGTCGACGTGGACCCCGTCTACATGCGGGCCGAAAGCGCGGCGCAGGTCGGCCTGCTCACCTCCGAGGTCCTGTCGAACACCCTGCAGCACGCTTTTCAGGGTCGCGTCGAGGGGATCGTGAACATCACCCTCAAGCAGCATGGCGGCGACCGGGTGCGACTGACGGTGGGCGATGACGGGATCGGGATGGGCGAGACGGATTGGCCCGCCAACGGCAACCTCGGCGCGCGGATCGTGCGCGGGCTGGCGACACAGCTTCAGGGCGATCTGAAGGTGGTGAGCGGGGAGACGGGAACCATCGTCACTCTCGACTTCGAGAACAAGGTCGATACCAGCCTCGAAGGCGACGGCACGCGGGTTCTGGCCGACATCGACGGGCCGCGGGCGGGCAACGACGCGCCGACCGCCATCACCGCCTCCGGTTGACGCCCCATTCGCCTTTCCCTCGGCGGGGCGGCGACATAGGTAACCCGGGCATTCACCGAAAGGAGGCCCGGATATGGCCGACATCAAGGATCCAGAGAACACCATTCTGATCGAGCTGAAGGACGGCACGGTCGCGGTCGAGCTTCTGCCCGACGTGGCCCCCGGCCATTGCGAGCGGATGAAGGAACTGGCACGCGAGGGCGCCTATGACGGCGTCGTCTTTCACCGGGTCATCGACGGCTTCATGGCCCAGACCGGCGACGTGGAGCACGGCAAGGGCGGCGGCAACACCTCCCGCGCGGGCACCGGCGGCAGCGACAAGCCCGACCTCAAGGCCGAATTCTCCGGCCTGCCGCATGACCGCGGCACCTTGGGTGCGGCCCGCAGCCAGAGCCCCGATTCCGCCAACAGCCAGTTCTTCCTGAACTTCGCCGACAACCACTTCCTGAACCGGCAATACACCGTCTATGGCCGCGTCATCGACGGGATGGAGCATGTGGACAAGATCGCCCGCGGCGAGCCGCCCGCGGATCCCGACACGATGATCTCCGTCAAGGTGGCCGCCGATGCGTAACCTGCTCTGCTCCCTCGCGGGGGGCCTGCTCCTCGCCGCGCCGCTCCACGCGACCGGGCTCGAGATCGACGTCGCGGGCGAGGCCAACGGCACGATAATCATCGACCTCGCCGAAGACGTGGCTCCGAACCACGTGGCCCAGATCGTGGCCCTGGCCGAGGACGGCGCCTATGACGGCGTGGTCTTTCACCGGGTCATCGACGGCTTCATGGCCCAGACCGGCGACGTCCAGCATGGGCGTCCGGGCGGCAACATGTCTCTGGCCGGGACCGGCGGCAGCGACCGCGACGACCTTGCCGCGGAATTCTCGGATCGCTCGTTCGAGCGTGGCACGGTCGGCATGGCGCGCTCCGCCAGCCCCAACTCCGCCAACAGCCAGTTCTTCATCATGTTCGACGCGGCGCCCCATCTGGACGGCGAATATACCGTGGTGGGACAGGTGACGGACGGCCTGGACGTGCTCGACGCGATCAAGCGCGGCGCGGGCGGAAACGGCGCCGTCACCGACGCGCCCGACGTGATGCAGGCGGTCCGCGTCAGCGAATGATCCGTCCGGTCGGATCGACCTCGTGAAACGAAAAGGGCCGCCCCGATCGGGCGGCCCTTCGGCATCTGAAAGTCGGGGTCTGCGATGTCAATCGGTGGCGGGCGCCAGCTCCGTGCTCGGCACGCCCTCGACCTCGGCCTCGCCGTCCTCGACCGGACCCGCCTGAAAGCTCAGGAACGCGAAGAGCAGGATGGCTGCGAAGACGACCCCCGCCCCGATTCCGATGAGCGGCCCGGCATGCCGCTTCTTCTGCTTTTCGATATTCGTATCGGGGGCGCTCATGGCGATCCTCCTGGGGTTGTGCGGATTACGGTGTAGCGGAGAAACCCGCGACCGGACGACATGTTCCCTTCGCCCGTAGCACCTCCGAGCCTGTCAGTCGCCCAGACGGACGAGGGCGTGGCGCTTACGTCCGGCCGAGAGTTTCACCGGCTGCGCGAACGCCGCCGTCTCCAGCACGAGGCCGGCATCCTCCAGCGCCGCGTCGTTCAGCCGCGCCCCCCCCTCGGCGATCAGGCGCTTGGCCTCCTTGCCGGACTTCGCCAGCCCCGACCGCACGATGAGCTGCACCACGGAGACACCGGCCGCCGCCTCCTCGGGGGCCAGTTCCAGTGTCGGGAGGTCGTCGCCCGCGCCGCCGCGCTCGAACACCTCGCGGGACGTGGCTTCCGCCGTCGCCGCCGCCTCCGCCCCGTGCAGCAGCGTCGTGACCTCGTTGGCGAGCCGCACTTTGGCCACATTCACGTCCGCCCCCTCCAGCGCGCCGAGGCGGTCGCATTCCTCCACCGGCAATTCGGTGAACATCTTCAGGAACTTGCCCACATCGGCATCGTCCACGTTCCGCCACCACTGCCAGAACTGATAGCTCGACATCATGTCGTCGTTCAGCCAGACCGCCCCGTCCGCGGACTTGCCCATCTTCTTGCCGTCGGCCCGGGTAACCAGCGGCGTCGTCAGGCCGAAGGCCTGCGCGCCCTCGACCCGGCGTATCAGGTCGGCGCCCGAGACGATGTTGCCCCATTGGTCCGACCCGCCCATCTGGAGGATGCAGTCGTGGCGGCGATACAGCTCCAGATAGTCGTAGGCCTGGAGCAGCATGTAGTTGAACTCGATGAACGACAGCGGCTGCTCGCGGTCGAGCCGGGCTTTTACGCTCTCGAAGGAGAGCAGGCGGTTGATCGTGAAATGCGTCCCGATGTCGCGCAGAAAGTCGATGTAGCCGAGCCGGTCCAGCCATTCGGCATTGTTGACCAGTGGGCTGTCGGTGGGGCCGTCGCCGTAGGAGATGAACTTCGAGAACACCTGCCGGATGCCGTCGGCATTGGCCTCGATCCGGTCCACGGTCAGGATCTTGCGCATCTCGTCCTTGCCCGACGGATCGCCCACTTTCGTCGTCCCGCCCCCCATCAGGGTGATGGGCCGATGCCCGGTCCGCTGCATCCAGCGCAGCAGCATGATCTGCACCAGATTGCCGATGTGCAGGCTGGTCGCGGTCAGGTCGAAGCCGATGTACCCGGTGACCGACCCGGCCCGAAACATCTCGTCCAGCCCCTCCAGATCGGTGCAATCGGCGACGAAACCGCGCTCGGTAATAGCGTGCAGGAAGTCGGATTTGGGGTGGTAGGTCATGGGTTTTCCGGTCCATCTGTCGGCCCGGAAGCCTTAGCGGCTGGCCCGACGGAGGGGAAGGGACATGCAGACGATCCGCGCCCTCGGGGCGATGTCGGGCACCTCCCTCGACGGGGTGGATGCCGCCGAACTGTGGACCGACGGCGAGACGATCGACCGCTTCGGGGTCAGCGCCTATCGCGCCTATGGCCCGGCGGAGCGCGCGACGATCCGCGCGGCCCTCGGGCGCTGGCCGGGAGAGCCCGGCGTGTCGGAGGCTGCGGGGGTGGTCGAAGCGGCCCATGCGGAACTGCTGTCGGGGTTCGCCGGTGCGGAGATCGTCGGCTTCCATGGCCAGACGCTTGCCCACGATCCCGCTCGCGCCCGCACGCATCAGGCCGGAGACGGGGCACGCCTGGCGCGGAATCTCGGTCGGACAGTCGCGTGGGACTTCCGGAGCGCCGACATGGAGGCGGGCGGGGAGGGCGCGCCGCTCGCCCCCGCCTTCCATCATGCCTGTGCCCGCTGGTCCGGTGCGGAGGAGCCGGTCGCATTCCTGAACCTCGGCGGCGTCGGCAACCTCACCTGGCTCGACCCGTCCCTGCCGGTCGAGGCTCCGGGCGCGCTTCTGGCCTTCGATACCGGCCCGGCCAATGCGCCCATCGACGATCTCTGCACCGCGGCGGGGGGAGAAGCGTTCGACAGGGATGGCACCCTGGCCCGTCGCGGCACCGCCGACATGGCCCTTGTCGACGCCTTTCTCTCGCATCCCTATTTCGCCCGCCCCGCTCCGAAATCTCTCGACCGAAACGATTTCGCAACCCACGGCGTGGCCATCGACGCCCTCCCGCTCCCCGATGCCGCGGCGACTTGGGTCGCGGTGATCGCCGCTTCGGTCGCGCGCGGTCTCGCCCTCGTGCCGAGCCGTCCCGCCCGAATGCTGGTGACCGGGGGCGGGCGACGCAATCTGGCGATCATGGCCGCCCTCGCCGAAGGCCTGCCCGTCGACGTCGCCCCGGTGGAGGCGGTCGGCCTCGACGGCGACATGCTTGAAGCGCAGGCATTCGCCTATCTCGCGGTCCGGGTCCTCCGCGGCCTGCCGACCTCGTTTCCCGGAACCACCGGGGTGGCCCGGCCCGCCTGCGGCGGTCGCATCGCCGCGGGGGACGGGGGCGGTGGACAGGACCGAACGGGGCGCTAGACAGAATGGACATAGGCGCGTAACCAGCGCCCGTTAGCGCTAACGACACCGGAGAGCCGCCCCCCATGGTATCCAGAACCATCCCCGTCGACACGTTCGATCTGGTGCTCTTCGGCGCCACGGGCGACCTCGCGGCGCGCAAGATCCTGCCCTCCCTCTATCGCCGGTTCGTCGCGGGACAGATGCCGTCGGATGCCCGGATCATCGGTGCCGCCCGGTCCGAGATGGACGATGAGGGGTTCCGCGACCTCGTCCGCAAGTCCCTCGACACCTTCGTCAAGGAGGCCACCCGCGACGCGCAGAGCATCGACGCCTTTCTCGGCCAGTGCTCCTATATCCCCATCGACGCCAAGGGCGATGGCGGCTGGGACCGTCTGAAGGAGAGCGTGCGCGACGATGCGATCAAGGCGTTCTACTTCTCTGTCGCCCCGAGCCTGTTCGGCCCGCTCGCCGCCCGGCTGCGCGAGCGGGGCATCGCCTGCGGGAAGTCCCGGCTGGTGGTGGAGAAGCCCTTCGGGACCGACCTCGAAACCGCCAGAACGCTCAACACCGACCTCGCCACCTCTTTCGACGAGACGCAAATCTACCGGATCGACCACTTCCTCGGCAAGGAGACGGTCCAGAACCTCATGGCCGTCCGCTTTGCCAACGTCCTGTTCGAGCCGCTCTGGAACGAGCGCTACATCGACCACGTGGAGATCACCGTGGCCGAGACCGTCGGCGTCGGTGGCCGCGGCAGCTATTACGACGGCTCCGGCGCGATGCGCGACATGGTGCAGAATCACCTGATGCAGCTTCTGTGCCTGACCGCGATGGAGCCGCCGAACCGCTACGACCCGGACATGCTCCGCGACGAGAAGCTCAAGGTTATCCGCGCGCTCGATCCCGTGGCCCCGAAGGACGTCGTGCGCGGCCAGTACAAGGCCGGACCCGATGGCCCCTCCTATATCGAGGATTCGGAGAACCCCGACAGCCGCACCGAGAGCTTCGTCGCGATCAAGGTCGGCATCTCGAACTGGCGCTGGAAGCATACGCCCTTCTACCTGCGGACCGGCAAGCGCATGGCCCGCCGCCTTTCGGAAATCGTCATCCGCTTCAAGGAGACGCCCCATTCCATTTTCGAGCGGACCAACGGCTCCTCCGCCAACGCGCTCACCATCCGGCTGCAGCCGGACGAGGGCATGGACCTCTCGATGACGATCAAGGAACCGGGACCGGGCGGCATGCGTCTGGTCAACGTGCCCCTCGACATGACCTTCGCCGACGCCCTCGGCGCCGACGGGGCGGAGATACCCGATGCCTACGAGCGCCTCATCATGGACGTGATCCGCGGCAACCAGACGCTGTTCATGCGGGGCGACGAGGTGGAGGCCGCCTGGGCCTGGACCGACCCGATCATCGACGCCTGGGAAGCCAACGGCGACCGCCCCCATGCCTATGCCCAGGGCTCCAACGGCCCGGAGGAGGCGATGGCCATGATGCATCGCGACGACCGGCGCTGGCGGGACCTGGATGACTGACGGAGGATCGACATGGACCTGATCGAGTATCCCGACCGGGAGATCCTGGCGATGGGACTGGCCGACGCGCTGGCCTCGGCGCTCAAGACCTGTCTCACGGTTCATGACCATGCCAGCTTCTGCGTCCCCGGCGGCTCCTCCCCGGGGGAGATCTTCGCGACCCTTTCGGGCGTCGATCTCGAATGGTCGCGGGTCCACGTGTTCCTCGGCGACGAACGCTGGGTGCCGGAGGGGCACGACCGCTCCAACACGACGCTCCTGAAATCCACCCTCCTGACCGATCGGGCCGCCCGCGCGGTCCATGTGCCCATGATTTCGGACGCACCGACGCCGGAGGAGGGCATCCCCGACCTCGCCCCCGCATTCGAGGCGGAGCTGCCGATCTCGCTCCTCCTGCTCGGGATGGGCGACGACATGCACACGGCGAGCCTGTTCCCGAACGGCGACCGCCTGCGCGATGCGATGGCCCCGGACGCGCCGGTCCTCGTCCCCATGCGTTCCCCGGATCAGCCGGAGGCGCGGGTGACCCTGTCCCGCCGGGTCCTGGCCGATGCGATGGATACGCATATCCTGATCTTCGGCGACGATAAACGCGCCGTGCTGGAGCGGGCCCGCAAGTCAGATCCCATGACCGCGCCCATCGCCGCCTTCCTGTCGGATGCGCGCGTGCACTGGGCCCCCTGAGAACCGGGGGCCGCGAACCGGCCCATCCAAGGAGAGACGCATGGAGTTCTGGGACGGGATCGACCGCCTGAAGGCGATGGAGACGGCGCGGATCGCCGACCTGCTCGCCGGGGATGACCGCAACGCCCGGCTGACCGTCGAGACGGGGCCGTTCCACTTCGACGCGTCCAAGACCTCCCTCGACGGCCCCGCCCTCGACCTCCTCCTCGATCTCGCCGCGGACGTGCCCGCCCGCCGGGATGCGATGTTCGCCGGGGCCGCGATCAACGAGACGGAGGGGCGCGCCGTCCTCCACACCGCCCTGCGCGGCACGGACCCGGTGGAGGTGGACGGCGTCGATGTCATGCCGGATGTTCGCGACACCCTCGACCGGATGCGCGCTTTCGCGCGTGCTGTCCGCGACGGCACGTTCCGGGGGCAGGGGGGCCGTATCACCGATGTCGTCAATATCGGTATCGGTGGCTCCGACCTCGGCCCCGCCATGGCGACGCTGGCGCTGGCCCCCTTTCACGATGGCCCGCGCTGCCATTTCGTCTCCAACGTGGACGGCGCCGACTGGACCGAGACGGCAAGGCATCTCGACCCCGCGACAACCCTCGTCATCGTCGCCTCCAAGACCTTCACCACCATCGAGACCCTCACCAATGCGGAGACGGCCCGCGACTGGATGGCGGCCACGATCGCCGACCCCGCCGCGCAATTCGCCGCCCTCTCTACCGCGCAGGACAAGACCTCCGCCTTCGGTATCGACCCGTCCCGCGTGTTCGGTTTCGCCGATTGGGTCGGCGGGCGGTATTCCATGTGGGGTCCGATCGGCCTCGCCCTGATGATCGCCATCGGCCCCGACGATTTCGACGCCTTCCTCGGCGGCGCTAGCGAGATGGACGACCATTTCCGCACCGCGCCGCTTGGTCAGAACATGCCCGTCCTGCTGGCCCTCGTGGGCATCTGGAACCATCAGGTCCGCGGTTACCCGACCCGCGCCGTGCTGCCCTACGACAACCGCCTCGCGCGGCTCCCGGCCTACCTGCAGCAGCTCGAAATGGAATCGAACGGCAAGGGCGTGACGATGGCGGGTGAGACGCTGCCCGCCGCTGGCGGTCCCGTCGTCTGGGGCGAGCCGGGCACCAACGGTCAGCATGCCTTCTACCAGCTCATCCATCAGGGCCGCACGCCCGTTCCCTGCGAATTCATGGTCGCCGCGCGGGGGCACGAACCTGGCCTGGACCATCATCACCGCCTGCTGATCGCGAACTGCCTCGCCCAGTCCGAAGCCCTCCTGAAGGGACGCAGCCACGCGGAGGCGAAGGCCGAGATCGCGGACCGCTTCAACGGCGCGGAACTGGACCGGCAGGCCGCCCATCGCGTCTTCGAAGGCGACCGACCCTCCACCACGCTGATCTATCCGCAGCTCACGCCCGCGGTGCTCGGCGGCATAGTCGCGCTCTACGAGCATCGCGTCTTCGTCGAGGGCGTGATGCTCGGCATCAACAGCTTCGATCAATGGGGCGTCGAGCTGGGCAAGGAGCTGGCGACCTCCCTCGGCCCGCTGGTCGAAGGCGGCGACGCGTCGGCCAAGGATGCCTCGACGCGCGCGCTTCTGAAGCGATTGCAGGGCTGGCGGGACTGAGGGTCTCGCGCGAAGGCGGCAGACATCGGTATGACGGTTGTATGCACGGGGAGGCATACGAATAGGCATACGAATGATGTGCGCCGCTCAGCCTTCGAAAATCGCGCCGTCGCGGTCCCGGAACAGGGCCGTGTATGCTTCCGGCAACTTCTTCCGCGTCCGCAGGTCGGGCTCCATCAGGACGATCACCGCGTGACTCGTCGCACAGAGCTTACCCTCTGAATAGACGGCATATTCCATCGTCCAGGACGTGTTCCGATAGGCCCGTGTCCGCCCCGCGACGATATAGACATCCTCCAGGAACAGCGGTGCGCGATACTCGATCCCGACCGCCTTGAGCACCAGAACGGGCCGCGAGGACCCGGCACCGTATTCCGAGATGCCATAGGCCCGCAGATAGGCGATCCGGAACGTCTCGAACCAGCTCAGATACGTGGCGTTGTTGACGTGATCCAGCACGTCCAGCTCGTGGAACCGGACCCGGTCCGCCTGTCCGAACGCGAACGGTTCAGGCACCCCCGCGTCGCGCAGGGCGGCCGTGTCGAGCGGGGTCAGGAGCGGCAGGGTCATGGGATGAACGTCAGGCCGCAAATACTTGAAAGGATTGGAGCGGGTAACGGGAATTGAACCCGTAACTTAAGCTTGGGAAGCTCGCGTGATACCTTTTCACCATACCCGCTCGGGCCCACCGGGGGCGGGCCGGTAGCGGCCGCACGACGGAGGATTTGTTGGCTCCGGCGGTAGGGATCGAACCTACGACCAATTGATTAACAGTCAACTGCTCTACCGCTGAGCTACGCCGGAACACCGCGCCGGGGATAAGCCAAGGGGCCCCTTCCCCGCAAGGGGGTCGGCATGTTTTTTCACTCTGCCCGCCATTCCGCCCCGATCCCGATTTCCGGATCGGCCACTGCCCGGCCGGTCTCGACCAGATAAATGAGATGCGCCAGAACGTTGCGCGCCGCGGCCCCATGGAGGGCAGGCGGTATGTCGGCGTAGATGGCGGCCACGAGGTCGGGGATCCTGCATGGGCGGATGAGCGCCCCCAGGATCGCTGCCTCCCGGCCAAGACGATGCGTTCGCAACGCCCGGCAGCGTGCGGCCGGCGCCGTGACCGCATTGCCGTGCCCGGGGAGAAACCGAACCGCGTCGAAGGCTTCAAGCCGATCGAGGCTCGCCATGAATTGTCCCAGATCGCCGTCGGGCGGCGAGATCATCGTGCTGGCCCAGCCCATCACCGTGTCGCCGGTGAAGACGTCCCGCCGCTCCAGCCATTCGAAGCTCAGATGGTTGCCCATATGCCCGGGCGTGTGATGCGTCTGCAGGGTCCAGCCGTCGCCAGAAACAATGTCGCCATCGCCGAGCCGCACATCCGGGGCGAAACCCGCATCCACGCCCTCACCCCCGCCCACGAGGTCACCCAGCGCCGCCATCGTCGCGCTGCGTCCCGCATCCGACGGACCGAAGGCCAGGACGGGCGCGTCGAGCATACCCGAAAGGGGCGCGGCGCCGGGCGAATGGTCGAGATGCGAATGGGTCACGAGGATCGCGCGGACCTGTCGTCCGCCCACCGCCGCGACCAGCGCCGCGAGGTGGTCCGCATCGTCGGGCCCCGGGTCGATCACCGCGACATCGCCGCCGGGGACCTCCGACCCGAGGATGTAGGAATTCGTCCCTTCCGCGGTCATGGGCGACGGGTTGGGGGCCAGAATGCGCAGGAGCACGCTTTCCCCTGTCGTGCCCGCGCGATATCCTCGGCCCATGACCGCCCCCGTCGAACCCGTTTCCCTCGACCGCGCGCAGGCCCAGCGGGCGCAGTCCCGCCGCCATTCGCGTCGGTGGCTGCCGCGCAGCTTCTATGCGCGGGCGGCCCTGATCCTGATCGTGCCGATCGTCGTGATCCAGCTTGCCGTGGCGGTGATGTTCCTGCAACGTCATTACGAGGACGTTACGGTCCAGATGACGACCAATATGGCGCGCGAGGTGACGCTGGCCCGCGCACGGCCCGACCTCGCCTCCGATCTTGGGATCAGCATTGATACCGGGTTCGTCCCCGACCGGATCCGGACCTGGGATCTTTCGGGCCGGGCCATGCGCGAGCAGTTCAAGGACCTGTTCCCCGAACTGAACGCCGTCGACCTGCGCCACGATGGCCGAAACGTGCGGCTCGGGTTCCGGGACGGAACGCGGATCGCGTTCGACCGCTCAAACGTGTCCGCCGCCAACCCGCATCAGCTTCTCGTGTTGATGGTCGGAACGGCGGTCCTGATGACGCTGATCTCGTTCCTGTTCATGCGCGGACAGATCCGCCCGATCCGGCGGCTCGCCAACGCTGCGGAGGCGTTCGGCCGCGGGCAGGACGTCAGCTACTGGCCCTCCGGGGCGACGGAGGTGCGGGCGGCGGGAACCGCGTTCCTCGACATGCGGGCGCGGATCGAGCGGCATATCGACCAGCGGACGTTGCTCCTGTCGGGGGTGAGCCACGACCTGCGCACGCCGCTCACGCGCATGAAACTGGAACTGTCGATGATGGATGCGCCGGAGGCGGCGGATCTTATGAACGATGTCGGTGCGATGGAACGGATCATCGACACGTTCCTCGATTTCGCGCGGGAGGATTCGGCGGATCGGCGGGACAAGGTGAACGCGCTCGACCTGCTCTGCGAGGCGGTCGATATGGCCGATCCGGATGGTGGCGTGACGGTGACGGGCCCGCCGGTGCGGGCGGATCTGTTTCCGGACGGGATTCGCCGGGCGCTCTCGAACCTCGTGGGGAACGCCCTGCGCTACGGCGAAAAGGTCCGGGCGTCGCTGGTAGCCGGGGAAACGACGCTGACCTTCGTGATCGAGGATGACGGCCCCGGCATCCCCGAAGACATGCGCGAGGCGGCGACGCGCCCCTTCGCCCGGCTCGACCCCGCGCGCAGCAATACCGACGGCAATGTCGGTCTGGGCCTCGCGATCGCACTCGACGTGGCGCGGGCCCATGGCGGTTCCCTCCGGCTGGGCCGGTCGGAGATGGGCGGTCTGAAGGCGGAGATCGTCGTGCCGGTCTGAGGGCGGCTGATCCGCGCAACACGGGGCGCGCGGAGTGGCGGTATGGTAGGCCCGGCAGGACTTGAACCCGCAACCAAAGCGTTATGAGCGCTCTGCTCTAACCAATTGAGCTACAGGCCCGCCACCTCCCAGCCGATATCACAGGCCGCCCGCCGGTCAAGGGGATCGACCCCTCGCGCCGTTGTGGAGGGCTGCGGGCGATGCTAACGGGCGCCAGACGACGGCGGGGGTGGATATGAGCGACGGCAGGAACGGCCTGACCTACGGCGATGCGGGCGTGGACATCGACGCGGGCAACGCGCTGGTGGAGCGGATCAAGCCCGCCGCCCGCGCGACCGAGCGGCCCGGCACCATGGCGGGGCTGGGCGGCTTCGGGGCGCTTTTCGACCTGCGCGCCGCGGGCTATGACGATCCGATTCTGGTCGCGGCGACCGACGGGGTCGGGACCAAGCTGCGGATCGCGATCGAGACCGGTCACCTCGACACGGTCGGCGTGGATCTGGTGGCGATGTGCGTCAACGACCTGATCTGTCAGGGGGCGGAGCCGCTGTTCTTCCTCGACTATTTCGCGACCGGCAGGCTGGAGACCGAGGCGGCCGCACGGGTGATCGAGGGGATCGCGGCAGGCTGCACTGCTGCCGGATGCGCCCTGATCGGAGGCGAGACGGCGGAGATGCCGGGCATGTATGCGGGTGGCGATTTCGATCTCGCGGGCTTTGCCGTGGGCGCGATGGAGCGGGGCGGCGCCCTGCCCGACGGGGTGGCCGAGGGCGACGTGCTGCTGGGCCTCGGGTCGGACGGCGTGCATTCCAACGGCTTCTCTCTGGTGCGGTGGGTGGCGGAGCATGCGGGCCTTGGCTGGTCGGATGCGGCGCCGTTCGGGGATGGTGATCTGGGGGGCGCTCTGCTGATGCCGACGCGGCTCTACGTGCGGCCGGTTCTGGAGGCGATCCGCGCGGGCGGGGTGCATGCGCTGGCCCATATCACCGGCGGCGGCCTTACGGAAAATCTGCCGCGAATCCTGCCCGACGGCCTTGGCGCCAAGGTCGACCTCGGCGCGTGGGAGGCGCCCGCGATCTTCGGCTGGCTCGCCGGGGCGGGGGGCATCGCGCGGGACGAGATGCTGAAGACATTCAACTGCGGGATCGGCATGGTCCTGATCTGCGCGCCCGACCGGGCCGATGCCCTCGGCGACCTGCTGTCCGCGCGGGGCGAGCGGGTTGTCCGCATCGGCGAGGTCGTGGCGGGGTCGGGGATCCGATACGACGGCGCGCCGACCTGGTGAAGCGGGTCGCCATCCTGATCTCCGGCGGGGGGTCGAACATGGTCCGGCTGGTGGAGTCGATGACCGGCGACCATCCCGCGCGCCCGGTTCTCGTCGTCTCGAACGATCCGGAGGCGGCGGGCCTCGCGCGGGCGACATCGCTGAATGTGCCCGTCGCGCTCGTGAACCATCGCGCCTATCCCGGCGACCGGACGGCGTTCGAGGCGGCGCTGTCGGAGGTGCTCGACGCGGCCGCGCCGGACGTGCTGGCGCTGGCGGGGTTCATGCGGGTTCTGGGGCCGTCCTTCGTCGCGCGCTGGCGCGGACGGATGCTCAACATTCACCCGTCGCTCCTGCCGAAATATCCCGGCCTCGACACCCATGCGCGCGCGATTGCGGCCGGGGATGCGGAGGCGGGATGCAGCGTCCACGAGGTGACGGAGGCGCTGGATGGCGGGCCCGTGCTGGGTCAGGCGCGGGTCGCCGTCCGTCCGGACGACACGACCGGCACCCTGGCCGCCCGCGTTCTCGTGGCCGAGCATCGGCTCTATCCGGCGGTCCTGCGCCGGTTCGTGGCGGGCGACCGGCGGCCGATCCTGCTGCCCTGACGGCTTCCCCTCCCGCAATCCATGGGCTAGACCCCGCCGCACGCCAGACGAGAGGGCCGTCCCATTTCCGCCGAAATCACCACATTGCTGACGACCGACGCGCTCGCGGCCTTCTGTGCCCGCGCCGCCCGGGCGCCCTACGTCACCGTCGACACGGAGTTCCTGCGGGAACGGACCTATTATTCGAAACTCTGCCTCGTGCAGCTTGCCTATCCCGGCGGCGACGTGGCGGGCGGAGAACCGGATGCCGTGCTGGTGGATCCGCTGGCCGAGGGGCTGGACCTCGCGCCGCTCCACGATCTGTTCCGGGACGTGGGCGTGGTGAAGGTCTTTCACGCGGCGCGCCAGGATCTCGAGATCTTCTCGATCGAGGGCGACGTGATTCCCGAACCGCTGTTCGACACGCAGGTCGCGGCGATGGTCTGCGGGTTCGGCGAACAGGTCGGATACGAGACGCTGGTCCGCAAGATCGCCAAGGAGAGCGTCGACAAGTCGAGCCGCTTCACCGACTGGTCGCGGCGCCCGCTTTCGGATGCGCAGAAGACCTACGCGCTGGCCGATGTGACCCATCTGCGGGATGTCTACGAGTTCCTCGCCGCCGAGCTGGACCGGACCGGCCGCAAGAGCTGGGTCGAGGAGGAGCTGGACGTGCTGCGCGATCCAGCGACCTACCGGATCGCGCCGCGCGAAGCCTACCGGCGGCTCAAGATGCGGAACCCGAGCCCGCGATATCTCGCCATCGCGCGGGAACTTGCGGCCTTCCGCGAGACCTATGCGCAGGCGCAGAACGTGCCGCGGACCCGGGTCTACAAGGACGATGCCCTGCTGGAGCTGGTGGCGCTGAAGCCGAAGGATATGGGCGAGCTGAGCAAGGCGCGCCTTCTCCTGCGGGAGGGGCGCAAGGGAGCCGTGGCCGACGGGATCCTCGAAGCGATCGCCACGGGGCAGGCGGTCCCGAAGGAGGACCTGCCGACGCCGCCGCGGCCGAAGGACAGGGATCAGATCAACGGCGCGCTGGCCGACCTCCTGCGTGTCCTGCTCAAGGCCAAGGCGGAGCAGGCTGGCGTGGCGCAGAAGCTTATCGCGACGGCCTCGGATCTCGACGACATCGCGGCAGGGTCGCGCGAGGGGGACTGGACCCGCGGCTGGCGCGGCAAGGTGTTCGGGGCCGACGCGCTTCGCCTGTGCGAAGGGGAGATCGCGCTGGCCTGCAAGGGCCGGGACGTGAGAATCGTCCCGCTCTGAGCGAACGCGCGGCGTTTATCGCCGCGTATAGGCCTCGTAGGCCCAACCCTCCGCCCCCGAAACATGCCGCACGAGCAGCCATTTCCCCCGTTGTCCGATCACGTCCAGACGGTCGCCGGGATACATCCGCCGCAGAACCGGATGGGTCGTGCCGGGCCCCCCGCGCAGGTTGAGATAGCCCTCGCCGGTCCGCGCCACGACCCGGGCGCCGACGGTCGGTGCGCCCTTTTCGAGGTAGCGTTGCGACACCCATCCCTCCTGACCCGAGGTGAGCCGGACCCGTGCCCACAGGCCCACCGTCTCGCGGATGGCGACCCGGTCGCCGGGCGACAGCCGTCGCAGGATATCGAACCGCGTTCCCGGTCCGTCGCGCAGGTTGAGGTATCCCTCTTCCGTCTGCGCGACGTAGAGATCCTGCGCTGCCGCGGCGAGCGGGGCGAGGCAGAGCGTCAGGATGGTCAGGATGGTCGCGGCGCGCATGGGGCCCCCGGGGGATGCATTGGACGGTTCGGCGGAATCATCGCGCGCCCGGACGTCGCGTTCAAGGCCATCCTAGCGGAACAGGGTCACGGCTCCGGGCGACCAGGCGAGCGTGGCCCGCGCGCCGTTCTCCAGCACCGGGCGGCCGAAAACGTTGCGCATGGAGATGCGGACGTTGTCCTTCGCCCCGTCGAGGAGGAGATCGTAGTAGGTCATGTCGCCGTAATAGACGACCTCGGCGATGGTGCCCTCGGCCACCCGCCCCTCAGCACGCTGACCGGGGAAGAGGAGCGTCGCCGTCTCCGGGCGGAAGCCTGCGACCGTCGGGCCGTCCGTCGCGGCGATGGATTGCAGGTCCGACCGCTCCATATGGCCGAGGCCCGCCACCTCCACCTTGTCGCCGGCCACCGCCGCGGGAAGGAAATTCATCACGCCGATGAACTCGGCGACCCGGCGGGAGGTCGGGCGGCGATAGAGCTCCTCGGCCTCCGCGATCTGCGCGACATCGCCGTCGAACATCACGGCGATGCGGTCGGACATGACCAGCGCCTCCTCCTGATCGTGGGTCACGAGGATGAAGGTGATCCCGACCTGCCGCTGGAGGCGGATCAGCTCCACCTGCATCTGTTCGCGCATCTTCTTGTCGAGGGCCGAGAGAGGTTCGTCCAGGAGGAGCACCCGGGGCTTGAGCACGAGCGCGCGGGCGAGGGCCACCCGCTGTCGCTGTCCGCCGGAGAGCGCGTGGGCCGCCCGGTCCCCGAACCCGTCGAGGCCGACCATGTCGAGCGCGTCGGCCACCAGCGTCTCCCGCGCCTGGGCATTCAGGTCGGAGCGCTTGCGCAGGCCGAAGCCGACATTCTGCGCGACAGTGAGGTGGGGGAAGATCGCGTAGGACTGGAACACCATGTTGGTCGGACGCTTGTTCGCAGGGACCTTGGTCATGTCCGTCCCGCCGATCATCACCGACCCTTCGGAGACCCCCTCGAACCCCGCGATAACGCGCAGAAGCGTGGTCTTGCCGCAGCCCGACGGCCCGAGGAGGGAGAAGAACTCGCCCTGGCCGATATCGAGGTCGATGCCGCGCAGCGCGTGGTAGTCGCCATAATATTTCTGGATGCCGCGCAGGCGTATCAGCGCGTCGGGGGATGCGCCGTCACGGGGATCGTTCGGTTCGCTCACAGGAACCCTCCGGTATCTTTGACGCCCGCGCGGGCGAGGCCGCGTCGGCGGTTCCATTCGGCGAAAACGAGGATAGCGACCGACACGACCACGAGGATCGTGCCCAGCGCCATGACGACGGGGATGAGCCGCGGAAAGCGGAGGAGCGACCAGATATAGACCGGCAGCGTGGGGTCGGAGCCGGTGAGGAAGAAGGCGATGATGAACTCGTCCAGCGAAATGGTGAAGGAGATGAGCAGCGCCGCGACGATGCCCGGCATGATGAGCGGCAGGGTTATCAGCCGGAAGGTGGAGGCGCGCGTTTCGCCGAGGTCGATTGCCGCCTCCTCCAACGCGGGGTCGAGGGACTGGAAGCTGGCGTTGAGGATGGCGATGGCGAAGGGCGTGCAGATCAGGACATGGGCCGCGATGACCGTCCAGAGCGAGAGGTCGAAGCCCAGCATCCGCACGGCCACCACGAGGAGGGAGACCGCCACGATGATCTCCGGCAGGACCAGCGGCAGCATGATGAGCCCGAGAGCCGCGGTCTTGCCCGGGAACTTGTAGCGCACGTTGGCGCGGGCGGCGGCGATGCCCAGAAGGACCGCGAGGATCGAGGAGATGACGGCGACGAACAGGGAGTTCAGGAGTGCGCCGTGAAGCTCCGCATTGGTCCACAACTCCGCGAACCAGCGGGTCGTGAAGCCGTTCAGCGGAAAGGCGATGACGGTGCCGTCGTTGAACGCGAAGATCGGCAGGAGCAGGATCGGCGCGTAGAGGAACGCGAGGAACGCGAAGACGTAGATGCGCAGCATCAGCGGGGCCCTCCGGCGAGGCGGCGGGCAAGCCAGACGATGGCGAGGGCGATCACGGTGACCGCGGCCATGGCGACGATCGACAGGGTCGCGCCCATCGGCGCGTCGTTGAGGCCCCCGAAATGCGACTGGATCAGGTTGGCGATCATCAGGCCGCCGGGGCCGCCGACCTGCGCCGGAGTGACGTAATCGCCGACGGTGGGGATGAACACGATCAGCAGGGCCGCGACCACGCCCGGCATGGCGAGCGGCAGGGTGACGCGGAAGAAGGTCGAGATCGCGTTCTCGCCCAGATCGCGGGATGCCTCCAGGAGGGAGCGGTCGATCTTTTCCAGGGCGACGAAGATCGGGAGGATGGCGAAGGGCGCGAAGGCATGGCTGAGCGTGATGACGACGGCATTCGCGTTGTAGAGGATGAACGTCAGCGGCTCGTCGATAATTCCGAGGCCGGTCAGCGAGGAATTGAGCACGCCGTTATAGCCGAGGATGACCTTCCAGAGAAAAATCCGGAGCAGGTAGCTGGTCCAGAACGGGATCGTGATGAGAAAGAGCCAGAGGCTCTTGCGGTCCGGGCGGACCCGGAAGCTGACGTAATAGGCGACCGGGAAGGCGAGGAGGACGGTGACGATGGTGACCGCCCCCGAGATCAGGAGCGAGCGCCCGAGGATCGTGCGGTAGATCGGATCGGTCGCCGCGCGGACGTAGTTGTCGAGCGTGAAGCTGCGGTCGATGGTCAGGTAGTCCTGAGTCCAGAAGCTGAACACCAGCACGGCGAGCAGGGGACCGGCAAGGAGGGCGATCGCGTAAAGGAAGGGCGGCGCGATCAGCGTCAGGCCGCGTTTCGTCTCCTGGTCCAACGGCACCTCCGGGTTCGCCCGGGCGAGGATTGCGCGAGGTGGGGGAGGGGGGCAAGTCCCTTCGCGCCCTGTGGGGTGGCGATGGGTCGGGCGGGCCGGTCAGGGGTCCGCAGGGCGACCGATCGTCGGTTCGGCCCGCGGGGCGGCGGCACTGCCCCGGCGCACGGGCATGGCGGGTGCACCGCCCTCCATGAGCGCGCGCATGGCCGCCGTGTCCCGCGCGGTCGAGACCTGCGCCCCCGCGCCGACGGTGAGGGCCACCACCAGAAGCCCCCCGAGCGCCAGGCCGCCGCCCGTGCCCATCAGGACCGGATCGGCGGAGTAGAGGACGACGCCCCGCCACGCGATCCAGCCTCCGAAGAACAGGATACCCCAGCCGCAGCAGGCGACGAGGAACAGGGCGATGCGGGCGAACGGGGCGAACATGACCGGGAGCATGACAGCAAAAGACCCGCCCCGGGCAAGGGGCGGGTCGGGAACTTCGTGCCGCAGGCGGGGGTCGGCCCGCGCGTCGAGCGTAAAACCCTACGCCGCGCAGGACAGCCCGGGTCGGATCAACGCTTGGAGAACTGGAAGCTCTTGCGGGCTTTGGCCTTGCCGTACTTCTTGCGTTCCACCACCCGGCTGTCCCGTGTCAGGAAACCCGCGGCCTTGAGCGCGGGGCGCAGGCCCGGCTCGTAGAGTTGCAGCGCCTTGGAGATGCCGTGCTTGACCGCACCGGCCTGACCCGAGAGGCCGCCGCCCTTGACGGTGGCCATCACGTCGAACTGGCCCTCGCGGTCGGTGATCTGGAACGGCTGGCGCAGGATCATCTGCAGCACCGGGCGCGCGAAGTACTTCGCGTAGTCGATGAACTCGCCCTTGTTGTTGCGAACGAGGAACTTGCCCGAACCGGGCTTGATCCAGACACGGGCGACCGCGTCCTTGCGCTTGCCGGTGGCGTAGGACCGGCCCAGCTCGTCGCGGACGGGCTCGCGCGGAACGGACGTGTCCAGCAGGACCTCGCCCGTGGACGCGTCCTCCATCCCCGACGTGTCGACGGCGCCCTTGAGGTCTTCGAGGGAGTTGATTTGCTCGGCCATGATCAAGCGCTCCGGGTGTTCTTGGGGTTCATCGACTTGACGTCGAGGATCTCGGGCGACTGCGCCTCGTGCGGGTGATCCGCCGATGCGTAGACGCGTAGGTTCGTCATGATCTGACGCGACAGCTTGTTGCCGGGCAGCATCCGCTTGACCGCCTGCGTGACGATCCGCTCCGGGTGCTTGCCGTCGAGGATCTGCTGCGTCGTGCGGGACTTGATGCCGCCGGGATGGCCGGTATGCCAATAATGCGGCTTATCGCGCTTGTTGCCCGTGATCTGCACCTTGTCGGCGTTGATGACGATGACATTGTCGCCCATGTCCATGCTGGGCGTGAACGTGGCCTTGTGCTTGCCGCGCAGGCGCACGGCGACGATCGAGGCGAGGCGACCGAGAACGATGCCCTCGGCATCGATCAGGATCCACTTCTTGTCGATCTGGTCGGGGGTCATGGTGAAGGTTTTCATGCCTTGCCCTATCTGATCGTGAATAACATCGGGGCATGCGCCCCGGATGACGCGCTTATAGAGGCGGGCGAGGCGGTGTCAATCGCGGGTAATCGGTCTTTTGTATATCAAAACAAAGTCTTACACTTGGGGTCTTATTTTACCCCATCGTTCAGACGCCCAATCCTTCCGGCGGATGGTCCAGCAGGTCGCGCAGGCGCGCGACCGCGGCCTCGAAGCTGCGCAGCGACACGCCCGCATTGATGGCCAGGCGCACGGCATGGGGCGCGTTGGCGTCCCGGGCAGCGTATTCCTCGGCGGCGCGCAGCTTGACCCCCGCGCCTTCCGCTGCCCGGCAAAAGGCGGAGGCGCGCCAGCCGTCCGGCAGGGTGAGCCACAGGAAGGACACATCGGGCCTCCAACGCAGATCGTGACCCTCCAGAATGGCGGCCGCGGCGTGGACATAGGTCACCACCATTTCCCGCGTCTCCGCCATCAGGGCAGGCAGTTCGGGATGGACCAGCAGGAGGGCCGCCAGATCGCTCAGCGGGGTGGCCATCCCGAAGGAATTGTACTCCGCCGCCCGGCGCAGCGCGAGTTGCCGTCCCGGGGGTGCGAGGGCGAAGCCGAGGCGCAGGGCCGGGCTGATCGTCTTGGCGATGGAGAAGACGTGCCATGTCCGCTCCGGCGCCAGAAGGCGGAAGGACGGGATTTGCGCAGGACCCATGAGGTAGCAATCGTCCTCGAGAATCTGGATGTCCGCCGCCCGGGCGACCTCCGCGATCTGCCGCCGGCGCGCCTCGGGCATCTCGCAGCAGGTCGGGTTCTGTACGTCGGGGGAGACGCAGAGGATCTGCGCATCCGCCCCGCGCGCGGCCTCGGCCAGAGCCTCCGGGATGAGTCCGTCGCCGTCGATGGCGACGGGCACCACCTCCGCCCGCAGCATCTCGGCCATGCGCCGGAAGCCGGGATAGGACAACTCCTCTACCAGGACGACGGGCCGGCGACCCTGCAGCACGGTCTGGAGCACGAGGGAGATGCCCTGCTGCCCGCCATGGGTGAGGGCGATGTCGTCGGGCTCCAGCGGGCCGAGCATGTCGTTCTGCAGGAAGATCCGCGCGGCCTCGCGCGCCGGGCGCTCGCTGGCATGGACGGGATAATGCATGAGCCCGGATGGTGGATCTTCGGCGATCTGGCACAGCAGGCGGCGGATCAGCTCGGCCTGACCGACCGAGGGGAGGTGCGGCGACAGGAGGTTTACCGCATAGCTGTCGCCGCCGGTCAGGTGCGGCGTCGAATCGACCTCCAGTGCCTGGAACTCGCGGTAGATCGGAGCCGGTCCCTCGGGTTCCGCGACGAATGTACCGCGCCCCACGGCGGCGGCCAGCGTGCCGTCATCCGTCAGCCGCGAATAGGCGCGGGCCACGGTGCCGGGCGTGACGCCGATCCGCCACGCCAGATCGCGCACCGGGGGCAAGCGGGTGCCCGGCGGCAGACGTCCGCCGGAAATGGCCGCACGCACGGCCCCTTCGAGCACGAGGTATTTGGGCCGGGCATCCGCCGTGAAATCGACGTCGATGATATTCCGATCCATCATTGTACCCATGACAATCTATTGCTGGTGTCGTACGTGAGCGCATTGTATCCCATAGGAGCACCCTAGCGGTGTAATTGTATCAATACAAGATGAAGGTTCGCATCCCGAAAGGATCCTCCCATGACCGTCCTCGCTTTCGACAATCCCGCCCTGAATGCCCTGACCGCGCCGGCCCATTCGCCGCTGTCGCAGGCACTCATCGTGCTCGCGGTGACGGTCGCGACCTGGGAGACACGGGCCCGCACCCGCGCCGCACTCCGGGATCTGCCGGTGGAGCGATATGGCGACCTTGGGCTCACGACCGCCGAAATCCTGCACGAGGTGGCGAAGCCGTTCTGGCGCGCCTGACCCCGTCCCCCGATCTCTTCCCCCCTGGGCCGGATCGCCGAAAGCCTCCGGCCCCTTTTTTTGCGCCGAACCGAACGGGACCTTCGCGGGTTGAGTCTCCAGCCAACCGCCCGAAAGGTCTCTCCCATGCCCCGTCTCCGGATCTTCCTCGCCGCTTTTCTGATCGCCACGCCACTCGCCGCCCAGACTACGTCGGTCGATGCGGAGGCGCCCGACATGACCGACGCAAGCGATATCGGTATCCTGTCCTGCGCCGAAGGGGAGGAGGGAGCGTCCTGCGAGATCGACACCGACCGGGCTTTCACCTTCTGCATGGCGGTGGACGAGGCGGGCGAGCCGCTCGCCAACAGCATGGGCGCGACCGATGCGGGCGTCGTCCTGTTCCAGAACGTCGATCCCGAGGCCATCGCCTCCCTCCGCTGCCGCGACGTCTAGGCGGGCGCGGTCCCCAACGGCGGGATCGAGTAGGTGAGGGAGGCGCGGGCGACCGGCGCCGCCATCCCCTCCGAACGGACCAGGCAATCGCCCACGGCCAGCACCCGTCCGAGCTTCAGCAGGCGCACCTCGCACAGGAGATCAGCGCCCGCGGCGGGCTTCCGCATGAAGTCGATGGCGCAATTCGTCGTCACCGCCAGCGCGACCGGACCAAGCCGCGACAGGATCGCGAGATAGACGGCGACATCGGCCAGTGCGAACATCGACGGGCCGGAGACGGTCCCGCCTGGCCGCAAATGCCGCTCCGCCACGCGCAGGCGCACGGTCAGGCCATCCGCCGCCACCCGCTCCAGCCCGAAATCGTCGCCGACCTGCGGGAAGTCCCGGCGCAGGAACGCCTCCAGCGCCGCCGCATCCATCGCGAGGCCGTCCCGGTTCTTCATTGCAAATCCTCCCGCCGCTCCGCACCCTGACTAGCGACCGGGGAGGAGATCGCAAATGTCCGACATGCTGTTGCAGGAGGAGGCGGGCGGGATCGCCACGCTGACGCTGAACGATCCGGGAACGCTCAACGCCCTGTCCGACGGTATGCTGGCGGCCCTTTCGGACGCTCTGGACGGGATCGCCGCATCCTCGGCCCGGGTCGTGGTGATCCGGGCCGAGGGGCGCGCGTTCTGCGCCGGGCACCACCTGCGCGAGATGCAGGCCATGCGACAGGCGGAGGATGGCGGGAGCGCTGCCTTCGCCGACCTCTTCGACCGCTGTGCCGCGGTGATGCGCACGATCCGCGAGCTGCCGCAGCCGGTCATCGCGCAGGTTCACGGTCTGGCCACCGCCGCCGGGTGTCAGCTCGTGGCGACCTGCGACATGGCCATCGCCTCCGAAAATGCGAAATTCGGCGTGAACGGCGTGGATATCGGCCTGTTCTGCTCGACCCCGATGGTTGCCCTGTCGCGCAATGTCGGGGCCAAGCGTGCGATGGAGATGCTGACCACCGGCGGGTTCCTCTCGGCGGGGGAGGCGGTCGCGGCGGGGCTCGCGAACCGGGCGGTCCCGGCGGCGCGCCTCGCGGCGGAAACCCGCGCATTGGCGGAGATCGTCGCGGCCAAACTGCCCGCCGCCCAGCGGATCGGAAAGGGCGCGTTCTACGCGCAACTCGAACGTCCCGTCGACGCGGCCTACGCGCTGACGCGCGACGCGATGGTCGCGAACCTCTCGGAACCGGACACGGCGGAAGGGATACAGGCCTTTCTGGAAAAGCGCGCGCCCCGCTGGACATGAGCCCCGCCGCCCCGCAAAGAGCGGTGCAAAAGGGGTTTTCCGAATGCGGATATTGATTACGAACGATGACGGGATCGGCGCGCCGGGCCTGGTCGTGCTGACCGAAATCGCCACCGAGATCGCGGGCAAGGGGGGCGAGGTCTGGACCGTCGCCCCGGCCTTCGAGCAATCCGGCGTCGGCCACTGCATCAACTACATCAAGCCATCCATGGTCACGAAGCTGGAGGACCGCCGCTTCGCGCTGGAGGGAAGCCCCGCCGATTGCGTGCTGGCCGGTCTCGGCGACATCGTCGATGGCGAGGTGGACCTGATCCTGTCGGGGGTGAACCGCGGCAACAATGCGGGCGAGAACACCGTCTATTCCGGCACCATCGGCGGGGCCATGGAAGGCGCGTTGCAGGGGGTGCGGGCCATCGCGCTGTCGCAGTTCTACGGTCCGGAGAACGTCGATCTGGACGATCCGTTCGAGGCGGCGCGCGGTCATGGCGTCGATCTGGTCCGCCGCCTGCTCGACGATGCGCCCTGGGGCGGCGATGCCTACAAGCTCTTCTATAACGTCAACTTTCCGCCCGTGCCCGCGTCCAAGGTCAAGGGGATCGCCGCCGTGCGTCAGGGCTATCGCGGCGACGGCCGGATGGGCGTGCATCCGCACACGTCGCCGTCGGGGCGTCGCTATCTCTGGATCAAGGGTTCCGCCCAGGGGGAGCCGACGGCGGAGGGGACGGATGTGCGCGCATGCGTCGATGGCTGGACCGCCGTGACGCCCATGCGCTGCGATCTCACCGACCGGTCGGCGCTGGAGGATCTGCGCGCCGCCCTGCCGGATTACGACGGCTGATCCCGTGACGCCGGAGGACACGATGCGCCTCCTGGTGGCGCTCCGCTCCGCGGGGGTCAGCGATGTTCGCGTCCTGACCGCGATGGAGCGGACCGACCGCGCGGCCTTCGTGCCGCCGACATTCGCCGCCCGCGCCTACGAGAACGTCCCCCTGCCGATCGCCTCGGGCCAGACCATCAGCCAGCCCAGCGTCGTGGGCCTGATGACGCAGGCGCTGGACGTGGCCCCGCGGGACAAGGTGCTGGAGGTGGGGACCGGCACCGGCTACCAGGCCGCGATCCTGTCGCACCTGGCGCGGCGGGTCTATTCGGTCGAGCGGCACCGGTCGCTGGTACGGACGGCGCGGGAGACCCACGCGCGGCTCGGCCTCGCGAACATTACCGTCATTTCCGGCGACGGCAGCTTCGGCCTCCCCGAACAGGCGCCCTTCGACCGCATCCTCGTGACCGCCGCCGCGGAGGACCCGCCCGGCCCCCTCTTGGCGCAGCTTCGCGAGGGGGGTAGCATGGTGGTGCCCGTCGGCGTATCGGACCGCGTGCAGACCCTGATAAAGGTGACGCGCACGGCGGACGGGTACGACTACGAGGAATTGATGCCGGTGCGCTTCGTGCCACTGGTGGAAGGGGTGGATCACGGCTGAAGACCGTGGCACCGGGTATGTGGCAGGACGGAGGAACGGGCATGTCCGTGCGGATCGGGATCATTCCAAGGGCATGTGTGCTGGCCATGGCGGCCGTGGTCGCGGGCTGTGACGGTGCGGGGCTCGATCTCGATCTGCGCGACAATGCGCCGGGCGGGTTCGACACGTCGAATGCGGCGATGCAGGCGGCCGCCGACCGGCCCCGGCCCGATGCGAACGGCCTCATCAGCTATCCGAATTATCAGGTCGCCGTGGCGCGACGGGGCGACACCGTCGCGTCGGTCGCCGCGCGGATCGGCGTGGATGCGCGTGAACTCGCCTCCTTCAACGGCCTGCAACCTGGCGATGCGCTGAACCGGGACGCGGTTCTCGCCCTTCCCGGACGGGCCGGGGCCGGCGGCTCCCGCGATATCGCCAGCATCGCGGGCGCGGCGATCGACCGTGCGTCGGGCGGGCAGGGGACGTCCGCCCCCGTCCAGGGCGGACAGGAACCCGTGCGCCACCGCGTCGCGCGCGGCGAGACGGCGTTCTCCATCGCCCGCCTCTACGGCATCTCCCCGCAGAGCCTCGCGGAATGGAACGGCCTCGGCGGCGATCTCGCGGTGCGGGAGGGGCAATACCTTCTGATCCCGCTGGTCATCGGCAACGGCGGCACGGCGCAGGTGGCGAGCGCTGGCGCAAGTGTCGATGGCGGCACGCCGATCCCGCCCTCCGCCAGTTCTGCCCTCCCGGAGACGGTCGCGGAGGAGCCCTTGCCCGCAAGCCCCAATCTTGACCAGTTCCGCACCGACGCCACGGCGCAGGCGACCCCGGCACCGGCACCGACCCAGACACAATCGGGCGGCGAACCCTCGTCCCTTCGCCCGCCGGTCTCCGGTCCTGTCCTGCGCGGTTTCTCCAGCAGCAACGAGGGCATCGACTTCCGTGCCGCGACCGGCAGCGCCGTGACGGCTGCGGCATCCGGCACCGTCGCCGCGATCACCCGCGACACCGAGCAGGTGCCGATCCTCGTGCTGCGCCATGATGGTGGGCTGCTGACGGTCTATGCCAATATCGGCGACATCCGCGTCAAGAAGGGCGACAGCGTCCAGGCGGGTCAGCGGATCGCCAGCGTGGGCGGCGGCGATCCCGCCTTCCTCCACTTCGAGGTCCGGCGCGGCTTCGATGCGGTCGATCCGGGACCGCTCCTGAACTGACCCGGGCGGGCGGTTCCCGAACGCGATTTGTCGCGGGGACGCTTTCACATCCCCGTGGCAATGCGTAAGTAAGAGATGGAAATTCACGCATGGGCCCCGCGCGGCCCGTCGAGGGAGTTTGACAGATGCTCAACAATATCGGCCTTCCCGGCCTTCTGCTCATCGCCGTTGTCGTCCTCGTCCTGTTCGGACGGGGCAAGATCAGCTCGCTCATGGGCGAGGTCGGCAAGGGGATCACCGCCTTCAAGAAGGGCGTTACCGACGGTTCGCGGGACGACGATCCCGCCGACGCGACGCTTGCCGACGGCACTGCGGCGCGCGACGTGACGCCGGAGGCGGACGCCCATGTGGCCTCCGAGACGGCGACGCGGGAAAAGGTCTGATCGCGAACGGGATCTGAACCCATGTTCGACATCGGCTGGAGCGAACTTCTGGTTATCGGGGTCGTCGCGTTGATCGTGGTCGGCCCCAAGGACTTGCCCAAGATGTTCCGTACGCTCGGCGAAGTTACCGGCAAGGCGCGGCGGATGGCGCGGGAGTTCCAGTCCGCCATGAACCAGGCCGCCGACGAGAGCGGCGTGGGCGACATCGCTGGCGACCTGCGTAAGATCGCCAATCCGAAGAAATACGGGATCGAAAAGCTGCGCGAGGCGACGGACGACCTCAAGGCATGGTCGCCCGACGCGGAGACCGGGCCCGCGACCCGCGATCTGGCCGAGAAGCGGGCGGAAGCGAAGCGCAAGATCGGGGAGAACGCCGCACGGATGGCCGACGAGCGCAAGATGCGGGAGGCGGCGGAAGCGGCGGAGGCATCCGACGAGCCGGACCTGATCCCCGATCCCGAAGCGCCCGCGCCCAAGGCCGAGACAGCGCCCGAACCCGCCGCGGAAGCGAAGAAGGCATGAGCAGCACCCCGGACGATATCGAGGACAGCTCCGCCCCCCTGATCGAGCATCTGGCGGAGCTTCGGACCCGCCTGATCCGCTCCGTGATCGCGTTCCTTATCGCCATGATCGCCTGCTTCGTCGTGGCGGAGCCGATCCTCAACTTCCTCGCCCAGCCCATTGCAGACGTGCTCCGCGCCCGCGGCGAGAACCCGCAGCTCATCTTCACCGCCCCGCAGGAGAAGTTCTTCGTCCTGATCCGGATCTCCGTGATATTCGGTATCGGCCTCGCCTTCCCGGTCATCGCGCACCAGCTCTGGCGCTTCGTGGCCCCCGGTCTCTACAAGACCGAGAAGAATGCCTTCCTGCCCTTCATCGTCGCGTCGCCCGCCCTGTTTCTGCTGGGCGCGGCCTTCGCGCATTTCGTGGTCACGCCGCTGGCGATGAACTTCTTCATCGGCTTCTCCGACGCGATCCCGGCCCTCGTGAACATCCTTTCCGGAACCGATCCCGCCGTCGCGATCCAGGATTCGGAGCTCCGGACGGTGTTCCTCGGCTCGGTCCGGGAATCTCTGGACCTGTCGCTGAAGTTCATCTTCGCTTTCGGCCTCTGCTTTCAGCTTCCGGTCCTGCTTACCCTCATGGGCCTCGCGGGGATCGTCTCCGCCGAGGGGCTGGGCAACATGCGCAAATATGCCGTGGTCGCCATCCTCGTCCTCGCCGCGCTCGTGACCCCGCCGGACGTCATCACGCAGGTGATCCTCTTCGTGGTGGTCTATGGCCTCTACGAAGTCTCGATCCAGCTTGTCCGCATCGTGGAACGGCGCCGGACCGCGCGCCTGCGCCGGGAAGGGGTGCTGGAGGAGGACGAGACGCTGTGAGCGGTGCGGAGACCGGGGCGACGGGCCGGAGCCTCGCGCGGATCGCGGCAGCCCTCGAACGGATCGCCCCCGCACCGCTCGCCATCCCCGACTGGACCGCCTCCGCCTACCTGTGGGAGACGGCGCCCGAGCGCCTCGTTCCCATTCCGGATGTCAACCGGATGCCGCTCGACCTGCTGGTGGGGATCGACCGGGCGCGGGATACGCTGCTGGAGAATACGCGGCGGTTCGCGGATAGGCTGCCGGCGAACAACGCTCTGCTCTGGGGTGCGCGCGGCACCGGAAAATCGAGCCTCGTGAAGGCGGTGCATGCCGAACTTGAAAGCACGGGCCTCAAGCTCGTCGAATTGCAACGCGAGGATATCCATACCGTCGGCGCGCTCCTCTCCGTCCTCGGCGATGCCCCGCACCGCTTCGTCCTCTATTGCGACGACCTCAGCTTCGGGCAGGAGGACGTCGCCTACAAATCGCTGAAGGCGGTCCTCGACGGGGGCATTGCCGGGCGTCCGGAAAACGTCCTCTTCTATGCGACCTCCAACCGACGGCACCTGATGGCCCGGGACATGATCGAGAACGAGCGTTCGACCGCGATCAATCCCGGCGAGGCGGTCGAGGAGAAGGTTTCGCTTTCGGACCGGTTCGGCCTCTGGCTCGGGTTCCACCCCTGCGATCAGGATGCCTATCTCGCCATGATCCGGGGCTATTGCGGCGCCTATGGCCTTTCCATCGACGACGCCACGCTCCGCGCCGAGGCGATCGAATGGCAGGCGACCCGCGGCGCGCGATCCGGCCGCGTCGCGTGGCAGTTCTTCACCGACCTCGCCGGGCGGCACGGCGTCCGCGTCTGATCCGCCGGATCGCCAGCCGCCCTTGCGCGCATCGGTCTTTCCAACCTCATCTCCGCGTCATAGTGTTTCGTTCGGAACGGCCCGCGACAGGGCCGCCGATAGGGAGAACGTTCATGAAGACGCTGTTGCTGGCCTCCGCGGCCACACTCATCACCGGGGCCGCTTTCGCGGATGCCCATTCGCCGATCAAGCTGGGCGTCGTGCTCGGTTTCACCGGCCCCCTCGAATCCCTCGCGCCGCAGATGGCCGCCGGTGCCGAGATGGCGATGGCAGAGGTGTCGGATTCGGGCCTGCTGCTCGATGGCACGACGGTGGAGCCTGTCCGCGCCGACAGCACCTGCATCGACGCCGCCGCCGCGACCTCCGCGACCGAACGCCTGATCACCGGCGACGGGGTCGTGGGCATCGTGGGCGCCGATTGCTCCGGTGTCACGGGTGCGATGCTCCAGAATGTCGCGCTGCCGAACGGGATCGTGATGATCTCGCCCTCGGCCACGTCGCCCGGCCTCTCGACCGCCGAGGACAACGACCTGTTCTTCCGGACCGCGCCCTCGGATGCCCGGCAGGGCGTCGTGATGGCCGAGATTCTGCTGGAGGAGGGGATCGAGTCGGTCGCGCTGACTTACACGAACAACGATTACGGCAAGGGCCTCGCCGACGCGTTCCAGTCCGCCTACGAAGAAAAGGGCGGCACGGTCACCATCTCGACCGCGCATGAGGACGGCAAGGCCGACTATTCGGCCGAAGTCGGCGCGCTGTCGGCGGCCGGGGGCGACCGGCTCGTCGTTGCGGGCTATGTCGATCAGGGCGGTTCGGGCATCGTCCGCGCAGCCATCGATTCGGGCGCCTACGACACGTTCCACTTCCCCGACGGCATGATCTCCCAGGCGCTGGTGGACAATTTCGGCTCCGAGATCGACGGCTCCACCGGCCAGAACCCGGGCACCGACAGCCCCGGTGCGCAACTCTATCAGGACATGGCGAGTGCGGCCGATTACGACGGCACCTCCCCGTTCTCCGCCGAGGCCTATGACGCCGCGGCGCTGATCCTGCTGGCGATGCAGGCGGCGGGCTCCACCGATCCGGCGGAGTACAAGGGACATGTGATGGACGTGGCCAACGCGCCGGGCGAGGAGATCCTACCCGGAGAGCTGGGCAAGGCCCTGCAAATTCTCGCGGATGGGGGCGACATCGACTATGTCGGTGCGTCGGCGGTGGAGCTGATCGGACCCGGTGAATCGGCCGGCAATTACCGGCAGGTGACGTTCGAGAACGGCGATCTCTCCGTGGTCGGCTTCCGCTGAAGACAGGCCGCAGGCAATCGAACGGTCCCGGCATGACCGGGGCCGTTCGCGAGGGGAGTTGTCCATGATCGAGGTGCACGACCTGCATCGCCATTTCGGCGGCTTCCGGGCCGTGGACGGGGCGAGCCTGCGGATCGAGGAGGGGTCGATCACCGGCCTGATCGGTCCGAACGGCGCGGGAAAGACGACGCTCTTCAACGTGATAGCGGGCGTCCTCAAACCGACCTCCGGGCGCGTAACCATGGGCGGGCGGGACATCACCGGCCTGCCTCCGCACGAGCTGTTCCATCTCGGACTGCTGCGGACGTTCCAGATCGCGCACGAATTCAAATCGATGAGTGTGCGCGAAAATTTGATGATGGTGCCCGGCGGGCAGGGCGGCGAGACCCTGTGGAACACCTGGTTCCGCCGCGCCGCCATCCGCGAGGACGAGGCGCGGCTGGTGGAGAAGGCGGACGAGGTCCTCGACTTTCTCACGATTTCCCATCTGGCGGAGGAGCGGGCCGGGAACCTGTCCGGCGGGCAGAAGAAATTGCTGGAGCTGGGCCGGACGATGATGGTCGATGCCCGGATCGTGTTCCTCGACGAGGTCGGCGCGGGCGTCAATCGGACGCTGCTGAACACGATCGGCGACGCGATCCTGCGCCTCAACGCGGAGCGGGGCTATACGTTCGTCGTGATCGAGCACGACATGGACTTCATCGGAAAGATCTGTGACCCGGTCATCGTCATGGCCGAGGGTCATGTCCTCGCCGAGGGGCATCTGGACGAGATCAAGGCCAACGAGCAGGTGATCGAGGCCTATCTCGGCACGGGTCTGAAGAACAAGGACGCCGTCGCATGACCGACGACCCCTATGGCGGGCGCGGCAACCGGGACCTGTCGATCGGACGTCCGGGCGGCGGGACCCTCCGCGCCGGGTCGGCCAGCGGCGACCGGCCCAACACGGCGCAGGCTTTCCTTATCGGGGAAGCGATGACCGGCGGGTATGGCGGCGGCGCGGATATCCTCCACGACTGCACCATCGCGGTGGAAAAGGGCGAGATCGCGGTGATCGTCGGCCCCAACGGCGCGGGCAAGTCGACGGCAATGAAGGCGGTGTTCGGGATGCTGGACCTGCGCAAGGGCGCCGTCCGGCTCGACGGGACGGACATAACCGCGCTGTCGCCACAGGATCGGGTCGCGCAGGGCATGGCTTTCGTGCCGCAGACCTCGAATATCTTCACCTCGCTCTCGGTCGAGGAGAACCTGGAGATGGGCGCGTTCCTGCGGCGCGACGACATCCGGGAAACGATGGAGCAGGTCTACGACTTGTTCCCGATCCTGCGCGACAAGCGGCGGCAGGCGGCGGGCGAATTGTCCGGTGGACAGCGGCAGCAGGTGGCGGTGGGTCGCGCGCTGATGACCCAGCCGAGCGTCCTGATGCTGGACGAACCGACGGCGGGCGTGTCGCCAATCGTCATGGACGAACTCTTCGACCGCATCATCGAGGTCGCCCGGACGGGCATCTCGATCCTGATGGTGGAGCAGAACGCGCGGCAGGCGCTGGAGATCGCGGACAAGGGCTACGTCCTCGTTCAGGGGCGCAACGGCCATACCGGAACGGGCGAGGAACTGCTCGCCGATCCGGATGTGCGCCGGTCGTTCCTGGGGGGCTGAGGGATGCGTTTGCCGGAAATCGGGGGAGCCTCCGGCGGAAATATTTCCGGAGGAAAGAGGGGCGCGGGGATCTGCTTGCTAGCTATGGCGTTTCCTCTATGGGCAGATGTGGCTTACGCAGAACTCTCTTCTTTCGTTTGTAACTTTGATACTGAGTGCACGCGAGATGATGGCTGCCGTTCCAGGGTCATGGCGTTAACGTTTATCGTTGATGATGAAGGATCGGCTTTCATGCAGGGGAATATCGACCTCGTGAAGGTCTTTCCGGTTTGGGGGGAAGCTGCGATCTCGTTTATCGAGCCAGTCACGTCAGGAGCAGTGCAGTCAACGTCGATCCTTGATGACGGCACAGCCGTACATTCCCGCCATACGCAGCTTTTCGGCGAGTTCATACCGTCGCAATGGTTCGGTCTTTGCGATGCCTTCGGGAGTGCGACCTGATGGAACCGCTGAACGGGCTGGTGACGCTGGCCAATTTCGTCCTGATCCCGGCGGTGGCCTACGGGTCGCAACTGGCGCTGGGCGCGCTGGGGGTGACGCTGATCTACGGCATCCTCCGGTTCTCCAACTTCGCCCATGGCGACACGATGGCGTTCGGGACGACGGTGGTCATCCTCACGACCTGGGGGTTTCAGGCGCTGGGGATCGGGTTCGGGCCGCTGCCGACCGCGCTGCTGGCGCTGCCGGTGGGGATCGGGGTCACCGCGGTGCTCCTGCTGGGAACGGACGGGGCGGTCTATCGCTTCTACCGGGCCAAGAAGGCCGCACCCGTGACATTCGTGATCGCATCTCTGGGGGTCATGTTCGTGATGAACGGGCTGGTCCGCTTCGTGATCGGGCCGGACGATCAGCAATTCGCCGACGGCGAACGCTTCGTGATCTCGGCGCGCACGTTCCGCGAGATGACCGGCCTCGACGAGGGGCTCGCCATCCGGTCGACGCAGGTCATCACGGTGGTCGTGGCCCTGGTCGTGGTCGCTTTGCTCTTCTGGTTCCTCAACCGCACGCGGACCGGAAAATCCATGCGCGCCTATTCCGATAACGAGGATCTGGCCCTGCTGTCCGGGATCAATCCGGAACGGGTGGTGACCTATACCTGGCTGATCGTGGCGGCGCTCGCGACCATCGCGGGCACGCTCTACGGGCTCGACAAGTCGTTCAAGCCGTTCACCTATTTCCAGCTTCTCCTGCCGATCTTCGCGGCCGCCATCGTCGGCGGGCTCGGCTCGCCGCTGGGCGCCATCGCGGGCGGGTTCGTGATCGCCTTCGCGGAGGTGACGATCACCTATCCGCTCAAGAAGGTCCTCGGCTACGTCATGCCCGACGCGTGGGAGCCGGACGGGTTGGTCCAGCTTCTGAGCACCGACTACAAGTTCGCGGTCAGTTTCGTGATCCTGCTGATCGTGCTGCTGTTCCGCCCGACCGGGCTTTTCGCGGGAAAATCGGTATGAGCGCGCTCCGGACCCGGGACCTGTTCCTCTTCGTCTTCGTGGCGCTTCTCTTCGTCGGCACCGGTATCGTGCAGTCGTGGAACGTGGCGCTGACGATTCTGAACATGGGCCTCGTCTCGGCGATCATGGCGCTCGGCGTGAACATGCAATGGGGCTATGCGGGCCTCTTCAATGTCGGTGTGATGGGCTTCGTGGCACTGGGCGGCCTTGGCGCGGTGCTGGTGTCGATGCCGCCGACGGGCGAGGCTTGGGCGCTGGGCGGCGCGCGGGTCCTCGCAGGGCTGGCACTTGGGGCAGCGACGGTGATCGCGGCCATCCTCGCATGGGCGCGCCTGCCGCGGTTCGCGGGGCCGGCGGTGGCCGTGATCCTGATCGGCGGGTTCTTCGCGTTCCGGGCGGTCTTCGACGGCGGCGTGGCGGCGGTGGAGGGGGTGAACCCGGCTTCCACCGGCTATCTGGGCGGCCTCGGCCTGCCGGTGGTCCTGTCCTGGCCGGTCGGCGGATTGCTCGCAGCGGGAGCGGCCTGGGCCATCGGCAAGACCGCACTCGGCCTGCGCTCGGACTACCTCGCCATCGCCACGCTGGGAATCGCGGAGATCATCATCGCGGTCCTGAAGAACGAGGACTGGCTCTCACGCGGTGTGAAGAACGTGATCGGCCTGCCACGGCCGGTCCCCTACGAGATAGACCTGCAGAACGATCCTGCCTTCGTGGAGCGGGTCGCAGGATGGGGGTTCGATCCGGTCACGGCGTCGACCATCGCGGTAAAGCTCGGCTATGCGGCCCTGTTCCTGATCGTGCTGGCGATCCTCCTCTGGCTGGCGCAGGCGGCGCTGGCGTCCCCCTGGGGCCGCATGATGCGTGCGATCCGGGACAACGAGGTCGCGGCGGAGGCGATGGGAAAGGACGTCACCCGGCGGCATCTGCAGATTTTCGTGCTGGGATCCGCGGTCTGCGGGCTGGCGGGGGCGATGATGACGACGCTGGACGGACAGCTTACGCCCGGAACGTACCAACCGCTCCGCTACACGTTCCTCGTCTGGGTGATGGTGATCGTCGGCGGGTCGGGCAACAACTGGGGCGCCGTCCTCGGCGGGTTCCTGATCTGGTGGCTCTGGGTGCAGGTGGAGCCGATCGGCGCGCTGGTGATGCAGGGGGTCACGGCGGGGATGGCGGACGGCACATGGCTGAAGTCACACCTGCTGGATTCGGTGGCGCATATGCGACTGCTGACGATGGGGATCATCCTGTTGCTGGTGATGCGCTTCTCGCCGAAGGGCCTGATCCCGGAGCGGTAGCGACCGCCGGTGCCGATACGCAATTCGGCGGATCGCTCTTGGTGGAAAGGAGTCAGCTATTCGGCCGCGGTGGCTTCCGCCGCCTCGACAGCCTCGATCTCGGCGGCCCGCTTCTCGACCTGCTCGACGATGTGGTCGACCATCTGGTCGTTGGACAGCTTGTGGCTCTGCTTGCCCGCCAGATAGACCATGCCCGACCCTGCGCCCCCGCCGGTGAAGCCGACATCGGTCATCAGCGCCTCGCCCGGGCCGTTGACGACGCAGCCGATGATCGAGAGCGACATGGGCGTCTTGATATGTTCCAGCCGTTTTTCCAGCGCCTCGACCGTGCGGATCACGTCGAAACCCTGCCGCGCGCAGGAGGGGCAGGAGATGACGTTGACACCGCGGTGGCGCAGGCCAAGCGATTTCAGGATCTCGTACCCGACCTTCACCTCCTCCACCGGATCGGCGGAGAGCGACACGCGGATCGTGTCGCCGATCCCCATCCATAGGAGGTTGCCGAGACCGATGGCCGACTTGATCGTGCCGGAGGTCAGCCCGCCCGCCTCCGTGATCCCGAGATGGATGGGCGCGTCCGTCTGTTCGGCCAGACCCTGATAGGCGGCTGCGGCCATGAAGACGTCGGAGGCCTTGCAGGAAATCTTGAACTCGTGGAAATCGTTGTCCTGCAGGATGCGGATATGGTCGAGCCCGCTTTCGATCATCGCGTCGGGGCAGGGCTCCCCGTATTTCTCCAAGAGGTGTTTTTCGAGGCTTCCGGCATTCACGCCGATACGGATCGAACAGCCGTGATCCCGGGCTGCTGCGATCACCTCGCGAACGCGGGTGGCATCGCCGATATTGCCGGGATTGATCCGCAGGCAGGCGGCGCCGGCCTCGGCGGCCTCGATCCCCCGGCGATAGTGGAAATGGATATCGGCGACGATGGGGACCGGACTTTCGGCCACGATCTCCCGCAGGGCGCGCGAGCTGGCCTCGTCCGGAACCGAGATGCGAACGATATCGGCGCCCGCATCGGCGGCGGCCTGGACCTGCGCCACGGTGCCCGCGACGTCCGTGGTCAGGGTGTTCGTCATCGTCTGGACGGTGATCGGGGAATCGCCACCGACGGGCACGTTCCCGACCATGATCTGTCGCGATGTCCGGCGGTCGATCTGCCGCCAGGGGCGGATGGCGTGAAGCGACATGGGAACGGTCCTCGCGGGGTCTGGCCGATGCGCTACAGCTAGACCCGCGGGGTCAGGGGTTCAACCTCCGGCGCCCTACTCCGAGACGGCGGGCACGACGGGCGCTTCGGCGGACAGTTCGGCCACGACCCGCGCTAGGTCGCGGTCATCCTCCAGCTCGGCCACGGAATATTCCTCCCTCACGATGGCGGAGGCGAGCGTGATGCCGGACGCAACCTGCGCGCCCGGGGCCACGGGGCCGTAGGTCTGTCCGGCGACGGAGAAGTAGACAGCGCCGGAATTGCCCGTGCGCAGGGTCGGCGGCACTTCGGTCGCCGGGACCTCGTATATTTCGCCGGGCTCCAGGATCTTCTCGAACAGGGTGCCGCCATCGGCGGACCGGATCCGGACCCAGGCGGGGCGGACGGCGAAGAGGACGACCGCATCGGGCGTGGAGGCGAGAACCTGGGGCGTTTCGGGCGTCGCGGCGCCGAGCGCTTCGGACAGGGCGACATCGACTGCGTCGCCGAAGCCCGCCTCGGCATCCGGACCGGTGAGGCCGATGGGTCCGGCAGAGGCCAGCGCGCCGAACGTGCCGGGCGCGATCGTGGCGATCGGCGCGTCGCGTGCGGTCAGGATCGGGGTGTCGAGCGCCTGCGGGCGGTAGAGGCGGGTCAACGCCTCGCGCGACGGCGTTTCGGCGACGGTTCCCGTCCCGGCGATGTCGGGGGAGCTGGCCTGCGGCGGTGCGGGCACAAGCGGATCGAGTTCGGCGACCAGTTCGGGCGCCTCCTCGACCGGGGCGACCTGCACCCGCTGGATTTCCTGCACGAGGGTCCAGCCGCCATAGCCGATCCCGCCGACGAGCAGTGCGAGGACCGCGAGGGAACCGAGCGCGCCCGGCTCGAACCCGGCGAATACGGGGGTGGCCTTGTTGGCGAAGGGATTGTTGGCGCCGAGAACGGGGTCGACGGCCTTCACCGGCTTGGATGCGGTCGCGCTCTTGCGTTTGGGGACGAGGCTGAGGCCCGGGGAGTCCCGGCGGGAAACCTCCGAATCCATGGGCTTGAGGGCTGAAATCCCGCCGAAGCCGGATTCCTCGCAGAAGCGGGCGAACACGATTTCCGGGTCGAGGCTGAGATATCGCGCGTAGCTCCGGACGTAGCCGGCGACGAAGGAAAGGCTGTCGAAGGCGGTCAGGTCCGCGTTCTCGATCGCGGCGATGTAGCTTGCCTTGATCCGCAGCTCCCGCTGGACGTCCATGAGCGATTTGCCCATCGTCGCCCGCTCGCCCCGCATCTCGTCCCCGAGCCGAAGGTCGAACGAGTCGAAGCCCCGAGCGGGGTGAGCCACTGTGGATAGGAATGTCGATTTACGGCCGAACATCAGCCTGCCCCGCGATTTTCCGGCCGCGCCTCTGCGTGCACGATCCTGTCCCGATATATGGACCCCGACTCCCTATCGGTGTCCCACTGCCACAATTATCGTAGCAGCATATTATGAACAATGCGAGACCTGCTTCAGCCCGCCTGCTGCGCGCGATTCAGCGCACAATGGGACCAGAGGTCGTCCATTGCCATAACGAGGCCGTCGAGCATTCGGGGCGTATGGACCGGAGAAGGCGTGAAACGAAGGCGTTCGGTGCCCCTCGGGACGGTCGGAAAGTTGATCGGCTGCACATAAATTCCGTGGTCCGAAAGCAGGCGGTCGGAAAGTGTCTTGCATTTTACCGGATTGCCCACATGGACCGGAACGATGTGGCTTCCGTGATCGATGATCGGCAATCCGAGTCCCCGCAGCCGCAATTTCAGAATTGCCGCCCGCTCCTGATGCAGATCGCGCAGGGCCCGGTCGGTCTTGAGATGCGCCACGCTCGCCGCTGCACCTGCGGCCACGGCGGGCGGCAGGGAGGTGGTGAAGATGAAGCCGGGCGCGTAGCTTCTGATCGCATCGCACATCTTTGCGGAGGCGGCGACATAGCCGCCCATCACGCCGTAGGCCTTGCCCAGCGTGCCGTTGATGATGTCGATCCGCCCCATCAGCCCGTCGCGCTCTGCCACGCCCGCGCCGCGGGGGCCGTACATGCCGACGGCGTGGACCTCGTCGATATAAGTGAGCGCGCCGAACTCCGCGGCCGCGTCGCAGATTGCCTCGATCGGGCCGAAATCGCCGTCCATGGAATAGAGCGATTCGAACGCGATCAGCTTCGGCGCGTCCGGGTCGTCGGCGGCCAGAAGCTCCCGCAGATGGTCGACGTCGTTGTGGCGGAAGATGCGCTTGGCCCCGCCGTTGCGGCGCACCCCCTCGATCATCGAGGCGTGGTTCAGGGCGTCGGAATAGATGATCAGGCCGGGGAACAGCCGGGGCAGGGTCGAAAGGGTGGCATCGTTGGCGATATAGGCGGACGTGAAGAGCAGTGCCGCCTCCTTGCGGTGAAGGTCCGCAAGCTCCGCCTCCAGCCGCTTGTGATGGACCGTCGTGCCGGAGATGTTGCGCGTGCCGCCGGACCCCGCGCCGCTCGCATCGAGCGCATCGTGCATGGCGGCGAGGACGACCGGATGCTGTCCCATCCCGAGATAATCGTTGCCGCACCAGACGGTGATCGCCTGCTCCGTCCCGTCGGGCCGCGTCCAGGTGGCATGGGGGAACTGGCCGCGCCGCCGTTCGATGTCGATGAAGGTGCGGTAGCGGCCTTCGGCGTGGAGGGCATTCAGCGCGTCGTCCAGCGCCAGGGCATAATCCGTCATCGGTGGGTCGTGCCTTTCGGTCGTGTCTGTCGTCCTCGGCCGGATGCCGGGCACCTAGCCGTGGGGCGGTCCCCGCGACAGGCTACAGATTGTCGCGCGCTCAGTTGGCGACGGCGATGGCGCAGTCGCGCGCGCCCGCGGCGGCACAGCTCGCCAGCGCCGCTGCGGGTCCCGCGCCCAGGCCCCAGGCGCCGGTTCCGGGGCTGATCGCGAGGGCGGCGTCGCGCCCCGCCCGGCGGAAGGCGCTTCCGTCGACCGCGCGGGTCGCATCCTGACTGAGCGTGAGCGCCCGACCGGGGGCGTAGCTGCGGGGCGACACCTCGGCCACGACGGCGCAGGCGGGACCGCCCCGACGCTTGGCATTGCAGCCTGCGATGGCGGCGGCGCGCGCGGCCTCCAGCGAATGATAGTTGAACGACCCGGTGGAGGCTTCGTCCTCCAGCCCCGCCGCGGGTGCGACGGCGAGCGCGCCGTAATAGGTGAGCGTCGCGACTTCGGGCATCGCCTGAAGCGTGGCGATCTCGGCCGCGCTGAGGAACGGCTGCGCGATCACGGTGAGGGTGGACGCGCGGGTGCCGAAGAGCTGTTTCTTGGCGGTCGACTGGTCCGGTACGCTCTGGGCCGCGGCGGGCAGGGCGGTCGCGAGGGACAGGAGAAGGGCGAGGGGGCGCATCATCGGAAACCTCCGGCAGGCATGGGTTCGGCCCTTGTTAACGCCTGTCTCCGGCCTTGCCCAGACCGGGGGTGCGCGGCCGGGCTGGACACGCGTCGCCGTCGCGCGCACCGTGCGCCCGGCCCCTGCTCCGGAGAACCCGATGACCAACCCGATCGACGCCGTCCTGACCCGCATCGATGATGCCCAGCCCGACGCACTGAACCGCCTGATGGAGCTGTTGCGCATCCCCTCGATCTCCACCGATCCGGCCCATGCGGACGATTGCGACACCGCAGCCGACTGGCTCGTGGCGGAGCTGACGCATCTGGGGTTCGAGGCGTCCAAGCGGGCGACCCCGGGTCATCCGATGGTCGTGGCCCATGGCGGGGAAGGTGCGCGGCATATCCTGTTCTACGGTCATTACGACGTGCAGCCGGTGGATCCGCTGGACCTGTGGAACCGGGACCCGTTCGATCCGGTCGTGGAGCAGACGTCGGGCGGCGCCGTCCTGCGCGGGCGGGGGGCGTCGGATGACAAGGGGCAGCTGATGACGTTCCTCGAGGCGTGCCGCGCGTGGCGGGACGAGACCGGCACGCTGCCCTGCCGGATCACGATCCTGTTCGAGGGGGAGGAGGAATCGGGCTCCCCGTCGCTCGTTCCGTTCCTGGAGGCCAATGCCGACGAGTTGCGCGCCGAGGTGGCCCTGATCTGCGATACCGGTCTGCATGACAGCCGGGTGCCCGCGATCATCACCAGCCTGCGCGGCCTTCTGGGCGAGGAAATCACCGTGACCGGCCCGGACCGCGACCTCCATTCCGGCGGCTTCGGCGGCCTCGCGATGAATCCGGCCCGCGTCCTGACGCGCATCCTCGGCGGACTGCACGACGATGCGGGGCGGGTGCAGGTCCCAGATTTCTACGATGGGGTGGGCGAGGTGCCGAGCCAAATCCTGGAGGGGTGGAGCAATCTCGGCTTTTCGGCGGAGCGGTTCCTCGGGGCGGTCGGACTGTCCGATCCCGCGGGCGAGGCGGGGCGGACGCCGCTGGAGATGCTCTGGTCGCGCCCGACGGCGGAAATCAACGGCATCATCTCCGGCTATACGGGCAAGGGGTTCAAGACCGTCCTGCCGTCCGAGGCCCGGGCCAAGGTCAGCTTCCGCCTCGTGGGCGGGCAGGATCCGCTGCGCATCCGGCAGGCGTTCCGCGACTGGGTGATCGAGCAGATACCGCCCGATTGTCAGGTCCGGTTCGAAGGGCACGGCGCGGGCCCCGCCTCCGCCATGACGCTCGACCATGCGGTGTTCGCCGCGGCGCAGGAGGCGCTCAGCGCCGAATGGGGACAGCCCGCGCGCTTCGTCGGTGCGGGCGGCTCGATCCCGATCGCGGGCTACTTCCAGACCGTTCTGGGGATGGATTCGATGCTGACCGGGTTCGGCAAAGCCGACGATCAGATCCATTCGCCGAACGAGAAATACGACGTGGAATCCTTCCACAAGGGCGCGCGAAGCTGGGCTCGGATCCTCGCGAACCTGGCGGCCTAGGCTTCGGCCGAAACGAGGCCCAGACCGCGCAGATAGACGCCGATCCCCGCCTCCAGCAGGTCCTCGGGCGGGAAGGGGGTGTTGGCGCCCGGCGTGCCGCGCCCGAACAGTTCCACGACCCCGTGGCTCATCGCCCAGATATGGGCGGAAACCATGGCGGCGGGCGGACGTCGGCCCTCCGGAATGTGGCGGGACAGGTCCTCCGCCGCCCGTTCCAGCACGCCACGGGAGCGGGCCACCGCGCGGCTCAGCTCCGGCGTGGCATGGCGCGACAGGCCGCTCTCGAACATCGCCATGTAGTGACCGGGATGCTTGCGCGCGAAGGCCAGATAGGCGCGCCCCGTCGCCTCGAACGCCGCCAGCGCAGAGGGCTGTCCGGTCTCGAACGCGTATTCCATCAGGTCGCCGAAGATCTCGTGCCCCTGGAGCGCACATTCGATGATGAGGTCCTCGCGTCCCTCGAAATGGCGATACACCGCCGCCGGTGTCACGCCCGCCGTCTTGGCCGCCTCCGACAGGGTCCAGCCGGTCGGCCCCTTCTCCTCGATCAGGGCGAGCGCCGCATCGACCAGTGCCTGCCGCAGGTTGCCGTGATGGTAGCCGCGTTTAGGCACCGTTCAGCCAAAGCTCCGGCCCGCCCGCGATCTTCTTGTCGATCTTCAGCACGTCGTCGTCGCGGCCCTTGTAGGGGATTTCCGACAGGATCGAGCGGATCGCGTTCAGGCGCGCCCGACGCTTGTCGTCGGAGCGGACCACGGTCCAGGGGGCGAAGTCGTAATGCGACCGCTCCAGCGTTTCGCCGATGGCGTCGGTATAGGCATCCCACTTCTGCAGCCCGTCGACGTCGATCTGGCTCAGCTTCCACTGTTTCAGCGTGTCGCCCTCGCGGTTGAGCATCCGCCGAAGCTGCTCCGCGCGACCGACATTGAGCCAGAGCTTCACGAGGATGATCCCGTCATCCACCAGCAGCTTCTCGAAGCTGGGCAACTGGTCGAAGAACGCCTCCCGCTGTTCGTCCGTGCAGAAGCCGAACACCTTCTCCACCACCGCGCGGTTGTACCAGGAGCGGTCGAACACCGTCATCTGGCCCGCGCTGGGCAGGTGGCGGACGTAGCGCTGGAAGTACCATTCGCCCCGCTCCGTCTCCGTGGGGGTGGAGAGGGCCACGACGGTGGCCGCGCGGGAGCTTAGGTTGTCGGTCAGCCGGCGGATCGTGCCGCCCTTGCCGGCGGCATCGCGCCCCTCGAACACGGCCACGACGCGGGTGCCGGTCTCCCTCACCCAGGCCTGGCACTTCACCAACTGGACCTGGAGCGCGTCGAGAGCGTCCTCGTACTCGTCCTTGTCGATCCAGCGCTCGTAGGGGAAGTCCGAGGTGAGGACGTCCTTCTTGCGGGCATCCTCTATCGCGTGCCGGACGTCCTTAGGCGCCTCTTTCTCGAAGAAGCGGCTGATCGCGCCGTCGAAGGGCTTCGTCATGGGATACTCCTCGCTGGCGGGTACGGGGTCCGGCGGGCGAACACCCCGTCAGCCCGCGGCCCGGTCGATGGCCGCGATCACCGCGGCCGGGTCGGCATGGTGGGGCATGTGGCCGACGCCGTCCAGCATCGTCAGATTGGTCGTCGGAACCCGGGACTTGAACGGATGGGCGTGGATTTCGGGCGGGACGATGGTGTCGGCACTTCCGTGCAGCCATTCGATCGGCAGGGTCAACTCCCCGTATCGCGGCGCCATCGCGACAATGTGCGGCTTGAGCCCGTTCACCTGTCGCGCATTGGCCCTGAGGGAGGCGCGGCGGAGCGTGAGCTGCGCGCCGATATGGTCGACGTAGCCGTCGGGCATGGGATCCGGGCGGAAGATCGCGCGCGTGATCTCCCGCACCTTGTCGTCGGGCACCAGCGCCGTCAGCAGCGGGACCGCCAGCGCCCCGCCGGGAGCAGAGGCGTTGAGCGCGTAGAGGGGACCCAGCCCGCCCTTCCAGCGCATCGCCGCGGCGGCAAGCAGGACGAGGGCGCGCGCCGGATGGTCCAGCGCCCAGGCCAGCGCGACCGTGCCGCCGAAGCTGTGCCCCAGAACGAGGGGCGCGCCGGATCCGACCATCGCATAGGCCCGGGCCAGCAGGGCCGCCTGCTCGGCGGGGGATTCCGCACGGGAGGTGAAGGCCGCGTCGTAGGCGGGATCCGTGCGCCCGGTATAGCCCATTCCCGGACGGTCGAAGGCGATGCAGCGGTAGCGGTCCTGCAACCGGGGGATGAGGTCGAAGGTGAACTCCCGGCTGTTTCCGCCCGCCCCGTGGATCATCACGAGGTCCGGTCCCGTGCCCCGCACGACTGCGTGGACCGGGACGTTCCGCCCGTCCATGGCGACGTCGAGGATGTCCCCCTCGGGCGGGAACGCGGCCTCTGCCGCCGCCTCCCGCATGTCGGCCCGTCGGTCGATGGCGGCCCCGCCGAGGGCGCCGAATGCGGTGGCCAATCCGCCCCTAACGGCCAATCTGCGAGAGATCATAGGGTGTCGTCTGATATATCTGGTTGATCCAGTTGCCATATAGGAGATGCGCGTGGCTTCGCCAGCGATTGAGGGGTGCCTTGGACGGATCGTCGTCGGGGAAGTAGTTGCGGGGAATGCCGATTCCGGTTCCCGTCTCCAAATCGCGTTCGTATTCCGTCCGCAGCGTGTCGCTGTCGTATTCGAAATGGTTGAAGATGTGCACGGCGCGGTGGGCCGGATCCTCGATCAGGCAGGGACCCGTCTCGTCCGACCCCAGCAGGACCTGCATCCCCGCCGCCTCCACCTCGTCGCGCCGCACCTCGGTCCAGCGGGAGACGGGGATGACGCAATCGTCCGAGAACCCGCGCAGATAGGGGGAGGCGGGCGCCTCGTTATGGACCCGGAAGCAGCCGAACGCCTTGGCCGACAGGACATGCTTGGCGACCCCGTGGAAATGCCACGCCATCGCCATGCCGCCCCAGCAGACCCCGAAGGTGGAGTGGACGTGGGTCTGGGTCCAGTCCATGACCTCGCGAAGTTCGTCCCAGTAGCTGACAGCCTCGAAGGGCAGATGCTCGATGGGCGAGCCGGTTATGACGAAGCCGTCGAACCGCTCGCCCTTCACGTCCTGAAAGGAGCGGTAGAACTCCTCCATATGCGCGGGCGGGGTGTGCTTCGACTGATGCTCGGTCATGCGCACGAGGGTCAGGTCGATCTGCAGCGGGGTCGCGCCGATCAGGCGGGCGAACTGCGTCTCGGTCGTGATCTTCTTCGGCATCAGGTTCAGGAGGCCGATGCGCAGGGGGCGGATATCCTGCCGGACGGCATCCTGCTCCGACAGGACCATGACCCCTTCGGAACCCAGCACGTCGTAGGCGGGCAGGTCGCGGGGCAGGGTGATGGGCATCGGCAGGTTCCGGACGTGGTGGGAGTGCAGACCTAGGCGGTCCGGCGCGCCCTGCCAAGAGCGGCCCCGACCAGCGCCGTCACGTCCCCGGCATCGCGGACCGATGCCACCTCCGACGCGGTCACCGAGACGCCCCAGTTGCGCGCCATGGCGGCGTAGCGGGGATGCCGTTCGGCGATGGCGGCGGCGTAGGCGTGCCGGGCGAAGGCATTCGGATCCACCGCATCCGGATCCGCACCCGTCGCGTCGAGATAGCCCCGCCACTGCGCGGCGAGGAAATCTGGGCGGTAGCACATGGGCTTCGGGTCGGCGGCGAAGCGGTCCACGAGGGTCTGGACGTGATCGTCTGTCCCCTCGATCCAGACGAGGAGGGTGTTCGCCGACAATGCGCGGAGGGCGGAATCCTCCGGGTCCTCCGGATCCACCACCTCGCAGATGGAGCCGCCGGTATCGCACACGAACTGGTCGTAACCGTAGATGTCGCGCGCCCGTTCGATGAAGAACGGCGTGTCCAGCAGGGCGTTGATCTCCGCCCGGACGTGCAGCGCCTGCCGCCGCTCGTATTCCGCCATCGGCAGGCCGCCCTGCCGGGGGTCGCCCGGCTGGCCCAGATAGGTGGAGAGCGGGGCGAGATTGTCGAAGGTGATGTTGGAGCCGATATAGATGCTGTCCGAGCGCAGGAGCCGGGCGAGGAAGGGCACCCGCATGGCCTCGCGCTTGAGGTTGTCGGCGATGTGCTCGCCCATATAGGCGGTGCCGATGCGGTAATCGATGGAGTAGTGGAACCACGCGCCCGACAGGCGCAGGATCCGCGCCATATGGGTCTTGCCGAGGCCGGACATGCCGAAGAACGCGACCCGCTTGTCGGTCGCGTCGAGCCAGTCGCGTTCGGTTTCGTAGATCATCCGGGGCGCCTAGCGGCGCGGACCCCGCCCGTCAATCGCGGGGGTGCGGCGGCGGAAGACCCGCAGCAGGCGACCGTCCAGCACGACAAGCCCGACGGCCAGCAGCCCGAAGCCGAAATAGACGTTCGGCGACAGCGTCTCGTCCCGCACCCAGGCGCCCAGCAGGATGGCGACCGGCGCGATCATCAGCGTGCAGAGCAGCAGGTTCCCGCTACCGGCCATGGCGAGGACGCGGAAATACAAGAGATAGGCCACCGCCGTCGCGATCACCGCGTAGTAGCCGATGGCGAGGATCGTGTCCGGCTGCCGCGGCAGGACCAGCCCGTCGAACCAGAGGGCGGCCGGGATCATCACCAGCGACGACCCGGTGAGCATTCCCGCGGCCGAGACCTGCGGCGGCAGGTCCTGAAGCCTCATCCGCGCCCAGACCCCGGCGAGCGCGTAGCAGATCGTGCCCGCGACCACCGCGAGCTGCGCCGCGGAGCGGAGGTCGAAGGACGCGAGGTTGCGCAGGCCGATGGCCGTCGCCACCCCGAAGAAGCCGAGCGCCACACCCGCCGCGCGGCGGGGCGTCAGCCGCTCGTCCGCGAGGAAGATCGCCGCCGCGAGGACGCCGAAAACCGCCGTGCCCGCATTGAGGATCGAGGTGAGGCCGGTCTCGATATGGAGCTGTCCCCAGGCCATCAGCGAGAAGGGCAGGACGTTGTTGAGCAGGCCCATCACGAGGAGCGCGCTCCAGACCCGTCCGCTCCGCGGCACCGGCAGGCCGCGCAGGGCCACGTAAATCCACAGCACCAGTGCCGCGAGGCCCACCCGCCAGGCCACCGAGGTCACGAAGGGGATCTCGTCGAGCGCGATCCGGATCGAAAGGAAGCTGCCGCCCCAGATCAGGGCCAGCAGGACCAGTTCGGCCCAGGCGCGGGTGGTCATCTCGCGGGTGCTCATGCGGCACGGCTAGCGGTCGGACGGGGTGCTTGCGACCCGGAACATGCGGGTCCGGGCAAAAAAAGACGCCCCGCCGGGTGGGGCGGGGCGTCGGGATCGCGCGATGCGGGACGGGATCAGAAGCTGTAGCCGATGCGGATGCCGACACCGACGAAGGAGTTGTCGTCGAAGCTGGCCCGCGCGGTATCGGGGGTGCCCGTCTCGGGAAAGGCATCGCCAAGGCGGGTGTAGTTCACGCCGCCGGAGACACGGAGCTGATCCGTCGCCTGATAGCTTGCCGCCAAGGTGATGCCGTAGCTGCCGTTGGTAGGGGCGAGCGGGGAGACGAGATCGTCCGATCCGCCGTGGTTGTAGAGCAGCGTGGCCGAACCGGAGAGCTTGTCCGTAAAGCGACGGCCGATACCGAGGGTATAGTCGCGCACCTTGTCGACCTGCGTGAGGCTCGCGCCCCCGGTCGCGGCGGAGAAGCCCACGGGCCGGACCTGCGTGACGCTGTAATCGGCATAGCGGAACGAGCCGAACAGGAGCGTTCCTTCGGCGATCCCGGTCTGGAACGACAGGTTGATCGCCTCGGGCGTCGTGACCTCGATGTTCGAGCTGGCCGCACCGTTCTCGGTCACCGTCACATCGTGATCGATCTCCGAGAAATAGGTCATGGCGACCCGCAGCGCGATCTCCGGGATCTCGTAGGCTGCCCCGACCTGGTAGCCGAGCGCGGTATCGCCATCGAGCGTGGTGGAATAACCGTTGAGGCCGCCATAGGCGAGGCCACCCAGCCGCACCGCGCCGTTGAACTGCTGCGCGCGCAGGCCGCCATGCACGCTGAACCGGTCGGTGAACTTGTAGCGCATCATCCAGGTCAGCGACGAGGAGTCGAGCGTGGCCGTGGTGCCGCCGAGCGCCACGCTGCCGCCGGAGGCGGTCGTCGGATAGGCGACGTTCGCCCCGTAGGGCTGATCGGCGATCAACGCGAAGGACAGCTGGTCATTCAGGTCCTGCTTGAAGCTCAGCGAGCCCTGCAGGAAGCTATCCGCCACATCCCCGGATGGGCGGCCGCCGAAGGCCGCCACATCGGTGCCATCGACCGTCGGCGACACGTAGCCGAAGGACAGCTCCGCGTAGTTGCCGTCCTCGAAGAGGATGTTGATATTCTGGTTCGACCGGTCGAGGCCGCCCGCCATCGCGGTGGCGGTTCCGGCGACCGATGCGGCGGCGGCGAGTACGAAGCGGTTCATCTCATCAATTTCCCTCTGATTGGGCGGTCATCGCGGGAATGTCCGCACCGTCCTCCCGGCCGGTCGGCGCTCCCCGCGCCGGTGACGACCTCTCCTGGGTCAAAAGGTAGCGGTATAAGGGCGCCATCCGTCAAATCGAACCCCACGTCACGGCGTGCAGGGCCGATCTTTGCGGCGAAGGGTTGCGCCGACGCAACATGCGCGGGCTCGGATGTCACGTCCGGTCGGCAAGCCGCAGGTTGGCCCAGGCGGCAGCGATGATGACCGCACCGCCGAGCAGGATCGCAGGATCCAGCGCCTCGCCGTAGAATGCGGCCCCGATCAGGGCGACGATCGGCAGGCGGGCGAAATCCACCGGCATGACCGTCGAGGCGGGTGCCAGTGCGAGCGCGTTGGTCAGGCAGAAATGCGCGCAGAGCCCGGCGAACCCGATCAGGACCAGCCACGGCAGCGTCGTCGCGTCGGGCAGGGCGATCGCGCCGTCGAACCCGGCGCAGACGAGGCCGAAGACAAGTTGCAGCGTCGTCAGCCAGAACATGATGCCCATCACACTCTCGCTGCGGGTCAGGCGCCGGGTCATCAGGTTGGTGAGCGCGAAGAACAGCGCCGCCAGCCCGGCCCAGATCAGCCCCGGCTGGAGCGGCCCGGCAAAGGGCTGCGCCACGATCAGGACGCCGCCGAACCCCAGGAGGGCGACCGCGTATTGCACCGGACGGACCCGTTCCCCGAGGATCAGCGGCGCGAGCAGCAGGACCCAGAGCGGCGAGGTGAACTCCAGCGCGAAGACCTGCGCCAGCGGGATCAGCGTCACGGCGAGGAACCACAGGTTCTGGCCCGTGAAATGCGTGAGGTTCCGGATCACCTGCAGCGGCAGGTTGCGGGTGGAGACCTCGCCCATCCGTCCGGTCGCGACCCCGACGCCGAGCACCACCGCGACCCCGACGATGGAGCGGTAGAGCATGATCTCGAACGTATCGTGGACGCCGCTGACGGCCCGGCCCGCGATGGCCATCGACGTGAAGGCGGCGATGCCGCCCAGCATCCAGAGAGCTGCGCGGAACGTCGCGGGCCGGGCCGCAGCGGGGAGGGCGGTCAACTCTCGGGGGCCTGATAGACGCCCTGTTCCTTCAGCGCGTCGATGACTTCCTTGGGCATGTAGGTTTCGTCGTGGCGGGCGAGGATCTCGGTCGCCCGGAACGTCCCGTCCACGAACTGGCCGGTGCCGACCATCCCTTCGCCCTCGCCGAAGAGATCGGGCAGGACGCCGGTATAGCTGACCGGGACGGAGGCGCCGCCATCGGTCACCCGGAACGTCACCGTGGTTCCCTCGCCGCGGGCCAGCGTTCCGTCCTCCACCAGGCCGCCGATCCGAAACACCTCGGTCGGCGACGGCGGCGCTTCGGCTACCTGGCTGGGCGAGCGGAAGAAGTTGATCCCGTCCCGGAAGCCGTAGCCGATCAGGGCTGCGGACCCCGCGAGGGCGATTGCGGCGATGGCGATGATCTGGATCCGGCGGGTCTTCTTCAGCGTGCGCATCAGGGTGCTCCTGCATCGGCGGCGGTGAATGTCACGGGGCGGCGGAGGAATTGCGTCGCGCGGGACGAGACGCGTTCGGGGTCGCCGGTGGTCAGCATCCGCGCGGTTCCGCCCTTCGCCATGGCGGGCCGCCGCGACAGATAATCGGCGAGGCTTTCCGCGACGATATCGGCCTGGCTGAACACCGTGACGTCCGGGCCCAGGGCGCGACGGAACGCCTCCTCCACAAGCGGGTAGTGAGTGCAGCCGAGGATCGCGGCCTGGGGCGCGGGCATCTTGCGGCGGAGCGCGTCGACATGGCTGCGGACCAGCGCCTCGGCCAGGATCATGTCGCCATCCTCGATCGCGTCGACCACGCCACCGCAGGCCTGCGCCTCCACGTCGACGCCGATGGCGCGATAGGCCAGCTCCCGCTGGAAGGCGCGGCTGGCCACCGTGGCGGGCGTCGCGAACAGCGCGACCTCCTTGATCGCCACTTCCCGCGGCGGGGAATTGTCGCCCCAGCGGCGTTCCGTCAGCGCCTCGATCAGGGGAACGAATACGCCGAGGACACGCTTGCCCTCGGGCACGCCCGCCTCCTGCATCCGGCGCAGCGCGGCCGCGGAGGCGGTGTTGCAGGCGAGGACCACGAGGTCGCAGCCATCGTCCCACATCCGCTCCACCGCCCGCAGGGTCAGGGCATGGACATCGTCCGCCGGGCGCACGCCGTAGGGCGCGTTCGCGTTGTCGCCGTAATAGGTCAGCGCCACATCCGGGAGGCGGCGCGATACCGCGTCCCAGACGGTCAGGCCGCCGATCCCGCTGTCGAAGATGCCGACGCTCATGGCCGGACCTCACTCGCGGCGCTCATGTGCAGCCCGCCTTCTGCTTGTCCCAGTCGAAGCCGAGCGCGCTGTCGCTCCGTCCCGCGGCATAGGTCCGTGCGCGCAGCCATTGCATCAGGTCGGTCTGCGTCCCCGGCCGCGCCGCGATCTCCGACGGTGGGATCGGGGCGCCGACCGAGAGGCGGACGGGGCCGTCGGTGCGCGCGCGGAACTCCCGGATCAGGAGGCCGACGCGCAGGGTCGCGTGCAGATGGCTGGCCAGGTGGAAGAGGCGCGAATTGGACCCTTCGAAATGAACCGGCACCACCGTCGTGCCCGATTGCCGGATGAGCTTGGCGGAAAAGCCGCGCCAGCGCGGATCCCGGGCGCGGCCGAAGGGGCGGGCGGGCGTGGAGACCGCGCCGCCGGGAAAGACGCCGACGATTCCGCCCGCGGCCAGATGCGCGAGCGCGTCCCGGCGCATCGCCAGATTGGTGGCCCGGGCCGCGCGCCCCTCGCCGAAGCTCACCGGCAGGATCACCCGGGCGAGGTCCGGCGCATGCAGGAACACGTCGTTGGCGATGATCCTGAACCCGTCCGGCCGCGCCCGATTGAGGATCAGCGCGAGGACGAGGCCGTCGAGGATGCCGTACGGATGGTTGGCGACCACCACTACCGGCCCGGTGGCCGGAATCGCATCGAGCGTGCCGTGGACCACCTCCGGGACGAGGCCGTAGCGGCGCGCCATCTCCTCCCAGAAGACCGCGCCGTCTTCGACCGCCGCACCGTAGCCGCGCGCCCGTCGCAACAGACCATGGCGCCCGCCCAACGTCTCCAGCCCGCGGATCAAGAGACGGCCGGGCCGGGTGCGCGCCGAATGGGCGTAGGTGATGTCGCGGGCGATGTCGCGGTTCATGGCGCGAGACTAGCAGATGCCGCGGACCGGGTGCCATGCCCATTCCGTCGCGGGCGGCCCCGTCGCGGGCCCGATGCCGGACATGCAAAAGGCGCCCCGCGGGGCGCCTTCGGTCTCAGCGATGCACGGATGCGATCAGCTGTTTTCCTTGATGAACTTCACCGCGTCGCCGAACGTCTGGATCGACTCCGCCGCGTCGTCGGGTATCTCGATCCCGAACTCTTCCTCGAACGCCATGACCAACTCGACCGTATCGAGCGAGTCGGCCCCGAGGTCGTCGATGAACGAGGCGTTCTCTACCACCTTGTCCTCCTCGACGCCCAGATGTTCCACGACTTTCTTGCGGACGCGGTCCTCGATGTCGCTCATGTCTCTTCCTCATTCCGTGACCCGCGAGGGGCCGTCTGCATGTTCAAGCCCCATGCCGGGCCGCCCGCGTCTGCACGGACAAGAAGGGCCCCGAAGGGTCCTCCCGAAGATCTGCGCCGCCTATATCACGGGGACCCCGGATGGCAAATCGTTTGTCCGGACGCCGCTCGCCGCCCGGGATCATCGGCGGAAGCCTTTGTCAAAGCATCGCCATCCCGCCGTTCACATGCAGGACGGTGCCGGTCACATAGGCCGCCTCCGGGCTGGCGAGATAGAGGGCAGCGGCCGCGATCTCCTCCGGGGTGCCCATGCGTCCAGCGGGGATCCGCCCGTCGATGGCGGCCTTCTGATCGTCGGTCAGCTTGTCGGTCATCGCCGTCGCGATGAAGCCCGGCGCGATCGCGTTCACGGTGATCCCGCGGGACGCGACCTCGTAGGCGAGGGACTTCGCCATCCCCACCATCCCGGCCTTCGAGGCGGCATAGTTCGCCTGCCCCGGATTGCCGGTCGCGCCGACGATGGAGGAGACGTTCACGATCCGGCCCCAACGCGCCTTCATCATGCCGCGCATGACGCCCTTGGACAGGCGGAACGCGGAGGTGAGATTGACGTCGAGCACGGAGGACCATTCCTCCTCCGACATGCGCATGAACAGGTTGTCCCGGGTTATCCCCGCGTTGTTCACAAGGATATCCACAGCCCCCATCGCCTCCGCCGCCTGTTTCGGAAGGGCGTTCACGGCCTCTGCATCCGACAGGTCGCAGGGCAGGACGTGGGCCCGGTCTCCCAGGTCCGCGGCGAGGCTCTCCAGCGGTTCTACCCGCGTACCCGATAGGCCGACCATTGCACCCGCTTTATGAAGCGTGCGGGCGATGGCCGAGCCGATGCCGCCCGACGCGCCGGTGACCAACGCGCATTTTCCTGTAAGGTCAAACATCTGTGCCTCCTTCACGCGATTGCGCGGCCTCTTCCACGTCCGTCGGCGTGCCGACGGTCCGGGTCGCCATGCCCTTGTCGATCCGCCGGATCATGCCGGACAGCGCCTTTCCGGTCCCGATCTCCCAAATCTCCGTCACGCCGTCCGCCGCCATCCGCTCCACGCTTTCGCGCCAGCGGACGGAGCCGGTCACCTGATCCACCAGCAACGCGCGAATCCGAGTCGCGTCCCGGACCGGGGCCGCAGTCACGTTCGCCAGCAGCGGGACGACGGGATCGGCGATATCCACATCGTCCAGCGCCTCGGCCATCGCCCGGGCCGCGGGCTCCATCAGGGCGCAGTGGAACGGGGCCGATACCGGAAGCAGCATCGCCCGCTTCGCCCCGCGCTCCTTGGCGATGACGAGGGCGCGCTCCACCGCTTCCCTGTGGCCGGACACGACGACCTGTCCCGGATCGTTGTCGTTGGCCGCCTGGCAGACCTGTCCCTGGGCCGCTTCCTCGGCCACGCCGCGCGCCGCCGCGAAGTCCAGTCCCAGAAGGGCGCCCATCGCGCCGACGCCCACCGGCACTGCGGCCTGCATCGCCTCGCCCCGGACCCGCAGCAGGCGTGCCGCGTCGCCCAGCGACAGGGATCCCGCCGCCACCAGCGCGGAATACTCGCCCAGCGAATGGCCCGCGACGAAGGCCGCGTCCCGCGTCACCGAAACGCCCCGCGCCTCCAGCGCCCGCAGGGCCGCGATGGAGGTGGCCATGAGCGCTGGCTGCGCGTTGCGGGTCAGTTGCAGCTCCTCCGGGTCCCCGGACCAGATCAGGCCCGACAGATCCTCGCCCAGTGCAGCATCCACCGCGTCGAACACCGCGCGCGCCTCCGGGTGGGCCTCGGCGAGGTCGCGGCCCATGCCGATGGTCTGGGCGCCTTGGCCCGGAAAAACGAATGCGCGGCTCATGTATCCTCCTGCGACGTTTCGGGAGGTCTACGCGGGCCGCGTCCCGCGCTCAAGGGACCCGCACCCGATGCCCGGCCCCCGGCATCGTCGCACGGCGCCTGTGCGTCCTGTCCCCTTTCGCGCGCCGCGATGCGCGGGCAGGGTGCACCCGTCCCTGTCCGGAGCGTCCGCCATGATTGTCCGCAACCGTGCCGCCACGAACACCCAATCGACCTACGGCTGGGTCGAGCGGGCGTTTCACTGGGCCATCGCCCTGCTGATCCCCACGGCCATCGCACTCGGGGTCATCGCCTACGACGCGCCCTACGACACCGATGCGGGGCTGGCGCGTAAGGCATGGCTCTTCAGCGTGCACAAGACCGTCGGCCTCACCATCTTCGCCGTGGCGCTGGCCCGCATCGCCTGGGCCCTGTCGCAGCCGCGGCCCGCGCCGCTCCATGCCGAACGACGGGCGGAGACCTTCGCGGCATCCGCCGTCCATTGGCTCCTCTATGGATCGCTCCTGCTGGTGCCGTTGCTCGGCTGGGCCACCCATGCCGCGTCCGAGGGGTTCGCCCCGATCCTGTGGCCGTTCGGGCAATCGCTGCCGTTCATTCCGAAGGATCCGGACCTCGCCGCGCAACTCGCGACCTTCCACATGACGTTCGAGCGGGCGATGATCTTCGCCATCGGGCTCCACATCCTCGGCACGCTCAAGCATGTCTTCGTTGATCGCGACGCGACGTTCGCCCGGATGTGGCGCGGCGCCGACCCCGGCCCGCTCGCGGGGGCGAAATCCCATGCCCTCCCGCTTCTCGCGGCACTCGTCGTCTGGGCCGCTGCGATCGGGGCGGGCCTCGCCCTCGGCCCGGGCCCGGCCGCCGCCGTCCCGGCGCAAAGTGCCAGCGTCGGAGGCGCCGCCAACTGGATCGTGGAGGAGGGGACCCTCTCGATCACCGTCACGCAGCTCGGCGCCGACGTCACCGGCAGCTTCGCCGACTGGCAGGCCGCCATCGACTTCGACGAGACCCCGCGGGAGGACGGCACCCTAGGCACGGTGGAGGTCGGGATCGCCACCGGCTCGCTCACGCTGGGCTCGGTCACGGCCCAGGCGACGGACGGCGATTTCCTCGACGTGGCGACCCATCCGCAGGCCATGTTCCGCGCCATCATCAGCGCGGAGCAGGATGCCTATATCGCGCGCGGCACGCTCGATCTGCGCGGCGCTGAGGTGCCGGTGGCGCTTCCCTTCACGCTGTCCATCGACGGGGACAATGCGACCATGATCGGCACGGCGGAGCTGGACCGCCGCGACTTCGCCATGGGATCGAGCTATCCGGACGAAACGAATGTCGGGTTCGGTGTCCTGGTTCATGTCGCGCTGACCGCCACGCGCGCGCCTTGACCGCGCGCTGCCGCGGCGCCGTTAACCTCTCCTGAACCTCCGGGCCGTCCGCGCGGCCCGGCAATGTCCCGTTAACCGCTCGCGCCAACCTTCCGCCTCCTCGCAACCCTTTGCAGGAGGATGCCGGCATGCTGACCGTCCGGTCCATCGCAACAGAGATCGTCGCCCGGGAGGGCGGCTTCGTGAACGACCCCGACGATCCCGGCGGGGCCACCAACCACGGCGTGACCATCCATACGATGCGCCGCCTCGGGCTCGACCTGGACCGCGACGGCGATGTCGACGTGGCCGACGTGCGCCGCCTCGACCGCGACAAGGCGATCGACATCTTCGTGGAGCATTACTTCAACCGCGTCCGCGTCAACACGCTTCCGCCGGTGCTTCAGGCGTCGGTCTTCGACATGTACGTCAATGCGGGCGCGAATGCGGTCCGGATCCTCCAGCGTCTGTTGAACCGGATGGGGCAGAAAGTAAGCGTGGACGGGGTCATCGGACCGCTGACCGCCCGTGCCGCCCGCGCCGCCGCCGAGGCCGCGCCCGACCATATCGCCGACGCCTACGGCATCGCGCGGCGCAACTACTATTACGATCTCGCCGACCGGCGACCGTCCTCGCGCAAATACGCGCGGCGTCGCGACGGCGGCAAGGGCGGCTGGATCCGCCGTGCCGAGGAATTCATCTCGCCCCGCTACCGCCTTACGGCGGCGGCCCATACCAAGAGGACGTCCAGATGGGGATGATCGCAAATCTCGTGACCGGGGCGGGCGCCGCCCGCACCATCGGTCAGGCGGCGGAGGGCCTCTCGGAGGTTTTCGTGCCCAACGCCACCAAGGCGCAGGCGCTCGCCCATGCGGCTCAACGCGCCGCCCTCGAACAGCTCGGGGACGAATTCGCCCTCGAGCGGCGTGGTCTTTTCGACCGCACGGTGGACGGGTTCAATCGCCTGCCGCGGCCGATGCTGGCGATGGGGACGCTGGGCCTGTTCGTCTATGCGATGGCGGAGCCCGTGGGCTTCTCGACGCGGATGGAGGGGCTGGCCTACGTCCCCGATCCGCTTTGGTGGTTGCTCGGCGCGATCGTCAGCTTCTATTTCGGGGCTCGGGAACTGCATTACCGGCGCAGCCCCGAAAGCCTTTCGCCGATCCGCGAGCCGGTCCTGTCCGCCTGGATCAATCCCGACCGCCCGGAAATGGCGGCGGACGCGACGTTTACGGATGCGGCGATGGTGGAACCGGCGGTCGCGCAAACGACGGTCGCGGAACCCGTCGTCGCGGAACCGGCGGCCCCTGCCGAGCCCGACGCCGCGGGCAACAAGCCGGAATGGCCCGTTTCAGCGGACCAGAACGCGGCCCTCGCCGCGTGGCAGGCCGCGCGCTTCCGCGACTGAACGACCGCGTGGCGTTCCCCCGGCATCCTCCGGGGGACCCTGCACGGAGCCGCTGACGACCCCGTGACGCCGCGCCCCATTGGCGCGGCGTCACGGTCGGCCTATACCTCTCCCCATGATCGTCGAACTCGGGCATTTCGCCCTCATCCTCGCCTTCGCCGTCGCCATTGCGCAGACGATTCTGCCCCTTGTTGGCGCCCATTATCGTTGGTCGGGATGGATGGCCGTCGCGTCGCCCGCCGCCACGGTTCAGGTCCTGCTGGTCGGCTTCGCCTTCGCGGCGCTGACCTATGCGTTCGTGACGTCGGACTTCTCGCTGCGGCTGGTGGTGCTGAACTCCCATACCGACAAGCCGATGCTCTACAAGGTCACCGGCGTCTGGGGGAATCACGAGGGATCGCTCCTGCTCTGGGTCCTCATCCTCGCGCTGTTCGGGGCCGCCGCGGCATGGTTCGGCGGACAATTGCCCGCCACGCTCAAGGCCCGCGTCCTTGCGGTGCAGGCATCGGTCGGCGTCGCCTTCTACGCCTTCATCCTCTTCACCTCGAACCCGTTCACCCGGGTTCCCATGCCGCCCTTCAACGGCGAGGATCTGAACCCGCTGCTGCAGGATCCGGGCCTCGCCTTCCATCCGCCGTTTCTCTATCTCGGCTATGTCGGGCTCAGCATGGCGTTCTCCTTCGCCGTCGCGGCTCTGCTCGAGGGGCGCGTCGACGCCGCCTGGGGCCGCTGGGTGCGTCCGTGGACGCTCGCCGCCTGGCTGTTCCTGACCATCGGCATCGCACTCGGCTCCTGGTGGGCCTATTACGAGCTCGGCTGGGGCGGGTTCTGGTTCTGGGACCCGGTGGAGAACGCCTCGTTCATGCCCTGGCTCATCGCCGCGGCGCTCCTGCATTCCGCCATCGTCGTGGAGAAGCGGGAGGCCCTTAAGGCGTGGACGATCCTGCTCGCTATCCTCGCCTTCGGCTTCTCGCTGGTCGGCACCTTCATCGTCCGGTCCGGCGTCCTGACCTCCGTCCACGCCTTCGCCAACGACCCGGAGCGGGGGGTGTTCATCCTTCTGATCCTCGGCGTGTTCACCGGCGGCGCATTGCTCCTCTACGCGATCCGCGCGCCCGCGATGCAGGCCCGCGGCGTCTTCGGCGTCGTCAGCCGGGAGAGCGCGCTGGTCGTCAACAACCTGCTCCTCGCCGTGTCCTGCTTCGTCGTCTTCGTCGGCACCATCTGGCCGCTGGTGGCGGAACTGGCCTTCGACCGGAAGCTCTCCGTCGGGCCGCCCTTCTTCAATGCGGCCTTTCCGCCCTTCGTCATCGCGCTCGCGATCCTCGTGCCGCTGGGCTCGGCCCTGCCTTGGAAACGGGGGGCGAAGCGGGTCTGGCGCCTGATGCTCCCCGCGGCACTTCTTGCATTGGCGGCGGCGGGTCTCGTCTGGGCGATGCAGACGGGACGGTCTGTCGGCGGTCCGCTGGGCGCCGGGCTGGGCGTCTGGCTCGTCGCGGGCGCTCTCATCGACCTCTGGAGCCGGACGGGACGCGGGGAGATCGCGGGCCGCGCCGTGCGCCTCACCCGTCTGCCGGGGGCGGATTGGGGCAAGGCGCTGGCCCATGGCGGTTTCGGGATCACGCTCTTCGGCGTCGCCGCCCTCACCGCCTGGCAGCAGGAGGGGATCGAGGTTCTCGACATCGGCGACCGCATGAGTGTCGGCCGCTACGAGATCGTGCTGGAGGATGTTCGACGCCTGCAGGGACCGAACTACATCGCGACCCAAGCGCGGATGCATGTCTACGAGAACGGCACCGATATCGGTGTGCTTCTCCCGGAGAAGCGGGTCTATCCCGTGGCGCAGATGCCCACGACCGAAGCCGGGATCGACAACGGGTTCACCCGGGACGTCTATGCCGTCATCGGCGATCCGCAGCAGAGCGGTGGCTATGCGGTCCGGGTCTATATCAAGCCCTTCGCCAACTGGATCTGGGGCGGGGCGATCATCATGGCCTTGGGCGGGATCGTCTCCCTGACCGACCGCCGCTACCGCGTGGCCGCGGGGGCGCGGCGCAAATCCGCGACGCCCGCCGGTCTGCCCGCGGAATGAGGGCGCTGCTTCTGGCCGCGACCCTCCTCGCGACGCCTGCGCTCGCCGTGCTTCCCGACGAGGTGCTGGACGATCCCGTCCTGGAGGAGCGCGCCCGCGACCTGTCCCGCGGGCTTCGGTGTCTGGTCTGCCGGAACGAGAGCATCGACGAGAGCAACGCGGACCTCGCCCGCGACCTTCGCCTGCTGGTGCGCGAACGGCTCACGGCGGGGGACAGCAACCCGGAGGTCATCAGCTATCTGGTCGACCGGTATGGGGAATACGTCCTTCTGCGCCCGACCGGCAGCGGGTCCAACGCGATCCTCTGGGGCACGCCTCTGGCGCTCCTGCTGCTGGGCGGCGGGGTCGCGGCTTTGCACGTCACCCGCCAACGCCGCCGTGCCGCGCCGGATGCGCTGAGCGACGAGGAGGAGGCGCAGTTGCGCGATCTGCTGGACGGAGGGCCGGGCAGGGGATAATCCTGCTCCACGGTCCGCAGTCCACCGAGGCACCGCCGTCCCGTCCGGGACATGCTGAACCTGCGACAGAGACGTCTCCCGTTTCGATCTTTCCGCCGCATCCGGCGGGCAAGGGCGGTCCCCCCACCCCGACAAGGGGCAGCGATGACGGCAGGAGATCGACCATGCCGAGAGAGGCCATTCCCCTCGTCCTCGACGATGTCAGCCGGTTCGCGCGCAGCCTGCGCGAGAGCCTGGACGACGCGCCGGGGCACCAGACCATGCTCAACGCCGTCGCTCGGGCCGCGGGCTTCCGGAACTTCCAGCATCTGCGGGCGGCGCAGTCTGGGCCGCGGGCCGAGCCGCCGCCCGACCTTGCCCGCATGCGCCGCGCCGCCGCGCGTTTCGATGCGGAGGGCCGGTTCACCGGCTGGCCGACGAAGCGGAGCCTGCGCCTGCTGTGTCTCTGGCCGATCTGGGCGCGGCTCGATCCCGTGGCGGTGCTGAACGAGCGCGCGATCTCGGCCCGGATCCACGATCTCTGCACCTTCCGCGACGCCGCGGGCATCAGGCGGGAGATGGTGGGCGAGGGGATGCTGATCCGCACGAAAGACGGCGCGGAATACCGGCGCGTGAACCGTCGGCCCGATCCGACGGCCCGCGCGCTGATCCGCGCGGTTTTGCCGTGAGGTCGATCTTCCCCTTCGCGGCGGCTCTGCTAGGGTCGCCGCGAACAGGGAGAGGCCCATGCAGTACGAAACGATCCGGCTGAATGTCCGCGACGGGGTGGCCGAACTCACGCTCAACCGTCCGGATGTGATGAACGCGCTCTCCACCCAGATGCGGGCCGAGATCCTGCATGCCGTTAAGGAAGCCGAGGGGCAGGCGCGGGTCATCGTGATGACGGGCAAGGGCCGCGCCTTCTGCTCCGGTCAGGATCTGGGCGACCGGGCCAGCATCGACAACCTCAACCTCGAACGCACCCTGCGCGACGAATACGAGCCGATGCTGCGGGCGATCTTCGACTGTTCCATTCCCACCATCGCCGCCGTGAACGGTCCGGCGGCGGGTGCGGGCGCGAACCTCGCGCTGGCCTGCGACGTGGTGATCGCGACCGAGAGCGCGGTGTTCCTGCAGGCGTTCACGCGGATCGGCCTGATCCCGGACGCGGGCGGCACCTACTGGTTGCCGCGGCAGATGGGGACTGCCCGGGCCATGGGCGCGGCCCTGTTCGCGGAGCCGGTTTCCGCCAGGCAGGCGGCCGATTGGGGCATGATCTGGGAGGCGGTGCCGGACGACCGCTTCGCCGAGCATTGGGCCGAACGGGCGCAGCACCTCGCGAACGGTCCTTCGCTGGCCTATGCGGGGGTCAAGACCGCGATCCGGGGTAGCTTCGACAATTCCCTGGACGAGCAGCTCGCGCTGGAGGCGAAGCTCCAGGGGCGGAGCGGACAGACGCGCGACTTCCAGGAGGGGGTGCTCGCCTTCCTCGAAAAGCGACCCGCGAAGTTCGAGGGCCGGTAAGAAATTCAGTAGCTTAGGGTTCCGTAACGGACCCGTCATATCCCATCCGGGCACCGCTTGAGGCGGGGGCGTCGGGCGTGTATCAGCCTTGCAGCCAACGAGAAGAAACGGGCGAGGAGTGAGGCCATGGAACTGCGTCGGGTGGTCGTGACGGGTCTGGGAATGGTGACGCCGCTCGCCTGCGGCGTGGAGGAGACCTGGCGGCGTCTGATCGCGGCAGAGTCGGGGGCGGGGCCGATCAGCCGGTTCGACGCGACCCACCTCGTCACGACCTATGCCTGCGAGATACCGCGCGGCGACGGGTCCGACGGTACGTTCAATCCCGACGACTGGATGGAGCCGAAGGATCAGCGCAAGGTCGACGATTTCATCCTCTACGGAATGGCGGCGGCGGTGCAGGCCGTCGAGGATTCCGGCTGGGCGCCGGGCGAGGAAGGCAAGCTGCGGACCGGGGTGATGATCGGGTCGGGGATCGGCGGTCTGACCTCCATCGCCGAGACGGCCGTCTTGCTTAAGGAGCGGGGACCGCGGCGCGTCTCGCCGTTCTTCATCCCCTCGGCGCTCATCAACCTCGCCTCGGGGCAGGTGAGCATCCGCTACGGGTTCAAGGGGCCGAACCATTCCGTCGTCACCGCCTGTTCCACGGGCGCCCATGCCATCGGCGACGCCTCGCGCCTGATCGCGCTGGGCGATGCGGACGTGATGGTCGCGGGCGGGGCGGAATCGCCGATTTCCGAGATCGGGATCGCGGGGTTCAACGCCTGCAAGGCGCTGTCCACAAAATGGGGCGACGACCCGGCCAAGGCGTCCCGGCCCTATTCCAAGGACCGCGACGGCTTCGTCATGGGGGAGGGTGCGGGCGTCGTCGTGCTGGAGGAATACGAGCATGCGAAGGCGCGGGGCGCGAAGATATACGCCGAAATCCGAGGCTACGGCCTGTCCGGCGACGCCTATCACATCACCGCGCCGTCCGAGGATGGCGAGGGCGGGGAACGGGCGATGCGTGCGGCGTTGAAGAGCGCGGGGCTGACGCCTGGGGATATCGACTACGTCAACGCGCACGGCACCTCGACCATGGCGGACACGATCGAGCTGGGCGCGGTGGAGCGGATGCTGGGCGATCACGCGCCGAAGGTGACGATGTCTTCCACGAAGTCCGCCATCGGGCATCTGCTCGGGGCGGCGGGCGCGGTGGAGGCGATCTTCTGCATGCTCGCGCTGCGCGATCAGGTGGCACCGCCGACGCTGAACCTCGATGAGCCGGCGGTGGAGCCGAAGCTGTCGCTTGCGCCGAAGGTCGCCGAGAAGCGGGATATAGCGGTCGCCTTGTCGAACTCCTTCGGGTTCGGCGGTACGAACGCCACGCTCATCCTGGCGAAGCCACATTAACGTCGAGGCGGAACACACTGATGTGGAAACATATCGCGGCGAACGCGCTGACCCTCGGGATTGTCCTGATCGCCTGCGTGGCGGGGATCGTCCAGCTCGGCAAGAGCCGCTGGGCCGAACCCGGACCCCTGACCGAAGCGCGGTTCTTCGAGGTGCCCCGCGGCGCGACGCTGAACCGGGTGAGCGCCGATCTGGCGGAGGCCGGGATCGTCAGTTCGGACCGGATCTTCCGCATCGGGGCGAAATATACCGAACTCGATGACGCGCTGAAATTCGGGACTTACGAGATCCCCGCCTCCGCCACGATGCCCCAGATCCTCGATATCCTGACGGAGGGCGGACCGTCTGTGTTCCCGTACACGGTGACTTATGTGCTGAGCGCGCAGGGGTCGGAGGTGCGCGTGCGCGAGCGGGTTGCGGGCCGGGCGGAGCCGCTGGAGGTGGCGACTTTCGCGCCGACCGATCCGGTGCCTGAGGATTACGCGGCCCTGCTGGAGCGCGACGTGCCGATCACCTGGCGGGTATCGGTGGCGCCGGGTCTGACGTCCTGGGACATCGTGGAGGGGTTGAAGGGGGCCGATTTCCTCGAAGGTGAGGTGCCGGTGCCGCCGGAGGGCACGCTGTCGCCGGATACCTATGCCGTGGAGCGAGGATCGGCGCGTGCGGACCTGATCCAGCGGATGCGGCTGGCGCAGGAGCGGGTGCTCGCCGATGCCTGGGCCGCGCGTGCGCCGGGCCTGCCGATCGAGACGCCGCAGGAAGCGCTGACGCTGGCGTCCATCGTGGAGAAGGAGACGGGCGTTGCCGCCGAGCGACGGCTGGTATCCGCGGTGTTCGTGAACCGGCTGGAGCAGGGGATGCGCCTGCAGACGGACCCGACGGTGATCTATGGGGTCACCGGCGGGCAGGGATCGCTGGGCCGGGGCTTGCGGCAAAGCGAGCTGGACCGGGAGACGCCGTACAACACGTATCGGATCGACGGGCTGCCGCCAGGGCCGATCGCCAATCCCGGGCCGGAGGCGATCCGTGCGGCGCTGGATCCCGAGGAAAGTTCCTTTCTGTTCTTCGTCGCTGACGGGTCGGGAGGTCATGCCTTCGCCGAGACGCTCGACGAGCACAATCGCAACGTGGCGGAGTGGCGCGCGATCGAGGCGGCGCGGGGTGCCGTGGAAGGCGAAACGGGTGTTCAGACGGGGAACTGATCCGGGTGAAGCGGGGTCCGGAATGCGATCCCGAATGGAAATACCGTTCTTATTCAGTTAGATATGAGAAATATCGGCTGAGGTCGAGAAAACGGATTGACCCGGCGAACGCTCGAAAACACATTTAGGGCAAGCTGGAAGAAATGGGCGAGGCGGCACGGGGGAACCCGGGTCGCCTTCTTCGTTTCTCATCGTGCGGACCGGGTTATTTTTCAACCTGCACGGAGCTTATTTCGATGACGAACGAGACTTACGACGTCTTCGGGGAGATGACCCCGGAAACCGTGACGGAACAACTTGGATACGCGGTCCGGAGCCTGGCGACGCTCCGTCGTCTCCTCGACGCGAAGATCCGGGAGGCCGCGATGACGGCGCCCTCGGAGGTGAACCCCGACGAGATGGTCCGGACCGCAGGTCAGATCGCGAAGTCGGTGAACCAGGTGATGGACCTGGAAGGGAAGGTGACAGATGCCGGATGGATCGGACGGGGCGGAGATGCCCTCGACCTCGACGCGGCCCGGACTGAGATCGGGCGCCGCCTCGATTGCCTGCGAGACAAGGGAGGTGCGGGAAGCCTTTCTTGAGGGTCTGTCGGGAAATGTACTGGCCGCGCTGCCCTGGCTGTTCGAGTTCTGGGCGCTGGATCACCAATTGCCGCCGGAGGGAGACTGGCGGACCTGGGTGATCCTGGGCGGGCGTGGTGCGGGCAAGACCCGCGCCGGATCCGAATGGGTCAGGTCGCGGGTCGAAGGCTCGCGGCCGATGGACAAGGGGGCGTGCCGCAGCGTGGCGCTGGTCGGCGAGACCTACGAGCAGGTCCGGGACGTGATGATCGAGGGGGAGAGCGGGATACTCGCCTGCTCCCCGCCGGATCGGCGGCCTACCTGGAAGGCGACGCAGCGCAAGCTGATCTGGCCAAACGGGGCGGAGGCGCAGGCCTATTCGGCGCATGATCCGGAGGCGCTTCGCGGACCGCAATTCGATGCGGCCTGGGTGGATGAGCTGGCCAAGTGGAAGAAGCCTGCGGAGACGTGGGACAACCTGCAATTCTGCCTGCGGCTTGGGGAAGATCCCCGGGCCGTGGTGACGACGACGCCGCGGAATGTGGCGACGCTGAAGGAGGTTCTGGCCCGGCCGAGTACGGTCCGGACCCATGCGGCGACGGAAGCGAACCGGGCACATCTGGCCGCGAGTTTCCTCGCCGAGGTGCGGGCGAAATATGCAGGGACGCGGACGGGGCGGCAGGAGCTGGACGGTATCCTGCTGGAGGATGTGGAGGGCGCATTCTGGACGACCGCAATGCTTGACCGCCTCCGGACCGACAGCGTGCCGGACTTCGACCGGGTGATCGTCGGGGTGGACCCTGCGGTGAGTTCAGGGGGTGCCGCCGATGAGACGGGGATCGTCGTCGTCGGCGCGGTCACGAGCGGGAGCCCGGCGGATTGGGGCGCCTGGGTTCTGGAGGATGCGACGGTATCGGCGGCGAGCCCGAGCGAATGGGCCGCGGCGGTGGCGTCGGCCTACGACCGGTGGGGGGCCACCCGGGTGGTGGCCGAGGGCAACCAGGGCGGCGAGATGATCGAGGCGGTCCTGCGGCAGGTGGCGCCGCTGGTCAGCTACCGCAAGGTGACCGCTCGGGAGGCCAAAGGCGTCCGAGCGGAGCCGGTGGCGGCGCTCTACGAACAGGGACGGGTGCGCCACATGCACGGCCTCGGACGGCTGGAAGATCAGATGTGCCGGATGGGGGCCACGGGTTACCAGGGGCGGGGATCGCCCGACCGGGTGGACGCGCTGGTCTGGGCGCTCTGGGAGGCGATGCTGGACCCGGTACGGATGCGATGCGGGCCGCGGATGCGGCATCTGTAACGCGCGGATCGAATGCGACAGCGGGGCTCTTCGGAGCCCCTTTTCTTTGACAGGACGGAAGGACGGGCGATGTTCGGATTTGGCAGCAAGGATGCGGGCCCGGCGCCTGAGGCGAAGGCATCGGCCACGGGCCGCGTGCTGGGCTGGGGCGGAGTCGGGCGGAGCATCTGGTCGCCCCGGGATACCGGCACTCTGACCCGGACGGGGTTCACGGGCAATCCGGTCGGATTTCGAGCCGTCAAGCTGATCGCGGAGGCGGCGGCGGCGGTGCCGCTGGTCTATGGCGACCGGGAGGCGCGGTTCGACGTGCATCCGGTGATCGACCTGATGCGGCGGCCGAACGGGGCGCAGGGCGGAGCCGAGTGGTTCGAGGCGCTGTTCGGACAATTGCTTCTGTCGGGGGATTCCTATGTCGAGGCGGTCGGCGGCGGCGGCCTTCCGGTCGAGCTGCACGTGCTGCGCTCGGACCGGATGTCCGTCGTGCCCGGACCCGACGGATGGCCGGTGGCCTACGATTACGCGGTTGGCGGGCGAAAGCACCGCTTCAAGGTCGGCGAGGTCTCTCCCATATGTCACATGCGGTCCTTCCACCCGCAGGACGACCATTACGGGTTGAGCCCGATGCAGGCGGCGGCGACTGCCATCGACGTGCACAATGCGGCCTCCCGCTGGTCGAAGGGGCTTCTGGACAATGCGGCCCGACCGTCCGGGGCGATCGTCCATGCCGGCGTCGAGGGGATGAGCCCGGATCAGTTCGACCGCCTTGCCGCGGAGCTGGAGGCGAACCATCAGGGCGCGCGGAATGCCGGTCGGCCGATGCTTCTGGAAGGGGGGCTCGACTGGAAGCCGATGGGTTTCTCGCCCTCGGATATGGAGTTTCAGAAGACCAAGGAAGCCGCGGCGCGGGAGATCGCGACGGCTTTCGGCGTGCCGCCGATGATGCTGGGTATTCCGGGGGATGCTACCTACGCCAATTATGTCGAGGCGAACCGGGCCTTCTATCGACTGACGGTCCTGCCGCTGGTCGGAAAGGTGGCTGAGGCGCTGTCCTACTGGCTTTCGACCCATGCGGGAGAGGCCTTGCGGATCGAGGCGGACCGGGACCGGGTTCCCGCGCTCCAGGCGGAGCGGGATGCGGAATGGACGCGGATCGCCAACGCCGAGTTCCTGACGGCGGAGGAGAAACGCCGGATGCTGGGGCTGCCACCTCTGGGTGACGCATGACGGAGGCGCGAGGAGGCGGATCCAAGTTTCTCTACGCGCCCTTCGAGGACACGGCCACGGCGTTCGAGCGGGCGGAAATGCGGCTCGCCCTCGTCGAGGGGGCATCCATCCGGATGGAGACCGAACGGGCCGTGAACGAAGAGAAGCAGAAACTGATGCAGTCGCGGTTCAACGGGATCGACAAGCGGCTGGATCGGATCGACGCGCTGATCTCACGGCTCGTCTGGCTGATCGTGGCGGCCATTCTCGGCGGCTTCATGTCGTTCGTCCTGAAGGGGAGTCTGATCGGTGCTTAGCAGGATCAAACCGACGCGGACGGTCCTCGCAGTCTCCCTGTTCATGGCGCTGACGCCCGCGGTGTTCACGGCCGCCCCGCTTCTTGAGGGTCGGCTATTCCCCGTGACGAAGGACACCACGGTGGTCGCGCAGGACGTCATGCGGGACGGCACCCGTTTCGACGTCAAGTTCCGGAAGGTCCGGAACTGCACGTTCCTCGGACTGGCCTGGTATGCGGGACGGACGCAGCTCCCGTTCGATTTCGGCCCCCCCGATCTGACCCGGGAACCGACGGCCACCCTGTCCCGCGCGGTGGGACTGCAACGCGCGGGGCCATGGCGGATTTACGGGCAGGCGCGGATCGAGGATCTGCGGGCGTTCGCGCTGCATCGTTGCCACCCGTTCTGGATCACCACGACGCGATTCTACTGAGCACAGGCGACGTCCGGCGCCGTGTCGGCATTCGATTTCATCGCAGGAGGGACCCATGGGTCTGGAACGAAAATTCGCGCACGGAGAGACCTCCGTGCGGCTGGAGGACGGTGCTCGCATCACGGGCTACGCCTCCTGGTTCGGGATAGAGGATACGGGCCGCGATGTGGTTGCCCCGGGCGCCTATTGCGACAGCCTCGCCCGGATGGCGGCCGAGGGCCGGAATGTGAAGATGCTGTGGCAGCATGATCCGACCTGCGTGATCGGCGTCTGGGACGAGGTCATAGAGGACGCGCGGGGCCTGTCGGTCAAGGGGCGATTGCTCCCCGGTGTGGAGAAGGCGCGGGAGGCGGCCGAGCTTATCCAGGCGGGCGCCCTCGACGGCCTCAGCATCGGATACACGGTCAAACGGGCCGTTAAGGACGATCAGGGGCGACGGCTTCTGAAGGAACTGGAGCTTTGGGAAGTGTCGCTTGTGACGTTCCCGATGCTTCCCAGTGCGCGGGTGGGGGCCAAGGCGGACCCCATGCGCCAAATGGCGCGCGCGATCGAGGCCGCGCGCCTGGAACTGGCGCGCGACTGACGCCGCCGATCACCCGAGAGGAGAAACCCATGAGCCATGACGGCATGGGCGAAGTCACCGAGGCGCTGGCCGGTCTGGTCAGCGATTTCAAGGGCTTCCGCCAGAATATCACCCAGAAGATGCAGCAACAGGAAGAGCGGATGAACATGACTTACAAGAGCCAGCGGCCCCAGCTCGAGACCGCGCGCTCGGTCGAAGCGCCTCATCAGAAGGCGCTGGACGCCTATCTGCGGTCGGGTGACGACGACGGACTGCGGAGCCTCGCACTGGACGGCAAGTCGATGAACACCGCCGTGTCGGCCGAGGGCGGTTACCTCGTCGATCCGCAGACCGCCGAAACGGTGAAGTCGGTCCTGACCTCCTCCGCCTCGATCCGGTCCATCGCCACCGTGGTGAACGTGGAATCGACCTCGTTCGACGTGCTCGTCGATCACACCGATCTGGGCGCGGGCTGGGTCAGCGAGAGCGGGACCGCGGGGGAGACGGACTCACCGCTCTTCGACCGTGTTTCCATCAGCCTTCACGAGCTGTCCGCCATGCCGAAGGCCAGCCAGCGCCTGCTGGACGATGCGGCCTTCGACATCGAGAGCTGGCTCGCCGCGCGGATCGCGGACAAGTTCGCAACCGCCGAGGCCGCGGCCTTCATCGCAGGGGACGGGAACGACAAGCCGAAGGGTTTCCTGACCTATCCGGCCGTCGAGGAGCAGAGCTGGATCTGGGGCCGCCTGGGCTATGTCGCGACCGGCAATGCGGACGATTTCGACAGCGACAAGCCGTCGGACGCCATTGTGGACCTGGTCTATGCGCTGGGCGCCAAGTATCGCGCGAACGCCTCGTTCGTGATGAACTCCAAGACCGCCGGCGCCGTGCGCAAGATGAAGGATGCCGACGGCCGCTTCCTCTGGGCGGACAGCCTGGCATCCGGTCAGCCGGCGCAGCTCATGGGGTATCCCGTCCTGATCGCGGAGGACATGCCCGATATCGGCACCGGCACCACCGCCATCGCCTTCGGCGATTTCCGCTCCGGCTACACCATCGCCGAACGGCCCGATCTGCGCGTGCTTCGGGACCCGTTCAGCGCCAAGCCCCACGTCCTGTTCTACGCCACCAAGCGCGTGGGCGGCGACGTGACCGACTTCGCGGCCATCAAGCTGCTGAAGTTCGCTCTGGCCTGATCGGACTGAAATGACCCCGCTCCGGTTTGGGGCGGGGGCCAACCGACCCCGGGACCGTCGAGAGGACGGAAGCGGGGGGCGGGGCCGGAAGGCCTCCGGCCTTGGTCCGCACGAGCGGTCAACCGGTCCCGCCGATCCAATTCATCTATCCGTGCGGAGGGACCCATGGGTCTGAAGGTTCTCGAATCCGGGGCGACTGCCGATGCCGCCCTGCCGGTCGCACAACTGGCGGCACAGATGCGTCTGCCCGAGGGATATGCCGCGGTGCCCGGACAGGACGAGCGGCTGCGGCTGCGACTCCGGGCCGCCATCGGATCGCTGGAAATGCGGCTGGGCCGTGCGATGCTGCCCCGTGACGTGACCCTGTCGGGGACGGGGGAGGGCTCGGTAGAGATCGCATTGCCGCTGACGCAGATCACATCGCTGATCGCGGTGGAGGAGATCGCGGACGGAACGGCCACGCCCCTCGAAGGGGCCTGGATCGAGGCCGACGGGGGCACGGCTCTTCTGATCCTTCCTGAAATCGTCGGTCGGAGCACCATGCTTCGCGTGACGGTGCGGGTTGGACCGGTTTCATGGGACGACGTCCCGGCGCCTCTGGCACAGGCCGCGCTTCTGTCGGCGGAAACGCTGGATGCGGGGGAGGATCCTGCAACGGCCGCGACGATCACGTCGCTCGTAGCGCCTTGGCGCCGGATCCGGATCGGAGGGCATGGTTGATGGCGAAGGTTTTCACCCGGCGCCTTGTCCACCTGATTCCCGTCCGGACCGATGACGGTGCCGGTGGATATACGGAGACCTGGAGCGAGCGCGGTGCCCATTGGGGCGAGGTCCGGATGCGGTCCGGAGCGCTCAAGGCGACGGATTTCGGCCGAACTCCCCGTCTCCAGGTCCGGATCCAGCTTCGCGAGGTTCCGCAGGATCATCCGGCACGGCCCTGGCCCGGCCATCGGCTGCGGGATGGCGCGCGCATCTTCTCGGTGGAGGCCGTTCAGGAAAGCGACCGACGAGCGCGATACCTGACCGTCCTCGCGAACGAAGTTCCGCGGGAGGAGATAACCGAATGACGTATGCGTTGGGCGAGAGTCTGCAGATGGCGATCTACGGCCGTCTGGTCGCGGACACGGCACTGGACGCGCTCCTTTCGGGGGCGATCTACGATGCCGTTCCGGACGCGGCCCCGGACCTGTTCGTGGCGCTCGGGCCGGAGCAGGCCGTGACGAGGTCCGACCATTCCGGCGAAGGCGCCCTTCATGACATGCAGATCAGCGTGGTGACGAAGCGGGGCGGATACATCGCGGCGAAGGCCGCCGCGGCGCGGGTCTCCGATGCCCTGGTCGGTGCGGATTCTCGCGCTGACGCGAGGCCGACTGGTTTCCTTGCGGTTTCTGCGGGCGCGGGCCCGCAGGGATGAGGGTGAAAACACACGGCGCATCGACCTGTGGTTTCGCGCGCGCGTCGATGACGAGAATATCTGAGGAGCAATGAGATGAGTGTACAAAGCGGCAAGGACCTTCTCCTGAAGGTCGATCTGGACGGCGCCGGCGTTTTCGGGACGCTGGCCGGCCTTCGGGCCACGCGGCTGACGTTCAACGCGGGGTCGATAGACGTGACATCGCTGGACAGTTCCGGCGGCTGGCGAGAACTCCTGGCCGGTGGTGGCGTGAAGTCGGCGGCTGTTTCCGGGTCGGGAGTCTTCCGGGACGCGCAGACGGACATGCGGGCCCGTCAGATGTTCTTTGACGGCACCGTGCCCCAGTTCCAGGTGATCATCCCCGATTTCGGTATCGTGGAAGGTCCGTTCCAGATCACGTCGCTGGAATATTCCGGTAGCCACGATGGGGAAGCGACGTATGAGATTTCGCTCGCCTCCGCCGGTGCCCTGACTTTCACGGCACTCTAGAATGGGTGATGGAAATCCCTACGCGGGCGAGGTCGTGCTCACCCTGGATGGCAACCGCTATGTCCTGAAACTGACTCTTGGCGCGCTTGCCGAACTGGAAGCGCAGATGGAAGCGGACTCCCTCGTTGCGCTGGTCGAGCGGTTCGAGAAGGGGGAGTTCACGGCGCGCGACGTCATCGGCCTTCTGCTTGCGGGGCTACGCGGTGGCGGATGGCGGGGCGGAACCGATACCCTTCTCGACGCCGATATCGAGGGCGGGCCGGTCGAGGCCACCAGAGTCGCGGCACTTCTTCTCGGAAGAGCGTTCGCACTGCCAGGCATCGCCCTATGAGCCAAGATCGGTTCGATTGGCCGACGCTCATGGCGGCGGGAATGCGGAATCTCGGGCTGACCCCTGCGACGTTCTGGTCTCTGACCCCTGCGGAACTTGCATTCCTGCTGGGCCAGGGGGACGGGCGTTTGCCCATGGACCGCGCCGGGCTCGAACGCCTGGCGGCGCGGTTCCCGGACCTGATGGAGATGGATCATGTATGAACGGGATCTTGACGGCTTCGACGAGAAGCTGGACGCGCTCGAAGTGCGTTTGGGCGGGGGCGAGGCCGTCGTCGCGCGCTTTACGGCGGAACTCGGTACTCTCGAAGGCCAGATGGTCCACACCCAGCGGGAGGTGCAGGGATTGTCAAGATCGTTCGGAGGCGGCCTTCGCAAGGCCTTCGACGGCGTGGTGTTCGATGGGATGAAACTGTCGGACGCCCTATCCGGCCTCGCGCGTTCGATGGTGAATTCAGCTTACAACACCGCGGTAAAGCCCGTTCAGAACGCTCTGGGCGGTGCGCTTGCCGGGGGATTGAGCTCGATCCTTCCGTTTGCGGATGGCGGCACCTTTTCGCAGGGAAGGGTGATGCCGTTCGCTCGGGGCGGAATCGTATCGTCGCCCACGACATTTCCCATGCGGGGCGGAACCGGCCTCATGGGCGAAGCGGGTCCGGAAGCGATCATGCCCCTCAGCCGGGGGGCAGACGGGCGGCTGGGGATCGAGATGCAGGGCAGGGGCAGCGCGGTCAACGTGACTATGAACATCTCCACTCCGGATGCCGCAGGTTTCCGGCGATCGCGGACCCAGATCGCCGCCGAGATGTCGCGCGCTTTGTCGCGCGGCTCTCGCAACCGATGAGGAGCAGATAGCCATGTCTTTCCACGAAATACAGTTTCCGCCGCGGCTTTCGTTCGGATCGGCGGGAGGCCCGGAGCGTCTGACCGAGGTCGTCACGCTTGCGAACGGGTTCGAAGAACGGAACACGCCTTGGGCCCAATCGCGACGGCGATACGATGCCGGTGTGGGAATGCGATCCCTGGACGACATCGCGGAGCTTGTGGCGTTCTTCGAGGCGCGGCGCGGCCGTCTCTTCGGATTTCGATGGAAAGACTGGTCCGACTATAAATCCTGTGCGCCCTCCAAGGAAATTGCGGCGGCCGACCAGAACATCGGTACCGGCGACGGGGTGACGACATCTTTCATGCTTCGGAAGCGCTATCTCTCTGGAGAACAGAGCTACGATCGTCCGATCGGTAAGCCGGTTCCGGGCTCCGTGTTGGTGGCGGTGGACGGAATTGAAATACCCGATGCCGGCGCTTTCGCGATAATCCACGCGGAGGGGACGATCGAGTTCAACACCGCTCCGGCGATGGGTGTAACGATAACCGCCGGGTTCCTGTTCGACGTCCCGGTTCGCTTCGACACCGATGCGATCCAGACTTCTGTGGCGAACGTGAATGCCGGTGAGGTCCCGGACGTTCCTGTCGTGGAGGTCCGGTTGTGAGCGCGCTTGCCGACCATCTTGCGGGCGGTGCGTCCAGCGTCTGTCGCGCGTGGACACTTCGCCGCAAGGACGGCGTGGTCATGGGCTTCACGGATCATGACAGACCCCTGACCGTCGCTGGGGTCCCATGCCTCGCGTCTTCGGGCCTCAGTGCAGGGGCGTTGCAATCGTCTACTGGGCTTTCGGTGGACAACGTCGAAGCCGTAGGGGCCCTGAGCAGCGATGCGATCACCGAAAGCGATCTCAGGGCAGGGAGATGGGACTCGGCCGAAGTGACCACTTGGCTTGTAAACTGGGCCTCTCCGGATGATCGGACAATCGTATTTCGCGGAACGCTTGGCGAAATCAGCTGGGGCGACGGTGCGTTCTCAGCAGAATTGCGGGGTCTGTCCGAAGCGCTCAACCGGGTGCGGGGACGGGTCTATCAGTCCCGCTGCGATGCGGTGCTAGGTGATCGCAGATGCACCAAGAACCTTGCGGATGAGAGGTTTCGGGCGGAAGCCGCCGTTTCCTTTGCCGCGGATAACCGCGTTCTGACGTTGTCTACTTTGCCTGCCCAAGCGGAAGGATGGTTTGAGCGAGGTCTGTTGACCGTTCTCGATGGGACTGGCCAAGGGCTCTCCGAAAGCATCAAGTCCGATCGGATACAATCGGGTCAAAGGCGGATCGAGCTATGGAGTGCGTTACGCGCTCCGATTGCTTTCGGGACGTCGGTTCGACTGCAAGCCGGCTGTGACAAGCGGAAGGAGACCTGTCAGTCGAAGTTCGACAACTTCCTGAATTACCGGGGATTTCCGCACGTTCCCGGCGATGATTGGCTAATGGCCTATCCCACCACGGGATCGCTGAATGATGGGGGAAAGCGGTGAGCGCCGTTGTGCGCGAGGCGCGCCGGTGGCTCGGGACGCCATACCGTCATCAGGCGTCCGCCCGGGGGTCGGGGACCGATTGCCTCGGTCTGATCCGCGGTATCTGGCGTGCGGTGCATGGACGCGAGCCGGAGGATGTTCCAGCTTATAGTGCGGACTGGGCGGAACCCGACAGAATCGAGGTTCTTCACATGGCTGCGCTCCGCCACCTTCGCCCCGTCGCTTTCGAAAGACCGTACCGGCCGGGCGAAATCCTGCTCTTTCGGATGCGGGACGGGTCGATAGCCAAGCACCTCGGCATCGTGGGCCGGGTCGTGCCGCACGTCACGTTCATTCACGCATATTCCGGGCGCGGTGTCGTGGAAAACGCCCTGTCCGAACCATGGGAACGTCGGGTCGTTGCACGGTTCGACTTTCCCCCCGCGTCCCATCTGGAGGCCTGACTCATGGCGACCCTTGTTCTCGGCGCGGCGGGAGCCGCGATTGGCGGCAGTCTTGGCGGATCCGTTTTCGGACTGAGCGCAGCCGTCCTAGGGCGAGCGGCCGGAGCGACTATCGGCCGAGTCATCGACCAGAAGATCATCGGTTCGGGTGCGGAGGCCGTAGAGCACGGAAGGGTGGACCGCTTCCGCCTCACTGCCGCCTCGGAAGGGTCGGCGATTCCGAAGGTGTTCGGCCGTGTCCGCGTGGGCGGGCAGGTGATCTGGGCCACGCGCTTCAAGGAGAGCAGGACGACGTCGGGTGGAAGCGGTGGGAAGGGTGCGCCATCGCCGCCTAAGACGACGAGTTTCTCCTATTCCGTATCGCTCGCCCTTGCCCTTTGCCAAGGCCAGATCACGCGGGTCGGACGAATTTGGGCGGATGGCTCCGAAATCTCCCGGAACAGCCTCAACTTGCGGGTGCATGCTGGGTCTGATCATCAGTTACCGGATGCTTTGATCCAAGCGATCGAGGGCGGATCGGCCGCGCCGGCCTTTCGTGGTACGGCCTATGTCGTGATCGAGGACCTGGACCTCACGCCGTTCGGCAACCGGGTTCCGCAGCTCTCCTTCGAGGTCGTTCGCAATGCCGATGCGCCCGGGGAGATCGGTGCGCCGAGTCAGACAATTCGGGGCGTAGCATTGGTTCCGGGGACGGGCGAGTACACGCTCGCGACAACCGGTGTCCATTTCGACTACGGCGGAGGACTGAAGGACTCCGCGAACGTCAACACGGTTCAGGATGTGGCCGATTTCAATGTCGCGATGCAGGACCTTGTGGAGGAACTTCCCAACCTCCGTTCTACTTCCCTGATCGTATCCTGGTTTGGCGATGATCTGCGCTGCGGCGATTGCAGTCTGCATCCGAAAGTCGAGCAGAACCGGTCCGATGGCGTTCCTCAGCGCTGGAACGTATCAGGCCTGCCCCGCAATGCCGCTTCAATCGTCCCTATGCTTGAGGGGCGGCCGGTCTATGGCGGAACTCCCAGCGATGCGTCGGTCGTCGAGTTCGATCCGAAACCTGAATGCGCGCGGACTCGACGTTACGTTCTATCCGTTTATCCTCATGACGCAACTCGTCGGCAACGCGCGCCCGGACCCGTTCGGCAGGGGCGAGCAACCCAAGCTGCCATGGCGCGGCCGGATCACCACGTCTATCGCGCCGGAAATCGATCCCGGCGTCGATCGATCCATCGTCGCGGACCAGGAGGTCGACCGGTTTTTCGGCACTGCGCGCGCGGCCGACTTCAGGGTTCTCGACGGCGCCGTCTCCTATTCGGGCCCGAACGAGTGGTCCTACCGTCGGTTCATCTTGCATTACGCCGCTCTTTGCGCTGCATCCGGCGGGGTAGAGGCGTTCTGCATCGGGTCCGAGATGCGTGGACTGACCCAAATCCGCGGGTCGGCGGACCAATTTCCGGCCGTTGCTCAGATGGTGCGTCTTGCCCAGGAGGTGCGGCAGCTTCTTCCCAGCGCGAAGCTCGGCTATGCGGCCGACTGGTCGGAATATTTCGGCTATCGACCGGCCGATACGGGCAATGTCCATTTCCACCTGGATCCGTTGTGGGCGTCGCCTGCAATCGATTTCGTCGGTATCGACAATTACATGCCGCTATCGGATTGGCGCGATGGCGATGGGCATGTCGATGTCGCCTCCGGGAGCATTTACGACATCCCCTATTTGATGGAAAATATAGAAGGGGGGGAGGGGTTTGATTGGTATTACAGATCAGAGGCCGCCCGCGACGTGCAGGATCGGGACGCGATCACGGACGGTGCGCATGGGGAGCCGTGGGTCTTTCGCTACAAGGATATCCGATCCTGGTGGAACAACCGACATCACGATCGGATCGATGGCGTGCGAAGCCAGACACCCACCGCGTGGGTTCCACGGTCAAAACCATTCCGCCTGACAGAATACGGATGCGCCGCGCTCGACAAGGGCGCCAATCAGCCGAACCGGTTTCTGGATCCAAAGTCGTCGGAATCCGGCGTCCCGTATTACTCGAACGGTCAGCGCGACGATGCGATGCAGATGCAGTATCTTCGCGCGATTACCGCCTACTGGAATGACCCAGCGATAAACATTTTTTCGGAGCTTTATGGCGGACCGATGCTGGATATGGATCACAGCTTTGCCTGGGCGTGGGACGCGCGGCCATGGCCTGCATTCCCGGACCTGCAGGATTTCTGGAGCGATGGCGTAAACCACGCCCGGGGACATTGGCTGAGCGGGCGCTCGGCCAATCAGCCGCTCGCTTCCGTGATCCGGGAAATCTGCGCGTCCGCCGATCTTCACGATATCGACGTGTCGAAAGTCTATGGCGTCGTCCGAGGTTACGACATTCGGGAAATACGGACTGCAAGGTCGGAGCTTCAGGCGCTGATGCTCGCCTACGGGGTCGAGGCGACGGAACACGCCGGTCGGGTCGTCTTTTCCATGCGCGCGAATGCGCGGGAATGGATGTTCGGGAATGACATGCTCGCCCGGACGGACGATGCGGTTGTGGCGATCCAGCGAGCGCCCGATCCAGAGGTGAGCGGACGGGTCAGGGTACATTACGTCAGTGCCGCAGGAGACTTTTCAGTCCGTGTCGGTGAAGCCGTCCACCCCGGACAAGATCAGATCCCGGTGTCGGATACCGAATTGCCGCTCGCTCTGACGAGCGGGGAAGGGAGCGGCTTGGCGGAGCGTTTCCTCGCGGAGGCCCGGACCGCACGGGAGACATTGCAGACGGCATTGCCGGCATCCTGTCTCGACGTCCGTGCCGGTGACCACCTACGGCTGGAAGGCAGCCCGGATAGTTGGCGTATCGACCGTATAGAGGATGCCGGGGCGCGGGTGGTACATGCCGTTCGTGTGGAGAAATCTGTATTCGAAGCACGAGATGAAGCGGAGGACCGTGCGATCAGCGCCCGTCCAGCCACTGCGCTGCCCGCGGACGTTGTGTTCCTGGACCTGCCGTTCCTGACGGGCAACGAGGATCCGTATTCGCCGCATGTCGCCGCCGCAGCCCGCCCCTGGCCGGGATCCATAGCGGTGCATTCATCGGTGACCGGATCGAACTACCGGCTCAACACCTTCGTCGAAACGCCTTCGAGCCTCGGGTGGACGGAGACGCCGCTGGCCGGCGCCGCGCCGGGTATCTGGGATGATGGCCCGGAACTCCTGATCCGACTGAATGAGGCCGGGCTGGCAAGTGTCTCAGATGAGGCACTGTTTGCAGGCGCGAATGCGATGGCGATCGGGGATGGAAGCGCATCGGGCTGGGAGATCCTGCAGTTTCGGGATGTCAGGCTCGTGGGCCCGGACCTCTGGGCTGTTTCACGGCGACTTCGCGGACAGCGGGGGACTGAGCCGAACATGCGGGCCGAATGGGCGGTCGGGAGCAGGGTCGTGATGCTCGATGGCTCCTTGGAGCAGCTTGATCTGCCGCCGGATGCCATAGGTCTGCCCCGTCATTTCCGGACCGGTCCCGCGCGGCTGCCGCTTGATCACCCAAGCTATGTCCATGAAATCGCGACATTCCATGCGGAGGCGCTGCGCCCGTACCGCCCCGTTCATCTACGAGCGTTTCGGACCGATACCGGCGTGCAGGGGCGATGGACGAGGCGAAGCAGAGCCGTCGGCGAGAATTGGGATGTCCCCGATGTGCCGCTTGCAGAAACATTCGAGGCCTATGTTGTCCGGCTTCTATCGGATGACGGAACCGTTCTGACTGAGCGACAGGTCGCCAGTTCCGAAGTCCTGTTCACGCAGGAATTTGTCGATGGCCTCGCGGGCGGAGGAAGCCCCGTTCGAATGGATGTCGCCCAGCTCTCCGACACGTTCGGACCGGGGCATCGCGCATCGACGGCCATTGCTTGAGGAGCGGAAGCATCACATTGCGGATCGGATCCACGTTCCCTAACATGCCCGCTCACCTTAAGAGAGGGTTGTACCATGACCAATCCGGAAAGTGCCGTACGGTCGGTCGACGTGGTCTGGGAGCAGGCGGTCCGCGAGGCGCGGGATGCGATTTCCGCCGAGCCGCTGCTCGGCGGGCTCATCCATTCCGCCATATTGCATCATGGATCACTTGAGGACGCGGTCGGCTACCGTTTCGCGCAGAAGCTCGCGTCGGGAGAAATCAGCGAGCAGCTCCTGCGCGAGCTGTCCGATGCCGCCTTTGTGCAGGACGAGACCCTCGGACTCGCCATAAGGGCGGATATCGTTGCGGTGTACGAGCGCGATCCGGCATGCCATCGGTTCCTCCAGCCGCTTCTGTTCTTCAAAGGATTCCAGGCGATACAGGCGTATCGGATCGCCCACTGGCTGTGGCGGGAGCGGCGGTGGGACCTCGCCTACTTCATACAGATGCGCATGAGCGAAGTCTTCGGCGTAGATATCCATCCGGGCGCGTCTATCGGTAAGGGCATCATGATCGATCACGCCCATTCGATCGTGATCGGGGAGACTGCGATCGTGGGCGACAACGTGTCGATGCTTCATTCCGTGACCCTCGGCGGGACCGGAAAGGAAGACGACGACCGTCATCCGAAGATCGGCAATGGCGTTCTCATAGGTGCCGGAGCCAAGGTTCTTGGCAATATCAACGTCGGTCATTGCAGCCGGATCGCCGCGGGCTCCGTCGTCCTCGAGGACGTTCCGGCGAAGAAGACCGTCGCGGGTGTTCCGGCCAGGATCGTCGGGGAAGCGGGCTGCTCTCAGCCGTCCATCATGATGGATCAGCTGATCGGTGTGCGCGGGTCGGATTGACCTGGATGGAAGTTGGTCCTGATGCGGGTGTCAGGCCAACATGGTGATCGGATTCTCCAGATTTTCGGCGAGTGCCTTCAGGAAGTCCGCCCCAAGGGCTCCGTCGATCACCCGGTGATCCACGCTGAGCGTCACGGACATCACCGTCGCCACGGCAATCTCTCCATCTTTCCCCACCACCGGCTTCTTCGCACCTGCACCAACCGCGAGGATGGAGCCGTGGGGCGGATTGATGACCGCGTCGAAATTGTCGATCCCGAACATTCCGAGGTTGGAGATCGCAAAGCTGCCTCCCTGATATTCATGCGGGGCAAGTTTCCGGTCGCGTGCGCGAGATGCGAGGTCCTTCATCTCCGCCGATAGGGCGGAGAGAGACTTGAGGTGCGCGTCCTTCAGAACCGGTGTGAACAGGCCGCCTTCGATGGCCACGGCCACGGCCACGTCGGACGGTTTCAGCTTGAGAATTCGGTCGCCTGCCCAGACGGCATTCGCGTCCGGCACCTGCTGAAGCGCAATCGCGCCGGCCTTGATGATGAAGTCGTTGACCGACAGCTTCACGTCGCGGCTCTCCAGCTGCTTGTTCAGATCGCTCCGGAACTTCAGGAGTGCGTCGAGCCGGATATCGCGGCGCAGGTAGAAATGCGGGATCGTCTGCTTGGCCTCGGTCAGGCGCGCGGCGATCGTCTTGCGCATTCCATCCAGCTTCACCTCTTCGAATTGCCGCCCTTCGTACATGCGGGCGACGGTATCGGCGCTCATACCAGTCGGCATGACGGGCTTCTGATCCGCCGGTGCGGCTTTCGCGTGGGTCGCCCCGTCGGCGGCGGCATTCGTTCCCTGCGCGGTCGGACGGGCATTCTCGACATCCGCCTTCACGATCCGCCCGCGCGGGCCCGAACCATTGATCGCAGTCAGGTCGAGGCCCCTGTCCTTGGCGATCCGGCGGGCGAGGGGTGTCGCGAACAGGCGGTCGCCCGACCCTCCGGTCGCTGCTTTCGCAGCAGGTTCCGCATTGGAAGCGGAGGACGTCTCCGCCCCGCCCGGTTCCCGGCCGTAGCCCTTCTGCGGTTCGGTCGCGGGCGACGGTTCCACCGGGGCGGCGTGGGACGAGCCGTCCGAAGATGCGTCGTCAATGGCGGAGGCGTCCTCTCCCTCCTCCAGCATCACCGCGATGGGCGAATTGACCTTCACCCCTTCGGTGCCTTCGGCCACGAGGATCTTGCCGACGATTCCTTCATCGACGGCCTCGAACTCCATCGTCGCCTTGTCGGTCTCGATTTCGGCCAAAAGGTCGCCGGACGACACCGTATCCCCCTCCTTCACCAGCCATTTCGCGAGCGTGCCCTCCTCCATCGTCGGAGAGAGTGCGGGCATCAGGATTTCGGTCGCCATATCAGTCGCCCCTCAGCGGTAGGTAACTTTGCGGACGGCCTCGATCACCTCGTCGGTGGTCACCAGCGCCAGCTTTTCCAGGTTCGCCGCATAGGGCATGGGCACGTCCTTGCCGGTACAGGTCACGACCGGCGCGTCGAGATAGTCGAACGCCCGCTGCATGATCGTGGACGCCATGTGGTCCGAGAAACTCGCCACCGGGAAGCCTTCCTCGACCAGAACGCAGCGATTGGTCTTCATCACCGACGCCAGCACCGTATCGTAATCCACGGGCCGCAGCGTCCGGAGATCGACCACCTCCGCCTCGATCCCGTCCTCGGCCAGCTTGTCCGCCGCGGCGAGCGCGTAGGTCATGCCGATCCCCCAACTCACCAGCGTCACGTCCTTGCCCTCGCGCCAGACCTTGGCCTTGCCGAAGGGAATCGTGAAATCGTCCAGCTTGGGCACGTCGAAGGACTTGCCGTAGAGGATCTCGTTCTCGAGGAAGATAACCGGGTTCGGGTCGCGGATCGCGGTCTTCATCAGACCCTTCGCGTCCGCCGCGGAATAGGGCATCACCACTTTCAGGCCGGGGATCGATGCGTACCAGGCCGCGTAATCCTGGCTGTGCTGGGCGCCGACCCGAGCCGCGGCGCCGTTCGGGCCGCGGAACACCATCGGCGCACCCATCTGACCGCCGGACATGTAGAGGGTCTTGGCCGCCGAATTGATAATCTGGTCAATGGCCTGCATGGCGAAGTTGAACGTCATGAACTCGACGATGGGGCGCAGGCCCCCGAACGCGGCACCCACCGCGATGCCGGTGAATCCATGCTCCGTGATCGGCGTATCGATGACGCGCTTGGCCCCGAATTCGTCGAGCATCCCCTGGGAAATCTTATAGGCGCCCTGATACTCGGCGACCTCCTCCCCCATCAGGAACACGTCCTCGTCGCGGCGCATCTCCTCGGACATCGCGTCGCGCAGGGCTTCGCGCACGGTCTGCGTGACCATCTCCGTGCCCTCGGGCCAATCCGGCGAGGCGTTCGGCTTCGGCGTCGGATCCTCCTCCGCACCCTTGGCGGCGGCGGGCTTCGGGGCAGGTGGCTCGTCCTTCTTCGCGGTCTTCTCCGCGGTCTGCTCCGGCGCGGCGGACGTCTCGACATCGTCCGCACTCTCGCCCTCTTCCAACAGCACCGCGATGGGCGAGTTGACCTTCACCCCCTCCGTGCCCTCGGCCACGATGATCTTGCCGATCGTGCCTTCGTCAACGGCCTCGAACTCCATCGTCGCCTTGTCGGTCTCGATCTCGGCGAGGATATCGCCGGACGAAACCGTATCCCCTTCCTTGACGAGCCACTTTGCCAGCGTGCCCTCCTCCATGGTGGGGGACAGGGCAGGCATCAGGATCTCGGTGGCCATATTACACCGCCTCCTGCGGGACTTCGGTCGCGTAGATATCGGTCCAGAGCTCCTCGAGCGCGGGTTCCGGGCTTTCCTTTGCAAACTCGGCGGATTCGTTCACGATGTCCTTGATCTCCTTGTCGACCGCCTTGAGATCGTCCTCCGATGCGTGCTTTCCGGTCAGGAGCATCTGGCGCACCATCTCGATCGCGTCCCGCTCCTCGCGCATCTTCTGCACCTCGTCGCGGGTCCGGTACTTGGCCGGGTCCGACATCGAGTGGCCGCGATAGCGGTAGGTCTTGATCTCCAGGATATACGGCCCCTTGCCGGAGCGGCAGAACTCGACGGCTTTGCGCCCAGCATCCCGAACGGCGAGGACGTCCATCCCGTCGACCTCCTCCCCCTCGATCCCGTAGGCCGCACCCCGCTCCCAATAGCTGGGCGACTTGGTGGACCGCTTGGTCGACGTCCCCATCGCATATTGATTGTTCTCGATCACGAAGATGCAGGGCAGGTCCCACAGCTCGGCCATGTTGTAGGCCTCGTAGACCTGTCCCTGATTGGCCGCGCCGTCGCCGAAATAGGTGAAGGTCACGTTGTCGTTGCCGCGATACTTGTCGGAAAACGCCAGCCCCGCGCCGATCGGCACCTGCGCCGCGACGATCCCGTGGCCGCCGTAGAAGTGCTTCTCCTTCGAGAACATGTGCATGCTCCCGCCCTTGCCCTTGGAGTAGCCCCCCTCGCGCCCCGTCAGTTCCGCCATCACGCCCTTCGGATCCATTCCGCAGGCCAGCATGTGCCCGTGATCACGATACGACGTGACCCGCTTGTCCCCCTCCTTGGCCGCCGCCTCCAGCCCCACCACCACCGCTTCCTGACCGATATACAGGTGGCAGAAGCCGCCGATCAGGCCCATCCCGTAGAGCTGTCCCGCCTTCTCCTCGAACCGGCGGATCAGGAGCATGTCGCGATAATACTGGAGCAGTTCGTCCTTCGACACGTTCGGCTTGGCCTTCTCGGCGGGCTTTCGTGTGGCCATCGGTGCTCGTCTCCCGGAATCAGGATTGTTCAACGTTAAACGATTCCGTAGCTCAATCGCTCCGCCGCCGTAAAGGCTTTCCTGCATGCGGGCGGCGTGGGCTCACTCGACGATGATCTCGTCCGCCCGGGCCATCCCGAGGACGATCCGCACCCGCTCGTCCAGCAGGTCGAGATCGAGATAATCGTCCGACAGGCGCCGCGTCCGGTGGTGCATACGCTCCGACTGCGCCGTCAGAAGCGCCAGCTCCGCGCGCAGAAGCTGTCGCTCCGCCTCCAGCTCGACCCGGCGAAACACGCCGTATTCCCCCTGCACCGCGGCAAAGGCGAAATAGCCGCCGAATCCCAGCAATGCCAGGGGCAGCATCAGGCCATAGCCCGGTCGCTTGCGATTGGATGCCATCGTCTCGACTGCTCCGTCCGGCCTCTGACGGGCCGTCTCGGAACACTATGTCAAAGGCCGGGGAAGGGTGGTATCCCCACGACCCGGAACCGGCGCTATCGGCGGAACCGTTGCCCCGCCGCCACGCGCCTCGCCTCAGCCGGCGATGGAGGCGGCGTGGATGCTGTCGATCGTGTCGGCCAGCTTGGCGTCGAACGCGGCATCGTCCTGCCCGTCGGACAGCCCTTCGGTCAGCGCGCGGCTGAAGCTCGCGATGACGCTGGGATTGCGGGCGAGCCGGGCATTCGCCTCCTCCCGCGAATATCCGCCGGACAGGGCCACGACCCGCATCACCTTCGGATGTTCGGCCAGCGGCGCGTAGAATCCGTCCTCCTCCGGGAGGGTCAGCTTCAGCATGATTTCCTGCCCGTCCTCCAGACCGTCCAGATGCCGCAGGATCGCGTCGCGCAGCATCGCCTCCGCCTCGGCCTTGTCGGCGATGGAGATGGTCACCTCGGGTTCGAGGATCGGGACGAGACCGGCGGCCAACACCTGCCGCCCGATCTCGAATTGCTGCGCCACGATGGCCTCGATCCCGTCCGCATCGGCCGCGTCGATGACCGAGCGTTCCTTGGTCCCGAAGATGCCAAGCCCCTTGGCCCGCGCCAGCGTCGCGTCCAGTCCCGGCATCGCCTTCATCAGCTTCACGCCGTGCGCCGCATCCTCCAACCCCTTGTCGATCTTGAGAAACGGCACCACGCCCCGCTCCTCCCAGAGATATTCCGCGGCGGGCCGCCCCGCGAACTTCCGGTCCATCGTCTGCTCGAACAGGATCGCGCCCACGACCTTCTCGCCGGTGAAGGCGGGGGCCTTCACGATCCGCTCCCGCATCCCGTGGATCAAATCGAACATCTCGTCCTCGGACCCGTAGCGGTCCTCCTCGATCCCGTAGAGTTTGAGGGCCTTGGGCGTCGATCCGCCCGACTGGTCGAGGGCGGCGATGAAGCCCTGCCCGGCACGGATCTTGGCGGCTTGGTCGGTCTGGCCCATGGTTCGGCTCCGGAGATTATGATGCTGTGTCTGCCCGGCATTTACGGGCCGGAATACCGCACGTCCATCCCGTTGGCGCTATCAGGTCTCCAGTGCTGCGACCCCGGGCAGGGTCTTGCCTTCCATCCATTCGAGGAACGCGCCGCCCGCGGTGGAGATATAGGTGAAATCCTCCGCCACGCCCGCCTTGTTCAGCGCGGCCACCGTGTCGCCGCCGCCCGCGACGGAGATCAGCTTGCCCGCCCGCGTCAGGTCCGCCGCGTGCTTGGCCGCAGCATCCGTCGCGGCATCGAAGGGCGACAGCTCGAACGCGCCCAGCGGCCCGTTCCAGATCAGCGTGGCGCATCCGTCGAGGATTGTCGCGATATGCGCGACCGAATCCGGCCCGGCATCGAGGATCATCCAGCCCGCGGGCACGTCCTCCACCTTGACCACGCGGGTCGGCGGGTCGGCCCGGAACGCCTCGGCCACCACCACGTCCCGCGGCAGCAGGAGGGTGCAGCCCGCCGCCTCCGCCTTGGCCGCGATCTCGCGCGCGGTGTCGAGCAGATCGTGCTCGCAGAGGGATTTCGCGACGTCGATCCCCTGGGCGGCGAGAAACGTGTTCGCCATGCCGCCGCCGATGATGATGTGCTGCACCCGCTCGACGAGGTTCCCCAGAAGATCGAGCTTGGTCGACACCTTCGCCCCGCCGACGACAGCCGCCACCGGCGGCTTCGGATCGCCGAGCGCCGATTCCAGCGCCCGCAATTCCGCCTCCATCGATCGCCCCGCGCAGGAGGGCAGCATCCGGGCGAGGGCATGGGTCGTCGCATGGGCCCGGTGCGCGGCCGAGAACGCGTCGTTGCAATAGATGTCGCCGAGACCCGCGAGCCGCTTCGCGAAGCCCGCGTCGTCCGTTTCCTCGCCCGGGTTGAAGCGGACATTCTCGAACAGGAGAACATCGCCCGGCGCCATCGCCGCCACCGCGTCGCCGTATCCGCCATCGGCGAATCCGACCTCGGTGCCCAGCGCCGCCGACAGGGCGGGGACGACCTGACGCAGGGACATATCCGGGACGACCTTGCCCTTGGGCCTGCCGAAATGCGCGAGCAGGACGACCTTCGCCCCGCCCGCGCGCAGGTCGGACACGGTCGGCACGATCCGGTCGATCCGCGTCGTGTCGGTGACCCGCCCGTCCTCGACCGGCACGTTGATGTCCACCCGGGTCAGGACGACGCGACCGTCCAGATCCATGTCATCGAGCGTCTTGAAGGCCATGATCCCGACTTACCCCGTTTTGTGAAAAAGAGATCCGGGCGGATCCCCAATTTGTGAATTCAGAGCAGTTTGCCCATCGCCACGGCCGTATCGGCCATGCGGTTGGAGAAGCCCCATTCGTTGTCGTACCACGACAGGATCCGAACCATCTTGCCCTTCTCCATGACCTTGGTCTGGTCGGTGGCGAAGATGCTCGAATGCGGATCGTGATTGAAATCGGAGCTCACCAGCGGCTCGTCGGTATAGCCGAGGATGCCCTTCAGCTTGCCGTCCGCGGCGGCGCGGATCGCGTCGTTGATCTCGTCCACGCTCGTGTCGCGCGACGCGGTGAAGGTCAGGTCCACGACCGACACGTTCGGTGTCGGCACCCGGATCGCCACGCCGTCGAGCTTCCCGTCGAGTTGCGGCAGCACGAGCCCCACGGCCTTCGCCGCCCCGGTCGAGGTCGGGATCATCGACAGCGCCGCGGCGCGGCCGCGATAGAGGTCCTTGTGCATCGTGTCGAGCGTCGGCTGATCGCCCGTATAGCTATGAATCGTCGTCATGAATCCGCGCTTGATCCCGATGGCCTCATCGAGAATGTGGGCGACAGGGGCGAGGCAGTTCGTGGTGCAGGACGCGTTGGAGACGATGATGTCGTCGGAGGTCAGGCTGTCGGAATTGACGCCGTAGACGATGGTCTTGTCGGCATCGCTGCCCGGCGCGGAGATCAGGACGCGGGAGGAGCCGTTGTCGAGATGGGCCTGGCACTTTTCCTTGGAGGTGAAGATGCCGGTGCATTCCAGGACGATGTCCACGTCTGACCAGGGCAGTTCGGCCGGGTCGCGCAGGGCGGTGACCCGCATGTGCCCGCGGCCCACGTCGATCCAGTCGTCGCCGGTCGTCACCTCCTGCGGGAAGCGGCCGTGCACGCTGTCGTAGCGGAGCAGGTGGGCGTTCGTCGCAACGGGCCCGAGATCGTTGATCGCGACCACCTCGATATCGGTGCGGCCGCTCTCGACGATGCCGCGCAGGACGTTCCGACCGATCCGACCGAAGCCGTTGATTGCCACCTTGACCATGAATTCCTCCGGGGATGTTCCGCGACTGCCGCTCGGCGCGTGGGGTGGGAACGGGGCCTCACCGCCGACGTCCGGGCGCTAGCATGGCGGGGGCCGCATCCGCAACATCGGGGCCGCTCCGGGATCCGGATCGCCCCGGGCGGCGTTGACGGGTGATCTCCGGGGCTATCTCCTCGGACGGACTGACCAAGGGATTCGAATGCCATGAGCGGACTTCTCGCCCTCCTCGACGACGTCGCGGCCATCTCCAAGGTCGCCGCCGCCAGCGTGGACGACATCATCGGCCAGGCTGCCAAGGCGGGGGCCAAGGCCGCCGGCGCGGTGATCGACGACGCGGCCGTGTCGCCGAAATACGTCCAGGGATTTGCCGCTGCCCGGGAATTGCCCATCGTCTGGAAGATCGCCAAGGCGAGCGCGTTCAACAAGCTCGTGATCCTTTTGCCGATCGCCCTGCTGCTGTCCTCCTTCGCACCCTGGCTGATCCCGCCGCTCCTGATCCTCGGCGGCCTCTATCTCTGCTATGAGGGGGCGGAGAAGGTCTGGCACTGGCTGGTGCCGCACGACACCCTTGCCAAGATCGCGGATCCGGAACACACGCCCCTCGACGCCGCCCATCTGGAGGAGCAGCGGGTGAAGGGCGCGATCAAGACCGACTTCATCCTGTCGGCTGAGATCATGACCATCGCGCTGGCCAATACGGATATCGACGCATCCGTCTGGACCAAAGCCGCCGTGCTCGCGGTGATCGCCGTCGCAATCACTATTGCCGTCTACGGGGCCGTCGCGTTGATCGTGAAGGCCGATGATCTGGGTCTCGCCATGGCCGCGAAGGGGCGGCTGGCGGCCACGCGCAAGGTGGGCGAGGCCATCGTCCGCGGCATGCCCGGCTTCATGGCGGTGCTGACATTCGTCGGGACGGCGGCCATGCTCTGGGTCGGCGGCAACATCGTGGTCCACGCGTTGCACGAGATGGGCTGGCACCTTCCTTATGACCTGATCCACGGAGCCGCCGTCGCGGTGGCGGGGGCCGTGCCGCTCGGGCTTGCGGGAGCGGTCGAATGGGCGGTGACGGCGCTGATCGACGGGATCGTCGGGGTCATCCTGGGCCTGTTGCTCATCCCCGTGATCGGGTTCGCCACCGGTCTCTTCGGGAAAAAGGACGCGGAGGCACACTGAACGGGGCAGAGTGGGTGGCCCGGGCGAACCCCGGCCCCCGTCCTCAGATCATGTCGCGCGCGGCCTTGGCGACGGCCTCGGCAGTGATGCCGAAATGCGCGAACAGTTCTTCCGCCGGGGCGGAGGCGCCGAAGCCGTCCATACCGACGAAGGCGCCCTTGTCCCGGCGACCGCGCTCGCCCGTCAGCCAGCGGTCCCAGCCCATCCGGCATCCCGCCTCGACCGCGACCCGCACGGGCCCCGCGGGGAGGACCTTCTTGCGATACTTCTCGTCCTGCTCCTCGAACAGCTCCCAACAGGGCATCGACACGACCCGCGTCCCGATACCATCCGCCTGCAACAGGTCCCGGGCCGCGAGCGCGATCTCCACCTCCGAGCCGGTCGCCATGAGGATGACGAGACGCTTGCCCTCCGCTTCGGCCAGCACATAGGCGCCCATCGACACGAGGTTGCGGTTCGTGAACTCGGTCCGCACCGTCGGCAGACCCTGCCGCGTCAGCGACAGGACGCAGGGTACGTCCTTCGACGTCAGCGCCAGTTCCCACGCCTCCGCCGTCTCCACGGTGTCGGCGGGGCGGATGACGCGGAGGTTCGGCGTCGCCCGGCTCATGGCGAGATGCTCGACCGGCTGGTGCGTCGGGCCGTCCTCGCCCAAGCCGATGCTGTCGTGAGTCATCACATAGGTGACCGGGATCCCCATCAGCGCCGACAGGCGCATGGCGGGGCGCGCGTAATCGGTGAAGCACATGAACGTGCCGCCGTAAGGCCTTGCCCCGCCATGCAACGCCATCCCGTTCATGGCCGATGCCATTCCGTGCTCGCGGATGCCGTAATAGATGTAGCGCCCGGCCCGGTTGTCCGCGTCGAACACGCCCAGCCCCTCGGTGAGGGTATTGTTGGAGCCGGTCAGGTCGGCGGATCCGCCGATGGTCTCCGCCATGATCGGATTGACGATCTCCAGCACCATTTCGGAGGATTTGCGGGTCGCGACCTTGGGTTTGCTCTCCGCCATCTGACGCTTCAGGGCCTTGATCGTGGCCGACAGGCGACGCGGCGGCTCACCGGCGAGCGCGCGTTCGAACTCGGCCCGCTTGCCGGAGCCCATCGCGTCGAACCGGTCCCGCCACGCGGCATGCGCCTCCGCGCCGCGGTTGCCGATGGCCTCCCATTCCTGCTTGAGGTCGGAGGGGATTTCGAACGGCGCGCCCTCCCAGGCATAGGCCCGCTTGGTCGCCTCGATCAGGCCCTCGTCGGTCAGCGCGCCGTGACCCTTGGACGTGTCCTGCGCGCTCGACCCGATGGCGATATGCGTCTTGCAGGCGACCATGACCGGCCGGTCCGACGTCTTCGCCTCCTCCAGCGCTGCGTCGATGGCCGCCGGATCGTGGCCGTCCACCTCGATCACGTGCCAGCCCGACGCCTCGAACCGCATCTTCTGGTCCGTGATGTCCGAAAGCGAGACCTTGCCGTCGATGGTGATGCCGTTGTTGTCCCAGAGAACGCACAGCTTCGACAGGCGCAGCTTGCCCGCAAGCGCGATGGCCTCCTGACTCACACCTTCCATGAGGCAGCCGTCGCCCGCGATGGTCCAGGTACGGTGATCGACGATCTTGGCGCCGTAGCGGGCGCGCTGGATCTCCTCCGCGATGGCCATGCCGACCGCATTGGCGAGGCCCTGACCCAGCGGTCCGGTCGTCGTCTCGATCCCCGGGGCGTGGCCGTATTCCGGGTGTCCCGCCGTGATCGCGCCGAGTTGCCGGAAGTTGCGCAGCTGCTCCAGCGTCATCTCCGGATAGCCTGTCAGGTGCAGGAGCGCGTAGAGAAGCATGGAGCCATGCCCCGCCGACAGGACGAACCGGTCCCGGTCGGGCCAGCCGGGGGCGGCGGCGTCGAACTTCAGGTGCTTCTCCCACAGGATCGTCGCGACGTCCGCCATCCCCATGGGCATTCCCGAATGGCCCGAATTGGCCGCGGCCACGGCATCCAGCGCCAGGGTGCGGATCGCGGCGGCCCGGCGCCAATGGGCGGGATCGGCGGCGCGGAGCGCGTCGAGGTCGGGGATCTGGGCTTGGTCGCTCACGGGGGGCCTCCGGGACAGGGTTCGAGCCGTGTTAGCAGGCTGGCCCCCGCGTGCAAGCGGCGCGCGGGAAGGGGGCTTTGACATGGGCGGCGGATTGCGATGACATGCGCGGCACGAGGCAAGGGGCGGGGAACGCACATGGCGGAAATGGCGGAGCTGGACGCGACCATCGCGCGGCTCGAGGCGGCGCTGGACGCCGCCGCACAGGCGCTGGAGGCGGCGGGGGCGGCCCCCGACCTGTCGGATGACCTGAAACGCGCGCGCGCCGACCTGTCGGCCGCGGAGGAGCGGATCGCAGCGCTGGAGGCCGCACCCACCGCGGCCCCGCCGCCCGCTTCGGTTCCCGCGGCACAGGCGGAGGATGGCGCGGCGGCGGCGCGGATGCGCGACACGCTGGCCGATCTGACCGCGTCCGTGGATGCCTTGCGTGAGGGTGGCGACGGGGCGGCCGATGCCGCCTTGCGCGCCGAGGTCGAGGCCCTGCGCGCCGCGCGGGAGATGGACCTGGCCGAGATGCGGGCCCTGCTGTCCGAACTGGAACCCATGCTGGAGCGCGCCGATGCCTGACGTCACCATCGATATCGGAGGCCGGTCCTTCACCGTCGCCTGTCAGGACGGGGAGGAGGGGTTCCTGAATTCCGCCGCCGAACTTCTGGACCGCGAAGCGCAGACGCTCGTGGCATCGGGCCCGCGCCTGACTCAGGACCGGATGCTGCTGATGGCGGGGCTGATGCTGGCCGACAAGTCGATCTCCGCCGAGGAGGAACTGCGGACGATGGACCGGCGGCTGGCCCAGCAATCGAAGCTGCTCGACGAGATGCAGGCACGGCCCGAGCCGGAGCCCGAGCGGATCGAAGTCGAAAAGGTGGTGGAGAAGGAAGTCGTCCCGAAGGCCGCGCTCGACCGCCTCACTGCCCTTGCGGACCGGGCCGAGGCGCTGGCTGCCAAGACCTCCTAGGCATCGCCCTTCGTGGCGACGGGAAATCCGGCCTCAGCGAGAAGCCGCACGGCCTCCGCCCGCGTCTCCGCCAGCCGCGCACGGTCCTCCCCGGGATGGAACCGGGCGCGCAGGGCCGTGGCCATGGGACGCGGCGTCAGCAGATGCACGCGGGTCGCGCCGGGCGTCGTCGCCTCCGCTTGCCACGCCTGCACCATCGCCCGCTGCGCCGCCTTCGAGGATATGTAGGCCGCCGCGAACTTCACCGCCCGGTCGTCGTCGAAGAACAGCGCCGTTCCTCCGCCTGCCGCGCGCAGGAGTGGATCGACGAACGGGATCAGGCGGGCGAGGGCGGCGACGTTGGTGGCGTGGGTCTTGGCAAAGTCATTTTCGGAGACCATCGTCGCGGGGGCGAGCGGCGGCGCATGCACGGCGCAATGCACCCAGAGCGGCAGCGCGCCCCAGCGGTCGTGGATGCCCCGGCAGAGATGTTGCATCGCACCGTCATCGGTCACGTCCATCGGCGCGAGCGTGGCCGCACCCCCCGCCGCCTGGATGCGGTCGTCCAACTCCTCCAGTGCGCCTTGGGTCCGGGCGACGGCGATGACATGGGTGCCGCGGGCGGCCAGCGTTTCGGCGATCGCGGCGCCGAGGCCGCGGGATGCGCCGGTGACGAGGGCGAGATCGGGAGAGGGAGTGTCCATCGCCGCCGGTTCGCACGGGCGGCGCGCCGGATCAAGTTGACACCCAAGCCGGGCGGGCCGAAAAGATGCCCGGACAGCATATTCCAGACAGGAGGTCGCAATGACCCAGACCGCGACCCGGACCGCCCCGACCCTCCGCCGCCTGACCCCGATGCGTCAGGCACTCCTCGTGCTGGGCGGGACCGCCATGCTGGCCCTGTCGGCGCAAGTATCGGTGCCGTTCTATCCCGTTTCCATGACGCTCCAGACGCTCGCGATCCTCGTGATCGGGATGACGTTCGGCGCCCGGCTCGGGACGCTGACGGTTCTGGCGTGGTACGGACAGGCGATGCTGGGCGCGCCGGTGCTTATGAACTTCGGCAACGCGGCGAATTTCGTCGGGCCGAGCGCCGGATTCCTCCTGGGCTTCGTCGCGATGGTGTTTCTCGCCGGTCTCGCCACCGACCGCGGTATCCGCGGGCCGGTCCGGCTGTCCCTCGTGGCGCTGGCTCTGTCGGCCCTGATCTACCTGCCGGGTCTCGCCTGGCCCTTGGGCGTCGCACAGGCTGCGGGGATCGAAGCCGGCTGGGCCGGGCTGTCGCTAGATGCCGTGGTGCAGGGGTTCGCCGCGCCATTCCTCTTGGGCGATGCGGTGAAGGCCATCCTCGCCGCGCTGATTGTGACGGGCGGTTTCGCCTGGATGCGCAAGCGGCGCGGCTGACCCCCGCCGTCTATTCGGCCGCCTGAATCATCGGGCGGTCGCCTTCGGTCTCGATGAGGTCGGCGAGCGCCTGCTTGCATTTCCCCGTCTTCAGCCACCGGCATCCGGCGCAGAGCGTGTCGAGATCCTCTGGCACGATCCGCCGCGCTGCGCGGGACAGGCAGTCGCCCCAGTCGAGACGGTCCCCCGCCTTCAGCCCGAGGGCCGCGCCGTGGCGCGCGTCGAAGCTCCGGATATCCAGGTCGAGATCGCATCCCATGCCACGGCGATGCGGGCAGGCAGCACAGAGGCTGTCGGCTTCCGCCGTGATCTGGACCTTTACCTTGCGGCCGTCGAACCCGCCGAGCTGTCCACGGACGATATGGGACATGTTCGCCGTAAAGGCCGCGTCGAAGCCGTTCCCATCGAAACCGATGGAACAGAGGACGTGATGAGGACGAAGGCGGATCGACATATCGCCAACAAATGCCCGCCCGGGCGACGTCGGGGCAACCGATTATTATCCAGTTGGTAAAAAGCGGCAAATCCCGCCGATGGCTACTCCGCCGCCTTGAGCTGGAACCCGCGATGGATCTGATCCGTCGGCTCCACCGGGTATTCCCCGGTGAAGCACGCATCGCAATATTGCGGCGCATCCGGATCCCGGCCCCGCGCTTCGCCGACCGCGCGATAAAGGCCGTCGATGGAGATGAAGCGCAGGGAATCGACGCCGAGATGCGCGCGCATCTCCTCCTCCGACATCGTTGCGGCCAGCAGCTTTTCGCGCTGCGGAGTGTCCACCCCGTAGAAGCAGGGCCAGGCCGTGGGAGGGGAGGCGATCCGGAAGTGAACCTCCGCCGCGCCCGCATCGAGGATCATCTCCTTGATCTTGCGGCTGGTCGTGCCGCGCACGACCGAATCGTCCACGAGGATGATCCGCTTGCCCCGGACCAGCGCCCGGTTGACGTTCAGCTTGAGCCGCACACCCATGTTCCGGATGGCGTCCGTCGGCTCGATGAAGGTCCGGCCCATATATTGGTTCCGGATGATCCCCATCGCGTAGGGAATGCCCGATTCGAGGCCGTAGCCGATGGCCGCGGGCGTTCCCGAATCCGGCACCGGACAGACCATGTCCGCATCCACCGGCGCCTCACGGGCGAGTTCGCGCCCGATCGCCTCGCGGGTGGAATAGACGGAGCGGCCGCCCAGGATAGAGTCGGGGCGGCTGAAATAGACATGCTCGAAGATGCAGAAGCGGGGGCGGGCGGCCTCGAACGGGCGATGGGACGTGACGCCGCCCTCCTCGGAGATCACGACCATCTCGCCCGGGTCGATCTCGCGCACGAATTCCGCGCCGATGATGTCGAGCGCGCAGGTCTCGGAGGCCAGCGCCCAGCCGTCCCCGATCCGGCCCAGCACCAGCGGCCGCACCCCCAGCGGATCGCGCACTCCGATCAGCTTGGTGCGCGTCATCGCCACGACGGAGAACGCCCCCTCCACCCGGCGCAGCGCGTCCTTCATCCGCTCGGGGATGTTACGTTGCAGCGACCGGGCCATCAGGTGAATGATGCATTCGCTGTCCGACGAGGACTGGAAGATGGAGCCCCGCTCGATCAGCTCGCGGCGCAGCGCGTCGGCATTCGTGATGTTGCCGTTATGGGCGATGGCGGCGCCGCCCATGGCGAACTCGCCGAAGAACGGCTGCACGTCGCGGATCGCGGTGTTCCCCTTGGAGCCGGTGGTGGAGTAGCGGACATGCCCGATGGCCAGCGGCCCGGGCAGCCGCTCCATCGTCTCCACGTCGGTGAAATTATCGCGCACGTAGCCGAAGCGGCGGACGGAGTTGAATCCCTGTTCGGGGTCGTGGACGACGATGCCGCCCGCTTCCTGTCCGCGATGCTGCAGCGCATGGAGCCCGAGGGCGGTGAAGTTCGCGGCCTCCGACACGCCGACGACGCCGAAAATGCCGCATTCCTCCCGGGGCTTGTCACCGTCCCACGGCTCGAAAGGGCCGCTGCGCCATCGGGGATCGGTCATCGGGGATTCCTTCGCGGGGACGTGGCGGCAAGGGAGACTCGGCGATCGCCTTCGACATAGGCGCTCCCCGCGCCGCTGTCACCCGCCTGTCACCCACGATGATCGGGGCGCGATGTCACTCCGTCGGCACGACCGCCTCGGCCGGGGCCGCTGGCACGCCGCACTCGCCGACCAGCGCCTCGTACCGGGTGAGGATCCAGCCCGGCGCGTCGTCCGGAATCTGTCCTTCGATCCCGGTCTTGGCGCGGGAAAAGATCGTGGCCGAGCGGCTCTGCTCCACCGATGCGATGCCTTCGTTCACGATCACGCGGTCGTAGACGACGAAGGCCACCGCCACGAGCAGCACCCCGCGCAGCACGCCGAAGAGGAAGCCGAGACCCTGATCCACCGGGCCCACGGCCGAATTTCGCACCGCCGAGGACAGGAGCGGCGTGAAGAAGCTGACAAGCACAAGCGCCAGCGTGAAGACGAGCGCGAAGGCGGCCAGCACCGCCAACTCGCAACTGTCGCCCAGCACTTCGCCGACATACGGGATTTCCCGGACCAGAGGTTCGGCGGCGCCCGCGAAGGTGAAGGCGAGGAATGCTGCCGCGACCCAGCCCACGATGGCCATCGCCTCGCGCACGAGACCCCGGGAGTAGGCGAGGATGGCGGAGATCACGATGATGCCCGCGACGCCCGCATCGACGATGGTGAAGCCTTCCATTCCCGTCCTCTCCTGCGGCGGATCAGGCCGCGCCGAAAACCTCACCCACCAGCGTGGACAGGTCCGGTAGCAGCCGCAGGGTCAAGTCGCCCGCATCCCCGGTCTTGCACCCGACGGGCGCCATGGCGGCGGTGAAACCAAGTTTGGCCGCCTCTTTCAACCGGTTTTCCGCCTGGCTCACCGGTCGCAGCGCGCCCGACAGCGACAGCTCGCCGAAAACAACGGTCTCCGGCGGGATCGCGGCATCCTCCCGCGCCGATAGGAGCGCGCAGGCGACGGCGAGGTCGGCGGCGGGTTCGCTGATCCGGATTCCGCCCGCGACATTGAGATAGACGTCGAGCCCCTGGAAACTGATGCCCGTCCGCGCCTCCAACACGGCGAGGATCATGGACAGCCGCCCTCCGTCCCATCCCACGACGGCGCGCCGCGGCTGGCTGAGCTGGCTGGGTGCGACCAGCGCCTGAATCTCCACCAGCACGGGCCGCGTCCCCTCGATTCCGGCGAACACGACGGAGCCGGGGGCGGGGGCGTCGCGGTCTCCGAGGAACAGGGCGGAGGGGTTGGAGACCTCGGCCAGCCCGGCGCCCGTCATCTCGAACACCCCGATCTCGTCGGCGGGGCCGAAGCGGTTCTTGACCGCGCGCAGGATGCGGAACTGGTGGCCGCGCTCGCCCTCGAAATAAAGCACCGTGTCCACCATGTGCTCCACCACGCGGGGGCCCGCGATCTGACCCTCCTTGGTGACGTGGCCCACGAGGATCACCGCGGTTCCGAACCGCTTGGCGAAACTGGTCAGTTCCTGCGCGCAGGCCCGGACCTGACTGACCGACCCCGGGGCCGCGTCCACCGTGTCCACCCACATCGTCTGGATCGAATCGATCACCGCAAGCGTCGGCTTCTCCGCCTCCAGCGTGGTCAGGACGTCGCGCAGGTTGGTCTCGGCGGCAAGGCGCACGGACGCATCGCCGAGGCCGAGGCGCCGGGCGCGCATCCGCACCTGCGCCGTCGCCTCTTCGCCGCTGACATAGATCACCGCCTCGCCCTGCCGCGCGAAGGCCGCCGCCGCCTGGAGGAGGAGGGTAGACTTTCCGATTCCGGGATCGCCCCCGACCAGCGTCGCCGATGCGGGGACGAGCCCGCCGCCCAGCACCCGGTCCAGCTCGCCCATTCCCGACAACGTGCGGGGAGGCGGCACCTCCTCGGTATCGAGGTCGGTCAGCGCCATGCGCCGCCCCTTGGCTGTGCCGAGCGATTTCTTCGACGGACCCTGACTCAGCGGGACCTCTTCCTGAATGGAGTTCCACGCCCCGCAGCCGTCGCAGCGACCGGTCCATTTCTTGTGGATTGCGCCGCATTCGGTGCAGGCGAACTGGGTGACGGGTTTGGCCATGTTCGCTCTTTGGTCCTGTCTGCAGGCAGGTGCAAGGGGGCGGCGGCGGTCGGGGCGGGCCCGGTCTATGCGGTGCGATACCGCCGGACGTAGCGGCGACCGAGGCCGGTCAGGATTTCGTACCCAATGGTGCCCGCAACCGCACCCAGCGCGTCGACCCCGTGGCAAGGGTCCAGAAGGGTCAGGCGATCCGGATCGTTATCCAGATGGCTGATATCCACGGTCAGGAGATCCATCGACACACGCCCGACCGCCGGGCAGGGGACCGGCCCCGCCATCAGGTCCAGCCCCGGCTGGAGCGCGCGCGGCAACCCGTCCGCATATCCCCCCGCGACCGTGGCGATCCGGGTGGAAGACGGCGCGCGCCAGGCCGCGGAGTATCCGACGGTGTCGCCCTCGGCCACGTCGAAGCAGGCGATTACCGGCAGGTCGAGGGCGACCACCGGCTCCGCCGCGGCGTAAGGCATTCCGCCATAAAGGCCGATCCCGGGGCGCGTCATGTCGAAGTGGTAATCCGGTCCCAGCAGTGTGCCGCCGGTGGCTGCGAGGCTCCGGGCGACGTCCGTCCCGTCGGTCATCGCGTGGAACGCCGCGAGCTGCCGTGCGCTCTGGTCGCTTTCCGGATCGTCGGCGGAGGCAAGATGCGAGGTCAGGAGGACCGGCTCCGCGGCGAGGGCGAGGTCGGCCACCGCGTCCCATTCCGACGCCGTCAGCCCGAGGCGGTTCATCCCCGTGTCGAGCTGAACCCCGAAGGGATGATTGGGAAGGGCCTCCAGATGGCGCGTGAGCTGATCGACGGATGCCAGGAGCGGGACGAGATCCGCCCCCCGGAGCGCGTCCGTATCCCCGGGCATATGGCCGTAGAAGACGTAGATGCGCGGCTCGGGACCCAGCGCCCGGCGCAGGGTCGCGCCCTCGGTGGCACTCGCCACGAAGAACGCCCGCGCCCCGGCCCGCGCCAGCCGGGGGGCCACCTCCGCCGCGCCGAGACCGTAGGCGTCGGCCTTGACCACCGCTCCCGTCTCGCAGGTGGCGGCGGACATCGCGTCGAGCGCGCGCCAGTTGGCGGCGATCGCCTCCAGGTCGATATGAAGGGTTCCGGTCGGCATGGGGACGGGTGATGGGGGTCGCGGGATACCGCGTCAAGCCGTGGCGGCGCTGGCGGGACGGGTTCCGAGCGACGCGCAGAACCGCAAAGGGTAGCCGTCCGGATCGGCGACGACGAATTGCCTCTGGCCGACCTCCTCCTCGTTCCGGCGATACCAGGCGGTCTCGGGCGCGATGAACAGCGGATGTCCGGCAGCCGACAGCGCGTCCAGGAAAGGGGTCAGGTCGGGAACGGCGATCTGAAGGTTGGTGCCGCGACCGAATGGCCGGGCGGACGGTCGGTAGCCCCCTTCATAGGTCCGGCCCATCCCGTTCTGGTCGAGCATGAGGTCCGCCCCGCCGAGCGACAGATAGCTGAACCCGTCTTCCGGCCGGTCGTAGCGCACATCGAACCCAAGCACGTCGACATAGAATGCGCGGCTTGCGCTCCAGTCCGAGACGCCGAGTTCCGGGACGAGAACGGGGGGCGCCCGGTCCGGGATGTTCATCGGGCGCCGTCCTGCCACGGCTTCACGAGGTTGCCGAAGCGGGTGAACCGACCCTCGAAGGACAGCTCGACCGTGCCGATGGGGCCGTGCCGCTGCTTGCCGATGACGACTTCGGCGCGGCCATGCACGGCCTCCATCGCGGCCTGCCATTCGGCCATCTTGTCGAGCTGATGGTCGCCCGGCTTCTCGCGTTCCTTGTAGTATTCCTCGCGGTACACGAACATCACCACGTCCGCGTCCTGCTCGATGGAGCCGGATTCCCGCAGGTCGGAAAGCTGCGGCCGCTTGTCCTCGCGGTTCTCGACCTGACGCGAAAGCTGGCTGAGGGCGATGACCGGAATGTCCAGTTCCTTGGCGATGGCCTTCAGACCCTGGGTGATCGCGGAGACTTCGTTGACGCGGTTGTCGCCCGCGCTGGGTGCGCGGACGAGCTGGAGGTAATCCACGATCAGGAGGTCGAGGCCGTGCTGCCGTTTCTGTCGCCGGGCGCGGGCCGAAAGCTGTGCTATTGGAAGGGCGGGGGTGTCGTCGATATAAAGGGGACAGGATTCGAGCGCCTTCGCGGCCTCCACGAAACGCCGGAACTCGGCCTCGGTCATGTCGCCGCGGCGGATCTGCTCTGACGGAACCTCCGCCGCCTCCGAAAGGACCCGGGCGGCAAGCTGTTCGGCGGACATCTCGAGCGAGTAGAACCCTACGACGCCCCCCTCCGCGGCGCCGTCGCGCCCGTCGAAGGTCTTGCCCCGGCGATACGCCTTGGCGACGTTGAATGCGATGTTGGTGGCCAGCGCCGTCTTGCCCATGGAGGGCCGCCCCGCGAGGATCAGCAGGTCGGAGCGGTGCAGGCCGCCCAGCTTCTTGTCGATATCGGCAAGGCCGGTGGAGATGCCCGCGAGGCCGCCATCCCGCTGATACGCGGCGTTGGCGACGTTCACGGCCTGCGTCACGGCGGACAGGAACGGGCGGAACCCGCTCTCGGTCCGCCCCTCCTCCGCCAGGGCGTAGAGCGCGGTCTCGGCGGCCACGATCTGCTCGTCCGGGGGCACGTCGGCACCCATGTCGGAGGCGGTCGCGGAGACGTCCCGGCCCAGCGACATGAGCCGCCGGCGAATCGCGAGGTCGTAGATCATCTTGGCGTAGTCGCGCACGGCGTAGGCAGCCACGGCGGACGCGGCGAGCTTGACCAGATAGGTCGGCCCGCCGAGTGCGCGCAGTCCCTCGTCCTCCTCCAGAAACGGTTTCAGCGTCACCGGCGAGGCCAGAACGTTCTTCTGGATCCGGGACGCGCAGAGGTCGAAGAGGCGCGCGTGGACGGGATCGTAGAAATGCTCCGCCCGGATGAGCGACACCCGGTCGAAGAGGTCGTTATCGGTCAGAAGCGCGCCCAGAAGCTGTTGCTCGGCCTCGACGTTGTGCGGGGTCGTCCCGTCCGATTCCGCCGGGGCGCCCTGATCCAGACGCATGATCTCGGTCATCTGCCCTGCCTCGATTGTTCTGCTTTGGATCAAGGTAACGCGGCCGTCGGTAAAGGGGAAACGAACGGCTGTGGGGAACCTGTGGGCGGATGCGATAGGTTGGGGACAACCCCGCAAGTGCCGGGTGATGAAAGGGATTTCCCCGCGGGCTTCCCGGATGGATCGTCGCGAATAGCGGCATCGAGACGCCGCCCAACCCATTCATCCGGCTCGATTATCGACCCTATCGCCCATGTGCTTCCTGCCATCCCCTCGGGTCCGTGAGGAACGCCTCCACCCCCGCAAGCGTGGCCGCGTCGAAGCTGCTTTGCGCCTTGGCCTCCGCCAGCACGTCCCACCAGGTGCAGAGCGCGTGCAGCGTCACGCCATGGTCGCCGAGGATCTTCTCGATATCGGGGAAGATGCCGTAGCTGAAGATCACCGCCGTGTGGCCGCAGACAGCCCCGGTTTCCCGGATGGCATCCACGAAGGAGAGCTTGGAGCCGCCATCGGTGGTCAGGTCCTCGATCAGAAGGACGCGGTCGCCTTCGCCCATCACGCCCTCGATCCGCGCGTTGCGGCCGTAGCCCTTCGGCTTCTTGCGCACATAGCTCATCGGCAAGGCGAGCCGTTCGGCGATGAGCGCGGCGAAGGGGATGCCCGCGGTTTCCCCGCCCGCGACGTTGTCGAACGCCTCGAACCCCGCCTCACGCATCACGGTGACGGCGAGGAAATCCATCAACGTCGAGCGGATGCGCGGAAAGCTGATGAGGCGGCGGCAGTCGATATAGGTCGGGCTCGGCAGACCGGAGGCCAGGGTGAACGGCTCGGCGGCATTGAAATGGACCGCCTCCACCTCCAGCAGGGCGCGGGCGGTGAGACGCGCGATCTCGGTCGCGGGGGGGAAGGCCGTTGGGATCATGGGGGAGGGTCCGGGGCAGGCGGTGTCCCATCCGGGAACCGGGGTTTCGGGGTGGGGCAGGCGTTACCCGTCGACGTGCCAATGAAGCGGGTGGCCGGGATCGAAGAGGGTGACGGATTGCCCGTGCAACTCGATCCGCGGGGACAGGTCGAGGGGATCGCCGCGCCGGAGCGTGACGCGGTCGTCGTTCGGCGGCAGGCCGTAATGGGCGGGGCCGTGGAGGGAGGCGAAGCCCTCCAGCCGGTCGAGCGCGCCCTCCTCCTCGAAGACATGGGCGTAGCAGGCGAGAGCGTGGGGCGCGGTGAAGCACCCGGCGGCGCAGCAGGTCGCCTCCTTGGCATCGGTCGGGTGCGGCGCGCTGTCCGTGCCGAGGAAGAAGCGCGGATCGCCCGAAGTCGCGGCTTCGCGCAGGGCGGCCTGATGTGTGTCGCGCTTGAGGATCGGGAGACAGTAGAGATGCGGGCGCATCCCGTGGCTCAGCATCGTGGTCCGGTTCGCCATCAGATGCTGCACCGTGATGGTCGCGCCGATCTTGTCATGGGCGCGTACGAAGTCCACCGCATCGGAGGTGGTGACGTGTTCCAGCGTTATGCGCAACGCCGGATGCGCCGCGCGCAGCGGGGCGAGCGTCCGGTCGAGGAACGCGGCCTCCCGGTCGAAGACGTCGCCGTCGGTCGTCTCGCCGTGGATGCAGAGCGGAACGCCCGCCTCCTCCATCGCGGCGAGGACCGGGCGGACGCGGTCGAAATCGCGCACGCCCGAAGCGGAGTTGGTCGTGGCCCCGGTGGGGTAGAGCTTGACGGCGGTGATTGTTCCGTCGGCATGGGCGGCCACGACGTCGGCGGGGTCCGTGGACTCCGTCAGGTAGAGCGTCATCAGGGGGCGGGCGAACCCCGCCGCGACGATGCGGTCGCGATAGGCCGCCGCCTCGGCCCCGGTCACGACGGGCGGCACGATGTTGGGCATCACGATGGCGCGGCCGAAATGGTGCGACGCGGGCGCCACCGCGCGCAGCATGTCGCCGTCCCGCAGGTGCAGGTGCCAGTCGTCGGGGCGGCGAAGCATGAGTGTGTCCATGGCCTCGGACTAGCGGACCGGGGCGGGGCTTGACCAGAGGTCGCGGGCTGGACGGCGGCGCGCGGGCGGCGCAGATTGCCCCGATGCTCGACCGACCCCCGAAGATGCAGCGCGTCGCCGGTGCGGCCCGCGTGACCCTGATCCGCGCCGGGCTGGCCGATCTTGCCCAGCGGGGGAGCGCGAAGGCGATGCTTCCGCGCACGGATGGGTCCGATCCGGAGGTGGTGTTTCTCAACACGGCGGGGGGCGTGACCGGGGGCGACCGCCTCGACTACGCGCTGTCGGTCGGGGCGGGGGCGCGGGCGACGGCGATGACCCAGACGGCGGAGCGTGCCTACCGGTCGGGCGGGGAGGCGGCGGAGATGTCCGTCCGGCTCGACGTGGGCGCGGGCGGACGGCTCGACTGGCTTCCGCAGGAGACGATCCTGTTCGAGGGCGCGCATCTGGTGCGACGGACGGAGGTGGACCTGGCGCGGGACGCCACGTTCCTGGGGGTCGAATCGGTGATCCTCGGGCGGGCCGCCCATGGCGAGACCCTGCGCAATGCGCGCCTAGACGATTGGCGGCGGGTGCGGCGGGACGGACGCCTCGTCCATGACGAGCGCCTGTCGGTGACACCGGGCGCGCTTGCCGATCCGGCGGCGTTCGGACCGGCGCGGGCGATGGCCACGCTCGTCTATCTCGATGCCGGGGCGGAAGATGCGGTCGGACCCCTGCGCGCGGCGCTGGGATCGGACGGATATGCCTCCGGCTGGGACGGCCGGGTGGTGGCGCGGCTGGTGTCGCCCGCAGGCGAATTGTTGCGCCGCGCCCTTATCCGCGCCATCCTGTGCCTCAGGCGGGACCCGATGCCCCGCATCTGGCAATCCGACGAGTGAAGGATCCGAGATGAACCTCACCCCCCGCGAGAAGGACAAGCTGCTGGTCAGCATGGCGGCGATGGTGGCGCGCAACCGACTGTCCCGGGGCGTGCGCCTGAACCATCCGGAGGCGATCGCGTTGATCACCGACCATGTGGTCGAGGGTGCGCGCGACGGGCGCAGCGTGTCCGACCTGATGCAGGCCGGGGCGCATGTGGTTACGGCGGATCAATGTATGGAAGGCGTCCCCGAGATGATCCATGACGTACAGGTCGAGGCGACTTTTCCGGATGGCACGAAACTGGTGACAGTCCACCATCCGATCCGCGCGGGCGGACGGGATGCAGGTGCGGCGGACGCGGATTTGGAGACAGCGACATGATCCTCATGAACTTCGTGATCGGCATTCTTGCGGGTCTGCTCGTGCCCTGGGCCGAACGCCAGCTCCGCGACTGGTCCGAGAGCATCTGGCTGGGCGAATTTCCCGTGAGCGAGCACGAGTTCGATCTCGCGGCGTTGCTGGTGATCCTGATGGTGGCGGCCGTGATGTGCGCGATCCTCGGCGTGGATTCGTCGGCCTTCATGCTCGCCTTCGGGGCGCTGATCGGCCTGTTCGGCAAACGCATCTGGCACCGCATCCGTCATCCGGAGCCGCGGACGTGATTCCGGGCGAAGTGGTCTGCGCCCCGGGTGAAATCACCTTGAACGCGGGTGCCGACGCGCTGACGCTCGACGTCGCCAATACCGGCGACCGGCCCGTGCAGGTGGGCAGCCATTACCATTTCGCGGAAACCAACCCGGCCCTCGATTTCGACCGGGATGCGGCACGGGGTCGGCGGCTCGACATCGCGGCGGGGACGGCGATCCGGTTCGAACCGGGACAGTCGCGGCGCGTGCCGCTCGTGCCGCTGTCGGGGGACCGGCGGGTCTTCGGGTTCAACGGGCAGGTCATGGGGGACCTCTGACATGATGGATCTCTGGCGGTTGCAGATGCGCACGGCGCGGATGCTGGCCGAGGCGCAGCTGGTGATCGGCCTGCGGATGATGGGCATGGCCGGGATCGTGCCCGCGCGGGCGGACGAGACGCGGCGGATGGTGACCGAGAAGCAGACGGCATTTGCGGATGCCTGGCGGGCCGGGGCGGTGGCGCTGGCGACGGGGCAGGGGATGTCCCGCGCCTATGGCCGCGCGCTGACGCCGGTCGGACGACGCACCCGGGCAAATGCGGCCCGGCTGACGAAGGGATGAGCCGTTTGGGACGGATCGTCTGGAGCGCCTTGGCGGTGACGGTGCTGGTATGGCCTGTGGCAGCACAGATTCCGCAGGTGGATTGCCAATCGGACGATCTGGTCCAGATGGAGCTGAATTTCTGCGCGGAACAGGCCTGGATCGAGGCGGACGAAGAGTTGAACCTCGCCTATCGTCTTGCCCTGACCGAGGCGAAGGTTTTCGATGAGAATGCGGCGCGGGACGGCCGATCCACTCCTGTCACGATGGAGGAGGTCCTCCGGCAGGCACAGCGCGACTGGATCCCGTTCCGCGACAATGCCTGCGCCGCCGAGGCGATGCTGGTCCAGGGCGGGTCGATGCAACCGATGGTCGGGACGCTGTGTCTGGAGCGCCTGACGCGCCGGAGGCTCGAGGATTTGATGGTCTTTTCCCAGGATCGCTGAACCCCACCTTGCCGGACACCCGCGTCACGATTGTTGACACGGACCCCGCCGCGGGCCGAGCCTGCATCCCAGACAGCGGCGAGGAGAGTGGACCATGTGCGATATCTGCGTGATGGATGCGGTCAGGGAGCGGATGCTCAGCCGGCGGGACCTGTTCCGCGGCGGGCTGGCGGCGGGGGTCGCGGGTGCGGCGGCTGTGGTGACGGGGACGCCCGCGCTGGCGGACGGGCACGGGTCGGTGCGCGACATGACCCATGCCTACGGCCCCGATTTTCCGACCTTCTTCGGCGAGCCGGGCATCACGATGGAGAAGCAGTTCGACTTCGCCGCCGACGGCTACAACCTGTTCCAGCTTTCGATCAACGAGCATACCGGCACCCATATCGACGCGCCGCTCCACTTTTCGGCGGACGGAAAGTCCGTGGACGAGATCGAGGTCGGCAACCTGATCGTGCCGCTCTGCGTGGTCGATATCCGCGAGAAGGCGGCGACCGACCCGGATGCGCAGGTGACGCCGGAGGACCTCTCGGCCTGGATATCGGAGAACGGCGACGTCCCGGACCGGGCTTGCGTCGCGATGCTGTCGGGCTGGGCGGCGAAGGTGGGCGATCCGTCCTTCCGCGGCGCGGACGATGCGGGCGGGCTGCATTTCCCCGGCTTTCATCCGGACGCGACCGCCATGTTGCTGGAGCAGACATCCGCCTCCGCGATGGCGGTGGATACCCTGTCGCTCGATCACGGGCCGAGCGCGGACTTCGCCACGCATTATGCCTGGCTTCCCGCCGGGCGCTACGGGATCGAATGCCTCGCGGGCCTTTCGGACGTCCCCGCCGCCGGGGCCACGCTGGTGGTCGGCGCCCCGGCGCATAAGGGCGGCACCGGGGGACCGGCCCGAATCTTCGCGATGATCTGATGCGGGCGCTCATCCTCGCGGCGGTCGCGGCGGCCATCCCCGGCCTCGGGACCGCGCAACCTTGCATCGGTCGGCAGGACAGCACGATCGCCGCCACGCAATGTCTCAGCCATCGGGCCCAGATCGCGGACGATGAACTGAATCGTCTCTGGCGGGTCCTGAAGCCCGCCGCGGATCGTGCCGGATGGGGCGATCGGCTGCTGCGGGAGCAGAGGGCGTGGCTCCGGCGGCGGGACGCCCGATGCGAGCCGGAACTGGATTCCGAAGGGACGGGCGGGCCGATGTTCTTCTACGCCTGCATTCTGGAGGAGACCGAGTCGCGCAACGGGGAGTTCCGCCGCATGATGCGGTAGGGCGACCGGGTTCGCCGGGTGCCCGAATGATGGGCATCCGCGCGCCCTCGGGCTTGACCCCGCCCGCGGCGGCGGAAACCCTCCGGCCATCGACCCGGAGACGCCCATGCCCGCTACCCTTTCCCGCCGCACCTATGCCGACATGTACGGCCCCACGACCGGCGACCGCGTGCGCCTCGCCGACACGGAGCTGTGGATCGAGGTGGAGGACGACCGCACGGTCTATGGCGAGGAGGTGAAGTTCGGCGGCGGCAAGGTCATCCGCGACGGGATGGGCCAGTCGCAGCGGACCCGCGCCGAGGGGGCGATGGACACCGTCATCACCAACGCGCTGATCGTGGATGCGAGCGGTATCTATAAGGCGGATGTCGGCCTGCGCGACGGGCGGATCGCCGGGATCGGCAAAGCAGGCAACCCCGATACCCAATCGGGGGTCGATATCGTGATCGGCCCGGGGACCGAGGCCATTGCGGGAGAGGGCCGCATCCTGACCGCCGGGGGATTCGACGCGCATATCCACTTCATCTGTCCGCAGCAGATCGATGACGCGCTCCATTCCGGCGTTACCACCATGCTCGGCGGCGGTACCGGCCCGGCCCATGGAACGCTGGCGACCACCTGCACCCCCGGCCCGTGGCATATCGGGCGGATGCTGCAGGCGATGGATGCCTTTCCGGTGAACCTCGCGCTCTCGGGCAAGGGCAACGCGTCGCGCGCCGCCCCGCTGGAGGAGATGGTAGCGGCCGGGGCCTGCGCGCTGAAACTGCACGAGGATTGGGGGACGACGCCCGCCGCCATCGACACCTGCCTGACCGTGGCGGATGCGATGGACGTCCAGGTGATGATCCACACCGACACGCTGAACGAGAGCGGTTTCGTCGAGAATACAATCGCCGCCATCAAGGGCCGCACCATCCACGCCTTCCATACCGAGGGCGCGGGGGGCGGCCACGCACCCGACATCATCAAGGTCTGCGGACTGGACCATGTCATTCCGAGCAGCACCAACCCGACGCGGCCGTATACGGTGAACACGCTGGAGGAGCATCTCGACATGCTCATGGTGTGCCACCACCTCGACCGGTCCATCCCCGAGGACGTGGCCTTCGCCGAGAGCCGGATCCGGAAGGAGACCATTGCGGCGGAGGATATCCTGCATGACATGGGTGCCTTCTCGATCATCGCCTCCGACAGTCAGGCCATGGGCCGGGTCGGCGAAGTCCTGATCCGCACGTGGCAGACCGCCGATAAGATGAAGCGCCAGCGCGGGCGGCTTGCGGAGGAGAGTGGCGACAACGACAACCTGCGCGTCCGCCGCTACATCGCGAAATACACCATCAACCCGGCCATCGCGCACGGAATGTCGTCCGAGATTGGTAGCATCGAGGTGGGCAAGCGCGCCGATCTGGTGCTTTGGAGCCCGGCATTCTTCGGGGTGAGGCCCGAGATGGTGCTGATCGGCGGGACCATCGCCATGGCGCAGATGGGCGACCCGAACGCTTCGATCCCGACGCCGCAACCGGTTCATTCGCGGCCGATGTGGGGCGCCTTCGGCCGGTCGGTGGAACGTGGCGCGGTGATCTTCGGGTCGGCCGCGTCGGTGGAGGCGGGCATTGGCGAAACCCTCGGGCTCGCCAAGGACGTGATCGCGGTGAAGGGCACCCGCGGGATCGGCAAGAGGGACATGATTCTCAACGACCTGACCCCGGATATCGAGGTCGATCCGGAGACCTACGAGGTGCGCGCCGACGGAGAACTGCTGACCTGCGAACCGGCGGACGTACTTCCGATGGCGCAGCGGTATTTCCTGTTTTGAGCCGGCGGAGAACCGACGCCATCGGCATGAAAATTATGGCATGGGACTACCTTGCTGCTTCACAGTTTCTTAACCGTGGAGTGGACGACAACAATCTCAGAACTCTCTGCTGGCGCCGTTCCACAGCACTGCGCATCGCACGGTGTCGAACTGGCAATAAAATCTCTGCTGCTATCGGTAGATGTGTTCTATGACCCGAAAGGAGACGGACATGACTTAGTGAAGTTGCGTGCTCAGGTATTGGACCGTCCAGAGGTATTAAACGCAGATACTACGATGCTCGAGCTGCTCGGGAAGTTGGAACATGACTCGATTACGGACCTACAAGGCGTGCGTGTGCTTGGAGGTCAAACTATCGATCACTCCATTGGCAGTAGTCACGGCATAACTCCGGAAATGCTCTTCAAATGGTATGGCGTCCGTCATCGTGACGCAGGCGGATGGTTCCGGTATCCAAAGGAACGATTGGAAAGGACCCCTACCATGTGGGTTCGTACCGAAGACGGAAGATTTAACGCCGTCCAGCTCTTGCCTCTAGCTCTAGAGTATTGGCTAGAGGCTTTCCTGAATGCCATTGAAGTGACAGTTCATTCAGAAGTTGACGGCAAATGATCCTCCTCGATCACCTCCACGCTCCCGCCGACACCATCCGCCTCGACTACGATGCCCGGTTGGTGCGCCGGAAGCGGCTCGTGACCGAAGGGGGTCGCGCGGTGATGTTGGATTTACCCCAGCTGACCGACCTGTCGCACCACGCGGGCCTTCGTCTCGATGACGGGACCGAAATCGCGCTGGAAGCGGCGGCGGAGGCCGTGCTGATCGTGCGCGGCGACCTGCCGCGGCTGGCTTGGCATATCGGGAACCGCCATACGCCGTGCCAGATGGCGCCCGATCATCTGGTGATCCGGGACGATCACGTTCTGCGGGGAATGCTGGAGGGGTTGGGGGCTGACATCATTACCGAGATGCAGCCGTTCCACCCCGAGGGGGGCGCCTACGGGCACGGGCGCACGATGGGCCACGATCACGGCCGCGACGGGTCCCATGAGCACTGACCTGCTGCGGCTGACGCAATGGCTGTCCCCGGCCTTTCCCCTGTCGGGCTACGCCTACTCCCACGGGCTGGAAACGGCGATGGCCACGGGGCGCGTGCGCGACGCTGCCGGGACCGGGGCTTGGGTCGTGACGGTGCTGCGACACGGCACCGGCGCGCTCGACGCCTGGGTCATTCGCGCGGCGATGGGCGGGGGTTGCATCACGGAGCTGTCGGATCTGGTCCGCGCCCGGGCCGGCTGCGCCGAGCGGTGGGAGGAGACGCGGGCCCAGGGCGCCGCCTTTTGCGCGGTGACGACCGGATTGGGCGAGCCGCCGCTGTCGGATCTGCCGCTGCCGGCGGCGCTGGGCCTGCGCGCGCGGGGGATGGAGGCGGGGCTGGTGGTGGCGCTCTATCTCCAAGGGTTCACCACCCAGCTCGTTTCGGCGGCAACGCGTTTCCTGCCGCTCGGCCAGACCGAAGCGCAGGCGGTGTTGCGCAGCCTGCATCCCGTGATCTCGGAGGTCGCCGCGCGCAAGGACGTCGATCCGCCCGGATCCGGAGCGGTTCTGGCGGAGATGGATGCGATGGCGCATGAAACCCTGCAACCGAGGATCTTCCGCACATGAGCACCTATGAAACCGGCAAGGCGCTGTCCGAACACGTCAATCCGGGAATGGAGGATGCCCTGAGCGCCCGCTACGGACATCTCGTCCCCGGTCTGGCCGAGGGGATCGTGGATTGGGCCTATGGCCGTCACTACGCCGATGAAACGCTGCCGCTGCGCGACCGCTACATCGCCACCATCGCGGCCCTGACCGCGCAGGGCACGATTCCGCAGCTCAAGGTGAACATCGTCGGCGGACGCAAGGCGGGGTTGAGCCGCGAGGAGGTCGCGGCGATCATCTGGCAGATGGCGCTTTATGGCGGGCTTCCGTCCGCGATCAACGGATTGAACGCCGCATTGGAGGTATTCGCCGCCGAGGACGCGGCGTGACCTCCGCCAACGGCCCCCTTCGCGTCGGCATCGGCGGACCCGTGGGCGCGGGCAAGACCACGCTGACGGAGCATCTGGCGCGGGCGCTGTCGGTGGACCTGTCGGTCGCGGTGGTCACCAACGACATCTACACGCGGGAGGATGCGGAGGCGCTGATGCGGGCGCAGGTCCTGCCGATGGATCGTATCCGCGGGGTCGAGACCGGCGGTTGCCCCCACACCGCGATCCGGGAGGATGCCAGCGTCAACCTCGCCGCCATCGCCGACCTGCGCGCCGCGCATCCCGATCTGGACGTCGTCCTGATCGAGAGCGGGGGCGACAATCTGGCGGCCACCTTCTCGCCGGAACTCGCGGACCTGACCATCTACGTGATCGACACGGCGGCGGGGCAGGACATTCCGCGCAAACGCGGGCCGGGTGTGACGCGCTCCGACCTGCTGGTGATGAACAAGACCGACCTCGCGCCGCATGTGGGCGTGGACCTGGATCAGGCGCGGGCGGATCTCGACGTGGCGCGGGGTGGGCGACCCTACGTCCTGTCGGACCTGCGACATGGGGACGGGGTGGCTGAGATCGTCGCGTTCGTCCGGCGCGAGGGGGGGCTGGCGTGATGCCCGATTCGGGATCGGCCGCCAGAACCGGGCGTTTTCATCGGGACAGGATGCATCGCCATCGTTAACGTCCGTTCACGTATCCAGTGGAGAGGTTTACCCGATGAAGGCGTTTCTTGCAGTCGCCCTGCTGACCACGTCCGTCTTCCCGGCAGTCGCCCGGAGCCCGCTCCTCCTCCCGGAGACGATCCCGACCGAAATCGCCCATGGCGGCGGATGCCGGAAGGATTCACCTCCGGGACAGTGCTGCCATGCCGGGTCGAAACCATTGCATTGCCATTGACCGGTTAAGGATCGTTCAAATGGCCTTCGGGAAGAGGCGGGCGAAATTCGCCTCGGTCGCGGCGGCGAAATTCGCGTAATCGATGCCGAACGTCTCGGCCCCTACGCGCGCGGTGTGGGCCGCATAAGCGGGTTCGTTGCGGCGGCCGCGATGGGGCGGAGGCGCGAGATAGGGCGCGTCCGTCTCGACCAGAATGCGGTCGAGCGGGGCTGTGGCGAAGATCGCGCGCAAGTCCCCGGACCGGGGGAAGGCCGCGATCCCGGACATACTGAGATAGAAACCGAGTTCCAGCGCCGACTCCGCCAGTGCGGGCCCGGAGCTGAAGCAGTGCATGACGCAGGAATAGGGCGCGGCACGATGCTCCTCGGCAAGGATGCGGGCCATGTCGTCGTCGGCATCCCGGGAATGGATGACGAGGGCAAGGCCCGTACGGCGCGCGGCCTCTATATGGACGCGCAGGCTCTCCTGCTGCACGGCCTTGGTTTCGACGGTGTAGTGATAGTCGAGCCCGGTCTCGCCGATCCCCACCATTTTCGGATGCGCGGCAAGGGCCTCCAGTTCCTCCACCCGGGCCATCGGTTCCTCCGCGGCGGACATGGGATGGGTGCCTGCGGCCCAATAGACGGGGGCGTGGGCCTCGGCGATGGCGCGAACCTGCGGCGCTTGTCGGAGGCGGGTGCAGATGGTGACCATGCGGTGCACGCCCGCTGCCGCCGCGCGGGCTACGAGGTCGTCCAGCTCTCCCTCGAACTGCGGGAAATCGAGGTGGCAATGGCTGTCGGTGATCTTCGGTTCCATGGGCGCGCAGCTAGGTCGCGGATAGGACGGGCGCAAGTCAGACCTTGCGGGCCTGCGCGTCGATCCGTTGCAGGGCGTCCCAGACGATGGCGGCGGGATCAACGTTGACGGCGCGCGCATGGGCGGCGCGGTCCACGATCTGTTGCGAGAGCGCGGCCCAGTCGCGGGCGGCCCGGTCATGGGGCGCGAGGCGGGCGAGGAGGCTGGCTTCCGGCCCGGTCGCGTCTGCGGGCGGCCCGAGCAGTCCCGCACGCGCCGTCCGGTGCAGCAGGCGGTCGACGGCGTCGAGCACCTGCCCGAGACGCTCCGCACCGGCCCGCCCCGCGCATCCATCGGCGAGCTTGCGGGCCCGGGCGCGATCCATGGGCGAGCGGTCGAAGAGATCGAGCAGGGCACCATAGGCTTCCGCCCCGCCCTCGGCCAGCGACAGGGCCGCGCCGACGGACCCCTCGGCCAGCGCATCCTGTCCGGGGTCAGGCGTGCCACCGGCCTGAGCCACCGCTTCGGCCAGGCCGTCGGGGGGGAGCGGCCCAAGCCGCAGAACCCGACAACGGGAGCGGATCGTGGGCAGCAGGCGTGCGGGCCGATGCGCGACGAGCAAGAGGGTCGTCCGCGCAGGCGGCTCCTCCAGAAGTTTCAGGATGGCGTTGGCCGCGCTGGGGTTCAGGTCGTCCGCCGCATCGACGATGACGACACGGCGCCCCCCGGCGGAGAGGCCGAAGAACGCGCCGAGTCGGCGCACTTCGTCCACTGTGATCTGGGTCGCGAGAACGCGCCGCTTGTCGTCCCACGGGCGGCGCAGGAGCATCAGGCCCGGCGCCGAGAGCGCCGCAACCTGCGGGAGGATGGGGTGGCCTGACTGCGGGTCGAGATCGGATGCGGGGCGGGGCGGATCGGTCAGGAGGAACCGCGCGATCCGCCACGCGAACGTCGCCTTGCCCACGCCCCGCGGCCCGGTCAGGAGCCAGCCGTGATGCACTCGCCCGCCGTTCCAGGCGTCGAGGAACGCCGACTGCGCCGCCTCCTGCCCGAACAGGCGTGCGGTGTGGCGCGGATGGGGCGCGTCGCCCGCGCGGTCGGCTTCGGGGATGTCGTCAGTCATGGGGCGACGGCTTCCGGAAGGGCGGCGCGGATGTGCGCGGCGACGTCGTCCGGCGGGGCATCCCCGTCGATCAGGCGTATCCGGTCCGGCGTATCACGGGCCAGTGCGCGGAACCCGTCCCGAAGCGTTCGCTGAAAGGACAGGCCGAACTCCTCGAACCGGTCCTCCCCGGAGCGTCGGGCGAGGCCGCGGGCGAGGGCCGCTTCGGGCGCCATGTCGATGACGAAGGTCAGGTCCGGTTCGCGTCCGATCATCAGGTCGTGGAGGCGATCGACCACCGCGCGCAGATCGCCGCGGGTCGCCCCCTGATAGACCCGCGTGCTGTCGGCGAAACGGTCCGATACGACCCAGTCGCCCCGGGACAGGGCGGGCGCGATCAGACGCTCCAGATGGTCCCGACGGGCGGCGGTGAAGAGGAGAAGCTCCGTTTCCGCCGACCAGCGGCCCGGCTCCCCCTCCACCAGCAACCGGCGGATTTCCTCGGCACCGGGAGAGCCGCCGGGCTCGCGGGTGAGGACGGCCTCGATGCCACGCTCCCGCAAGGTGTCGGCCAGCCGCCGTGCCTGGGTGGACTTGCCCGACCCGTCTATGCCCTCGAAGGAGATGAACATGGGCGACCTCCTAGCAGCGCCACGCCCGCGCTGGCCATCGGAACCGCGCGCCTAGCGGAACCGCTCCATTGCGGAGCCGAGGACGCGGCCCGCCACTTCGGCCCCCGCGATGCGGACCCGCCGCCAGGGACCCGCCCGGGCCACGTCGGCCCCGGCGACCAAGGCCACCTCCCGCGGAGCGATGCCGGGATGGGACAGCGTGAGGGTGGCGATGGGATCGCCCGCGACGATGGGGGCCTCCAGCGGCCCGTCATAGGTGATCTCGCCGGTCACCGCCTCCCGACCCGTGACCGGCAGGAGGAGTGTGACCTCCTTCGCGGGCACGAGGGGGACGGTCCGCGTCTCGCCCATGAAGACGTCCGCCTGCATGACCGGTGCGTCGTCGCCGCCCAGAAGCCGCTCCTCCGCGAACTGGCGGAAGGCCCAGTTGACGATCCGCTCGCTCTCCTCGGCGCGGACCGGCTCGCTGTCGATGCCGGAGATCACGAAGGTTACGCGGCGATCCCCCTGCACCGCGGAGCCGACGAGACCGTATCCCGCCTCCTGCGTATGCCCGGTCTTGAGACCGTCGGCCCCGATTCCGAGGCGCAGAAGCGGGTTGCGGTTGAAGCGGTTCGAGGGCGAGCGGCCGTCGAAGGCGAACTCCGTCTCGGCGAAATAGGGATAGTATTGCGGGAACTCGGTGATGAGGCGTTCGGCCAGCACGGCGAGGTCCATCATGGACATGACATGCCCGGGCGCGGGCCAGCCGTTGGAGTTGCGGAACACCGAATGGGTCATCCCGATCTCGCGCGCGCGGTCGGACATCATCTGGGCGAATCCGTCCTCCGTGCCGTCCGGGCTGAGCGCCTCGCCCAGAACGGCGGTCGCGTCGTTGCCCGACAGGACGACCACGCCGCGGATGAGATCCTCCACCGAGACGCGGTCGCGGGGATCGAGGAACATGGTCGACCCGCCATAGCTGGCCGCGTGTTCCGAGACCGGAAGCTCCGTCTCCAGCGTGAGGCGACCGTCCTCCAGTGCCTCGAACGCCATGTTGAGGGTCATCAGCTTCGACATCGAGGCGGGGGGCAGGGGCACATCCGCGTTCTTCGAAAGCAGGACCTGCCCGGTATTGTGATCGACGACGACGGCCGATCCGGCCTGGGTCTGGAATTCCTGAGCGGCGGCGGGCGCGGTCAGGAGGAGGGCGGCGAGGAGGGGGCGGAGCATGGAGGCGATTCTCCGTATGACCGGGACAGGGTTCGGGCGGGAATAGGCGGCGGGCCGGACGGGCGATAGGTCCGCTTGCGCGGGACGGGGACGGGTTCGCGGAATGTCGCCGTGCGATCGGACGGGGTGAGGATGGTCGTGTCCGCATCGGAAGATGCGGTCGATCCGGTCGGTGTCTTTGGCCGGGCGCGCAATTTCTGTGGCTGGGCGCGCCGCCTTTGCAAAGCTGCACGGCGCCCAACCGGTCACGATTGCGGGCACTGCGGATGACGTCACGATATGCCGCTCAAAGGCGAATGCACGCGCCAGTCGGATCGCCAATCGCACATCTCTGCATTCCATCTGCCGCTCTTGCCGTGGCGGATCGTTGGCCGACCCTGCCTGTCCGGAACCGTAACGATTTCGGGGCGTGCTGTGAAGTCTTCGCCCGCGTGGGGCGACCTCCTCACGGCCCGAGATCCTGCGGGATCGCTTCCAGGATGTCGGCCGTCCGCGCCTTGACCTTGAAGAATCCCGCCGTCGCATGGGGCCATGCCGTCGCATCCCACGCCCGCAGGGGTCGTATGACCGGAATGGTCAGAGCTGCTTCCACTCGGTCCAGCGCGGTCCGGGCCGGGCCGACCGGGGTGTAGGGAACGACGATCTGTTCCAGCTCCGCCGCCATGGCCCAGCGGACGATCGCGACGGGATCGTCGGTCGGCGCCGCACAGGGGAAAATCGCGGACAGCCGCGCGGCCGCATCCTCCGCCAGCCGCTGCGTGAAGGACGTGACGTTTGCGGAGACGGCGAGCGGGGATCGACCCGCGGGGGCGATCAGGATCGCGGCGGTGGCGGGGCGCAGTCCTCGGGCGAGGAGGAAGTCGGGGTGCAGGTCGTCCTCCGTCAGCAGGAGGCCGGTGAGGCGGTCGGAATCCCAGTCCGCATCCTCCGGCATCGGGCCCGGTTGCGGATGGGCGGGATGCTCCTCCGCGTCGAGATCCGCGTCCGACGCGAGCTGGCCCCGAAGCTCCTCGGCATCCCACCGGCCAGCGGAGTACCGCACGATATTGCCCGGTCGCGCGAGGTAGCTTCGCCCGATCGTGTGCCGCCCGCCGACCCACCGCCAGGACAGCGTGTTGGAGGCCGGATCCCCGTCCAGAAGATGGCGCAGGAAGAAGTCCGCCCCCAGCTCCCACGGCAGTCGCAGCGTGTGCATCCAGATCGAGGCGAACCACATGCGGGCGTGATTGTGCAGGTAGCCCGTCTCCACCAGCTCCCGCACCCAGTGGTCGAAGGGCGCGATACCGGTGCGCCCCTCGCAGGCCTCCTCCCACCGTACCCGGAGGCCCGCCTCGGTCGCCAGACGGTCGCGCGCGGCGGACAGGCCGTCGAGATAGCCGCTCCAGATGCCGGGCCGCCGCTCCAGCCAGCCCTTGAAGTAGGTCCGCCAGAGTATCTCGCTCAGGAACTTGCCCGCCGTGGACGGCGCATGGCGGTCGAGAACGGCGGCCGCGACCTCCGCCTCCGTCAGCGCGCGGTGACGCAACCAGAGCGAGAGGCCGGAGACGTGCGGATGTCCGTCGAGGTCATGATTGCGTTCCGCGGCATAGGTACGCCCGGCCCGGGGCACGAAGGCTTCAAGCCGGTCCAGGGCGGCATCGCGGGTCGGGTCGAACGGGCGGGGAGGTAAATGGTCCTTCATGCGTTCGAACATAGTCCGCTCGCCCGATGGATCAGGACCTGCGGCTGAAAAACACGCAGGTACCTGACATCCGGAGGATGGCGACCGACATGCGGCGACCCACCCGGCCCTCCCTCAACCGGCGGTGGCCGGTTCCTTCTTCTCTTCGGAATGGATCAGCAGTGGCTTCACCTCGCGGCGAACGGCCTCCTCGTTGACGACCACCTCGTCGACCGTATCGAGGCCCGGAAGCTCGAACATCGTATCGAGGAGGATATCCTCCATGATCGACCGTAGGCCCCGGGCGCCGGTCTTGCGTTCGATGGCGCGGCTGGCGATGGCCTGCAGCGCGTCGTCGGTGAAGGTAAGCTGCACGCCTTCCAGTTCGAACAACCGCTGGTATTGCTTGACCAGTGCGTTCTTCGGCTGCGTCAGGATGATGACAAGGGCGTCCTTGTCGAGGTCGGTCAGCGTGGCGATCACCGGCAGGCGGCCGACGAATTCCGGGATCAGACCGAACTTGAGGAGATCCTCCGGCTCCAGATCCTTGAAGAACTCGCCGACGGTCTTCTCGTCCGGCGCCTTCACCTCGGCACCGAAGCCCATGGAAGAGCCCTTGCCGCGTTGGGCGATGATCTTGTCGAGGCCCGCAAAGGCCCCGCCGCAGACGAACAGGATGTTGGTTGTGTCGACCTGCAGAAATTCCTGTTGCGGATGCTTGCGGCCACCCTGCGGCGGTACGGAGGCCACGGTGCCCTCCATGATCTTCAGAAGCGCCTGCTGTACACCCTCGCCGCTCACGTCGCGGGTGATCGAGGGGTTGTCGGACTTGCGCGTGATCTTGTCGACCTCGTCGATGTAGACGATGCCGCGCTGCGCCCGCTCGACGTTGTATTCGCTTGCCTGCAGCAGTTTGAGGATGATGTTCTCGACATCCTCGCCGACATAACCCGCTTCGGTCAGAGTCGTCGCGTCCGCCATGGTGAACGGCACATCGAGGATCCGTGCGAGCGTCTGCGCCAGCAGCGTCTTGCCGCAGCCGGTGGGGCCGATCAGCATGATGTTGGACTTGGCCAGTTCGATGTCCGATTTGCCCGCGTGATCGAGGCGCTTGTAATGGTTGTGGACCGCGACCGAGAGCACGCGCTTGGCGTGTTCCTGACCGATGACGTAATCGTCCAGCACTTCGCAAATCTCGCGCGGGGTGGGGGTGCCGTCGGCGGTCTTGAGACCCGCGGCCTTCGTCTCCTCGCGGATGATGTCCATGCACAGCTCGACGCATTCGTCGCAGATGAACACCGTGGGACCGGCAATCAGCTTGCGGACCTCGTGCTGGGACTTCCCGCAGAAACTGCAATAGAGGGTGTTCTTGCCATCCCCGGAGCCGTTGTTGGCCATCTTCGAGCCTCCTCGCTGGCGACCCGAAAACCGGGCTGCAAGCTGCGGGGGGCATGCCCCGCGCTGTTGTTTCCGTCGGTCGCGGACACCCTAGAAAGAACGCCCACGAGCCACAATGCCAAAAACCGGGGGTCTTCCCGCGGCTGTCGGACGCGGTCCGGACGGCATCGATGTGCCGACCGGACCGACGCCCGCGAGACCGGATCAGTCGTCCTTGACCGCTTCCGCCGCCTCGTCCCGGGTCGCCACGATCTCGTCGATATGGCCCCAGTCCTTGGCTTCCTGGGGGGTCATCCAGAGATCGCGGTCGAGCGCCTTCTGGACCGTTTCGTAGTCCTGGCCGGTATGCTTCATATAGAGGTGATAGATGCGCTCGCGCGTCCGTTCGATGGATCGTGCGGAGATCAGGATGTCCGTCGCCGTGCCTTGGGCGCCGCCCGAGGGCTGGTGCACGAGGACTTCGGAGTTCGGAAGGGCAAAGCGCAGCCCCTTTTCCCCGCCGACCGCGATGATCGAACCCATGGAGGCCGCCATCCCGCAGATCAGGGTCGAGACCTTGGGCCGGATATACTGCATCGTATCGTAGATGCTCATCCCCGCCACGACACTCCCGCCGGGGGAGTTGATGTACATGCTGATCTCCTTCGACGGGTTCTCCGCCTCCAGATGCAGCAGCTGGGCGACGACGAGCTGGCTCATCCCGTCATGGACCGGCCCGTTCACGAAGATGATCCGCTCCTTCAGGAGGCGTGAGAAGATATCGTAGGCCCGTTCGCCGCGGGAGGTCTGCTCCACCACCATCGGGACGAGGTTGTTCTGAAAGTGATCGACTGGATCTTGCATCTGCTGCGCCCTCTCTTGCCCCGTCCACGCCTGTCGCAGGGGGCATTGGCCGCGAACCTATGCCCGGCGGTGGGGGGCTTCAAGGCGATCGAGACAAGGCGAGACGTATCGTCCCGATTGACCGACACGGGGGTCCCACATCAACGACTTGTGGCCCGAGGTTGAAGCGACGGGGCCGCGCCCCGGTGTATTGGTCACAGGTTTCGAAGGAGAAATCGTTTTCCTGCAAAGCCCTGCGACGCGTCGTTCACCTAGCTATCCAGTTCAGCCAGACTGTCGAGAGCCGACTGGAGGGCCTCCGCCTCGCCGCGGCGGGCCGCGAGATTGGCATGGGTTTCCTCGACCACCTCGGGCGGAGCGGAGGCGGCGAAGTTGGGATTGCCCACGCGGCGTTCCATTCCGCCGATCTCCTTGGCGAGCTTCACCGATGCCTTCTCCAGACGGGCGCGCTCGGCGGAGACGTCGATGATCCCGTCGAGGGGCAGGGCGAAGCGATTGCCGCCGACCTGAACCGCGATGGCGCCGCGCGGCGCGGCTCCGTCCTCGATCCCCTCGATCCGCGCAAGCCGTTGAATCGCCGCCATGTTCGATTCCGCAGCCTGTTGCGATGCGCTATCCCATTCGACCGCGACCACGGGGACGATCGCGCCCGCGGGCACGTTCATCTGGGCCCGGGCGGAGCGGACGGCGTCGATGAAGGCGATGGTCCAGCGGATCTCGGTTTCGGCCGCTTCATCAACGAGTTGCGCGGCGAGGTCTTCGGGCCAGACGCCATGGACCAGCATCCCTTCGTGGCCAGTGACGGACCACAATTCCTCGGTCACGAAGGGCATGAACGGGTGCAGCATGGTCATGCAGGCGTCGAGGACCCAAGCCATCACGGCCTGCGTTTCCCCTTTGGTGTCAATATCCTCGCCCTGCAACACCGGCTTGGAAAGCTCCACATACCAGTCGCAGACGACGTTCCAGACAAAGCGGTAGAGCGCGTTCGCGGCGTCGTCGAAGCGGTAGGCGGCGAGGGCGGAATCGACCTCCTCCCGGGTGCGGGCGGTCTCGCCGATGATCCAGCGGTTGACCGTCTGCCGGGGCGGCTCCGATGTCGGGATCCACGTCGTGACGGACGTCATGACGTCGGTCGTGACATCGGTCATGACGTCGGCCGATTTCAGCGAGCCGTAGGTCGCGCCGTACATCTCGGCGAAGCGGACGGCGTTCCAGAGCTTGGTGCCGAAATTGCGATAGCCCGCGACCCGCTGGGTCGACAGCTTCAGGTCGCGGCCCATGGCGGCCATGGCGGCGAGGGTGAAGCGGACGGCATCGGCCCCGTATTCGTCGATCAGGTCGAGCGGGTCGATGACGTTGCCGAGGCTCTTCGACATCTTCTTGCCGGACGCGTCGCGGACGAGGGCGTGGACGTAAACGTCCCTGAAAGGAATGCGCTCTACGGTCGGCTTCGTATCGGGCAGCACGGCGAGCTGCATCATCACCATCCGGGCGACCCAGAAGAAGAGGATGTCGAAGCCGGTGATCAGGACGGAGGTCGGGAAATACCTGTCGAGTTCGGGCGTGTTCTCGGGCCAGCCCAGCGTGCCGATGGGCCAGAGGCCGGAAGAGAACCAAGTGTCGAGAACGTCGGGGTCGCGGAAGGCGGGGACCGCCTGCGGCCCCTGTTTCTGCCGGATCATGCCTTCGGTCCGGGTATTCAGCCCCTGCAGATCCGCCCCAAGGACCTCTAGCGCCTCGGTTTCGTTCGCCACGAACCGAACGCTGGCATCGGGCCCGTGGATCGTTTCGATCCGTTTGTGGGCCTCGGCCTCGGTCGCGGCGCAGATCGGGAGCCAATCGGTGCCGCCGGACGGGTCAATCGTGTACCAGACCGGCACCTGATGGCCCCACCAGAGCTGGCGGGAAATGCACCACGGCTGAATATTCCGGAGCCAGTGGAAATAGACCTTCCGGTCCGCCTCCGGGAGGATGCGGATCGTGCCGTCCTCGACGGCGTCGATGGCGGGCTGCACGATCTGCGCGGTGTCGACGAACCACTGATCGGTCAGCATCGGTTCGATGACGGTGCCGGACCGGTCGCCATGGGGCTGCATGATCGTCTTGGGTTCGATCAGGGGGACGAGCTGGTCCGCCTCGGTGCGGACCTCGCCGCCTTCCTCCGGGGCCAGCGGCGGCGCGCCGGTCGCGTCGGACCCGGCAGAGGCGGCACCCCTGCCCAGACGGGGATCGGTGACGGGGACCATGACGGCCAGACCCTCGGCGGTGATCTCCTCCACGACGCGGGCGCGCGCCTCGAACCGGTCCAGCCCGCGCAGGTGGTCGGGGACGAGGTTGATCGCGTCGACCTCGGCTTCGGACAGGTCGGCACCCTCTCGGAGTGTCTTGGCCTGCGCCGCCGCCTCCGCGTAGGGCGCGCCGTCGTCCCGCATCGCGCCGCGCGTGTCCATCAGGCGGTAGAGGGGGATGCCCTGCCGCTTGGCGACGTCGTAATCGTTGAAATCATGGGCACCGGTGATCTTGACCGCGCCCGAGCCGAAATCCGGGTCGGGATATTCGTCGGTGACGATGGGGATCAGGCGGCGATGCTCCTTCGGCCCGACCGGAATCTCGCAGAGCTGGCCGACGATCGATGCATACCGCGCATCCGACGGATGGACCGCGACGGCGCCGTCGCCCAACATCGTCTCGGGCCGGGTCGTGGCGATGGAAATGTAGTCGCGCGTCTCGGTGAAAAGGACGGCGCCGTCCGCATCCTTCTCGACATATTCGTAGGTCGCACCGCCCGCGAGCGGATAGCGGAAGTGCCACATATGGCCCGGCGTCTCGACATTCTCGACCTCCAGATCGGAGATCGCGGTCTCGAAATGCGGGTCCCAGTTCACCAGCCGCTTGCCCCGGTAGATGAGGCCGCGCTCGTAAAGCTCCACGAAGACCTTGATGACGGCGTCGTGGAAATTTCCCTCCTCGCCCGCGGGCGCACCCGGCGCGCCGGACATCGTGAAGGCCGCGCGGTCCCAGTCGCAGGACGCGCCGAGGCGCTTGAGCTGTTCGAAGATGCGGTTGCCGGACTTGGTCTTCTGCTGCCAGACGCGCTCGACGAAGGCGTCCCGGCCCATCTGCTGACGGGTCCGGTTGGTGCCGTCCTGCGCCATCTCGCGCTCCACCACCATCTGGGTGGCGATGCCGGCATGGTCGGTTCCCGGCTGCCAGAGCGTGTCGAAGCCGCGCATCCGGTGCCAGCGGGTCAGGATGTCCTGGAGGGTGTTGTTGAATGCGTGACCCATATGGAGCGAACCGGTGACGTTGGGCGGCGGAATCAGGATCGAGAAGGTCTCGGACCGGCGGGCACCGGCCCCGGCGCGGAAGGCCCCGCTCTCGATCCAGTCGCGGGAAATGCGGGCCTCGGCGGTCCCGGCGTCGAATGTCTTGTCCATGGTTCCGCGCTCCGCCCGTTTCGGGGAGGCGATATCGAATGGGACGGCGAAGGGAAAGCCCGGCGCCCGTCGTTTCAGAGCAGCCCGAGGCCGTAGGCGGCGGCGCCGAGGGTGAGGGAGGACCAGGCGGCGGTCAGGACGGCCCCGGTTCCGTAGGGCAGCGGGCGGAGCGCGGCGAGGGCGATGGCCGCGAGGGGGACGGCCTGCATCGCATGGGTCGCGAGGAAATGTGCCGGGCGCAGGTCGCCGGGGAGCAGCGTCCAGCCGAAGGGCGGCAGGCCGGGCGCGGTCACGGGCATCCCGGAGAGGGTGAACGCGATGGGCACGGTCAGGGCGAATGTGACGAGGAAAGACCAGCCGACGGCGCGCTCGACCTCTCCCCAGCCGGCGCGCAGGATGTGCCAGCCGAAGACGCCCGCGGCCGTCGTGAGGACGAAGGCGGCGAGGCCCATCGCGGGGTAGATCGCGGTCAGGAGGGGCTGTGCCTGGTTGTAATGCGAACGCAGGCCAGATGCGGCAGCGACGGTCACCCAGGCCTGTTCGGCGAGGATGCAGGCGACCACGAGGATGAGGTAGCGGCGCATCCCGCGCGACCGCAGGACGGTCGACGGCAGGAGGCATGCGGAGAAGGCGAGCGTGGCGCAGTAGAGGCTGAGGGCCACGGAGAATTTCAGCGGCTTGAGCCAGACATTCTCGGCGTCGAGGCTGCGGCCATCGGACAGCAGGGCGAAGGCGAGCAGGATGCTCAGGACTCCAAGGGCGGCGGCGGTCCCGGTCAGGAGCGGCACGTCCTGTCCGAAGCGCGGTCGGCTGAGACCGGGCGATGTGATCGTCATGCGAGGGTCGCCTTTCGGGTCAGGAGTGTTCGCAGGCCGAGCCACGACAGCAGGCCCACGGGGCCGAGCATGAGTGTCGCGAAGAGGCAGGGCAGGACCGCGATATGCGGCAGCGATGCCGCGCGCGCGTCCCGAACGATCCAGGCGCCGACGAGGAGGTCGAAGGCGAGGAAATGGATCCAGCCCGCGGTGGCGGCCCCGGGATCGGTGAAGAGGAGCTGAACATTCGCGAGGCTGTCGAAGCCGCCGGGTGCGGTCGGCAGCCAGAGCGCCGCGGCGATGGCGTAGAGCGCGCAGAGCGTCAGCGGCAGGACGATGCCCGACACGAAGAGCACCGCGCGGGGGGCGAGGGGCGTGAGCGCGAGGATCGCCCAGCCGGACAGGGCGAGGATGCTGCCGATGCGGAATAGAAGGTCTGGGGTCATCGTTCGGCCTTGTTCTTGACGGTGGCAAGATCGAAATACCGCACCAATCCTGACGGCGTCAAGTTATTTGACGGTGACAGGGACAAGGGGATAGGCAAGGCGCGTGAAAGAACCCCGGAAATATCATCACGGCGACCTGCGCGCGGCCCTGCTGGTCGCCGCGGAGGCGGAACTGGCCGAATCCGGGATCGAGGGGTTCTCGCTTCGCAAGGTGGCGCGTCGGGCGGGCGTGAGCCACGCGGCGCCCGCGCATCATTTCGGGGATGCGAACGGGTTGCTGACGGCGCTGGCGGCACGGGGCTACGAGCGGTTGATGGCGCTCGCCGACCTGCGCGAGCCGGTGACGGGGCAGGGACCGTCCCAACTGACCGCCTATGGCCTCGCCTATTGCGATTTCGCGCGGGAATATCTTCCGCTATTCCGGCTGTGCTTCGCATCGGATCGTCCGGATTTCTGCGACCCGATGCTGTCCGCAGTCTCGACGGCGGCGTTCGACCGACTGGCCCAGGGGGCCGCGGCCGTCTCCGGCGGTCCGGCCTATGGCGATGTGGATGCGATGGCGGATGCCTACGCGCTGTGGAGTATGGTGCACGGTCTGGCCGACCTGCTCGCGTCGGGCCGGATGAAGGGGTTCGGCGATTTGCCACCGGAAGAACGGGACGGGCATATTGCCGCGCTTCTGGGCCGGGTGCTGCCGGGCGGGTGACCGACACTGGACACGTCGGGCCGGGCCGCTAAGGTCCGCCCGAACACCGCCTTTCCCCCTATATCCGAGGTTCCCATGGAAAAGTTCGGCCTGAGCCAGTCCAACCGCCGCTCCGAAGACCCGCGCCTCCTGTCGGGCGGGGGATCCTACGTGGACGACCGGGCGCCCGACGGGGCGCTGCACGCCTATCTCCTGCGCTCGCCCGTCGCCCATGCGGAGATCGCGTCGCTGGACGTGACGGAGGCGGAGGGCATGCCCGGCGTGCGGATGGTCCTGACCTCCGACAGCATCGAGGCGGACGGGGTGGTCAACAATCTCGGGACGACACCGGCCAAGAACCATGACGGGACCAAGGGCAAGACGCCCGGGCGCCCCTTGCTGGCCAAGGGCCGGGTCCGCTTCGTCGGCGAGGGGATCGCCATGGTCGTGGCAGAGACGATGGCCCAGGCCCGGGACGCGGCCGAGGCGATCGAGGTGGAGTTCGACGATCTGCCGGTGAAGGTGGACGTGGCCGAGGGCGGGGCGCCCGTCCACGAGGAGGCCCCGGACAACCTCGCCTACTTCTGGGAGAAGGGCGACGCGGAGGCGGTGGAGGCGGCGCTGAAGGGCGCGGCGCGGGTCGTGACGCTGGAAGTGGACGACAACCGCATCATCTGCGCGTCGATCGAGCCGCGGGGCTGCTACGCAGAAATCATGGAGGACGGACGACTCCATATGTGCGTCAACGGCCAGGGCGTCTGGGGCACGAAGGGGACCGCGGCGAAACTTCTGGGGCTCGACAAGGAGCGGGTGCGGGTCACGAACCCGGATGTCGGCGGCGGCTTCGGCATGAAGGCGATGGACTACCCGGAGGAATTTCTGGTCGCCCATGCCGCGATGAAGCTCGCGGCACCCGTGCGCTGGATGGCGGATCGGTCGGAATCGATGCTGTCGGACAATGCGGGGCGGGACCTGATCTGCACCGCTGATCTCGGCTTCGATGGGGACGACAAGCTGATCGCGTATCGCTGTACGAACATCGCCAATATGGGCGCCTACAATTCCGGTTACGCGCAGAACATCCAGTCGGAGCTTTTCGCCAAGGTCCTGCCGGGGTGCTACGATGTGCAGGACGTCTACATGGCGTCCCGGGGCGTATTCACGAACACGACGCAGGTGGATGCGTATCGCGGGGCGGGGCGACCCGAGGCGATCTATGTGCTGGAACGGGCGATGGATTTCGCGGCGCAGGAACTGGGCGTTGACCGGTTCGAGCTGCGCCGGAAATCGTTCATCCGACCGGATCAGTTCCCCTACACCTCGGCCACCGGCGAGCTCTACGACGTCGGCGATTTCGGCCGGGTGCTGGACCGGGCCATTGCGGAGGCGGACGTGAAGGGGTTTGAGGCGCGCCGCACCGAGAGCGAGGGGCGCGGTAAATTGCGGGGGCTCGGCCTCTGTTACTATATCGAAAGTATTTTGGGCGATCCTGAGGAAACCGCGGAGATCGAGTTCACCGCCGAGGGAGGGGTGAAGCTCTATGTCGGGACGCAGTCGAACGGGCAGGGACACGACACGGTCTATCGGCAATTCGTCGCGAACGATCTCGGCGTGCCCGCGGACTCCATCGAAGTGGTGATGGGCGACAGCGACCTGATCGCCAAGGGTGGCGGGACCGGCGGCTCCCGCTCGGTCACGACGCAGGGGACGGCGAACCGGGCCACGGCGGAGAAGGTGATCGAGAAGTTCACGCCCTTCGTCGCCGAACGGCTGGAGGTGGAGGAGGTCGCCTTCGAGGAGGGCCAGTTCCGCAGCACGGGATCGAATACGGTGATGACCGTGCTGGAGGCCGCCGCCGCGGCGCGGGAGGCCGGGCGCGACGACCTGCTGAAGACGCGCGAGACGACATCGCTGCCGGGGCGGTCCTATCCGAACGGCGCCCATCTCTGCGAGGTGGAGGTGGATCGCGATACGGGCGACCTCGCCGTGGTAAAATACACGGTGGTGGACGATTTCGGAACGCTGATGAACCCGATGCTGGCCGAGGGACAGGTGCATGGCGGCGTGGTCCAGGGGATCGGACAGGCCACCAGCGAGCGCGTCGTCTACGATGCGGACGGACAACTCCTGACCGCGTCGTTCATGGATTACGGCATGCCGCGCGCGGTCGCGGTTCCGATGATCGCGTTCCATTCGGAGCCGGTTCCGTCGACGGCGAATGTCCTCGGCATGAAGGGATGCGGCGAGGCGGGGACCGTGGGCGCGATGGCCGCCGTGGGAAATGCGGCGCTCGACGCGCTCTATCCGCTGGGGTTGCGCCGGGTGGACATGCCGTTCACGCCGTCCCGCGTCTGGGCGATGCTGCAGGAGGCTCAAGGGGCCATTGCTGCGGAGTAGGTTGCCTCTGTGGCGCTGGCTCACCGGCCGGCGCCGACGCGACGGTTCCGATGAGGAGGCGGGTCCGCGCAGTCATGTCGTACTGCTCGACGGGACGCTGAGTTCGCTGGATTCCGGTCAGGAGACGTCGATCGGTCTGATCTGGAAGATGCTCCGCGCGGACGGGCATGACGGCCTCTATTACGAGCCCGGGATCGAATGGCGGGGGTGGCGCCATGTCCCCGAAGTCATGGCGGGTGTCGGGATCAACATGCAGATCCGGCGGGCCTACGCCTTTCTGGCGGAACGCTACCGTCCCGGGGATCGCGTGTTCCTGCTCGGCTATTCGCGAGGGGCCTATGCGGTGCGGGCACTGGCGGGCCTGATCGACCGGGTGGGCCTCCTGCGGGAGGATGCGCTGAGCGATGCGCGGGTCCAGGTGGCCTACGACCATTACCGTCGGGATCCCACATCGCCGGAGGCGCGGCGTTTCGGCGCGATGCATTGCCATCCGCGGGCCGAGATCACCGCCGTCGGCGTGTTCGACACGGTGCAGGCGGTGGGGATTCGCTGGCCGATCCTGTGGCGGCTGTTCCCGGAGGTCCACGCGTTCCGGTCGCACAAGCTGGGCCAGCGGGTCCGGCACGGGTTCCATGCCATGGCCCTGGACGAGACGCGGGACGCCTTCGCGCTGGATCGCTGGCAGACGCGGGGCGAGCGGACGCGAAGCGTGGAGCAGGTGTGGTTCAGTGGGGCCCATGGCGATCTGGGCGGGCATCTGGGCGGGCAGGCGGAAAGCCGTCCGCTGGCGAATGTCCCGCTGATCTGGATGCTTGGGCGGTTGGAAGCGGTCGGCCTCGCCCTACCGGAGGGGTGGGAGACGCGGTTTCCGGTCGATGCGACGGCGCCGTCGGTGGGGACATGGCGCGGTTTCGGTCCGTTCTTTCTGGCGCGGCACCGGCGGATGGTTGGCGTCGACGAATCCGAAAGTCTGCATCCATCGGCGGAGGGGCACCGGGCGGAGACGGACCTGCCGACCTATGTCGCACCGTCGGGTGGGGTCGCGGCGGAGTAACGATCCGCGACCTCCCGACGGACGAAAAAAGGGCGCGCCATCGACGGCGCGCCCTTTTCTATTTCGGTCGGTTCGTCCCCGCGGAGCGGGGTCGCGCCTCAGGCGAGGGCGATGTTCGTCGCGCTTTCGCGGCCGTCACGGCCGGGCTCGATGTCGAACGTCACCTTCTGGTTGTCGGCCAGGCCGGTCAGGCCCGCCTGCTCGACCGCGGAGATGTGCACGAACACATCCTTGCTGCCGCCATCGGGGGCGATGAAGCCAAAGCCTTTGGTGCTGTTGAACCATTTGACGGTGCCAGTAGCCATCGTCGATCTCCTTCATGATACTGCCCACAGGATGCGGCAGGTTGGCTCGTCAGTGCAAGATCGAGAGACGGAGCCGTGAGGAGCATGGTCGTCGATAGAGATAACGTCGCGAGGGAGAGATCGTCTCTCTGACACGGAATTTCAAGACTTTTTCTTCGCCTGCGGCATTTCGGGCAGAGTCGCGCCACCGGAATCTTTTTTGCCAACCGCCCGCCGCAGCGCGGGAATCAGCCGAGCGGACGGATCCGGAGCTGGGTGATTCGGTTCGCGTCCCGCGCCGTGACCTCGAATCGAAAGCCATGAAAGCTGAACACCTGACCCGTGGTTGGAATCGATTGCGCCTCGTGAATGACGAGGCCCGCGACGGTGTTCGCCTCCTCGTCCGGAAGGCTCCATTCCGCCGCCCGATTCAGGTCGCGGATCGTCATCGCCCCGTCGATCAGGAAGGCGCCGTCGGCATCGGGCGCCAGACCCATCTCCTCCGGCTGATCGTATTCGTCGGTGATCTCGCCCACGATCTCCTCCAGAATGTCCTCGAGCGTGATGAGGCCCTGAAGCGCTCCGTATTCGTCCACTACCAGCGCGAAATGCGTATGCCGGCGCAGGAATTGCCGCATCTGGTCGTCGAGCGTCGTCGTCTCGGGGACGAAATAGGGCTTCATCATCACTTCGGTGACGTCGAAGTTCTTTACCGCCTCGACGCCGCCGCCATCGCCCCGAACCAGGCGGTCGATGGTGCGGAGCATGTCCTTTGAGTGGATCACGCCGATGATGTTCTCGGGCTCGCCGCGGAAGACCGGCAGGCGGGTGTGACGGCTGGCGAGGCATTGATCGAGAATCGCCTCGGGCTGGCTCGCCGCGTCCACCATCTCGATCCCGGAGCGATGGAGCATGATCTCCTCCACGAAGCGGTCGCCGAGGTCGAGCGCGCCCAGCAGGCGGTCGCGATCCTCCTTCATCACGCCGCCTTCGGTATGGCCGAGCGTGATGGCGCCGACGATTTCCTCACGGGCGGACATGATCGCCTCGTCCGGGTCGATATCGACCCCGAACACCCGCAGGATGGCCCGGACGAGCGCGCGAACCGCGCTGACCACAGGATTGAAGACGCGGATGACGATGCGGATGACGGGAGCGACGCGGGCCGCGGCCGTTTCCGGGTTGGAGATGGCATAGGTCTTGGGCAGGACCTCCGCGAAAATGAGGACGAGCGCCGTCATCACGAGGGTCGCGATGGCCACGCCCTGCTGTCCGAAGAGGGCGGTGAACAGCGCGGTGGCCAGCGACGCGGCGAGGATGTTGACAATGTTGTTGCCGAGCAGGACCGAGCCGATCAGGCGCTCGTTGTCCTCGGTCAGCTTGAGGGCGCTGACCGCCCCGGCGCTGCCCTTGTCGGCCTGGCTGCGCAGCTTGCCGCGGCTCGCGGCCGTCAGGGCCGTCTCGGATCCGGAGAAGAATGCTGACATGGCGAGCAGGCAGAGGATCGCCGCGGCGATGCCCCAGATCGCTCCGGCGCTCATGGTTTCGAGTGTTGTTTCCATTGCCGGGTTATGCTGCGCGCGCGGGGCCGGTTCAAGCGGCGCGATAGCGCAGATGATAAGTGAGCCCCGCCCGAATCAGCGCGCGCATCGCCGGGCCATCCAGCGGGGCGTCCGAATGCGGCGCGGCGGCGCGGGTCTCCTCGTAGCGCAGCTCGTCGGGGAACAGCGCGCGGTGATCGGATATCAGACGGGTGGCGCAATGCACCAGCAGCGCCGCGTGAGCCCTGTCGCGCAGCGTGCCGAGGCGCAGGGTGGTGCCGATGCCCTTCGCCGTCAGATAGGCGGGCTGGCCCCATTTCAGCATCTCGGTCAGCGGACCGATGCGGGGATCGGTCGTCGCCATATGGAGGATCAACGTGCGCAGGTCGCGGGCGCCTGCGGGCAGCGCATCCAGCGCGGCGGCCACGTCGGGCGGCGGCGGAATCATGGCCGCGCCAGCGGATGATGGGTCAGCACGAGGTCGCGCAGCCGCGTCTCCAGAACATGGGTGTAGATCTCCGTCGTGGAGATGTCCGCATGACCGAGCAGTGTCTGGATCGCCCGCAGGTCGGCCCCGCCCTCCAGCAGGTGGGTCGCGAAGGCGTGCCGGAGCACGTGCGGGCTGACCCCGTCCGGATCTAGCCCGGCATGGGCGGCGAGCGTCTTGATCCGCCCGTGGAACCACATCCGCGTCAGGTGCCCGGCCCGGCCCCGCGACGGGAACAGGTGCGGGGACGGCGCGCTGCCCCGTTCGGTGCGGGCCGCATCATCCACCGCGTCCCGATGGGAGAGCCAGGCGGCGAGCGCGTCGCGGGCGGGGGGGAGAGCGGGACCATCCGCTCCTTGCCGCCCTTGCCGCGGACGAGGACCATACGCGGATCGCCCCGCGCGGCCATCGCAGGCAGCGAGACAAGTTCCGTGACCCGCATCCCCGTCGCGTAGAGAAGCTGCATCAGACAGGTGTCGCGCAGGCGGTCCGCCCCGGTCTCTGCGAAGGTTTCGGCGGCGGACAGAAGCGCGTCCACCTGACCCTCCGAAAGCGTCTTGGGCAGGGCCTTCCGGCGCGCCGGGCCGGAGATGCGGATGGCGGGATCGTCCGTGCGCAACCCCTCCTCATGGGCGAACCGGTAGAGCCCGCGGATCGCCGCGAGCCTGCGCGCGCGGGTGGATGCTGCGAGGCCCGTCGCCTCGCAGGCGACGAGATAGCCTTCGATATCTGCGCGGGACGCCCCGGAGAGCGTGATATTCCGGCCGAAGAGATGGGCGGCGAAATCCTCGATATCGCGGCGATAGGCGAGGAGGGAGTTCAGGGCTGCCCCCCGCTCCGCCGCCTGCGCCTCCAGGAAGCGGTCGAGCCAGCGGAGGTCGGGGGCGCTCATGTCAGAAGGAGTTGCAGCGCCACGCGGCGGGCGGTGTCGGCAAGACCCACGGCGCGCAGGAAGGCGAGCGCATCGGCGATATCCTGGGGGTCCGCCAGCGCCCCTTCGGCCAGCATCAGGCCGGTCTGGAGCAGGCCCTCGCCCAGCCGCCCCTCGGAGGCCAGTCGCAGGAGCGGGTCCGGCGCGGTCCCGGTGAGGCCGTCGGCGATCGCGCGGGGAAGGTCGCCGGGGGGCGGGTCCGCATCGAACTCGCCCAGGGCGATGGCGACGGCCCAGGCGTCCCGGGGCTGCGGCGTGGCCCCCGCGGTGCGGGCCTTCCGCGCGACCGTTTCGTAGTCGGGCGAAAGCAATCCGACCTGCAACGCCTGTGCCGCAGCGGAGGGGGGGAGACCGGGTATCGTCAGCCGCGCGCCGTAGAGATCGGCGAAGGGCACGAGGAGGCCCGCCTCGCGCATTCGCGACACCGCGGCGGGCAGGGCATCGGCCACGGCATCCGCCTGTCCGCCGAGAAGGGCCGCGTCCAGCTTCTGCACCGCCGCCGCGCGATCCCATACGCCGCCGGATGCGGCCGGACGCCGTTCGGTATAGAGTGCCAGCAGGCGATTGGGGTCGAGCGCGCGCACCCGGGTCAGGCGTTCCGCCGCCTCGATCTGCGCCTTCCAGCCGGTCGTGATCCGCAGGTCCGCCACGGCAAAGGCCAGCGGCAGGTCGAGGGTGGCAGGCGTCTCGCCCACCCCGTCGAGAAGGCGGAAAGCCAGCGGGGTCATCGGCCGCGGCGGGATCGGCGGCGGCTCCCCCTCGAACAGTTCGGGGTCGAGGAAATGGGAGAGCATCCGGTCATCGCCGTCGGAGATGGCCCCGATGGCGCGGCCGGTATCGAGGGTCAGGGCCGCGGCGGCCCAGTCCCCGCCCCGCGACAGGCAGAAGATGCGCGCGGGCAGCGTCGGCGCGATCCCCGGATTGGCCGTCATCGCGTCGCAGGCACGGGTGTCGAACCCGGTCAGGAGCGAGGTGTCGAACCAGCGCCGGAACGCGGCCTTGTCGGTCGCGCCCGCCCGCTCCAGCAGGGCCTGCGCCTGATCCAGAGCGCCGAACCGCAGGAGCGTGTCGATCCGCGCGAAGAAGAGCGCGTCTGGATCGGTCGCGGCCCGTGGCGGCTCCAGCTCCGCAAGCAGAAGCATCAGGACGATGTCCTGCATCGCGGGCAAGGCGTCGCCCGGCTGCCGTGCCAGAAGATCGGCCAGCCGATCCGGATCGCTTCCGGCGACGGTGTCGGCGGGCAGGCCGGTCAACGCCGTCGACAGGAGCCCCACCGCATCGCGCCGCGTGGCCCCGAGGGGCATGACGGTGATCTGCGTTTCCGTGGGGACGGTCGCGGGCGCCTCTTCATCCGGCCCCGGACGCGTGGAGATGGAGTCGCTCAGCCAGGGAATCGCGGATTGCGGCGCCTCCTGCGCGCCCGCCGGAAGCGCGAGGGCCAGCGTCAGCGCCCCAAGGAGGACGTCACCCCGCATCGATCTCGATCGTCTCGGTCACCGGACCGGCCTCCGGCTCCAGCAGATAGGAATAGCCGAACAGGCCGATCACGCCGAGCACGGCGAGGATCAGTAGATATTTCAGTGCCCGGATCATCGCCTGCCGCCCGCCCGCTCTTCGTTCTTGTTTGCCCCATTGTGGCCCGGCCAGATATCGTTGGCAATCGGAGGTGCTGTAGCGCATGGACGTCGGATGCAGGTGATGGGCGACAAGATGCCGGGGAAGGTCGCGCTGACGCGACCCGTGGTCCTGGTGGGGATGATGGGGAGCGGCAAGACCGCCGTGGGTACAGCCCTGGCCGCCCGGCTGGGCGTTCCGTTTCGCGATACCGACGACGCCCTCGTAGCCGCCTCCCGCATGACGATCGCGGAGATATTCGAGCGCGACGGCGAGCCGTTCTTCCGCGCGCGGGAGACGGAGGTGCTGCGCCGGCTCCTGGCCGAGGGTCCCGGCATCGTCTCCACCGGCGGGGGTGCGTTCCTGCGCCCTGAGAATCGGGAGGCCATCGCGCAGGCGGGGGTCTCCGTCTGGCTTCGCGCGGGCGAGCCGTTGCTGTGGAGCCGTGTGCGCCACAAGACGACGCGCCCGCTTCTGGCGACCGCGGACCCCCGCGCGACCCTCGGCGAATTGCTGGCCGAGCGGGAGCCGCACTACGCCCGCGCCGCCCTTGCCGTCGATGCCGATCCCGCCTACGCGATTCCCGACATGGTGGACCGCGTGGTCGCGTGCTTGCGCGGCGCGGGTATCCTCGGGGGCTGAACGCGAGGGCGGGACGATGGTCGAGACGGTTCATGTGGCGCTCGGGGATCGGGCCTACGACGTGCGCGTGGGCCGGGATCTGATCGCGGGCGCCGAGGGTCATATCGCGCTGCTGCTCCGTCGAGATCGGGTCTTCGTCGTCACGGAGGATCGCGTCGGACCGCTTCATCTCGATGGCTTACGGGCCGGTCTGGGGTCGGTGGAGGCCGAGGTGCTGACCCTTCCGGCGGGGGAGGGGACCAAGGGGTGGGACGGTCTCCGCGCCTGCGTCGAATGGCTGCTGGATGCGCGCTGCGAGCGGGGCGACGTGATCGTGGCACTCGGCGGCGGCGTGATCGGCGATCTGGTCGGGTTCGCGGCCGCGATCCTGCGCCGTGGCGTGCGCTTCGTGCAGGTGCCGACCTCCTTGCTGGCGCAGGTGGATTCGTCGGTCGGCGGCAAGACGGGCATCAACACGCGCCACGGCAAGAACCTCGTCGGCGCCTTTCATCAACCGTCGCTGGTGCTGGCGGATGTCGATCTTCTCGACACGCTCACGCCGCGGGACTTTCGCGCGGGTTATGGCGAGGTGGTGAAATACGGCCTGCTCGGGGATGCGGATTTCTTCGGATGGCTGGAGGCGAACGGGTCGGCCCTGACGGCGGGAGATGTGGACCTACGCGTCGAGGCGGTGCGCGCCTGCGTCCAGGCCAAGGCCGATATCGTGGCCCGGGACGAAACGGAGCAGGGGGACCGCGCGCTTCTGAACCTCGGCCACACATTCTGCCATGCGCTGGAGGCGGCTACGGAGTATTCCGACCGGCTGCTGCACGGGGAGGGGGTCGCGGTGGGATGCGCGCTGGCCTTCGACCTGTCGGCGCGGCTGGGGCTCTGCGCGCAGGAGGACCCGAGCCGGGTGCGGGCGCATCTTCAGGCCATGGGCATGATGCGCGACCTGTCGGATATTCCGGGGGACCTTCCGGATGCCGCTGCGCTGCTCGAGTTGATGGGACAGGACAAGAAGGTGGTGGAGGGGCGCTTGCGCTTCGTGCTGGCGCGGGGCGTGGGGCAGGCGTTCGTGACGGATGCGGTTCCGCCCGGGGAGGTGATCGCGGTGCTCGAAGGCTCGGCGCAGGGCTTTCACTAGACGTTCTCCGGACTGGCTCTGCATCGGTCGGCGGTTTCGGCATACGGCAGCTTGACCGCCCGGTGGAGCTGTCCGGATAGGTGGAGCGGAAACGGGTCCCGGAACACTTCACAGGAACCGCCGATGGCTACCGATCCGCCGCCGCCTGCACCCGTTTCAGCACCGCCACCCGGATCGCCGAGGCGAGCCCGGCGCTGACCCCGCGTTCGCGGTCGATGCGGGAGGCGAGCGCGTTCACCGAAACCCCCTCCTCCCGCGCCATCTCGTTGAAGGCGAGCCAGAATGCCTCCTCCAGCGAGACGGAGGTGCGGTGCCCGTGCAGAGTCAGGGACCGCTTTCGGGGCCGCGCATCGGTCATTCCGCCCGGTGTCCGTCCAGATCGCGGCGGGTCTTCTCCGCCTCGGCCGTCTCGCGCGCCTTTTCGGCCTTCGTGCGACCGAACCGGACGGCGTTCGCATCCGCCCGGGCCTTTGCATCGCGCCGGGCCCGTTCCTTGCGAACGCGGCCGAGATTGACCGGCTTTTCCGTCACTTCGGCCCGATCATCAGCTTCGGATCGACCACGCGGTCGAACGTCTCCCCATCAACCAGACCCATGCCGATGGCCTCTTCGCGCAGGGTCGTGCCGTTCCTGTGCGCCGTCTTGGCGACCTTCGTGGCGTTGTCGTAGCCGATGGTGGGGGCCAGCGCCGTGACCAGCATCAGGCTCTCCTTCATCAGCTTGTCGATGCGGTCGGTATTGGCCAACGTGCCGACGACCATGTTGTCGGTGAAGCTGGCCGCCGCATCGCCCAGAAGTTGCATGCTTTGCAGGACGTTGTAGCTCATCATCGGGTTGTAGACGTTCAGCTCGAAATGCCCCTGCGACCCGGCGAACCCGACGGCGGCATCGTTGCCCATGACATGGGCGCAGACCATGGTCAGCGCCTCGGCCTGGGTCGGGTTCACCTTGCCCGGCATGATCGAGGATCCCGGCTCGTTCTCCGGCAGGATCAACTCGCCCAGACCCGACCGGGGGCCGGAGCCCAGCAGGCGCATGTCGTTGGCGATCTTGAAGAGGCTGGCCGCCACCGTCCGGAGCGCGCCGGAGAACATGACCATCGCGTCATGGGCCGCCAGCGCCTCGAACTTGTTGGGCGCGGTGACAAAGGGAAGCCCTGTGATATCAGCTATTTCCGCGGCGACCTTCTCGGCGAAGCCCTTGCGGGTGTTGAGACCCGTGCCGACCGCCGTGCCGCCCTGCGCCAGCTCGTAGATGTCGGGCAGGCACAGCTCCACCCGCTCGATCCCCTTGGCGACCTGGTGCGCGTAGCCGCCGAATTCCTGACCCAGCGTGAGGGGGGTCGCGTCCTGCGTGTGGGTCCGACCGATCTTGATGATGTCGGCGAATTCCTCGGACTTCGCCGCCAGCGCCCCGTGCAGCTTGCGCAGACCGGGCAGGAGGGTATCGCGGGCGACCATTCCGATGGCCACATGCATCGCCGTCGGGAACGTGTCGTTGGACGATTGGCCCATGTTGCAATGATCGTTCGGGTGGACAGGCGCCTTGGAGCCCATCTCTCCGCCGAGGATCTCGATGGCCCGGTTGGAGATCACCTCGTTGGCGTTCATGTTGGATTGCGTGCCGGATCCGGTCTGCCACACGACGAGGGGGAAGTTGTCGTCGAGCTTGCCGTCGATCACCTCCCGCGCCGCTTTCCCGATCGCCTCTGCCAGGTCCGCCTCGAGATCGCCGAAGCCGAGATTTACCGCCGCCGCCGCCTTCTTGATGACGCCGAGCGCGCGCACGATGGCCACCGGCTGACGCTCCCAGCCGATAGGGAAGTTGCGGATCGACCGCTGCGTCTGCGCGCCCCAGTACTTGTCGGACGGCACGTCGAGCGGGCCGAAGCTGTCGGTCTCGGTGCGGGTGGTGGTCATGGCGTGTCTCCTCGGACCCCGGGTCGCCGGAGGGGGTAGCGCGCGGAGGGCGCGGCACGCAAGCGCGGTGCGGGAACGCTACTTGCGGAACTTGTCCAGGCTGACGATTTCCGCATCGCCCCGGCGGGCGGGCGGTGCGGCATCCTCGGCTATGTCGGCGAACGGAGCTTCGTCCTCATCGGTCTCCAGGGCCTCGACCGGGCCCGTCTCCCGCGCCTCGAAGCGCAGGCCGAACTCCACCGAGGGATCGACGAAGCTGCGCATGGCGTCGAACGGAACGACCAGCGCCTCCGGTCTGTCCCCGAAGCTGAGCGTGATGGAGAATTGGTCGGTGCCGACCTCCAGGCTCAGGATCTCGTGCTGGAGGACGATGGTCATCTCCTCCGGATAGCGCTCGTGCAGCCAGCCGGCGAGCGTCACGCCGCGATGGTTCGTATCGAACGCGATGAAGAAGTGGTGGTCCCCGGGCAGGCCGTTCTGCGCCACGTCCCGAAGCACTTCTGCGATCAGGCCGCGCATCGCCTCGTGCATGAGGCTTCCGTAGTCGATGGTGTCGCGAGCATCGGCCATCTGCGCCCCCCGAAGGCTGTGACGGGCAGATAGAAGCAGACAGGACCGTTGCTAACAAGGGCCAAGTCGAGCGGGGAGGGCGCATCGGCGGAGGAGAGGAAAGTGCAGGCTTCTGTTGCCAGGTGCCTGCGAACCCCGCCTTACGCTGCTAGGCGCAAGGGCTTAAGTTTCGATCTTGCGGACTGCTTACGCAGCCAGCGCGACCGGAGCACGGTTGTCGTTGGCAACTGTACATTTTGAACCGATAACGGTGGTATCTCACCGAGCGAAAGCTGGCCCCTTTAGACGTCCGTCGATCCTGTTTCGACCCCATGGACCCCCAACGAGGGATGTTTGGTGGAGTCGCCGGGTACCGCCCCCGGGTCCGAGCCGCGTATTACGGGTGCGTTTATCGCCATATTCCCCTTGCGGAGACAGGGAATGATATAGACACGACCGCGTCCGGGATCAAGCCGGAACGAGCCACAGGTTCAGGATCACCAAGGCGGCGCCGGTACCGATCTCGGTGGCGAAGAACCCCCATTTCCGGGTGCTGGTGCCGTCGAGCGCGAGGCTGGTGGCGCGGCCGAGGGCGCCCCCGAGCCAGACGAAGCCGAGCATCCCGTAAGCCACGGGCGTTCCGATCAGAATTGCCGCAAGACCCGCCACGACGAAGAGGGCGCCGGAGGCCGCGCGGACCTCCGACGTGCCCATGGTGGAGCCGGTATCGGAAAGGCCGACCTTTTCCATGGTCCAGGCGGGGGCGAGCCAACCGGCGGCGCCGAACCCGATCGTGGCGAGGGCCAGGAGGATGTTCACGATGTCGATTATTGTCATGGGATGGGTTCCTGCGAGGTTCCGTCGTCCAACCAAAATCCCCGCCGGAGGTTCCGGCGAGGGACGGGACGGCGCGTCCCGGAGGGGGTGACCCGCGTCGTGACGGGGGTCGTGACCTACGTCGTGACCAACGTCATGACGTTGGCCGTTTGGTGGTGGGGCTCAGAATCCCGCCTTGATCCGCTCGAACGTCTCGTTCTGCCGCTCGCGGAGATCTTCGGCCATCGGGAGCTGGGCCAGGATCGGCGCGTCGATCTGTCCCAGACCGGAAGCCACCAGCGCGTCCTCGCCCTGTCCCTCCATCGCGACGGCGTTGGATTGTCCGTACCCGGCTTCCAGCAGGGCGACGGTCGAGGAGGCGTCGAGCATCGCATTGACGTAGTCGTAGGCCAGCGATTCCTCGCCATCCGCCTCGACCATGTTGACGTAGCCGCAGAGCCAGAGCGACGAACCCTCGGTCGCCTCGCGCTGGAACCCGATGGGGAAGCCCTCGTCCACCATCGTCGGCAGCGTCTCGTTCCAGGCCCAGCTTACCAACACCTCGCCCGATGCCAGAAGCTGCCCCAGTTCCGCCGGATCGGTCCAGTAGGTCCGCAGGTTGCCATGCGCCTGCCGAAGCCAGTCGGACGCCGCCTCGAACTGTTCCTCGGTCGCCTCGCTCCAGTCGGTGACGCCGGTGGCCAGATAGGCGAGCGCGTAGGCGTCGTCCACATTGTCCGGCAGGGTCATGCGGCCCTGGTATTTCGGGTTCAGGAACACGTCGAGGGAAGCCACGTCCTCGGCCGGAACCTCGTCGGAATTGTAGGCGATGGCGGTGGAGCCGTAATCCGTCGGGATGAAGAAGACGTCCTCGGTCGATCCGACCTGCTGACCGGTAAGGTCGCGGTTCAGGTTCTCCCATTCGGGGATCAGCGACAGGTCCCAGGCCTCGACCAGGCCGGATTCCACGAACTTGTTCACGGATCCCGAACAGATATGCGTCACGTCCGACTTGAAGCCGGATTGCAGCTTCTGGAACGCTTCCTCCTCGTCTCCGAAGAACGCGAAGTCGGGGCTGGCGCCGTGGGTCTCGACGTATTTGGAATGGAAGGCGGGGTCCTCGAAGCCGGCATAGTCGAACACCGTCATCTGGGCCGAGGCGGGCAGGGCGAGCAGCAGGGCGGCCCCGCCCAGAAGGGTGGCGTGAAGTCTCATGATCGTCTCCCGTGTTGGTCGGTCTTGGTTGGTGTTTTACGTTGATATCTAAGGTCCGGGGGGCCGCCCGGCAAGCGGGGTCGCGCGGGTGTTTCGCGCCCGGATGAACCGTCGCCGCCGATCCCGTCGCGGCGGACCGGCGGATCGGATCCACAATGGGGCCGGAACCGGTGGCCGTGGATGCGGCCGGTCCGCGGCCGGAACCGAAAGGCAATTGTCAGGCTTTTGGATGTCTGACATGCCGAAGGGAGGGGAACGGACCCCTTCGGGAAAGGATCCGCTTGCGTCATCTGTCCCGCATGACCGCGCCGCATTGGCTGGCGCTCTACGCCGGATTGCTGATCGCCTGGGCGCTGCTCGCGGCGACAGCACTTCCCGGCGGGTCGGGGGCGGCCCTGCGCGACGTCTGCCGGGTCGCGGCGGCGGAGGCCGGGCCGATGGGACTGGTCGCCATGTGGCTGGTCATGTCGGCGGCGATGATGCTGCCTACCGCGATCCCGGCCTTCGCGACCTATGACGAGATCGCGGATTCCCATGGGACAGGCGGCGGCGGGACGCTGGTGGGGGGCTATGCGGCGATCTGGATCGGGTTCTCGGGGCTGGCGGCTCTGGTCCAGCTTGGCGCAGCACGGCTCGATATCGCGGCGGCGTCCTGGCTCGCGCCCGGCCTGCTGATCGCCGCGGCGGCCTATCAGGTCTCGCCGCTGAAGGCCGCTTGCCTGTCGCGCTGTCGCCAGCCGCTGACGTTCTTCATGCAGCATTGGGACGAAGGGCCATGGCGGATGGGGCTGCGTCTCGGGGCCGTCTGCCTCGGATGCTGCTGGGCGCTGATGGCGCTCGGCCTGATCGGCGGGGCCATGAGCCTCGGGTTCATGGCGCTGGCCACGCTGCTGATGACGCTGGAAAAACTCACCTCCGGGGATGCCGTTCCCCGGGCCATCGGCCTCGCCTGCCTCCTGGGCGCGGGCTACCTGATCGGAGGAATTGCATGACCGAAACCATCGCCGCGCCCGTCGTGTCGCCCCGCATGTCGCCCGACCCCGCGCCGGGGACGACGCCCTGGGCGATCAAGGGCGAGCTGATCCTGAACTGCAACTGCACGGTGTTCTGTCCCTGCGTCGTGAGCCTGGGCAAGCACGCGCCGACCGAAGGCTATTGCCAGGCCTGGTCGGGAATCCGCATCGATACCGGGCATTTCGGCGACGAGGACCTTTCCGGTCTGAATGTCGGCCTGCTGCTGGAGATTCCGGGCCTGATGGCGCGGGGAAACTGGAAGGCGGCGGCGTTCATCGATGAGCGGGCGAGCGACGGGGCGTATGACGGATTGGTGGATATTTTCTCCGGGAAAGCAAAGGGAACCACGGGGTTGTTCAAGCTTCTGGTGAGCGAGTTTCTCGGCGCCGAGCGGGCGGCGATCACCTACGAGACCGAGGGCAAGGCCCGTCGCCTGATGGTGGGCAAGAAGATTCAGGGCGAGGTCGTGCCGGTCGCGGGCAAGGATCCCGAGCGGGACATCGTCGCCACCAACACCGAATACTGGATGGGGTCCGACATCACCGTCGCGACCGCCACCAGGGGCCGGGTGCGTGCCTTCGGGCGGGTCTGGGACTTCGAGGGACGCTCGGCCGAAATCTGTCAGATCGACTGGTCGGGGCCGGAGGTGCCGCGGTGATCGGGTCGGGTGAAACCGACGTCGGACGCGGGGCTATCCACGTTGGACGTCATGGCTGAGGGAGGAAGCACGATGATTACGCCGGATTGGGTGCGGATGATGGCGCGGTACAACGCGTGGCAGAACCGCTGGATGATCGAGGCCATGGCGACGCTGCCCGAGGGCGAGGCGGAGCGGGACCGAGGCGCATTCTTCGGCTCCATCCTGGGGACGGCGAACCACCTGCTCTGGGGCGACGAGATGTGGATGAGCCGGTTCGACGACCTCCCGGCGCCCGAGATCGACGGCGCGAACGCCGTCAGGCTGACGCCGGATGTTGCCGCCTGGACCGCGCGGCGCAAGACGACCGACGGCGCGATCCTCGACTGGGCCGGACGGCTGACGGAATGCGGCGGCGATCTGACCTGGCATTCGGGGATCACCGGAACGGATATCTCTCGTGACAAAGCAACGCTCTATACGCATGTCTTCAACCACCAGACGCATCATCGCGGCCAGGTCCACGCCATGCTGACGGCGGCCGGGGCGACCACGGGGACGACCGATCTGGCGTTCATGCCGGACGACGCGTGATGGCGCGAGACCACCGGGCCGGATCCTGAGATCGAAACGCAGGACGGTTTGCGGAGCGGCGCCACACGATGGAATACATTACGATAGAAGGGGATACGACATGACGTTCAAGGCATTGGTGGTCGAGAAGGGCGAGGACGGCACCGCCGCTTCGGTTCAGGACATGAGCCTCGACCGGTTGCCGGAAGCGCCGGTCACGGTCGCGGTCGAGTATTCGACGGTCAATTACAAGGACGGATTGTGCATCGGGCCGGGGGGCGGGCTGGTGCGGAACTATCCGCACATCCCGGGGATCGACTTCGCGGGGACGGTCGAGGCGTCCGACGACGACCGCTATGCCCCCGGCGACAAGGTCGTCCTGACCGGCTGGCGGGTGGGCGAGGCGCATTGGGGCGGCTATTCGCAGAAAGCCCGCGTGCGCGCCGACTGGCTGGTCCCGCTTCCCGACGGGTTGACCACGAGGCAGGCGATGGCGGTCGGCACGGCGGGTTTCACCTCGATGCTGGCGGTGCAGGCGCTGGAGGATCAGGGGTTTCGCGCGGGCCCGATCCTGGTGACCGGGGCCGCGGGCGGCGTGGGCTCCGTTGCGGTCGCCCTGCTTGCCGCACTCGGACGCGAGGTCGCCGCGGTGACGGGACGGCCGGAGCAGGAAGACTATCTCCGCGGCCTCGGCGCCACCCGGATCGTGCCGCGCGCGGACCTGGCCGAGACGGTGAAGCGCCCGCTGGAGGGGGAGGTCTGGGGCGGCTGCGTCGACGCGGTCGGCGGGGCGATGCTCGCCCGCGTGCTGGGACAGATGGAATACGGCGCGTCGGTCGCGGCGGTGGGTCTCGCCGGGGGCGCATCCCTGCCCGCGACGGTGATCCCGTTCCTGCTGCGGGGCGTGAACCTGCTCGGGATCGACAGCGTGATGCAGCCCTACGACAATCGCGTGCGGGCCTGGAAGCGGATCGCGGAATCGCTGCCGATGGAAACGCTGGAGGAGATGGTGGTGGAGGCGACGCTTGCCGATCTGCCACAGTTGGGCGCGGATATCCTCAAGGGTCGCGTGCGGGGGCGAATTGTGATCGACGTGAACGCGTAACCGACCCGCGGCGTCGGGGCGCCGTCCCGGCTGGTCGTGTTTCGACCCCGCCCGTGGCACCATGACGCTAGGGTAAGGGCACGGACCCGGCGGCTTGCCGGCCATGCGCAAACGAACGGGGAGACCGACATGACGGATGCGGCGACCGAAACGGGCATACCGGGTCCCGACGGCAGGACCGAGCTGATCGAGACGCAATACGAAATCGGCCAGGACAATATCCAGCGGCAGATCGGCCCCCTCGGCCTCGACATCCACAATCCGGTCTTCCTGATCTCCGGCGTGGCGATCGTGGCTTTCGTGTTCTTCACCCTGGCCCTGCCGGAACAGGCGGCGAGCGTCTTCTCGGCGATGTTCTCCTTCGTGACCCAGAACTTCGACTGGTTCCTGATCGGGTCCGCCGATATCGTGGTCCTGTTCGCCCTGATGCTGATCGTGACGCCGTTCGGATCGGTTCGCCTCGGCGGGACGGAGGCCGTTCCCGACTATACCTATATCGGCTGGTTCGCGATGCTGTTCGCGGCGGGCATGGGCATCGGACTGATGTTCTACGGTGTGTCCGAACCGCTCACCCACTTCTCGACCGCGTTCGGCGAGACGGCGCTGGACGAGGGGGGCTTCCGCAGCGATTGGGCGCCGCTCGGCGCGACCACGGGCGACGAGCCCGGCTCCGTCCGCCTCGGCATGGCGGCCACGATCTATCACTGGGCCCTGCACCCCTGGGCGATCTATGCGACGGTGGCGCTGGCGCTGGCGCTCTTCACCTACAACAAGGGCCTTCCGCTGACGATCCGGTCCGCGTTCTACCCGCTTCTGGGCGAGCGGGTCTGGGGCTGGCCCGGTCACGTCATCGACATCGTCGCCGTCTTCGCCACGCTCTTCGGCCTCGCCACATCCCTCGGCTTCGGCGCGACGCAGGCGAATGCAGGTCTGAACGAATTGTTCGGCGTGCCGATCGGCACGACGACGGAAGTGATCCTCATCACCGTCATCACCGCCGTGGCGCTCGTGTCGGTCATGCGGGGTCTGGACGGGGGCGTGAAGGTCCTGTCGGAGATCAACATGGGCCTTGCCGGGCTGCTGGCGCTTTTCACGCTGATCGTCGGGCCGACGCTGTTCCTGTTCAGCTTCTTCTGGGACAGCCTCGTGGCCTATGTCCAATACCTGCCGGCGTTGTCGAATCCGTTCGGACGCGCGGACGTAAACTACAGCCAGGGCTGGACGGCCTTCTATTGGGCGTGGTGGATTAGTTGGTCACCCTTTGTCGGCATGTTCATCGCCCGGGTCAGCCGGGGCCGGACGGTGCGGGAATTCGTGATCTGCGTCCTGCTCATTCCCAGCTCGGTCTGCGTCGCCTGGATGTCCATCTTCGGCGGCACGGCGATCCATCAGGTGCTGAACGACGGCTACACCGCGGCGCAGGATGCCGACTTGCCGTTGCAGCTCTTCAAGATGCTCGATCCCCTGCCGTTGGCCTCGATCACGTCCTTCATCGGGATCGTCCTCGTGATCGTGTTCTTCGTGACCTCGTCGGATTCGGGATCGCTGGTGATCGACACGATCACGGCGGGCGGCAAGGTCGACGCCCCGATGCCGCAGCGGGTGTTCTGGTGCGTGTTCGAGGGGGCCGTGGCGATCGCGCTCCTGGTCGGCGGGGGGCTCGCGGCGCTGCAATCCATGGTGATCTCGACGGGGTTGCTGTTCACCGTGGTCCTGCTGTTGATGTGCGTCTGCATCTTCCAGGGGCTGCGATCCGAACTGCCGAAGCGATAGCCGGTTCTGTCGCGCGGATCGGGGAGGGGGCCTGCGGGCCCCCTTTGCACGTCTTTCTCCGCGGATATTGCCTTGGCGCGCGGCGGGCTATCTGACGCCAGATGAAACCGATACTCTACTGGACGCGCCGGGACTTCCGGCTTGGCGACAATCCCGCCCTGACATGGGCCGCCGAACAGGAGCGGCCGGTGATCCCGGTCTTCCTGCTGGACGAGGTCGTGGAGGGGTGGGGTGCCGCTCCGCGCTGGCGGCTGGGCCTCGGGCTGGAGGCGTTTGCGCAGACGTTGGAGGGCGTGGGATCGCGGCTGATCCTGCGCCGCGGTCCGGCGTTGGAAACCCTGCGGGGGCTGGTCGAGGAGACCGGGGCCGATACGGTGGTCTGGAACCGGCTCTATGTGGCGGAGGAACGGGCCCGCGATACCGGCGTGAAGGAAGGGCTTGCGCGCCGACGGCCTGCGCGCCGACAGCCACGCCGCCCACGTCCTGTTCGAGCCGTGGACGGTCGAGACGGGATCGGGCAGCCACTACAAGGTCTTCACTCCGCTCTGGAAGGCGGTGCGGAACCGCGATCCGGGTCCGCCCGCCGCACCGGTCGCGGAACTCGCGCCGCCGGATGCGTGGCCCGGGGGCGACGACCTCGCGGACTGGGACCTCGGGCGGGCCATGCGCCGGGGCGCCGATATCGTGTCGCGGCACGTCACCGTGGGAGAGGCGGCGGCGCGCGACCGGCTCGACCGGTTCCTGGCCGAGCGGGTGGCCGACTATGCCGCCGCGCGCGACCGCCTGCCGGAGGACGGGACCAGCGGCCTGTCGGAGAACCTGACCTATGGCGAGATCGGGCCGCGCACCTGCTGGGACGCGGCGCAGGGGGCCCTGCGCGAGGGGGGCACCGGGGCGGAGACGTTCCTCAAGGAGCTGGTCTGGCGCGACTTCGCCCACCACCTTGCCTATCACACGCCGCGTCTGACCAGTGCGAACTGGCGCCCGGAATGGGATGCCTTCCCGTGGCGCGACGACAATTCGGAGGCGGAAGTCTGGCGCCGCGGCCGGACCGGAATCGAGACGGTGGATGCCGGCCTGCGCGAGATGTATGTGACCGGCCGGATGCACAACCGCGCCCGGATGCTCGTGGCCAGCTATCTGACCAAGCATTTGATGACGCACTGGAAGATCGGTTGCGACTGGTTTGCCGATTGTCTGATCGACTGGGATCCGGCGTCGAACGCGATGGGCTGGCAATGGGCGGCGGGTTCGGGGCCGGATGCGGCACCGTTCTTCCGGATCTTCAACCCGGATACCCAGGCGGAGAAGTTCGACCCGGACGGAGTCTATCGCAGGCGTTGGGTGGCGGAGCTGGCGGATGATCCCGGGCCCGAAGCGATGTCGTATTTCGAGGCTGTTCCCCGAAGCTGGGACCTCGCGCCCGACGATCCGTATCCGGACCCGGTGGTCGGCCTGAAGGAGGGACGCGAACGCGCCCTCGCGGCATACGGGCAACGCGACGCCGCGGAATGACTCTGGCCGACTTGTCCGCGGCGCCGGGGGGTGGTTTCGTCGCCCCCAAATCCGGGGGATACATGGACGCCATCACTTCGCTCGACGGACAGACCGACCTGCCACGCTATTTCGCCGCCGCCTTCGGCATGCTGCAACAGGCGCGGAGCGGACGGATGGACGTCGTTCTGCCCGACGGACGCCGGTTCCGGCACGAGGGGGCGGAGCCGGGACCCGTGGCCGAGATCATCGTTCGCGACGACGGTGTCTTCGCCCGGCTGGTGCGGGAGGGGGACCTCGGTTTCACCGACGCCTATGTGGACGGAAGCTGGGACAGCCCGGACCTGATGACGCTCTACGACCTCATCAACAAGGAAGGCGACAGCCTCATCCAGCAGATGCCCGGGATGAAGTTCGTACGCGCCTTCGAGCGGGTCCGCTTCTGGATGCAGCAGAACAGCAGGCGGCAGGCCAAGCGCAACATCTCCGCCCATTACGATCTGGGGAACGATTTCTACGGCCTGTGGCTGGACGACACGATGACCTACTCGGCGGCCATGTTCGAGACCGGGCAGGAAAACCTTGAGGCGGCGCAAACCGCGAAATACGCCTCCATCGTCGACCGGATGGACGTGCGCGCCGGGGAGCACGTGCTGGAGATCGGCTGCGGCTGGGGCGGGTTCGCGGAATATGCGGCCGGGGAGCGGGGCCTCAAGGTCACATGCCTCACGCTGAGCGCGGAGCAGTTGAAGTTCGCCGAGGAACGCATTGATCGCGCGGGGCTTTCCGATCTCGTGGACTTCAAGCTTCAGGATTATCGCGACGAACGTGGCAGCTATGACGGCATCGCTTCCATCGAGATGTTCGAGGCGGTCGGTCAACGTTACTGGCCCGCCTATTTCGACACGCTGCGGGAGCGGCTGCGGCCGGGACGACTGGCGAGCCTTCAGATCATCACCGTGCCGGACCGCCGCTGGCCCGTCTATATCGGCTCCATCGATTTCATCCAGAAGTACATCTTCCCCGGCGGCTTCCTTCCCGCGCCGTTCCGCCTGACGGAGGAAATCGCCCGCGCGGGCCTGGAGCAGGGCGCGTCGCTCTCCATCGCCAAGGACTATTCCCTGACGCTCCGGCGCTGGTTCGACCGGTTCAACGCGCGGTGGGACGAGGTCGCGGCCCTCGGTTTCGACGAACGCTTTCGCCGGATGTGGAACACCTATCTCACGTCCTGCGCCGGTGCGTTCGAATACGGGAACTGCGATGTGATCCAGATGATCGTGCGCAAGCCCGCCTGATGCCGGTGCAGGCGAAGCGGGATTCCGCGGCCCACGGGTCGTGGGCGGATCGGACCATCGTGGATCGTGTTCTGTCTGGAAAGGAACGGGTTGGGTGCTGTCGTTATCGCCCCGCCGCTGCGGTTCCGGTCTGTATGGGGATGCTGTTCGAGGGCGACCCGGTCAGGCGGATCACGACATGACGCGCCTGTTTCTCTTCGGGACGTTGCGTTGGCCGTCGCTCCTCGCGGCGGTGGCGGGGCGCGAGATCGCTTCCGAGCCCGCGACGCTGGATAGGTGGCATGTGGAGCGGGCCGCGGCGGGAGACTGGCCCGTCCTCGTTTCGGGCGGACGCACGGAGGGGCTTCTGACCGAACCACTGGACGGTCCGGCACGGGAAAGGCTGGACTGGTACGAGGTGGCGTTCGGCTACGGCCCCGAGGCGGTGGAGGTCGAGACCGTCGCGGGTCCCGTGACCGCAGCCTGCTACCGGGCTCCGGCGGGTGGGTGCGGCGAAGATTGGGACCTCGATGCGTGGATCGCGCGGCATGGCGAGCGGACCCGTATCGCCAGCGCCGAGATCCTGCGCGCCAAGGGCAAGGCGACGCCGGACGACCTCGCCATGCTGCGCCCCATCATCCATGCCCGCGCCCATGGGGTCGCTACCGCCCGCGCCCATGGGCGCCCGGCCACGTTCGGGGGCGGGGACCGTGCGGCCAGCGTCACCGTCAGCGGTGTCGACTACCCCTACGAAGGATTTCACCGGGTCGAGGAATGGCAGATCGACCATCCCCGGTTCGATGGCGGGCGCAGCGGGTCGATCCGCCGCGCAGTCAGCCACACGACCGATGCGGCCACGATCCTGCCCTACGATCCGGTGCGCGACCGCGTGCTCCTGGTCGAACAGATCCGGCTGGGCCCGCTGGCGAAGGGCGATCCGCAGCCCTGGATGCTGGAGCCGGTCGCGGGCCTGATCGACGCGGGCGAGACGGCGGAGGCGACGGCGCTGCGCGAGTTGCGGGAGGAGGCGGGGCTGGAGGCCGGAGCGGACGCACTCCGCTTCGTGGCCCGCTACTATCCCAGTCCGGGTGGCATCGCGCAGGTGTTCCACTCCTACGTCGCGATCTGCGATCTGCCGGACGGGAGCGCGGGGATGGGCGGGCTGGCCGAGGAGGGGGAGGACATCCGCGGGCATCTCGTCCCCTTCGACGACCTCCTCGCCATGCTCGACAGCGGCGAGGCCGCGAATGCCGCGTTGATCCTGAGCGCGCAGTGGATCGCGCTCCGGCACGGGACGATCCGGTTGAACGGGTGACGGGCGGGGTCTAGATCACGGGGACATCCGCCGAGGGGGACCCGCGCCGTGACCATTCACAAGAACCTGGCCGAAGCCATCGGGAACACGCCCCTGATCCGGCTGAACCGCGTCTCGGACGCGACCGGCTGCGAAATCCTCGGCAAGGCGGAGTTCATGAATCCCGGCCAGTCGGTCAAGGACCGGGCTGCCCTCTACATCATTCGCGACGCGGTCGCGCGGGGCGCGCTCAAGCCCGGCGGGACGATCGTGGAGGGGACGGCGGGCAATACCGGCATCGGCCTCGCGCTGGTCGGGGCGTCGATGGGATTCCGCACCGTGATCGTCATCCCGGAGACCCAGTCCGAGGAGAAGAAGGACATGCTGCGCCTCGCGGGGGCGGAGTTGATCCAGGTTCCGGCGAAGCCGTACCGCGATCCGAACAACTACGTCCGCTATTCCGGGCGGTTGGCGGAGGCGCTGGCCGCGACCGAACCGAACGGCGCGATCTGGGCCAACCAGTTCGACAACGTCGCCAACCGGCAGGCCCATGTGGAGACGACGGGCCCGGAAATCTGGGACCAGACCGAGGGCGGCGTCGACGGCTTCATCTGTGCGGCCGGATCGGGCGGCACCGTGGCAGGCGTGGCGACGGCGCTGCAACCGTTGGGGGTGAAGGTGGGGCTCGCGGATCCGATGGGTGCGGCGCTCTACGAATTCTACGAGCATGGCGAAATGCGGTCGGAGGGCGGCTCCATCTCCGAAGGGATCGGGCAGGGGCGGATCACCGCCAACCTCGAAGGGTTCGCGCCCGATTTCGTGTGCCAGGTCCCCGACGAGGAGGCCTTGCCCATCGTGTTCGACCTTCTGGAGCATGAGGGGCTTTGCATGGGCGGTTCGACCGGGGTGAATGTCGGCGGCGCCGTCCGGATGGCCCGGCAGATGGGGCCGGGGCATACGATCGTCACGATCCTCTGCGACTACGGCTCCCGCTATCAGTCGAAGCTGTGGAACCCCGCCTTCCTGCGCGAGAAGGGCCTGCCGGTGCCGGGATGGCTCGACGGTCCGGGCCGCGAGGTGCCGTCGGTCTTCGAATGATGCGCCGCGCGCTCGCCGCATTCCTGATCTGGATATCGCTCGCCCTGCCTGCCGTCGCGCAGGGCACGGCGACGCCGGAGGCGATGCCGGAGGCCGCCGAGGTCGCCGCCGAGTGGCAGGCCATGACCACCCGCGCCGAGACGGTGCTCGAGGGCGGGGAGGCGTCGGACGCGGTCCTGCTTTCGCTCCGGGCGGAATTGTCCGCTTGGCGCGAGACCTTTGCCCAGGGGGAGACGCAGAACGCTGCCCGGATCGAGACCCTGCGCGCGGAGATCGCGGCCCTCGGACCGGTGCCCGAGGGGGACGCCCTCGAGCCGCCCGAACTCGCCGCCCGCCGCGCCGAATTGCAGACCCGGCTGGACCGCCTGCTCGTTCCCGTCCGGGAGGCGGAGGCGGCGTTCACCGCGGCCGCGGGCCTTATCGCGGAGACCGATGCCCTCATAGAGGATCGTCGCGCCGAGGCGCTCCTGCGGCTGGAGGCGCCGCCGGTGAACCCGGTCCGCTGGGGCCCGGCGCTCGTGGCGGCGGGGGGATGGTTCGGAGGCCTCTTCGCGGAGATCGCGGAGCCGTTCGAGAGCCCCGATTCCCGCGCCCTGATGCGGTCGCGCGGCGTTCAGCTCGCCGTGCTCTTCGTGCTCTCGGTCCTGCTCCTCTTCCGGTCCGCCCGATGGCTGCGCGCGCCGCGGGACCGGCTGGCGCGGCACGAGGCGACCAGCCCCCTGTCCCGGCTGGGCCTCCTCGGGCTTTCGGTCCTGCGGCTGGTCCTCCCGGTCCTCGGGATGGCGGCGGCGGCGCGCATCGCCATCGTCATCGGCGCGCAGGGAATTCACGTCTCGCGCGCCGTCTGGCTGTTCCCGTTTCTCGGCCTCGTGATCCTGATGTCGCGCTGGCTGGCCATGCACGCGTTCCCGCCGCGCCCGGACACGACCTCGCTCCTGCCCGTGGCGCCGGACCGGCGGCGGGAAGGGCGCCTGCATGCGGTGTCCCTCGGCGTCCTGCTGGCGCTCACGATCCTGATCGAGGTGATGGCCGATACCGATCCCGCGGTGGCCGAAGGGCGCGGTCCCCTGATGCTGATCCCCGTGATCCTCGGGGGTCTCACCCTGATACGTCTCGGCCACCTGCTGCTGGTGGAGGGGCGGACGACCGGGGAGGACGAGGAGACGGGATTCCGCACCCGTCTGATGCGTCTCCTCGGCCGGTCGCTGGTGGCGATCGGGCTGGCGGGGGCGATCCTCGTCGCGGTGGGCTACGTCAACCTGTCGCTTGCGGTGATCTGGCCCACGGTCCTGTCCCTCGGTCTTCTGGTGGTGATCGGAACCGCGCAGTCGCTGGCCTTCGACCTACACGCGGCCGTCACCCGGCGGACGGAATCGGTGCGCGATGCGCTGACCCCGACATTGGTGGGCCTCGGCCTGCTCCTCGCCGCATTACCGGTCTTCGCGCTGATCTGGGGCGTGCGGCCGCAGACCCTGGGGGAATGGTGGGGCAGCTTCCTGCGCGGGGTCTCGGTCGGGGACATGGTCCTGTCGCCGTCGATCTTCCTTACCTTCGCGGTGGTCTTCTCCATCGGCTATCTGCTGACCCGGCTGGTGAAGGGGTTCCTGCGCATCTCGGTCCTGCCCAAGACCCGGCTCGATACCGGCGGCACCAATGCGATCCTGTCGGGGACGAGCTATGTCGGCATAACGCTCGCGGCGCTGCTGGCGATCACGACGGCGGGGATCGACCTGTCTGGCCTCGCCATCGTCGCCGGTGCGCTGTCGGTGGGCGTCGGTTTCGGCCTCCAGACCATTGTGCAGAACTTCGTCTCCGGCATCATCCTCCTGATCGAGCGGCCCATCAAGCTGGGCGACTGGATCGCGGTGAACGGCAACGAGGGGTTCGTCCGCCAGATCTCCGTCCGCTCCACCCGGATCGAGACCTTCGACCGCCAGGACCTGATCGTGCCGAACGCGGACCTCATTTCCGGCGTGGTGACGAACTATACGCTGGGCAATTCGTCGGGGCGGGTCCTCGTGCCGGTCGGGGTCGCCTACGGCACCGATACGCGGCGTGTGGAGGCGATCCTGCGCGAGATCACGGAGGCGCATCCGATGGTCGTGCTGAACCCGCCGCCGGTCATCACCTTCGAGGGGTTCGGCGCCGACAGCCAGGATTTCCTGATCCGCGCCGTCCTGCGCGACGTCCTGTGGAAGGTGATCGTGAAGTCGGAGATCAACCATTGCATCGCCGAACGCTTCCGCGAGGAGGGGATCGAGATCCCCTTCGCCCAGCGCGACGTCTGGCTCCGCAACCCGGAGACGCTGCAATCCCGCGCCCCGGCGGACCCGCCGGACCCGAATCCCGCCCGACCCCCGGAGACGTCATGACGACCGAGACCCTCTTTCGCATCGATCCCTATCTCAAATCCGCCGGCGCGGTCGTGATCGGTCGCACGGGCGAGGGCGGCATCCTGATCGACCGCTCCATCTTCTATCCCCGCGGGGGCGGACAGCCGGGCGATAGCGGGCGGCTGGTCTGGGACGGCGGCACCTGCGAGATCGCCGACAGCATCAAGGCGCCGGACGGGGGCGGCATCGTCCTCGTCCCGGCCGCTCCCGGAACCCTGCCGCCGGACGGGGCGGAGGTGGAGATGCGCCTCGACTGGGACCGGCGCCACCGCTTCATGCGGATGCATACGGCGCTGCACCTTCTGTCGGTCGTCGTACCGCTTCCGGTGACCGGCGGCCAGATCGGGGCGGAGAAGTCCCGCCTCGACTTCGACATGCCGGAGGTCATTCACGACCGCGCGTTCATTCAGGCCCGCCTGGGGCAGTTCGTGGATGCGGACCATCCCGTCTCCGACGAATGGATCACCGAGGCCGAACTCGATGCCGATCCCGGTCTCGTCAAGACGCTGTCGGTCCAGCCGCCCCGGGGCGCGGGCCACATCCGCCTCGTCCGGATCGGCGCGGAGGAAGCGCCGGTGGATCTCCAGCCCTGCGGCGGCACCCATGTCCGCTCCACGGCCGAGATCGGCCCCGTCCGGGTCGGAAAGATAGAGAACAAGGGGCGCAGCAATCGCCGGATATCGATAACGCTGGAGGGGTAGGGGCGGGCGCCGTCACTCGGGACCGGAGCCGTGGCGCGACCGCCTGAACGGTGAGGGTGCGCAGGTGCAATCGCGACCCAAGCGATGCTTGCTGCCGATGCGGCAGCACATCCGAACATGAAGCCTGTGAAGATCGTCCGGATACCGGCAAGGCGGGTTGCGCCGTTTCATATATCATATATCCTTCCCCTTGAGGCGAAGGATTTCCATGACTCAACTTTCCGCCCCTCACGACACTGCCGGGCGGCCCAAACTGTCGGAGCGTGCGCGCGACTTCATTCGGGAGAAGATCGTCTATGGCGATTTCGCCTTCGGGCGCGTTCTGCGGGAATCCGAGCTTTCCGTGATACTCGGCATGAGCAAGAGCCCGATCCGGGAGGCGCTGCTCCAGCTTGAGCGCGAGGGCCTGGTCGAGATGTCGGCCAACCGCAGCACACGGGTCTTCACCATGCGGCCCGATGATATCCGGGCGCTCGGCGAGCTTCGGCGAATGCTGGAGGAACAGGCCATCCGGCTGGCGGTCACACGCGACCACGACGCTTTGGCACAGGCGCTGTCGCCGCTGGTCCGGGCCGGGTCGCGGGCCTTGGCCGCGGGCGATGTGGAGGCATATACCCGCAACGACGATGCGTTTCATCTGGAAATCTTCCGTCATTCGGGAAATCCGTATCTGGAACAGACTTTCGCGCTATTGTCCTCGCGGGTTCAGTCCATGCGCACCCGGCTCGCACGCGAACGGGACCGGATCGAGACGTCGCATGCGGACCATCTGGCATTGCACAAGGCAGTCGAAGGCGGCGATGCGCCGCTGGCAGCCGAAATCCTCTGTCGTCACATCGACGACAATACCGCCGCCTATGTCGCCTGGTTTGCGGATGCGAAGTCGGGGGCGGCACCCCGCCGTGTCCAGATCGCCGAGGTGGAGCGGTTCACCCGCGCCGCCATGACCCGGCTGGACGTGGAGGATGCCACGGCCGACGCGGTCGTACGGGCGCTGACCCATGCGTCGGTACATGGCGTGGACACGCATGGATATCGCCTCCTGCCGCATTACCTCGGAGGGCTGCTCAAAGGCCGATTGAACCGCCGACCGACGCTGCGTTTCGTCTCCGAAAAGGGGGCGGTCTCCGTTCTCGACGGAGATGCCGCTCAAGGCGCGCGGGCGGCCTATGAGGCGGTGGACCGGGCGTTGGAGCTGGCGCGAACCCATGGGGTCGGCGCCGTGGCGATCCGGGGTTCGTCGCATTTCGGGGCGGCCGGTGCCTATGCCATGGCCATCGCCGAGCAAGGCATGGCGAGCCTTTGCGTGTGCAACTCGGACGCCTTCGTGCGACTCCATGGCGGGGCCGAGCGGTTCCACGGCACCAATCCCATCGCCTTTGCGGCGCCCGCGGGCGCGGATCAGCCGCCCTGGCTGCTGGATATGGCGACCAGTGCAATTCCGTTCAACAAAGTGCTGCTCAGCCGGGCATTGGGCATCGACCTGCCGGAAGGGACCGCGTCGGACAATCGCGGCGTCGACACGACCACGCCCGCGCTGTCGGAGATGCTTGCGCCCCTGGGGGCTGCGTTCGGATACAAGGGCGCCGGACTGGCGGGTATTTCGGAGATACTATCGGCAGCGTTCTCGGACGCCCCGCTCAGCCGCGAGATCGCGCCCATGATCTCCGACGACATGGAAACGCCGCGGGGGCTCGGGGCCTTCGTACTGGCGCTGGATCCGGAAGCGTTCATGGGCCGGGATATCTTCGAGGGAATCGTCCGCCGTTACCGCGACGGGATCCGAGCGTCGGGCACGGCCCCCGGCGCCCAGGTCATGGCCGCGGGGGATCGCGAGTGGGCGGAGGCGCGGTCGCGGCGCCGGATCGGCCTGACGCTGGACCCGACCGCGATCGACGCGCTGGACACTTTCGCCGCCGAACACGGGATCGACCGCCTGCTCACGGAAGACCCGTAGGCAGAGCGCAGAAAGAAGGTCTTAATAAGGGAGGAACAGACCATGACGACCAAGACCACATTCAAGATTGCCCTCGCGGCGACCACGGCCATGGGGCTTGTCGGCCCCGCGGTCGCGCAGGACGCCGAGCGCGTTCTGAAATGGGCCCATGTCTACGAGACGGGCGAGCCCTATCACACCTGTGCCGTCGATGCGGGCAGCCAACTGGTGGAGGCCACCGACGGGCGTCTGGGGATCGAGGTCTTCCCGGCATCGTCGCTGGGCAAGGAAGTCGACATCAACGAAGGCCTGTCGATCGGCACGGTGGACATCATCTGGACCGGACAGCTCTTCGCCGGCCGGTCCTACGGCCCAATCGCCATCGGTGGCGCGCCGTACATGTTCCGCGACTACGATCACTGGGAACAGTACCGCGACAGCGACCTGTTTCAGGAACTGACCCAAGGGTATGACGACGCGACCGGCAACCACGCGATCACGCTTGCATACTATGGCGCGCGTCACGTCACGTCGAACAAGCCGATCGCGACGCCGGCGGATATGGACGGGATGAAGCTACGGGTGCCGAATGCGCCGCTCTACATGATGTTCCCGCGCGCGGTGGGGGCCAATCCCACGCCCATCGCGTTCGCCGAAGTTTATCTGGCGTTGCAGCAGGGTACCGCGGATGGTCAGGAAAACCCGTTGCCGACCATCCAGGCCAAAAAGTTCTACGAGGTGCAGTCCGACATCAACCTGACCGGTCATATCGTGGACTCGCTTCTGGCCATTGTGGGCGGCCCGACCTGGGGCAGTCTGGACGAACCCGATCAGGCCGCGCTGACCACGGTGATCGAGGATGTCTCGGTCTGCGTGACCGGCAAGATTCGGCAGGCGGAATCCGAGCTGGCGGAATGGTTCCGCGGGGAAGGCGTGAACGTGAACGAGGTGGACATCACCCCGTTCCGCGAGGCCACGATGGCGATGCATAACGGCGAAATGGCGACCTGGGACCAGGAAACCTACGACCGGCTTCAGGCCATCGGCGCAGGCGGCTGACCCCGACCATCGATCTGAGGGCCGCGCCGCGTCGGGCGCGGCCCCGACTTTCTTGTCTCGCAGCAGGTGACCGATGACCGAAGACCAGCAGGCCCCGACGATCCACATCGACGAGGACGATATCGATATCTCGGACATCGCGGTGACGGATTACTTCGTTCTGGTCGTGTTCTGGATCCTGGCCTTCGTCGTCTTCCTGCAGTTCTTCACCCGCTACGTATTGAACGACTCGCTCGGCTGGACCGAGGAGATCGCCCGGTTTCTCCTCATCGCGGTGACGTTCACCGGGTCGATCATGGCGGCGCGCAAGAGCACCCATATCGCGGTCGAGTTCCTGTACCGCTGGGTGCCGCGCGCGCTGAGACGAGTGGCGCAGCTGGCCATCGACCTGATCACAGCGTCCTTTTTCGGGCTTCTGGCGTTTCTGAGCGCACAACTGGCGGGACGGACGAACCAGATGATGGTGTCCATCAACGTGCCGAAATCCCTGGTCTATTACTATGTCGCGGCATGCTTCGCGGCCATGGCGCTCTATGCCGCGTGGAACACATGGGTGCATCTGCGCGACAGGACCAGCCGCCTGATCGACCCCGAGGATTTCGCCGACATCAAGGGCGTGGATTGATCCCATGAGCATCGCACTTCTCTTCATCGTCCTGTTCGTGCTCCTTCTGTTCGGGGCTCCGGTCGCCATTGCGCTGGCCGGGTCTTCGGCCCTGTTCATCATGTCGGGCGACGTGCCGCCGATGGTCGTGGCGCATCGGGTGATCAACGGGGTGGACAGCTTCCCGCTGCTGGCGGTGCCCTTCTTCATTCTGGCGGGCAACCTTATGAACACCGCCGGCATCACGGAACGGATCTTCGGTTTCGCGCTCAGCCTGGTGGGCTGGATGCGCGGGGGGCTGGGCCATGTGAATGTGGGCGCGTCGGTCATCTTCGCCGGTATGTCGGGCGCCGCAGTGGCCGATGCCGGCGGTCTCGGTGCCATCGAGATCAAGGCCATGCGCGATGCGAATTACGACCCCGGATTTGCCGTCGGGATCACGGCCGCGTCGTCCACCATCGGGCCGATCATCCCGCCCTCGCTGCCCATGGTGATCTACGGCGTCGTCTCCGGCGCCTCGATCGGCCAGCTGTTCGCCGCCGGGTTCATCCCCGGGCTGGTGATGGCGGTATCGCTGATGCTGATGGTCGCCTTCTTCGCGCGCCGCCGCGGATTTCCCCGCGATCAGGCGTTCAAGGTTAGCACCTTGCTTTCGTCCTTCCGCCGCGCCTTCCTGTCGTTGCTGACCCCTGTGATCATCGTCGGCGGCATCCTGTCGGGGGCCTTCACCCCGACCGAAGCCGCCGTCGCCGCCTGTGCCTATGCGCTGTTCCTCGGGCTGATCGTCTACCGCACGCTGACGCTGAAGCGGTTCCTGCGGGTCAGCTTCGACACCATCGAAACCACGGCGGTCGTGCTGATCGTGGTCGGGGCGGCGTCGATCTTTGCGTGGATCCTGACGTCGAACCGGGTGCCGGAAGCGGCGGCGACGCTGCTGTTGTCGGTGTCGGACCGGCCTTGGGTGATTCTGCTCCTGATCAACCTCGTGTTGCTGATCGTGGGCTGTTTCATGGAGACGGTGGCCGCGATCACCATCCTCGTGCCGGTCCTGTTGCCCGTGGCCGTGGCCATCGGTGTGGACCCGGTCCATTTCGGGGTGATCATGGTGCTGAACCTTATGCTGGGTCTTCTGACGCCACCGGTGGGGATGGTGCTCTACGTCCTGTCCCGGGTGTCGGGCGTTCCGTTCGAGCGCTGCGTCGTCGCGACGTCGCCGTTCCTGATCCCGCTGTTCGTCTGCCTGCTGCTGATGACGTTCATCCCCGGCATCGCCATGTGGCTGCCGACGCTGCTGTACCGCTAGGGCGGGGCCCGGGATGTCACGTCAGCATCTGGGTGTCGCCGCAGATGGAAATGGCCTGACCCGATATGGCCCGTCCCAGCGGGCTGGCGAGATAGAGCGCCTGATGGGCGATGTCTTCGGGTTGCACGTAGTCGTGCATCGACGTGTAGGACAGTGCGTCGGCTTCCACCTGCGCGAAACTGCGGCCCTGACGCTGGGCCTTCGCCTCCAGCACCCGTTTCTGGCGGTCGCCCGCGACGATGCCGGGAAGGATCGCATTGACGCGCACGCCGTCGGGCCCGAGTTCGATAGCCAGCGACTTGGTGAAGCCGATGACGCCCCATTTAGCGGCCGCATAGGGCGTGCGCAGCCCGAAGCCCAGACGGCCCGCCAGGGACGAAATGTTGACGATCGACGCGTTTTGGCTGGCGCGCAGGGCGGCGGCGGCGTGACGGGTGGCGAGGAACTGGCTGGTCAGGCAAATCCGCAGGCAGGCATCCCAATCTGCTGGATCGATCTCATCCACCGGACCGGTGGGACCCGCGATCCCCGCATTGTTGACCAGCACATCCAGGCCTCCCATCGCGCCGATCGCGTTGGAGACGAACGCCTCGACCTGGGGTCCGTCGCCCATGTCCGCGCGCATGCCGACGATGCCGGACGGCAGGGCGGCCACGGCATCCGCATCGATGTCGCAGACATGAACGGTCGCGCCTTCGCCCGCAAAGGCCCCGGCGATGACACGCCCGATCCCGCTGGCACCGCCGGTGACGATGACGCGCGCGTCCTTCAATCCGAAATCCATGGTATTCCTCCCCGCTCCATGCCGACACCTTACGGATATTTTCCCTGAACCGAAGTGACGAGGCCCCGATGGCACAGACCCGCAAGATCATCATCACCTGCGCCGTGACGGGCGCGATCCACACGCCGTCCATGTCGGACGCCCTGCCGGTGACCGCAGAGGAGATCGCCGATGCCGCCATCGGGGCCGCCGAGGCGGGGGCGGCCATTGTCCACCTGCATGCCCGCGATCCGAGGGACGGGCGACCCGACCAGACGCCCGAAGCCTTCGCGCCGTTCCTGAAAGTCATCAAGCAGCGCAGCGATTGCGTGGTCAACATCACGACCGGCGGCGCGCCCACCATGAGTGTCGAGGATCGCCTGCGCCCCGCCGCCACCCACCGGCCGGAGCTTGCATCGCTGAACATGGGCTCGATGAATTTCGGCCTGTTTCCGATGCTGGACCGCTTCCCGGATCTCAAACACGACTGGGAGCGTGAGTATCTGAGCAACAAGAACATCCTGTTTTCGAACACCTTCGGTCAGATCGAAAGCATCGTGAGAACGCTGTCGGAACACGGGACGCGGTTCGAGTTCGAATGCTACGACACCGCTCATCTCTACAATCTGAAGTACTTCCTGGATGCCGGGCTCGTGAAGCCGCCGCTGTTCATTCAGACGGTGTTCGGCCTGATGGGCGGCATCGGCGCCCATCCCGACGACGTCATGCATATGAAGCGCACCGCGGACCGGTTGTTCGGGGATCAGTGGCGGTGGTCCGTACTGGGCGCAGGTCGACACCAGATGAACGTCGCGGCCATGGCCGCCTCCATGGGCGGCAATATCAGGGTCGGGCTCGAGGATTCGCTCTGGGCCGGTCCGGGACGACCCGCGACCTCGAACGCGCAGCAGGTCCGGCAGGCCCGCGCACTGGTCGAAGCGCTGGGACTGGAGCCCGCCACACCGGACGAGGCGCGAGAGATGCTGGACCTGAAGGGCGCCGACCGCGTCGGGTTCTAGGGTTCATCCATCGATGGGGCGCGAACGAGGCATCTTTCGGAACGTAAGCTGCTATCCGTAATCGATCCGACCCTGCCTGATGCGTCGAACATTCGCGGAGCCGTTTGATTGGCATCGCCGAAGGCTCCGGTGTCCTCACGGGGGAGGGCTGCGTTGAACGCGGGAGAGGCCAGCCGGAACCTTCCAACCCTACTGATCGGCCACCCGCCATGCCGTCATGTCCGCGAGCGGGAAAGCATTCACTCGTCCGCCATCCTCAACACGGCGTCGCAGATCGTGGCACTCGTCGCCAGAACGTCCACCACCCCCGTCCGGAGCGCTCCGAGGATGGCATCGGTCTTGCTGTCCTCCGATGCGATAGCGATGGTCGTGCCGATCCGGGCCAGGTCTTCCCTCGTGAGGCCGACCACGCGACCGGCTAACCCGGATCCGGCCGGTCGGCCCCGCTGGTCGAAGAAATCGTAACCCATCAGGTCGCCTGCGACCCCCTTGGCCTGCGCCGCGCGCAGTTCGTCGGCGCCGAACCATCCCATCCGGGTCATGTGGCTGTCGGCACCCAGATCGCCGATTCCGATGAGCGCGTAATCGGCGCTTCGCGCCTGATTCAGGGTGCGCCGCACCGTGTCGTTGCGCATGATCGCGGCCCGTAGATCTGCGTCGGGTACGAAGGCGGGCGCGTAGAGAGTCGCCGCCCTCCCGCCGAAGCGATCCGCGAGTGCGCGGCAGATGTGGTCCGCATTGCCCGTTTCGCCCGCCTCGGTCGCCCCGCCGCTGCCGGCGACGAAGGTCAGGCGGTCGAACCGGGCCTGCGTCTGGACCGCCGCGATCTCGGCCACGTTCCGACCCATGCCTACGGCAACAACGGTGTCTTCGCGCAGATTTGCTTCCAGAAACGCGCTGACGACGGTTGCGACCGCGCGTCTCTGCCGGGCGACGTCCTTCGCGGGCGGCGCCACGAGAAGCTGACCCAAACCGAACCGCTCGCGAAAGGCCGTCTCGATGGCGCGGGTGCGGGACGAGAGATGGCGGACCCGAACCTCGACGACGCCCCGTTCCTGCGCCTCGCGCAGCATCCGGTTGACCTTCATCCTCGACAGTTCGAGCGCGCGGGCGATGGCATCCTGCGTCTCGCCCTCGACATGGTAGCGGCGGGCGACTTCGGACAGCAGCCCGAGGGCGGAGGGACCATCGGAATATGGAGGATCGAGCGACATGACACTTCCCGAGATGGCCTGGTCATCTGAGCAGACGCTTGTGCAGTAGTCCGAACCATAACGCAGTCGCGCGTCTTCCGATAGTCGGAGGAGCGTTTAGGAGCAGCCGATAGCTTTCTCGGCAGGCGTAACTTACCCATTGACGACATATGTTCATTAGATCAAATTGTCGTGCATATGATTACCTCGCCGCCTGATACATCCATGCCGTTGCTCGAAGTGGAGGGACTTGCCAAGTCCTTCGACGGCGTCCCGGCGCTCAGAGACGGGCGCTTCCGACTCGAGCGCGGGTCGGTCCATGCGTTCTGCGGCGGCAACGGGGCTGGCAAGTCCACCTTTCTCAAGATCGTCATGGGGATCCTGTCGCGGGACGGCGGCACGATCCGGTTGGAGGGGCGCCCGGTCTCCTTCTCCTCGCCCAGGGCGGCGCTCGCCGCAGGCATCTCGATCATCGAGCAGGAGCTGAGCCCGGTGCCTGCGATGAGCGTCGCCGAGAACATCTATCTCGGGCGCGAGCCGTCCGGTTTTCTCGGACGGGTCGATTTCGGGCGCATGAACCGGGCGGCGGCGGCGTTGCTCGACCGGCTCGGGTTTTCCATCGCGCCGACGGACGTGATGTCCGACCTGACGGTGGCGCAGGTGCAGCTCGTCGAGATCGCCAAGGCCATCTCCTACGACGCCAAGGTGGTCATCATGGACGAGCCGACCTCCGCGCTCGGCGGGGCGGAGGCGGATCAGCTGTTCCGCGCCATTGAGGTGATGAAGGCGGAGGGCAAGGGCGTGATCTACGTCACCCACCGCCTGAGCGAGATCTTCGGGATCGCCGATGCCTATACCGTGCTGCGCGACGGCGCCTTCGTGGAGACCGGCCGGATCGTGGACATCGACAAGGGTCGTCTCGTTGAACTGATCGTCGGACGGCCGATGACCGAGGAATTCGTGAAGGCGAACGATCCGGGCAGCGAGGTCGTCCTCTCTGTCGAGGGGATCGACGCGGCCCACGGCGTTCGCGATGTGTCGTTCGAGGTGCGGCGCGGCGAGATTCTGGGGCTGTTCGGGTTGATGGGGTCGGGGCGGACGGAGGTGCTGGAGCGTCTGTTCGGCCTGTCACCCGGGGCGCGGGCGGGACGAATGACCCTGAATGGACAGGAACTGGCACCGCGCGCTCCCGCCAACGCCATCACGGCCGGGCTGGCGCTGGTGACCGAAGATCGCAAGGGCTCCGGCCTGGTGATGACGCAGGACGTGCGCGCCAATGTCTGCCTCGCGCGGCTGGAGGCGCTGTCGTCCACTCCGCTGATGATGAGTGCCGCGCGCGAGGCCGATGCGGCGCGGCGGATGATCGACCTGTTCGGCATCCGCACAGCGAGCGACCGGCTCGGCGTCTCGCACCTGTCGGGCGGCAACCAGCAGAAGGTCGTTCTGGGCAAGTGGTTCCTGACCGAGCCCGTGGTCCTGCTGCTCGACGAGCCGACGCGGGGCGTCGACGTGGGCGCCAAGCGGGAGATCTATTCCATCATGTCCGATTTCGCGGCGAAGGGCGGGTCCGTGATCCTCGTCTCGTCGGAGATCGACGAGGTGCTCGGCATGGCCGACCGCACGCTCGTGATGCGCGACGGGCGCGTGGCGGGTGAACTCCAAGGCGGCGCGATGACCGCCCCCGCTCTTCTGACCCTCGCCGCCTGACCGGATGGACCCGATGACCGACCGCACGACCATCGACCCGCAGCCCTCGCCCGGCGCCGCAGCCGCCGCACCGGCGTCGCGCCGCTCCATGTCGTCGTTCCTCCAGACCTATGGCATCCTGATCGCACTGGCCGTCGTCTGCCTCGGGCTGACGCTACTCAACGAGTTTTTCCTGACGCCGCGCAACATCGTCAACGTGCTGCGTCAGACCTCGATCAACGGCATCCTCGCCATCGGCCTGACCTTCGTGATCCTCGCGCGCGGGATCGACCTGTCCGTGGGATCGGTCGTGGCCCTCGCGGGTGTGGTCGCCGCGTCGTTCGCCACGACGTCGAGCGCGGGCATCGCGGGGGGGCCCTATCCTGTGGCGCTGGCGCTGGTTGCCGGGATCGTCGTCGGTGCGGCCTGCGGGGCGGTTTCGGGCGCCGTGGTCGCGCGGTTCAACGTCCCCGCCTTCGTCGCCACTCTGGGCATGCTGTCCGCCGCGCGGGGCCTGACCCTGCTCTATTCCGACGGCCGCCCGGTGCCGGCCCTGACGGACGAATTCCGTTTCATCGGCAATGGCGACCTCTGGGGTGTTCCGATGCCGGTCGTCCTGTTTGCCCTGGTCTTCGCGGCCGCCTGGTGGACGCTGAGCCAGACGCGGTTCGGCCGCCATGTCTATGCGGCGGGCGGGAACCCCCATGCGGCGACCGTCTCCGGCATCAACGTCGCGCGCATCCGTTTCGCCGTCTTCGCCATCTCGGGGGCGCTGGCGGGCCTTGCGGGCATGATCCTTGCGGCGCGCACCGGCTCCGCCCTGCCGCAGGCGGGCGTCGCCTACGAATTGGACGCGATCGCCGCGGTCGTGATCGGCGGCACTTCGCTGGCCGGCGGCGTGGGACGGGTCACGGGCACGGTGATCGGCGCGCTGCTGATCGGGGTGGTCAATAACGGGCTCGATCTGATGGGGGTCGAATCCTACTACCAGCTCGTCATCAAGGGCGTGCTGATCGTCGCGGCGGTGATGCTCGACCAGACGCGAAATCACCGGGAATAACGCCGCGGCGGCCAAGGTGCCGCCCCGGTATCACGACCGGTCCCGCAATAACGCCCGGGCCGGACCACAGGGAGGAAAGACAAGATGAAAAGACTATTGGCCACCGCAGCCCTTGCCGGATTGATGACGAGCCCCGCACTGGCGCAGGACGATCCGCTCAAGATCGGCGCCGCCGTCTACGGCCTGCAGGCGGAGTTCATGCAAATCTGGTCCGAAGCGCTGGAGCAGCATCCGGCGGTCACTTCGGGCATGGTCGACCTGACCATCTTCGACGGTCGGTACGACGCGCTGGTCCAGCAGGAGCAGTTCGAGACCATGGCCACGCAGGGCTTCGACGCGGCGATCTTTGCGCCCATCGATGTCGAGGCCGGGGCCGAGGCCGTGCGCATCGCCCACGAGGCGGGCATCCCCGTGATCGGCTCGAACACGCAGGTCAACTCCGACCTGCTGACCTCCTATGTGGGCTCCGACGACGTGCAGTCGGGCTACATGGAGGCGAAGATCGTGATGGATGCCATCGGTTGCACCGGCAATGTCGTCATCATCGAGGGTCCGCTCGGCCAGTCGGCGCAGACGCAACGCCTCGAAGGGAACGAAAAGGCGCTGGCCGAATGCCCGGACGTCGTCGTGCTGGAGCAGCAGACCGCCAACTGGAGCCGGGCCGAGGCGCAGACCCTGATGGAGAACTGGCTGACCTCGCATGCGGGCGAAATCGACGGCATCATCGGTCAGAACGACGAGATGGCGCTCGGCGCGATCGAGGCGATCAAGGCGGCCGGGCTCGACGTCGCCGATTTCTCCATCGCGGGGATCGACGGCGTGACGGATGCGCTGAACGCAGTCAAGGCGGGTGAGATGTCATCCATTCTGCAGGACGCGCGCGCGCAGGCGCAGGGCGCGCTCGACGTGGCAATCGCCGCGGCGATGGACGGCGAGTACGAGCCGCAGTCGGACATCTGGACGCTGTATCCCGAGATGGGTTGGGAAGGCGGCACCGGCACGTTCTATAACGTGCCATGGACGCCGGTGACGGCCGAGAATGTCGACGACCTGCTGGCCCAGCGTCAGTGAAGAAACGGGTCCGGGCCATGCGCCCGGACCCGTTCGAGGGAGCAGAGCCATGAGCGATATCACCGATCTGGACGCCACATTCCGGGGCAAGTCCGTCCTCGTCACGGGCGGCGCCTCGGGTATCGGGGCCGCCGTCTGCACCGCCTTCGCCGCCAAGGGCGCGCGCATCGCCGTCGTGGATCGCGACGAAGGGGCGGCGGCAGGGCAGGCGGATACCCTGCCGGACGGTCGCGCCTACGGTTGCGACGTGGTCGATGCGGAGGCGGTGGGCCGGACCGTCGATGCGGTCGCTGCTGATTTCGGGGTGATCGACGTGTTGGTGAATTGTGCCGGTATCGTCGATCTGGCCCCCGCGGCGGACCTATCGCAGGATGCCTGGCGGCACACGATCGACGTCAACCTCACCGGCAGCTTCACCGTTGCCCAGGCCGTTGGCCGTCACATGATCGCGCAAGGCCGCGGCCGCATCGTCAATATGGCGAGCCAGGCGGGCACCGTCGCTATCGACGGCCACGTCGCCTATTGCGCGTCGAAATTCGCGGTGATCGGCATGTCGAAGGTCATGGCGCTGGAATGGGGGCCGTACGGGATCACCGTGAACACCATCTCGCCCACGGTCGTGTTGACCGATCTGGGCCGCAAGGCCTGGGCGGGCGAGAAGGGCGAGGCGATGATCGCCCAGATCCCCACCGGCCGCTTTGCCGAACCCGAAGAGATCGCGGCCGCCGCCCTTTTCCTTGCCTCGGACATGGCCGCGATGATCAACGGCGCGGACCTGATCGTCGATGGCGGCTTCACCATCAAATAGGGACTTCGCGATGCAACGCTTTCTCAACGACCCGGACGACATCGTGGACGAGACGGTGCGCGGCTTCCTGCGCGCCCATGCCGGGCGGGTGCGGGCGCATCCCGAGAACGCCCGCGTGGTGCTGGCCGTCGATGCGCCCGTCGCGGGCAAGGTCGGAATCGTCACCGGCGGCGGCTCGGGGCATGAGCCCGCGTTTCTCGGATATACCGGCGCGGGCATGGTGGACGCGACGGCCATAGGTGAGCTGTTCTCCTCGCCCACCGCGAAGAGCTTTCGGGACGCCATCGCGACGGCCGACGGTGGCGCGGGGGTGGTCGTCCTTTACGGCAACTATGCCGGGGACAACATGAACGTGAAGATGGCCGGCAAGATGGCGGCCAAGGAGGATATCGAGGTTCTGACGGTCGTCGCCAATGACGATGTCTCATCTGCCCCCGCGTCCGAGCGCGAGAAACGGCGCGGCGTGGCGGGCGAGATCTTCATGTGGAAGATCGGCGGGGCCAAGGCGGCGACGGGTGCGAGCGCGGCGGAAGTGCGGCAGGCGGCACAGGGGGCGATCGACGCCTGTCGTTCGGTCGGGGTCGGCCTCGGCCCCTGCACGCTTCCGGCGGTCGGCCATCCGAACTTCGAGATCGCGGCGGGCAAGATGGAGGTGGGGATCGGTCACCATGGCGAGCCGGGGACGGCCGTCACCGATCTGGGCCGGGCCGACGACGTCGCCGACGAGATGACGCGTATCGTGCTCGACGATCACGACCTGCCTCCGGGCACGGAGGTGGCGGTGCTGGTCTCGGGTCTGGGGGCAACGCCAGTGGGCGAACTCTACGTCCTCTACGACCGCATGGCGCAGGGCATCGAGGAGCGGGGGCTGAAGGTCCATCGGGCCTATATCGGCAATTACTTCACATCGCTGGAGATGGTCGGCGCGACCCTGACGGTGATGGCGCTGACCGAGGAGCGGAAAGCACTGCTGGCCGCACCGACCGATTGCCCCGCCTTCGGAGCGGCGTGATGGCCGGGTTCCCCAATGGCGGGTCCGGCGCAATCATCCGCGACATCGCCGGGGTGATCGTCGCCAACCGCGCCCACCTGTCGGAGATCGACGGCAAGATCGGCGACGGCGATCACGGCGTGAACATGGCGAAGGGGTTCGGGCGCGCGGCGAAGCGGATTTCGCCCGAGGCATCGCTGTCGGAGGCCATGGCGATCCTGTCCGACGTCCTGATGTCGGAGATCGGCGGCTCGATGGGCCCGCTCTACGGCACATTGTTCATGGAGATGTCGGAGGCCATCGAGGATGCCGCCCGCATCGACGCAGGCCGGTTCGCGGCGATGCTCCGCGCCGGTCTCGACGGTATCGTCTCGGTCGGCGCGGCGAAGGTCGGCGACAAGACTATGATGGATGCGCTGGCGCCGGCGGTCGACGCGGCCGAAGCGGGTGCGGCGTCTGGCGATGACATGGCGTCCATGCTGCACGACGTTGCCACCTCCGCCGAAGCGGGACGGGATTCGACGTTGGATATGGTCGCGCGCCTTGGTCGGTCGAGCCGGTTGGGGGAACGGTCGCGCGGGGTTCTCGACGCGGGCGCCGTGTCCTGCGCCATGATCCTTCGGGGGTTGTGCGATGGGGCCGCCGCGCGGCTGGAGAATGGCGCGTGAAAATCGCGGTGGCGGGCGATTCCGCAGGCGAGGGGCTGGCCGCGACCCTCGTGGAATTCCTTCGCGACGACGGTTTCGACGTGACGGAGGAAAGCCGCGTCGACGGCGCGCCGGACCCGTTTTATGCAAGCCTCGCCGACCGGGTCGGCTCCGCCGTGCTCGCGGGGACCTACGACCGGGCGATCCTGATCTGCGGGACCGGCATCGGGGTGGCGATGTCCGCCAACAAGGTGCCAGGCATCCGCGCGGCGCAGTGCCACGACACATATTCCGCAGAACGCGCCGCCCTGTCGAACGACGCCCAGGTGATCACCATGGGATCGCGAGTGATCGGCCCCGAACTCGCCCGATCCGTGGCGAAGGCCTTCCTCGCGCAGACCTTCGATCCGGAAGGCCGATCCCGGGGAAACGTGGCGGCCGTGAATGCTCTCGATGCCAGGTATGGCGATGCTGGCTGATTAGGGTGGTGCAAGGCCCATCCGGCACTGCCCGCAATCTCAAGTCGACGGACTTGGATGGCAATCCCGATGATAGGGCGGGACTAGTTCCGATTACGGCGCACGGATGGTAGAAGAAAATGCTAGGCTGAAGAAGACGGCTATTAATCTATGAGTGAGCCCGAAACGCCATTTCTAGTACCTCAGACGCAGGAAGGAGCCGTGCAGTTGGTCGATTTATGGGAGGCGATGTCAGCCTGGTAGACGCGAATGGTCGGGGGCAAGGAAACAACTCTCACTTGCACCGAATTCACGGAATCTTGGACGCGAACGATCTACGAGGTTCTGAGCCTTGACCCTTGGGGCGAACGTGACGGAGACCACTCAAGAGTAGCTTCGACATCCTACCGGTGAGTTTCCGCCGAAGTGTTCGCCATATTTGAGAAGACAATTGCCAAGGTGTTACGAACGACCTCTGATCAAGGGATGAAGCATCTCTTCACATCCTGCGCGATCCTTCTCGGGTTGATTTCTCAAGGCAATGCGCAGGACGCTCCAACCGCCGAACCGCTGCGGCAGGCTCCCCCTGCGGCCTATCTTTCGATGACCAATCTCGATGGAGCCTTCGATTTCGACGAGACCGACTGGCGCGCGGCGGTTGCCCGCGCGGGCGCCCGCATCTACTGGAAAATCGACCGCGACAGCGCATATGCCGACCGCGTGATGGAGGTTGCCGCGAGCGCCGAGGGCGCGCCGCCCTTCGCGTCGCTCTATACCGCCAACCTCCCGCCCGATCAGGTCGGAGCCTTCGACCAATTGCTTGATGGTCTTCTCCGGGGAGACTCCGAGACTGAATTCGCGAACGCTGAATCCTTGATGGTGGAGCCGCTGTGTCGTCTTCTGCGGCTGCGCGAGCAGGCGGGGGAGGTTTTGCGCACCCACTATATCGTAACGATCGACAGGTCCGAGGAACGGCGCGCCTGCTATTCCACGACGATCGCCCATGTGCTGGCCAATGCGGAAGCTTTCGTACCGCCGCCACTGGAGCGGATCGCGCTCGATAGCATGGCGGCCGTGACCCAGGCGATGATGCCGCCCCTGATCGTCAAGAGCGAGGACTTCATCGAAGCTGATACTTGGCGGAACGACCGCCGCGCAGTTCCGCGCGACGACGACTCCGTATTCGCGCCCGGTGAGATGATTATGCTGAACGCACTGCTCGAGAACGTCGGGCGCGACATGGTCGGCACACCGCTGGCAACTTACGAGATTAGACTTGATATCGAGATACGGGACGCCGCAGGCAATGTCGTGGCCGACCAGCAGGACGCCATGCGCTTTTCAGGCTCCGCGATACATAGCGTGCCGATCCGGAAGGACTACTTTGAGACCGGTGTGGTGACGGGGTTTCAAATCGATCAACCCGGCGAATATCGGATCCGTTACCGGCTCTCGGACTTGAACCGGCTAGAGGAGGTGGCTGTGGTCGAGATCGTCAAGCAGGTGATTATCCGCTAGCCCGGCTGGTTGCGTGGGGGATGTCTAGTTACTCGCGAGCGTCCAGCTAATTTCGCTGAGAACTGGTGTGAGAGAAATACGACCGGCCGAAGAGATAACTAGTATTCCCCGAGGTCTGCCTCAATGGCCTCTCTCCGAGCCGCCGCGAAGCTCGCGCAGGCCCATATTTCCTAGTGTTCTTCCGGAAAATCCCTGACCTCTATCAATGATTTGAGGTGTGGCGGAGGGTTTTATTTTGCTAACCGGTCTCTCCGGAGGATGAGGTAGGCATGCTATATTCACCGGTAACTTCAGTCTATTAGGAGACGCATGGGCGGTATTGGTCCGCCGGTGACGAGGTCTTGAGTTGGCTCCTGGAGGCAATTGGTGCAGCTTGGCGTCCTGCTCGTGGGAAGCGTTGCCGTAAAGTCGGACGGACGTGTCGCAATGCCGGATGGGATTGTCGTTTAGTCGGATGGGATTGCTGCTATGTGGGATGATTAGTCATCGTGACCAATTCGAATCTTTCATTAGCGCGCCGGTATGTATTGGAAGCGAAGTACGGCGGACGAGATACTGGACGTAATTGACTGCTGGTATCTGGACGGCCTGGCTTCCCGGTAAAAGATGGGGATACCTTACATGAAGAGTTGAGCGGACTCGTTAGGTGACTGCTGCATCTGCAAAGTGTTGGCCTACGCGAGGCCCTAGATAACGATGATCCTGCGAAAGCGTTGGTTGGCTTGAGGACTGGGGTCAGGGCAGGTGGTCGTATGGTCGGTATGGCCGGGCCAGACCTGCGTACCGTTGAGTTGCGACGTTCTCCTCGTGGAAGCCAAGCTTTGAGGCTTATACGACGGATCGCTTTCAATTTTCTGCCCGCGTTGAAACGATATGTGAATGCTATCTTGGAGCGTTTCTGGGTAGTGCATCAGTTTGAATTATCTTTCTTGCGGTAGGGTCCGCGCTTCTTAGGCGCTGATCTGAGCCCCGACTTTTCTGCGGCGTCGGGGAGAGTCCTGGGGTTGATGTTTGCGCGCTACGCGGCGTCCTCGTCCAGTCCGATCTGCGCTGCGAACTCGGTCGGTGGGACGTTCCCCAAGGCCGAATGCGGGCGGCAGGTATTGTAGTCCTCCGCCATGCCCGGACCGCGGTCCGGGCATGGCGGAGGTCGCTGAACAACGTCTCGCCCGGCAGCTCGTCCCGAAGCCTTCCGTTGAAGCTTTCGACGAAGGCGTTCTGGATCGGCTTGCCCCCTCTCGGGATCATGCTCTGCATGACCCTGCCGGGCAGTGGGGCGCGCTGTAGTGCCACTCGACTTTCGTTCGCTGACACCAGGCCAGGATCGCCGTCGAGGTCAGCTCCGTGCCGTTGTCCGAGACGATGGTTGTGGGCCGTCCCCTGGCGGCGATGGCCGTATCGAGTTCGCGGGCGAACCCCGAAACCAAAAACGCGACCGCCGCACGGGCCGCGGGGAGACGCGGGCAGGTATCTGCCGAGATGAACCCGTCGCACGCGTCTCCGACATACCCACGCCCCGCTAAGCCGTGGAAATGACGCCGACACTTTAGGCGCTATTCAGGTAATATAATCGATGGTTTATGGGTGGCGGAGCGGATGGGATTCGAACCCACGAGACGGTCTCCCGCCTACACACTTTCCAGGCGTGCGCCTTCGACCACTCGGCCACCGCTCCGCCGGAGGGTCTAGGACAGCCAGTGGCGGGTTCGCAAGACCAAAGCTGTCGCGGGTGTGAACGCCGTGCGCTTGCATCGATGGCGCGCCTGCGCGACGCTCGTAGCAGCAAGGGAAGGCCCGATTATGCTCCTCCGAACCCTTTTCATCATCCTGATGCTGGCCGCACCGGCTGTGGCGGAGACCGTGAAAGACATGGCTCCGCGCGACGGATGGGTCGTGACGCCCACCGACAAGACGTTCCGGACGCTCGTGGACGACACGCGGGCCGCCGCCGGGACGGGCGGATTGGCGGTGGTGACTATGGCCGGTCCGACGGAGGCCGCCGCCGGGCGGGGCATCGACATTCGCGGCAACCGGATCATCGGGCTCTACAACAACGACTTCGCCGTGCGCGTCCTTCTGCTCTCCACGGCTGCGATGATCGAGGCACCGGTCCGCGTCTATGTCACAGAGAACGCGGACGGGACGGCCACGCTTTCCTACAAGCTGCCTTCGACGGTGTTCGCGCCGTATATCGCGGAAGCTCCGGACCTCGGAGCGGTCGCAGCCGAGCTGGACGCGGCCTTCGCGGCGGTGGCGGATGCGGCCGTCGGACCGTCGCGCTGACATGCGGCCCCCGGCGATCCGGTCACGGCGCTTTCCGATGGACCCGGGCTTTGCAAGCCACGTCGCCTTTGACGCCCTCTGGGGGAATGGTATGCCAGCCCGATGAGCAAAATCCGCGCTGCCGACATCCTCGCCCGACGCCTCCATGCCGCCGGGTGCCGCCGCGCCTACGGCATGCCCGGCGGCGAGGTCCTGACTATCGTCGATGCGCTGGAGGAGGCGGGTATCGAGTTCGTCCTCGCCCATCATGAGAATGCCGCGGGCTTCATGGCCGAGGGCGGTCATCATGTCGACGGCGCGCCCGCAATCCTCGTGGCGACGGTCGGGCCGGGGGCGATGAACGGCGTGAACGTCGTCGCGAATGCCGATCAGGACCGCGTGCCGATGATCGTGCTGACCGGCTGCGTCGATGCCGCCGAGGCGGAGACCTATACCCATCAGGTTCTCGACCACCGGGCCGTCTTCGCGCCCATCACGCGGGCCACGTTCACGCTCGCCGCCGTGGCCGCGGCGGTGCAGGCCGACAAGGCGGTCCGGATCGCGACCGGGGGTGCCGGGGGCCGCGCCGGTCCCGTTCATATCGATGTGCCGATCTCGGTTGCCGACGCGCAGGTGGAGGACCGGATTGTCCACCTTCCGGATACCGCGCCCGGCGCCATCGGTCCGGAGGCGCTGGACGTGGCCCGCGATTGGCTGGCGAAGGCCGAGCGTCCCATCATGCTGGCGGGACTGGACGCCGTGCGGGACGGTGCGGGCGACGCAATCCGGGCGCTCTGCGAGGCGCATTCCATACCTCTCGTGACCACCTACAAGGGGAAGGGCCTCCTGCCGGAGGATCACCGGCTGGCCCTTGGCGGTGCAGGGCTGTCGCCGGTCGCGGACGGTCACCTGTTGTCGCTCTTCCGGGAGGCGGACCTGATCGTTCTGGCCGGATACGATCCGATCGAGATGCGGACGGGCTGGCGGGATGTCTGGGACCCGGAATCCCAGCATGTCCTCGATATCGCGCATGCGGCGAACACCCACGGAATGCACCGCGCCGGGCTGGAGGTCGTGGCGCCGATCGGTCCGACGCTCGACAGGATTAGAGACGGCGTCGCTGCGAAAGAGGTTTGGAACATCTCGGAGACGCGCACCGCCCTCCGCGCTGCCTTCGCCGCGCGGGGCTGGGGTCCGGATGCGGTGATCGAGACCTGTCGCGAGGTCTGCCCGCCGGGCACCATCGCCACTGTCGATTCCGGGGCGCACCGGATTCTGTTGAGCCAGATGTGGGACTGCGACGAGCCGCGGACCCTCCTGCAATCCTCCGGCCTCTGCACCATGGGCTGCGCGCTTCCTCTCGCGATCGGGGCCAAGCGCGCGGCACCCGACCGGCCGGTAGTGGGGTTCATGGGCGATGCGGGGTTCCTGATGGTCGCGGGGGAGCTTGCCTCCGCCGCAGCGCTCGGCCTGCCGGTGGTCTTCGTCGTCTTCGTGGACCGTTCCCTCGCGCTCATCGAGATGAAACAGCGACAGCGGCAGATGTCGAATGCGGGGGTGGATTTCGGTCGCTTCGATTATGCCGCAATCGCGCGCGGGTTCGGCGGTAACGGTGCCTTCGTGTCCGACCGCGACGGCTTGCGGCAGGCGATGACGGAGGCGCTGTCGGCCGAAACCTTCACCCTCATCGCCGCCGAGATTGACAGGAAAGCCTATGACGGTCGCATCTAACGGTCCGCTCGCGGGAATCCGCGTCCTCGACCTGAGCCGGATCCTCGCAGGGCCCACCTGCTCCCAACTCCTCGGCGATCTGGGCGCGACCGTCCTGAAAGTCGAGAACCCGGGAACGGCCGGGGACGACACGCGGCAATGGGGCCCAGCCTACGTCAAGGACGGTGCGGAAGATACGGATTTGTCGGCGTATTTCATGTGCGCCAACCGGAACAAGCTGTCGGTCGCCATCGATATCGCCACGCCGGCGGGTCAGGCGCAGATCCGGCGCCTCGCGGGGATGGCCGATATCCTTCTCGAGAACTTCAAGCCGGGTGGGCTCGCCAAGTATGGGCTCGACTTCGCCAGCCTCGCGACCGAGTTCCCACGGCTCGTCTATTGTTCCGTTTCGGGCTACGGCCAGACCGGTCCGAATGCCGCCAAGCCCGGCTACGACCTGATGGCGCAGGGTTTCGGCGGGATGATGTCGATCACCGGCGCGCCCGACGGGGAGCCGATGAAGGTCGGTGTGGGCATCGCCGACGTCATGTGCGGCATGTACGCGACCGTCGGCATCCTCGCCGCCCTCCGCCACGCCGAGGCGACGGGGCAGGGACAGCAGATCGACGTCTCCCTTGTGGACTTCTCAGGTCGCCTGGACGATCAACGAGGGGGTCAGCACCCGGCTGACCGGCAAGGCGCCCGTCCGGCGGGGCAACGGGCATCCCAACATCGTGCCCTACGACGTGTATGCCACCTCCGATGGCCATGTCATCGTGGCGGTCGGCAACGATGGACAGTTCCGGCGCTTCGTCGGGTGTTTCGGTCTCGATCCGCTCGCGGACGATCCGCGTTTTGCGACGAACGGCGCCCGTCTGACCAATCGCGAGGCTCTGGCGGAGGTGCTGGAGCCCGCACTCGCGGCCCGAACGACGGCCGCCGTGATCGCGGCCCTCGAAGGGGTGCGGGTCCCGGTGGGACCGGTCCAGACCCTGCCGGAGGTCTTCGCGTCCGAGCAGGTTGCAGCAAGGGTAATGGCGCTCGACATGAAGGCCGGCGACCTGACGCTGCCGCTGATCGGAAACCCGCTGAAGTTCTCGCGCACGCCCGTCACCTACCGCTATCCGCCACCTCGGTTCGGGGCGGATACCGCACGGCTGGATTCCGAGGACCCGTTCGCGGAGTCCTGACCGGCCACATGCCGCCCGTCGAATACTCGATCCGGCGGATTTTCGATCACGTTCCCATCATCATGCGATAGCGCGGCGTCACGTGTCCGTCATGCCGCCATCCTGTGCCTGTGCGGGGGCCACCGGGGCGGTTAAGCCGGGATCGGTAATCCTCTGAGCCAGTGCACCGGAGCCTCCATGACCCAGGACGACGTCTTCGATCAGCCCGTGAGCCTGTCCGGCCCGGATGCCCTTGCCTCTTGGAACGACCTCTGCCGCGCCTTCCTCTCCCACGGTGCCACCACGCCGGAGCACTTGGCTCGGCTCCTCGCCCACGCGCCGGATCATGCCGGGGCTCACGCGCTGAAGGGATTGTTCTATGTTCTTCTGGGGCGGCGTGAGCTGATGCCCGACGCGCGGCAGGCGCTCGCCTCGGCGCGGGAGGCGGGGGCGGATACGGGTCGGGAGCGGGGTCTCGTCGCCGCGCTGGAAGCAGTCCTGTCCGGTCATCCGTCCCGCGCCATCGCCGCGCTGGAACAGGTGCTCGCCTCTGCCCCCGGCGATACGCTCGTGATGAAGCTGAGCCATTCGCTGCGCTTCGTGATCGGCGACGCGGCGGGGATGCGTCGCTCGGTGGAACGGGTGATGCCCGCCCATGCCGCGGGTCATGCGGGGCGCGGATACCTCCTCGGTTGCCACGCCTTCGCGCTGGAGGAAACCGGTGACCATGCCGCGGCGATCCTGGCCGGGCGGGCCGCGCTGGCCTTGGCGCCCGACGACGCATGGGGCCTGCATGCGGTTGCCCATGTCCACGACATGACCGGCGATGCGGAAGGTGGTCTCGCCTGGCTGGACGCGCGGGAAGCGGCCTGGGCGCATTGCAACAACTTCCGCTTCCACGTCTGGTGGCACAAGGCTCTCGCATTGCTGGATCTCGGACGCCATGATGAAACACTCGCCCTCTACGACGCGAAGGTGCGGTCGGAGCGGACCGACGATTATCGCGATATCTCGAACGCGACCTCCCTGCTTTCCCGACTGGAACTGGATGGGGTCGATGTAGGCGACCGGTGGGAAGAGCTTGCGGACCTGTCGGCCCGGCGGACGGAAGATGGCTGTCTCATCTTTGCGGACCTCCACTACCTTCTGGCATTGATAGGGGACCGGCGGGAGGAGGCGGTGGTGGCGTTGCTCGCCCGCCTGTCCCGGGACGCCGGCCGGTCCGCCACGGAGGTCGAGGCGCGCATGGCCGTTCCCGGCCTTGATGCCGCAAGCGGGCTGGAAGCATTCGGTAACGGGGAATACGGTCGGGCGTTCCGATCGCTGGTCGCGGCTCGCCCGCACATGCGGGATGCCGGGGGCAGCCATGCGCAGCGCGATGTCTTCGAGCGGCTGACCATCGATGCCGGTCTGCGTGCCGGGCGCCTGTCCGAAGTGTCGGAAATTCTGGCCGACAGGACCCGCCTTCGCGGCGGTCGCGAAGACGGCTATGCCGCAGCGCGGCGGCAGATGATCGCTCGTGCGGCAATTGCACCTTGTCCGCGCGAAGCGAGAGCGTAGTTCTACGGGGAAATGTCTGGCAAAACCCTATGACCGCAACCTCGCCTTACAGCGCCTTTCCGACCCGGTCGACGACTGCCACCCAGGCGGTTCCGTCGGCGATCGCGCGCGATCCGCGCCTCGATTTCTTTCGGGGTCTGGCGATGTTCATCATCCTGATCTCCCATACGCCGGGCAATGCCTGGACGAGCTGGATACCGGCCCGCTTCGGCTTTTCCGACGCGACGGAGATCTTCGTCTTCTGCTCCGGCATGGCCTCCGCCATCGCCTTCGGCCGCACGTTCGACCGAATGGGCTGGGGCATCGGGACAGCGCGGGTCGGCTACCGTGTCTGGCAAATCTACTGGGCACATATCGCCACCTTCGTGGCTTTGGCGACGATCCTCGCGACGATCGACGCGACGGGCTGGCACCCGGACAAGGAATATATCGGCTCGCTCAACCTATGGAAATTCTTCGCGGATCCCGCGCCGCAGATGATCGGCCTGATGACCCTGACCTACGTGCCGAACTATTTTGACATCCTGCCGATGTATATGGCGGTCCTCGTGCTGATGCCGCTCTATGTCGCGCTGGCTCACGTCTCTTTCCCCGCCCTTGCGGCGGTGGTCGTGGCGGTCTGGCTTTTGGCGCAGGGGGCGCTTCTCGACTGGCTCGGCCTCGGCCATCTGCATCTGGCCTTCCCGGCCGAGCCGTGGTCCGACCGCACCTGGTTCTTCAATCCCTTCGGCTGGCAGCTTCTGTTCTTCACCGGCTTCGCCTTCATGCGTGGCTGGATCCCGGCGCCACCCGTCCGACCATGGTTGATCGGGGCGGCGCTCGCGGTCGTGTTGGTCAGCCTCGCCCTCTCCAGCGCGGGGTTCCGATTCTTCCAGACGGACCTGATCCGGGGCATCTACACCTCTTTGACCGGCTGCGTGGAGCGGGGATTCGGCGCCTGCAACCCGGTCTTCGATTGGCGACAGGCGAATTCCGGCTGGTTCAGCAAGTCCGACCACGGGGTCCTGCACTACGTTCATTTCCTGGCCCTCGCCTACCTCGCCTGGACCGCGGCCGGGGAAGGGGGGCATCGCCTGATCGCGCGGGGCGCGGGCCTTGCCGCCCGCATCTGGGATGAGATTGTGGCGATCGTGATGAAGGTGGGACAGCAGAGCCTTGCCGTCTTCGTATTCTCCATGATCCTCGCGCGCATCAACGGCTACCTCCTCGACCTGATCGGCCGGTCCGCCGGGACATGGGCCCTCGTCAATCTCACCGGCCTCGGTCTTCTGGTCGCCTGTGCCTACGGTGCCGGCTGGTTCAAGGCGCAGCCTTGGAGGTCGCGGAAATGAAGCGTCGGACATTCCTTCTGTCGACGGTCGCCGCTGGTGTGCTGGGTCGGACCGCATCCGCCGCAATGCCCCGCTTCCTATCGTCCGAACCCTTCGGACCGGACACCGTCCGCGAGATGGCGCGCGATCTGGCTTCCCGCCCGTTCGAACTGCGCCCCGAGATCCCGGGGGCATGGCGCGACCTGACCTACGACCAGTACCGCATGATCTGGTTCAATACGTCGAAGGCGATCTGGGAGGGGTCCGACCTCGCCTTCCGTATGGACCTGTTCCATCCCGGCCTCTATTTCCCGCGGGCTGTGGAGGTCGATGTCGTGCAGGCGGATACTGGCCACCGGCTGGCCTTCGACATCGCCCTTTTCGACCGCACCGACACGGCCCCGGACCTGCCCGTCGACGCCTCCATGGGCTATTCGGGCCTTCGCCTGCGCCATCGCTACCCGGACGAGCTGAACCACCGCGAATTCGCCGTCTTCCAAGGGGCGAGCTATTTCCGCGCCATCGGGGCGGATCAGATCTACGGCCTCTCTGCCCGGGGTATCGCGATCGGTACCGGCGATGCCGAAGGCGAGGAATTTCCCGACTTCATCCAGCTCTGGGTGGAGGAACCGGTGCCGGGTGACGATACCGTCACGCTGCATGCTCTGCTGGACGGTCCCTCGGTGGCCGGCGCCTACCGGATCGTCATACGACCGGGGACGGCCTGCGAGATGGAGGTGGAGGCGACGCTCTTCCCGCGGGTGGACATCGATCATGTCGGGATCGCGGCGCTCACCTCCATGTTCCTCTACGATCAGACGAACCGGCCCCGGTTCGACGATTTCCGGCCCGCGATCCACGACAGCGACGGCCTCCTGATCTGGAACGGCGCGGGCGAGATGCTGTGGCGGCCGCTCGCCAATCCGGTCGAACTTCAGGTCAGCAGCTTCTACGACGACACGCCCCGCGGTTTCGGCCTGATGCAGCGGGCCGACCGCCTGTCGGATTTCGCCGATCTGGAAGCGAAGTATCATCTCCGCCCGTCGCTCTGGATCGAGCCGGGCGAGGATTGGGGCAAGGGGGCGGTCCGCCTCGTGGAGATCCCCTCCGACCGGGAGATCTACGACAATATCGTCGCCTATTGGCGTCCCCGAGATCCGCTGGTCGCCGGGTCCGAGGCGCGGTTCACCTACCGGATGAGCTGGGGCGAGGCCGCACCCCATCGCCGCGACGTCGCCCGCGTTCTCAACACCCATATGGGTCGGAACTTCGAGGGCGACCGCTGGCTGGCGGCCATCGACTTCGCGGCCCATCCCGCGCTGGAGGACGACCTCGACGGGGTTACGCTGCACGTCTCGTCCGACGGCGCGGACGTCTCGGACGGCATCCTCCAGCACAACCCCGAAACGGGCGGTTCGCGGCTGGCCTTCACCTTCGATCCCGGCGACCTGACGGTGGTCGAACTGCGCGCCCAGCTCGTCCGGGACGGACAATCCGTGTCCGAAGTCTGGCTCTATCGGTGGACCCCCGCATGAATGCCAGTCCGCACGCGCCGTCGATGCCGCCGATGGCGCCGCTGGCCCATCCACGACAGGATCTGGGCCACCGGTTCCACGACACGTCCGCCCCCGGTGCGCCGCGCGACCGGCCGGCGCTGCTGTGGCGCGCTTCCGTCTTCGCGCCCGCGGCCCTCGCGACGGCGGCCCTTCTCTGGGGGTTTCTGGCGTGGTTCGCAACCGACGGGACCACCTGGGCGGAGGCGCTGCTCGCGGCGCTGATCGGGGCGGGCTTCTTCTGGATCGCGCTGACATTCGTAACGGTTCTCGGCGGTGCCTTGTCGATGACCCGACAGTCCGAGCCGGGTGTGGGGATCGTGCGCCCGCTCGACGTGGCCCTCCTGATGCCGGTCTATGAAGAAGCGCCGTGGGACGTATTCGGCAATGCGGCCGCAATGCTCGAGACGCTCGCCCGCGCGCCAGGGCCCCATCGCTACAGCCTCTACATCCTGTCGGATACCCGCGACCCGGCACGCGCGGCGCAGGAGGAGGTCGCGTATGACGCCCTGCGCGCCCGCCTGTCAGCCGGGGCGATCTGGTACCGCCGCCGGGCGGACAATCTGGACCGGAAGGTCGGCAATCTCGCCCAATGGGTCGCCGGATGGGGCGGTCGCCACGATGCCATGCTGGTTCTGGACGCCGATAGCCTGATGTCCGCCCGCGCCATCGGCGCCCTGTCCGATGCGCTGTCGAGCGATCCGCGGGCGGGCCTCATCCAATCGTTCCCACAGCTTATCGGCGCCCGGACCCTCTTCGCGCGCAGTCAACAATTCGCCAATGCGATCTATGGCGTGGCACTGGCCGAGGGGCTGTCGCGCTGGACGGGGCAGGAGGGGAACTATTGGGGTCACAACGCGATTATCCGGATTGCGGCCTTCGCCGCCAGCGCCGGGCTGCCCCATATCCGCTCTTTCCGCGGCCCGGACCGCCTGATTCTGAGCCACGATTTCGTGGAGGCCGGACTTCTGCGACGTGCGGGATGGTCCGTGCGCTTCCTGCCGCGGGTGCAGGGCAGCTACGAGGAGACGCCGCCCTCGCTGGTGGACCATGTCTTGCGCGATCGCCGCTGGTGCCGGGGCAACCTTCAGCATCTGGGCCTGCTCGGTACGCGTGGCTTTCATGCGCTATCTCGGTTCCACCTGCTGCACGGCGCTGTCGGCTACCTGCTCTCGCCCCTGTGGTTCCTGCTTCTGACGCTTTGGGCGGTGATCGGCGTGACCGAGGACCGCTCCGTCATCAATTACTTTTCGCCCGAAAACCCGACCATGCCGAACTGGCCCGAAATGTCGCCGGTGAACCATGTGTGGCTTATGCTGGTGCTCTACACCCTGCTGCTGGCGCCCAAACTCATCGGCGCGGCGGCGCTGCTGGCGACGGGAATGCCGCTCGTGCGGCTCGGCGGGGCGGGGCGTTTCGGCCTGTCGTTGCTGCTGGAGATCGCGCTGTCGATCACCTACGCGCCCATCCTGATGGTGCAGCAGACGCGCGCCGTGGTGGGGACGATGGTCGGCGCGGGTGTCGATTGGGTCCCTCAATCGCGCAGCGGCGGGCGCTACGGGTGGGATATCCTCCTGCGGTTCCATATCCTCGAGACGGTTCTGGGCGCAGTGCTGGTGGTCGGAATGGCCTCCGGGTTCGTGTCGCTCTGGCTCGCGCCGGTGATGGTCAGCCTCGTCCTGGCGGTCCCCCTCTCGCGCCTGTCCGCCTGGCCGGTTCCCGGAACGCTCGCCACGCCGCAGGAGGTCCGCGCCCCGCTGGTGGCGGTCCGCGCGCTTCGCTGGCGGCGGGAGTTGCGGGATCTACTCTCGGTGCCCGTCGTCCCGGCGGAGTGAGCTAGTCGGTCACGTTTTCGGTCGGCGAAGCGTCATCCTCGAACCAGTCGAGTGTCATCTCCACCCATCCGGCGGGAACGCCGTGTCCCCCGGGGAACAGTGCGAATTCCAACGCGGAGCCGGGCGCGCAATCCCAGTATCGGCGTTCGAACTGGCCACTGGTGCGGTAGCCGTCGGGATCCGATGCCACGCAATCGTTCGTCCGGCGCCAAAGGCCCAACCCCTCGAAGATGTCTCCCTGGAGGTACTGCCCCGACCCGAGCGGTCGCCCCTCCAGCGGCACGGTCCCGTCACGGAACCCGTGGGTGTGAAGCAATCGCACCGGCCCCGCACAATTCTCCGGGTGGGGCCGCCAGAATCCGCCGGAGACGGGCGCATAGGCCGGAAAGGCGTCCGGCGTCTCGCAGGCGAGATAATTCACCATGAACGCACCCGCCGAGAATCCCGCGAGCAGAACGCTGTTGGGATCGACGCCGAACCGCTCCGCCGCATCCGCGACGATTTCCGCGAAGAACGCCGCCTCGTCGCGCCGCCTCTCCCGCTGCTCCTCCGGCAGGAACGACCAGCTTCCCCCGTTTCGCCCCGGTCGCCATTGCAGACCATCCGGAGCGAGCACGGCATAACCGCGGTCGAGGATCGCCCTGACGGTCCCAGATATCCCGAGCGTCCCCCGTCCGGTCCCGCCCGCACCATGCAGGAAAAGGATCGCGGGCATCTGCGTGGCCCCGTCCTCCGGGATGGCGGCATGGTAGGTTCCGAGCGGTACCTCGCACGGCGCGTCGTCCTTGCCGCAGGTCTGTCCGAATGTAGGAAAGGCGAGAAGTGCGAGGGCGCCTGCCAAGGCAAACCGCCTCACGGCCGGACCACCGGCAGATCCAGCTCCAGCCATCCCGGACCCGCGGCGGAGCCGAGCATCCCCTGCGGCACGTCGACGATCCGGGTGAACCCCTCCTCGGCCAGCCGCGCACCCATGCGGTCCGACCGGACGCCGCGCGCGCAGAGCAGGGCGACGGGAGTGTTCTTCCGACCGCCTGTGAGCATAGTCAGTTCCGCCTCGAAATCGTCGCGTCGCATGTCGATGGGATGCGCTCCTTCACCAATGCCTGTCTCGTCCCACTCATCCGGACGGCGGATATCCAGGAGCAAGATCTCCCCCGCGCGGACCGCGTCCAGCACCTCCGTCGGGGACATCCGGGTTCCGTCGAACCGATCACGGCGGATCGTGACTGCCGCACCTGTCGCAAGCGCCGCAGCGGCGACGGCACCCGCAAGAACCGTCCGGCGGGACGGGGCGTGCAGGGTGGCGGCTCGCATCATCGGGATCTCCCTTGGGTCAATTGTCCCTACGTCGCGGTCGGGCGGGCTCCAAGTCACGATCGGTTTATGCCGCCGCATCATGGGGTGGGTCGGATATCAATGTCGGCCCGAACAACGCCGTCACGACCCGCGCCGCGTCGCCGCGACCGCGTCCCGACCGGGGGGCTCCCGTTCCTCCAGATCGCCGAGGAACCGCCCGATTGTGCGCAACGAATCCGTCTCGTCGCAGACGATCTTGAGCACGATCAGGATCGGCAGGGCCACGACCATCCCCATGACCGACCAGATCCACGCGAAGAATGCGACCGACAGGAATACGACGGTCGTGTTGAGCCGCATGCGGCGGGAAATGAGCAGGGGGGTCACGAATTGACCCTCGATAGAGGTCAGCGCGATGTAGGTGAGGAAGACGCCCGCGGCGGACCAGACGGAGTCCAGGCTGACGAACGCGACCGCGGCCGCGATCCCCGCCCCGACGAGCCCGCCGAGGAACGGCACGAAGTTGAGCCCGAAGGCCATGAACCCGAAGACGACCGCGCTCGGCAGGCCCCAGAGCGCCATCGCGGTGCCGATGGCCACGCCGAGCCCCGCATTGATGAGCGCGATCCCCCCGAGGTAGTAGCCAAGCCGATCCTCGATGGCGTGCATCATGTCGACGGCCCGGCGCTTCTCGTCGAACCGCTTGAAGCTCTGCACCGTCTTGACGAGGAACATGTCGCCGGACGCCACAAGAAAGAACAGCAGAATCAGCGCGAAGAGGACGCGACCCAAAAAGCCGGGCGCCATACTGAACAAGCTCGCGAGGAACCCCGAATCCGAAACGACCTCCACGGCGACGGTCCCTTCGTCCGGGCCGGCGATGATCTCCTCCGCCGCGACGGTCGCGTCGTTGATCGCCTCGAGCGTGCCGCCGGAATCGGAGAGCTTGTCGGTGATCCGCTCCATGAGCGAGGGAAGATCCTCGATGAATGCCGCGGCGGGTGCGCTGAGCTGGACCAGAAGGATCGCCATAATCACCGTCAGGACCGTCGTGAAGAGGCAGGCCGATGCCATCGGTGGGACGCCGATGCGTTCCAGCCAGCGGCGCGGGCGGTTCAGAACGAAGTAGCCGAGGAAAGCCGCGGTGACGGGAATGAGGAAATCGCTGGCCCAGACGAGCGCCTGAAGAAGGAGCAGCAGGAAGATGCCCATGATCGGGACGTGGGCGCGTTCGAGGATGCCGGGGCGCATCTTCTCTTCCGTCGTCGCCTCCGGAGTGTCCCGGTCGACAACCTCTTCCGAACGGGCCGTCATCGGCGTGCCGCGCTCGCAAGTGAGATGTGTCGGGCTGTCGCCGATCCCCCACGTCCCTCGTACCGCTTACCGCACATCACTGGTCTCCTTGGATCGCGCCTGGTCCGCAAATCGCGGACTATCCTGGCGATGACCGCCTCGACCCAAACGGCGGGCGGTCGATCTTGTTCCGCCCATGGCCCGTGACGTAATGGGGGTTTGGCCATCTCCGTTGACCGATCCTGCTCTTCCGGAGGACGTCCCGCCACGAACAGCGCAGCTACGCCGCCGCGGACGCCGCCCGCCCCATCCAGTCGGACATCAGCGGAAGTCCGGCGACCAAGTCCTCGGTCCGGTTCCCGAACCCGATCCGGACGGTGCCCTCCGCGCCCATGACCGAACCGGGCGTCAGCAGAACGCCGGTATCCCGCAGCAACGCCTCGCACAGCGCCATAGAAGGCATGTCGATCCCGTAGCGCAGCAATGCGGTGGTTCCCGCCTCCGGGCGGACCCAGTCGATGAGCGGTTCGACCGCCACCCAATCGGATAGGAGTGCGAGGTTCCGGCGGGTCAGCGCGCGGCTTCGGTCCAGGATCCGGTCCGCGTTTTCCAGCGCCAGTGCGGCCAGATGATCGTCGAGGCGTCCCACCGAGATGGTGGTGTAGTCCCGGTGCCGCGAGACCGCCTGCAGAACGCCGCGCGGCCCGCTGACCCAGCCGAGGCGCAGCCCGGCGAGCGCGAAGGCTTTGGACATGCCCGCCGTCGCCACGGCGCGGGTGCTGAGATCGGCGACGGACGGACTGCGCCCGTCCCCTTCCTGCGCGGTGCCCCGATAGACTTCGTCCGCAAGAACGGTCGCCCCCGCCTCCTCCGCAATCGCCACGACCTCCCGCAACATCCCCTCGGGCATCAGGCTTCCCGTTGGGTTGTTCGGGTTCGTGAAGGCCACGACCCGGGTGTCCGGACGCATCAATCCGCGCAATTCCGACAGGTCGGGAAGGTAGCCGTTCTCCGGGCGCAGGGGGAGAGGATCGACCTCCGCCCCGAGGCTTTCGGGAATGGACAAATGCTGCTGATAGGTCGGCGCGAAGCTAACGACATGGTCGCCCGGCCCGACCAATGCGCGCCACGCGAGATCGTTCGCTCCGATGGTCCCGTGGGTGACGATCACGTCCTCGGCCCCGCGCGTGGCGTAAAGCGCGGCAATCGCCGCGCGCAGCCGAAGCGACCCCTCGATCTCCCCATAGCCGAGCGTGACGGGGAGTAGCTCCTCCAGCCCGTCGGAATTGCGCCCGGCAATCCGGAGGAGTTCGGCCAGCGTCAGACTCGCGACGCAGGTCTCGGCGAGGTTGAACTGGCACCGCGTCTCATGGGCGTTCATCCAGATCTCGACGCCGAACGGATCGATCTTCATGGCGCATCCTCCGGGATGATGACTGAGGGAAGAGTGAGGATACCGCCTGCCGATCGGGCCGTCAAAGCCCGGCGGACCCGATGGAGTATTTTGAAAGACGAGCGACAACACCCGGCTAGGCACCGAGGAATGAGTGCGTGCGAACGACCCGTCCCTAACCGTTGCTCCTCGTCTGCGCATCACGGCGTTCCGGATGATGCATCCGTAAGGAGCGACCAGAACGCCTCCACTGCCGGACTGGATCGGTCGATCTCTTGCCTGATCCGTCGCAGTTCCCGGCGATAGACGGGGTCCGGCGGAACAAAGAACTCCACCCCGTCCGGCTGGCTCTGTATCGCATCGAAGGGCAGGATGCTGGCGCCCAGGCCATGCCGCACGAATGACAGGATGGCGGTCGTGTTCCGCGCTTCGAGCGCGCTGCCGACCAGCAGGGCTATGACCGCCGGATCGTCCACGAGGCGACAGAGCGGATTGGCGATCAGCGGCTCGTGTTCCAGAAGACCCCAGCCGGAGGCTCGGACATTCGCCAGATGCGCCCGATGGACGGGACCGCCCTCCACGCAGACGATGCCCAGATCGTCGCACAGGATAAGCTCCCCGTCCGACGCATGGCCGGGGCGGGCGGATAGGATCCCGATATCGGCCTCGTCCCGCCCCACCCGGCGGCGCACCGAAGCCGTATCCACGTCGCTGATCTCGATGCGGATGTCAGGATGCGCGCGCGCGAAGGTCTTGATCAGGGTCGGCAACAGGCTGACCGTGGCGGAAGGGACCGCCGCGATCCGGACCGTGCCGGCGGTCGAGACGGCATGTCGCCCGATCGCCTCCAGGCTTCCGTCGAAGACATCGACGGCCCGACGGCTTTCCTCCAGCACCAGATGCCCGAGCGGCGTCAGCCGGTTCTTTCGCCCTGTCAGGAACAGCGGCGCGCCGACGTGATCTTCGAGTTGCGCCAGCACCATGGAGATCGCCGACGGCGTCCGCCCGAGGCTGCGGGCGCCCGCGGCCAGCGTGCCTTGTTCGGCCACGATGCGGAACACGCGAAGCATTTCCAGCCGGATCGCCATTCAGGATTACTTAAATTCCTTTCAGTTTTTTCAGACTGCCCGGAATCCCATCCATGGTCTAGGGCGAGGGGGATAGCGGGAGATGACCATGACCGACCGGACCGGACTCTATATCGACGGCGAGTGGAACGCAGGCGTGTCCGAGGTCGAGAACCGCAATCCGTCGGACGTCACGGATCTGATCGGACGTTATGCGCAGGCGGACGGCTCGCATCTCGACGCGGCCCTGGACGCCGCCCGGCGGGCACAACCGCTCTGGTGGGATGCGGGCGTGCAGAAGCGGCACGACGTCCTGATGGCCATCGGCACCGAGCTGATGGCCCGCGCCGAGGAGATCGGGCGGCTCCTGTCGCGCGAGGAGGGCAAACCGCTGGCCGAGGGGCGCGGGGAGGTTTATCGCGCCGGTCAGTTCTTTACCTACTTCGCCGCCGAAGCGCTGCGCCTCCATGGCGATCTGGCCGAGAGCGTGCGCCCGGGGATCGAGATCGACGTCCGCCGCGAGCCGGTCGGCGCGGTGGCCATCATCAGCCCGTGGAACTTCCCCATCGCGACGCCCGCCTGGAAGATCGCGCCCGCGCTGGCCTTCGGCAATGCCATCGTCTGGAAGCCCGCCAACCTGACCCCCGCCAGCGCCGTGGCGTTGACCGAAATCATCGCGCGACAGGACATGCCAAGCGGCCTCTTCAATCTCGTCGCGGGGTCGGGGCGGGAGGTGGGCCAGCGTCTGGTGGAGAGCGACCGGATCGACGCGATCAGCTTCACGGGATCCGTGCCGGTCGGGCGCGGCATCGCTGCCGCAGCCATGGCCAACATGACGAAGGTGCAGATGGAGATGGGATCGAAGAACCCGCTGGTCGTGATGGACGACGCGGATCTCGACCTGGCCGTCGCCCATGCCGCGGGATCGGCCTTCGGCGGCACCGGTCAGAAATGCACCGCCGCCAGCCGCCTGATCGTCCACGATGCCATCCACGACGCCTTCGTCGAACGGCTCGTGGCCGCCGCCGGGGCGCTGAAGGTCGGACACGCCTTCGGGGACGGGACCCAGATCGGCCCGGTGGTCAGCGCGGGACAGCTGGCGCAGAACCTCGACTATATCGAGACCGGCAAGACCGAAGGGGCGGAGCTTCTGTGCGGCGGCACCCGGCTCGACCGCGAGACCGAAGGCCACTTCATGGCCCCCGCGATCTTCGCGAACACACGCAACGACATGCGCATCAATCGCGAGGAGATGTTCGCGCCGGTCACCTGCGTCCAGCGGGCGGGAAGTTACGACGAGGCGCTCGCTTTGGCCAACGACACGCCGTTCGGCCTGACCGCGGGGATCATGACCCGGTCGCTGGCGCGCGCGCACCACTTCCGCGCCAACATGCGCGCCGGCTGCGTGATGGTGAACCTGCCGACCGCGGGCACCGACTACCACGTCCCCTTCGGCGGGCGGGGCGCGTCTTCCTTCGGCCCGCGGGAGCAGGGGCGCTACGCCGCCGAGTTCTACACCAGCCTCAAGACCGCCTATGTTGCGGCGGGAGCGCCTGAATGAGCGTCCTGATAGACGGTCTGCAATACGCCAACTGGTCGGAGAAGGTGTTCCGCCAGATGCGCGAGGGCGGCGTCGATGCCGTTCACGTCACGATCGCCTATCACGAGACGTTCCGCGAGACGGTCCTGAACATCGAACGCTGGAACCGCTGGTTCGAGGATTACCCGGACCTCATCTTCCAGGGCCGCACCGCCGCCGATGTCGTCCGCGCCCGCGAGACGGGGCGCACGGCGATCTTCTTCGGGTCGCAGAACCCCTCCTGCATGGAGGACGATATCGGCCTGATCGAGATTCTGCACACGCTGGGCCTGCGCTTCATGCAGCTTACCTACAACAACCAGTCGCTGCTGGCCTCCGGCTGCTACGAGGACGACGATACCGGCCTGACCCGCATGGGCCGGGAGGTGGTGGCGGAGATGAACCGCGTCGGCCTCGCCGTCGATATGAGCCATTCGGGAACCCGCTCGACCCTTGAGGCGATCGAGCATTCCACGCGCCCCGTCGCCATCACCCATGCCAACCCCTCGGGCTGGCACGCCGCCCTGCGCAACAAGCCCGACGACGTGCTCCGCGCCTTGGGGGAGAGCGGGGGAATGCTCGGCTTCTCGGTCTATCCCCATCACCTCAAGGGCGGGAGCGTCTGCACGTTGCAGGCATATTGCGACATGATCGCCCGCACCGCCGATCTGATGGGGGCGGCCAATCTCGGGATCGGCACCGACCTCTGCCAGGATCAGCCGGACAGCATCGTCGACTGGATGAGAATGGGACGCTGGACCAAATCAGTGGATTTCGGCGAGGGAAATGCGACCGCACCGGGATTTCCTCCCATGCCGGACTGGTTTCACGACAATCGCGATTTTGGACGAATCGGTACGGGCCTACGGGCCGCGGGTCTCCTGCCGGAGGAGATCGAGGGGATCATGGGCGGCAACTGGCTGCGGTTCTTCAAGACGGGATTCGGCGCCGCGGACGGGGACCGGGAGGCTCGGATCCGCGCCGCCGGGTAAAGGGTCCGACCGGACCGACACCGCATACGAAGAAAGGGAGGATTTACCGATGAGCGACCAGAGTGAGACCCGGCACGAACCGGCCCGCATCGACAGACCGCTCTTCGCGATCACCGGGGGCTTCATCGTCGCCTTCTGTGCGCTGGCACTGCTCGATATCGACCTGCTGTCGGCCATGGTCGACCGCGGCTTCGCCTTCGCGGCGACCTGGTTCGGCCTCTACTGGCAGGTCCTGCTGCTCGCCACCTTCGTCATCGGCCTGATCGCCGATGCCTGCTGCATCATCGCGGTGGTCGCGGGCACGGTCGGCCCCATCGGCTTCCTGGGGCTCCAGATGTCCTACGGCCTCAACGCGCTCTTCGGCATCCCCGACAGCTTCGGCACCCAGACGATCGTGATCCTGGCGCTGGTCTGCCTCTACACGGTCTCCGCGATCTCCGGCCTGTCCAGGGGCATCCAGCTTCTGTCCCAGGCGAACATCGTCCTGGGCTTCGTCCTGCTGGTTTTCATGCTCATCGCCGGGCCGACCTTCTTCATCTTCGATGGCTTCGCCGGGGGCCTCGGCATCTACCTGTCGAACTTCTTCGATCTCGCGCTCTTCCGGGGCGAGGCGGGACTCTTCGGCGAGCCCGGCTGGCTCGGCTGGTGGACGGTGTTCTTCTGGGGCTGGTTCCTCGGCTACGGACCGCTCATGGCGATCTTCATCGCCCGGGTCAGCCGGGGCCGCTCGATCCGCTCGATCATTCTGATGCTCTCGGTGCTGGCGCCGCTGGTCACCAACTTCTGGTTCACCATCATCGGCGGCACCGGCATCGCGCTGGAACAGGCGACGCCCGGCCTCATCTCCGGCCCGTTCGAGGGGTTCAACCTGCCCGCGGGCCTGCTGGCCATCACACAGGCCATGCCCATGGGCTTCCTCGTCTCGCTGCTGTTCCTCGTGCTGACGATGATCTTCGTCGCCACCACCAGCGACTCGATGAGCTACGTCATCGCCGCGTCGATGTCTGGCGACGATCCGTCCGTCTTCCTGCGATCCTTCTGGGGTATCGCGATGGGGGTGATGGCGCTGATCCTGATCTCGACCGGGGCAGGCGGCATCGGCAAGCTGCAGAGCTTCATCGTGGTGACTGCCGTGCCGGTCTCGCTGGTCCTGCTGCCCTCGCTCTGGGACGCGCTGCGGATCACACTGGCGCTCGGACGTGCGCGTAAAGGCATTGTGCGGGCCTGACCCAAAAAGGTGACGGGCATTCCGTGCCCGCCATCTCCCCCTGGCCCAGACTGGAGACGCTGTGATGGCCCGAACCGATCCCGACCCGAAGACCGGTCCCGTCTTTCGCCGCCCGCCCGCGGAGGTCATGCGCCTGTCCCGGATGGGGTGCAGCCATCCCACGCGCCTGTCCTTCCTCCGCACGCTCCTGCGACGTCTGGGCGGCGGAGAGTGGCGCATCGACCGTCCGGTCTGGGAGGTCGACGAGGCCGGGGTGGGGCACGCAGTCTATCGGGTGCGCGGGGACGGGAGATGCTACGCCCTCGTGGCCTTCGCTCACGACCTGCCCGACGCCATGCGCTCCGACCGGGTGATCGCGACCGCCTGGGATGCGACCTTCACCCTGTTCGACGGCGATCCGTCGCCGGCCGATATCGACCGCCTGCGCGCCAACGTGCCACTGCAGGAGGCAGGCCGGATCAGTCCCCGGGAGCTGACGCTGGCCCGGGCCAACCGGTCCGTCCGCCTGTTCCGCCACGTGGTCGGCGCGCTCTCCGAGGGGCGGCAGCCGGACCCGGAGGAGATCGCCGCGGTCGGCTACCTGATGCGCACCACCGCCGTCTACGGGTCGGGCAAGTTCGGCGCCGCAGACCGTACCGACATCGCCGACCGCCCGGAGCTGGCCGCACCGTTCCAGGCGGAGATGCTGACCGTCTGGCTTATCCGGGCGTTCACCGTGGACGTCGTGGAGCATATGGCGGCCGTGCGCGGCGGCGACCGGGCCGTGCGCCTGACTCCGGAGATCCGGCGTGCGCTGGGCGTCGGGAACTCCACCGGCCTCGGGATGGCGCCCTTCATCGTCCGCCACCCGGTCCTGCTTAACAACTGGATCCATGCGCGGGAGGAAGCGCTGGCGCGGGTCCGGACGCAGGAAAACGCCACCCGTGATACCGTCGCCGGACTGCATCGCGCCCTCGACGCGGCAGTCGAGAATGCCGCCGCCTGGACCTCCGACCATCCGGTGCAGATCCCCAAGCTTGCCGACCTGCGCCGCGATCTCGACCGCCTCGCCGCCCGTCTGCCGGATTGGGACTGGGACGCGCCGCATCCATGGAACGCGCTCTGGCTCTGGGGTGCGGAGGCGCTGAGCCTCGAAGGACAGGAAACGCTTCTGGCCCTGATGCTGGAGCCCCATGGCGATCTGGTCGACGATCTGGCCGACCGGATGGGCGCGGACGAGGCGGCGAGCTTCCGCATCGACGGCGCGATGACGGTCGGTGTCCTGCGCACGGTGCTGGAGGAGCGGTACGGCTGGGCCATGGGGATCGACTTCGCCGCGCCCGAGAACGTCGCCCGCTTCTGGTACGTTTCCGAGGAGAAGCTGGAGCCGCGGCTGGGCGAACGCGCGACCGAGGAGGGTGCCACGCTGGAACAGCCGCTCTGCATCGCCCGTCTGGCCAGCGAGCTTGCCCGCACCCTGCGGGGTCGCCCCGCGGACGAACCCGTCGCCACGCTCCTCCTCGCGCATCCCGAACACCGCTTCATGGTCCGCCGGGCCCAGATCGCCCGCGTCCATCCCTATGCGGAGGTGCGCGACAACCTGATCGCGGCCGACATGCTGCCCATCGACCTGCTGCGTTGCAAACTCGCCTTCTTCGGGGCCGACCGGTTCGACCCCCGCTCGGACCGCTGGGTGCGGATCAACCTGTTCCAAGGCGCGGCGTTTCCGGACGAAATCGGATCGGGCGGGATCCGGTGAGCGTCGCACCGGCCGATCAGACCCGCGGCGACTCGACCGTTTGGTTCGACGGCGACGGCGTCGTCCGCCTCTCCCGCAACGAGGTCGCGACCCTTTGTATGAAGGCCGGGCGCGGGGCGGGGATGGCCTGGGGCCTGGCGGAGGAGGCGGGATACGCCGTCGGCTGGCTCACGGATCGGGGCATCGATGGCGCGGAGGAACTTCTTGCTCATCTGGATGCGGCGCAGGACCGCGGTTGGGCCGACCTCTGCCCCCGGATCCGGGGGGATCGCTGGCAGGCCCCTAAGGCTGGCGCGATCTGTCCCATCGCTCTGGGCGCCGCCCTCTGCGATCACGCGGCGCTCCCCGAAGGTCCCGCGCCCGGATGCATCCTTCATATCGGTTCGGTGAACCATCCGGTGCTCATCCTCGCATTTCTTGCCGATATCGCCACCACCCGGGGGGCGTCCCTTTTGCTGGAATGGGACGGGGGATCGGTTTGCGCAGGCGGGCATTATGCACCTCTCGAACCCGCTACGAGGACGCTCTGCGGGCGGCGTGGTCTGGCGCTGCGGCTGACTGTTCGCGACGGCCTAGCCCCGCCGGACCCGCCCGCCGGAACTCCCGCCCTGCGCATCCATGCTGCCACCATCGCGGCCCTCAACGCCTTCGCCCTGCGCACCACCGTGCCCGCCTCCGACGCCTCTCGCGCCGGGGCCGGATCGACGGCGGGCGACAACGACTGACCCACCCCGAAAGGACGCACCATGACCCTCGACCGCCTCGATCCCCGCCCGCGCATGAGCCAGGCCGTCCGCATCGGTGACATCGCCTTCCTCGCCGGACAGGTGCCGGACGACCTGACTGCCGATATCGGCGAACAGACCCGGCAGGTGCTGGGCAAGATCGACGCCTTGGTCGCCCGGCTCGGCGCGGAGAAGGCCGATATCGCCTCGGTTCAGGTCTGGCTGGCCGACATGGCGGATTTCCAGGGCATGAACGCGGTCTGGGACGATTGGGTCGCACCGGACGCGGCCCCGGCCCGGGCCACCGGCGGCGTATCCCTCGCCCGCCCGGGGATGCGCGTGGAGATGATCGCAGTGGTCGCCGTGGGGACCGCGACCTGATGCGACGGGCGGGGTCGCGTGGTCCTGTGTGATATCTGCGCAAGTACGTAATCGTTATTGGTCAATGCCTTGCCGGGCGACATGACAGGATGTCGATGACATCTTTCCGGACCTGTGCTACCGGTGCCTACATCCCGCGAGACGAGCAGCGCCATTCCAATTCATCATAACCTCCGCACGACCCCGCCCGCGTCGCGCGCCTTTCGCGCGACCCCGCAGCGACCGCTCGCCCTGCTCGACAAATGCCCGGCGCATGCGGCCACACCGCTCCGGTCGCTGGACGATCTCGCGCTTGCGTTGGGCGTGGCCTCCCTCCATGCGAAGATCGAGTCGGAGCGGATGCGGCTGGGCAGCTTCAAGGCGCTCGGCGGGGCATATGCGGTCGCCGGGATGATCTGCGACGCGGGCGGCGTGGACGATCCCACGATGGCGCAAGAGGTCGCGGCGCAGATGACCTTCGTGACGGCCAGTGCCGGAAATCACGGCCTGTCGGTCGCCGCCGGGGCCCGGGTCTTCGGCGCGAAGGCCGCGATCGTCCTGCCCGCCACGGCGCCCACCGCCTTCGCCGACCGCATCCGCGCGGCCGGGGCGCAGGTGATCGTGGGCGAGAACTATGAGAGCAGCGTCCGCGACGCGATCAGGCTGGCGGAGGAGAGAGGGTGGCTCCACCTCTCGGACGGGTCCTGGCCGGGCTACACCGAACGGCCCTCGCTCATCCTAGAAGGTTACACGGTGCTGGGGGAGGAATGCCGCACCCGCTTCGCTGCGGACGGGAATTGGCCAAGCCATGTCGTTCTTCAGGCCGGTGTCGGGGGCCTCGCCGCCGCCGTCGCAGCCCATATCCGCGAAATATGGGACGTGCAGCCGCGGATCGTGGTGGTCGAACCCGACCGCGCGCCCTGCCTTTACGAGAGCATGCGCGCCGGTCGGCTGGTCGAGGGGCCCGGCCCGGACTCCAACATGGGACGGCTCGACTGCAAGACCGCGTCCCTGATCGCGTTCGAGGCGTTGCGCCGCGACGCGGACACGTTCCTGACCATCCCCGACGAGGCCGCCGCCGAAGCCGTCGCCCTGCTGGTCCGGCATGGGATCGACACGACCCCCAGCGGGGCTGCCGGGCTCGCGGCTCTGATCGCGCTGGCCCCGGGACCCGAAACCCGCGCCCTGATCGTCGTATCGGAAGGACCCGAAGATGGCTGACGATCTGCGCGCCGCACCCGTCGTGGCGGAGATGACCGGCTGGCGACGGGAGTTCCACGCCCATCCCGAACTCGGCTTCGACGAGCATCGCACTGCGGACCGCGTGGCCGAATTGCTCACATCCTTCGGCGTGGAGGTGCATTGCGGGATCGGCGGCACCGGCATCGTCGGCATTCTGCAACGCGGTAACGGCACGCGCAGCATCGCCCTGCGCGCCGACATGGACGCGCTGCCCATCGCCGAACGTCCCGGTCCCGACCATGCGTCGATCCGGCCCGGCATCATGCATGCCTGCGGCCATGACGGCCACATGGCCATGCTCCTCGGGGCCGCGAGAGTACTGGCCACGAGCGGGCGCTTCGACGGTCGGGTCGTATTCATCTTTCAGCCGAACGAGGAGAACGGCCTCGGCGCGCAGGCGCTGCTGCGCGACGGTCTGCTTGACCGGTTCGCCTTCGATCAGGTCTACGGGATTCACAACATCCCCGGCATGCCCGTCGGCACCTTCGCCACCCGGCCCGGCCCGATCACGGCGAGCGAGAGTCTGTTCGAGATCGCGGTCGAGGCGCGCGGCGGCCATGCGGCGCTGCCCCATATGGGCGTCGATGCGATCACCGTGGGGGCGGAGATCGTCGGTGCGCTTCAGACCATCGTGTCGCGCAAGCTGGACCCGAGCGTGAACGGCGTCGTCTCCGTGACCCGGTTCGAAACCGATGGCGGGCGCAACATCCTGCCCGGTCGGGCGACCCTGACCGGCGACGCCCGCGCGCTCACGCCAAAAATCAACGCGCGGATCGAGGACCGGATGCGTCGGATCGTGGAGGGCATCTGCCTCGCGCACGACGTGTCCGGGCGCGTCTCCTACGACGTGCAGTTCCCGGCCACGATCAACGCGCCGGACCCGACCCGCGCTGCGGTCGCCGCCGCCATCGGAACGGTCGGCGCCGCCGCGGTGGACACCGCCTGTCCACCGAAGCTCTTCTCGGAGGATTTTGCCCACCTCGCCGCGGCCCGGCCCGGCTGCTTCGTTCTCATCGGCAACGGGATCGACGGGCGCTCCGGCCAACCGCTCCACGCCGCCGACTACGATTTCAACGATGCGGCGCTCGGCTATGGCGCGTCCTTCTGGGTGCGGCTCGTGGAGGATGCATTGGCGGGCTAGGCGGGCGCCGAAAACGTGACCGCGACCTGAGCCGAAGAACGGATACCTACCGCTTTGCCAATAGATAACCGCCCGGGAGACGCGATCCGGCCATCGTCTCACCAGACGACCGGATGCGTCTCCCCGTTCGTGACGTTCACGAACCCCTCCGGCGCGTGGTCCGAGGGTGCCACGAGAACCCAGGCCCAGGGCGCGCAGGTTAGCGTCGCGAAAGCCAGCCGTTCGGGGAAGCCCGGGGTCCAGCGGGGGGAGGAGGTTGGCTCCCACATCCACGCCACCCGCCCGGCGGCGGCATAGAGCGTGTCCATCTCCGCAGCCAGCGCCTCCGCCGGGCGGCACGTCATCAATCCGCCGATCTCGTAGCGGACCGTCGCGGCCGGTTTTCCCTCCACCACCAGCGCCCAGCCGCCCTGCATCTCCCTGATCGTATTGATCGCCAGCGCCATCGCCGCGTCGCAGGAACCGCAGGCCCAGAGGTTGTGCTTGTCATGGGCCATCGAACAGGCGAGTGCGGTGCCCGGCGTCGCGGGGCCGGTGCCGCGCCAGAACATCTTCGACACGCGTCCGTCGCCGGAGAAGCGGTCGATGATGGCGAACTTGGTTATCGTCTGCGCCGGGTCGCGCTGCACCATCCCGTCCTCGACCGGGAGAGTGGCGGTCAGGAAGTCCGGCTCCCAATGGAACGGTCGGAGCAGGGCGGCGGTCACTGTTTCCCGCCCCTCGGGCGCGGGGATTGCGAAGTCGGCGGCGGTGATCTCGCGGTCGATCTTGACGCTCCGCGTGGCGGCTGCGGGCCGGTCGATCCGGGGCACGTCCTCCAGATAGCGCAGGCCGTCGGAGACCTGCCGCCCGTCGGCCCAGACCTCGGCGATTCCGATCCCGGCTACGTCGTCGAGCAGCACCATATCGGCGTAGCGACCCGGCGCGATCGACCCGACCCACGGCGTCAGGCGCATATGCCGCGCAGGGTTCAGGCTCACCATGGCGATGGCGGTCTCCGGCGACAGGCCCGCGCCGATGGCGAGCCGCACGTTATGGTCCGTTGCCCCTAGGCGCAGCGTGTCCTGCGCCGGGCGGTCATCGGTGCAGAGGGCCGTCTGGTCCCATCGCTCCAGTCCCATCTCCAGAAGGCCGCGGATCATCTCCGGCAGGGAATGCGGGCGGATCTCCAAGAACAACCCGCGCGCGAGCTTGTCCATCGCCTCCCGCGCGGTCCAGACCTCGTGGTCGGAAGCCATGCCCGCGGCGGCGAAGGCGGAGATGTCGCCGAGGTCGCGCATGCCCGCGGCATGTCCCTCCACCACGCCACGGGCCGCGAAGGTGGCCTCGATCATGTCCCAGAGGCGGGCATGGCTGGGGTTCGAAGCGTCCCAGACAGCGGGCCAATCCATCACCTCGTCCAACCCCGCGACCTGCGGCGTACGCAGGAACTGCGCCTGCTCCTTCCTGCCGAAATGGCCGCCGCCCCATTCGTAGCCGGTCGGCGGAACGGCGGATCCCGGCAGGGGGAAGATTTTGGCGGCCATGCCCGCGCGCCGATGCGCGAGCCAGAAGTCGAGGTTCCCCGGCCCGTCCACGTTGGAATATTCGTGGCTCGCCTCGCAGGTCCAGGTACAGCCGCGCGGCAGCACCAGCGCGGCCTCCCATTCGGGGGTCAGGTGGCTCGACTCGATGTGCTTGTGGACCTCGCCGAAGCCCGGCACGGCGGCGAGGTCGGGGCGATGCTGGCGCGTCCGTGTCTCGCCGGTCCAGTCCCCGGCGGGACCGGTCCAGGCGATACGGCGTCCGGCGATCACGATCTCCGCATCCTCCGTCCAGAGGCCGGTATGGACGTCCAGCATCCGGCCGACGCGGAGCACGGTGTCGGCGGGCCGTTTCGCCAGCGCCACCAGCGTCAGGTTCCGGCGGATCGCGCCCTCGTCGCGCGCGTCGGGCAGCAGGTCGTCGGGAAGCTGGTGGTCGTGTGTCACGGATGCGTCTCCGGTTCGGGATGCGGGCGGGAATCCGGGCCGGGAGTCCAGCAAAGCGAATTGGCGATCAGGTCCAGGAGGGCGGGAGCGTCGGGATCGAGGGCGATCCGGACGGGGTGCGGACCGGGGAGGAGCGCGCCGGGATCGTCGGCGAGGTCGATCCGCAGGGAGCGCCGCTCGATCCGGAAAAGGTAGGGGCGGAGCGCCAGAAGGGGAACCATCGGATCGTGGAGCGGACGGCTCTCGGCATCGCGACGCGCATTGAAATAGGCGGCGATCAGAGCCGCTGCAGCTTGCGCGACCGGTGGTCCGACGGCGAGACGATGGAGAAAGGCGCGGTCGGCGCGGACCTGTCGCGTCGTGTCGAGCGGGATCAGGGTCAGGTCGAGCTGAGCGGCGAGCACAAGGTCGGCGGCTTCCGGATCGTGGGCGAGGTTGAACTCCGATTTTCGGGCCGACGATTGCCCGCGACGTCCAGCGCGCCGAGGCAATGGATGTCCACACTGCCCTCCGGCGCGCCCGTCAGGACCTCCGCCATGAACGCCGCCGCATCGGTGCCGGAAGGGGCGACCGGGTCGGGCAGGGCGGTGCCGCCCAGTCCATCAGCGCCGTGAATGCGCGCCTCGTCCCTGAGCATGCGGGTGAGGGGGCGGTCCGCGCCTGAATGGAGCGGCACGTCTACGCGCTCCGCCAGCGCCAGCAGGCGGCCCGTATTGGACGTCGTGATGTCGAGCCCGAGGTTGCCGGCGACGCTCGTGATCCCGTGCAAGTCGAATTCGGTCCGCGCGAGCGCCACGAGGATCGCGATGGCATCGTCCAAACCGGGATCGGTGTCGATCAGGATGGCTCTGGTCATCGCGTGAGGGTCGCGAGCCGGTCGAGGATGCGGATCCAGCTTCGCGTGCCCTTGCGGAAGCTGGACAGGTCGTATTTCTCGTCCGGCGCATGGATGCGGTTCGAGAGGCTCGCGAACCCGACCATCAGCGCCTCGGCCCCGATGGCCTGCCGGAGCATCGGCAGGATTGGGATCGAGCCGCCCATGCCGACGATCGCCGCCTGTCCCCATTCGTCGCGAAGCGCGTCCAGCCCCGCGACGAGCCACGGGGAGTCCGGCGACATGGCGGTCGCGTCGCCCATCGTGTGGTCGCGGAACGTGACTTCCGCGTCGGGTGGCAGGCGGTCGCGAATATGGGTCTGGAACAGCGTCCGGATGCGAGCGGGATCCTGTCCCTGAACCAGCCGGAAGGACAGCTTGGCATGGGCTTCGCGCGGGATGACGGTCTTGAAGCCCGGCTCCGTGTAGCCGCCGACGATGCCGTGGATGTCGCAACTTGGCCGGGCCCAGATCTGTTCCAGAACCGACCGTTCGGCCTCTCCGGCGGGGTGGCTCAGGCCGATATCGGCGAGGAACCCGTCGGCGTCGAAGGGGAGGGCGGACCAGATCCCGCGTATCTTCGGGTCGAGATCGGGGACGCCGTCGTAGAATCCGTCGATGGCCACGCCGCCATCGGGCGTCCGCAGGCTGGCCAGCAGGTCCGTCAGCACCGTCAGGGCGTTACGCGCGGCGTTCCCGTAGATGCCGGAATGCAGATCGCGGTCGGCGGTGGTGATCGTCATCTCCTGCGAGCAGATGCCGCGGGTCATGGTCGTGATGGCGGGGGTCTCGGCGTCCCATTGATCGGAATCGCAGGCGAGGATGAGGTCTGCGCGCAGCTCCTCCGCCGTCTGGGCGAGGAACGGGGCGAGGGAGGCGGAGCCGCTTTCCTCCTCCCCCTCCAGCAGGAAGGACACGCGCAGGGGCAGGGCACCGCGAACCGCGATCCACGCCCGGCATGCCTCCACGAAGGTCATCAGCGCGCCCTTGTCGTCGGAGGCGCCGCGCCCGTTGACATACGTTTCCCCTTCCGGCCCGGGGGTCAGCGATGGCTCGAATGGGGGCGCGGCCCAGAGGGTGCGGTCCCCGGCGGGTTGCACGTCGTAATGGCCGTAGAACAGGACATGCGGCGCATCCGGCGGACCGGGCAGATGGGCGACGACCATCGGGTGGCGGAGGGTGGGCCGCGCCGTCGCCGTCGCCCCCATCGAGGCGAGATCCCGGACCAGCCAGTCGGCCGCGGCGGCGCAATCCCCCGCATGGGCCGGATCGGTGGAGACCGACGGGATGCGGATCAGGTCGAACAGGCGGGCGAGGGCCGTTTTGAGATCGGTCTCCGCGTGGGCGAGTATATCGTCCGTCATGGCGTCACTCCGTTGGTGACCCGGTCGATCTCCACGATGCGGGCGCGGAACGTGTGGGCCGTCTGGCGGGCATCGGAGAGGATGCGGGCGGGCTCCATCCCGGTCATCGCGCCGTCCTTCATCAGCCAGCGCCCGGCGACCATTGTACCGCGCACGTCGGAGGGCAGGGTGGAGAAGACCAGCGTGGCGAAGAGGTCGTAGATCGGCTGCTGCCGCGGATCCGCGAGGGACACGCGTATCAGGTCGGCCCGGTAGCCGGGGACGAGCTTTCCGATGCGGTCGTCGAGGCCCAGCACCCGTGCGCCTTCCGTCGTGGCCATGGCGATGACGTCCCGCGGGGGAAGGGCGGCGCGGGTGCCGGTCGCGATCTTCTGCGCGATGGTGGCGGGGGCGAATTGCGAGAAGAGGTCGAGCGTGTTGCCCGACATCGCCCCGTCCGTCGCGAGTGCGACGGGCACGCCCCGCTCTCGAAGGGCTGTCACGGGTGCGACCGGGCGTCCGCCCTTGCCGTTGGCGCGCGGGCAATGGGCGATTCCGACTCCCCGCATGGCCAGGAGGTCGCGATCCGCTTCGGTCAGGTAGATGCAATGGGCAGCGACGAGGCCGGGGCGGAGCAGGCCCGCATCGTCGACGATCCGGACCGTACTGCACCCGTGTTGGCGCGCGGCCCAGGCGACCTCGTCGCTCGTTTCGGCCAGATGCATCTGGATCGGCAGGCCGGGATGCGCGTCGGTCCAATCCGCGACGCGTCGCAAGGTGTCCGGCCCGGTGGAATAGGGTGCGTGGGGCGCGATGGAGGGGGTGACGAGCGGGTGATCCGCCCAGCGTTCGGCGAGGGCGGATGCGCGGGCGAAACCGGCGTCGAGATCGGCGTGGTCGGGCGCGTCGAAGGTCGCGATCGTCTGGCCGGGAACGCCGCGGAGGCCGCTGACCTCGATCTCCTCAGCGATGGCATTCTCGAAATAATACATATCGGCGACGGTCGTGACGCCGCACCGGATGGATTCCAGAAGGGCGAGGCGGGTGCCGATACGGACCACATCCTCCGTCACGCAGGCCCGCTCCAGGGGCAGGATATAGCGGAAGAGGCGGTCGTCCACCTCCTCCGCCAGACCGCGGAAGAGGGTCATGGGAAGGTGGCCATGCGGGTTGACCATGCCCGGCATGACGAGGTCGCCGCCCATGTCCTCGGACGGGCCCCCGGCTGGATCGTCCGGCGGGTCGCCCGGTCCGATGGCGGTGATGGTGTCCCCCGTGATCGTCAGCCAGCCGTGCTCGATCTCCGGCCCATGCATGGGCAGGAGGCGGGCGTTTCGCAGCGTGAGACCCGTCACGACGCCTCGGGCGGGAGGATGCAGCATTGCTCGGGGAGGGGCACGAGGACGGCATCCTGTCCCGGCTCCAGCGGGTCGGTCAGGGGACCGTTGGCGACGAGTTCGCCCGCCGGGGTTTCGCAGCGGTACTGATAGGCGCGACCGAGATAGGTGCGCAGGCCGAGCCGTGCGGGAATGCCCGCCTCGCCCCGCGCGACGGTCAGGCCGTCGGCACGGGCGGCGAAGATCATGTCCTGACCCGGGAAGGTATAGTCCGCGCGGGCCAGATCCAGCGTCGCGCCGCCCGCCATCCGGACGCGGACGGCATCGCCCGCCTCGGCCACCGCGCGAAGCGGGATCAGGTTCTCGAAACCGACGAAATCGGCCACGAAGGCGTTGGCCGGGCGGGAATAGAGCACCTCGGGCACGTCGAGCTGCATGATGCGCCCGGCATCCATGATCGCCACCCGGTCGGAGATCGAGAACGCCTCCTCCTGATCGTGGGTGACGTAGAGGGCGGTGGTGCCGTTGGCGCGTTGCAGGCGGCGGATCTCCACGCGCATGTCGACCCGGAGCTTGGCGTCCAGGTTCGAGAGCGGCTCGTCGAACATCAGAAGCGGCGGGTCGATGACGAGGGCGCGGGCCAGCGCCACCCGCTGTCGTTGGCCGCCGGACAGGTTGGCGGGGTAGCGGTCGGCGAACCCGGTCAGGCCGACCCGCTCCACCAGTTCGCCCGCGCGGGCGCGGCGCTGCGCCTTGCCGATGCCGCGCTGCTTCAGGCCGAATGCCACGTTGTCGAGGACGGTGAGATGCGGAAACAACGCGTAGGTCTGGAACACCAGCCCGATATCGCGCGCATGGGCGGGCAGGCGCGTCAGGTCCCGAGCCCCGAGCCGGATCGTTCCGGAGGTGGGCGCGAGGAACCCGGCCACGAGCCGCAGCGTCGTCGTCTTGCCGCAGCCGGACGCGCCGAGCAGGGAGACGAGTTCGCCCGCCTCCACATGGAGGGACAGATCCTCCAGCACCTTGACGGAGCCATATTGCGCGGAGACGCGGTCGAGGGTGAGGGAGACGGTCATCGGGCCAGGAACGTGAGGCCGAGCGTCCGCTCCACCAGCGCCATGACGGCGACGGTGACGAACATCAGGAGCACGGAAACGGACGCGATGGTCGGGTCGAAGAACTGCTCCATATGCGCGAGAAGCTGGATCGGCAGGGTGGAGATGCCCGGCCCGGTGAGGAAGATCGAGATCGAGACGTCGTTGAGGGACGTGATGAAGGCCAGCACGAAGGCCGCGATCACGCCAGCGCGGATGTTGGGCAGGACGGTGGTGAAGAAGGCCCGCCAGCGGGGGCAGCCGAGGGACACGGCGGCCTCCTCGATGGAGAAGTCGAACTGCGCCAGCGACGCGCCGACCACGCGCACGCAATACGGCAGGACGAGGAGGGCGTGGCCGACCAGCAGCGTCGTGAAGATCGGGGTGCCGAGGCCGGTGGCGACCGATTTCATCAGCGCGAAGCCCAGCACGATCTCCGGGACGAGGACCGGCAGGATGAACACGTTGCCGAGGAAACGCGGCAGGTGCAGCCGGTAGCGCGCCATCGCGTAGGCCGCGGGGATGCCGATGGCGAGCGAGAGCAGCGTGCCGAGGGTGGCCAGGGTGAAACTGGTGACCATGGTGCGTCGGAAGGCGCTGATCTCGAAGGCATTCTCGAACCAGCGTAGGGTCAGACCCTGCGGCGGAAAGGTCAGGTAGGACGTGTTCGAAAGGGCCGCGCCGACGATGATGACGAGGGGCCCGAGCAGGAACAGGAAGGTCAGCGTGGCGAAGACCAGCAGGGCGGGATGGATGCGGCGGTTCATCCCGCCACCGGGTTCATGCGGCGGGCGAGGCGCGACATGGCGTAGACCGTGCTGAGCGTGACGACGACCATGATCGCGGCGATGGTCGACGCGCCCACCCAGTCGAAGGTGACCATCGCGCGCTGATGCAGGAACGTGCCCATCATCATCTGTCGCTCGCCGCCCAGAAGCTGCGGCGTGGCGTAGGAGGTGAACGACCCGGTGAAGACGAGCACCGCGCCGACGATGAGGCCGGGGACGGCCATGGGCAGGACGACCTGCCGGAAGGCGGCGGCGGGGGTGGCGCCCAGCGAGGCGGCGGCGTCGGTGAGGTCCTCGGGGATGGAATCGAGGACGCCCACGAGCGTCAGGATCATCAACGGGACGAAGAGGTAGACCATCGCCACGATCACCGACCCCTGGGTGTAGAGCATCGACAGGGGCTCGGCGATCACGCCCGCCTTGAGGAGGGCGGTGTTGACGATGCCGTTCCGCCCGAGGATCACCAGCCACGCGAAGGACCGGACGACCACGCCGGTTAGAAGCGGGAAGACGGCGGCGACGATCAGGATGCTCTTGATACGGGATGGCGACCGGGCGACGACCCAGGCGGTCACGAACCCGATCGCGACCGAAATGGCGGTCGTGATGAGCGCGACCTCCATCGTCCGCCAGAGGACGGCCCGGCGGAAGCGGCTGTCGAAGAACGCGGCATAGGTCGCGAACGGGCCGTCCTCGGTCCCGAACGTCGTCGCGAAGGTCGATAGGATCGGCAGGCCGAGGAACAGCACCACGAGCAGCAATGCCGGGACCGCCAGCGCCCAGGCGAGGCGGCGATCCGTCACGTCCGGTCCGTTCGGCCGGGGCGGAGGGGGCGCGGGGACATCATGTCGGACCTCTCGTGGGGATGCCCCGGACCGGCCGGGGCATCGCGGCGCTCAGAGGCCGAACACTTCGCTCCAGCGGTCGATCCAGTCGGTCTTGGCCGCGTTCATCGCCTCGTAATCCATTCCCTGAAGCGCGCCGACCTGTTCCGGTCCGTAGGTCCAGATCGCCGCTTCCTCCGGCGTCAGCTCGACCTCCGTGTTGGCGGGTGCGTCGACCCCCTGTTCCGCGCCGAGCTGCTGGACCTCGGTGGACAGGAGGAAGTCGATGAATTGATGCGCCAGTTCGACGTTCTCGGAGCCCTTCGGGATGTTCACCGTGTTCAGTGTGGCGATGTCGCCATCTTCCAGATCGGCCCAGACGATGGTCGGCACCGCCTCCTGCAGCGAGGAGAGCGCGAAGTCCTGCGCCACGGCGACCGTCGCCTCGCCGGTGGAGATCAGGTTCACCATCTCCGACCCGGTATTGTAGTTTTTGACCACGTTCGCGGACATCTCTTCCAGCGCCGCGAAGGCCGGATCGGGATCGGCGTAGGCATCCGTGCCCGCATGATCCCCGGCCTTGACGACCATCATCGGCCCGGCGGTCGTAGTGATGCCCGGAAGCGTCACAGCACCATTCAGATCGTCGCGCCAGAGCTGATCCCAGTTCGTGATCGGCTCGACCTTCGCGCTGTCGTAGACGATGCCCGCGCGTCCGATCGTATAGGCCGGACCGTACTCACCCTGCGGCGCCTGCGCGATGTCGTAGAGTTTCGCGACATTCGGGACCTGCGCGCGGTCGACGGGCTGGAACACGCCTTCCTCGATCCCGATTTGGCTGTAGGCGTCGGTCAGGAAGATGACGTCCACCCCCTCGCCGTTCCGGGCCATCAGCTTGTTGAGACGGTCGGCATTGTTGCCGGTCTCGAACACGACCTCGCAATCGCACATCTCCTGGAACGGTTCGATGATGTTGGCCTGGAGCTTGTCCCCGTTGTAGCCCCACCAAGAAACGACGAAGGTGTCCTGTGCCTGCGCGGCGCCGGCCAGCGGCAGGACGGCAAGTCCGAAGGCAAGAGCGGTCTTTGAGGTCTTTGACATGCGCATATTCCCGTCAATGCAAAACAGCGTTTCACGTTTCTTCAGAACGTTAAGGTCGGGGGGGCGGGGCCGCAAGTGTGCGATGGCATACATTGGTTACAGTCGCGGTCCGTTTCCGCGATGAGGGGGGGCGGGCGGGCGCCGCTGATCCTCGACACCGACGGCGGGGTGGACGACGCGCAGGCCCTGATGATGCTGCTCGCTGCGGGATGCGTGCCGGAGGCGATCACGACCGTGTTCGGCAATGTCGGGCTGGACGCCGCAACGCGCAATATCCTGACGGTGCTCGCGGTGACCGGAGCAGTGGTTCCGGTCCATTCGGGGCAGGGGACGCCGCTGGTCGGCGCGACCATCGACGCGACGGAGATCCACGGCGAGGACGGACTGGGCGGCGCCCCCCGCCCGGACGATGTGGGGGAAGCGGCGGGCGACAACGCCGTCGGCTTCCTAGTGGATCGCCTACGGCGGGGGCGGACGGAAGGAGAGCCGGTCGATCTCCTGATGATCGGTCCGCTCACCAATCTGGCCATGGCGCTTCGGCTCGCTCCGGATATCGCGGAGGGTGTCGGGCGGCTGACGATTATGGGAGGCACGGTGACGGGCCGCGGAAACGTTACCCCGGCCGCGGAGTTCAATATCTTCGCCGATCCGGAGGCGGCCGCCATTGTCCTGCGCGCGCCTTTGCGGATGTGCATCGTCCCGTGGGAGACCTGCACCCGACACGCGCTTACGGGGCCGGAGGTGGACAGCCTGTTCGCGGGTCGGCGTGACACGCCCGTCACCCGCTTCGCCCGGGCGCTTGCCGACCATGCCCGCCGGACGGTGCAAAGCTACGGCCATCCCGATCACTTCCGGTTCGTGGACCCGCTGGCCGCCGCCGTGGCCCTCTGGCCGGATATCGTGACGGCATCGGAAGAGGCGAGGATGGACGTCGTTCTGTCCGACGGCCCGGCACGCGGGATGACCCTCGTCGATCCGAGCGGCCGGTTGGGGACTCCGACGGTGACATTGGTGCTCGAAGCGGACCACGCCCGATTGACGGAGCTGTTTGCGGCGTCGCTCGGGTAGAGCGGGTGCGGGGGAACGATCCAATCAGATAAGTCCGGCATTGGCCGCGTGAACTGGCCCCCCTTTCGACCGGACACTCAGGCATAACCATGGAGGCTTAGGAATATCCCTAAGCACGTGCTTATGTCTGACTTTGAGATCATCACCGATGGCGGCCGCAGGCGGCGCTGGTCGTCTTCCGAGAAGCTGCGGATCGTCGAGGAGACGCTGGACGAGACCGCCAGCATCTCGGTTGTGGCGCGCCGCAATGGTGTGGCTCCGAACCTGCTGTATCGTTGGCGACGTCTGATGCTGGAGGGAGGGGCTGTGGCCGTGTCCGGAGACGATGACGTCACGAGCAATCGCGCCGTCCGGCAGATGGAAGATCGCATCCGTGAGCTGGAGCGCCAGCTCGGGCGCAAGACCCTTGAGGTCGAGATCTTGAAAGAGGCGCTCGACAAATCACACTCAAAAAAACTGACGTGGCTTGCGCAGTCGCAGCCGAAGGAAGGTTCCCGATGAGCGTTGTGGCCGAGACTCTGGGCGTCTCCAGATCGAACCTGCACGCCCGCGTGACGGGAGGCGCGACGCCGCGTCGGCGCTATCATAAAGCGCAAGACGCGGCGATCGTGCCGTTGATCACATCGCTGGTGGCGGCGCGACCGACCTACGGATACCGCCGGATTACAGCCATTCTGAACCGGCAGTTGCGTGCCACGGGCGCAACGCCTGTTAACCACAAACGCGTCTACCGGATCATGCAGGCCCAGAACCTGCTGCTGGCGCGGCGCTACTCCGAGCGATCCGACCGCGCCCATAACGGCAAGGTCGTGACCATGCGCTCGAACCTGCGCTGGTGCAGTGACGGCTTCGAGTTCACCTGCTGGAACGGCGACATCGTTCGCGGCGCCTTCATCATCGACGCCCACGACCGCGAGATCATAGCCTGGTGCGCCGTCGCAAACGGGGGCATCAGCGGATCTGACGTGCGAGACATGATGCTGGCGGCGGCGGAGGCGCGGTTCGGCGGCCATCGCGCACCGCACTCCGTCGAGATGCTCAGCGATAATGGATCGCCCTATATCGCCAAAGACACCCGCATCTTTGCCCGGCAGCTTGGCCTGAAACCCTGCTTCACCCCGGTGAAGAGTCCGCAAAGCAACGGAATATCAGAGGCCTTCGTCAACACGCTGAAGCGGGACTACGTGAACGTTACGCCGCTGCCAAACGCCACCACCGTCCTCGGATTGATCGCCGGGTGGTTCGAGGACTACAATGAAAATCACCCGCACTCGGGGCTGAAGATGCGCTCACCACGCGAGTTCATCGCAGCCAAAACCGCAACCGCCTGAGTGTCCGGTGAAACGGGGGCAAGATCACCGCGCGCGACTTCTCATTTGGAAATCAGTGGACAGGTGCGCGGTTGCCTGGGACTGTCCGTGCCTCTCCGGTGCGTCGGCTTCGAGCTGCTTGTAACGCCCGTCTGGTCGCACCCCGATGCCCGTAAGGTTCACTCGGCGTTGGGGGTATCGCCCCGGACAACCGTCGGCAGTTCCTAGTTCCTCTCAATCGGTTCTGTGAAAAGACCTCCCCATCAGCCGGATTCTCATCATGCCGGCAGTTGGAAAATGCGTCAGAACGTACGATGACCGGTGATCCGGTCTCCGCTGCCTCAGCGAAGACTGACATTGCCGGAAACTTTCGCCGTCGGGTCCCTCGACCAGTCCGGGTCGCTTCGGACCATCATCTTCACGTGCCGCGTGAAGGCGCGCAGCACGGCGGATTGTGGCCGGATGGTCGAGACGGCGAAAGACGTCCGATAGGTGAACTGGGGTTGGAAGGGACGGGACTCGATTGTCGGATCGTCCGGCCGCAGGATGGGAAACGGGCAGACGACGGCGACGCCGCTTCCGGCGCGCGCAAGAGCCACGGCGCTCAGGCCGGTGGCTACATCGGCGACCCTGTTCGGTTCCGCCCCCGCATCGGAAAAGACCTTGTCGAGGCGGGAGCGCACGATGTGGCGGCGCAGGATGGAGATGAAGTCCTCACCGTCCAGCAGGTCCGGCGTGATCACGTCATGGCGGGACAGCGGATGGCCGCGCGCCATGACGCAAACGGCCTCGCTTTCGTGAAAAGGCAGCAGCTCCATGGCGGAATGGGTGAGGTCCGCATGGGTAAAGCCGAGGTCGACCGCATCGTCCACCAGACGGCTGACCATCCCGTTGGATGTGCAGGTCTCGAGCGACAGGCTCTGACCGGGATGGAGCTTGAGGAAGCCCGCCATGGCGGCGCAGACGAGGCCGGACAGCGACGGCGGCGCGGCGAGGCGGATCGGCAGGCCGCCCGGATCGCCCGGATCACTCCTCTCCAGATAGGAGATCGCATCGAACAGGCGGTCGAGGTGGCGGTTCATCTGCACGGCTTCGGCCGTGGGGCGCAGGCGACCGCCGCGACGCTCGAACAGAATGAGGTTGAGCCGCGTCTCCAGCTGCGCCACGGCGCGGGATACAGCCGGTTGCGAGATGCCGAGCAGACGCGCGGCGCCGCTGGTGGTGCCGGAGCTTATGACAGCCCGCAGCGCCTCGTACTCCCGGATGGAGTGCAGGTTTGCCCGCATGTCCGAAGCCTCCCGATGCGTCGCCCGCGTCCACAAATCTATGCGATCAGGCTATACCGCAATAGCCAAATTGCATGTTTCTAACGGTTCCATACGCCCCTTCCGCTGTTAGGCTCGCGTTGCGTCACACGTGACCAATGGCCCGGGCGGCAGATCAGACTGACCCGGCTGTAACAGGGAGAAGAACATGACATTCAGGTTTCTGCGCCTGACCACGCTCGCCGTGGCAGCCGCCCTTCCGGCGCTTCCCGCGCTGGCACAGGAAATTCGGATCGGCCTCGCATCCGAGCCCAGCTCGGCGGACCCGCATTTCCACAACCTCGGCCCGAACAACCAGCTGCGCCGCAACTTCTTTGAATCGCTTGTGGGGGCCGATGAAAATCAGAAGCTCTATCCCAAGCTCGCCACCAGCTGGAAGCCCGTCGACGAGACCCACTGGGAGTTCAAGCTGCGCGAGGGCGTGACCTTCTCGGACGGCTCGACCTTCGACGCCTATGACGTCGTCTATTCGCTCTGTCGGATACCGGGCGTGCCGGATTCGCCGTCGCTGTTCACGACCTATACGAAGGCCGTGAGCGGTGTCGAAGTCGTCGATCCCCTGACGCTGATCGTCGAGACGGAGGCGCCCTATCCGTTGCTGCCGACGGAGTTTTCGACCTGGGGCATCATCTCCGCCAAGGCCAATGGGGTGGATGGCGCCAGCATCGCGTTCGATCCGGAAGATTGCGGCGATCTTGCCTATCCGGCGACGCAGGACTTCAACGACGGCACGGCGGCCATCGGCACGGGTCCGTTCCTTCTGAACAGCTTTCGCCGGGGCGAAGGCATCGAGATGGGCCGCAACCCGACCTATTGGGGCGACCCCGCGCCGTGGGAGAAGGTGACCATGCGGCCGCTGACGTCCGACGGCCCGCGCGTGGCCGCGCTGTTCGCGGGCGACGTCGATTTCATCGAGAACCCGCCGCTGCAGGATCTCGAACGGATCGAGGAGCAGGATGGGCTCCAGGTCGTGCAGGGTATCTCCAACCGCGTGATCTACCTGCACCTGGATCACGAGCAGGAACCCTCGCCGATGATTACCGGCACCGATGGGAAGAACCCCTTGAAGGATGTCCGGGTTCGCGAAGCGCTCTCGATCTCGATCAACCGCGACGCGATCGTCGATCGCATCATGGGCGGCGTCGCCGTGACCGCGGGCGAATTGCTGCCATCGGGCATGTTCGGCGCACATGAAGAGGGCGACATGCCCGCCGCACCCTACGATCCCGAGCGCGCCAAGGCATTGCTGGCCGAGGCGGGCTATCCCGACGGATTCGGCATCACCATCGGCACGCCCAACGATCGCTACATCAACGACGCGCAGGTCGCGCAGGCCGTGGCCCAGATGTGGTCCCGGCTGGGCGTGACGACCGAGATCGACGCGGTGACCGCCTCGACCTTTTTCTCGCGCCGCAATGCGTATGAGTTCTCGGTCTATCTCGCGGGATGGGGTTCGGGCACCGGAGAGATGTCCTCGCCGCTCAAGGCTCTGCTCGCCACCGCCGACAGCGACCGTGGCTATGGCGGCACCAACAGGGGGCAGTATTCCAACCCCGAGCTGGACGCCGTTCTGACCGAGGCGTTGGAGACCGTCGACGACGACAAGCGTCAGGAGCTGCTGCGCGAGGGATCGCGGATCGGCATGGAGGATTGGGCGATCCTGCCACTTCACTTCGAGGTGACGCCCTGGGCGATGACCGACGCGGTCAACTACACCCCGCGGGTGGAGCAGTACACATTGCCCTACTTCATCACACCGGCCGAATAGGCCCGTTCGACCTCCCGCGGCGGCATTCCCGCCGCGGGGCCCATGCCCTCCTCCTGCCGAAGGGACGTCCCCATGATCGTCTACCTGCTCAGACGGATCGCGCAGTCGATCTTCGTCGCGCTGGCCATGATGGTAATCGTCTTTTTCGGTATCTACATGATCGGCAATCCGATCGACATTCTCATCTCTCCCGATGCGAGCCCGGCCGAGATCGAGGCGACGATGATCCGCTTCGGCTTCGACCAGCCGATCTGGAAGCAGTTCCTGTCCTTCTTCGGCAATGCCCTGCAGGGCGATCTCGGACGCAGCTTCGTCCATGGCGAGAGCGCGGTCGGGCTGATCCTGCACTATATGCCCGCGACGCTGGAACTGGCCGCTCTAGGGCTCCTCTTTTCCGTCCTGATCGGCGTGCCGCTGGGCGTCTATGCGGGTTACAAGGCGGACAGGTGGCAGGGTAATGCCATCATGACCGGCTCCATCTTCGGGTTCTCGCTGCCGAATTTCTGGGTCGGGATGCTGCTCATCCTCATATTCGCGGTCGAGCTGCAATGGCTGCCGTCGACGGGACGCGGCAACACGGTGGAGGTCCTCGGCGTCCGGCTGTCGATCTTCGCGCCCGGCGGGCTGCAATACATGATCCTGCCGGCGATCACGCTCGCGCTCTACAAGGCGTCCCTCGTTACTCGCTTGGCCCGGGCGGGCACACAGGAAGCACTGACCCAGGACTTCGTGAAATTCGCCCGCGCCAAGGGCCTGTCCGAGACACGGATCCTGTTCGTCCACGTCCTCAAGACCATCATGATCCCGATCATCACCGTCCTCGGGCTGGAACTGGGCTCCATGATCGCCTTCGCCGTGGTGACCGAGACGGTCTTTGCATGGCCCGGCATGGGCAAGCTGCTGATCGACTCGATCCTGACGCTGGATCGGCCCGTGATCGTGGCCTACCTGATGATGACGGTCCTGATCTTCATCGTGATCAACCTGGTCGTCGATATCGTCTACACGATCCTCGATCCCAGGGTCCGCATTTCGGGGGCCGCATCGTGACCGTCGCGACCGCGCCCCCCGTCGCCCCGCGCGCGCGCCGCAAGACGCTGGCGATCGGTCTTGCTATGGCCCTGTCGGTGCTGCTGCTGGCCATCGGTCCTGCATGGACCGGTTTTCCGTCCCGCATCATCCTGCTGGCCGGGATGATCTGGGCCGCGGCGGAACTGTTGCGGGGCCGGGCGCACCACTTCTTCAACGGGCCGGCTGCCTATGTCGCCGCGGGCAGCCTCCTGCTGCTGGTGATCTTGGCGCTTTTCGCGACCGAGCTTTCGCCGCAGAACCCGTATGATCTGGCGCAGCTCGACATCATGGATGGGCGCCTTCCGCCCGGCTCGACCAATTTCGACGGAACATTCACCTATCATCTGGGCACCGACGAACAGGGCCGGGACATCCTGTCCGGCATCCTCTACGGATTGCGCGTCTCGCTGACGGTGGCGATCATCGCGACGCTGGCCGCGATGGCCATCGGGGTGGCCGTGGGCATCTACGCCGCCTGGGCCGGAGGACGGGTCGAGACGATCCTGATGCGGCTGGTGGACCTGCAGCTCTCGTTTCCGTCGATCCTCGTGGCGCTGATGCTCATGGCGTCATTCGGGCGCGGGCTCGACAAGGTCGTGATCGCGCTGATCATCGTGCAGTGGGCGTATTACGCGCGCACCGTGCGCGGCACCGCCCTGTCAGAGACGAAGAAGGATTATATCGACGCGGCGCGCGGTCTCGGCCTGTCGTCCATGCGCATCCTCTGGCGTCACTTGCTGCCCAACTGCATTCCACCCCTTCTGGTGATCTCGACGGTGCAGATCGCCAACACCATCGTGCTCGAATCCTCGCTGTCGTTTCTTGGGGTGGGGGTCCCGATCACGCAACCGTCGCTCGGTTTGCTGATCGCGAACGGCTACGACTACATGCTGTCCGGGCAGTACTGGATGAGCATGTATCCGGGCGTGGCTCTGTTGGCCATCGTGGCTTCCATCAACCTCGTCGGCGATCGGTTGCGGGACAGTCTGAACCCGAGGCTGCGCCGATGAGTGTCCTGGACGTGAAGGACCTGCAGGTCCACTTCTTCACCGATGCGGGCGTGGTGAAGGCCGTCGACGGCGTCGACTTCTCGCTGGACGCGGGCAAGGTGCTGGGGCTGGTCGGCGAAAGCGGATCGGGCAAGACGGTTACCGGGTTTTCCATCCTGCGGCTGGTCGACCCGCCGGGGCGGCTCGTAGGCGGGCAGATCCTGTTCAGGGGGCAGGATCTGGCGCAAATGTCGCCGGGCGAAATGCGCAGCCTGCGGGGCAACCGGATCGCGATGATCTTCCAGGATCCGATGATGACGCTGAACCCGGTCCTGCGCATCGATACGCAAATGATCGAGGCCGTCCGCGCCCATGAGAAGGTGAGCGCGAATGCCGCGCGGGCCCGTGCGATCGAAGCGTTGGCGCGGGTCGGCATCCCGTCGCCGGAGGAACGGCTGGCGGCATATCCGCACCAGTTTTCGGGCGGCATGCGCCAGCGTGTCGCGATCGCGATCGCCCTGCTGAACGGCCCGGACCTGATCGTCGCGGACGAGCCGACGACGGCGTTGGATGTAACGATCCAGAGCCAGATCCTGGCCGAAGTGCAGGAACTTGCCCGCGACACGGGGACCGCCCTGATCTGGATCACCCACGATCTGGCGGTGGTCGCAGGGCTCGCCGATAAGGTGGCCGTGATGTATGCCGGGCGCATCGTCGAGACGGGTGCGACCGACACCGTTCTGAAGGCTCCGCTGCATCCCTATACCGACGGACTTCTCGGTTCGATCCCGGGCCACGGGCGGCGTGGCGAACGGCTGACGCAGATCCCCGGGATGGCGCCGAGCATGACCAACCTGCCGCAAGGCTGCGCCTTCGCGCCCCGCTGTCCGCACGCCGCGGGTCCCTGCCTCGAGACGAGACCACCGCTGACCGAACCGGGCCCCGGTCGCAGCCTGCGATGCTACCACCCTCTGACGGCGAAGGCCACGGCATGACCGCTCTGCTGAAGCTGGAGGGCCTGTCGCGGCAATTCGTGCGCAGGCTGGATTCGATCGAGAAGTTCGCGAGGTTTCTGGGCGCGAACGTCTCCGAGAGCTGCGTCAATGCCGTCGACGGCGCCAGCTTCACCATCGAACGCGGCGAGGTGGTAGGTCTTGTGGGGGAATCCGGTTGCGGGAAGTCCACGCTCGGCCGGATGGTCGCGGGCCTTTTGCCGGTCACCGACGGCGAGATACGATATGACGGCAAGGACGTCACCGATGCGGGAACCGCGCAGGCGCGCAGTGCCCGGCTGCGGATCCAGATGATCTTCCAAGACCCGATGTCGTCGCTCAATCCCCGCATGAAAGTGCAGGACATCATCGGCGAGGCGGCGTTGTATCACGGCCTGACGACCCGTGCCGGGATGCCGGAATACGTGACGGGCCTGATGGAGAAGGTCGGCCTCGATCCCGCCTTCGCCACGCGCTTTCCGCATCAGTTCTCGGGCGGACAGCGGCAGCGGATCGGCATCGCCCGGGCGCTCGCCGTGCAGCCGGATTTCCTGATCTGCGACGAGAGCATCGCGGCCCTCGACGTCTCGATCCAGGCGCAGGTGATCAACCTGTTCCAGGACCTGCGTCGCGAGCTGGACCTGACCTACCTCTTCATCAGCCACGACCTCGGTGTGATCGAACACGTCGCCGACCGTGTCGTGGTGATGTATCTCGGGCGGGTGGTGGAGATCGCGCCGACCGGCGAGCTGTTCGACGCGCCGGCGCATCCCTACAGTCAGGCGCTGCTGGATCAGGTGCCCAGGCTCGACGGCGGCCGCCAAAGCTTTCGAACGATAAAGGGAGAAATCCCTTCGCCGCTGAAACCGCCACCCGGCTGTCACTTCCATCCGCGATGCCCCCATGCCGGGCCACGCTGCCGACAGGAAATCCCGCGTCTGCGCCACGACGGCGCGCGTGCGGTGGCCTGCCATCTCGAAGACGGAGGAACCGGATGAAGATCCATATTCCGGGGGTGCTCAGTGTGGAGGGCGAAGACACGCAAACCCTGCCACTGGTCTGCGACAGCCCCCATTCCGGGATCGAGTATCCAGACGATTTCGGCCATGCGGTCGACCCGCAGGGACTACGCCATGCCGAAGACACCCATGTCCACGACCTCTGGGCCGGTGCAGTGCAAGCGGGCGCGGTGCTGCTGCATGCGCATTTCCCGCGATCCTATATCGACCCGAACCGCGCGGGCGACGATATGGATCCTGACCAGATCGACGGCATCTTCCCCGGCCCTCTGAACCCCACGGTCAAGAGCCGTCTTGGGATCGGTCTGTGCTGGACGCGGGAGCCGCCGGGCGGCGGCCCCCTCTACGACCGCAAGCTGACGGCCGCGGAGGTCGCATATCGGCTGGACCGCTATCATCAGCCCTACCAGAAGCAGTTGCGCGGCCTTCTCGATGCCGCGCGCGCTCGATGGGGCGCCGTTTGGCACGTGAACTGCCATTCGATGCAGGAGGTCGCCTCCGCCATGTCCACGCAGGATCGGGGCACCCCGCGTCCCGACTTCGTTCTCGGCGACCGTGACGGCACCGCCTGCGACCCGGTCTTCACCGAAGCCGTCCGCAGCTTCCTCGCGGCGCGCGGCTACAGCGTCGCAGTCAACGATCCATATAAGGGAATGGAACTGATCCGGGCCAATGGTGCCCCCGCCGAAGGACGCCATTCGATGCAGATCGAGGTGAACCGCAAGCTATACATGGACGAGGCGACGCGCCTGCCCAACGACGGCTACCCCGCGTTGCAGCAGACCTTCTCCGATCTCTCCCGACATCTCGCGGCCTTCGTGGCCGTAAAGCTCGAAAGCGTTCCGTCATGACCAATTCCGCAACCGGTCTCTCCAATCCCTATGCGGTCGAACTGACACCGCCGGACCTGTCGCCTTACGCCGAAGGCAATGCGGGCGTGCCCTATATCTGGACCTTCGACAGCGGTCAGCCCGGCCCCCACGCCGCCATCACGGCCATCGTGCATGGGAACGAACCCTGCGGTGCGATCGCACTCGACTGGCTCCTGCGGGACGACGTGCGGCCCGTGGGCGGAAAGCTTTCCTTCGCCTTCATCAACACGGCCGCCTATGATGCCTTCGATCCGGAGGTTCCCGACGCCACCCGCTGGGTGGAGGAGGATTTCAATCGTCTCTGGGGGGCGGGTGTCCTCGACGATCCCGATCGCAGGGTCACCTCCGAGGTCGAGCGTGCCCGCGAGATCCGGCCCTGGCTGTCGACGGTGGACCTTCTTCTGGATATCCACTCGATGCAGCACAAGACCGAGGCGCTGATCATTGCGGGCCCGGCTCCCAAAGGTCGCGATCTGGGTCGTGCCATCGGGCGACCCGGAATTGTCGTGACGGACAAGGGCCATGCGGAAGGCGTGCGCATGCGCGATTTCGCCGATTTCGCCGATCCTGCCTCCTCCCGGAACGCGGCCCTCGTGGAATGCGGCCAGCACTGGGAAGCCGACGCCGCCGACATCGCCAAGGAGTGCGCGGCGGAGTTCCTTCGCGTGTCCGGGACCGTCGCGCCGGACTTCGCCACGGACTATCTGGCTACCCGCGGAGCCAAACCGGACAGCCATCTCTACGAAGTCGTGGGACCGGTGACGATCGAGACCGAAGACTTCCGGTTCGCCGAGGATTGGCGCGGCTTCGAGCATCTCGAAGAGGGTCGCTTGATCGGCCATGACGGGGACCGCGAGATCCGCGCGCCGCATGACGACACGGTTTTGATCATGCCGTCCCGAAGGCTCTGGCCAGGCAAGACCGCCGTGAGGCTCGCCCGTCCGGTCGCGAGCTGAATGAGGTCGCGGGCTGAGGTGCGGCCCGCGAGGCCGGGAGTCAGCTCCGGGAGCTGTGTCCCACGTTCAATTTGAGTCCATTCGCTCTCGGGCAAAGCTCAATGTCCGAGACCGCCTTTCTCCCATGGTTCGAACGATGTAGGTTCGGCGTTGGAACAGACGGACGTCGAAACTGCGCGAGGGAAATGTATGGCGGAGTCAATTGCAGGCATCATCGCGCGACATCCGGACGATGCGCCCGCGATCGGCGCTCCGGGCCGTGGATGGATGACCTACGGCGCGCTTCGGGCGCAGGCGGGCGCGGTACGCAAGTGGCTTCGCAAGGCCGGCATCGGCGGAGCGGACCGGGTGGCGATAGTCCTGCCGAACGGGCCCGAGATGGCAACGGCGTTCGTAACCGTTGCCCAGAGCGCGACCACCGCGCCGCTCAACCCCGCATATCGCGAGGAAGAATTCGCCTTCTACCTCGAGGACCTCAAGGCCAAGGCGATCATCGTCGCGGAGGATTACGAAGGTCCCGCACTTCCAGCTGCCGCGCGCTTCGACCTCACGATCCTGCGTCTAACCGCTGACCCGACCGCGCCTGCCGGTACCTTCACACTGACAGTCGAAGGTCCGGTCGCTGCCGAGGCGCCCGCCGGCGATCCCGGGGCGGACGATGTGGCGCTGATCCTGCACACGTCGGGCACCACCTCCCGGCCCAAGATCGTCCCGCTTCTGCATTCCAACATCCTGGCGTCGGCCCGCAACATCGCGACCTCGCTCTCGCTGACGCCGGAGGATCGCTGCCTCAACATCATGCCGCTCTTCCACATACACGGGCTCGTTGCGGCGGTGGCATCTACGCTGTCCTCCGGCGGGTCCATCGCCTGCACACCGGGCTTCGATGCGCTGAAATTCTTCGGTTGGCTGGGCGAGTCCGATCCGACTTGGGTCACGGCGGTACCGACGATGCATCAGGCGATCCTGGCCCGCGCCCCGCGCAACGCCGACGCCATTGCCGCGGCACGCCTGCGCTTCCTGCGCTCTTCGTCGTCGTCGCTGCCGGGACCCGTGATGGGCAAGCTCGCCGAGGTCTTCGGCGTGCCGGTGGTGGAGGCCTACGGCATGACCGAGGCCGCGCATCAGATGTGCTCCAATCCGCTCGGGGCCGGGGCTCAGAAGCCCGGTGCTGTGGGACTGCCCGCCGGTCCGGACGTACGCATCGCCCATGAAGCCGAGAACCACCTGATCGACGGGATCGGCGAGGTATCCATCTCCGGTCCGAACGTGACACCGGGCTATGAGGGAAACCCCGACGCCAACGCCAAGAACTTCTTCGATGCCGAGGGCAAGCGCTGGTTCCGGACCGGCGATCAGGGCGGTTTCGATGAGGACGGCTTCCTCCGACTGACGGGGCGATTAAAGGAGATCATCAATCGTGGCGGCGAGAAGATCAGCCCGCTGGAGGTCGACGACGTTCTCTCGGATCACCCCGCCGTGGTGCAAGCCGTGACCTTCGCCATGCCGCATCCGAAACTGGGCGAAGAGGTGGCCGCGGCCATTGTTCTCGCGGAGGGGGCAGAGGCGAGCGAACAGGACATTCGTGACTTCGCGGCGTCGCGCCTCGCCAATTTCAAGGTTCCGCGCAAGGTGCTTATCCTGACAGAGATTCCCAAGGGCGCGACGGGCAAGCTGCAGCGGATCGGCCTGGCCGAGAAGCTGGGGCTCGGCGAGAAGGCCTGACCGAACCGTCGTGTCAGGGAAACGACAGAGAGGGCGGACGCTCCGCGTCCGGAGACCGATATGAAGATTTGCGTTTTCGGCGCCGGTGCGATCGGCGGCTATATGGGGGCCAAGCTCGCGCGGGCGGGCGCGAAGGTCAGCCTCGTCGCCCGCGGTCCGCATCTCAAGGCGATGCAGGAGAACGGTCTGCGCGTGATCGAGGGCGGCGAGACGATGACCGTTCCGGTCACTGCCTCTGACGACCCAGCGACGCTCGGACCGCAGGATTACGTGATCGTTACCCTCAAGGCGCATTCCGTTCCGGGCGTGGTAGACAAAATGCAGCCGTTGATCGGCGCCGGGACGACGATCGTGTCCGGTGTAAACGGCGTGCCTTGGTGGTACTTCCACGGGTTGGAGGGACCATACGAAGGCACGCGGCTCGAAACGGTCGATCCCGGCAACGCACAGTGGGACGGCTTCGGCCCGGACCGGGTGCTGGGTTGTGTGGTGTATCCGGCCGCGGAAGTGGTGGAGCCCGGCGTGGTCAAACATGTGGAGGGCAACCGCTTCTCCTTGGGCGAACCCGACGGTTCGAAATCCGAGCGCGCGACGGCTCTGTCCAAGGCGCTGACCGAGGCCGGACTCAAGGCACCCGTGCGGACCAAGCTGCGTGACGAGATCTGGGTGAAGCTCTGGGGCAACCTCTCCTTCAACCCGATTTCGGCGCTTACCCATGCGACGCTGGACGTCCTCTGCACCGACGAGGGCACGCGGGCGGTGGCGCGGAAGATGATGATCGAGGCGCAGGAGATCGCCGAGAAACTGGGTGTTAAATTCCCGATAGATGTGGATCGCCGCATCAAGGGCGGTGCCGATGTGGGCGCGCACCGAACCTCGATGCTGCAGGATCTGGATCAGGGGCGGCCGATGGAGATCGACGCATTGGTGGGATCGGTGCAGGAGCTCGGGCGGATCACGGACACGCCGACGCCGACGATCGACACGGTGCTGGCGCTCGTGAAGCTCCGCGCGAAGACCGCCGGACTTTACGGCTGAGCGGTCAGTCGGCGCGCGGGCGCCGACGTCGGCGAAGGACCTTCAAGAGCGGCAGGAAGATCAGGATCAGGGCGACGACCGTGATCGGCCCGGCGATGGGACGGGTGAAGAAAATCGAAGGATCGCCCGAAGACAGGAGCAGCGACTGGCGCAGAGTCGGTTCGGCGATAGGGCCCAACACGATCGCCAGCACGGCGGGCGCCAGGGGATAATCGAACTTCCGGAGGAAAAAGGCACCCAGGCCGAAGACCACGATCAGCCAGATATCGTGCATGTCCCGTGTGGCTGCGTAGCCGCCGACGATGGACAATACGAAGATCATCGGCGCCAGGATCGTGAACGGCATCCGCAGCATCCAGACGAAGAGCGGAATGAAGGCGAGGTTGATTACCAGCGCGGCCAGGTTCGACACGTAGAACGATCCGATCAGGCCCCAGACGAACTCGGACTCGTCCACGAAAAGCCGCGGTCCCGGCACGAGACCCCAGATCACCATGCCGCCCAGCAGGATCGCCGTCGTGGGCGAGCCGGGAATACCCAGCGTCAGCATCGGCAGCATCGCTCCGGTCGAGGCGGAATTGTTGGCCGCCTCCGGCGCGGCCACGCCGTCGGGATGGCCCTTGCCATACCTCTCCGGGGTTTTCGACAGCATCTTCGCCACGCCGTAGGACATGAGCGACCCGGGCGTCGCTCCCGCCGCCGGCAGGACGCCGACAAAGAAGCCCAGGAACGAGCCGATTGTCGTGCCCCTCCAGCCGCCACGGACGGCGTCCCTGATATCCGTCTTCATGCTCGACAGAGTCATCCTGGGGGTCGTGGTCGTGACTTCGCCGCGGGTCTGTTCGATCGTCCAGAGCATCTCGCCGATCCCATAGACCCCGATCGCGAGGACGAGGAACCCAATCCCTTGCAAGAAGCCGGAGATCTCGAAGAGAACGAGCCGCGGCTCGCCGGAGATCTGGTCGAAACCGACCGCAGCGAGGACGAGGCCGAAGCAGATGGAGAAGACGGTCTTGGCGATGTCGTCGCCGCCGAGACCCACGAAGGTCGCGAAGGCGAGGAGCATGAGTGCGAAGATCTCCGGCGGGCCGAAGGACAGCGCAAGCGTCGCGAGCAGCGGCGCGAAGAGCGTGAAGAGGATGTTGGCAACGCTGCCGCCCACGAAGGAGGCCAGGGCGGCGGTTACAAGTGCCAGGCTCGCCCGACCCTGGAGCGCCATGGGTCGTCCATCGAAGGTCGTCGCGACCGCCGTCGATGCACCCGGGATCCCGAGCGTCACGGACGAGATCGCACCTCCGTACATGGCGCCATAGTAGATTGCCGCCAGGAAGATGATCGCCGAGCCGGGCGGCACGAGGAAGGTGATCGGAAGCAGGATCGCCACGCCATTCACGGATCCGAGGCCCGGCATCGCGCCGATGAACAATCCCACCGACACACCGATCAGGATGAGGAACAGGTTCAGCGGCTCCAGCGCCAGCAGGATACCATCGGCAAGTGATGCCAGAACTTCCATCGCGCTCCCTCGCAGACCTGCCTAGTAGACGATTTCGTAAAGGACGTCGAAGACGGGCTGGGTGAACGCCATGCCCTGCGGCATCGTGATCTGCATGGCGCCCTCGAAGAAGAAGAACAGAACGATCGGCGTTATCAGTGCGACCGGCAGCGTCAGTGCCCAGGAATGCCGGCCGAGAAAGCGAAGGTAGTAGAACAGGAAGATCGCGACGGCCCCGTACATCGACACCACGTTGATCAGCGCAACGAACCCGATGACTCCGCCGCCCACGAAGATCAGCGTGCGCCAGCCATAGGCGTCAAGCAGTCGTTCCTCCGATCGCGACGGGGGACTCGTCCCCCGCCACCAGTTCAGCGCGATCACGCCACAGGATCCGAGCATCACCGCCGCCAACCAGAACGGCCAGGCGCCGCCCCCCGGTCCTTCGCCCCGGAGGTAGCCGACGGGCAGCTCGGCGCTTTTCCACATCAGGTAGAGCGAGAACAGGGCCAGAATCCCCGCCGTCGCGATTTCGCCTCTGCGCATCCTGATCCCTTCGAACTCGCCCTTGGGGGAGACCCTCGATCAGCCGTCGATCTGGGACAGCAGGTCGCGATGGTTCTCGACCTGCCTGGTCCAGTAGGTCCGCTGCTCGTCCGCATCCATCCAAAGCGGCGTCAGGCTCTCCGAGGTAAGGTAGCCCTGCCATTCATCACTGTCATAGATGCGCGTGAAGAGATCGCGGTAATAGGTCGCCGCCTCTTCGGACATGCCCGGCGGGCCAACAACGGCGCGCTGATTGTAGTAGGAAAAGTCGTGACCCTTCTCCTTGAGGGTGGGCACGTCGGGATAGGCTTCCATGCGTTCGTCCGAAAAGGCGAGGAGCGGGACGAAATCGCCGGCTTCGTAGAAGCCCTTGGCCTCGGCGGGGTTGTTGACGGTCGCCATGATCTGCTTGCCCGCGAGATCCTTGGCCACCGCGCCGCCGCCGTCATAGGGGATGTACTTGATCCGCAGATCGTACGCGCCCGCCAGGTAGGCGATGACGATGGAATCCTCCTGCCCCTTGCCGGTGCCGCCCATCACCCATTCCCCATCCGCCGCCTTCACGGCCTCGACGAAGTCTTCGAAGGTCGAGAGTCCCTGATCCTTGTGAACCCAGAGGACGAACGGATCCACGCCCATCATCGCGATCGGCGTGAAGGTCTCGACGTCGACGCCGAGCCCCTCCTGCCGGAGCGGTGTCGTGAAGAACGAGTTGAGGGTCACAAGCAGCGTATGGTCGGCGTCGCGCGCCGAGTTCAGCTGCAGAAGGGCTTCGGCACCCGACCCGCCGCCCTTGTTGTTGGGCACCAGCGGCCGGTTCGTCATGTCGTTCTTCTCGACGACCGACTGGATGAAGCGCGCGATCTGATCGGCGCCGCCGCCGGGTCCGGCCATGATCACGAAGTCGATCGGCCGGGACGGTTGCCATTCCTGCGCGAACGTCGGCAGGGGCAGGGCCGCGACGAGCGCGGCGGCCGCCATTCCGAGAAGGCCTCTCTTGTTGAGCATCATCGTTCTCCTCCTTGTCTATCGGGCACGCCAGCAGATTCCACCCCGCCTTTGCCAGCCCCATTTCTGAGGACCGGCTCGCCATTATATTTCGCAGATACCACCAAAAGTGAACGATTAATACCATCAAGTTCGATGTCAATGTACGAGGATCACCGGGCTTTCTGCCTTGTCCACCACCGTCTGCGTGTTCCCGCCCAGAAGCATCTCCCGCTCGTGGCTCTGGCTGTAGGCGCCCATTATCAACAGGCTGGCACCGATCTCGACAGTCATCGAAAGCAATGCCGCACCCGGATTGCGCGCGTCGAAGCGAATGGTTGTCGCAGTCACGCCCCGCAGCCGGTAGTAATCCTCAAGCTCTTCGGGCGGCGCACCATGGCTCTCTCCCTTGCCACCGGCGAGGATCGTCACCGTGTCTGCCGCCGCAACGACGTCCAGTGTCAGGGCGACGGCCCGAGCCGCTTCCATCGAACCGTTCCAGCCAATCGCGAGATGACCGCCCAGATCGGGCGCCGGGACCCCATGGCCCGGACACATGAGGACGGGGCGGCCGGTACTGTGAAGCGCGGCCTCGAGCGAATTGTAACCGAGGTTCCTGTCGCGATCGGGCTTGGCAACCACGATCAAATCGGAAAGGCGGCCGCGATGCTTGATGACATCGGCCATCCGCGCGTTCTCCTCGATGAATTCGCAGGTGCCCGCCTCGCCCGGCCGTGCAGGTCCCTCTGTCAGGCCCAAATCCCTTGCCAGCCGATGAAGGACCCGTCGAACGTGCTCCTCCTGCCGGTCGGCAAGTTCGTGCGCCTGCTTCATGAATGTCTCGCGCGCAAAGGCCGGCAACGGCACCCCGGAGGATAGGAGATCGGTCGCCTGCGCGCGACAATGCGCAACGACCACATGGGCACGATGTCGCTTCGCCACTTCTGCGGCATGACCGAGGACCGTGCCGACCATTCCATCCCCGCGCACCGGCACCAATATCTTGCTCAGCATAGTGTCCCATCCTCCGCTTCATCTTCCCGTTACCCGCATGAACCGCAGGCACACCGATCCCAGGGGATTATAGCTGACGATGGCGGTCAAACGCTCGCCATTTCTGGTTGAGCGTCTGCGGCACAAGTCTTGTCCCGGGCAGACGCGCGAGAGTTGGCTGACGGAACGAAACGAGGACAATCCCCCTTGGCGCCCAAGAGATGGTTGACTGTCTGAACGCCACACCCGTCCTTGGTCGGCCTTTCGCTTTCCAAGCACGGATCCGAACTCCGTCATTTCGCTGAAGGACCCTCTTCGGATATGGCGCATGAGGGTCGCAGGTCTAAAGGACGGGATCGAGTTTCGCGATACGCTGCATGCCATGGCTGGGGAAACCTTCGACCAGGGTCCAAGGCAGGGGAGGCGGGTCTTTCGACCGTCGTGACCGTGCGTCGCTCGTGGCTTGAGCGAGCCATCAAGTCCCTCCACGACATCGTACAGTCGGAGCAGGGTAGGGGTACGGATCCTGCTATTGCGATCAAGCGGAATGTCGACGCGCGAGCACGCTCGATCCGAACCCGCGGTTCAGTCGCGCCCCGGTGATCAGGTGTGGACGCAAGTTGCCCGGTGATCAGTTCTGAGGATAGCCCTGATCGGACCAAAGGTCGCCGGTCGGCCATCTGGTCACGGCCTGAACCCCGTTCTCGACCAGCCCACCGAAATCCGTCACCAGCGAGAAGTCCGACCCGGATGGCGAAGCGTTCCAGTTGATCGCCACGAGAACGTCGCCCTCCTGCTTTAGGACGGAGCGCGTGCCGTTCAGCGATCCGAACCAGATCGTATTGCCGCTACCGTTGGGCCGTGTCGGCGTGAACGCACCGTAGCGAACCAGATCGTTTGCCGATGCGAGCCAGCCACCGTGGCCCGCCATGGCTTCGACGACATAGGTGTAGGGGCGGGGCTTGGGTTCGTCGTCGCGCCGGTAGGGAGACGTGCGTGGCGCCTTGAACGGTTGATCGTAGTAGGCGACCTCCCCGAGCTTACGCGCAATTTCCCGTCCCCGTCCGATGACCATCGCTGTCACGCCGGCAGGCCTGAGTATCTCACTGCGGGTGTAGCTTTGATAGGTCTTTCCGCTCGCAGCCCGCACGATCTGGGCGAGGATGCAGTAGCCGAGATTTGAATATGCCTCCTGCCCGGTGAAACCGGAGGAGGAAAGCGATCCCGGCGCAAAGCTGAGGTCGAAATCAGTGATCGCGAACGCCATGATCTGCCGACACGACAGTGGCGTGGCCTCTCCCATATCCGTCGCGGCCGATCGCTGATCCACCATCGGATCATACCGATCGCCAGAAACGAACCCTCCGTTCATATCGATAAGGTGTTGTACCGTGATGTCGTTCATCCGCGCGTCCGCGAATGGACCATTGGGGGCCCTTTGCCCAAGCGCATCGATCATCAGGTCGCTGCGGTTCAGGTCGCCCGTCGCTTCCAGATGCCGGATAGCCGATCGGGTCAGGAGCTTGGAGACACTCATCACCCGAAACAGGCTCGCCGTGGTCACCGGCTCGACCGCATCCACATCTGCCAGACCGTAGGCGCAGGAATAGACCAGCCGGTTCCCCTTCACGACGGCGATCTGTCCCGCCGGGATCGCGTGGCGTTTCATCAGGTCCCGCAATCCCCGTCCGAAATGGCGCAGAGATCCCCCGCATCGGCCATCGCTCGGATAGCCGTTGTCCAGCAGTTGGACATCGAACCGCCCGTTGGCGCGACGTTCCAAGTCGATCACCCGACTGCCGTGGCGCAGGGCCATGTGGGTCACGTCGCGCGATGTGATGTTGTAATAGTGCCAGGCGCGCTGACCGGGCGCGAAGGGAACCAGGATCGTCGTGAAGCGTGTGTTGCGACCGGTGCCGTGCCGCTCGACGTCCAGAACCCGCATGCCGGTGTCGTTCATGTTCTGGACGACGCCATCGAGGGTCTGGTTACGAAACCAGAACCAATCGGTTTCCAGCCCGCCAGTATTGTCGACCATAACGGCGGCGAACTTGGTGCGCCCGCCATCGCGGTAACGCTCGATATCCACCAGTCGCATACCCTCCGCCCGATAAAGGTCGACCAGTTCGTTGCGCGACAGGCCGAACCTCCATTTCCAGCTTACGGAGTTGGCTCCCCCGTTGGGTTTCATCACTGCCGCGAATAGGCGCCGGTTCCCCGAACGATAGGTCTCCAGGTCGATAATTCGTGCGTTGTTCTCAGTCAGGAAAGCGTTCAGCTCAGCTTCGGTCTGGCCAAACAACCACCACCAGCCGGACGCATGAGGTCCGGTGTTGGACACGAAGCTGACGTCGAAACGCATGGGATTGGTATTCACCACGTCGAGATCCACGGGCCGCGCGGCCAGATCTTCGGCAAGTCGGCCAATCTGCGCGGCACTGCGGTTCGTGAAATACCAGTTGCCGGTCCGAGTTGTGTTATCACGCTCGCTCAACACCGTTTCCTGAGCCGGCGCGGTAACGGGCGCGATCAGGACGAAAAGAACGGCGGCAAGAACAAAATGCCTCATTGGGTACTCCAGACAAAAACGGGAGCCCTTGAATATCGACTTGGATGGGTGCGCGATGCCTGAAGTCTTGAGGCCTCGCAAGAAAGGCGGGCTCGACAATAATATCCATACAATAACGCGAATTTCCCTACATGTCCACGCCGAAGGAAATGCGGGAGTATCTGGGTACCGGTCAGGCTATTATGATGAGCTCCGGCGGAGTTGCACATCTGCCATTCGGGTGCCCGACCAGATTGATTGGCATGGTCAGCCGGAGATCAGCCCTGCATGGTCCGATGCTCGTTGATGACGCGACAGGCTCCACATTCGGAAAGCTGGAACTGGCTCCGCATTCGATAAGTGCAAACCCGACGACACGAGAGGTTCCGCAGTTTCCAGGGAAAGAGATCGAACCTCGGCTCTGTCATGTTGCAAAGGGTCTTCAGAAAATACCTTCATTAACAAAGTGCAATTCGCTGCGACCTCGCCTGTAGAGACCTGTTCCGATCACTGCTGACGGAAGTCCGCCACGCGTCGCCTGATCTTGGCATTCCCCCCTAGCGCCACCGAAGGTGACGAAATTGGCGGCGGCCTTTCACGGGGACCCTGCGGGCGACCCGACGGATCGGAGCGTCCGCGTTTGCGTTGATGATCAGCGCACTCTGCAAGTGGACAGGAGAGCTGGTGTTGGACGCGAAGAATGTCGTACTCCGCCTGCTCCAGTGACGCACGTGGCCGGATCGACCGGTAAGATCCTTTTCGGCTGTATGGTACGCAAAGCCAAATGCAGTATCGTCCTACACGTCAAGCTATTCCTGTTAGTAGCACGGGGCGGCCTTTCTCGCGCTGGTCGCATTTCGAACTTGGCTGTCGGATGCTGGCCCGCCTCGGCGTTGACGGTAGGGGCATCTGCCGGGAACGGCGTTACATCGATAATCATCACCAGGGCTATATTCCATCATTGCACGGAACCTAGATCTATCGTTCCCACATGGATTCTCATGCTGCTCGCATGTACCGGTTATGATCGCGAACAACTGGCAATATGCCGTTCGGGAAGGCCCATGTGTCGCAACTGTATCATTAAATGGGGGGCGACGTCCAAACGATACCAATGAAATGCAGCAATGCGTCTTGCGACACTGGCGGGATACATAAGGCTGGGAGATGGCCATCCATCCTTCCAGGAGAGTTCCGGGACCCGTTTTCACAAAGGGCCCCCAACATGCTATCCTCATTCCCTCTCCCGACTGCCTTCGCTGCTTTCCTCACCGTGGGGGCCATCTGCGGCACAGGCGGCTTCGCCAGTCGCTGATTTCGGCGCTTGCGTCTCGTTCGCGCGCAGACCTGCAATGCTCACGCCGCTCGCAGCAGTCACTCTAGGCCGACCGGGCAAGGTGCCTGCCAAGCGATGCACAGCAGTAATCTGCGTCCCGCAATCAAAAAGTTCGCCGGCGTCCTGAACCGCGACCGGATGTCGATCCGGGCTACACTTTCTGGTGGTCGCGTTGTGGATTTCAGGGGTGGCAGACCCGGACAGACCAATGTTTCGTCCTCCTTCGGCCAAGGCAAGAACGACGGTAACAGCAACAACTCATCCCAGGGCGGCGGCAATGGTGGTGGCGGGGCCGGTGCGGTCGCGGCGGTCGGCGGCGATAAGATCGATAGAAACGGCGGTGGTGGCGGAGGCGGCGGCGGTTTCAATGTGCCTGATCTCAAGAACTAGCAGTCCGGCGGAGGATAAATCATCAGGTCCTCCGCCGGGCCGGCCCCGCTTCGGTTCTATCGGCGGTATCGCCGGACGCCAAAGCGGCCGGTCTCGCACCTCTGCCGCTTAGCGCAGGCCGAGGACGTAAGCGGCGAGCATCGCCAGCGTCACCGGATGGACCCCGAAGAGTGTGATCTCGGGCGACGCCTAGGCCAGCACCGGAAGCGACAGCAGGATCATCAGTATCGCCGCCTGGAACAGGTTCGCGAGTTCGGCGGCGGCATGTTCGAGGTTGGCGCGGCGGTGCCAGATATCGGCCTCGGCAATGAAGGCGGTTTGCGCCGCGATCCCGCCTAGGCCGTTCGAGAAGGCAAGCGAGGCGTCGCCGGCGAGCGCCGCGCTTCTCGACACCGTTAACCCCGACGAGGACGTCGCCCACGAGCGCCTCGCCCCAGCCGGGAGGATCGGCGATCGTATCAGCAAACGCCGTCATCCGGATCGACACGATGAGGATCACCACCCCGGCGAGAGCAATGACGGCGATGAGCCATGACGTGGCGAGCTGGTTCAGGATGGAGCCACCCCATGTGCCGGACGACGCCGGAGCGGATCACGGGGATCGTCGGCAGTTGATTACATTACGTTTCGCGCTCGGACGGTTCCGTCACGATCACGGCTGCCGTTGGTGGCCGGCGAGGCGGCGCGCGCTCGATGAAGACCGCAGGGGCGGGGAAGGTCGCGTCCCGCTCGGCGCGCCTGTGTGCGAGGTGCATACCCGTCCTGATTCCGATCCCCACCGCCGCGATCCCGAGTAGTGCCGCCCCCGTGGCGATCGTCCCGACATGATAGGGGGCCATCGCACGCTTGAGGGTAGACCGCTGAGCGACGTGTCTGTTCAACGCGAAGGCGATGGGCTTGTTCAGTCGACATATGCCGAGGAGTTCCTGCGGCATCCAGGATTGTCGCTCTGAACTTCAGTCTTATCGTCCTTCGACGTCGCTACTCATGCATTGACAAAACCAGTTTTGTAGTTTTATACAGCGCCTATGACTGACCGCTCCCGATCCGCCACCACGGCCCGCGCTCTCACCGCCCTTGGCCACGAGGCCCGTCTCGACGTCTACCGTCTCCTCGTCCGGGCAGGCAATGACGGCTTGATCGTCGGGGATATCGCAACCCATTCGAAGCTGCCACTCTCGACACTCGCCCACCATCTCCGCACCCTCGTCGGCGCAGGCCTCGTTGTGCAGGAACGGCGGGGTCGGGAGGTCGTAAACCGGGTCGACTATAACGCTATGAACGCAGCTCTCTCCTTCTTGACCGACGAGTGCTGCCAAGGCGTGGCGCTCGTTCGGGAGGATACCGCGTGACACGCGATGATCTTTCGCCTGCTTAAATATAACTACATAACTGGATATATTGCCATGGCCGAATCCGCCCTCCGCCTTACCGGACAGGGGACCGCGATCGCCCGCCGTCTCTGGTCGGCCCACCGCGTCTGGTTCGTCACCGCCGCGATCCTCGCTCTCGTCTGGATGGTGAGCCCGGCGCAAGGGGCAGATAGCCTGTCCTTCGTCGCCGCGAACCTGTTCCAGACGGCCCCCTACCTGCTGTTATCCGTCGGCCTCGCCGCCTATGCGGGGGCCACGGGTGCCGACAACCTCATCGCGCGCGCCTTCACCGGTGCGCCGGTGGGGATGATCCTCGTCGCCGCGGCCTTCGGCGGGCTGTCGCCCTTCTGCTCCTGCGGGGTGATCCCGCTGATCGCGGCGCTCCTCGCCATGGGGGTGCCGCTGTCCGCGGTCATGGCGTTCTGGCTCGCCTCGCCGGTTATCGACCCGTCGATGTTCGCGCTGACGGCAGGCGTCCTCGGCTTCGAGTTCGCGATCGCCAAGACGCTAGCGGCCATCGGGCTGGGTCTGTTCGGCGGCTACGTCACCCTCGCCCTCACCCGATCAGGGGCCTTCGCCGACCCGCTGCGCGAGGGCGTCGGCAATGGCGGCTGCGGCGCGTCGGGGATCCGCGACCCGAAGCCCCCCGTCTGGGCATTCTGGGGGGACGCAGTCCGGCGCGCGAAGTTCGCTCGCGAGGCGACGAAAACCTCCTTGTTCCTTTTCAAGTGGCTCTCTCTCGCCTTCATCCTCGAAAGCCTGATGATCGCCTTCGTCCCTGCGGAATGGGTGGCGCAGGCTGTCGGCGGCGAGGGCTTCGTCTCGATCCTGATCGCCACGCTGGTCGGCGTGCCCGCCTACCTGAATGGCTATGCCGCTCTCCCGCTCGTGTCCGGCCTCATCGACCAGGGCATGGCACCGGGCGCGGGCCTCGCGTTCCTCGTCGCGGGGGGCGTGACCTCGCTGCCAGCCGCCATCGCGGTCTGGGCGCTGGCCCGACGCGCGGTCTTCGCGCTCTACATCGTCTTCGCGCTCACCGGGTCCATGGCGACGGGGCTGCTTTTCCAGCTCTGGCTCGCGTGATGGATGCCGTGTCGTCGACCGGATCGTTCCGGCACATCCTCGTCGGCGTCGATGGGTCCGGTCCGGCCTGCCGGGCGGCGGTCGTGGCCTCCCGCCTGGCGCTGGCGCTCGACGCGAAGCTGACCTTCCTCGCCGTCGCGCGAGAAGTCCGGGCCTCGAAGGACATCGAGGACTACGCAAAGTTGGAAGGCATCGATACGCCGAGCCTGCCGCTCTTGCGAAAGGAAGCCGAGGCCTGTCTCGCGGCGGCTATGGCTTCGGCGCGAGAACTGGGGCTGCCGGGTGCGGAACGTCTCATTCAGACCGGGGATGTGGCGCAGACAATCGCGCTGGTCGCGCGCACATGCGAAACCGACTGCATCGTCCTCGGGCGCAACCCCCATGGGACGGTGCGAACGCTGGTCATGGGCTCGGTCGCCAGGACGGTGGGCGAGGGCGCCGCCGCAGCACTTCTGATGGTCCCATGACCGATCAATTGTTCTGTCTCGCGTTCGCGGCCCTGCGCGTCGCCGCGCTGCCGCTGATGAACGCGTGGCGGCTTCTGGATGGGCCGGTGCGGCTCGGCTCCAACGCGCCGCTCGGCTATCGGGCCGCTGGGGACCGTGATCTCCGAGACCTCAAGCATGATCCCCGCCGTCTTCGTGAGGTTGCATGACAATTTCATCGCCCGGGTCGCGGCCTACCGGCCATCATGGTCCACGATGTCGTATTCGGACCGCTTCTGAGCACTGCAATGACAGAGACAATGTTTCGAAAGAGCCCGCGGGTCGCGATCGAATGGCGCTAGGGTCGGTCGCGGAAGGAGTTCGATGCGCGAACGGACGCGCTGCTGCGGGTTCAGGCCCCAAGGGCTCCGATCCTGAACATCACCGCCCTGCCTGGGTGCCCGAACATCGCGCCATCAGTTCCCCGAGGTGACCATCACGAACATGGCTGCGATCCTCTGTTGCTCCCTGACGTCCGTTCCCGCGCCTGCGGAATCATCACCCGGATGATCCATGGGCAATTGCGGTCGATGTCTCGGTTCCATAACCAGAATTTATCTCGATGAACCCAGCGTTGCCGCTCGTTGCGCAATCGCCCTGGGTCCCCCTGATCTCTACTCAACGAGGGCACGATCCTGAGCGACGACACCGCCATGTCGATGGGCAACTACTTTTTCACCAAGACGGACGGGTCGGAGGTGAAGGTGGAATACACCTTCGGCTCCGAGCGGATGGACGACGGTGCGGCGAAGATCGTGCTGCATCATTCGTCGCTGCCCTATTCGGCAGGCTGATCGTTCCGCCCACTCGGGCGGCAATCGAAAGGCCGGGCCCGTCCGTCCGGGTCCGGCCCCTTCGCGGGCCCGGACGGATGCAAGGGTGAATTGCCCAGCAGCATCCCTATCTGGGGCGGGTATGTACCGCCCCCAGACCTCCGCAGCACCCGGCACGATCGGACCGATCCTCGTCCTCGACGATCTGCGCGGCGGCGAGATGCATCTCTCGGCGCTGTTCATCGGATCGGCCGCGACGGCACCCGACCCGGTCAAGGTCGGCAGGCTGCGGGTGCCTGCCTCCCTTCTCCTCTCCTGCGGCGACAGGGCGCTCTGGCGCGCACGGTTCCGCGCCCCGGCTGATGCGACCTCCGCCTACGTTTGGCGCGGGGAGCGTTTTGACCTCAAGGGCGGGCTGGACGGCGACATGCGCATCGCCTTCGTGTCGTGCAACGGGGAGGAGACGGGCGACCTCGACCGGGCCGGCGAAGAGCGCAACGTCATGTGGGCGCGCCTGGCCCGGCAGCATGAGGCGACGCCCTTCGCGCTCCTGTTCCACGGCGGCGATCAGATCTACGCGGACGAGGCGACGCAGGGCCACCCCCTGAGTGAAGATTGGCCCGCGGATATTCCATCGGACCCGTCCCGCGCCGATCTCGCGGGCCTGCGCCGGCATCTGCGGCGGGCGTTCTTCGCGCGCTATGAAGCGGTCTATTCGACGCCCGCGATGGCCCGGCTCTGTGCCCGCGTTCCCTCGCTCATGCAATGGGACGACCACGACATCTGCGACGGGTGGGGGTCGCTGTCTCGATCGGCCACCTACAGTCCCGTCGGTCAGGCGATCTTCGACGTCGCCCGGGAAATGGCGCTCGGGTTCCAGCACGCCGCGCGCGACGGCGACCTGCCGGGGCGTTTCGTCGATCCGGAGGGGCTGCACCTCGGCTGGCGGATCGGGATGCCGGGCCTGCGCCTGCTGGCTCCGGACCTGCGCTCGGAACGGACCCGGCGGCGGATTATGGGCGACGGGGGCTGGTCGATGATGGAGACGGCGCTTGGCGCGCGTTTCGACGGACGCACGCTGCTGATGTCGAGCGTGCCCTTGCTCGGACCCCGCCTGTCGCTGCTGGAGGGGGTCATGCGGCTCCATCCGAAGATGCTGCGCTACGAGGACGACCTGCGCGACCAGTGGCAAAGCCGCGCCCACCGGGACGAATGGCGGCGGATGCTGGCGCTGCTGCGGGACATGGCCGCGGCGGGCGGGACCGGGATCACCTCCCTGTCCGGGGAGATCCATCTGGCGGCGCGGGCCACGATGGCGCTCGGTGGTGGGCGGGACCTGCACCAGCTCACCGCCTCGGGGATCTCCCACCGGGCCCCGCCGCGGGGCTGGGCCTGGTTTCTCGGCGCGCTCTCCAGGCTCGGCGACGCCCCGCTGCCGGGTCATCCGATCCGAATGCGACGGTTGTCGGGGCAGCGGGGCCTCTTCGTGGCGGAGCGCAACTTCCTCGTCCTGTCGCGGCGGGGCGACGCGTGGACGGCTCGGTGGGAACTCGAGATGTCCGGATCGACCGAACCCCTCGAAATCTGACGTGCGCGTCCACGTCCGCGATCAGGGAGCGGACGGGTTCATACAGATCGATCCTTCGATCTGATCGATCATCGGCCGGTCCCATCTTGAACTCCCCCGCCGCCGTGCCCTTCTGTCGAAGGCAGGCCGCCGATCCGCGTATCCCACGCGCTCGCAGGCACCGAGTCGTTTGGTCGTCCCATGATCTATCGTCATCCTGCCCTCGGGTTCGTTCTCCTCGTCGCGGGGAGCGAGGCGCAGGTGCGCGGGGCCATCTCGGTGGCCGCGCAGCCGGACGTCCGGGTATTTGCCGCCGCGACGCTGGCGCTCATCGCCGCGACGCGCGCATGGCGGAGGATCGGCCGCGCAGCGGGGATCGCGTTCCGGGCGGCCTGCGGGGGAGACACGACCTGGCTGACGGTGACCGCGTGGGCCGTGGGACCCCTGTCCGGTGCACGATCTCTCGAAAGGAGACCTGCCACATGAAGAAATCCATGGTTGCCCCTTTCCGCTTCTTCGTTGTCGCCATGCTTTGTGCCATGCCCGCGGCCGCGCAGGACGTCGATGGTTTCACCGAAATGCGCGCCCTGGGTAATTGCCAGGGCTGCGAGGTCGAGGGGGAGGACTTCTCCGACCGCAAGCTGACGGGAATAGACCTGGGCGAGGCACGGCTGACCGCCATTGCCTTCGATCGCGCAAACCTGGGCGTTGCGGTCTTTGACGACGCTGTCCTCATCGACGTGAGCTTCGACGGGGCTGGTCTGCGCGGAGCGAGCTTTGTCGGCGCGCGCCTCGTGGACGTGACGTTCGAAGGCGCGGACCTGCGGGGCGCCGTACTCGAAGGCGCAATTCTGGAGCGCACCGATCTGCAGGCCGCGCTCCTCTGCAATACCCAGATGCCCGATGACGAGATGGACAATTCGGACTGCGATGGAGGTTGACCGTTTCCGAACCGCAAGGGCCTTCCAGCGAAGTCAACCGGCGCGCGTTCTCGAGAGAGCGAGAGGCAGAAGGAAGACAAGCAGGCCGATCCTGAAGAGGTGATGGGTCGCGATGAAGGCGGGATCGTAGCCCATGGCCAGGCCGATCGCTGCCATCGCCTCCACGCCGCCAGGGGCGTAGGCCACCCAGATCTGTCCGTTCGGGAGACCGGTCAAGACGCTGGTTGTCCAAGCGAATGCGCCGGCGATGGCCATCGCTAGGACGACGACGGCGACGGCCGCTCCCCCAAGAGCCCGGACACGCGCCAGCGGCATGTCAGTCATCCGCGCGCCCAGTGCCGCCCCCGTCAGGGCGAACCCTCCGAACAGCATCCAGGCGGGGGCCGCACCTTCCACCAGACCGGTGACGTGGGCCACGCCGTTCACCCCCATCCCGGCGATCAGGAACGCCGCCGGAAGGCCGCGCCGCGCCGCCAGCCAGCCGACCGCTGCGACGACGGCCGATAGGCAGAACAAGGCTCCCGGCGGCATGGTCTGAACCGTCGGAGGTTGAGAAGCGGGCATGACGAAGGCGACGAGAAGAAGCGGCAATGCCGTGGCGAGTATCAGCAGACGCAGGACCTGAAGCACCAGGATCGTGCCCGCGTCCCCGCGACCTTCCGCGGCGATCGCCAATGCGTAGGACATCGTTCCTGGACTGGCCGATAGGAGGGCGGTCGTCGGATCCAGCCGGAAGGCATACCGAAGCAGGACAGCCCCCCCGAGCATCGTCGTGGCGACTGACAGAGCCAGCCCTATCAGACTGATTCCCCAGCGAGGGGCTTGGACGATCGTCTCGGGACCGATGCCGGCTCCTAGCGACAGGCCGATCACCGCGAACCCGATGTCACGTAATGGCGTGGGAACGCGCAGGCTCGCCCGGGCCAATGCGGCGATCGATACGACGACGGACGATCCAACGAGGGCTCCGGCAGGCACGCCCAGTCCGACCCCGGCTGCAGCCCCCGCCAGTCCGAGCGTCAGCGCCAGTGCTGTACTTCGCGGGAATGCCGCTTTAGTCACGGCGCTGGGCGTGCCAGGTGGCCACCAGCGGCAGGACGACGACCAGGGCCGCCAGTCCGTACAGGACGATGCTGTTCCAGCTGGCCAGCAGAATGTTCCAGTCACCCGCCGAAATCGAGAGGGCACGTCGCAGGTTGTTCTCGAACAGCCCACCCAGCACGAAGCCAAGGATCACCGGGGCAAGGGAATAGTCGAGCTTGCGCAGGATCCAGCCCAGCACGCCGAGCCCGGTGATCATCAGCAGATCGAACGGATTGCCGACGATGGAGTAGATGCCGATGAAGGCCAGCACCGCGATCATCGGCGTCAGGTAGTGCTGCGGAATGGTCAGCAGTTTTGCGAACAGGCCGACGAGAGGCAGGTTGATGACCAGCAGCGCGACGTTGCCGATATACATCGAGGCGATGAGCCCCCAGGCGATTTCCGGACGCTGCGTGAAAAGGAGCGGGCCGGGCTGGACGTTGAACATCAGGAGCGCCCCCAGCAGGATCGCGGTGGTGCCGGACCCGGGGATGCCCAGCGTCAGCATCGGCACCATCGCCCCGCCCGCGGCGCCATTGTTGGCGCTCTCGGGGGCAGCCAGGCCGCGCGGATCGCCGGTGCCGAAACTAACGCCGGACTTGCCCGCGATGCGCTTCTCAGCGCCGTAAGCCACAGCCGAGGCGACCGAGGCTCCCGTGCCCGGCAAGACGCCGATGAAGAACCCGATGAGCGAGCAGCGCAGGATCGTCCATTTCGTTGCGGCGAGATCGGCCCATTTTACGAAGCTGGAATCGTTGGGCAGGCTGCGCAAGGTGCCCCGCGCCTGGGATTCCACGAGGTGCAGAAGTTCGGCCATACCGAAGAGTCCGATGACCACCACGAGGAAGTCGACGCCAGCCAGAATGTCGGGGATACCGAAGGTGAAGCGCGGCACGCCGGTATTGGCATCGATGCCGACCGCCGCCAGCATCAGGCCCAGCATCGCGCCGATCAGCGTCTTGATCGGGCGCTTGCCCACAAGAGATGCCAGCGATGCGAAGGCGAAGACCATCAACGCCACGTAGTCGGCCGGGGAGAACGTGACGGCGAACCGTGCCAGCAGCGGTCCAAAGATCGACATCAGCACCACGGCGATGGTGCCGCCGACGAAGGAGGCCACGGCGGAGAGCGACAGGGCCCGCCCGGCCTCGCCTTTGAGCGCCATGGGGTGGCCGTCGAGCGTGGTCATTACCGCGCTGGCATCGCCCGGGACATTAAGCAGTATCGAGGAGATGCGGCCGCCGTATTCCGCGCCGTAGTAGATGCCGGCGAGAAGGATGAGAGCCGATTCCGGCGGCAGGCCCAAGCCGTAGGCGATGGGCAGCAGGATCGCGACGCCGTTGATCGGCCCGATGCCGGGCAACGCACCGATCAGAGTGCCCGCAAAACAGCCGATCAGGACCAGCATCAGGTTGAACGGTGTCAGCGCGACCGAGAAGCCGGTGGCGAGACCGTTGAGGACTTCAGTCATGGCACGTACCTCAGATTCTGGGGAATGGCCCGGCGGGGAGGTTCAGGTCGAGCAATCCAGCCGCCACGAGATAGCCGGCCACCCCCGCAACAAGTCCGAAGACGGTGCTGCGCACCATCGTGGCACCCAGCATCCGCGCCAGCACGATGCAGAACCCGGCGGTGGATAGCACGAAGCCCAAGGGCTCGAACGTCTCGGCATAGACCAGGAGAAGTGCCACCGTCACTGCCAACCGGACCAGCGTCCCGCGGTCGGTGTCGAAGCCCGCCATGTCCGGCTTCGCGACAATCACCAGCAGGCAGGCGGCCATGACGACGGCCAGGATCTGCGGCCATGTCTCGGGTCCCAGGGGGTCGTACTGGAACGGCGCCGAGATGGCGAAAAACGCAATCCAGCCGTAGCCGAGGGTGACGGCCAGGAGGAAGGCGGCGAAGGCGCGGTCGGCCATGGGATACCTCGGCGAGAAGGGCAGGGGACCGACGCCGAGGCCGGCCCCCGTATGTGTTTTACTCAATCAGGCCGGCGTCGCGCGCGATGACCCGCAGGTCCGCGATCAGCGTCTTGACCCGTGCGTCGAGGTCTTCGCCCGCAAGGTTCAGCGGCAGAAGGCCTTTGTCGGACTGAACGGTGCGGAACGCCTCCGTGTCGTATGCGGCGGTGAAGGCGTTCACCCAGGCCTGATACGCCTCGTCGGAAACCTCCTTGCCGACGTAGAAGCCCCGCATGATCGTCCATTCCGCGTCGAACCCCAACTCCTTGGCCGTCGGGAGCTCGGCGAAGGGTGCCTCCAGCCGCTCCGGGGCCAGAACGGCCAGCACCCGCATGTCGCCCGACTCGAGGTAGGGGACCATTTCGCCGACGTCACCCATGTAGACCTCGATGGAGCCGCCGAGCAGCCCGGCGATGGCCTCGCCGCCGCCGTCGAAGGCGACGTAGCGCATAGCCTTCGGATCCTGATCGATGGACTTCAGCAGCAGCGCGCCCTTCATCCAGTCCTGGGAGCCGACCGATCCACCGGCCCCGACGATCACGTCGTTCACGCCCGCCTCGAACGCGGCCATCAGGTCGCCCAGCGTCTGGTATTCGCTGTCGGCCTTCACCACGACCGCCCCGAAATCGGCTCCCGCGGTGGCGACGAAACGGGCATCGTCCTCGGTCCATTCGCCATACTTTCCCGTCGCGATGTTCAGCAGCGAGCCCGAGGAGAAGGCGACGATGGCCGACGGATCGTCGGTGCGCGTGGTGTTGAAGAGATTATAGGCGACCGCACCGATGCCGCCGGGCATGAAGGTCACCTGGATCGGTTCATCCAGCTGGTCCTTGAGCCCCTCCTGCGCGACGCGGCAGGTCAGGTCGAAGCCGCCGCCGGGCTGCGCGGGGGCAATGCACTCGGGACTGGCGATCTGCGCGGCGGCGGGGCCGGCCAGCAGAAATGCGGCGGCAAGGATTAGATATCTCATGGCGGTTCCTCCCAGAACTGGGCCGCCCCCACGGACGGCACGATACAGACTATGCCCCGATACTGACCAGTTCCTGAGCCGAAGCTGACCCGACGCTGACATAGCTACGCGGCGGCTAGGCCGATGTGCGCGCAAGCTCTAGGATCGGCCCATGAGAATGCTTCTGATCGAGGACAACAGCGATCTGGCCGAAACCATCGTCGCGCGACTGCGCGCCGAGGGTCATGCCATCGACGTCGAGCACGATGGCGAGGCCGCCGACGCCCTGTTGCGCCATGCGCGCTTCGACGTGGTGATCCTCGACGTGAACCTGCCGGGGCTCGACGGCTTCGAGGTGCTGCGCAACATGCGGGCTCGGGGAGACGACACCGCCGTCCTGATCCTGACGGCACGCTCGCAGATCGACGACCGACTACTCGGGCTTGATACGGGAGCGGACGATTTCATGGTCAAACCGTTCGATTTCCGCGAGCTTTCGGCCCGTGCCCGCGTCCTGATGCGAAGACGTGCGGGGCTGGCGCAGGACGAGTTCCGGTCGGGCGCCCTGGTCTTCGACCGTCGGGCACGCCGTGCGATGATCGACGGGCACGACGTGGAGTTGCGGAACCGCGAGGTGCAATTGCTGGAGGTGTTCGTCGGCAACCTCGGGCGCGTCCTGACCAAAGAGGAGATCGCGGACCGACTCTACACGTATGATGAGACGCCAAGCCTGAATGCAGTCGAGCAACTGGTCACGCGGCTGCGCCGACGGCTCGACGGGTCCGGCCTGACGATCAAGGCGATGCGAGGCCTTGGCTATCTCGTCCATGCGGAATGAGGTCCGGCTTCCGTCACTGCGGGCCCGCCTGCTGGGGTTGATGACGCTGGGATTTATCGCCTTGCTGATGCTGATCCTCATGCTGCTCTGGGGATACGCGCGCGATGCCGCGAACCGCAGCTACGATCTCCTGCTGGCAGGTGCCGCGCTTTCGATCCTAGAGCGGACGTCGTTGGGACCGGACGGACCGGTCGTCGATATTCCCATCACCGCGTTCGAGATCCTCGGTTTCGCGGCCGACGACAGGGTCGTCTATGCCGTACGCTCGGAGACGTCGGGTCTCTTGACCGGGATGTCCGACCTGCCGGTCGCGCGAACGGCGGCACCGGATGAGCCGTCCTTCTTCGACGCCGAACGGGACGGCGAGACGATGCGTTTCGTCCGCCAGTCCCGCCAGATCGCCACGTCGACGGGGCGCGACCGGATCGCGGTACAGATCGGGCAGACCCGCGATGCACGCAATGCGCAGGCGCGGGCCATGTTCCTCAACGGAGCCGTGGGACTGGCCGCCCTGTCGCTGATCGGGCTTTGCTTCGTCTGGCTGGCGGTGACGCGCGCCCTTCGGCCGTTGCAGGCGATCGAGCGCGACCTGTCGGCCCGCGCGCCTGACGACCTGTCGCCCCTGATCGTATCTCCACCCCGGGAGGTTTCGGGTCTGACGCAGGCCATCGACGATTTCATGTCTCGGCTTGCGGCCAGCCGTGCCCAGGTCGAACGCTTCATCGCCGACGTGGCGCATCAGTCCCGTACTTCCATGTCGACCTTGCAGGGCGAGATTGCACTTGCCGTCGATGCGAAGGACGCGGCCACGATGCGCCGACGCTTGATCCGCGCTGAGGAAGCCGTTGCACGCGGCGTGCATCTCAACGAACAGCTCCTGTCGCACGCGATGGTCATCCACCGAGCCGAGGGACAACGGATGAACCCACTGGCCCTCTCGGACCTGGTACGCAAGTTCCTGTCGGACACGATGCGACGGACGGACATGGCCCCGCACGCAATGACGTTCGATGCCGAGGATGTCGAAGCGGGCGCGGATCGTATCGCCGGAGACCCCGTCGCGCTGCGCGAGGCGTTGCGCAACCTGATCGACAACGCCGTGCGTCATGGCCCGCCCGCAAACACGATCGGGGTGGCCGTGACCGCAACGCCGCCCGGCTACGTGACCCTGTCGGTGGAGGACGTGGGGCCGGGCATCCCAACAACGGCCCGCGGGTCGGCGCTCGAGCGATTCTCCTCCGTCGATCGTCCGGGCGGTACCGGACTCGGGCTACCGATCGTGAAGGCGGTGGCGGATGCCCATGGCGCGACGCTAACGCTCGCCGACGCGCCCACGGGCGGCCTGCGCGTCGCTTTACGGTTCGCACGGGTCACCGTCGCAGCAGCGGCCGTTCTCCTCGTCGCACCGCAGGTCCGGGCTGACCCCTTGGTAATCTGGAGCGCGACCGACACAGATGCCATGGCCCCGATCGTCTCCGCGTTCGAGGACGCCAATCCGACCGCGCGGGTCGAGTACCGCGAGTTCGTCACCTCCGAGCTGTATGCCGCCCTGCTGGCCCCGTCCGCGACCATGCCCGACGTAGTCGTCAGTTCGGCAATGGACCTGCAAGTCGATCTGGTGAACCGCGGTCTTGCCCGTCGCCTGTCAGTGACACCCGCCGCCGATTGGGCAGTTTGGCGGTCGGAACTGTTCGGCTTCACTTGGGAGCCGGTGGCCACGCTCTACGACCGTAGGGTCCTGTCACCCGACGTCCTTCCGAGCAGCCATGCCGATCTCGCGCGGTTCATCCGTGACAACGAAGCACGGTTACTGGACCGGATCGGGACCTACGACATCCGCTCGTCGGGTGTCGGGTATCTCTTCGCAACGCAGGATGCCAATCGCGGGCAGCAGTTCTTGCGCATTGCCGAAGCGGCGGGACGCACGGGAATCCGGGTGCACTGCTGCACGTCGGACATGATCGCGGAGATCGCTTCCGGTCGCCTCCAACTCGCGATCAATGTGATTGGCTCCTACGCGATGGCCGCGCAGGCCCGGCATCCGAACCTGGGCGTACATTTCTTCGACGATTACAACCTGGTGATGACGCGCAGCATGTTCGTGCCCCGCGCCGCCCGCGATGGGGCATTGGGTGAACGGTTCGTTCGGTTCGTCCTGTCGGATGCGGGCCAGGATCGGATCGAGACGCAATCGTCCCTCCGGCCGATACTTGGTGGATCACTGGCCGGGTCGATCGGCGTTCCCGACGGCTCCGCCTTCCCGATCCGCCTCGGCCTGCCGCTGCTCACGTATCTTGACCGAGCCAAGCAGGCGGCATTCATCAAGGCGTGGGAGGAGGCAATTCAAAGCGGTCTGATTCCGGGCTAGATGGCGAGGATGCATCGTTGATCGAGGTGCGCTCGTAGAGGTGGCTGATGAGGTGGAATAGCAGTTGCCCGCCAGTCTGAGCGAACGGCAGGTAGCCAAGCTCATCGAGGATCAGGACGTCGAGACGGCACAGCAGGTCCGCGGTGTGTCCCTGACGATCGGCGCGGGCTTCCGCGTCGAGCTTGTTCACGAGGTCAACGACATTGAAGAAGCGGCCCGTTTGCCACGTCGGATGCACGACCGGGCTATGCTCACGGCAAGGTGGGACCTGCCAGTTCCGGTGCCGTCGATCAAGACGACGGTGCGCTGCTACTCGAGGAACTCTCCGGCGGTCAGGTCGTGTAGCGACCCGACCCGGAACCGCGTGGCCGCATCGACGGTGCGACCCGTCGCCGCGTCGGCCGCGCCAAGTCCGCCCGCTTCGACGATCTCGCCATCCGACACTACGGCGAAACCCAGTCCCGGAACGTCGAGCGTGTCGAACGCTTCGGTCAGGACGGCTCGAACGATCCTGGCGACGGTTCCTCTTGCGCGCCCGCCGCGCCGGCCCATGCGACCAAGAGCGCGTCGAGCAGCCGGATCACCTCTCCGAGCCGGACAGCAGCAGCGCCTCGATCATCCGCTCCCCGTTCGCTCCGTTGGTCATCAGGACGAGGCCATCGCCGCTCTCCTGCACGAAGCCGCCGAAAGCGTTGTATTCGTCGTTGCTGCCGCCGTGACCCGCCAGTGTCTCATCCCCCAGGTCAATGATCATCCAGCCCAGCCCCCAGGAGACGGGCGGCGGCATCGGACCGTCGCCGATGCGGATCACCTCCGGCGGGGCCGGCGATTGTGGGCGGAGCATCTCGGCCATCAGGTCGGCACGCAGGCCGCCGCCCGAACAGACATGTGCCAGAAAACGCGCGTAGTCCCCCGCGGTCGTCGCGAGCGAGCTCGCCGCCATCGCGCGGTTGTAGACGTTGTCCATGCCGCGGCCCGCGCCGGGCGCCCGGGCACTCTGATAGGCCCGCGATGGATCGACCGTACCGGGCAGCGGGCGCTGCAGGGCAGAGTTCGGCATCACGTCGCCCAGGCGGTTCTGGAACAGCGCCTGAAGGGTCTGCTCGGTTTCTTGCTCCACGAAAGCCTGGAGGAGCTGGAACGCCTCGCCGGAATAGGAGAACGCCGTGCCCGGGGGCGCCTCGAATGGGATCGGAGCCGTGCGGTCATGGAAGTCCGTGCCTTCGTTTACCCAGTTGGGCAGGCCGGTCCTGTGGGTCAGGATCATCCGCGGGGTCAGCAGGACGTAGCCTTCCGCGTCGGGGATGCGGGGATAGGCGAAACGCTCCGCGATGGGCCTGTCCAGATCGATCGCGCCCTCGTTGACGAGCGACATGACGATCCAGGCGAACACGGGCTTGGTCAGGGACGCCGCCTCGAAGGCGGTCCGCTCGGTCACCGGTGCGCCGGTCGCGTAGTCCGCCGTGCCGACAGTGACGACTTCACCGGGCACGCACCCCTCAATGGTGGCCATCGCGACGCCGGGGATATCGAATGCCTCGATCGCGGCGCGCAGATCCGCGGCGTCCGGGAATTTCGACGGCGTCTCCTGACTTTGGGCCGGCAGGGCCAGCGCTAAGCAGGTCGCACAGGCGGCTAGGTGGTGGGTACGCGAAGCCATGGGCATCCCGTTCAGTGGGGGCGCGTGATCATGCTCGCCCGCCGCCGGCCTTCGATCAACGACGTCGCGCGAAGCGAAACAGCCATGGCGGAAAACGGCCAAACGAAGAATTCCCCACGCGCTTAGGCGAAGGGCGTTTCACATGTATACCTGCTGCGACGTCCCTGCGACACAGGGCGAGACAGCTGCGGCGTCGGCAGATGGATGAGAAGCGCGACATAGCGGAGGCGTCGAATGCGAGGCCGACCTTGCGCGGCATCAAGGGACCTGGTCGCAAGTCTATCTCAAGACTGACGGTGTCGTTGAGTCGCCAGACGGTGAGCATGGTGCACCTGGATCGATTTCTAGCTTCAGAGGGACGGAGTTCAGGGTCGCCGTGCCCCCCGACCGACTTCTGCTCGGGGGCAGATTTATCCTCGACGCAGAGACGCGGCCGAAGTCCGTTACTTGGGTCGATGCGATTGGCGCGGATGCCGGGAAAGCACTGCCTTCGATCTACGATCTGACTGAGGACGACTTTTTCTTCGTCGCTGCCGACGAAGGAATGCCTCGACCCAAAGAGTTCAAGATCAATTCCGACCTCACCATGCGGCGGTTCGTTCGAAAGACGTAGCCGTTGGCTGCGATGCCCAAGATATGACCCGGCGAGACGCTGACGAACCGTTCCGGGTGGGTCGGATCATTCCGCGCTTCGCGATGACAGCCGTTCAGAACGACAGCAAGCGCTCCTTCAGAGCGCACGCAAACAAATAGCCCGGCGCCTATGCTCGTCGACCACCGCCAGCAGCCGGAAACGGCGGCTGTCCGTGAACGCATCGCTGACAAAGTCGAGCGACCACCGCTGGTTCGGCCCGTCGGGTACGACCATGGGGCGGCGCGTGCCCAAGGCGCGCTTGCGACCGCCCCGGCGCCTGACCTGCAACCGTTCCTCGCGGTAGAGCCGCCGGAGTTTCTTGAGGCTCATAACGAGCCCTTGGCGCTCCAACATCACGTGGATCCTGCGGTAGCCGAACCGGCGACGTTCCCCGGCCACCGCCTTCATCGCGGCCCTCGCCTCGGCATCGTCGGGCCGGACGCTGCGGTAGCGCACGCTCGATCGGTCGAAACCTGGGCCATGCACGCCCGCCGCTCGCTCACGCCGCGCGCCTCCGTCAGGTGCGCCACGACCGATCGCCTTGCCGCGGGCGTCACCACTTTCTTGCGGTCACGTCCCGCAGCATCGCGTTGTCCAACATCTGCTCGGCCAATAGCCTCCTGAGCTTGGCGTTCTCGTCCTCGGGCGCCTTCAGACGCCGGGCGTCGGACACCTCCATGCCGCCATACCGGGCCTTCCACTTGTAGAACGTCGCGCTGCTCACGCCGGCCGGCCGGCACACCTGCGCAGTCGGCACACCAGCCTCCCGCTCCTTCAGCATCGCGATGATCTGCTCCTCGCTGAACCTCGATCTCTTCATCCGTCCATCTCCTTCGTCGGGATGGACCCTACCCAAATCTGGAAGAGAAATCAGTGCTCAGGGCACAATGTTCCGCGTGATCCAGTCACGGCCCTGCCAACTTTCAAGAGGTCGCATTATTGCCTACTAGGATTTGTTCGAACACCGAAAGGACTGAGCTCATCAATCTCCGCCGTCCGGGTAATATCACTGCGTCGCGAAAACCAAAGGTTCGACGGCTCTGACGATCTGGTCGACGGAGATGTCGAACTTTTCGTATAAAACCTCCGCCGGTGCAGAGGCCCCAAAATCTCGAAGACCTACGAACGTGCCGTGCTCGCCGATGTAGCGGTCCCAGCCTAGCTGCGCGGCGGCCTCCACTGCGACCCGGTGAGGCGTGGCACCCAGCACATGGGCACGGTAGGCTGCAGGCTGGGCTTCGAACAGCGACCAACTGGGCATGGACACCACCCGCGTTCCGATCCCCCGGCGCTCGAGGACGTCGCGTGACGCAAGTGCAAGCCCCACCTCGGTCCCCGTGGCCAGGAGTGTTGACACATGCGATCCCGTGGCTTCGGCCAATATGTAGCCACCGCGCGCCGACAGGTTTTCCGTCCATGTTTCCGACCGCAGGAGCCGGACATCCTGCCGGCTCAGCGCGAGCACGGTGGGGCCATCCGCATGACGCAGCGCCAGCGCCCAGCATTCCGCGACTTCGACCGGATCCGCAGGGCGCAGGAGCAGAAGGTTCGGCATGGCGCGAAGGCTAGCCAGGTGCTCCACCGGCTGATGGGTCGGACCGTCCTGTCCCAGGCCGATGGAATCGTGGGTCATCACATGTATGGTGCGCTGCCGCATCACGGCACCAAGGCGCAGTGCTGGACGCAGGTAATCGGTGAAGACGAGGAAGCTGCCCCCGTAGGGGATAAATCCGCGATGCAGCGCCATGCCGTTCATCGCGGCGGCCATAGCATGCTCGCGGATGCCGAAATGCAGGTAGCGACCTCCGAAGTCGTCGCGCGTGATCGCTCGGAACCCGTATGCAAGTGTGTTGTTGGCGGGCGTCAGGTCGCCCGAGCCGCCGACCAGTGCCGGGATAGCCTTCGCAAGTCGGTCGAGGACCCGACCCGACGCCATCCGGGTAGGTCCGGCCTCTGAACGCATCTGTTCGCTTGCGATAACCCCAGCAATGATGTCGTCCAGATTATCTGGAATCGTGCCTGCCAGTGCGGTCTCGAACGCCTCACGTATGGTCGGCTCCGCGTCGGCCGCGCGGGCTTGCCACGCGACTTGCGCCTCCGCACCCCGGTCGCCGAAGGCGACCCAGGCGGAGCGCACGTCGTTGGGCACCTCGAAGGGCCCGTGCGGCCAATCCAATGCCTTGCGCATTGCGGCGATCTCGTATGGTCCAAGGGCACCGGAATGGCTGGCTGCCGTGCCTTCCATGTTAGGCGCGCCCTTGGCAATCGTGGTTCGACAGCGGATGAGACTGGGTCTGTTCCCGTCGCGCGCCCGTGCCAGAGCCGCCGATACGGCGTCTACATCGTGTCCGTCCACCGTATCGACGCGCCAGCCATAGGCTTCGAAACGTCCCGTCACATCGTCCGAACAGCTCAACGACATTGCGCCGTCGATGGTGATTTCATTGTCGTCGTAGAGGACGATGAGGCGCGACAATCCAAGGTGCCCGGCCAGCGAGCAGGCCTCGTGGCTGATCCCCTCCATCAAATCGCCATCGCTGGCGATGACGTAGGTACGGTGGTCCACGAGGTCATCTCCGAACCGCGCATTCATCATGCGCTCTGCGAGGGCCATGCCGATCGCCGTCGCCAGACCCTGACCCAGGGGGCCGGTTGTCGTTTCGATGCCCGCGGCGACGTCGACCTCGGGGTGACCGGCCGTTACCGACCCCCAGGTGCGGAACGCTTCCAATGCTGCGCGGTCGAAAGCAACGTAGCCGGTAAGATGGAGTGCCGCGTAGAGCAGCATCGAGCCGTGACCGGCCGAATGAACCAGCCTGTCCCGATCTGGCCAGTCGGGAGTCGCGGGATCGAACTTCAGGGATGTGCCAAAGAGAGCGACTGCCACGTCGGCCATGCCAAGGGGCAGACCCGGATGACCCGACGCCGCGTGTTCGATCGCATCCACGCTCAGCATCCGGACAGCGGCGGCCAGGCGTTGCGTGTCGGCATCCGGGGTGCCGTCCGCGATCACAGCCGAACGCCCGTTGCTCCGTCGAAGATGTGAACCTGCAAAGAGTCAGGCACCAGACCGACCTTGCTGCCCGGCAGAACATGCAGCCGTTCCGTCGAGATCGCGCGGAACCGTCGGCCATGTATGTCGGCGTGGAGATGCGTCTCCCAGCCTGCGGGCTCCACCAAGGCGACCTCGCCCGGCAGTCCGACGGACGGATCAGCCGCGATGGTCAGATGCTCGGGACGCAGACCATACACGACCTCCATGCCGTCGCGCACCGGCGCATCCGGGTCGAGCGGCAGCATCAGACCATCACCGGCGTCGACCGCTGGTGCCCCCTCGGAACGGACCACGCGACCGCGCTGGAGGTTCATTGCGGGCGACCCCATGAAGGCTGCGACGAATTCGGTCGCCGGGCGGTCGTAGAGGTCCAGCGGCGGACCTGCCTGCTCGATACGTCCGGCATTCATGACGACGACGATATCGGACATGGTCATCGCTTCGACCTGATCATGGGTGACGTAGATCGTGGTGCTTTGCAGCCGCTGGTGGAGGGCCCTGATTTCGGCGCGCATCTCGACCCGAAGCTTGGCATCGAGGTTCGACAATGGCTCGTCGAACAGGAAGAGCTTCGGCTCGCGGACCAGCGCCCGCCCCATCGCCACGCGCTGACGCTGTCCACCCGAAAGCTGCGCGGGCAGTCGGTCGAGGAGCTGATCCAGCTGCAGGATGTCGGCTGCCATCTTGATGCGGCGTTCGGTTTCGATGGCTTCGGTCTTCAGCATCTCCAGGCTAAACGAGAGGTTCTCGCGGACGGTCATGTGTGGGTAGAGCGCGTAGTTCTGGAACACCATCGCGATCCCGCGATGCTTGGCATGCACGCGATTGACGACCTCGCCGTCGATCACAATTCGCCCGTGCTTGGTTTTCTCCAGTCCTGCGATCATGCGCAGAAGGGTGGATTTGCCGCAGCCGGATGGCCCCACAAGGACGACGAAGGCGTGCTTCGGAATCTCCAAATCAATGCCGTGCAGGACTTCGGTCGTGCCGAAGTTCTTGCGCAGATCCTGAAGGGCGACGAAAGGTGCGTCCATGGGGCTTCCTTTTTGATCGAAACTCATTTGACGGATCCCGATACGATGCTGTCGACGACGCGCCGTTCAAGCAGCAGGTAGACAAGAAGAAGCGGCAGAATGGTGAGGATGGTAAAGGCGTTGTAGACCGCGTAGTCCTGCACACCCATCGCATCCTTGAGCACATAAAGCTGATAGGGCAGGGTTCGCATTGACGTCTCGTTGACCAATGCGAGAACGAAAGCGAACTCGTTCCAGGCTTCGCGCACGCACAAAACGCCTGCAGTGACGACGCCGGGCCAGGCAATCGGGATCATGACGCGGCGCAAGCGGTTCCACATGTTCGCGCCGTCGATGGTCGCGGCTTCCTCGATCTCTCTTGGGACGGAGGCAAAGAAACCGACGAGGATCCAAGTGGCCAAGGGAATGGCACTGGCCGAATAGGTGATGAACAGGACCCAGTAGGTGTTGATCAGGCCGAGATCGCTCATCAGGCTGTTGAGCGGAACGATCAGGCTGACCCGCGGAATGATGCGCGGCACGAGGTAAAGCAGCAGCAGCACGTGCCGAAAGCGGAAGGCGTAGCGCGCGAAGCCATATGCCGCGAGGATGCTGATGGTCAGCGGCACCATCGTCGCCACGATCGTGACCAGCGCACTGTTGAACAGCCAGCGGCCGAAGCCGTCCATCGCCAGGACCCTTCGATAGGCGTCGAGGGTCGGACTCTCAGGCAGCAGGGACTTCGACTCGTATATCTCGAGAGGCTCCTTGAGCGACGCGAGCACCGCCCAGAGGATCGGCGTGACGGTCCAGATCACGAGTACGGCGAGGGGAATGCCAATCAACATGGCGCGCCCTAACCGCCCGCTCCAGTCGCGTGCCGGGCTCATGCGCGGGCGAGATGTGGACGTGTCTGTCACGGTCATTTCTCCAGCTTTCTGCGATGATCGCCCATCACGAACACCTTGAGGTAAAGAATGCTGAGCGCGGTATTGAAAGCGAGGAGCACCATCATCAGAACCGATCCAGCACCGAAGTTGAGCTCAAGGAAGGCGATCTCGAACATGTAGATCGACAGAAGTTCCGTCGCCCGCTGCGGCCCACCGGCGGTCAGAGCCAATATGATGTCAAACGTGCTGAACGAAATGTAGGTCACCCAGATCAGGCTGACCCCCATCATCGGCTTGATCAACGGCAAGGTAATTCGGCGGAACACCGCAAAGTCGGATGCTCCGTCGATGCTGGCGGAATCGTAGATCTCGCGGTCGATGGTTTGCAAACCGCCAAGCAGAATCAACGTTGCGAACGGCACCATGAACCAACAGTTAGCAAGGACGGCGACCATGAAGGCGAGCGCGGGGTTGCCAAGCCACGACGGCGTCGGCAGACCCAGATTGGCGAGCACGGCGTTCGCGAAACCTCCGCTGGTCGTGAAGATGAAACGGAACATCACGGCCGCCGCGACGCCCGACACGAAATAGGGTATGAGGCTGAGGCCGCGAAAGAAGCGTCGGCCAAAGGTGACCCGGTAGAGCGTCAGGGCGAAGATCATCGACATTCCGATCCCAAGCACGATCGAGATGACGACGAAGAGCAGTGTCCGCCACAGGGCGTTCAGAAACCGGGGGTCGGTGAACACCTCGCGGTAGTTCTTCAGTCCGACGTATGTCTTGTTGAGGAACATGTCGGTTTCGTTGAGTGACAGGATCGCGCCGCCCACTACTGCGTAGCCCAGAATGCCGAAAACCAGCAGAAGGCCAGGGATCACGAAAAGATAAGGGGCCACGCCGTCCTTGAAATCTGCCAACCGGTCGGGCGGCAATTCGCGCAAAGGCGTTCTGTCATCAACGGATGTCATAATTCAATCCTGAAGTCCGGGCGTGCGAGCCGCTAGGCAGAGGCTCAACGAAAAGGGGCGCCGTTGCGGCGCCCCCCGGCTGTTCAGCTTGCAGCGGCGTCCAGCATTTCCTGGAACTCGGTGGCCAGTTCCGCCGGATCCGCGTCAGGGTCCGCCACCATGCGGTCGCGCAGGTCCTCAAGCACGTCATAGACCTGAATTGCCTTCGTCGGATGTGTCGGAAGCGAGATAAGGTTCGACGAGAGCGGCGAGATATCTTCGGCCCAAGGTTTGGCCGCGAGGTATTCCGGATCGCTTGCCACCGCAGTGTTCGTGGTTGGTTGATAGCGGATCGCGACCTGTTTGGCGTAGTCGGGCCGCGAAAGGTACTCCAGTGCCAGCATCGCGGCTTCCCCGTCTTCATTCGCCGAGGTCACTATGAACGGGAAGGCAAAGCCCGATTGCACCTGCGGTTCGGTCTGACCAGGTCGGGTGGGCAGGGCTTCGAATGCCCAGTTGCCATCCTCGTACGGCATCTCCTTATGGACTTCGACATAGATGTGCTCACCTTCGTTCATCATCGCAGCCCGGCCGCCGATGAAGGCGGCGCGCATCTGTCCCGAATCCCATGAGGGCGTATCCGGATGGGCGGCACCCGAGCTCATCAGTTCCTGATAGAAGGAGATCCATTCGCGCCCGATCTCGGTGTCGATCTGGGGCACGCCGTCTTCGATCTGTCCGCCCATGGACAGAAACAGCGGAAGCTCCCATGTCGGGCTGACGCAGCAGCCGATCAGACTGAAACCGCGCGTGTCGTCGCTCAGTTCGGCCATCGCCTTAGCTGCCTCGAGAACGCGATCCGTTGTCTCCAGCGGCGGTGTGATCCCCGCCTGTTCAAGCAAGTCGGTTCGGTACGTCAGGTAGATTGATTGCGCATAAAGCGCGACGCCGTAGATCGCACCCGCGGAATCCGATGCCCCCTCCCAAGCCAAAGGAGCAAGCTGCCCATACGTTTCCGGAAAACGGGTCTCCATCTCCTCTATCATCCCGGTGAAATCCTTGAGAACCCCTCCGCGCGCCAGTTGTTCGATATCGCGGGTCTGGATCTGCACGATATCGGGCGCATCCCCCGACCTGAGAGCCAAGATCAGCTGGGAGTTGACGTCCTCTAGGCGAACGACTTCGAACTCTACCTCGATACCCGGATTTTCCTCCCGGAACTTTGCGAATTCATCCTCTGGAATGAAGTTCTGGCGACCGAACCAGACCTTCAGCGAACGATCCTGCGCGACAGCTTGACCAGCTAGCAGCATCGTACACGCGACGCCGATCGCAATCGCGCTCCGGATGCTGCTCCGGGTTACTAAGCTCTTCGCCATGTCAATATCCTCCCTATGAACAAGCGCCATCATATCGCGACAAACTTTCTATGGTGCGCGATCAGATGGTTGAGGTTAGATGATAAATTCTTAATGAGTCAATCGAAAGAATATTGCATGCAGGGCCACTATTCAATATTCGTACCAGTAGGATTTGGAGCGCTTTCAGTGATTGATACAGAAATATCGGGCGACACGAACCCGACCTTCCACGAGGTGCGCGAGCGCATCGTAGCCCGCTATCCCGAGTTGACGCCGCAGCTTAAGACGATCGCGCAATTCGCGCTGACGAACCTGGACCGGATGGCCGTTGATACCGTGGCGGAGCTTGCCGGGAGACTTGGCGTTCCAGGGTCCAGCATCGTGCGCTTTGCCCAGGCGATGGGCTATTCCGGGTTTCTTGAGATGAAGAAAGGCTTCAGCGCACATCTCATTTACCGGGCCCGCGAGACGGAGCCGACCTCCAACGGGGGCGGCGCGCCGGCTGGGTGTTTGTCGCGTGCGGCGGCTGATGCCCGCCGCAGTATCCGATCGTTGGAACAGGACTTCGATGTCGAAGCCTTCAACAAGGGTGTCGATCTTCTCAGCGCGGCGCAAACGGTGTTCGTCGTGGGGCAACACCGGTCTTTTGCTTCGGCGGCGCTGTTTGCCTGGCTGATGATCGAAGCCGAGCGAAACTGTGTGCTTCTGGACAATGTCGGCGGCTTTGCGCTGCCGCAATCTCGACTGGCCGGACCGAAGGACGTGACCTTGACGATCAGCTTCAGTCCCTACCAACCATCGGTCGTGGAAGCGGCGCACGCGCATCGCGAGAAAAACGGTGCGGTCGTTGCGATCACGGACACGCCGCTCAGCCCTCTGGCGCCATTTGCCGATGCAATGTTCTACGTGCCCGGGGGTGGCTCGACTGGCGCGACCCTCATGGTCGAAGCGCTGGCTGCGGCTGTCGCTGACCGTCAAGTCGATGTTGACGTCAGCTCGGAAGGGTCAACGGATCACCACAATCACGATAGGAATTCAAGTGTACAAGATTGACGAAAAGCTGTCCCGTATACGTGCAGGAAACTATGCCAAGGGCGACTTCATCATCGCCGATGCAAAAGACGGGGATATGGGTCCGTCAATCCGGTCCTGTGGGCCGCGGCGGAGGGCGGACGGCACCCAGGACGGCTTTCGCACGCGAGGTGAGTTCCTCGACAATGTCGAGGCCATCGTTCGCCAGGACGTGGTTGACGTGATGCTAACATCGCTTTCCAACTACGAGCAGCTGGTCGAGCGCGGGGTCTACGATGCCAGCCGCGTGAAGCCCGCGATCCGCGCCAACGACACAACCGATATCTGGGTGTTCCGCGGGGCCAGTTACGCCGAGCAGCCGTCGCGTCCATTCCGCAGCGCCGACATTGGCCGGGCAAAGGCTCTCGGCTGCGATCTCGGGCTCTATTCGATCACCTTCAATAACGATCTTGACCGTGATTATATGGCGCTGGAGCATTTCGCGCGCTTTCGCGAGGACGCGCTGGCCTGCGATTTCAAGTATTTCCTTGAAGTGTTTAATCCGAACGCCCCCTGTGATCTCGTCCCCGAAGACGTCCCCGGCTTCGTCAGCGACGCCATGATGCGCAGCCTCGCTGGGCTGACGAAGGCCGAACGACCAGAGTTTCTAAAAATTGCATACAACGGTCCTGCGGCGCTTGAAGAATTGGCCACCTATGATCCGTCTGTCGTGGTCGGAGTGCTGGGGGGCGGTGCCGGTACCTCGCGCGATTGTCTGGAACTGATCGCCCAGGTCGAACGCTACGGTGCACGCGTCGCCCTGTTCGGACGCAAGATCAATCTCGCGGACGATCCGCTGTCGATGGTCCGCATGATGCGCGCGGTGGCCGACGGCGAGATCGGATCGGAGGAAGCGGTTCGCGCCTATCACGACGCGTTGGCAAAGCAGGGCATCACACCCACCCGCCCGCTGGACGAAGATGCGACGATCACCGAGCAGGTCTTGAAGGCGGAGGCGTAGGTATCGGAGACGGTCGGACGGATCGGATGGGGGACACGATATGAGCGGACGATCCGGATTTTCCCAAGGTTTCGTCACCGGGGGCACTTGGTGCACGGATTACAATATGATGATTCCGACCTGGCCGCGGGAAGAGAGCTCGACACGCATCCTTTCGGTGGATCGCCAGGGCGGGGGGTCGGGCTGCAATTTCGCAGTGGACATGCGAAGCCTCGATCCGAGCATCCCCGTTGCGACCATTGGTCTGAGAGGTGATGACGACGACGGTGACTTCTTGTACGAGGTCGCCGTTTCGCACGGTATCGATGCTACGCGGCTTCAAGTCGTTCCCAACATTTCTACCCATCGAACAATGGCCTTTACTGCAGCGGATACATCGCGGCGCACGCATATATTCAATGCCTCAAGTGCTGATCTTCTGACGCCGGACCACTTTGACTTCGCAAATCTCTCCGGCCGGATGCTCCATCTCGGACTGCCCGGCACTCACGCCCGGCTCGACGCGCCTTGGGGCGACGATCATAGCGGCTGGTTGACGGTCCTCCGACGGGCCCGTTCTGCGGGCCTGGCAACCAATATGGAAGTCATGACGATCCCGAAGGACGATCTGCGCCGGATCTTGAGCCCCTGCCTGCCACATCTCGACTACCTCGTGGTCAATGATTTTGAGATCGGCGCGCTAAGCGGCCGTGATACCCTTGATGAAGCTGGCACGACACAACTCGGGGAGGTCGAATCGGCAGCACGCGAGATCGCGACGCGCGGTACGATGTCGGTAGTGGTCGTGCATTTTCCCAAAGGTGCCGTTGCCGTGACCTGCGACGGTCTTATCGTACGTCACGCGTCAGTTGATTTTCCGGCAGATCAGGTCGTCGGTACGAACGGCGCCGGCGATGCGTTCGCGGCGGGTTTTTTCTGCGCCCTTGCGAGCGATCAGTCCCTTCATGGTGCTCTCGCTCTCGGCCATGCCGCTGCGGCTGCCTCGCTCTGCGCACTGGGAACGACCGACGGCGTTCTGCCGATGTACGAATGTTTGGCTCTAGCCGAACAATACGGATGGCGTAGTATGAAGGCAGGATAGGAAAGACCTACGGGAATGCTGAGGTGCCCCTAGATTTGTAGAGACCTTGACCTGCTCCCCTGAAGAGGCCTCGATTTGAGGTTAGTGCGTTCTCTGACGAAGGAGACGGACGATGAAGAAGAGCAGGTTCAGCGAAGCGCAGATCATTGGCATTTTGAAGGAGCACCAGGCGGGGATGTCTGCGTCCGCTCTTTGTCGCAAGCACGGGATCAGTGATGTGCCCTGAGCACTGATTTCTCTTCCAGATTTGGGTAGGGTCCATCCCGACGAAGGAGATGGACGGATGAAGAGATCGAGGTTCAGCGAGGAGCAGATCATCGCGATGCTGAAGGAGCGGGAGGCTGGTGTGCCGACTGCGCAGGTGTGCCGGCCGGCCGGCGTGAGCAGCGCGACGTTCTACAAGTGGAAGGCCCGGTATGGCGGCATGGAGGTGTCCGACGCCCGGCGTCTGAAGGCGCCCGAGGACGAGAACGCCAAGCTCAGGAGGCTATTGGCCGAGCAGATGTTGGACAACGCGATGCTGCGGGACGTGACCGCAAGAAAGTGGTGACGCCCGCGGCAAGGCGATCGGTCGTGGCGCACCTGACGGAGGCGCGCGGCGTGAGCGAGCGGCGGGCGTGCATGGCCCAGGTTTCGACCGATCGAGCGTGCGCTACCGCAGCGTCCGGCCCGACGATGCCGAGGCGAGGGCCGCGATGAAGGCGGTGGCCGGGGAACGTCGCCGGTTCGGCTACCGCAGGATCCACGTGATGTTGGAGCGCCAAGGGCTCGTTATGAGCCTCAAGAAACTCCGGCGGCTCTACCGCGAGGAACGGTTGCAGGTCAGGCGCCGGGGCGGTCGCAAGCGCGCCTTGGGCACGCGCCGCCCCATGGTCGTACCCGACGGGCCGAACCAGCGGTGGTCGCTCGACTTTGTCAGCGATGCGTTCACGGACAGCCGCCGTTTCCGGCTGCTGGCGGTGGTCGACGAGCATAGGAGCGAATGCCTGGCCCTGGTGGCGGATGAGTCGCTGTCAGGCGCGCGGTTCGCCCGCGAACTAGATACGGCCATCGCCGCCAGGGGACGGCCCACAACCATCGTCTCGGACAACGGCACGGAGCTGACCTCGACGGCGATCCTGGCCTGGTGTCAGCGAACGAAAGTCGAGTGGCACTACAGCGCGCCCCACTGCCCGGCAGGGTCATGCAGAGCATGATCCCGAGAGGGGGCAAGCCGACCCAGAACGCCTTCGTCGAAAGCTTCAACGGAAGGCTTCGGGACGAGCTGCCGGGCGAGACGTTGTTCAGCGACCTCCGCCATGCCCGGACCGCGGTCCGGGCATGGCGGAGGACTACAATACCTGCCGCCCGCACTCGGCCTTGGGGAACGTCCCACCGACCGAGTTCGCAGCGCAGATCGGACTGGACGAGGACGCCGCGTAGCGCGCAGACATCAACCCCAGGACTCTCCCCGACGCCGCAGGAACGTCGGGGCTCAGATCAGCGCCGCGACGACACGAAGTGGCGGAGCCTGCCCAAACGCTTCGGCCCCAGGGGGTTTGACGGTGTGGCCGTCCCCCGTCGGCATCTATAGGCCAAGGTGAGTCATCGATGATCCACGGAGGCAAGCGGTCACGCCACCAACGCCGCTGCAGGCTACCGACGGCGTGCCTCTCGCTATCGAGAGTGTCCAATCGATCGACGACATCTACCGCAACGCCCGATCAGGGTCGCATCAGCCAGATACAGGCATTGCTCGAGCGGCGTCGATGGCACGTCCGGCGGTCAGGGCGCTGATGGATTCGACAAGGGAGGCCCGGTCGATGCGGAAATGCCGATAGAGGTCCTGGATCGTGCCCGTCTGCCCGAAATGCTCGACGCCATGGCTGATCGTCCGGTGGCCCGCCACGGACCCGAGCCAGCCGAGCGTCGCCGGATGGCCATCGATCACCGTGACTATCGAGCACGAGCGGGAGAGGGGGTTCAGAAGGGCTTCTACATGGCTCCTCGCACGAGGTTCGCCGCGCGCGCGTGCGCGTTGGGCCGCGGTCCAGCCCGCATTCAGGCGGTCGGCCGACGTCACAGCCAGCACCGCGACATCGCGGCGGGTCTCGCCGACCAGACCGGCCGCCGCGATGGCCTCCCCCGCGACGGCGCCCTGATAGGCGATCACGACCTCGCAGTTGGGCCCGGGCGGGCGGAGCCAGTATGCACCGTCGATCGCGCCTTGCCGGAACGCGTCATCCGCGCGCTTGCCGGGCTGCTCCAGCGGATTCGTCGTCAGGCGGAGGTAGACCGAACCGCCAGTCTCGTCCCGGAGCCATGTCCGCTCGTCGGGATCGCCGCCGCCGTCCCTTTGCATGTAGTCGAAGGCCCATTCCATGATGACAGCCAGTTCGTCGGCGAAGGCCGGCTCGAAGCTGGCCAGGCCATCCTGCGCCATCCCGGTCAGGGGCGTGCCGATGGATTGATGCGCACCGCCCTCGGGCGCGAGGGTGATACCCGAAGGCGTGCCCACGATCATGAAGCGGGCGTCCTGGTAGCAGGCGTAGTTGAGTGCATCGAGCCCGCGGTGCACGAACGGGTCGTAGACGGTACCAATGGGGATCAGGCGCTTGCCGAAGAGCGAGTGCGACAGCCCTGCAGCGCCCAGAAGCAGGAACAGGTTCATCTCGGCGATACCGAGCTCGATATGCTGGCCTTCTGGCGCGAAGACCCATTTCGCGGTCGAGGGGATGCGGCTCTCGATGAAGGCGTCGGCCTGGCTGGTCCGGGCGAACAGTCTCCGACGGTTCACCCAGGCGCCCAGCGACGTCGTGCCGGTGACATCCGGGGACATCGTGACGATGCGCGCCGCGAGGTCGCTGTCGCCTTTCGAGAGCGTATCGAGAATCTTGCCGAACGCGGTCTGCGTCGACATCTCCCGGTCCGTCCCGAGCGCGATGGACGGTACGTCGATCTTGTCGTCGTAGAGGCGTCGCGCGCCTCCGGCGAAGAACGGTGTCGCCGCGAGCGCGGCCCGAAACGCGTCCGCGTTCTCAAGACCGGCGAACCGCTCCCATTCCCGGCCCTCCGGCACGCCGATCTCGGCCTGCCATTTCGCCATCTGGGCCTTCGTCATCAACCCGCCGTGATTGTCCTTGTGGCCCGCGATCGGCGTGCCCCAGCCCTTGATCGTGTAGGCTAGGAAGCAGGTCGGGCGATCATGGTCGATGGCGGCGAATGCGTCCGCCATCGTCGCCACGCAATTGCCTCCGAGGTTCTCCATCAGCGCGGCAAGGTCGTCGTCGGACCGTCTGCGGATCAACGCCGTCACGTCGCCCTGGTCGCCGAGCTCCTCCATCAGCCGTTCGCGCCAAACGGAGCCGCCCATGTAGGTCAGCGCGGAATAGTCCTGGTTCGGACAGGTATCGATCCAGGAGCGCAGCTTGTCTCCGCCGGGCTCGTCGAAGGCCGCCCGCTGGAGCGCGCCGTACTTGACGCGGACGACCTCCCAGCCGAAGGCGGCGAAGATCTTCTCGACCCGCTCGAAGAGCCCCTCCCGCACGATCCCGTCGAGCGACTGGCGGTTGTAGTCGATGATCCACCAGCAGTTCCTGAGGTCGTTCTTCCAGCCTTCCTGCAGCGCCTCGTAGACGTTCCCCTCGTCGAGTTCCGCGTCGCCGACGAGCGCCACCATCCGCCCGGTCGGACGGTCGGGGGCCCAGTCCTTCGCCGCGACGTAGTCCTGGACGAGGGATGCGAAGCTCGTGATGGCGACGCCCAGTCCCACCGACCCGGTCGAGAAGTCGACGTCGTCGACGTCCTTGGTCCTGCTGGGATAGCTCTGCACCCCGCCGAGGCCGCGAAACGCCTCCATGCGCTCGCGATCTATATTGCCCATGAGGTAGTGCATTGCGTGGAAGACCGGCGAGGCATGGGGCTTGACCGCAACGCGGTCCTCGGGCCGCAGCGCCGAGAAGTAGAGCGCCGTCATGATCGACACCATCGAGGCCGACGACGCCTGATGTCCTCCGACCTTGATGGCGTCCTCCTTGGGCCGCACGTGGTTCGCGTGGTGGATCATCCAATGGCTGAGCCAGAGGAGACGCTTCTCGACGTCCTTGAGTAACACGGGGTCGGCTGGCACGTCTGGCTTCCTTTCGGGTTTCGGCATGATTACATCAGAGTCCACGCGAGAAACTGGCGTTTTCCGCCCCGGCGGTGCTACCGTCCGCTGGAAGATGGCGTGAGGTTCGGTTTTGGCGACGGGTTCCATCGACAGGATCGATCACATGATCCTTCGCGCCCTGCGCGACGACGCGCGTCTGAGCACGCAGGAGCTGAGCGAGAAGGTCGGGCTCTCCCCATCCCCCTGCGCGCGCCGGATCCGCCGCCTGGAGAGCGAGGGCTACATCTCGGCCTATTGCGCGGTTGTAGACGAGGGCCGGATGGGGTTCGGGTTCAGCGTGTTCGTGTCGGTGCGCCTCGATCAGCAGGTCGATCAGCGCCTGCAGAGCTTCGAGAAGCGGATCCGCGACTGTTCCGAGGTGGTCGACTGCTGGCTGATGACCGGGAGCTTCGACTATCTGCTCCGGGTCGCCGTCCACGACCTCGCCGAGTTCGAGACGTTCCTGACCGGCCGACTGACCAAGATCGCGGGCGTAGCGTCCATCGAATCCTCAATCCCTATCCGACGGGTCAAGAACGACGCGGCGCGGTTGTGGTGACCCTCGCCGGCCGCGGCGTCGCCCGTCGGGGACCTGCATGCCCTCCCGCCGCGCCTCGAATTTCGTCGCGACAGAGCCGCACCGTTGAGGTAGGATTGAGCGCGTCACACTAGATCCGCCGGGTCCTCGGCCGGTCGCCGGGAGCTTGTCGACATGCGTTTCGTGGCCGATTTGCAGACTGGAGAGACGCCGGTGGCACAGATCGCGCGCGCGATCGGCGCCGATCCAGTCTGGTCCAGCGGACGATGGGCGTCCTCGGGGGTCGAGATCGCGCATTGGGAAGTTCAGGGCCCCCACCAGTTCAGGTACGGCGAACAATCCTGCTACGGCGTGGCATTCGTCCACGGCCCGCTCGCCAATCACCTGCTCGTGCGCAATGACAAGCTCGTCCGGCAGGGGCGCGTGTGCGCCGATCGGTTCCGCGTCGCGACGCCCGGCGACGTCATCGGCGCGCAGGTCACCTCCCCCGACATGATAACGATGACGCATCTCAGTTTCTCCAGCGTCGCGCTGGAGACCCTGGCCTGCGACCTGGCCATTCCCGATGCGCCGATCCGGCTGACCGACCCGACCTGGGATCGCCGCAGCCGAGACATCGAGGCGGTCAGCCGTCTCATCCACCGGGGGATCTGCGACTCCGGCACGCCGGACGGCGCGCGGCTGGAGTTTCTGGCATTCTACGCGATATCGACGATCCTGCGGGACGGCGGTGCGCATCCGCCCGCGAGGCGTTTCCGCAGCCGCGTATCGCAGCGGGTCGACCGGGCCATTCGGTTTATCGAAGGCAATCTGGATCGGGCCATCGGACTGCCCGAGATCGCCGGTGCGGCCTGCGTCTCGAAGTTCCATCTCTGCCGCATATTCCGGGACGAGACCGGAACGACGCCCCATGCGTTCCTGCAGACCCGAAGGCTCGCGGAGGCCATCCGCCTGTTGACGGAAACCTCCGTGGATCTCGACGAGATCGCGTTCCGCACGGGGTTCGCCTCCGGGGCGAGCCTGTCAGGCGCGCTCCGGCGCCGCTTCGGGACCGGTCCGGCCGCGATCCGCCGCGGCTGATCTCCTGTCCGACGGACCGGCCCGCACTATCTGCGCCCGCGGACCGTCGACCGATCGGCAAGTTCGGCAATCGACGTGCGGTTTACAGCAAGGCTGGTGCAGCGGGCGCACCCGTTTGTCGGCTACCCAGTTGGTTGCACGTGATGCTACGGGAGGAAAAATCATGTCTCGACGCAGTTTCCTTAAGGGCGGCGCACTGGCTGCTGCATCGGCGACCCTGGCCGCTCCGGCGATGGCGCAAAGCCAGCCCGCCGTGCAGTGGCGGCTGCAATCGGCGCTGCCACGCTCGCTGGACACCCTCTATGGCGCATCCGAGCGTCTCGCCCAGCAAGTGTCCGAGGCGACCGACGGCCAGTTTCAGCTCCAGCCTTTCGCCGCGGGCGAGATCGTCGGAACGCTGCAGGTCGCCGATGCCGTGACCGAAGGGACAGTCGAGTGCGGCCACACCTTCAGCTCCTACTACGTCGGTAAGGACCCGGCCTTCGTCTTCGGCACCGTCCTGCCGTTCGGCCTCAACCCGAGGCAAACGCGGGCCTGGGTGGTCCACGGTGGCGGCGAGGCGCTGCTGAACGCCTTCTATGCCAAGTACAACATCTATTCGATCCCGTCGGGGAACACCGGCGTTCAGATGGGCGGCTGGTTCAGCAAGGACATCGACACCGTCGCCGATCTGGAGGGGCTGAGGTTCCGGATCGTGGGCGTCGGCGCCGAGATCATGTCGCGGCTCGGCGTTATCCCGCAGAACATTCCGGCCGGCGACATCTACCCGTCCCTGGAGCGCGGGACGATCGACGCGGTCGAGTTCATCGGCCCGCACGACGACGAACGTCTCGGCCTCGCGAAGGTCGCACGGAACTACTACTTCCCGTCCTGGTGGGATCCGGGCACCGCGTTCTCGCTGTTCGTCAACCTGGACCGCTGGAACGAACTGCCAAGTCAGTACCAGTCCATCCTCAAGCAGTGCTGCACCGGGGTCGGCGACTGGATGCAGGCGAAGTACGATGCGCTCAATCCTCCGGCGCTGCGCCGGATCGTCGCCTCCGGCGCCACCCTCAAGCCCTTCTCGCGCGAGATCATCGAGGCGAGCGCTGCGGCCGCCGAGGAAACCTTCGCCGACTTGTCCGCATCGCATCCGGAGTTCGCCACGATCTTCGAGCCGTATCGGGCCTTCCAGCGCGAACAGCTCCTGTGGTGGCAGGTCGCGGAGTATCCGTACGATACGATGATGCAGCAGCTTCGCAGTTCGATCTAGGTGTCTCCATATGCAGTCGGTACCGATACGGGCATTCGTCTTCGACGTCTTCGGAACCCTGGTCGATTGGCGCATCGGGATCGCGACCGCTGTCGAGAAGCATCTGGTGCCCCTGGACCCGCGCGTCGATCCCGGTGCGTTCGCCGACGCCTGGCGCGGCTACTATCAGCCGGCGATGGCCGAGGTGCGCTCCGGGGCGCGGGACTGGGTGAACCTGGACGTGCTTCATTCCGAGAACCTAGACCGCGTGCTCCGGGACTTTTGCATCGAAGGGGTCCCGGACGACCTGCGGCGAGAACTGGTCGACAGATGGCACCGGCTCGACGTCTGGCCCGATGTGAAGGACGGCCTCAAGACGCTGCGCCGGTCCTACCTCCTGGCGCCGCTGTCGAACGGGCACATCGCCCTATCCATCGCCCTGGCCCGCCGCAACGGCCTGCGGTGGGATGCGATCCTCGGCGCCGAACTGGCGCGGAGCTACAAGCCTGCGCCGGAGGTCTATCTCGCAGGCGTCGCGGCCCTAGGGCTGCGGCCGGAGAACGTGCTCATGGTCGCTTGCCATTCCGACGACCTTGCGGCGGCCCGCGCGCTCGGCCTCCGGACCGCCCATATCGCCCGGCCGGACGAGAACGGGCCTGGGCTCGGCGAGGCGGAACCGCGGACCGAGGTGGATTTCGCGGCACGCGACCTTCTGGACCTCGCGGATCGGCTGAGCGGCGTCACCACCGCGGCTTGACTGTCCGTTCCGGCCGGGTCGGCCGCGTCGGGCGATGTTCCGGACCGGCGCCGCAGCCCTGCCGGGCCGGGGCCGTCATCCGCTACTCTGCCCCGGCGGACGCGACAGGCGATCGACTTGCCTTCAGGCAGCGCTGACGGACGCCCTCAATTCGGGAGACGAACTTGACCTTTCTCCTTCGGCTCGCATTGGCGATCGACAGCTTCAACGAGAAGGTGGCGCGCCTCGCCGCCTGGCTCGTCGTGGTCGCCGTCGTCGTCTCGGCGGGAAACGCGATCTCGCGCAAGCTGTTCTCCCTGTCCTCGAACGCCTGGCTCGAGCTGCAATGGTACTTGTTTGGCGCCGTTTTCATGCTGGGCGCCGCCTGGACGCTGAAGCGCGACGAGCATGTGCGGGTTGATTTCCTCGTCACCCGTCTCTCGCGGCGCGGTCGCCACCGGCTCGACCTGCTCGGACATCTGGCCTTTCTGATCCCCTTCGCCGCGCTCCACGCGGCGACCCCCGTTCCGTTCTTCCTGTCGTCGTGGCGAACCGGCGAGGTGTCGGCCAACGCCGGCGGCCTCACGATCTGGCCCGCGAAACTGCTGGTGCTCCTGGGGTTCTGCCTTCTTCTGGCGCAGGGACTGTCGGAAGCGATCAAGAAGGTCGGCTGCCTGCGCGGCGATCTCGATGACGACGACCCGTCCGCCGGGAGCGACGACGCCGCCGAACGCGAACGGCCGGAGCCGGACGCATGACCGCAGTCTTCATCGACAACATGGCGCCCGTGATGTTCGCCTGCCTCGTGCTGGTGATCGTGCTGGGCTACCCGATCGCCTTCTCGTTGGCCGCCCTGGGGCTGTTCTTCGGCTATGTCGGGATCGAACTGGGCCTGTTCGCACCGGCCTTCTTCCAGGCGCTGCCCCATCGCGTCTTCGGCGTCATGGCCAACGAGACCTTGCTGGCCATTCCGTTCTTCACCTTCATGGGCCTCGTTCTGGAGCGGTCGCGCATGGCCGGGGACCTGCTGGACACGCTCGGACAGCTCTTCGGCTCCATGCGCGGCGGTCTGGCCTATGCAGTGGTGTTCGTCGGCGCCCTCATGGCCGCGACGACGGGGGTCGTGGCCGCGGCCGTCATCTCGACGGGCCTGATCTCACTGCCGATCATGCTGCGGTGGGGGTACGACCGGCGGCTCGCGACCGGGGTCATCGTCGCATCCGGCACGCTCGCCCAGATTCTGCCGCCCTCGCTGGTCCTTATCGTTCTTGCCGATCAACTCGGACAGTCCGTCGGGAACATGTACGCGGGAGCCATGCTCCCCGCCCTGATGCTGACGGCCCTGTTCGCTGTCATGGTGTTCCTCGTCTCGCTTGTCCGCCCGAAGATGGCGCCGGCGATGCCGCCCGAGGCCTGCACGCTGGGCAAGGGCATGCTCTCGTTCTAGGTCCTGACCGGCCTCTCCGTCCTCCTCGGCTGGGGCGCGACGCTGTGGTTCACGCCGCGGGTCGCGCAGGCGCCGTATGTGTACGGTTTCGCCATCGGTGTCCTGTTCGCCTTCGGTGCCGCCTGGACGAACCGGACCGGTGCGATCCGCCTGCTTTCCCCCCTGACCGAGCGGGTGATCCTCGTTCTCGTGCCCCCCTCGCGCTGATCTTCCTCGTTCTCGGCACGATCTTCATCGGTCTCGCGACCCCGACGGAGGGCGGTGCCATGGGGGCCGTCGGCGCCCTCGTCCTAGCCGGTTTGAAAGGGCGCCTGACCATTGGAATGACCCGCGGCGCGGCGGAGGCGACGCTGCGGTTGTCGGCCTTCGTCATGTTCATCCTGATCGGCGCCCGCGTGTTCGCCCTGACGTTCTACGGCGTGAACGGCCACATCTGGGTGAAGGACCTGATGCTCGCCCTGCCGGGAGGCGAGGTCGGCTTCTTGCTGTTCGTTGCCCTGATCGTCTTCATTCTGGGTTTCTTTCTCGACTTCTTCGAGATCGTGTTCATCCTCGTCCCGCTCCTGATCGCTCCGGCCGAGGCGCTTGGCATCGATCTGGTCTGGTTCGGCGTGTTCTTGGCCGTGAACTTCCAGACGTCGTTCCTGACGCCGCCATTCGGGTTCTCGCTGTTCTATCTGAGGTCGGTCGCGCCGAAAGAGGATTACACCGATTCCGTCACCGGGCGCCCGATCCGACGGGTCACCACCGGGGATATCTATCGCGGCGTCATCCCCTTCGTAACCATCCAGCTTCTGATGCTTTTCATCGTATCGGTCTTTCCGCAAACCGTCACCCACTACCGCGCCGACGTCGTCTCCCTGTCGGACGAGGAGGTCCGGCGGCAGCTCGACGGGCTGAGCATCCGGAACTCCGTGCCCGATGACAGCCAAGATGGACGTGATACTCTCGCCCCTCCATCGACGGAGATGTTCACCGTGCCGACCTTCGACTAATCGTTCAGTCCCGGCATCTTGTGGATCGGTTCGAGGATGAATTGTTCTGGCTCTGAAGTGCAGATTTTGCAGATGTACTCGTAGGGAGTGAGGCTGCCGAGTGTCTTGAGCCTGCGGGCAGAGTTGTGGGCTGCCATGACGTCGGCGAGATGCGTGCGCAGCTGATCGTGGCTGTCGTGGTGGTAGCGCTCGACTGTGGCATCGTTGATCGTGCGGTTCATCCGCTCGACCTGACCGTTGGTCCAAGGGTGGTTCGGCTTCGTCAATCGGTGCTCGATCCCGCTCGCCGTCATCCTCGGACCAGTGGCGGCCACCGGCTCACCCTCGCAGATCATGTCGGAGCGCATTGGCCGGGAATAGATGGTGTTCCGGTTCCGGGGCTGCTCGGCGAACTGGATGCCGTTGTCCATTGCCCGGCAGGGTTATGCGAAGCATGATCCCGAGAGGGGGTCAGAATGGTGTGGACTTGGTAAGGCACGGCTTCGAGCATGTGCTGAAGGAACTCCCAAGCCGTGCGCCGGTCGGCCTTTTCGACGAGTTGGGTCACAGCGAACTTGCTGGTGCGGTCGATACCGACGAACAGATATAGCTTTCCTTCAACGGTCAGAACCTCGGCGATGTCGATATGGAAGAAGCCGATTGGATATCGCTTGAACTTCCGGCGCTTCGGCTTGTCCATTGCCCGGCAGTGCATTGCGAAGCAATGTCACGAGAGGGGCCCTCGATGTCTGGTCGGCGCGATATGCATTCGCCATCGGGCTTGAACCGATGGCGCCGCAATGGTTCATCGTCGCAGGCATCGATGAAGCGCCGAGCGCGTCAGGTGTGGGATCGACGGCTGCAAGGCGTAGAGGCAGTCGTCGAGAGGCAGCGGCGTATGGCGTCGGAAGGCCACGATCGCCGCTTCCTCGGCCTCGGTCAGAACCGTCGAGCGCGGCTCTCTCGGCCCGGTCTTCATATCTTCGACCGTTGCCCGCTTCCGCCACTTCGCAACCGTCTTGGGGTTCGTCGGGAAAACAATTCACCGGATCGTTTTCCGACCCTCCTCACTGCCCAGCTCCTTGGCTCGGCGCCGTGAGCGAAGCTTGCGCTTCTCGGGACATTGCTGCGCAATACCCTGTCAGCCGATGGATCGCTGTATTGCAGCTCTGACGGCGTGCGTCGTCGTGGCGCTCCCGTGACGAACTTGTCCCATATGGCTTCCTTCCATTCCCGAGAAAGGATCGCACCATCAAACCGGGGGATCAAAAC